>JBKBLH010000023.1:0-91801 GCA_046296475.1 Reyranella sp.
CGCCGTTATTTTCCGCCCCTGGCCCCCCCCCGCGCCGGGTGGCACCTTTATTCATGGCCTTCAAGGGTCCCTCGCTGCGCTCGGGATGACAATTTTGCCTTGATCCACATCGTGCGCCAATTTCCCGGACAGCCCCGTCGTGTGACGGGGGGAGGAAAGTTGAGAGCAACGATCCTTACCTTCCCTTGAACACCGGCTTGCGTTTTTCGCGGAAGGCCGCGGTGCCTTCCCTGTAATCCTCGGTCAGGCCGGTCAGCACGTTCTGGTCGGCGTCCATGTGGCTGCCGAGATCGTCGAGCGCATGGGCGAGGCGATTGACCGTGGTCTTGGTCATCCGCACCGGAATGGGCGGCTGGCGGGCGATGCGCTCGGCGAATGCCATCGACGCGGCGAGCGCCTGGCCGTCGTCCACGACTTCCTCGACCAGGCCCCAGTCCAGCGCCTGCGCCGCGCCGATCCGGTCGGACGCCAGGATCACCGCCTGCTTGGTGCGCGCCGGGCCCATCAGCGCCAGCATGCGCGGGATCGAGCCCCAGCTCATGTTCATGCCGAGCTCGATCTCGGGAATGCGGAAATGCGCCGAGCGACCGCAGGTGCGGAAGTCGAGAGAAACGACCAGTGCCGCCCCGCCGCCGATGCAGTGGCCCTCGACCGCGGCGATCGTCACCTGCTCCATGTCCTGCCACGCCTTGCACATCTTCGGCCCAAGCCGCTGGCGATGGATGCGCTCGCCGATCGGCAGGCCGTCGCGGGCGCGACCGTCGGAGTCCTTGAGGTCGAAACCGGCGGAGAAAGCCTTGGCCGAGCCCGTCAGGATCACGACCGAGGTTTCGAGATCGTCCTCGAAGTCGCGCGGCACGTCGCGCAGCTCGCGCATCGCCTGCTGGCTCAGCGCATTGATGTTGTCGCCGCGGTCGAAACGCACGACGGCGATGCGGCCCTGCGGGCCCAGCCCCTTCTCGATCTTCACGAACTGACGATCCATCGCGCGCTTCCTCCGACGGTTTGCGCAAACCTAACGGCTCGCCTTTACAAGGGCGAGCCGCTTCGATTGACTGGCCTGCATGTCGAAAGCCATCGAGTCCGCCGTCTTCGAGCGCCGCGTCAACGCGTTGTTTGCCCCTTACACCAAGCCCGGTTCGCCGGGCGCCGTCGTCGGCGTGATGCGCGGCGGCCAAATCGAGTTCTGCAAGGGCTTCGGCCTGGCGAGCGTCGAGCTCGGCGTGCCGATCCGGCCCGATACGCGCTTCCGCATCGCCTCGGTGAGCAAGCAGTTCACGGTGACGGCGGCCCTGATGCTGGCGGCCGAAGGCAGGCTCAAGCTCTCCGATCCGCCGCACAAGTACCTGCCCGAGCTGCCGCCGCTGCCCGTGACGATCGACCAGATGATGCGCAATTCGAGCGGCCTGCCCGACTTCCTCGAATTGCTGCGTCTCGGCGGACACGGGCTCGACCGGCCGGCGCGGCCCGAGGATCTGTTCGACGCCTGCACGCGCAACCGGCACCTCAACTTCGCGCCCGGCAGCCGCTTCCTCTACAGCAACACCAACTTCCTGCTGCTCGGCCTGATCGTCGAGAAGCTCACGAAGAAGAAGCTGGGCGAGGTGCTGGCCGAACGCATCTTCAAGCCGCTCGGCATGGCGCACACGTCACTCGTGGCCGAAATCGACGCAGTGATCCCGGACCTCGCCACCGGCTATCTCGGCGACCGCGAGCAGGGTTTCCGGCGCGCCGCGCATGCCTATCCGCAGGGCGGCGAAGGCGGCCTCACCTCGACGGTCGAGGACCTGCTGATCTGGAGCCGGCATTTCGACAAGCCGACGCTCGGAAAGACGATCCCGGCGCAGCTAACGGCGATTGCCGGCCTCACCGGCGGCCATGCCAACGACTACCGGCGCGGCGTCGCGGTCGAGGAACTGCGGGGCCTGCAGACGGTCGGCCATGGCGGCCTGTGGCCGGGCTTCCGCACCGAATTCCTGCGCGTGCCGAAAGCCGGTCTCACCGTCGTGGTGATCGCCAACCTGGGCAGCATCGACCCGTGGCGGCGCGCCCGCACCATCGCGGCGCTGGCACTGGAAGGCGACAAGCGGATGAAGCAGGCCCTGCCGCCCATCACCGCCGCCGAGATCAAGCCGCTCGCCGGGACCTGGTTCAATGCCGACGAGCCGTCGCTGTTCGACCTGGCGTGGCGCAACGGCGAAGCCACCGTGACGCAGAACGGCATGCCCTTCGCGCTGGGCCGCCGCGCCGGCGGTTGGCTGGTGGCGGAGCGCGGCTCCTACGAATTCGCCCTGAAGCCCGGCCCGAAGGGCACGCTGAAGGTCGATCTGGGGGCCGGGCGCATCGTGACGTTCGGCAAGCTCGTCAGGCGCGCCGCGGTGCCGGCCGACCTCGCCGGCACCTACGTTTCGTCCGACTGCGCCGCCGTGTGGCGAGTCGGCCGCGACGGCAAGGACTGGAAGATGGATGTCGGCGGACCGCTGATCTCTGGCGGCGCGCCGTGGATCGTGCGCGGCCTCGATGCCGACACGGTGGAGGTGGAATCGCCGGGCAGCTGGATCAAGGCCACCCAGCTTGCCCATCTGGTCCGCGACCGCGACGGCAGGATCGCCGCGCTCGAGGTCTCGACCGGCCGCATCAAGAAGATGCGGTTCGATCGCGAGGATTGAGCCCTAAGAAGGCCGTCGTCTCGACCGGAGCGAAGCGGAGTGGAGAGACCTTCTCTCCGCGATTTGCCGGCTTTTGGTGGAGAGAAGGTCTCTCCACTTCGCGCCTTCGGCGCTGCGGTCGAGACGACGGAATTCTTTCAAGCTCCAGACCTCAACGGAACGGGATCGCGTACATCAGGCCGCCGTTGGTCCACAGCGCGTTCTGGCCGCGCTCGAGCTTCAGCGGCGTGGCCGGTCCGACATGGCGGTCGTAGCTCTCGCCGTAGTTACCGACCTGCTTGATGACGTTGTACATCCACTTCTCGTCGACGCCGGTCGCCTTGCCGAAGCCCGGCGTGACGCCGAGGAAGCGCTTCACTGCGGGATCGTCGCTCTTCAGCATCTCGTCGACGTTCTTGGAGGTGATGCCCATCTCCTCGGCCTCGATCATGCCCATCAGCGTCCACTTCACGAGATCGAACCACTGGTCGTCACCGTGGCGCACGATCGGGCCGAGGGGCTCCTTGGAAATGCGTTCGGGCAGGATGACATGCTCGCCCTTGCCGGCGAGCTGGCCGGCCCGCACCGCGGCGAGTCCCGAGGCGTCGGTCGTGTAGGTGTCGCAGCGGCCGGCGGCATAGGCCTGCAGCAGCTCGTCGAGCTTCTCGATCAGAACCGGCTTGAAGGTCATCTTGTGCTTGCGGAAATAGTCCGCGAGGTTGAGCTCGGTGGTGGTGCCCGGCTGGACGCAGATCGTGGCGCCGTTCAGCTCCTTCGAGCTCTTGATGTTGCTCTTGGCCGGCACGATGAAGCCCTGGCCGTCGTAGAAATTGACGCCGGCGATGTTGAAGCCGAGCGAGGTGTCGCGCA
This sequence comes from Reyranella sp., assembly GCA_046296475.1. Lineage (GTDB taxonomy): Bacteria > Pseudomonadota > Alphaproteobacteria > Reyranellales > Reyranellaceae > Reyranella. Next base: position 3,519 of record JBKBLH010000023.1, read on the forward strand.
GCAGCGTCTGCGTGGCGTTGCGGGTGATGACGTCGACCTCGCCCGACTGCAGGGCGACGAAGCGCTGCTGCGCCGTCGTCGGCGTGAACTTCACCTTCTCGGCGTCACCGAACATCGCCGCGGCGATGGCCTTGCAGAGATCGACGTCAAGGCCGGTCCACTTGCCCTGGCTGTCGGCGAACGAGAAGCCCGCCAGGCCGGTGTTGACCGCGCACTGCACGAAGCCCTTGGCCTTGACGGCGTCGAAAGTCTGGCCGGCCGAAGCCGGTCCGGCGGCAAGCGCCGCCGAGCCTGCGAGTGCGGCCGCTACGGTGATGGATTTGAACGACATGGCTGAAGCCCCCTTTGTCTCCCGGTGGCTCCAGCATAGCAAAAGACGCGCCGCCTAGATCGTGCGTTCGACCATCAGCTTCTTGATCTCGGCGATCGCCTTGGCCGGGTTCAGGCTCTTGGGGCAGGTCTTGGTGCAGTTCATGATCGTGTGGCAGCGATAGAGCCGGAACGGATCCTCGAGATTGTCGAGGCGCTCGCCCTTGGCTTCGTCGCGGCTGTCGGCGATCCAGCGATAGGCCTGCAGCAGGATGGCCGGCCCGAGGTAGCGGTCGCCGTTCCACCAGTAGCTGGGGCACGAGGTCGAGCAGCAGAAGCACAGGATGCACTCCCACAGCCCGTCGAGCTTGGCGCGCTCCTCCGGCGACTGCAGGCGCTCGCGCGTCGGCGGCTGGGTGGTCGACTTGAGCCACGGCTCGATCGAGGTGAGCTGGGCGTAGGGCACGTTGAGGTCGGGCACCAGGTCGCGCACCACCGGCATGTGCGGCAGCGGGTAGATCTTGATGTCGCCCTTCACCTCGTCGATGAATTTGGTACAGGCGAGCGTGTTGGTGCCGTCGATGTTCATGGCGCAGGACCCGCACACGCCCTCGCGGCAGGAGCGCCGGAAGGTCAGCGAGCTGTCCATCTCGTTCTTGATCTTGATCAGCGCGTCGAGAACCATCGGCCCGCAGGTGTCCATGTCGACCTCGTAGGTGTCGACGGACGGGTTCTTCCCGTCTTCCGGGGTCCAGCGATAGACCTTGAACGTCCGGATGTTCTTGGCGCCCGCCGGAGCCTTGTAGGTCTGGCCGACGCCGACCTTGGAATTGGCGGGAAGAGTGAACTCGGCCATGTCGTCCTCTCGAACTCAGTACACGCGGGCGGTCAGTACACGCGGGCTTTTGGCGGGAACGACTGGACGTCGTTGCTCATCGGCTGCAGGTTGACCGGGCGGTAGTCGATGCGGGTCTTGCCCGTCTTCTCGTCGACCCAGACGACCGTGTGCTTCAGCCAGTCCTTGTCGTTGCGCTCCGGATAGTCCTCGTGTGCGTGGGCGCCGCGGCTTTCCTTGCGGTTGGCGGCCGAGCGGATCGTGCCCTGCGCCTGGAGGATCAGGTTCTCGAACTCCAGCGTCTCCATGAGATCGGAGTTCCAGATCATCGAGCGGTCCTTGACCTTGATGTCGTCCTTGCCGGCGAACACCTTGTCCATGTTCACGCAGCCCTCCTCGAGGGTCTTGGTGGTGCGAAACACCGCGCAGTCGTTCTGCATGGTCTTCTGCATCATCGCGCGCAGCTGGGCGGTCGGCGTGCCGCCATTGGCGTGCCGCGCCTTGTCGAGGCGGGCGATCGCCTCCTCGCCGGCGCGCGGCATGTCCTTGTGCGGCTGGCCCGGCGTCATCTGCTCGGCGACACGGTTTGCAGCGGAGCGGCCGAACACGACGAGCTCCAGCAACGAGTTGGAGCCGAGGCGGTTGGCGCCGTGCACGCCGATCGAGGCGGCCTCGCCCAGCGCCATCAGGCCGGGAACGACGGTGTTGGGATCGCCGTCCTTCACGGTCATGACTTCGCAGTGATAGTTCGCCGGGATGCCGCCCATGTTGTAGTGGCAGGTCGGCAGGATGGGGATCGGCTGGCGGGTGACGTCGACGCCGGCGAAGATGCGCGCCGTCTCGGCAATGCCCGGCAGGCGCTCGTGGATGATCTTCGGGTCGAGATGCTCGACGTGCAGCTCGATGTAGTCCTTGTTGGGACCGCAGCCGCGACCCTCGCGGATCTCGATGGTCATCGAGCGGCTGACGACGTCGCGCGAGGCGAGGTCCTTGGCCGACGGTGCATAGCGCTCCATGAAGCGCTCGCCGCTGGCATTGGTGACGTAGCCGCCTTCGCCGCGCACGCCCTCGGTGATCAGGCAGCCCGCGCCGAACACGCCGGTCGGGTGGAACTGCACGAATTCGAGGTCCTGCAGCGGCAGGCCGGCGCGCAGCGCCATGGCGCCGCCGTCACCGGTGCAGGTGTGGGCCGAGGTCGCGGTCTGGTAGACGCGGCCGTAGCCGCCGGTTGCCAGCACCACCTTGTGGGCGCGGAAGCGATGGATGGTGCCGTCGTCGAGGTTCCAGGCCATCACGCCGCGGCACACGCCTTCGTCCATGATCAGGTCGAGGGCGAAATACTCGATGAAGAATTCGGCGTGGTTGCGCAGCGACTGCTGGTAGAGCGTGTGCAGGATCGCATGGCCGGTGCGGTCGGCCGCGGCGCAGGTGCGCTGGGCGATGCCCTTGCCGTATTCCGTGGTCATGCCGCCGAACGGGCGCTGGTAGATCTTGCCCTCGGGCGTGCGGCTGAACGGCACGCCGTAATGCTCGAGCTCGATGATCGCGCCGATGCCGTCGCGGCACATGTATTCGATCGCGTCCTGGTCGCCGAGCCAGTCGGAGCCCTTGACCGTGTCGTACATGTGCCAGCGCCAGTCGTCCGGACCCATGTTGCCCAGCGCCGCCGAGATGCCGCCCTGCGCCGCCACGGTGTGGCTGCGGGTCGGGAACACCTTAGTGATGCAGGCCGTCTTGAAGCCCTTGTTGGCCATGCCGAAGGTCGCGCGGAGACCGGCGCCGCCGGCGCCGACGATGACCACGTCGTATTCGTGGTCGATCACCTTGTAGGCGGTGTTGCCGATGTTGACGGTTCCCGCGACGGGCGGGTTGCTCTTGGCGCTGCTCGCCTCGGCCATGACTTAGCCTCCGAATCCGATACGCATGCTGGCTACGATCGCCGCCAGCCCGAAGAACACGGCTATGAACTTGACCGCCACGAGCATCGCCAGCTTGACGCCGTCATTGTGCACGTAGTCCTCGATCACGACCTGCATGCCGAGTTGGCCGTGATACAGGCCGATGCAGATGGTGAGGATCAGCAGCACCATGACGAACGGCGAACTGAGCCAGGAGCGGGCCATTCCGTAGTCGGCTCCGCTCAGCATTACGAGCGACACCGCGAACCAGATCACGAGCGGGATCAGGGCGACCGCCGTGAGACGCTGCATCCAGAAATGATGCACGCCGCTCTTGGCCGAGCCGAGGCCGCGGGCGCGGTTGAGGGGACTCCTGAGATCGGTGTTCATGCGTCGCTCCTCAGATCAGCCGCAGGCCGACGATCCACGAGAGCGCCGTCGCCACGAGGGAGACCGCCACCACGATCCAGCCGCTGCGATAGGCGTCCTTGATCTCGAAGCCGTAGCCCATGTCCCAGAAGAGATGCCGGATGCCGTTGAACAGGTGATAGAACATGCAGAACAGCCAGCCGCCCAGCACGAGCCGGCCGACGATCGAGCCGTTGAAGGCCTGGAACCTCGCATAGGTCTCGTAGCTCCCCGACGCGCACACGACCCAGACCGTGAGGTAGAGCACGCCCACCGACAGGGCGATGCCCGTCGCGCGATGCAGGATCGAGAGAACGGAGGTGAGCTGCGGGCGATAGACCTGCAGATGCGGAGAAAGCGGCCGATGCACCGGCCGGTTGGCGACGCTCATCCGAGATGACCTCTAGTGCCGAAGATCGGCTGCCGCTGTTTTTAGCGCGCAGCCGTATCAAGTCAACGAATGTCGGCGTTGCGCACTCGTTAAGCCCCGGAACTGCAAGCGAAAATCCGCCTGCCGAGCGGCGTTCTAGGCACGGCGCCTCGGCATGAGCAGCCAGTAGTCGAGATCGAGCACGACGGCGGGATGGTACTTGCCGTCCTCGCCCTTGCCCGGAAACGAGCCGCACGGGCAATCTTTCGCCGCAATGCTTCTCACTCGCAACGCGCCGACATCGGTCCGGCCGGGTAGCGCCGCCGTCTCGAGCACTTCCGACCAGGCGTAGATCGTGTCGCCGCCGAAGGTCGGGCCGACATGGCTGCCCGCGTTGAAGGCCGCGACCCGGAAGCCGTTGGCCAGCCCGTTGAACGACAGCGCGCGCGCCAGCGAGATCACATGGCCGCCATAGGCGAGACGGCGGCCGAACCGGGTCTGCTTGCCGGCGAAGGCGTCGAAATGCACGCGCGCGGTGTTCTGGTAGAGGCGCGTCGAGAACATATGGTCGGAGTCCTCGAGCGTCATGCCGCTCACATGGTCGATGCGCTCGCCCGGCACGTAATCCTCCCAGCGATGGGAGGAGCCGGCCGCGCCATCGTCGTAGCCGGCGAGCGACAGGCCCTCCGGCACGATGAGATCCTCGGGCTTCACCGACGGCGCGGTCTTCGGCACGGTGGCAGCCTGCACCGGTGCCTGCGGGTCGCGCTTGTGCACCATCACCCAGCGCACATAGTCGAGCACCATCTCGCCCTTCTGGTTCACGCCGGTCGAGCGCACCCAGACGACGCCGCTCGCCTTGTTGGAATTCTCGCGCAAGCCCAGCACCGTCGACTTCGCCGACAGCGTGTCGCCGGGATAGACCGGCACGCCCCAGCGAAACTCGGCGTAGCCCAGATTGGCCACGGCGTTCAGCGAGATGTCCGGCACCGTCTTGCCGATCACGACATGGAAGACCAGCATGTCGTCGAGCGGCGCGCGCGGCAGGCCGATCGCCCGCGCGAAGACGTCCGACGAATTGATGGCGAAGCGCGAACCGTAGAGCGCGACGTTCAGCGCCGCATCGGCCTCGGTGAGCGTCCGCGGCGTGGCATGGTGGAATTCCTGGCCGACGCGGAAATCCTCGAAGAAGTTGCCGTTGCTGGTCTTGCTCGTGCTCATGTTGCGGCCTGCAGCTCCTTGATCGCGGTGGCGAGCGCCAGCGCCCGCTCGGCCTGCTCGACGTGAAGATTCTCGATCATGCGCCCGTCGACGGTGACGACGCCCTTGCCTTCGGCCTGGGCGGCCTTGAAGGCCGAGACGATCTTGCCCGCCATCTCCAGCTCGGCGGCCGACGGTGCGAAGACCTCGTTGCACGGTTCGACCTGGCTCGGATGGATCAGCGTCTTGCCGTCGAAGCCCATCTCGAGCCCCTGCTGGCAGACGGCGCGGAAGCCTTCGGCATCCTGGATGTCGTTGTAGACGCCATCGAGGATGGTGAGGCCATGGGCGCGCGCGGCCAGCATGCCGAGCCCCAGCGCGGTGATCATCGGCAGGCGCATCGGCGTGTGCCGTGCGCGCATGTCCTTCACCAGATCGTTGGTGCCCATGACGAAGAGCGTCAGCCGGGGATGCGAACCCGCCACCTCCTCGGCACACAGGATGCCCTTGGGCGTTTCCATCATCGCCCACACCGCCATTGACGGCGGCGCTCCCGCGGCGTCGAGCAGGCCGATGACGCTGGCCACCTCGGCCGCACTCTCGACCTTCGGCACCAGGACCGCGTCGGCGCCCGACCTGGCAATCGCGGTGATGTCGGCGGCACCCCAGGGCGTCGAGAGCCCGTTGCAGCGGATCGCGATCTCGCGCTTGCCGTAGCCCTTGCTCTGCGCCGCCGCGACCACGTTGGCGCGCGCCGCCTCCTTGGCATCGGGCGCCACGGCGTCCTCGAGGTCGAAGATCAGCGCGTCGGCCGGCAGGGTGCGCGCCTTCTCCAGCGCACGCGTATTGGCGCCCGGCATGTAGAGCACGCTGCGGCGCGGACGGACGGACTTCGACATCACTGGGCCTCCCCGAAAACGCGGCGGACTATAATGACGGTCGGCCTTGTGGCAAGGTGGCGCCGGCCATGCGCTTCCTGTCCCTCCAGAGCCATGTCGCCTACGGCTACGTCGGCAATCGTGCGGCAACCTTTCCCCTGCAACGATTGGGCCACGAGGTCTGGGCGGTGAACACGGTCGAGTTCTCGAATCATACGGGCTATGGCGCCTGGCGCGGCCGCGCGGCCTCGGCCGACCAGGTCGCAGAGATCGTGCAGGGCATCGAGGCGCTGGGCCAATTCTCGCGCTGCGACGGGCTGCTGACCGGCTATGTCGGCGACGCCGCCCTGGCCGACGTCGTCCTGGACACGGCACGGCGCGTGAGGGCGGCCAACAGGCGCGCCGTCTGGTGCTGCGATCCGGTGCTGGGCGACGTCGACACCGGCATCTACGTGAAGCCCGGCATCGACGCCTTCTTCCGCGACCGCGCCATCCCGGCCGCCGATCTGGTGACACCCAACCATTTCGAGCTCGAACACCTGACCGGCCGCACCGTCTCGACCATGGGCGAGGCCCTGTCGGCCGCACGCACTCTGCTCGGCCAGGGGCCCCAGGGACCGCGGCTCGCGCTCATCACCAGCCTGCGCCGCGCCGATGCCCGCGCGGACACGATCGAGATGGTGGCGGTGACGCCCGACGCGGCCTGGCGGGTGGCGACGCCGATGATCGGCTTCGAGATCGCGCCGAACGGCACCGGCGATGCCGTGGCCGCCCTCTTCACCGCGCACTGGATCGCCGGCGATAACGTCGCCGACGCGCTGGGCAAGGCCGCCTCGTCGATCTTCGCCGTGCTGGAGGCCACGCGGGCGATGGGCGAGCGCGAACTGCAGCTCGTGGCCGCGCAGGACCGGCTGGTCGCGCCGCCGCGCGCCTTCAGGGCCGAGAAGCTGTAGCGCGCCATGGAGGTGCCGGGCTTCGCCTTCAATCCCCTCTCGCTCGCCATCGAGGGGGCGGCGATCGGCTTCCTGATCGCCGTGCCGGTCGGCCCGGCGGCCGTGCTCTGCATGCGGCGCTCCATCACCGTCGGCGCCATGGCGGGCTACATGACCGGCATCGGCGCGGCGCTGGGCGACGCGGTATTCGGCGCCGTCGCGGCGTTCGGCCTGTCCTTCGTGCAGCAGTTCGTGATCGAGCGCGAGGCCTGGCTGCTGGGCATCGGCGGCCTCGTGCTGGTGATCATGGGCTGGACGACGATGCGCCACCGGCCGCGCAACGTCGGCGATCCGGTGGCCGACGACCGCGAGCACAAGTTCTCGACGCACTTCCACTATGCCAGTTCGAGCTTCTTCATCACCGTGTTCAATCCGCTCACCGTGATGGCCTTCGGCGCGGCCTTCGCCGGCCGCAACCTCGCCGGCGTCGGGGCGAGCCTGCCCGACGCCACCCTGCTGGTCGCCGCCGTGTTCTGCGGCGCGCTGGCCTGGTGGACGATCATCTGCACGGCGGCCGTCGCGCTTCGGGGCCGCTTCACCGGCGCCGGCCTGCTGTGGCTCAACCGCGGCTCCGGCGCCGTCATCCTGGGCTTCGGACTGGCGGCGCTGATCTCGCTGCTGCCGCTGCCGTGGAAGCAGATGGGCGCGTTTCTGGGTCTTTAGCCGGCCTTCGCATTCAAATGGGGAGGTGTCGCATCCTATGCGACGGAAGGGTCATGACCCCATCGCCCTCGAAGACGAGGGCACTTCCCCTTTGCGGAGTCCGCAAAGGGGAAGAGTCTGATCCCGCTCAGACGATCCTGCAGACCTCGTCGAACGCGAAGCGCGGGCTGCGGGCGAAGACCTTGGAGTGATCGCCGTAACCGATGTTGCAGAGGAAGTTCGTCTTGAATTTGCCGTCCGGAAAGAAGGCCGCATCGACCTTGGCGTTGTCGAAGCCGCTCATGGCGCCGCAATCGAGGCCGAGCGCGCGCGCCGCGACGATCAGGTAGGCGCCCTGCAGGGTGCCGTTGCGGAACGCGGTCGGTTCGGCCGAGGGCTTGCCCTTGAACCAGTGGATGGCGGTCTGGTCGTGCGGGAACATCCGCGGCAGGTGCTCGAAGAACTCCGGATCGTAGGCGAGGATGGCTGTCACCGGCGCGGTCATCGTCTTCTCGGTATTGCCCGCGCTCAGCGCCGGCCTGAGCTTCTCCTTGCCCTCCTTGGTGCGCACGAAGACGATGCGCGCCGGCTGGCAGTTGGCCGAGGTCGGACCCCACTTCATGAGATCGTGGATGGCGCGCAGCTGGTCGTCGGTCACCGGCTTGTCGAGCCAGCCATTGTGCGTGCGGGCATCGCGGAAGATGGTGGCAAGCGCCTTGTCGTCGAGCATTCAAATCCCCTTGAAAGTTGGTGGACCGTAACGAAGCTTCGGCGAACGGTCGAGACGCGCACATGTGATCGAGTTGCCGGCCGGAACCCGGCGTTCCGTTGCATGAAGTGTGCTAGCGTCCGCGCCCGTCCGTTGCGCAGGGTTTCCCGATGCTGTCCGTTCTGCTCGATCCCGCGAAGTTCCAGGATGCAAGGATCACCGCCAGGGGCGAAACGCGCGCCCATGTCGGCCTGAGGGCGCTCGAGACGCTGTGGGTTAACACCGGCACGCTCTGCAACCTGACCTGCCGCAACTGCTATATCGAATCCTCGCCGCGCAACGACCGGCTCGTCTATCTCACGGCCCGCGAGGTCGCGGCCTATCTCGACGAGATCGAACGTGACGGCCATGGCACGAAGCTGATCGGCTTCACCGGCGGCGAGCCGTTCATGAATCCCGACCTGCCGGCGATGCTGGATGAGGTGCTGTCGCGCAGCCTGAAGGCCATCGTGCTGACCAACGCAATGAAGCCGATGCACAGGATGAAGCCCGCACTGCTCGACCTGCTGGCCCGGCACGGCAGCGGCAACCTCGCGATCCGCGTCTCGGTCGATCATCACGAGCGAGCGCTGCACGAGGAGGAGCGCGGCCCGCGAAGCTGGAAGCCGACGATCGACGGGCTGGTCTGGCTGGCCGAGGCGGGATTCGAGGTGCATGTCGCCGGCCGCCACTTTTCCGACGAGACCGACGACGAAGTCCGCGCCGGCTATGCGCGGCTGTTCGAGCGGCTGGGCGTGCCGATCGATGCGCGCGATCCGGCGAAGCTGGTCCTGTTCCCCGAGATGGACCCGACCGTCGACGTGCCGGAGATCACGACCGCCTGCTGGGGCATCCTGAAGAAGTCGCCGGACAGCGTGATGTGTGCGTCGGCCCGCATGGTGGTGAAGCGCAAGGGCGCATCGCGGCCCGCCGTCGTCGCCTGCACCCTGCTGCCCTACGATCCGCAGTTCGAGTTGGGCGAGACCCTCGCGGACAGCGTCGGCGAGGTGCGACTCAACCATCCGCATTGCGCCAAGTTCTGCGTCCTGGGTGGGGCCGCCTGCAGCGCGTGACGACGGCGGTCGACATCGTCATTCCGACGCTGAACGCCGGGACGTCGCTCGGGTCCACGCTCGCGGCGCTTCCCAGCCATCCCGATCTCGTTTTCCAAACGACGATCTGCGACGGCGGCTCGGGCGACGACACGGTCGCCATCGCGCGACGGGCGGGCGTCGCCGTGGTGACGGCGGCACCGGGACGCGGCGGCCAGCTCGCCGCCGGCGCCAGGGCCGGCCGCGCGCCCTGGCTCCTGTTCCTCCACGCCGATACGCGACTGCAGGGCGACGCGGGCGGCGTCATCGCCCGCTTCGTCCGGTCGACCGCTGGCAAAGCCGGCTACTTCCGACTGCGCTTCGACGCAGACGAGGCCGGCGCCCGGCGGGTGGAGCGACTGGCCGCCTGGCGCTGCCGGACCTTCGGCCTCCCCTACGGTGACCAGGGGCTGCTGGTCTCGCGTGCGCATTACGAACGTCTCGGTGGCTACCGTCCGCTGCCGCTCATGGAAGACGTCGACCTGGTGCGCCGCATCGGCAGGAACGATCTCGTCGCTCTCGACGCCGACGCGCTCACCTCGGCGGCCCGCTATCGGCGTGACGGCTGGCTGCTGCGCCCCCTGCGCAACCTGACTTGCCTCACGCTGTACTTCGCTGGCGTCCCGCCGCAGACCCTGCGGCGTCTCTACGGATGAAGAAGCGCCACCTCGTCATCTTCGCCCGCGCACCGCAGATGGGCCGAGTGAAACGCCGTCTCGGCAAAGAGATTGGCCCGATGGAAGCCGCCCGTTTCTATCGCCGGATTCTCGACGCTCAGATAAGGCGCATGAATAGCGATCCGCGCTGGACGGTCTGGTTGTTCATTACACCGGACACCGCGCTCACTCACCCCGCCTGGCATCTCGTTCCCTTGTCGCAACGAAGGCCGCAGCGGCATGGCGATCTCGGCCGGCGGATGAAGCTGCCCTTCTATTCCCTGCCGCCGGGCCCGTTGGTCCTTGTCGGCAGCGATATTCCGGCGATGCGCGTGCCTCACATAGCGCGGGCGTTCGCTTTGCTCGGCGGGCACGATTTCGTCTTCGGCCCGGCCCGCGACGGTGGCTTCTGGTTGGTCGGCGCACGGCGCTCGCGGCCGTTGCCGCGTTCGCTCTTCACCGATGTGCGCTGGTCGACCGCGACGGCGCTTACCGACACGCTGGCCGGTCTCCCACGCCACATCACCGTCGCGCTGGCCGACACGCTCGACGATGTCGACGATGCGGAGGCTTTGCGGAACTTGAAACTCCCGTCGTCCTGAGCGGAGTGAGCGAAGCGAACGCAGTCGAAGGACCTCTTTTCGGACGCACAGTGTGTCGAAGCGAAAAGAGGTCCTTCGACTACGCCGCCCTTCGGGCTGCTCCGCTCAGGACGACGGTGGATGGTTGGCGCTTTTCTTCAAGGCGTCGAGTTCGCGCCGCACGTCGGCGAAGACGTCGTTCCAGCTGCCCGGAACGGTCTGGCGGAAGAGGCGTGCCGAAGGATACCAGGGCGCGGTGGCGCCGCCGAGCTGCCAGCGCCAGTCGGCGGTCGAGGGCAGCAGCACCCAGGTCTTCACCCCCATCGCCGCGGCGAGATGCGCGACCGGCGCGTCGATCGAGATCATGAGATCGAGTTGCGACAGCGCGGTCGCTGCCTCGGCGAAGTCGAAGATGCCGCGGCCGACATCGTGCACCAGCCCGGCGGCGCCGAATGTCTGGATGTCCTTCTGGTGGACGCCGCCCTGCAGGCTGAAGAACAGCAGCTCGGGATCGCCGGTGAGCGCCAGGAAGCGCTGGAACGGCACCGACCGCCGGTGATCCTGCGCCTGGCCCGGCATCGCCGCCCAGTAGATGCCGACGCGCAGCTTCGCCCGCTCGTGCCGGCCGAGCTTGATGCGGCTCTGTTCGGGCGGCCCGAGATAGGGCGCCTCCGACGCAAGCGCCGCGAAATCGGCGCGGCAGAGATGCGGCAGCGAGACCAGCGAGGCGTGGATGTCGAACGCGGGCACCGCCTCGCCCTCGGCCACGACCTCGTCGATGTAGTCGGCCGCGCGCAGCAGGTCCTTCAGCAGCGCCTGGCACAGCACGATCACCGTGGCGCCGCGCCGCTTCAGCTCGCGGGCGAAACGCACGAACAGCAGCACGTCGCTCAGGCCCTGCTCCGGATAGAGCAGGATGCGCCTGCCCCGCACCTCCTCGCCCGCCCAGGCCGGCTGGGCGAAGTCCGGCGTCGGCGTCTCGGGCAGGCGCTTGCGGGTTTCGTAGGCAGCGAAACCCGCCTCGAGCTCGCCCCGCATCAGCAGCGTGATCGCGAACTCGACGCGCGCCCGCCGGTTGTCGGGATGGATCGTCAGCGCCCGGCCGAAGCAACCGATCGCTTCGTCGAGCCGCCCGAGATCGCGCAGGCAGAGCGCCAGGTTGAAGAAGCCCTCCGCGTAGTCGCGGCTGAGCTCGATCGACCGGTAGTGATGCTTCACCGCCTCGTCGAGGCGATGCACGGCGCGCAGCGCGTTGCCGAGATTGGAATGCAGGGCGGGATTTTCCGGATCGGCCGCCAGCGACAGTCGGTGATGCGACACCGAGGCTTCGAGCTTGCCGGCGAGGCGCAGGGCGACGCCGAGATTGTTGTGCAGCTCGGCGTGGTCGGGCCGAACGGCCAGCAGCCGCAGATAGGAGGAGATCGCCTCGTCGAGACGCCCCGCGCGATGCGCCTGCGACGCCAGGCGCAGTTGCTGGACGAAGCTGTCGGCCGCGCCGCCGAACAACGGCGTCGGCGCGCCGGCCGTCGACTCAGGCTTCGTCGGATGAAATCTGGGCGTGTCGTTCACGCTCGCAGTTTACCTCAGCAAGCCCTCACAAGCATCCGCCCTCAAACGAAAAGGGCGCGGACCCGAAGGTCCACGCCCTTTGAAATGCAGGCTCGCGGTAGACGCGGCTAGACGTAGCCCTTGATCAGCTCCTCGGCGATCTGCACGGCGTTCAGCGCCGCGCCCTTGCGCAGATTGTCGCTGACGACCCACATCGCGAGGCCATTCTCGACCGTGGGATCGGTGCGGATGCGGCTCACGAACACGCCGTCCTGGCCGGTGACTTCCTTCGGCGTCACGTAGCCGCCCGGTTCGCGCTGGTCGACGACCAGCACGCCCGGCGCCGCCGCCAGGATGCGCCGCGCCTCGTGCTCGTCGAGCGGGCGCTCGAGCTCGAGGTTCACCGCCTCGGCATGGCCGACGAAGGTCGGCACGCGCACGCAGGTCGCGTGGACCTTGATCCTGGGGTCGAGGATCTTCTTGGTCTCGACCACCATCTTCCACTCTTCCTTGGTCGAGCCGTCGTCCATGAAGACGTCGATCTGGGGAATGACGTTGAAGGCGATGTTCTTGGTGAACTTCACCGGGTCGAGCGTCTGGTTGACGAAGAAGCTCTTGGTCTGGCTGACCAGCTCGTCCATCGCCTCCTTGCCGGCGCCGGAGGTCGACTGATAGGTCGACACGACGACGCGCCTGATGCCTGCCGCCTCGTGGATCGGCTTCAGCGCCACGACCATCTGGATGGTCGAGCAGTTGGGGTTGGCGATGATGCCGCGGCCCTTGTAGCCGGCGATCGCCTGCGGGTTGACCTCGGGCACGACCAGCGGAACGTCCGGATCCATGCGCCAGTAGGAGGTGTTGTCGATCACGACGGCGCCGGCCTTGGCGGCGCGCGGGCTGTGCTCGGCCGACACCTTGGCGCCCGGCGAACTCAGCACGATGTCGATGCCCTTGAAGTCGAACTTGGCGAGGTCCTGGACCTTCAGCACCGACTTGTCGCCGAACGACGCCTTCAGGCCCACCGAACGCGAGGAGGCCAGCGCGATGACGTCATCGGCCGGGAAGTTCCTCTCGGCCAGGATCTGCAACATTTCGCGACCGACGTTCCCGGTCGCGCCGACGACGGCGACTCTGTAGCCCATGACCATATGCGCCCAGCGTGCGCGCACCCCTGATTGAAGGACAGGGGGAGATACGCGCACGGCCCCTCTTTGGCAAGGTGAGGGCCGGTCGCTGCGGTCGTTACCCGGCCGACGCGCCCGAGGCCTTGATGATGGGGAGCCAGACTGCGAGGTCGTCGCGGACCAGCTTCTGCGCCGCCGCCGGCGAGACCGGCGGCAGCATCTCGATGCCCTGTCCCATCATCTTCTCGCGCACCTGCGGCAACTGGCCGATACGGTTGATCTCGGCATTGAGACGCGCGATCACCGGCTCGGGCACGCCGGCCGGGACGGCGAAGCCCATCCAGGTGTTGACGACGTATTCCTTGACCCCGGCCTCGATCATCGTCGGCGCGTCGGGCAAGAGCGGGGAGCGCTGCTCGCTGGTCACGGCCAGGGCCTTGAGCTTCCCGCCCTTGATCAGGCCGATGACCGTCGGCGTGTTGAAGAAGCCCATCGCGACCTCGCCGTTGGCGACGCCCTGGATGCCGGCCGGCGTCGCGCGATAGGGCACATGCTGCAGCTTCACGCCGGTCCGCAACTCCAACTGGACGCCGGACATGTGGTGGCTGGTGCCGACGCCGCCCGACGAGTAGGTGAGCTCGCCCGGCTTGGCGCGGGCCTGCGCCAGCAGGTCGGCCACCGTCTTGGCCGGATTGTCGGGTGAAACGATCAGCACGTTGGAGACCCCGCCGGTCACCGCGACCATCGCGAGGTCCTTCAGCGGATCGTAGCCCGGGGTCTTGTAGAGGCCGACGTTGAAAACCATCGTGCCCTGCGAGACCAGGCCCATCGTGTAGCCGTCGGCCGGGGCGCGGGCCAGCTCGGCGGTGGCGATCGTCCCGCCTGCGCCGGTCTTGTTGTCGACCACGACGGTCTGTCCCAGGGACTTGCCCAGCTCCTCGGCGAAGACGCGCGCGACGATGTCGGCCGTGGCGCCGGGCGCCAGCGGCACGATCATGCGGATCGGCTTGGCCGGCCAGGCCTGCGCCATGCTTCTCGTCGAGACGACGGCCAGACCGGCCGCCAGGAGGCTTCTCTTCGTCAGGACCATGGCTTCAGTCTCCTAGAGTCCGACCGACTTCGCGACCAGGGAAGCGAGCTGCTTGCGCAGGCGCGCCACCAGCCCCTTCTCCGACCGCTTGCCGATCAGGTTTTTCATTTCGTAGGGATCTTTCTTGAGATCGTAGAGTTCGTCGCACGCCACGCCGTCGAGCGACTTCTGCGTCCAGTGGATGTACTTGTGACGCTTCGTGCGGATCGCCTTGTAGCTCATGCCCACCAGCCACGGCATGGCGTTCTCGCTGAAGTATTCGCACATGAAGGAAGTGCGCCAGCCTTTCGGCTTTGCGCCCTTCGCCAGCGGCTTCAGCGACTGTCCCTGCATCGTCTTGAAGTCGGCCGCCTTGCCGCCCGCCAGGTCGACCAGGGTCGGCGCGATGTCGAGCGCCAGCACCAGCTCGTCGTTCACCGTGCCCGGCTTGAACCAGGCGGGATAGCGGATGAGGAACGGCGACTTGATGCCCTCTTCGTAGGCAAAGCGCCGCTCGGGCCCGAGCCCGTGCTCGCCGAAGAAGTAGCCGTTGTCGCCCAGGAACAGGATGAAGGTGTTGTCGAGCTCGCCCTTTTCCTCGAGCAGTTTGAGGATGTCGCCCATGCCCTCGTCGACCGAGGCCATCATGGCGGCGCGCAGGCGAATCTCCTCGTCGGTGCCGGCCAGGATGCCGTCCAGCACCTTGCGCGAGGCCTCGTTGACCCGGAGCGCGTGGGCTTCCGTCCAGGCCGGCTTGTCCTTCACCACATCGGCCGCCGGCAGCGCATTGGGCCGGCGCGGGAAATGTTCGCCCTTGTAGAGGTCGGCGTGGCGCGGCGCCGGCCGGTAGCCGCCGTCGGTGAAGTCGATCGTGCCGTCGGCCGCCTGGAAGGCGTCGGGGTGCACGGCCTTGTGCGCGAAGAACAGCGCGAAGGGCTTGTCGCGCTTCTTCTTCAGGAAATCGATGGCGTGACCGTTCAGCAGGTCGGTGATGTAGCCCTCGTATTTCTTCTCTTTGCCGTCGATGTTCAGCACCGGATCGATGATCGAGCCGTGGCCCGGAAAGCTCACCCACTTGTCGTAGCCCGGCCGCGGACCGCCGGAATTGCCCATGTGCCACTTGCCGATATGGGCGGTCTCGTAGCCCAGGCGCTGCAGGATGACGTGGTAGTTCGGCAGGCGATGGCTGTGGGCGTCGCGCGCGACGTTGTCGATGATGCCGTGGCGGCTGGCATACTGGCCGGTCAGGATCGAGGCGCGATTGGGCGAGCAGAGCGGCGTGGTGTGGAACGCCGAGGTGAACATCGCGCCTTCATGGCCGATCCGGTCGATGTGCGGCGTCTTCATGTAGGGATGCCCGCAGATCCCCAGCTCGTCGAAGCGGAGGTCGTCGATCAGCACGATCAGGAAATTCGGTTTGCGCTTCTTGGCCAAGATCGGGTTCCCATTCTCAATTTCCGGCAAGCACACCGCGTGCCGAAACCAGACTAGCGAGCGCTGTTGACGGCGACCAGAGCGTCGCGCCCATATCGGCCGCGAAAGGGAAAATCCATGACCGAGACTGCCCTGCCGCTGGCGGGATTGCGCGTACTGGACATCAGCTCCTTCATCGCCGCACCGGCCGCCGCCGTCGTGCTGGGCGACTGGGGCGCCGACGTCATCAAGGTCGAAGGACCGGAAGGCGATCCCAACCGCCGGATCATGCACGATTCGTCGAACTACCCGAAAAGCGAGGTCAACTACCCCTGGCAGATGGATTCGCGGAACAAGCGCTCCATCGTGCTTGACCTGAAGCAGGCCGACGCGCGCGCGGCGCTGGACCGGCTGATCGCGGTCTCCGACATCCTGATCTGCAACTTCCCGCCGCCGGTCCGCGACAAGCTCAAACTCGCCTACGAGGACGTGAAGCCGGTCAATCCGAAGCTGATCTACGCGTCCCTCACCGGCTACGGCGAGAGCGGCCCCGACCGCGACCGGCCGGGCTTCGACGCCACCGCCTACTTCGCCCGATCGGGCCTGCTCGATGCCCAGCGCTACGAAGGCGGGCCGCCGGGCGTTCCCGGCCCCGCGCAGGGCGATCGCGCGACGGCGATGGCGCTCGTCTCGTCGATCCTCATGGCGCTGATCCATCGCATGAAGACCGGCGAAGGCTCGTGGGTCGGCACCTCGCTGCTCGGCAACGGCCTCTGGTCCTGCGGCGTGATCGCGCAAGCGGCGCTCGTCGGCGCCTTCCTGCCGCACCGGCCGCCGCCCGACCGGCCCCGCTCGGCGCTGGGCAACATCTACCGCACGGCCGACGACCGCTGGCTGCAGCTCACCATCGTACGCGCCGACAAATTGTGGGCGCCGCTCTGCCGGGCGATGGGACTGGAGGCCCTGATCGACGATCCGCGCTTCGCCACCGAGCCCGAGCGGCGCGCCCGTGCAGGCGAACTGGCTGGCATCCTGAGCGACACCTTCGCGACGAAGCCCTACGAGCATTGGCGCGCGGCGCTGGCGGCGAACAGCGTCACCTTCGGCGTCATCAGCCGCCCGCAGGACGTTCCCGACGACGAACAGGCCGTGGCCTGCGGCGCCGTGGTCGACACGGCGATCCCCGGCATGCCGCGTACCCTGGCCGATCCTATCCGCCTCGGCTTCGCGAGCCAGCGCATCGCCCATCCCGCGCCGGAACTCGGCGAGCACGGCGAGCAGGTGCTGCGCGAGGCCGGCATGAGCGACCAGGAAGTGGCGGCCCTAAAGGCGACCGGAGCACTTCGATGACGGCGGAAGAGCCGCTGCCGCTGGCCGGGCTCACCGTCCTCGACGTCAGTTCCTTCATCGCCGCACCGGCGGCTGCGGCGGCTCTGGGAGATTTCGGCGCCGACGTTATCAAGATCGAGCCGCCAGGCGACGGCGACCCGCACCGCAACAGCTTCCGCAATGCCGGCTACCCGCAGAGCGACCGGAACTTCCCCTGGCAGCTCGACGGCCGCCACAAGCGCTCCCTCGCCCTCGACCTCAAGACCGACGGCGCCCGCACCATCCTCGAACGGCTGCTGAAGCGCGCCGACGTGATGATCGTGAACTTCCCGCCGCCCGCCCGCGAGCGGCTGAAGCTGCGCTGGGAGGACATCGAGCCGATCAACCCGCGCCTCGTCTACTGCTCGCTCACGGGCTACGGCGAGACCGGCCCCGACCGCGACCGGCCGGGCTTCGACATCACCGCCTATTTCGGCCGCTCCGGCATCCTCGATGCGGCGCGCTACGACGGCGGACCGCCCGGCGTCTCGCTGCCGGCGCAGGGCGACCGCGCCACCGCCATGACCCTGGTGGCCGCGATCCTGATGGGCCTGCGCCGCCGCGACCAGACCGGCAAGGGCGGCTGGGTCGGCACCTCGCTCTATGCCAACGGCGTCTGGGCCAACGGCACCACCGCCGCCGGCGCGCTGGTCGGCGCGCAACTGCCGGTGCGCCCGCCGCCCGACAGGCCGCGCAACGCGCTGACCAACCTCTACCGAACCAAGGACGATCGCTGGCTGCAGCTCCTGATGGTGCGCGACGACCGCCTTTGGGCCACCTTTTGCGATATCATCGAACGGCCGGATCTGCCGGCCGACCCGCGCTTCACCGGCCGGCCGGAGCGGCGGGCCCATGCCCAGGACCTATACGACCTGCTGGCGCCGGTGTTCGCCGCGCGTCTCTATGCCGACTGGGAGAAGCGCCTGTCCGGCACCGGCATTCCCTTCGGGGTGATCGGACGGCTGGCCGACGTGATCGACGACGAGCAGGCCGAACATGCCGGCATCTTCGCCGACACGACCAACCCCGAGATCCCGCGCACCGTGAACACGCCGATCCGTCTCGGCTTCGCCGCCCCCCGCACGGCCGGCCCGCCACCCGAGGTCGGCCAGCACAATGACGAGGTGCTGCGCGAGACCGGCTTCAGCGAGGCCGAGATCGACGCCCTTAAAAAGTCCGGCGCTTTGGGATAGTGGCCCGGCGCCGGGCCGCTTCGAAACACATCAGTCAGGCAGTGGCCTCATCCTGATGCGACCGGGATCGAGCACCGAGAAATGGCCCGCCCAATCCTTGCGTCCCGCGAGGACGGAAGCAATCTCCGCCGCAGCGACGCTAGAAGCCGGCGGTCGAATTCGCAGGAGAACCACTCCGCACCCCGCAGGTAGCGGCGTGGCCGCCGCCAGTTCGCCGAAGTCCTTGTCGAAGGTCAGGCAGATGCGTCGCTCACGGACAGCCTGCACCAGCACATCGACGTCGGAGATGCCGGGAGAGATCTCCCTGATCCAGACGACATCGTGATCGCGCTTGCGAAGAGCTTCGACGAGAGTGCGAGGAATGTTCTCGTTGCACAGCCAACGCATTGTCACGCGGCGCTAGGATAGATGCGCTCGTCCCGCAGCATGTCACGTGCATATGCAAGGCAGGCTAGGATGTCGTCATGGCCGATCGCCGGGTAGTTCGCGGCGATCTCGGCCTCGCTCCAGCCATCCGCCAGCAGGCCGATGACGAACTCAACCGACAGGCGCGAGCCGCGAATGACCGGCTTGCCTGCGAGAATCGCGGGATCGAGAACAATGCGATCGTGGATCACGGCATTCACCTTTCTGCAACAGCAGGATAGCAGATAGAACCGCAGCGGAACACGGGCTCCCGGCACGCTTGGCTTCGCGGCGCCGCGCACCGCCGCCCCGCCACCCGAGGTCGGCCAGCACAATGACGAGGTGCTGCGGGAGACCGGCTTCAGCGAGGAAGAGATCGACGCCTTCAAAAAGTCCGGCGCCTTGGGGTAGGCTCTCCGGATGGCCTCCCGCTTCCAGACCTATGCCGAGTTCTGGCCCTTCTACCTGCGCGAGCACGCCAAGCCGTCGACGCGCGCCGTCCACTATGTCGGCACCATAGCCTCGGCCGCTTTCCTGATCTGGGCGCTCGCCACCCAGAACTGGTGGTGGCTGCTCGCCGTGCCGCTCTTCGGCTACAGGCCGGCCTGGTTCGGCCATTTCTTCATCGAGAAGAACAAGCCCGCGACCTTCGAGGCGCCAGTCTGGTCCCTGATCAGCGACTACCGGATGTGCGGCCTGTTCCTGACGGGCCGGCTCGGTGACGAGTTGATGAAACACCAGGTCCGCGCGCCGTAGAACGGCTGGGCGTGCCCCTTGCTTCCCGGGGGGGCCGACGCCACATTGCGGGCGAACATCCCAAATCCGCTCGAGGACCCATGGAAACGATGCTGCAGGGCGCCGCGCCGCAGGCTGCCCCCGCCGACCTGATCAAGGACAGCGACCAGACCAAGTTCGCCAAGGACGTGCTCGAAGCCTCGCGGACCGTCCCGGTCATCGTCGATTTCTGGGCGCCGTGGTGCGGGCCGTGCAAGACGCTGCAGCCGATGATCGAGAAGGTCGTCAAGGAGGCCAAGGGCGCGGTCAAGCTGGTCAAGATCGACATCGACAAGAATCAGATGCTGGCGCAGCAGCTGCGCATCCAGTCGATTCCCGCCGTCTATGCCTTCTTCGGCGGTCGCCCGGTCGACGGCTTCATGGGCGCGGTGCCCGAGAGCCAGTTGAAGGAATTCGTCGCCCGCCTCGTCCAGGCGTCCGGCGGGGCCGGCGATCCGGCCGCAGCGGAGCTGGCCGAACTGCTCGAACAGGCCAAGGCCGCGGTCGCGCAGAACGACATGGATACCGCCGCACAGATCTACAGCGAGATCCTCGGCGTCGAGCCGACCAACGTCGTGGCCCTGGCCGGCCTCGCGCGCTACCAGGTCTCGCTCGGCGACGTCGAGCAGGCCAAGGAACTGCTCGAGCAGATTCCGGCCAAGGAGCGCAGCGGCGCCGACGTCGTGGCCGCGCAGGCCGCCATCGACCTCGCCGAGAAGGCCAAGGATGCCGGCCCGATCGCCGACCTCAAGGCCAGGGCCGAGGCGAACCCGAAGGATTTCCAGGCCCGCCTCGACCTTGCCATGGCCTACTGGGCCGGCAACCAGCGGCAGGAAGCGGTCGACGAACTGCTCGCCATGATCAAGCTCGACCGCAACTGGAACGAGGCAGCCGCGCGCCAGCAGCTCCTGAAGTTCTTCGAGGCGCTGGGCTTCACCGATCCGATTTCCGTCGACGGCCGCAAGCGGCTTTCGACCATCCTGTTCTCATGAGCGACGAGCAGCGCTCCTCGCAGAGGCCGGCGCGCAATCCCTTCGAGCCGACCTTCGAGCAGCTTCCCGAGACGCTGCCGATCTTCCCGCTGTCGGGCGTGCTGCTGCTGCCCGGCGGCAAGCTGCCGCTCAACATCTTCGAGCCGCGCTACCTCGCCATGATCTCCGATGCGCTGGCGGGGTCGCGCATGATCGGCATGGTGCAGCCGATCCAGCCCGGCGGCTTCGCCGGCGATGGGCTGCCGGCGGACGACGGCCCGCCGAAGGTGCATCGCGTCGGCTGCGCCGGGCGGATCACCAACTTCAACGAGACCGAGGACGGACGGCTCATGCTGGTGCTGAGCGGCGTCTGCCGGTTCGACATCGTGCGCGAACTCGACCTCGCCCAGGGCGGCTACCGGCGCGTCTCTTCCGTCTTCTCGCCCTATCGTGCCGACCTCGACCATGCCGAGGACGTCGTCGAGCTCGACCGCGACCGGCTGATGGCTGCGCTCGCCGCGTTCTTCCGCGGCCGCCAGCTTTCGACCGACTGGGACGCCGTGAACAAGGCGGCCGACGCCAACCTCGTCACCTCGCTGTCGATGGTGCTGCCCTTCGGCCCGGCCGAGAAGCAGGCGCTGCTGGAGGCCGCCGACACCACGGCGCGCGCCAAGCTGCTGATCGCCTTCCTCGAGATGAACGCC
Source organism: Reyranella sp. (assembly GCA_046296475.1). Classification (GTDB taxonomy): domain Bacteria; phylum Pseudomonadota; class Alphaproteobacteria; order Reyranellales; family Reyranellaceae; genus Reyranella. The sequence goes on from JBKBLH010000023.1 coordinate 24,696, forward strand.
TTCGGCGATCCTTCCGACACACCGCCCAGCCGCAAGAACTGATCGTCAGTCGGCGTAGGGAACCGGCGTCGACAGCGCCGGCTCCTCGTGTCGTGCCCAATAGAGATCCTCGATGCGACGGGTGAGCGCGCCGGGCCGGCCATCGCCGACAGGACGGCCTTCGTAGTTCACCACCGGCATGATGCCGCCGGCCGTGCTGCTGATGAAGATTTCGTCCGCCTCGGCCATCTCGCGCGCCTGCACGGGCCGGACTTCGCACCGCAGCTGGAGCGTCTCGGCGATCTCCATCACCGTGCGGCGCGTCATGCCCTCGAACAGGCCGCGCGCCGGCGTCGCGAGCGCGCCGTTGCGCACGACGAAGACGTTGAAGCCCGGCCCCTCCGTCACTGTGCCGTCGGCGGCCGGCAGCAGCGCGATGGTGGCGTCGCGGTCATAGGCCTCGAAGATTCCCATGGTCAGGTCGAGCCAGTGGAAGTTCTTGATTCGCTGGTCGAGCGATTCCGGCGGGATGCGCTGGGTGTGCGACAGGATCATGCGCAGGCCGTCGCGCCGCTGGGCCTCGTCGGCGATCCAGACGAAGGGCTGTGCGAAGGCATAGAGGCGGTTGCGGCACAGGCGCGGGTCGCGCGTGCCCACCGGCGGCAGGCCGCGGGTACAGGTTACCTGCACGTAGGCATCGCGCAGGCCCGACCGGCTGACGCACTCGATCATGATTTCCGCGATCTCCTGCGCGGTCAGCGGCAGCGACATGCGCAGACCGGCCATCGACGCCTGGAAACGCTCGACATGATCCATGAGCCGGAAGAAACGTCCCTTCCAGACATGGGCCACGTCGTAGGTCGCATCGGAACGCACGAACCCGCGGTCGAGAATGGGAACCGCGGCTTCCGACAGCTTCATCCAGCGGCCGTCCATGTAGGCCACACCCTTGATGGCGGCGGTCTCGCTGTCATGGTCCATTGCCAGGCCCTCGATCCGCTTCGGGAATTCAGGCCCGACCATGACTCATCGGGTTTCGATCGTCACATGCAAGAGTTCATGGACCGGCAGGAGGCGTTCGCGAATGGTCTCGCGGTCGACGCTGCCGGCAACGCTGACGATCGCGGCATGGGCGCCGGGGCCGATCCGCCAGATGTGCAGATCCGTGATGCGCGCATCGCCCGGCCCCTCGACCTGTTCGCGCACTTCGGCTTCAAGATGCGGATCGCTCGTGTCGAGCAGCACGGCGGCGGTGTCGCGCAGCAGATTCCACGCCCAGAGGGCGATCACGATGCCGCCGACGATGCCCATGACGGGATCGAGCCAGATCCAGCCGAGATAGCGGCCGGCCAGGAGGGCGACGATCGCGAGGACGGAGGTCAGCGCGTCGGCAACGACATGGGCGAAGGCCGAGCGAAGGTTGTTGTCGTGGTGGGCATGTTCGTGCCCGTGGTCGTGATGATGCTCGTGCCGGTGTCCGTGACCGTGCCCGCCCGACAGCAGGAGCACGCTGGCCACGTTGACAAGCAGGCCCAGGATCGCGACGAGCGTCGCCTCGCCGAAGGCCACGGGCGAGGGATCGAACAGCCGCCCGACGGATTCAGTGGCGATCCCCAGCGCTACCAGCGCCAGGACCAGCGCCGACGCGAAGCCCGAGAGATCGCCGACCTTGCCCGTGCCGAAGCTGAACCGGCGATCGGCCGCATGCCTGCGCGCGAAGGCATAGGCGGCGGCCGCGACGGCCAGCGCGCCGGCATGGGTCGCCATGTGGAAGCCGTCGGCCAGCAGCGCCATCGAATTGAAGACGATGCCGGCGGCGATCTCGCACACCATCATCAGGGCCGAGAGCGCCACCACCCAGAGCGTGCGACGTGCATTCTCGTCGTGCCGCTCGCCGAGGAACACGTGGTCGTGGGACAGGGGCTCCGCGCTCATGCCGCCCTCCTCACTTCGCGTAGCGGCGTACCACGGCGATCAGCTCCTCCGCGCCCGCGGCTCGCGCTGCGGCGTCGAGCCCTGGCCGAGCCACGTGCTCGCGCACGTGATCCTCGATCAGCTCGCCCATCAGCCCGTTGAGCGCGCCGCGCGCGCCGGCGACCTGCTGCAGGACCGCCGAACAGTCCGCATCCTGCTCGATCGCCTTCTCGATCGCCGCCATCTGACCCGCGATCCGGCGGACCCGCGCGACCAGCTGCGCCTTCTTCTTCTGGAGGTGTGCCATAGTATAGTCCCCTATACTATTATCGCCGGCTGGGAAAGCCAGCCAAAGCACATCGGCGCGGGCTAGGGGCTGCGGCGGGCGCCGTGCTATAAGAAGGCAGAAAAGAATCAGGGAAACCCCGCACGATGAGCCCTCCATCGGACGACTCCGCAGTCCCCCGCCGTGCCGGCGTGGACCCGAAGCTGCTCGAAATCCTCGTCTGCCCGGCGACGCACGGTCCGCTGGAATACGATGCCGCGGCCGGCGAGCTGATCAGCCGCAAGGCCGGCCTCGCCTATCCGATCCGCGACGGCATCCCCATCATGCTGGTGAGCGAAGCCCGCCCGTTGCGGGACGTGCCGTGACGGCCGAATTCCCCAAGGCCGTGCCCGACGGCGGCAGCTACGAATCGGACACGGCGCCGTGGCCGGTGGAATTGCGGGTGTTCAAGGAGGAGGGACGGCTGGAGATCGATTTCTCCGACGGCCATGCCTGCGCGCTCCCCGCGGAATATCTGCGGGTCGAGAGCCCCTCCGCCGAAGTGCAGGGGCACGGGCCGAACCAGAAGAAGATCGTCGGCGGCCGTCGGCACGTGAAGATCGCGTCGGTCGAGCCGGTCGGACACTATGCGATCCGCATCGTATTCGACGACCGCCACGACAGCGGCATCTACAGCTGGGCTTACCTGCGCGAGCTCAGCGAGACGCGGGCCGAACGCTGGGCCGCCTACGAAGCCGCTCTGGCCCAGCGCGGTCTGAGCCGGGACACCTGACGAACCTGACGAGCCACCCATGAAGATCATCATTGCCGGCGCCGGAATCGGCGGATTGACCGCCGCGATGTGCCTGCATCGTGCAGGACACGACGTAACGGTGTACGAGGCCGTGTCGGAGATGCGACCGCTGGGGGTCGGCATCAACATCCAGGCCGGCGCGGTGCGCATCCTGTGCGGCCTGGGCCTCGAGCCCGCCCTCGCGGCCACGGCCATCGAGACCCGCGAGCTGCGCTACGCCAACCGCCACGGCCAGACGATCTGGGCCGACCCGCGCGGGCGCCATGCCGGTCTTCCCTGGCCGCAATTCTCGATCCATCGTGGCGAACTGCAGATGATCCTGGTTCACGCGGCCCGGGAAATGCTGGGCGCGGACAGGATCCGGATGGGGCGGCGCATTGCGCGCTTCGCGCAGCACCACGGCAAGGTTTCCGCACAGTTCGTCGATCGCGACGGCATGCCGGTCGAGAACGTCGAGGCCGACATCCTCATCGGCGCCGACGGCATCCACTCCGCGGTGCGTGCACATTACTATCCGGACGAGGGTCCGCCCAAGTGGCAGGGCATCCTGATGTGGCGCGGCGTCACCGTCGGCAAGCCCTATCTCGGCGGCGCCACGATGGTGCAGGCGGGTCATCACAACCAGAAATTCGTCTGCTATCCGATCAGCCGTGCCCACGCCGACCGTGGCGAAGCGCTGATCAACTGGATCTGCGACCTGCACATGGGCGACGGCGCGCTGCCCTCCCGCGAAGACTGGAACAAGCCGGGCAGGCTCGAGGATTTCCTGCCGCGCTTCGCCGACTGGAACTTCGGCTGGCTGGACGTGCCGGAGGTCATCCGCAATGCGCACACGATCCTGGAATTCCCCATGGTCGATCGCGACCCGCTGCCGCGCTGGAGCCATGGCCGCATCACCTTGCTGGGCGATGCCGCCCATCCGATGTATCCGATCGGCTCCAACGGCGCCTCGCAGGCGATCCTCGACGGCGAGGCGATCACGCAGGAACTGGCCATCGGCGACGATCCCGAGGCTGCGCTGAAGCGCTACGAGGAGCGCCGCCTGCCGCCCACGGCGCGCATCGTCGAGAGCAACCGGCGCAAGGGAATCGACGTGATGCTCGACATCGTCGAACAGCGCGCGCCGCAGGGCTTCACCGATCTCGAGACCGTGCTGCCGGCGGACGAGCTCGAGAAGATCGTCGGCGACTACAAGAAGCTCGTCACCCAGGATCGCGAGACGCTGCTGAAGCTCGCCGCCGCCTCGAAGTGATCGGCCCAAAAGAAAACCGGCCCCTCTCGGGACCGGCCGTGGCAGCGGTTTAAACCGACCATCACATCGCCGGCCGCCACCGGGTGAGAATGTGCCAGAGTGCAGTGACAGAATTATGGCTCTCGGATCAGCGTTTCCATCCCTCTCCCCCGCCATCGGGGCTATTGCATGGAGTTCAAGGATCCCTCACTACGTTCGGGATGACACCGTTTGTTTGATCGGCGCATTGCGCGGCTCCCAACGAGATTGTCATCCCGAACGCAGTGAGGGATCTTTTTCTTCACGCTGCCTCAGCTTGCCTCTCTCCCTGGCGGGGAAGAGGAGACGGGCAGGGCCCGCATGAGCCTCGCGCGGGCGATCGCGACGGTCGGCGGATTCACACTGATCAGCCGCATCGTGGGTTTCGTGCGCGACATCGTGCTGTCGGCGGTGCTGGGCTCCGGCGCCGTAGCGGACGCCTTCTTCGTCGCCTTCAAGCTTCCCAATTTCTTCCGGCGGCTGTTCGCCGAGGGCGCCTTCTCGGCCGCCTTCGTGCCCTTGTTCGCGCGGGAACTGCAGGGCGGCGGCCGGGCCGAGGCGATGGTCTTCGCACGCCAGGCCCAGGCCGCGCTGCTGCTGGTGCTGGTCCCCTTCACCGCACTGCTGATCCTCGCGATGCCCTGGGTGATGGGCCTGCTCGCCCCCGGCATGCGCGACGAAGCTGCGACCTTCGCCCTGACGGTCGAGTTTGGGCGCATCGCCTTTCCCTATCTCCTGTTCATCTCACTGACCTCGCTCTACGGCGGCGTGCTGAACGGCCTCGACCGCTTCGCCCACGTCGCCGCGACGCCGATCCTCCTTAACCTCACGCTGATCGCCGCCGTACTGGGACTGACGCCGCTGCTCCCCAACGCAGGCTACGCCGCCTCGATCGGGGTGGCGATCGCGGGCGTCCTGCAGTGGGTCTGGCTGCTGGTCGCCTGCGGCCGCGAGGAGGTCGCCATGGCGCTGGTGCGGCCGCGCTGGACGCCGCGGGTGGCGCGACTGGTGAAGCTTGCCACGCCGGTCGCGATCGGCGGCGGCGTGCAGCAGATCAGCGCCGTCCTCGACGTCGTCTGGGCCTCGCTGCTTCCCGTGGGTACGATCTCGGCGCTCTATTATGCCGACCGCGTCGCGCAGCTGCCGCTCGGGGTGGTCGGCATCGCCATCGGCACGGCATTGCTGCCGCTGCTCGCGCGCGAACTGCGCGCCGGCAACACGCAGTCGGCCATGACCAACCAGAACCGCGCCCTCGAGTTCGGCCTGTTGTTCAGCCTGCCGGCCGCCGTGGCGCTGTGGCTGCTGGCCGATCCGATCATCCGCGTGCTGTTCGAGCGCGGCCGCTTCCTGCCCGAGGATACGATGCGCTCCGCGAGCGCCCTGGCCGCCCTGGCGGTCGGCCTGCCGGCCTTCGTGCTGGTCAAGGCACTGGCCCCCGGCTTCTTCGCCCGCGAGGACACCCGCACGCCGCTCTACATCGCGTTGGCGGCGATCGCCGCCAACATCCTGCTGAACGTCTATTTCCTGTTCGCCACGTCGCTGGAACTGGTCGGCATCGCGCTCGCTTCCTCCCTGTCGGGCTGGCTGAACGCGGCGCTGCTGGCCGCCGTCCTGCGCCGGCGCGAGCAATGGATCCCGGACGGCCGACTGATCTCGCGCAGCGTCCGTATCGCGGGTGCCAGCGCCGGCATGGCTGCGTCACTGTGGTTCGGCCTGCACTGGCTGGCGAGGCCCCTGTCGCGCCCCGACATCGAGGGCGGCCTGGCGCTGGCCGGCATCTGCGCGATCGGCATCGCGGCCTATGCGCTGCTGGGCGCCGCGCTGGGCGTGGTGAGGATCTCCGAGCTGCGCTACGTGATGCGCCGCCAGCCCGGCCTCAAGTCAGCCGACCCAGGCGAACAATCGTGACGCCGGGCCGCAGCGGGCGGCTCGACGCGGGCATCACCAGCACGCAATCGTCGTAGGGCGTCGTCACCGGCTCGCCATCGTCATGCCCCAGCACGGTGCCGGCCCTGGCGATCACGTCCTGGCCCTCGAAGCGCTGCGCCGGCGTGAAGTTGCCGCGCTTCGTGGCGATCGCATGCGTCACCTCGACGACCCGCTGCTGCCCGGGATCCGGCTGGCGCCAACCGGCCGGCAGGTCGGAGGCTTCGAGGACACCCGTCTCGACCAGGAAGCGGGCCGTCACGTCCTTGGCGACGACGACCGAGGAGGCGCGCCAGTGCTGGCCGGTCTCGATCAGCAGGGCGTTCTTCGGACTCGCCGGATCGCCGAACCCGCCATAGTCGCGCATGCGCATGCCGGCGGCATGGCCGGCGTCGCGCACGATGTCGACCGGCGTCCCGATCCTCTTCGCGAAGGCCACGCCCTTGTCGAGCGGGCCGGACAGCATCAGCGGCACGCAATCGTCGTGCATCGAATGCAGGTCGAGCAGCAGGTCGGCGCGCTCGACGAAGGGCTTCAGCACCTGGGCCCGCTTCGTCTCGACCGTGGTCGCCGGCTGGTCGAGCCGACCCCAGACGCGGTTGAAATCCTCGTCGACCAGGCGCGACTTGAACGGCGTGCGCGGATCGAACGCGTGATAGGCCTCGATGTTGTTGAAGGACAGGATCAGCGTGCCCCTGCGCGGCTTCACTTTCATGTCGAGCAGCGCATCGACGACGACCGCTCCGGAGACCTCGTTGCCATGGGTCAGCGACGCCACCATCACCGTCGGACCGGGCTCGCCGCTCTCCAGCACATGGACATAGGGCGCGGCGCCCTTCTCCCATTTGCGCAGGTCGGGGAAGGTGAACTCGATCGGCGGGTTATCGGACATGTCTTGGACCATCGGCAGGTTGCATCGTTCCTTCGCATGCTAGTTTGCCAGGGACAAGGAGAAGCCAATGGCGCGCAGCCGGTATCGCTGGTTCATCGTCTTCCTGCTGTTCGCGATCACGGTCGTGAACTACATCGACCGGGCGGCGCTCTCCTACGCCATCCCCTTGATCCAGCGCGATCTCGGCCTGTCGCCGGCGGCGACCGGAGCCATCCTGGGCGCCTTCGGTCTGGGCTATGCCGTGACGACACTGCTCGGCGGCTTTGCCGTCGACCGCTACGGCGCCCGCATGGTCCTCACGCTTGCCGCCGTGCTGTGGAGCCTGTCCATCGGGGCAACGGCGCTCGCGACGAGCGTCGCCATCCTCTATGCCGCCCGCGTACTGCTGGGGGTCGCGGAAGGACCCAACTTTCCCGCCCTCACCGGCGCGGTCAGCCACTGGCTGTCGCCGCACGAGCGGGCGACGGCGCTGGCGAATGCGCTGCTGGCGGTGCCGCTGGCGCTGGCGATCGGCGGGCCGCTGGTCACGGTGCTCCTCGGCTGGCTCGACTGGCGCCTCACCTTCGCGGCGCTGTTCGCGCTCTCCGCCGCGTGGATCCCGCTCTGGTACTTCTGCTTCCGGGACGACCCGTCGCAATCGCGGTTCGTGAATGCGGCCGAACTCGCCCATATCCGTAAAGTGGATCCCGGCGTGACCGCCGCGCCGCACGCGGTGCTGAAATCCTGGCCGGAGCCCGGCGTGCTGAAGCAGCTGCTCACCAACCGCACGCTGCTCGCGAACTATTGGGCGTTCTTCGTCTTCGGCTATTTCCTGTTCTTCTTCATGACCTGGCTGCCGAGCTACCTGGAGCGCAAGTACGGGCTGAACCTCGCCTCGGTCGGCCTGTTCTCGGTCCTGCCCTGGCTGTCGGCCGCCATCCTGCTGGGGGCGATGGGCCGCTGGTCGGACCATCTGCTCAAGACCACCGGCAGCATGCGCCTCTCGCGCTCATGGCTGATCGCCGGCAGCCAGCTTGTCGCGGCCCTCGCGGTCGTGCCGGTGGCCCTCACCGACAATCTCACCGTCGCGGTCGCCGGCATCACCGTGGCCGTCGCGGCGTCGATGGGGGCAAACGCCGCCTACTTCGCGGTGAATGTCGACATCGTGCCCCAGCGCGCCGCGACGGCGCTCGGCCTCATGGATCTCGCCTTCGCCCTCGCCGGCTTTCTGGCGCCAGTCATCACCGGCTGGGTGCTGAGCCTGCGCGGCTCCTTTGCCGACGGCTTCCTGCTGATGACCGCGCTTGCGCTTTCGTCGGTGTTGGTGGTCCTGCTGTTCCATCACCCCGACCGGGACCGCGAAAGCCGAGCGAAGCTCGGCTACTGAGCGGCAAGACATCGCGAAGCGATGTCTGGGAGCGCCGAAGAAAGAGCGGCCCGGAATGTCCCTACCCCTCGCGATACCAGTTCGCGAGGTCCCAGGTGTTGTTGTCCCAGCCGCTGAGCTCGACGACGAGATCCGAGGCGGCGGCGGCGGCGTTCGGCCGCATCACCAGCGGGATCACCACATAGTTCTCGATCACCAGCTCGTTGCACCGGATGAGCAGGGCGGCGCGCTTCACCGGATCGAGTTCGACCTGGGCCGCCTTGTGCGTGGCGTCATATTCCTGGTTCTGCCAGCGCGTGATGTTGCGGCCCTGCCACTTGTTGTTTTTGGTGGCGACTTCCCAGGAGCAGAACTGGCGCAGGAAGACCTCGGGGTCGGGCGCGTTCATGCCGTTGCTGTATTCCTGAAGGTCGGCATAGAACTTGGTGTAGGTGTCGGGATTGGCGACGTCGGAGGAAAAGAACACCGAGGCCGTCACCGACTTCAGCTCCATCTCGATGCCGGCCCGCTGCGCGGCCTGCTTGATGATCTGCTGCGTCTTCTGGCGCGGCTGGTTGATCGAGGTCTGGTAGACGAACTTCAGCCGCTTGCCATCCTTTGCCCGCACGCCGTCGGCGCCGCGCACCCAGCCCGCTCTGTCGAGCACGGCATTGGCCTTGTCGACGTTGAACTCGTAGGACGTCCTGGTCGAGCGGAAGCGCTCTGGATTGTTGATGTAGTTGGCCGTCGCGATGCCGATGCGGCCATAGATGTGATCCTGGATCGACTTCTTGTCGATCACCAGAGAGAGCGCCTCGCGTACCGCGCGGTCCGACAGGATCGGATGCCTGGTCTTGAGGCTGGACCGCTCGCCGTCGACCTCGGTCCACGGATCGGTGTTGTTCAGCTGCATATGCTCGATGCCGCCGCCCAGAGTCACGATGACCCGTCCCTTGCCGCCCTTCTCCATGCGCACGAGGATCTCGTCCTCGACCTGCAGGTTCCAGGCGAAGTGGTATTCGCCGGTCTGCAGCACGGCGCGCGCCGCCGACACCGCATCGCCGCCGCCCTTCATCTCGATCGCGTCGAAGTGCGGCCGGTTGGGCTCGTGATAGTCGGTGTTGATCTCGCCGGTCACGAGATCGCCCGGCTTGAAATCCTTGAACTTGTAGGGCCCGGTCCCGACCGGCCTGAGGTTGGTCGGCGCCTCGCGCGACTTCGTGCTCCTGTAGTCGCCGAACAGGTGCTTCGGGATGATGCAGCCGGCCCAGCCGACGAAGGTATCGGCCCAGAACGGGGTCGGCTGCTTGAATTTCACGCGCACGGCATGGTCGTCGACCTTCTCGACCGTGACGTCGCGATAGGAACCGTTCGACACGGTCGCCGTGGCCGGGTCGCGGGAATATTCCCAGGTGAACACCACGTCGTCAGCGGTGAAAGGCCTGCCGTCGTGCCAGCGCACGTTCCGCTTCAGCTTCCAGATCACCCAGAGGCCATCGGCCGACAGCGTGCCGTCGGCCCGGTTGGGAATCGAGGCCGCGAGCTTGGGCCTCAGGTTGCCGTCGCGGTCCCACGCCGCCAGCGGCTCGTAGAAAAGCCGCGACGCGTCCTGGTCCTTGGTACCTACGGCGAAATGCGGATTGAGCAGCGTCGGTCCCTGCCACCACATCACCTTGAGCAGGCCGCCGCCTCCTCGTTTGGTGGGCTTGTAGACCGGCTTCGACTGCGCCATCGCCAGCCCCGACAGCGCCAGCAGCTGGGTCGCCATCGGGGCGGTCAGGCCCGCCGCCGCCAGGCGCCGGATGAAGCCGCGGCGCGACAGCCGGCCGGCCTTCACCTTGTCGACGAGGCTACGCAAGCCACGCTCGTTCATCGATGCCTCCATCGCGATCATCGAAGCTACCCTGGCGCTCCTGCTATGCTGCAAGATGCGTGCAATTCGATGGCAACAGCTTGAGCCGGCGTCGTCAACCGCGCCGCCTTGATTAACCGGCCGGTCTGCGCGATACCCGCGCGCCCTGGCCTTCCACCGGCGGGGTGCGCGGAGGTCCAAACCCCGCGCCATCGACCTCCAGCGGAGTCCACATCCATGCCTGACGCGATCCCCGCCGCCGCCGGCGCACCCAACCCGCATCTCGCCGCCTACGAGGCGCGCGGCCTCAAGGGCCGTATCCTTTCGGGCGTGCAGCCCACCGGTAATCTCCATCTCGGCAACTATCTCGGCGCGATCCGCAACTTCGCGCGCCTGCAGAACGACTACGAGTGCCTGTACTGCGTGGTCGACCAGCATGCGATCACCGTGTGGCAGGAGCCGGCCCAGCTCGCCGCGCAAACGCGCGAGATCGCCTCGGCCTTCCTCGCGGCCGGCGTCGACGGCACCAAACAGATCGTCTTCAACCAGTCGATGGTGCCCGAGCACGCGCAGCTCGCCTGGATCTTCAATTGCGTGGCGCGCATGGGCTGGATGAGCCGCATGACGCAGTTCAAGGAGAAGGCCGGCAAGGACCGCGAGAACGTCTCGCTCGGCCTGTTCGCCTATCCGGCACTGATGGCGGCCGACATCCTGATCTACAAGGCCACCCACGTGCCGGTCGGCGAGGACCAGAAGCAGCATCTCGAGCTGACGCGCGACATCGCCATCAAGTTCAACAACGACTTCGCCCAGCCCGACTTCTTCCCGATCACCGAGCCGCTGATCTTCGGCGCGGCGACGCGCGTGATGAGCCTGCGCGACGGCACCAAGAAGATGAGCAAGTCCGACCCGTCGGACTATTCGCGTATCAACCTCACCGACGATGCCGATGCGATCGCCCAGAAGATCCGCCGCGCCAAGACCGACCCGCTGCCGATGCCCGATACGCTGGCCGACGCCGAGAAGCGGCCGGACGCCGACAATCTGCTGGGCATCTATGCCGCCCTGGCCGACCAGGAGAAGGAGGCCGTGATCGCACAGTTCGCCGGCAAGCAGTTCTCCGAGTTCAAGACGGCGCTGACGGAGTTGGCCGTGGCCAAGCTCGGCCCGATCGGCGCGGAGATGCAGCGGCTGATGAAGGACCCCGGCCATGTCGACGGCGTACTGCGCAACGGCGCCCAGCGCGCCCGCGCCGTCGCCGCGCCGATCCTCGACGAGGTCTACCGCGCGGTCGGCTTCCTCAAGCCTTAGCCGTCAGCCTTCCATCCGCGTGAGGGCCCACTTCACCGTGGTGCCCTCCGTCGGGACCTGGCCGACCAGCACGATCTGCTCGGTGCGGCGCACCCGCCCGGCCTCGCCGAGATAGATGCTCTCGGCCAGGCCGATGCCGGCGCCGGTCGCGCGCAGCCGCCAGCCGCGACCGCTTGGCAGCCGCATCAGCACGGCCTGCCCGCTCTGCGCCAGGGTCGCCTTGACCGTCGGATGCAGGTGGAAGCGCACGATATAGCGCCGGTCCGGCACGGTGACCGGCCGGCCCTCGTAGCCCAGGAACGAATCCTCGCCGCGCAGGTCGCCGCCGTCGGGCGACAGCCACAGGCGCCGGCGATGGATGATGCCGTAGAGCGAGCGATAGCCGTCATGGCACATGTCGAGCCACTGCGCCCCGGCATCGTCGGCCCGATCGATCAGCACGTTGCCGGCGCGATACTCGAGCGCGCCGTGGTTGGTGATCTCGGTCGAGTTCACGTCATCGACCACCGCCGTCGAATGCGCGGCCGTGAAGCGCATGAAATGCTGCCAGTCGCGCGGCGCGCCGGGATAGGTGCCGCAGTTCACGATCAGCCGTTCGTGCGCGGCGCTCATCTCGAAGCTGAGCGTGCCGGCATGGGCGATGCCGTCCATGCCGCGGCCCGGCGGGCTGCCGGCGTCGGCGATCACCAGCGAGGTACCGGCGGCCAGCCGCTGGAAGCCGCTCGCCAGCGCCATCGTCGGCGCGACTTCGCCCGAGCCGCTGCGCGCCAGCACCAGATCGATCAGGCGGCGGTCGCCCTCCCAGGTGCCGTTGAACAACGCGAGGCCGCCGTCGCCATGGCGGAAGAAGCGGAGCATCGGCGCCATGCGGTCGACCGCGGCCACCAGTTCGGCCGGCGCGCGGCGTTCGGCCGAAGCGAGGGCCGAGCGGATGTCGATGAGGTCCCGCAACACCGTGAGTTGCAGGTGCGGCGCACGCTCGGACACGATGCCGTCGTGCAGCACGTAGCGCTTCAGGAACTTCGAGAGCCGTGCCAGCCACTGCTCCAGGCTCTTCTCGAAGGTCTTGCCGTCGCGGATGAACGCGAGGTCGGCGAAGATCAGCGCCTTGTAGACGGAAACGGCCTCATGGCCGACCATGCCACGACGCGCGACGCGCCGCAGATGCACCCGCTGGCGGCCGAGCGAGAAGACGAAGCGGGCCGAGAAGCCGGAATCGGCGGCGGCCGCCATCCATTCATAGTGCCGGATCCAGGCGACCATGCGCGCCGCCAGCACGCTGCGCTTCCACGTCACCGGCGACCAGCGCCACTCTCGGTTGGTCCAGTCGTCGACCAGCTTCGCGGCGAGCAGGGCGCCGTGCGGATCGCCGGTGTCGCGCAGATCTCGCAGCCAGCCGAAACCGTTCAGAGCATCCAGCCAGAGCGGCGCGGCGCCGGCGCGCTGCCAGGGCGGATCCTCGGATTCCGGCAGCACCGGGCCGGCGCTGCCGGAGGCCGCGAACTCGCCCGCCAGCAGCAGCCGTTGCCCCAGCACCGGATCGCCCGGCCAGGTATCGGCGGCCACCGCGAAGAAACTGCGCGGCGTCGCCTGGCTCAGGGTCAGTGAATAGAGCGACGAGCCCAGAAGCCAGCGGCCGAACGCACGACGCTCCCCCTGTGCCGCGGCGGACGGCCGGGCTGGAACGGAACGGATGGGCCGGGCGCCGGAAACCAAAGGTTCCCCGGGCCGTCTTGTGTCAGCGACCAACGTCATCTTTTCGTTCTTTGGCCCGGGAGGCTCGAGCGGCCGGGCGGTGGAGGGGTTTTAAGCAGTTTACCCCAGCCGGAGCCCTCTGGCGATGGGTTGCCGGGTGTCAGGAGGGCCCTTGAACGGCGAACGCTGCACCCCAGATTCATTCCAAGGGAACGCCCACTCGGGGTTCCCCGCCACTCGCTCCACGGAGGAGGGTTTCAGGATGAGTCGCGTTTCCATGTTTAGTTCACCCCTGCTGCTGGGTTTCGACCAGTTCGAGCGGACGCTTGACCGGCTGGCCAAGAACGCCGAGGGCTACCCGCCCTACAATATCGAGCGGATCGGCGAGAACGGGCTGCGCATCACCCTTGCCGTTGCCGGCTTCGCGACTGACGAACTCGCCATCGAACTCGTCGAAAATCAGCTCACCGTCCGCGGCAAGCAGGCCGACGATGGTGACAGGGTTTACCTCCATCGTGGCATCGCCGCCCGCCAGTTCCAGCGCGCCTTCATGCTGGCCGATGGGATCGAGGTGACGGGAGCCCGTCTCGACAATGGCCTGTTGGCGATCGACCTGGTGCGGCCGGTGCTCGAGCCGCGCATTCGAACCATACGCATCGACGCCGGCCGTGTCGGCGGTACCGCGGACCATACGATCGATATCACCGCACGTCGCAGCCGTTGAGGCCGGGCGCGTTGATGCTGCGAAGGAGGTAGCCATGGAAAACGAAAACAACGTCGCGATGTTCACCCCCCTCGCCGAAGAGGCCTTCCTGAGCCTCGGCGCCGAGCACATCGCCTATGTCAAGGAAGTCAGCCTTCCCGACGGAGCGCACGCCGTGGGAATCTTCTCGGCCGACGGCAAGCCGATGGCTTCGGTTCCTTCGATCGAGATTGCGCAGGCGCTGATCCGTCAGCACGAACTCGAGCCTGCGCTCGTGCACTGAGGCGTTCTTTCGGGAAGTCCCCGAACCGGGTTGGGTCAGGCGGCGCTTTGCGCCTGCACCGTTTCGACGAGCAGCGCGTAGAGCGCCTCCGCGTTTTCGGTCGCCCGCAGCTTCTCGACGAGGCTGCGGTCGCGCAGGAGACGCGACACGCGCGCCAGTGCCTTGAGGTGATCGGCTCCGGCGCCTTCCGGCGTGACAAGCAGGAAGACGATGTCCACCGGGCGCTCGTCGATCGCGTCGAAATCGACCGGCTGGGCAAGCCGGGCAAAGACGCCCATGGGCTTCGCCATCGTCGACAAGCGGCCGTGCGGGATGGCGATGCCGCCACCGATGCCGGTCGAGCCGAGCCGTTCCCGCTCGAGCAAACGGTCGAACAGCTTGCGCTCGTCGACGTCGAAAAGACCGGAGGCACGGTTGGCGAGTTCGGCCAGGAGCGCCTTCTTACCGGTCGCCTTGGCGCTGGCCAGAACGGCAGCCGGGCCGGTCAGCAAATCGGCGATTTCCACAATATCACCAATGGGTTAGCGAGCGCGAACTTTGGTACTCCCTGCAAAGGGTGCGCCCCTATAGGCGCCTCCCCCGGTCGGGTCAAGCCATGGTTCGCCGGCACGCCGCGCGGCCCGGCTCAGTCCGCCGACCCGCTCATCGCCTGGGCGGCGGTGGCGTGCGGCAGACCCGCCGGCATCTGACGGCTCATGCCCAGCCGGCCGAGACGACGACGTTCCGCCGACGAAGGTATGCGCATCGCCTCGCGATATTTGGCGACGGTGCGGCGCGCAATCTCGATACCCTCGCCCTTCAGCAGGTCGACGATGCGATCGTCGCTGAGCGGCTGATGCGCGTTCTCCCCGCCCACCAGGAGCCGGATGCGGGAGCGCACCGACTCGGAGGAGACGACGACACCCGGCGTCCGCGCCGGCAGCGCCGATGTGAAGAAGTACTTCAGCTCGAAGATGCCGCGAGGCGTGTTGATGTACTTGTTCGAGGTGACGCGGCTCACCGTGCTCTCGTGCAGCTCGGTGGCGATGGCGATGTCGCGCAGAACAAGCGGCTTCAACGCGCTGACGCCGTGCCGAAAGAAGCCGTCCTGCTGGCGCACGATTTCGCGCGCGACCTTGAGGATCGTGGTGGCCCGCTGCTCCAGCGTCTTGACCAGCCAGTTGGCCGACTGGAACCGCTCGGCGACGAAGTCGCGATCCGGCTTGGCGCGCGCGCCCTTCATCAGCGTCGCGTGATAGTTGCGGTCGACCAGGACCTTGGGCAGCGCGTCGGTGTTGAGCTCGATGTGCCAGCCATCCTCGCCGGTATCTGGATCCTTGGCCGTCGTCAGGTACAGGTCGGGCTGAACCGGCTGGATCGGTTCGAACTCGAAGGCCTGGCCCGGACGGGGGTCGAGCGTGCGCAACTCGGCCAGCATGTCGCGCAGGTCCTCGTCGTCGACACCGCAGCGACGTCGGAGCTGGCCGAGTTCACCGGCCGCCACGAGGTCGAGATTGTCGAGCAGCGCCTTCATCGCCGGATCGAGGCGGTTGCGTTCTGCAAGTTGCGCTGCGAGGCATTCTGCAACGGTGCGGGAAAAGAGCCCGGCCGGCTCCATCTGGCGCAGCCGCGTCCAGATCTTCTCGACGAGTGCGACGTCGGTGGCCACGCCCTCGGCGACGGCGGCCGCGTCGAGCCGGCAATAGCCGGTCTCGTCGAGGCCTTCGGCGATCCTCACGGCGATGCGGCGTTCCGCCGGGTCCTCGAACATCAGCTCGATCTGTTCGAGTACATGGACGGCCAGCGACCGCGGACGCTCGGCCACGAAATCGAGTGCTTCGGGCGCATCCTCGCGCTGCCCGGCGCGGCTTGCGGCAGCGTCGCCGCCACGATCGGCGTGTTCGCGGGTCCAGCGATCGTCGGCATCGGCAAGGGCCGGCGCGGCCGCGGACAGCGCGTCGGCCGTATCGCGTGGCGCTTCGATCGCAGGGGCTTCGTTGTCGGGCGAAGGTCCGTCTTCCGGGGCGCCCTCGCTCAACAGCGGGTTCTTCTCCAGCTCCTGCTGGATGAAAGCGGCAAGCTCGAGGTGCGAGAACTGCAGCAGCTTGATGGCCTGCTGGAGCTGCGGCGTCATCGCCAAGGTCTGACGCGACGCGAGGATTAGACTTGGACCGATACGCATGTCACCCCACCCCTGAAGGTCTGTGGACCTCCCCGTGGGAACCTTACAGCAAGAACCGTGCCAAAACCAGCACGGTCTGAATTTCAATGTGCGAAAATGTCGGTTTCGGGCCAGCCGGCAATGTCGAGGCGCGCGCGCGTGGGGAGAAAGCGGAAGGCGGCGTCCGCCAATTCCCGGCGACCTTCGCGTTCCAGGAGCACGTCCAGCTTCGCCTTCAGCGCATGGAGATGCAGCACGTCTGAAGCGGCATAGGCGAGCTGCTCGTCCGTGAGACTATCGGCGCCCCAGTCCGAGGTCTGCTGATGCTTGGAAAGATCGACACCGAGCAGTTCGCGGCACAGGTCCTTCAGTCCGAAGCGATCGGTGAAGGTGCGCACCAGCTTGGCGGCGATCTTGGTGCAATAGACCGGCTCGCAGCGCACGCCGAGCGAATGCTCGAGCACGGCGATGTCGAACCGTCCGAAATGAAAGAGCTTCAGCACCTTCGGATCGGCGATCAGGGCGGCCAGACGCGGCGCCTTGGCCGCGCCCCTGGGCGCGCCACGCGGGATCTGGACCAGATGGGCATTGCCGTCGCCCGCCGAGAGCTGAACCAGGCAGAGCCGGTCGCGATGCGGGTTGAGCCCCATGGTCTCGGTGTCTATGGCAACGACGGAGCCGAACGAAACGTCCGCGGGAAGATCGCCACGGTGAAGGCTGATCGCCATCTGGAAATGCTCCGGCTGGGCAGTACGTCGTCCGGAGGTAGACCAGCCGGATGACGTCTAGACTGTCGAAAGCCCACATGAACATGCGAGCGTACGCGCAGTCCTTACGCCACAGCGGGTGCGCAGTCCATCATGCCGGAGCTGGGCGAATGAGCGCGATGAGCGCCGCCGTCAGCTCGGCACGAAATTCGTCGCGCAGACCGCAATCGTCCCGCAAGCGAAGTTGTTGCTATACTGGTTCGTCCCATCGGACCGGGACGCTTAGAGTAAAGATGCGATGAGCTACATTGTATTCGCCATCGTGGGCTTGTTCTCCGTCGTCGGCGCCATCGTGGGATGGCGGCGCGCGACCGAGAAGATCGAGAACCCGCCCGGCAAGTATGATTTTCCCGGCGGCATGAGCCGCCGCGACCATCTGCGCCTTCTCGCCCGCAAGCACCGCCAATGGCGAATTCCGATCACCTTGGCCTATGCAATCGCCGGCGGCGCCGCGGCCTTCGCCCTTCTGATGGTCTACGCCAACTTCATCCGACGGTGATCCGACATCGGCGTGACTGGCCGCCCGGCGGAGCGGCAGATCAATCGAACGGCGTGCAGGAGAAACCAGCCGCATGGTGCCCAGGAGAAGACTCGAACTTCCACGCCTCGCGGCGCTAGTACCTGAAACTAGTGCGTCTACCAATTCCGCCACCTGGGCACGGCATGCGGTCTAGTGCGGGCGCTGAGTTAGGGCCGTGCCGCGCCGATGTCAACCGCGCTGCACGTTCGCGCCCGGCGGCGGCGGCGCTTCGCCCCTTGAACCGTCATGGCATTGGGCTATAGGCAGCATCCATGAGCATCAAGCAGGTCACGGTCTTTGGCGGCAGCGGCTTCGTCGGCCGCGCCATCGTGCGGGCGCTGGCGCAGGCCGGCTACCAGGTCCGCGTGGCCTGCCGGCGCATCGAGCTCGCGGAGCGGATCAAGACCGCGGGCGATGTCGGCCAGATCACCATCCTGCGCACCAACCTGCGCATCCCCGCCTCGGTCGCGGCCGCGGTTGCCGGCAGCCAGGCCGTGATCAACGCCTCCGGCATCCCCTTCCAGCGCGGCCGGCAGCGTTACGACGCCGTCCATGTCGAGGGCGCGCGGGCGATCGCGGACGCCGCCAAGGCCGCCGGCGTCCAGCGTCTCGTGCATATTTCCGGCATCGGTGCGGACCAGCGCAATTCGACCAATAAATTCATCCGCTCCAAGGTCGATGCCGAGGATGCGATCATCGCGGGCTTCCCGAACGCCACGTTCCTGCGCCTGAGCGTGGTCTTCGGCCCCGAGGACGCGATGTTCAACCGCATGGCCCAGATCGCCCGCCGAGCGCCCTTCCTGCCCGTCGTTGGCAATGGCTTGGCCAAGGTGCAGCCGGTCTATGTCGGCGATGTCGGCAGTGCCGCTGTCGCCGTCCTCGAGCGGCCCGACACGGCCAGGACCGTTTTCGAGCTGGGCGGTCCGCGCGTCTACACCTACCGCGAGATCGGTGAGCTGGTGCTGCGCGAGATCGACCGCCGCAAGCGGATCGTTGGCATCCCGGCCGGCCTGATGAAGATCGCGGGCTTCTTCGCCGAATTCCTGCCAGTGCCGCCGCTGACTCACGACCAGGTCGACCTGCTGGTGACGGACAATGTCGTCCGCCCGGGCGCTCCGGGACTGGCGCAGCTCGGCATCACGCCGACCGCGGCCGAGGCCATCCTGCCGATGTACCTCGACCGCTATCGCGTAGGCGGCCGCTACAACCAGCACGCTCCAGCCTGACATCAGAGTAAAGCCGTCATCAACGGCGCGTATGCTTGGCCAGAACAATTAGTCCGTTTTCGGTACCAATTAGTCTCCAAAGCAGGCAATTATTCAACCGCATGCGTCCCAGAGAATTTCTCGTCCGCCTATTAGGTCAATAACATTGACTAACGTTTCGCGGCATGGTTTAAGCATGCCAACAACGCAGCAAAGGCGCGATCGGCGCGCTTCTTGCGTAATAAAATTTCACAAATTGTCCGAGGAGGCCGGGGATGGCCGAGAGGATGCTGAAGTTCGTCGGAACGCCGCAAGCCATGCCCGACAAGCGGCCGGCAGCCGAACGCCGCCGCGACTTCGACGAGATTTACGAGGGCTTCGCCAAGGACAAGGCGGCCGAGCAGGCGGCGCGGTGCTCGCAATGCGGCGTGCCCTTCTGTCAGATCCATTGTCCGCTGCACAACAACATCCCCGACTGGCTGAAGCTCACCGCCGAGGGTCGGCTCGAAGAAGCCTACGAACTCTCCTCCGCGACCAACAACTTCCCCGAGATCTGCGGCCGCATCTGTCCGCAGGACCGCCTCTGCGAAGGCAACTGCGTCATCGAGAAGGGCTTCGAATCGGTCACGATCGGCTCGGTCGAGAAGTACATCACGGACACCGCCTGGCAGCGCGGCTGGGTGAAGCCGATCCAGCCGCGGCGCGAGCGGCCAGAGAGCGTCGGCATCGTCGGCGCCGGCCCGGCCGGCCTGGCGGCGGCCGAGCAGCTTCGGCGCAAGGGCTACCAGGTCGCGGTCTACGATCGCTACGACCGGGTCGGCGGCCTGCTGATCTACGGTATTCCCAACTTCAAGCTCGAGAAGGAGATCGTGCAGCGCCGCGAGACGCTGCTGCGCGACTCGAAGGTCACCTTCCACCTGAACTGCGAGGTCGGCCGCGACGTCACGCTCGAGGAGCTGCGCGCGCGCCACGGCGCCGTGCTGATTGCCACCGGCGTCTACAAGGCGCGCGACATTGCTGCCCCCGGCGTCGGTCTCGCGGGCATCGTCCCGGCGCTCGATTACCTGACCACCTCGAATCGCCAGGGCCTCGGCGACACCGTCCCCGCGTTCGAGTCGGGTATGCTGAATGCCGCGGGCAAGAACGTCGTGGTGATCGGCGGCGGCGACACGGCGATGGATTGCGTGCGCACGGCGGTGCGCCAGGGCGCGAAGTCGGTGAAGTGCCTCTATCGCCGCGACCGCGCCAACATGCCGGGCTCCCAGCGCGAGGTGAAGCACGCCGAGGAGGAAGGAGTCGAGTTCGTCTGGCTGGCCGCGCCGCAGGCCTTCCTCGGCCAGGAGACGGTGAGCCACGTCCGCACCGTGCGCATCCATCTCGGCATGCCCGACGCCTCGGGCCGCCAAACGCCGCAGGAGATTCCCAACAGCCATGTGAACGTCGAGGCCGATCTCGTGCTGATGGCGCTGGGCTTCGATCCCGAGGACCTGCCGACCGCGCTGAGTGCGCCCGACCTCGGCGTCACCGGCTGGAACACGCTCAAGATCGACTGGAAGAGCATGATGACCAGCCTCGACGGCGTTTTCGCCGCCGGCGACATCGTGCGCGGCGCCTCGCTGGTCGTATGGGCGGTGCGCGACGGCCGCGACGCCGCCGAGCGCATCCACACCTACCTTGCGACGAAGGCGCTGGCGGCCCAGCGCATCGCGGCGGAGTAGGGGATGCTGAAGGTCTACGACTTCACCGGGTCGGGCAACGGCTACAAGGTCTGGCTGCTGCTGTCGCAGCTCTGCCTGCCGTTCGAGCGCATCGAGCGCGACATCCTGAAGGGCGAGACGCGCACGCCCGAGTTCCTCGCGAAGAACCCAAACGGTCGCATCCCGACGCTGGAACTGGAGGATGGCTCCTTCCTCTTCGAATCGGGCGCGATCCTCTGGTACCTGGCCGAGGGCACGCCGTTTGCGCCGACCGATCGTCTGGCACGGGCGAAGACGCTGCAGTGGATGTTCTTCGAGCAGTACAGCCACGAGCCCTACATTGCCGTGGCGCGCTTCTGGAAGCACTTCCTCGACGAGCTGTCGCCGCAGCAGGAAGCCAACCTGCCCGACATCATGAGGAAGGGCTACGCGGCCCTCGACGTGATGGAGAGGCATCTCGCGACGCGCGCCTTCTTCGTCGAAGACCGCTACGGGCTCGCCGACATCGCGCTCTATGCCTACACCCATGTCGCCGACGAGGGCGGGTTCGACCTGTCGCGCTATCCCAGCATTGCAGCTTGGATGGCCCGGGTGAAAGCGCAGCCCGGCCATGTCGCGATCGATCATGAGTTCTAACCACGGGAGAAGAAGAAAATGCCGATGATCAACGTCCAGATGTTCGAGGGCCGCACCATCGAGCAGCGTCGCGCGCTGGCGAAGGAGCTGACCGAGGGCACCTGCCGCGCGCTGGGCTGCACGCCCGACGCCGTGCAGATCATCCTCACCGACATCAAGAAAGAGAACTGGGCCGAGGCCGGCAAGCTGTTCTCCGACACATGACCTTCTGACCGAAAGACCCGTCGCCCCGCAAAGCCACGGGAAGGATCAAAACCATGACCACCCGTCCCTTCGATGCCGAGCAGTTCGTCCGCGACTACAGGAGCGGCACCGCCAAGCTCACCGCCGCCTATGGCTACAATCCCGCCGAGGGACTCGATTCCTGCGGCGTCGGTCTGGTGGTCGCGCTGGACGGCAAGCGACGCCGCGACGTCGTGGTGGCGGGTATCGATGCGCTGAAGGCGGTGTGGCACCGCGGCGCCGTCGACGCCGACGGCAAGACAGGCGACGGCGCGGGCCTCCACGTCGAGATCCCGCAGGACTTCTTCAAGGACTATGTCCGCGATTCGAGCGGCGAGGTCCCGCAGGTCGGCCGCATCGCGGTCGGCATGGTGTTCCTGCCGCGCACCGACCTCGGCGCGCAGGAGCGCTGCCGCACCATCGTCGAAACCGAGATCCTGCGCTTCGGCCACACGATCCTGGGCTGGCGGCAGGTGCCGGTCGACATCTCGGTCATCGGCGCCAAGGCCAACGAGACGCGGCCCGAGATCGAGCAGATCCTGATCGGCCGCGGCGACGCGAAGCTCGACAACCGCGAGTTCGAGAAGCAGCTCTACATCCTGCGGCGGCGCATGGAGAAGGCGGCGCTGGCCGAGAACATCGCCGAGTTCTACGTCTGCTCGCTCTCCTGCCGCTCGGTCGTCTACAAGGGCATGTTCCTCGCCGAACATCTGTCGGCCTTCTATCCCGACCTGCTCGACGAGCGGTTCGTGTCGCGCTTCGCGATCTTCCACCAGCGCTATTCGACCAACACCTTCCCGCAATGGAAGCTGGCGCAGCCCTTCCGCGTGCTCGCCCACAACGGCGAGATCAACACCATCCTGGGCAACGTCAACTGGATGAAGAGCCACGAGGCGCGCCTCGAGCACGAGAATTTCGGCCCCTTCATCGAGGACCTGAAGCCGATCGTGCAGCCCGGCGCCTCCGACTCGTCGGCGCTCGACAACGTGTTCGAGCTGCTGGTGCGCGGCCATCGCAACCTGCCGATGGTCAAGACGATGATGATCCCCGAGGCCTCGGCGACGAACCCCAACGTGCCGGCAGAGCATCGCGCGATGTACAACTACGTGAACGGCGTCATGGAGCCATGGGACGGTCCGGCCGCCATCGCCGCCGTCGCCGGCAAGTGGGCGCTGGTCGGGCTCGACCGCAACGGTCTGCGCCCGATGCGCTACGTCATGACGTCGACCGACCTGCTGATCGCCGGCTCCGAGGCCGGCATGGTGCCGCAGGACGAAGCCCGGATCGTCGAGAAGGGCCGCCTCGGCCCCGGCGAGATGCTGGCCGTCGATATGGACCAGCCCAGGGTCTACAAGGACCGCGAGCTGAAGGACATGCTCGCCGCGACGCACGACTATGCGAGCTGGACGACGCGCACGGTCGAGCTCGATTCGCTGATCCGGCAGGACGCGCCGGCGGCCGAGCACTTCCCCGCCGACGAGCTGCGCCGCCGCCAGTTCGCGGCCGGCTGGTCGATCGAGGATCTCGAGGCGATCCTCCATCCCATGGTGGAGGACGGCAAGGAGGCCGTCGGCTCGATGGGCGACGACGCGCCGCTCGCGGTGTTGAGCGACACCTATCGCGGCATGCACCACTATTTCCGGCAGAACTTCAGCCAGGTCACCAACCCGCCGATCGACAGCTTGCGCGAGCGCAACGTGATGACGATCCGCACGCGGCTGGGCAACCTCGGCAACATCCTCGACGAGACGCCCGACCAGAGCGAAATGCTCTCGCTGCAGTCGCCGATCGTGCTCAACGCCGAGTTCGAGGCGATGCGCAAGTACATGGGCGACACGGCGGCGCGCATCGACTGTACATTCGACCCCCGTCCTGGAGATGGGAGGGGCGGACTCGACGCGATGCGCCAGTCCTTCGAACGCATCTGCAAGGAGGCCGAGGACGCGGTGCGCAGCGGCTGCCTGCACATCGTGCTGACCGACGCCAATATCGGCCCCGACCGCGCCGCCTTGCCGATGATCTTGGCGGCCGGCGCCGTGCACTCCTACCTGGTGCGCCAGTCGCTGCGCACTTTCACCTCGCTGAACGTGCGCTCGGGCGAGTGCCTCGACGTGCACTATGTCGCCGTCATCATCGGCGTCGGCGCAACGACGGTGAACCCCTACCTCGCCGAGGAGACGATCGCGGCCCGGCACGCGCGCGGCCTGTTCGGCAAGCTGTCGCTCGGCCAGTGCCTCGCCAACTTCAAGAAGGCGCTGGACGAGGGTCTGCTCAAGGTGATGTCCAAGATGGGCATCTCGGTCCTGTCGTCCTACCGCGGCGGCTGCAACTTCGAGGCGGTCGGCCTGTCGCGCTCGCTGGTCGCGGAGTTCTTCCCCGGCATGCCCTCGCGCATCTCGGGGATCGGCCTGCGCGGCGTGCAGGAGAAGATCGCCGAGCAGCATGCCCGTGCCTTCGACGAGGACGTGATCGCGCTGCCGATCGGCGGTTTCTACAAGGCGCGCCGCGGCGGCGACCGCCACAATTTCGAGGGTGCGCTGATCCACATGCTGCAGGATGCGGTGAACACCGAGTCCTACGCCAAGTACCGCAAGTACAGCGAGGCAGTGCGCCGCCAGCCGCCGATCAACCTGCGCGACCTGCTCGACTTCAAGACCGACCGTGCGCCCATCCCGCTCGACGACGTCGAATCGATCACCGAGCTGCGCAAGCGCCTGGTGGCGCCCGGCATCTCGCTGGGCGCCCTGGGTCCGGAAGCGCACGAGACGCTGTCGATCGCCATGAATCGCATCGGCGCCAAGTCCGATTCCGGCGAGGGCGGCGAGGATGCCGCACGCTACCGGCCGCGGCCGAACGGCGACAATGCCTCCTCGGCCATCAAGCAGGTCGCATCGGGCCGCTTCGGCGTCACCGCCGAATACCTGAACAACTGCCGCGAGCTCGAGATCAAGGTCGCCCAGGGCGCCAAGCCCGGCGAGGGCGGCCAGCTGCCCGGCCTCAAGGTGACGGAGATGATCGCGCGGCTGCGTCACTCGACGCCGGGCGTCACCCTGATCAGCCCGCCGCCGCATCACGACATCTATTCGATCGAGGATCTGGCGCAGCTGATCTACGACCTGAAGCAGATCAACCCCGAGGCGCGCGTGACCGTTAAGCTGGTCGCGCGCTCCGGCATCGGCACGATCGCGGCGGGCGTGGCCAAGGCCAAGGCCGACGTGATCCTGGTGTCGGGCCACAATGGCGGCACCGGCGCCTCGCCGCAGACCAGCATCAAGTATGCCGGCATCCCCTGGGAGATGGGCCTTTCCGAGACCCACCAGGTGCTGACCCTGAACCGCCTGCGGGACAAGGTTCTGCTGCGCACCGACGGCGGCATCAAGACCGGCCGCGACGTGGTCATCGCCGCCATGCTGGGCGCCGAGGAATACGGTCTCGGCACGGCCTCGCTGATCGCCATGGGCTGCATCATGGTGCGCCAGTGCCATTCCAACACCTGCCCGGTCGGCGTCTGCACGCAGGACCCGAAGCTGCGCGAGAAGTTCGAGGGTTCGCCGGAGAAGGTCGTCAACCTGTTCAGCTTCGTGGCCGAGGAGGTGCGCGAGATCCTGGCGCAGCTCGGCTACCGGTCGCTGCTCGAGATCGTCGGCCGTTCCGACCTCCTGAAGCAGGTGAGCCGCGGTGCGCGCATCCTCGACGATCTCGACCTCAACCCGCTGCTGACGCGGGCCGACGGCGGCCGCGAGGCCGTGCACTGCACGGTCGAGGGCCGCAACGAGGTGCCCGACACGCTCGACGCCCAGATGCTGCGCGACGTGCAGCCGCTCTTCACCCACCGCGAGAAGATGCAGCTGCAGTACAGCGTCCGGAACACCCATCGCGCCGTCGGCACGCGCCTGTCGGCGATGATCACGCGAAAGTACGGCATGACCGGCCTGCCGCCCGACACCGTGACCGTGCGGCTGCGCGGCACCGCCGGCCAGTCGCTGGGCGCCTTCGCCGTGCAGGGCATGAAGCTCGAAGTGTTCGGCGACGCCAACGACTATGTCGGCAAGGGGTTGAGCGGCGGCACCATCGTGGTCAAGCCGACCATCTCGAGCCCCTTGGTGCCGGAGGCCAACGCCATCATCGGCAACACGGTCCTGTACGGCGCGACGGCCGGCAAGCTCTTCGCCTCGGGCCGCGCCGGCGAACGCTTCGCGGTGCGCAACTCCGGCGCCGATGCGGTGGTCGAGGGGCTGGGCTCGAACGGCTGCGAGTACATGACCGGCGGCACCGCGGTGATCCTGGGACCGATCGGCGTCAACTTCGGCGCCGGCATGACCGGCGGCATGGCGTTCGTCTACGACCCGGAGGATGCGTTCAGGCTGAAGGTCAATCCCGAGACCGTGACGTGGCAGCGCGTCGACCACCCGCACTGGGAGACCGTGCTGAAGGGCCTGGTGGCGGAGCACGTTGCCGAGACCAAGTCGCCGCTGGGCGCTCGCCTGCTGAACGACTGGGATCGCGAGGTCGGGCATTTCTGGCAGGTCGTGCCGAAGGAGATGCTGACGCGCCTGCCGCAGCCCCTTACCGTCGCCCAGGAGAAGCGCGCGTAACGCTAATCTCCGTCGTCCCGACCGGAGCCTCGCGTAGCGAGGCGTAGTGGAGAGACCTTTTTTCCACGATTGGCCAGCTTTGGTGGAACGAAGGTCTCTCCACTCCGCACCTGCGGTGCTTCGGTCGAGACGACGGATTTAGTCGTATTGAACCTCAATTCATCTGGCTCTGAATACGCCGGCAAAGAGACAACGGAGGAAACGTCCCATGAGCGACCTGCGGCCTTCGCGCGTGGCGTGGCTGCAGCTCGGCCTGGTCGTCGTGCTGTTCGGCCTGGCCTGGCCGGTCATCCGGATCGGCCTCGACGCGGGCACGCCGATCTGGCTGGCGGCGGCGCGCGCCACCCTGTCGGCCGCGACGGCCTTCGTCCTGGTCGCGGCCCTTAAGCGCCTCGCCTGGCCCGGCCGCGCCGACTGGCCGATCATCCTGTCGGTCGGCGCGCTGCAGCTCACCTGCTTCTTCGCGTTCGCCAATCTCGGCGTGCAGATCGTGCCGCCCGGCCGCTCGGGCGTGCTGGCCTATACGACGATGCTCTGGATGGTGCCGCTCTCCTGGATGGTCGGCGAGAAGGTTGGTCGCCGCGCCTTCGCCGGGGCCGTCCTCGGCGTTGCGGGCATCATCGTCCTCATCGATCCGCTGCGCTTCGACTGGAGCGATCGGCGGGTGATGCTGGGCCATGGCTGGCTGCTGGCCGCGGGCTTCACCTGGGCTCTGGCGATCCTGCATGCCCGCCGCCACGCCTGGCGCATGTCGCCGCTCGACGTGCTGCCCTGGCAGATGGGCGTGGCCACGGTGCTGCTGTGGATCCTCGCCTTCACCCTGGAACCGGCGGGCTCCCTCGACCTGCACCATCCCTCGCTGTGGCTCGCCCTGCTCTATCTCGGCGTGCTGGCCGGGCCGACGGCAACATGGGCCGCCGTCTCGGTCGCGCGCGCCCTGCCGCCGGTCACCGGCTCGCTCGGCATGCTGGGCGTGCCCTTGCTGGCCATCGCCAGCTCGGTGGTGCTGGTCGGCGAGCCCGTCACCTGGCCGCTGGCGATCGGCACGGCGCTGGTGATTGCGGGAATTGCCATCGTGATCCTGGACAGGAACAATTGAGCCCATGTCCCTGATCGAAATCGAACGGCGCGACACCGTCGCCATCATCCGCTTCAACAATCCGCCGAAAGGCTACATGAACGCCGCGATGGTGGGCGAGCTCGACGCCTCGGTCGACGGGCTGCTGGCGGACGATGCCGTGCGCGTCCTGGTCTTCACCGGCGCGCTGCAGGGTGTGTTCATCGAGCATTACGACGTGTCCGAACTGCTGGCGCTGTCGGAAAAGCTGCGCGCCAAGGGCGCCACCTTCTCGCTCGACCGGCCCTCGCCCGAGAGCGCCTATCACAGGATCCTCACCCGCCTCGAAGGCGCGCCCAAGCCGGTGATCGCCGCGATCAACGGCACGGCGATGGGCGGCGGCTTCGAGTTCTGCATGGCCTGCGACATCCGCCTGGCCGAGCGTGGGCCCTACTGGCTCGGCCAGCCCGAGATCAACATCGGCATCCTGGCCGGGGCCGGCGGCACGCAGCGCCTCGTGCGCCTGGTCGGCGAGGCGCGGGCCCTCGAACTGTCGCTGACGGGCCGCACCGTGTCGCCCGACGAGGCGGCGTCGCTCGGCATGGTCCATGATGCGGTCGACGGGCCGGTGCTGGATCACGCGATGACGATGGCGAAGCGTCTGGCCGCCCAGCCGCCGCGGGCCGTGGCTCACATCAAGCGGCTGGTCCGCTCGGCGACTGAAACGCCTCTGTCACAAGGCCTCGCCGACGAACGGACCCTGTTCATGGACCTCGCCGTGAGCGACGATGGCCACCGGTTGATGGGGGAATTCGTCGCGGGGAAGCGGACAATTCGCGACTGATTGACAGGCAAGCGAGGGCGCTTCCATATGCCGGGACCCCAGCGACCACGGGCAGGCGAGGACGGAACACAGCGATGGCGAACAAGGTCTACAAGGATGCGAAGTCGGCGCTCGAGGGCCTGCTGCGCGACGATCTGATGCTGATGTGCGGCGGCTTCGGCCTGGTCGGCATTCCCGAGAGACTGATCGGCGCGGTGCGCGACTCCGGCGTGAAGGGTCTCACCTGCGTCTCGAACAATGCCGGCATCGACGGCGCGGGCCTCGGCCTGCTGCTCGAGACCGGGCAGGTGAGGAAGATGATCAGCTCCTACGTGGGCGAGAACAAGACCTTCGCCAAGCTCTACCTCGAGGGCAAGCTGGAGCTCGAGTTCAATCCGCAGGGCACGCTGGCCGAACGCTGCCGCGCCGGCGGCGCCGGCATCCCGGCCTTCTACACCAAGACCGGCGTCGGCACCCTGGTGGCCGAGGGCAAGGAGACCAAGGTCTTCGACGGCGAGGAATACGTGATGGAGCGCGGCCTGTTCGGCGACATCGCGCTGGTCAAGGCGTGGAAGGGCGACACGTCGGGAAACCTGATCTATCGGAAGGCCGCGCGGAACTTCAATCCGATGATGGCCACCGCCGCCAAGGTCTGCGTCGCCGAGGTCGAGGAACTGGTGCCGGTCGGCGAGCTCGATCCCGACCACATCCACACGCCCGCCGTCTTCGTGCAGCGCATCTTCTGCGGTGCGCCCTACGACAAGCAGATCGAACAGCGCACAATCCGCAAGGCTTGAGGAGAGAACGATGGCCTGGACCCGCGACCAGATGGCGGCACGCGCCGCCAAGGAACTGAAGGACGGCTTCTACGTGAACCTGGGCATCGGCATCCCGACGCTGGTGTCGAACTACGTTCCCGAGGATGTCGACATCACGCTGCAGAGCGAGAACGGCATGCTCGGCGTCGGCCCCTTCCCCTACGACAACGAGGTCGATGCCGACATCATCAATGCCGGCAAGCAGACCGTGACCGAAGTGAAGGGCACGTCCTACTTCAGCTCGGCCGACAGCTTCGCGATGATCCGCGGCGGCCATATCGACCTGTCGATCCTGGGCGCCATGGAAGTGGCGGAGAACGGCGACCTCGCCAACTGGATGATCCCGGGCAAGATGGTGAAGGGCATGGGCGGCGCCATGGACCTGGTGGCCGGCGTGAAGCGCGTCATCGTCACCATGGAGCATGTCTCCAAGGACGGCGCCTCGAAGCTGCTCCCCCAATGCACCCTGCCCCTGACCGGCCGCCGCGTCGTCGACATGGTGATCTCCGAACTGGGAGTCTTCGCCGTCGACAAGAAGGGCGATGGCGGCGTCACGCTGATGGAACTCGCCGACGGCGTCACCGTCGACGAGGTCAAGGCGAAGACCAAGGCGAAGCTCTCGATCGCGCCGGGACTGAAGGTGGCTTAGGTATCATTGGAGCGCGCAACTCCAGTTGCGCTCATGAATCATGATGCGCCACTGGAGTTGCGCGTTCCCATGAGCCCGAAGGGCTGGCACTCCCGCGGATACCTGCCGCATTTTGCCTCGCCCGATACACTGCAGTTCGTGACGTTTCGGTTGGCCGATAGCCTCACGGCGGACGTGATCGAAGAACTCCTGACTGCAGCTGGATCAATCACCGCTGCCGAACGCGACGCCTTCCTGGATGCGGGATTGGGCGCATGCTGGCTCCGACGGCCAGAGATTGCAGAGATCGTCGAGACGGCCCTTCTGCATTTCGATGACGAACGCTATCGGCTGATTGCTTGGACGATCATGCCCAATCACGTCCATGTCCTTATCGAACTCCTCGGTCACCACTCGCTCGGATCGATCGTCAGCTCGTGGAAGCGGTTCTCGGCACGAGCGGCCAATCGCATGATCGGGAGGTCAGGACCGTTCTGGCAGGACGACTACTGGGACACGTACATCCGCGACGAGCGGCATTTCGAATCCACGGTTGGCTACATCGAGAACAATCCGGTCAAGGCGGGACTCGTTGGCGCTGCCGAGAATTGGCCTTGGAGTCATATCCGGCAGCGAGTGGCAGCGCAGAAATGAGCGCAACTGGAGTTGCGCGCTCCAATGAGCTCGGGACGCTGGCGTCGACCGAGCTGGCGAAGGCTGGCTGAAATGGAGCGCGCCACTGAATGGCGCGCTCCGATGGCTGCTTTCTTATCGGCGCGTTACCACTTCGACAGGAACTGCCTGAGCGGGTCGGCGCCCGGGTTGGTGTAGCGGCGGTCGAGGACGACGCCCTTCGCCATGGCGCCGCCGCCATAGTAGAGCGCGTTCCAGTCGTTGTCGGCGTCGATGTAGGAGCCTTCGAGCGAGGCGCCCGCGAACAGGCCCTGCGAGTTGGCGAAGGCCACGATGTCGGCGCCGCCGGCTCCCGTCGTGGCGCCCTCGAGGCCGATGCCGACCGCGACCATGGTCACGCCCGCTTCCGCGCCGAACTTGAACTTGTGGTCGATGATCGCCTGCAGGCCCTTCTCGGTCCGGATGATGAACACGATCTCGGAGACCTTGCCGCCGACCTGCAGGCCGACGCTGCCGGAGCCCATCAGGTAGAAGGCCGGGTAGCTCCAGTTGTTGGGCGAGGCCCGGCCCAGCAGGACGCCGCGGCCGCCGGCGGCGCCGAAGATGAACCCGCCCTGGACCAGTTCGGGAATGATCAGGACGCCGCGCGCATTGACCATCTGCCCGGCGGCGTCGGGAAAGTCGGGGCCGGCCAGGATCTTGCGGGCCGTGGCGAGGCAGGAATCGACCAGCGACTGGCGCTTGGCATCGGCGCGGGCCGGCTGGGACCCGAGGAACGGCGCGGCGAACGCGGCCGCAGTCCCCGAAAGGACGGTTCGGCGATCGAGCTTCATTTTATGCTCCGTTTGGCTGGTGACCGACGCCGAGGGAGCGCCTGGATGGTCACGAGAGCCGCACCATACCACGTTTCGCCGCCGGATTGGCCTCGTCCCTCAGCGCGGCCGGGCCGGCCGGTCCTTCATCGTCAGCGGCAGGCCCGCGGCCATCAGGATCACCCGGTCGGCGCGCTCGGCAATCCGCATGTTCATGCGGCCCATCGCGTCCCGGAAGCTCCGCCCGAGCGGCGTCTCCGGCACGATTCCGAGGCCCACTTCGTTGCTCACGAAGACCACCGGCTGGTTGTGATCATCCAGTGACTGCACCAGCTCGTCGGTCGCCTGATCGACATCCTCGCCGGCATGCATGAGGTTCGAGAGCCAGAGCGTCAGGCAGTCGACCAGCATCGGCTGACCCTTGGCGGCCGCCTGTTCCAGCACCTCGGCGAGCTTCAGCGGCTCCTCGATCGTGGTCCATGCGACGCCGCGGCGGGCACGATGGGCCATGATCCGGGTCGCCATCTCGACGTCGCCGGCCTCGGCGGTCGCGACATAGATCGCCGGCCGCGGCGCGCCGCCGTGCAGGGTGCCCGTGACCAGCCGCTCGGCATGGGTGCTCTTGCCCGAGCGCGCGCCGCCCAGCACGAGCGTCACCGGCGGCAGCGGAAAGGTCGAGATGTGCTCCATCAGCCGGACCGGGCGCTCACCAGCCAGCAGCCGCCGGGCAGCGACACGCCGTCCCGGGTGGCGTGAGGTTTCAGTAGCTCGACGATGGCAGCCTTTGCCTTCGCGACGGCAGCGGGATCGGCGTCGGCGAAAGCGCGGGCCAGCGGCCCGAAACGGCCGGCACTGGTCACCACATCGGCCACGTCCCCACCCATCCACATCTGGACGTCGAGCGGCTCGATCGCGAGGCCGGTGAAACCCGCCCCTTTGAGAATCCGTTCGACCCGCGCGGGATCGGCGAAGGCGAACTGGCCGGGATCCTCCGGGCCGGGTCGCGGCAGCGGCGGCAGGAACGGCGCGGCCGCCTTTACCGGCGCGAGGCTCCAGGGATTCTCCCGCGGCGCCCGCCAGCAGACGAAGGCGAGCCGGCCCGAGGGCTTGAGCGCACGACGCAGGTTCGTGAAGGCAGCGACCGGATCGGCGAAGAACATGACGCCGAAGCGCGAGAAGACCAGGTCGGCCGACGCCGCATCGAATGGATACGTCCCGGCATCGGCCACCACGAAGGTCGCGTTGGGAAGGCGACGCGTCAGGGCCGCATCGATCAGCGGCTGGGAGATATCGACGCCCAGGACGTGCCCCCCGGACCCGACCGATTGGGCCAGCGCCGCCGTCGTCCCGCCGGGACCGCAACCGACGTCGATCGCCGTCTCACCGGGCTGCGCATCCGCCAGCGCAAGCACACGGCGGCCGATCTCGACCAGCGAATGATCGAGACGCGCCTGCGCTTTCAACCAACCCTGCCCGCCGGCCCCGTTCCAGTGCGCGGCCTGTTCGGCCGCCAGCTCGGCGGTGCTCTTCGTGACTGCGCTCACGCAGGCCCGCCGGCATGGGCCTTGACGATCTCGCGCGGCATGTAGTTCACGAACGCCACGCGCCAGGCATGCAGCGGGTCGGCCTGCTCGAAATGCTCGATCAGGGTGATCGAGACATTGTCGATCTCGAAGCGCACCGCCGCCTCGGGATGCAGGTCGAACGCATGCGCCAGCGCCGCGCGGATCGTGCCGCCATGCGCCGTCGCCACGATGTCGCGACCTTTGTGCTCGGCGGTCAGCCGGTCGATGCTGCGCACCGTGCGCTCGCGCAGATCGACGAAGCTCTCGCCGCCCTCCGGCCGGAATTCCGGCGGTCCCAGCCAGAAGAGATGGTTGTTGGCGTGGTTCTCGGCGATCTCGACATAGGTGAGCCCCTGCCACGAGCCGAAATGCTGCTCGGCGAGGTCGGGATCGATGTTGAGCGTGTCCATCTCCGCCCCCGCCCGGGCGAGCTGCTCGGCCGTCTTGCGCGCCCGCAACAGGTTGGACGAATACCAGACCGCGCCCTTGGGCAGCAGCTTCGCCTGGTGACGGAACAGCGCGTCGTTGCTCACGTCGCAGTCCATGTCGGATTGCCCGTAGCAGCGGCGTTCCGGATTGGGCACCGGCGCATGCCGCACCCACCACCACCGCGTGACCGCTCCCGTGATCTTGGCGCCCGTCGCCATGCCGTTCCTCCGCTGTACCTTGCGCGGCCGCCTTCTTAGCTGCCGATGAACAGCGCCGCCACCACGAGGAACACGATCTCCGCCTTCTGCTGCACCGCGCCCAAGGTGTCGCCGGTGTAGCCGCCGAGCCGCTTGGCGATCCAGTGCGAGGCGAACCAGGCCGAGGCAATCGCGGCGAGCGGCGCCAGGATCGCCACGAACAGGCCCTTGCCCAGCATCAGCAGGAAGGCGAGGCCCGCGCCGATGCCAATGGTGATCCAGACGTCGTTGTCGGTCGGCTTGCCCGCGGTCGCCCCCAGCCCGTCGGCGTGGACCGGCGAGAAGGCCAGCAGCGGATAGGCGAGCACGGCGCGTGACAAGGCGTGGGCCGAGATCAGCACCACGAGTCCGGTGGCGGCGCCGAACTGCGCCAGGCAGGCGACCTTGATCAGCACCGTGAGCGCCAGCGCCAGCACGCCGAAGGTGCCGTTGCGGCTGTCGCGCATGATCTCAAGCCGCCGCGCCGGCTCCAGCGCATGCGGGCCCAGCCCGTCGGCGGTATCGGCCAGCCCGTCTTCGTGCAGGGCGCGCGTCAGGATCACCGCCGCGCCGACCGCCAGCACCGCCGCCAGCCAGCCCGGCCCGGCGATGCCGCGCACGATGGCGAAGACCAGCCCGGAGGCCAGCCCAATCGCCGCGCCCACTGCGGGCAGGACCGGCAGGACGTCGGCCAGTTGCCAGCGCGGCACGCCGACATCGAGCTTCAGCCCGGTGAAGAAGGTCATCTGTTCCTTGAAGGCCTGCAGCCATTCGTCGAACGACGCCGGGCGACGGGCGATGCTGTCGAAGGAGGGCTCGTGGGGACTGGTCATGGTGCCCTGAATATAGGATGGTCCGGCCCCTTTCAGAATGCCCCCGGACGAACAATGTCGGCTGCCTCCTTCGATGAAATGCGCCGGATCCTG
Source organism: Reyranella sp. (assembly GCA_046296475.1). GTDB lineage: Bacteria > Pseudomonadota > Alphaproteobacteria > Reyranellales > Reyranellaceae > Reyranella. The sequence goes on from JBKBLH010000023.1 coordinate 58,654, forward strand.
CGCGACCTGCCGGGACCCGATCTCACCGCCCAGACCGAGGTCGTCCGCCGCCAGGCCGAGCTGACCAAGCCGCCGGGCTCGCTCGGCCGGCTGGAGGAGATCGCGGAGTGGCTGGCCTGCTGGCAGGGCCGCGCCCAGCCGCGGGTCGAGCGGCCGCGCATCGCGGTGTTCGCCGGCACCCATGGCGTCGCCGCGCGCGGCGTCTCGGCCTATCCGCCCGAGGTCACGCAGCAGATGGTGAAGAACTTTCTGAACGGCGGCGCCGCCATCAACCAGCTGGCCGCCGCGATCGACGCCGACCTGCGCATCTACGAGCTCGACCTCGACCATCCGACCGCCGACTTCACGCAAGGCCCGGCGATGGACGAGACGCGCGCGGCCAATGCCATGGCCTACGGCATGATGGCGGCCGAACCCGGCATCGACGTGATGTGCCTGGGCGAAATGGGCATCGCCAACACGACCGCCGCCGCCACGCTCTGCGCCGCCCTGTTCGGCGGCACGGGCGCCGACTGGGCGGGGCCCGGCACCGGCGTCTCGGGCAAGGCGCTCGCCCACAAGATCGCGGTGATCGACGAGGCGCTCGCCTTCCACAAGGAGGCGATCGCCCGCCGCGATCCGCTCGAACTGCTGGCCGCGGTCGGCGGCGAGGAGTTCGCGGCCCTGACCGGCGCCATCGTCGCCGCCCGCATGGGCCGAATCCCGGTGCTGCTCGACGGCTTCGCCTGCACCGCCGCCGCCGCCGTACTGCGCGCCGTCGACCGCCGCGCGCTCGACCATTGCCTGGTCGCCCACCGCTCGGCCGAGCCCGGCCACACGCGCCTGCTCGCCGAGATCGGCGTGCGCCCTCTGTTCGACCTCGACATGCGCCTGGGCGAAGCCTCGGCCGCCGCGCTCGCCGTGCCGCTGCTCAAGGCCGCCGCCGCCTGCCACAACGGCATGGCGACCTTCGCCGAGGCCGGCGTATCCTCGAAGGATGCGTAGACGCACCCTGCTCGCGGGTCTCCCGCTTCTCGCTCTCGCCCCTGAGGTCGCCTTCGCCCATCCGCCGCGCCAGCCCGACCCGGTGGAGGCGAAGCGCTTCATCCAGGAAGTCACCGACTTCCGCGCCAGGCTCGCGAAGGCCGTGCGCGCCAAAGACCTCGCCGCCCTACGCGCGCTCTATGCCGACGGTTTCACGCACACGACCGAGACCGGGAAACTCGACACGAAGGACACGCGCCTCGCCGCCGCGATGGCCGGCGAGCCAATGATCGAGACCGCTCCCGCCACCGACCTCAGTTTCCGAGTCTTCACCGGCCCGACCGTGATCGTCACCGGCAAGAGCCCGCTTCTGAACGTGGCCGACCACAAGGCTCACGACGTCCGTTGGGTCGCTGTGTACGTGACGGCGAAGGACGGCTGGCAGCTCGCAGTGAGTCAGGCGACGCGGTTGCCAGCATAGTGTCTACTTGTACCTGAGACTGTAATCCGCTGACAGTTTCCCCGCTCGCACCGGTGATCAGGCGGCTCCAGTCCGGTGTGGCGCAATCGATCAGGTCAATGCCGTCTCAGTTCACCTAAACCGCCTTGTTGGCACTCAACTCGGCAGAAGGTGTATGCCCTTTTAGACTAAGATAAGTCCTACTAAGCGCATGCGATTCTTGCTCAACTGCCTTGTCATCAATCAGAGAATTGACTGCATCGATGAGAAGTATGCCGACGAGAGCAATCAAGAACAGGGTGTCTTGCACTCGCTCTCGGTCGTGTAACTCAGGTCCCCACAAGAGCCCAGTAGGAGCGCCCTGCTCATCTCGTGCCCAATGTGAACTAACGGACATGACGGTAGGGTGGGCCGAGTCGTTCGATAGGCCACGATAAAAACCTTGATAGCTCGTGTCCATTCCGGCTCGTTTTGCAGCATCGCGGATGGACAATGCGCGCCCGGCACCCGCGATGTCTCTTGCCTCTTCTATGGCTGTGTTCAGCTTGGCGTAGTCTTCTTCGGGTGCAAGTGAGAGTTCTCTATGCGCTCGGGCTAGCTTATCGACACGGTGGATGTGATCGCGCATGAAGTCTTCAACAAATTCCTCTTCCTTGGCGGCAGCACCCAGATAGAACAGCGTCTCGAATGCGCTGCGAACCAATGTACGCGATTCGAGGTCCATTCCTCGCTCGATCATCAAGATTGCACCTTGAACCGATTGCAATCCCCTTAAGAAGAGCACCCCGGCCAGCAGGTTTTGGCGTGTTTGCGGAAGGGAAGCAGTTGTTGGAAGCAGCTTCTGCCCTAGTGCGCTGACGTCATAGACTAGACCAGCAACGTCCGGACAATCCCAACGTACGCGATCCTTCAGGCAGTCGAGATCAACACTCAAAAAGCCATCTCGATCGAGGCTCATGGACCCTCTCAGGCGACATTGTTGAGAAACAGCAACTGCCCTGCGGCCGCCATCGCTGCCGCTCCGGCAATGACCATCAGAAGGACCATGCCACGCAGGGTCATGGTTCGAACGGTGTGCCTGCGAGGACGCACCGTCAAGATGACCACCTCACCTCCCCCACGCTTCGCGCGGGGCCCCTTCCTCTCCCCCGCAGCGCGGCGGAGAGGACATTCGAGGGTCGTGTTTTCCTTGGGCTCAGGCGTGCAGGTCGAAGCGGTCGAGGTTCATGACCTTGGTCCAGGCGGCGACGAAGTCCTTCACGAACTTCTCCTTCGCATCGGACTGGGCGTAGACCTCGGCGAGCGCGCGGAGCTGGCTGTGCGAGCCGAAGATCAGGTCGACCCTCGTGCCGGTCCACTTCACGGCGCCGGACTTGCGGTCGCGGCCCTCGTAGACGCCCTCCTCGCCGGCGACCGGCTGCCACTCGGTCGCCATGTCGAGCAGATTGACGAAGAAGTCGTTGCCCAGCGTCTCCGTCTTGTCCGTGAAGACGCCGTGCCTTGACTGGCCGACGTTGGCGCCCAGCATCCGCAGGCCGCCGACCAGCACCGTCATCTCGGGCGCGGTCAGGGTGAGCCGCTGTGCGTGTTCGACCAGCCGCTCCTCCGGCGACTGCGGCAGCTTCGTGCCGACGAAGTTGCGGAAGCCATCGGCGGTCGGCTCCAGCGGCGCGAAGGAATGGACGTCGGTCTGCTCCTGCGAGGCGTCCATGCGGCCCGGCGCGAAGGGCACCTTCACGTCATGGCCGCCGGCCTTGGCCGCCTTCTCGATCGCGGCGCCGCCGCCCAGCACGATCAGGTCGGCCAGCGAGACTTTCATGCCGCCGGTCGCCGAGGCGTTGAACTCGGCCTGCACCGCTTCGAGCTTCTGCAGCACCGAGGCGAGTTCGGCCGGCTGGTTGACCGCCCAGTCCTTCTGAGGTGCCAGGCGGATGCGCGCGCCGTTGGCGCCGCCGCGCTTGTCGGCGCCGCGGAAGGTCGCGGCCGAGGCCCAGGCCGTCGTCAAGAGCTGCGACACGGTGAGGCCCGAGGCCAGGAGCTTGGCCTTCAGCTGCTCGATCTCGGCCTCGCCGACCAGCGGATGGTCGACGGCCGGGATCGGGTCCTGCCAGATCAGCTGCTCCTTCGGCACGAGCGGGCCGAGGTAGCGCGCGACCGGGCCCATGTCGCGATGCGTGAGCTTGAACCAGGCGCGTGCGAAGGCATCGGCGAACTGGTCGGGGTTCTCGAAGAAGCGCCGCGAGATCTTCTCGTAGGCCGGATCGAAGCGCAGCGACAGGTCGGTGGTGAGCATCGTCGGCAGGCGACGCTTCGACGGATCGGCCGGGTCGGCCGGATCCGGCACGGTCGCCTGGGCGTTCTTCGCCGTCCATTGATGAGCGCCGGCCGGGCTCTTGGTCAGCTCCCATTCATGGCCGAACAGGCTCTCGAAGAAGTTGTTGCTCCACTTCGTCGGCGTCGTGGTCCAAGTGACTTCGAGGCCGCTGGAGATCGCGTCATGGCCCTTGCCCGACTTGTAGCTGCTCTTCCAGCCCAGCCCCTGCTGCTCGATCGGCGCGGCCTCCGGCTCCGGTCCGACCAGGGCGGCGTCGCCGGCGCCGTGGGTCTTGCCGAAGGTGTGGCCGCCGGCGATCAGCGCCACCGTCTCCTCGTCGTCCATCGCCATGCGCGCGAAGGTCTCGCGGATGTCGCGCGCCGCGGCCACCGGATCGGGATTGCCGTTGGGGCCCTCGGGATTGACGTAGATCAGGCCCATCTGCACGGCGCCCAGCGAGCCCTCGAGCTGGCGGTCGCCGCTATAGCGCTCGTCGGCCAGCCACTTGCCCTCGGGGCCCCAGTAGATGTCCTGCTCGGGCTCCCAGGTGTCGGCGCGGCCGCCGCCGAAGCCGAAGGTCTTGAAGCCCATCGATTCCAGCGCGACGTTGCCGGTGAGGATCAGCAGGTCGGCCCAGGAAAGCTTGTTGCCGTACTTCTGCTTGATCGGCCAGAGCAGGCGGCGCGCCTTGTCGAGATTGACGTTGTCGGGCCACGAGTTCAGCGGGGCGAAGCGCTGCTGGCCGCCGCCCGCGCCGCCTCTTCCGTCACCGACGCGATAGGTGCCGGCGCTGTGCCAGGCCATGCGGATGAAGAACGGGCCGTAATGGCCGAAGTCGGCCGGCCACCAGTCCTGCGAATCGGTCATCAGGGCCTTCAGGTCCGCGATGACGGCATCGAGGTCGAGACTCTTGAACGCCTCGGCGTAGTCAAAGGCCTCGCCCAGCGGGTTGGAGAGCGGGGAATGCTGATGCAGGACCTGCAGGTCGAGCTGGTTGGGCCACCAGTCGCGGTTCGAAGGTCCTTTGGGGGCACCGCTGAACGGGCACTTGCTCTCGGTCGTCATCGTCCATCCCTCGTGTTCCAGGTTCGCGGCCTAAGATTAGAACGATTCTAAATTGGAAGTCACGTTCTTTGTCGAACGGACTTGAGTTTCGACCGGACGGGACGGGCGCGCCACCTGTGCTTTGGCATGGTTCTCGCCTCCGCGGAGACAACGACCACAAGGAAACAGGGACCTTCGCATGATCTTCCGCAATAAAGCCGTTCTGGGAACCGTCGCGCTGCTGGCGGCGCTGGCCGCGACCCCGGTGCTGGCGCAGGGCACGCTGCGCGTCGGCATGACCGCCTCGGACATTCCGCTCACCACCGGCCAGACCGACCAGGGCGGCGAAGGCATGCGGTTCATGGGCTATACGGTCTATGACGCGCTCATCAACTGGGACCTTTCCTCGGCCGAGAAGGCCTCGGTGCCGGTGCCGGGCCTCGCGACGTCGTGGAAGGTCGACGAGGCCAATCCGACGCGTTGGACCTTCACCCTGCGCGACGGCGTGAAGTTCCACGACGGCAGCGACTTCAAGGCCGACGCCGTGGTCTGGAACCTCGACAAGATCCTGAACGACAAGTCGCCGCAGTTCGACCCCAAGCAGGCGGCGCAGGGCCGCTCGCGCATTCCCGCCGTCGCCTCCTACAAGGTGATCGACGACCGGACGGTCGAGATCACGACCAAAGCGCCCGACGCCTTCCTGCCCTACCAGATCTCCTGGATCATGATGTCGAGCCCGGCGCAGTGGGAGAAGGTCGGCAAGGACTGGAACAAGTTCGCGCAGACCCCGTCGGGCACCGGCCCGTGGAAGGTCACGGCCTTCCAGCCGCAGACCCGCGCCGAGCTTTCGCCGAACAAGGACTATTGGGACAAGGCCCGGATTCCGAAGCTCGACAAGATGGTGCTCCTGCCGATCCCCGAGCCTGCCACCCGCACGGCGGCGCTGCGCTCGGGCCAGGTCGACTGGATCGAGGCGCCCTCGCCCGACGCGATCCCCAGCCTGGAGAAGGCGGGCTTCAAGCTCATCAGCAACGCCTATCCGCACAACTGGACCTGGCACCTCTCCTTCGCCGACGGCTCGCCGTGGAAGGACGTGCGCGTGCGCAAGGCGGCCAACCTCGCCGTCGATCGCGAGGGGCTGAAGGTGTTGCTGAAGGGCATGATGATCCCGGCCAAGGGCTTCCTCACGCCGGGCAGCCAGTGGTTCGGCAGCCCGAGCTTCGACGTGAAGTTCGATCCGGAGGCCGCGAAGAAGCTGCTGGCCGAGGCCGGCTTCAGCAAGGCCAAGCCGGTGACGGCGAAGGTACTGATCTCGAGCTCGGGCTCAGGCCAGATGCTGCCGCTGCCGATGAACGAGTACATCCAGCAGAACCTGGCCGACGTCGGCATCAAGATCGAGTTCGAGGTCGCCGAGTGGAACACGCTGATCAACCTGTGGCGGGCCGGCGCCAAGTCGGACCTGGCCAAGGGCGCCAGCGCGCTGAACTTCAGCTACTTCATCCAGGACCCGTTCACCGCCTTCATCCGTCATCTCGATTCCAAGCTGGTGGCGCCCAACGGCACCAACTGGGGCTTCTACCAGGACCCGGGCATGGACGCGCTGCTGGAGAAGGCGCGCACGACCTTCGACCCGAAGGCGCAGGACGAGGCACTGAAGAAGGTCCACGAGAAGATCGTCGACGACGCGCTGTTCCTGTTCGTGACGCATGACGTCGCGCCGCGCGCCCTGTCGCCCAAGGTCACGGGCTTCATCCAGGCCCAGAACTGGTTCCAGGACTTCTCGCCGATCACGATCAAGTAGGACTCATATTCCTCTCCCCCTAGAGGGGGCGAGGAGCATGAAGGCTCACGCCCGCACCCGGTCCCACCAGTCGCGGGTGCGGTACCAGGCGCCGACGAAGGGCAGGACCCATTCGGGGTTGCCGCTGTAGAAGGGGACGGTCGGGAAGTCCTGGCCGTCGAAGGCGTTGACGGGCGCGTTCGAGCCGCCGGCGATCTTCCGCGCGGTCTGGTAGCCGAGATAGGACATCATCGCGACGCCCGAACCGTTGCAGGCCATCAGATAGTGCATGCCCTGCTCCATGCCCATGTGCGGCAGGAAGTCGAAGGCGAAGGCCACGTTGCCGGTCCAGGCGTGCGTCACCTTCACGCCCTTGAGCTGCGGCCAGCGCTCCAGCATGTAGCCGTGCAGCACCGGCGCGCTGACCTCGGGCGTCACCTGGGTGAAGCGGGCGCGGCCGCCGAAGATCACGCGCTTATTGTCCGGCGATTGGCGGTAATAGCAGAGCACGCGCTTGGTATCGGAGACGACGCGGTTCTTTGGGATGAGGCTCTGAACCAGATCCTCGGGCAGCTCCTCGGTCGCGATGATGTGGCTGGCGACTGGCACCAGCTTCCGCCGGAGCGTTGGCGTCAGCTCGGTCGTATAGCCGTTGGTCGCGATCACCACTTCGCGCGCCTCGATCGGGCCCTTGCTGGTGAGAACCCGGAACCCGCCTCCTGCTCCCTTGGGCTTGCGTTCGATCTTCTCGGCGTCGCAGTTGGCGCAGAGCTTTGCGCCGGCGCGATGCGCCGCCTTGAGCAGGCCGCCATAGTAGAGCGCGGGATGGAGCTGGCCGGTGCGCTCCACGACCATGCCGCCATAGTAGTAGTCGGAGGCGATCTCCTCGCGCTGGCGCTCGCGCGGGATCATGTAGGTGCCCAGCGCCGCCTTCTCGTTGTAGGTCGCGACCTTGGCCTGCTGTTCGGCGAAGTGGCGCGGCGTGTAGGCGCCGCTGAAGCGGCCGTTCATGCGCCAGAAGCATTCAATGCCCTCGCGCTCGATCACCGTCTCGACCTGCGCCAGCGAATCGGCGGCATCGCTCAGCATGCGCGCCATCACCTTCTTCCACGCCTCGGGGTCGCCGCCGACGCCCTTGCCGGAGAAGCCCTTGCCCATCGTCGTGCCGCCGCTGACGCCGCCGCCATTGCGCGTCGAGGCGCCGACGCCGAAATCGCCGCGCTCCAGCACGGTCACCTCGACGCCCGAGCGCGCCAGCTCGAGCCCGGTCGACAGTCCGCCATAGCCCGCACCGACCACCAGCACGTCGGTCTTGAGCGGCGGATCCTGGCTCAGCTCGTTCGAGGGATGCCACCATTCCCACCACCAGGGTGTCGCCTTGAAATCCTTGTGGAAGATGCTGTCGGCCATGGCGACTCTCCTAACGCGCACTGTCCTTGAGGCCCCGCCCGAAACGACCGATCAGCACCAGGACGATCGACACCAGAATGATCTGCATCACCGAGACGGCGGCGATGGTCGGGTCGATCTCCATCAGGATATTGTCGAACATCTTCTTCGGGAGCGTCATGTTGGCGCCGGCGAGGAACAGCGCCACGACGACCTCGTCGAACGAGGAGATGAAGGCGAGCAAGCCGGCCGAGACGAGGCTGGGCCGCAGCAGCGGCAGGGTGATGCGCGCGAGCGTACGCCAGCGGCTGGCGCCCAGACCTTCGGCCGCCTGTTCCAGCGAGCGGTCGAAGTCACGCAGCCCCGCGCCGATCACCAGCACCACGAAGGGCAGAGCCAGTATCGTGTGGGCGATCGTGAGCCCGTACCAGGTGCCAATCAGCTTCAGCTTGGCGAACAGGCCATAGATCGCCACGGAGAGAATGATGGTCGGCACGATCACCGGCGCGAGCGCCAGCCGGTCGATCAGGACGCGGCCGAAGAATTTCCCGCGCACCAGCGCGAAGGCGAGCGGCACGCCCAGCAGCAGAGCGAAGACCGCCGTCGCGCTGCCGATGTAGAGCGAGCGCCAGGTCGCATCGATCCATTGCGGATCGTCGAGATAGCGCTCGTACCACTGCCAGGACAGGCCGGGCGGCGGGAACTGCATATAGGGCGCCGACGATAGCGAGATCGGGAAGACGACCAGCAGCGGCAGCATCAGGAAGAAGTAGATGAGGCCGCACGACAGGACGAGGAGACGCCGGCTCATCGCGCGGCCTCCGTCTCCGTCCGCGTGAAGCGCTGCGCCATCGCATAGACGGCGAAGGTGAAGACCAGCAGCACCGCCGACAGCGCCGCCGCGAACGGCCAGTTCAGCGCCTCGCGCACCTGCTGTTCGATCAGAACGGCGATCATCATGACCCGCCCGCCGCCCAGCAGCGCCGGGGTGATGAAGAAACCCAGCGACAGCACGAACACCAGCACCGAGCCCGCGAAGATGCCATTCAGGGTGAGTGGGAGGTAGATGCGGCGGAAGATGGCGAAGCTCGACGCGCCTAGTCCCGCGGCAGCCGCGGGAATGGCCGGATCGACCTTGCGCACCGCGCCGTAGATCGGCAGCACCATGTAGGGCAGCAGCACATGCACCATGCCGATCAGCACGCCGGTAAAATTGTGCAGGAGCGGGATCGGATCGCTGATGATGCCCGCTTCCATCAGCGTGCGATTGAAGACGCCGTTGCGGCCCAGCAGCACCATCCAGGCATAGGTGCGCACCAACACCGAGGTCCAGAGCGGCAGCAGGACGAAGATGAAGCCGACGGTCGCCCAGAAGGGTGTGGTCGTGGCCATCAGGAAGCCCAGCGGATAGCCCAGCAGGAGGCAGAAGAAGGTGACCAGCAGCGCTATCTCGAAGGTGTTCCAGAAGACCCGGAGATAGAGCTGTTCGCCCAGCGCCTTGGCGTACCAGTCGAGCGTCCCGCCCTCGAGGCTGAAGCCCAGCATGCGCACGACCGGAAACAGGAAGAACACGAAGAGCAGCAATAGCGCCGGCAGTGCGGGAAGGAAGCCGCGGGACTTCATTGCACCAAGTGTCCCAACACTCTCCGTGTCATCCTGAGCGAAGCGAAGGATCCTTCGCTTCGCTCAGGATGACACTGACGGAGGTGGTGCGCCCTAGAACACATGGATCGACTCGGGCCCGATGCCGACGGCCACGCGCGTGCCGGCGGCAGGCAAGGCGCCGCGGGCGGGCTGGCGCACCAGCAGTTCGAGGCCGCCGTCGCAGGCGAGCCGCAGCTTGAACGAGGTGCCGAGATAGACCGATTCGATCACCTCGCCGGCGAAGGCATTGGCGCCCGACGGTGCGAAGCGCTCGGGGCGCATCAGCACGCCGACCTTGGTACCGACGGGCTTGTCGCTGCGGACCTGCAACGTACGCCCGCCATCCAGCGTCACGGTGCCGGGCGCGCCGATCGTGCCGTGGAAGATGTTGCTCTCGCCCACGAAGTCGGCGACGAAATCGTTGGCCGGCCGCTCGTAGATCTCCGTCGTCGTGGCAATCTGCTGGATCGTTCCTCTGTTCATCACCGCGATGCGGTCGGAGAGGACCAGCGCCTCCTCTTGGTCGTGGGTGATGAAGATGGTCGTGAGGCCGAGGCGGCGCTGCAGGCGGCGCACTTCGAGCTGCATCGTCTCGCGCAGCTTGCGATCGAGCGCCCCGAAGGGCTCGTCCAGCAGCAGGAGACGCGGGTTGAAGACGATGGCGCGCGCCAGCGCCACCCTCTGTTGCTGGCCGCCGGACAGCTGCCGCGGCAGGCGCGCCTCGTAGCCCTTCAGCTCGACCATCGCCAGCGCCTCGCCGACGCGCCGCTCGATCTCGGGCTTGGCGACGTTCCGCATCTCCAGCGGAAAGGCGACGTTGGCCGCGACGCTGAGATGCGGGAACAGGGCATAGTTCTGGAACACCATGCCGATGTCTCGTTTCGCCGGCGGCAGCGAGGTGATGTCGGCGCCGCCCACCGCCACGCGGCCATCATCGGGCGTCTCGAAGCCGGCAACGACCTTCAGAAGGGTCGTCTTCCCCGAGCCGCTCGGCCCCAGGATGGTCAGCAGCTCGCCTTGCGCCACTCGAAGCGAGACGTGGTCGAGCGCGACCACCTCCCCGAACCGCTTGGCCACCCCCTCGATGAGGAGGTCGGCCGATCCCCCGCTTGCACTCAAGGAAGATCAGCCCTTCTTCAGCATCCAGGCATTCCACAGCTCGGCCGCCTTGGTGCCGTTCTCGGCGTACCACTGGTCGCTCACCCAGAACTGCTGGTCGAGATAGGCGGTCGGCAGGTAGGGCTTCACCTTCGGATCGACGAAGTTCAGCGACTCGAGGTTGAGACCGGGATAGCCGAGCTCCGAGGCATAGACCGCCTGCTGCTGCGGTATCGCGAGCTCAGCCAGCATCTTGTTGGCCCAGTAGGGGTTCCTGGCGCCGCGCGGGATGGCGAAGCTGCCCTGCTTCAGCGAGCCCTCGTTCCATTCGATGCCGACCGGCGCGCCCTTCTTGATGATGTCGTAGAAGCGCCCGTTCCAGCCGGTCGCCAGCACGACTTCCTTATCGAGCAGGAGCTGCGCCGGCTGCTGGCCGGTCGACCACCAGACCGTCACGTGCGGCTTGATCTGGTCGAGCTTCTTGAACGCCCGGTCGAAGTCGATCGGATAGAGCTTGTCCTTCGGCACCCCGTCCGCGATCAGCGCGAATTCGAGATTGTCGGTCGGGTGGTTGCGCATGGAACGCGCGCCCGGGAACTTCTTCACGTCCCACCAGTCGGCCCAGCTCTTGGGCTGGCTCCCGTTCTTGAACACGTCGTTCCGGAAGCCGATGATGGTCGTGTAGACCGACGAGGCGAAGACGTAGGGGTTCTGCGCCGTCGCCGGATACTTGGAGCGGTCGACGACCTTCGGGTCGATCTTCTCCAGGAGGTTGGCCTTGCCGGCGCGGATCGCATCCTGGCCGCCGATCTCGGTCAGGTCCCATTCGACGTTGCCGGAATCGACCATCGCGCGCAGCTTGCCGAAGTCGACCGGGCTCGTCTCCACGACCTTGATTCCATACTTCTTCTCGAAGCCGTTGAAGAAGGCCTTGCGCATGGCCGAGCCCATCGACCCGCCGGAATGGTTGACGACCAGCTGGGCGGGCTTGGCCGGTTCGGCCTGTGCGAAGGCCGGCCCGGCGGCGCCGACCGCCGCGGCGCCTCCCAGCAGCGAGAGTGCGTGACGGCGATGCAGGCGCTTGATGTCCATGACGTATCCCCTCCGGAATCCCCACGCGACTGTAGAAGCGGTATCTGCAGGGAGCAACAACCAACACCATAACCTTCTGGAATGACCAGGAGGGACGAATGAATTTCTCCACCACTGCGGGTGGCGTCTAACGTCGGCGCCAAGCAACAATGGCGGGGGCCTGCGATGATGAACCGACTGAAGGCGTTGATGTGTGGTGCGGTCCTGGCCTGCGCGGGCGCGGCCGGTGGCGCGGGTAGTGCTTCGGCGCAGGAACTCACCATGGCGGTGTGGGGCGGCGGCGGCGCCAACACGTGGCGCGAGGCCTTCATCAAGCAGTTCAACCCGGGGAACGGCTCCACCATCAAGATGGTCGAGGTGCCGAATCCGGCCGGCGCACTCCGCTCTCCCGCGGCGGCCGGCCAGTACAACCTGGCGCTGGTCACCTATTTCGAGGCGATCGCGCTCTCCAACGCGGGCCTAATCGAGAGCTTCGACGACAAGCAGCTCACCGGGATCGCCGACGTCGATCCGAAATACCTGACCCGGGACAAGGCGGGCCGCCATGTCGGGCTGCCGGTGTACTTCACCTACTACGGGATCGCCTACAATACCGACCTCGCCAAGGCGGAAGACTTCGCCTCCTGGCAGGGGCTGGCCGACCCGAAGTGGAAGGGCAAGCTATCGCTGACCCGGCCGGTCTATCTGGCGCCCTACGACGCCGTCATCATGGCCAAGGCGATGGGCGGCAGCGAGAAGGACATCGATCCGGGCTTCAAGCTGCTCGAAAGGATCGTGCCGAACGTGCTGGCGACCTACACGTCGCTCGCCCACATGAACACGCTGCTGACGCGCGGCGAGGTGGCGGCCGTTCCCTTCTACGCCTCGCGTGTCTGGGCCTTGCGTCGCCAGGGCGCCAGGAACATCGGCATCGTGATTCCCAGGGAGGGCGCGCTGATGCTGCCCTATGTCGTGGTGGTGCCGAAGGGTGCCAAGAACCAGGACAAGACCCTGGTCTGGATGAACTACATCGCCGGCGCCGAGCCGCAGCTGCGCGCCGCCCTGCTCGACGGCTGGCTGCCAATGAACTCAAAGGTCAAGTTGCCCGAGGACCTGCAGAAGACCCTGGGCCAGCCCTACGAGCAGATCGTGAAGTCGCTCTACTCGCCCGACTGGCGGTTCATCGTCGAGCACAACGAGGCGCGGGTCGACCGCGCCGAGAAGCTGATGTCCGGCGTCAAGCAGTGAGCCGAGGGTCGATCTCGATCACGGGTGTCGGCAAGGCGTTCGGCGCCGCGACAGTGCTGGACGGCGTGGATCTCTCGATCGAGGGCGGCAGCTTCGTCACGCTGCTCGGCCCCTCGGGCTGCGGCAAGACAACCCTGCTGCGCCTGATCGCGGGCTTCCTCGAGCCCAGCCGCGGCACCATCGCCATCGACGGCGCGCCCATGCAGGGCGTGCCGCCGCGGCGCCGGCCGCTCGGCATGGTGTTCCAGAACCTGGCGCTGTTCCCGCATCTCGACGTGTTCGAGAACGTGGCCTACGGCATGCGGATCCGCGGCACCGCGGCGTCCGAGATCGCCGCCCGCGTCTCGCGTTTCCTGGCGTTGGTGGGCCTTGCTGGCTTCGAGCGGCGGCGCATCGGCCAGCTCTCGGGCGGCCAGAAGCAGCGCGTGGCGCTGGCGCGCTCGCTGGCGCTGGAGCCCGCGATCCTGCTGCTCGACGAACCGCTGAGCGCGCTCGACCTGCAGCTCCGCCGCCAGCTCCAGGTGGAATTGAAGTCGATCCAGCGCCAGCTCGCCACCACCTTCGTGTTCGTCACCCACGACCAGGAGGAGGCAACGATGCTCTCCGACACGATCGTCGTGATGGACGGCGGACGCGTGCAGCAGGTCGGCACGCCCGGCGAGATCTACCGCCGCCCTGCCTCGCCCTTCGTCGCCCGCTTCGTCGGCGACATCAACATGATGGACGGTCGCATCGAGACGGTGGAGGCCCTGTCGGTCTCGGTCTCCGTTGCGGGACGGCCGATTTCTGTTCCCCGCTCCGCCGTCGTCGGCACCGCATCGGCGGGCCGCGCCTGCCAGCTCGCCTGCCGCCCCGAGTCGGTGCGGCTCGGAGGAACACAAGCCGACGCGCTGTCGCTCGAAGCCCGCGTGACGGCGTTGCATCGCCTCGGGCCGACGGTGAAGGCCGTGCTCGACACGCCGCTGGGCCCGCTCACGGCGCTGGCGATGGCCGACACGCCGCACGTTGCGGAACTCGCCGAAGGAAAGACGGCGCGTCTCGCCGTGCCATCCGACACATTCACGCTCTTCGCCTCAACCTGAAAGAACGATCATGCCTGCTCAGGATTTCGCCGGCCGCACCGTCGCCGACCATGTGGAAGCCTTCACCTCCGGCAAGGTTGCCGCGCGCGACATCGTCGAGGGGCTGCTGGAACGCACGAAGAAGGCCGAGCCCTTCAACCCGATCGCGACCCTCGATACGGACGGCGCGCGCGCGGCGGCCGACGCCCTCGACGCGCGGCGCAAGGCCGGCGGGCCCTTCGGCGCGCTGGCCGCCGTGCCGGTCTCGGCCAAGGATCTCATCCTGACCAAGGGCCTGCGAACCGCCTTCGCCTCGGTCACCATGAAGGACAACGTTCCCTCTACGGATGCCTCGGCCATCGCCCAGTGGCGCAGCGCCGATGCCGTCCTGTTCGCCAAGACCACGACGCCGGAGTTCGGCCACAAGGTGCTGACCGACAGCCCGCTGCACGGCATCACCCGCAATCCCTGGAACCGCGAGCATACGAGCGGCGGCTCGAGCGGCGGCGCGGCCGTCGCGGTGGCGCTGGGCCTCGGCCCGATCGCCATGTCGACCGACGGTGCGGGCTCGGGCCGCATTCCCGCCGCCTGCTGCGGCGTCTACGGGCTCAAGGCGACGCTGGGCCGCGTCCCGCACGAGGTGCCGCCCGACCAGTTCGGCCAGCTCACCTATCTCGGCGTAATGGCGCGCCATCCGGCCGATCTCGGCGCCGGCCTCGCCTCGATGTCGCGCGGTCATCGCGACGATCCCTGGACGCTCGCCATCGGACGCGAGCCCTTCGCCTGGCCCGACGAGTCCGGCGAACATCCGATCGCCGGCCGGCGCATCACCGTCATCCGCCGCATGACCGGCGGTTATCTCGATCCCGACACCGAGGCGCGCCTCGACGCGGCGATCGCCTTCCTCGAACGACGGGGCGCCCACATCAAGGAGATGGACGGTCGCGAGATCGACTGGAAGCTCGACGTCGCCCGCATCATCCTGCGGGCCAACCAGATCGAGCGCTTCGCCGACATCCTGAAGAACCGTCGCGCCGAACTCGACCCGTCCTTCGCCCGGACTCTGGACGAGGGCAATGCCATCGACGTCGTGGCGCTGCGCCGCGCAGTCGTCGATCGCACCACCGCCTTCAAGACCGTTCAGCGCCTGTTCTCCGACTGCGACCTGCTGCTCACGCCAACCGTTGCCACACCGGCGCCGCCCGCGTCCCAGAACCAGTTCGAGCCGCTGGTGGTCGACGGCAAGCCGCTCGGCGACCTTCGGGCCGCCTGGTACACTTACACGATCCCCTTCAACATGACCGGCCATCCGGCGATCTCGATCCCGTTCGGGCATTCGAAGGCCGGCCTGCCGATCGGCATCCACTTCGTGGCGCCGTGGTACGCCGAAGGACACCTCATCAAGCTTGCCGAGGCCTTCGACGCCGAGACCGGCGCCTCGGCCGAATTCCCGCCGGGCTTCGCGGCCGGCGCCTGAGATGCGCGGCGCCACCTCCGCTCCGCGAAGCCTGGGCTGGCTGCTGCTGCCGGCCCTGCTGGTGCTCGCGCTGTTCCTGGGTTCGGTGGCGCTGCTCCTCTTCCACGCCTTCTGGAGCAAGGACGGCTTCTCGCTGGTCTACTTCCGGCAGATCCTCGAACGCGCCGACTATCACGACGTCTTCCTGCGCACCGTGTCGATTGCCGCCATCGTGGCGGTAGCCGCCGCCGTGCTGGCCTATCCGATCGCGTGGCTGCTGTGGCGCCTGCCGCGCTGGCGCAACCTGCTGCTGGTGATCGTGCTGGTGCCGTGGCTGGTCAGCCTCGTCGTTCGCACCTACGGCTGGCTGGTGATCCTGGGTCCCAAGGGCTTCCTCAACGAGACGCTGAAATGGGCCGGCGTCATCCAGTCGCCGCTGCCGCTGATCTTCAACGATCTCGGCGTGGTGATCGGCCTCACGCACGTGCTGATGCCCTTCTCGGTGATCGCCACCCTCTCGGTCCTGCTGCAGATCGACAACCGCCTCGAGGAGGCGAGCGAATCGCTGGGTGCCGGCGGCTTCGAGACCTGGCGTCGGGTCGTGCTGCCGCTGTCTCTGCCCGGCGTCTTCACCGGCCTCGGCATCACCTTCCTGACCTCGATGGGCGCCATCGTGACGCCGATCCTGCTGGGCGGCATCCGCCAGAAGATGGCCGGCACGCAGATCTATCAGGAGGTCGTCTACAACTTCAACATGAGCAAGGCGTCGGCCTGGGCGATCTGCCTGCTGCTGCTGAGCGGCCTGGGCCTCGCCCTGCTGCGCATGGTCGAGGCGGCGCTGGTGCCGAAGGCCGACCGATGAATACCCCGATCCTGAGACTGGGCCGCGCCGCGTCGTTCGCGCTGCTGCTTTTCCTCCCGCTGCCGATCGTGGTGATCGGTGCCACCTCGTTCGCGGCAGCCGGCTATCTCCGGTTCCCGCCAGGCGAACTCAGCCTGCGCTGGTATGCCGAGGCCGCCACCGATCCGCGCTGGATCGAGGCCTTCGTCACCAGCCTCGGGATTGCGGCCGTGGTGTCCGTGCTCGTCACCGCCATCGCCTTCGCCGGCGCCTATGCCTGTCACCGGCTGCGGCCGCGCTGGCTGGCGGCCTTCGAGCTGGCGGTGATGTCGCCGCTCTTCTTCCCACATGCCGCCTTGGGCGTCGCCCTCGTCAACGTGCTGGCGATGGCGGGCTATCTCGGCACGGCCACCGGCATCGTCATCGCCCATATCGTCTGCACCCTGCCCTTCGCCTGGCGTCCGATCGTCGTCGCCCTGCAGCGCATCGACGGCGAGATCGTCGAGGCCGCGTCGCTGCTGGGTGCCGACGAGCGGCGCATCGCCCTCGGCATCGCTCTGCCGCTGGCGCGCTCCGGCCTCGTCACCGCTCTGCTCTTCTCGTTCATCATCTCGTTCGACGAGGTGACGATCACGATGTTCCTCACCGGGCCGCAGGTCACGACCCTGCCTGTCCAGATCTATGCCTTCATCCAGGAGAATGCCTCGCCGGTGCTGGCGGCGATCTCGACCGCGACCGTCGTCGTGACACTGGTGGTGGTGATGCTGCTGGAGCGGCTGATCGGCCTCGAATTCTTCGTGGCCCATGACCCGGCTTAGCCGTGCAAGCGAGTTTGGATCATCCGCCTCCCCATTCAAATGGGGAGGTGTCGGCGTCTCGCGCCGACGGAGGGGTCAGAACGATCGTCCGTTCTTCGTCGCTCTCGGACATTGCAAGCAATGTCCTGTCGCTCAACGGGCTGAGCAAAGCTCAGCCCTACCAGCCCTTCGCCTTCATGTGGGCCTTGACCGCATCGAGGAAGGCGTCGGCCAGCCGCGAGGGCTTGCGATGGCGCGGCCGCATGGCGCGGAAGAGATAGCGGATGCGCGGCTCGAACGGCACGACCGCGATGCCGGCGCCGAGATAGTCGCGGGCGGTGAAGGGCTCGACGATCGACACGCCGAGGCCGCGCGCGGCGAGTGCGCAGGCATCGGCGGAGGAGTAGACGTCGATCTGCAGCTGCCGCTCGATCCGCTCCTGCTCGAAGACGGCGTCGATCAGGTGGCGCATGCGGCCATCGAGCGGGAAGGACAGGAAGCGCTCGCCGCGCAGGTCGGCGGGCCGGATCACCTTGCGCCGCGCCAGCCGGTGCTTGCCCGGCAGGACGCAGACCGCCGCCGCGCGGCTCAGTTCCTCCGTGACCATCGCCGGGTGCTCGAACGGCATCATCGAAAAGCCGAGGTCGATCTGCTGGTCGATCATCTTCTGGTTGATGTAGGTCGAGCTGCGGACCTGGAAGACGATATGCGCCTTGGTGTGGCGCTTCATGAAGGTGGCCATGACGTCCGGCAGGACGCTGCGGCCGAGCGCCGGCGTCGAGTAGATCAGCAGGTCGCCCACCTGGCGCTCGCGGATCTCGCGCGCCACTTCCGTCACGCGCTCCAGGCTGTGATAGAGCCGCGTCACCTCCTGCTCGAGCAGGCGGGCCTCGCTGGTCGGCGCCAGCCGCCGCTTGATGCGGGTGAACAGCGGGTAGCCGATCTCATGCTCCAGGCCCGCCAGGATCTTGCTCACCGCCGGCTGCGAGACGCCCAGCCGCTCCGCCGCGGCCGTCACAGTTCCGTGCGCCATGATGGCGCGAAAGGCCTCGAGCTGACGCGACGTGATCATCATAACCTCGACGACTTAACCCCGCTGGACAATGACTTTGACCGTCCTGCGGCTCAAGCATTTACTCATTCCAGTCAATGTTTTTGCGTGTGAGCTCTGTCATGCCTGCGGTTAACCATTCGATCTTCTCCAGCGATTTCAAGGACGAGCCCTACTGGTGGCAGGCATTCCGTCCGCAAGCCATCACCGCGCCCTCGCTGCCCGCCCGCACCGACGTCGTGGTCGTGGGCGGCGGCTATGCCGGTCTCGCGACGGCGCGGGCGCTCGCCGACGGCGGCGTGCAGAGCGTCGTGCTGGAAGCCGACGAGTTCGGTGCCGGTGCCTCGACGCGCAGCGGCGGCGCGCTCAGCGCCGGCCTGTCGATCGGGAAGAGCTTTACCGGCCGCACGCTCGACTATTCGCCCGGGCTGGTGCGCGACGTCGTGGGCTGGGCGATCGACGCCTATCGCGCGCTGATCGACCTGGTCGAGCAGGAGAAGATCGACTGCCATCTCGAACAGCGCGGCCGCTTCCTCGGCGCCTGTGCCACTTCGCACTATGAAGGGCTGCGCACGCGCTTCGCCAAGTTGCGCGACGGTGGCGCCACCGATTGCCGCCTGATCACCCGCGAGGAGCAGCGCGAGGAGATCGGCAGCGATTTCTATCACGGCGGCATGGTCTTCGAGACGGCGGGCAAGCTGCATCCCGCCCTGTTCTACGGCGGCCTTCTGGCGGCGGTACGCCGCCGCAACTCGGTGACCCTTGCAGGCCATTGCCGCGCCACCGGCCTCGCCCGCGACGGCGAGGGCTGGCGGGTCAGCACCAGCATGGGCGAGGTGCGCGCACGCCACGTCGTCGTTGCCACCAACGGCTACACGTCGGGTGTCACGCCCCGCCTGCGGAAGCGGCTGGTGCCGATCGCCAGCCACATCATCGCCACCGAGGAGCTGCCCGCCGACCTGATTCACGATATCTGCCCGAAGGGGCGCACCTTCTCCGAGACACGGCGCGTGCTGCACTACTACCGGATCTCGCCGGACGGGAAGCGCGTGATCTTCGGCGGCCGCGCCCGCTTCACCGAGATCGACGCCGCGCTGCGCGCCCAGCTCCTGCACCGGGCGCTGGTCGAGCGACTGCCTCAGCTTGCGGACACCAAGGTCACCCATACCTGGCAGGGCAACGTCGCCTTCACCTACGACGCGCTGCCGCATGCCGGCGAGCTCGACGGGCTGCACTTCGTCCTGGGGTGCAACGGTTCGGGCGTGTCGATGATGCCGTTCCTCGGCAACGCGATGGGCCAGTCGATCGCCGGGCGACTGCGCGGCAAGGTTCCGTTCGCCGGGACGGCGCTTCCGCCCATTCCCCTCTACTCGGGCAGGCCGTGGTTCCTGCCGTTGATCGGCGGCGCCTTCCGCACCCTGGACTATATCGACGAGAAGGTCAGATGAGCGCGGCGTTCTTCTCTGCCGCCTACGGCGAGGCCCGCCAGCGCTTCCTCGACGCCTCCGCCAGAGTCGGCGCCAGCGTCCAGCATCACGTCCATCCCCTGAAAGGTGCGGCGGGCGAGGAGATCGGCACCGACACCGCGCTTGTCGGACCGGACGACGCCGCCAAGCTGTTCATCATCAGCTCGGGCACGCACGGACCCGAAGGCTTCGCCGGCTCGGCCTGTCAGCTCGCGCTGCTGAACGACGAGCTGGCACGGCGGGCCGCCGATCGCGGCATCGCGCTGCTGCTGATCCATGCCGTCAACCCGTTCGGCTTCTCGCACCTGAAGCGGACCAACGAGGACAACATCGACCTCAACCGCAACTTCGGAGACTTCTCGCGGCCCTATCCCGCCAACCCGGTGTACGAGCAGATCCACGACCTGCTCGTGCCGGAGAGCTGGCCGCCCTCCGGCGACAACGAGGAACGACTGGCCGGCGCGATGGCGGGCCTTGCCGGGCAACGCGATCCGGGTGTGTCGAGCGGGCAGGCCAGGCATCCCGACGGGCTGTTCTACTGCGGCACCGCACCGGCCTGGAGCAACGACACGATCCGCTCGATCCTGCGCACCCATGGCGCGAAGAAGCGGCACATCGCCTGGATCGACGTCCATACCGGGCTCGGGCCCTATGGCCACGGCGAGAAGATCTTCGGTCGCCATTCCGAGGAAACCACGAGACGCGCAAGAACCTGGTGGGGCAGCGACCTGATCGTCAGCACCGCGGGCGAGTCGGTGTCGCCACGCACGATCGGGCACATTACCGGCTGCGCGCCGGAGGAATGTCCCGGCGCCGCGATCACGCCGACGACGCTGGAGTACGGCACCGTGCCCAATCCCGTCGTGCGACACGCGTTGCGCGGCGAGGCCTGGCTGGCGGGTCATCCGGGCGCGCCCGCTGCCATTGCGAAAGACATAAAGCGCGCGGTGCGCGACGCCTTCTACGTCGATGCAGACGACTGGAAGGGCATGATCCTCGGCCAGTTCCGGGCCCAGGCGCTGCAGACGATCAACGGGCTGATCAACGAACAATCCTAGGGAGGCACCATGATTTTCAAGACCTTGCTGGGCGCCGTCGCCGGTCTCGCGCTCGCGATGCCGGCCGCCGCGCAATCGACGCTCAAGATCGTGATGCACTCCGATCTGAAGATCCTCGATCCGATCTGGGCGTCGGCGCAGATCAGCCGCACACACGGCTATCTGGTCTACGACACGCTGTTCGGCCTCGACGGCGATCTCAGACCGCAGCCGCAGATGGTGGGCAACTGGACCGTCGATCCGGCCGGGCTGATCTACAGCTTCACCCTCCGCGATGGGCTGAAATGGCACGACGGGGCGCCGGTCACAGCCGAGGATTGCGTCGCCTCGCTCAGGCGCTGGGGCAGCCGCGACCCGGTCGGCCTGAAGCTCATGGCCAACGTCAAGGAACTCTCTGCCCCCGACGCGAAGACGATCCGACTCGAATTGTCACGCCCGTATGGGCTGGTGATCGACTCCCTCGCCAAGCCGGCCGGAATCGTCCCCTTCATGATGCCCAAGAGGGTCGCCGAGGCGCCGGCCACCCAGCAGATCAAGGATCCGACCGGCTCGGGCCCGTTCATGTTCAAGGCCGACGAATGGCGGCCGGGCGACAAGGTCGTCTACGTGAAGAATCCGAACTACGTCCCGCGCACCGAGCCGCCGGCCAACTATTCGGGCGGCAAGGTCGCCAAGGTCGATCGCGTCGAATGGACGTCGATCGCCGATCCGCAGACCGCTGTGAACGCGCTGCAGAACGGCGAGGTCGATGCGCTCGAATCGGTGGCGCACGACCTGCTGCCCCTGGTCGAGAAGCAGCGCGGCATCGTGGTGCAGCGCGGCGCCTATGCCAGCCAGTACACGCTGCGGCCGAACTGGCTTCATCCGCCGTTCAACGATCCCCGCATGAGGCTCGCCCTAGGCTATGCGATCGACCAGAAGGGCTTCCTGGAGGCTTCCGTCGGCGACCCGAAATACTGGCGTCTCTGCAAGACCTACTATGGCTGCGGCACGCCGCTCGCTTCGGACAAGGGCACGCAGGGCCTGCTCGAGGGCAACGTCGAGAAGGCCAGGGCACTCATCAAGGAGGCCGGCTACGACGGGCGGCCGGTCGTGCTGCTGCAGGTGACCGACCTCGCCTCCCTGGTCAATCTCGGCCCCGTCGCCAAGGCACAGCTCGAGAGGGTCGGCTTCAAGGTCGACATGCGACCGGCCGATTGGCAGACGCACCTGGCGCGCGTCATGCGCAAGGAGCCCCCGGAGGATCGAGGCTGGAACGTCACCCTGTCGAGCATCGGGGTCATCGACGTCGCCAACCCCGTCACCTCGCTGTTCCTGAACTCTGCCTGCGAGAAGGCCTCCGCCGGCTGGTCGTGCGACGCGCGGATCGAGGCGATGCGCGAGGCCTACGCGCTGGAGCCGGATGCGGCCAAGCGCAAGGCCATCGCCGAGGAGATCCAGGAACGCGCCCTGCAGCTCGGCACGCACTATCCGCTGGGCGAGTGGTACAGCGCCTCCGCCGTCAGCGCCGGCACGAAGGGCTGGATCCGTCCGCCCTCGACGACCGTCTTCTGGAACGTCGAGGTCGCGAAGCGCTGAAGCCGTAGGCTCTACTTCTTCTGCGCGCCCGGCAGGAAGTCGTCGAGCGGCACGCCGAAACTGTTGAGCGCCCACGAGACGAGATTGTACTGGCCCACCGTGAAGACGGCGTCCATGAGCTGCTCCGTCGAATAGGTCTTCGCGAGCGTCGCCCAGGTCTCGTCGGAGGCGACCGAGTTCTCGAAGAGATCGTCGGCGAGCTGCATGAGCGCGGCCTCGTGCTCGTTCCAGCCCTTGGCCTTGGGCCCTTCCTTGAGGTTGGCGATGTCGGCATCGCTGACGCCGCCCCTCTTGGCGATCAACTCGTGCTGCGCGAACTCGTACTCCGCCTGGTTCAGCCAGCCGATTCGCAGGATCAGCAACTCGCGATCGCGGAACGGCAGCGTCTGCTTGGACAGGATGTGGCCGGCGAACGGCGTCCAGCGCTTCGTCAGCGCGGGGTGATTGGCCATCACCTTGAAAATGTTGAACACCTGCCCGTTCATGGCGTTCTTCTCGATCGCCTCGCGATCCTCCGCCTTCATGGTCGAGAGGTCACGCATCGGAATACGCTGCTTGCGCTTGATCACCGTTTTCCTCCTTGTCGGTCCCGACTGGACTAACGGTCCCTCCGGCGACCGACAAGGCGAAAGACACTATTCGGCGCGCAGGCTTTCGCGCGGCGGCTGGAGCTTCGCCGCAGCGAGCTTCGCCTGGCCCGGCGTGCTGAACTGGTGGCCTTCCAATTCGAAGAACGGACGGGTGAAGGCATG
This sequence comes from Reyranella sp., assembly GCA_046296475.1. GTDB lineage: Bacteria > Pseudomonadota > Alphaproteobacteria > Reyranellales > Reyranellaceae > Reyranella. Next base: position 81,725 of record JBKBLH010000023.1, read on the forward strand.
GAAACGGAACGCGTTGCCTTCCTTGAGGACGACGCCGGCGGGCTTTCCCCAGATTTCGACGACGAAGGGCTCGGGCATGGCGCAGTCTCCTTCAGGCTCAAGTATCTGCGATCCGCTCTCAGATGGTGTCGACAGGGGAGAAGACAATGACCGGAACTGTCGAAACTACAGACGGTCACAGGAGAAGCTTCGCGTACGGCATCAATATGGCGGCAACGCTTTTCCCTGCTGGTGCAGCGCTCATCCTTGCTGAACAATGACACTCCAATGTCACGCACCCTCACCCGCTCCCGCTTCATGGGAATCGCCGCCAGTGCCGGCCTGCTCGTTGCAGGCGACGGCGCCGCGCAGACGGGAGTCCGCATGCATCAGCGCAAGATACCGTCATCGGACGAGATGCTGCCGGTCGTCGGAGTGGGCACGTGGCGAACCTTCGACGTCGGCGCAAAGCCCGAGGATCGCGCACCACTTGCAGAGGTGTTGCGGCTGCTGTTCGCAGCCGGTGGCTCGGTGATCGACACTTCACCGATGTATGGGTCGGCCGAAGCCGTGATCGGCGACCTTCTGTCCGCCGCCGGGACGCGCTCCAGGGCCTTCATCGCCACCAAGGTCTGGACCACCGGCCGCGACAGGGGCGTCGCGCAGATGCGCAACTCGATGCGCCTGCTCGAGACCGACCGCATCGACCTGATGCAGATTCACAATCTCGTGGACTGGCGCGCCCATCTGCCGACCTTGCAGGCATGGAAGGCGGAGGGCCGAATCCGCTATCTCGGCATCACCCATTACACGCAGAGCGCCCACGACGAGCTGGAAAGCGTGATGCGGGCGGAGAAGTGGGATTTCGTGCAGATCAACTACGCGCTCGACGATCGCGCCGTCGAACGCCGGCTGCTGCCGCTGGCCGCGGAGCGCGGCATCGCCGTGATCGTGAACCAGCCTTTCGGCGGCGGCGGACTGCTGCGCAAGCTGATGAGCCGCAAGCTGCCCTCCTGGGCGGGCGAGATCGGCGCGACGAGCTGGGCGCAGCTCCTGCTGAAGTTCGTATTGGCGAACCCCGCGGTCACCTGCGTCATCCCCGGCACCGGCAAACCGGAACACATGGCGGACAATCTGCGGGCGGGCTTCGGCGTCTATCCCGACGCAGCGCTGCTCAGGAAGATGGTGGCAGAGATCGCCGTCTAACGGGGCAGTTCCGCCTCGATCCAGGCCGTTGCCGAGCCGTGCTTCGGCTGCCAGCCCAATTCGCTGCGCGCGCGCCGGGCGCGGACACGGCTGTTGGAGCCGAACGTATAGGCGGCGCTGTTCTCGCCGAGCTCCGTCGCGGCTTCCTCGAACGGCCAGACTTGTGGCTCGCCGAGATTCAGGCGACGCGCAATCGCCGCGCAGATCTCACGATACGAGGCCTCGCCGTTTTCGGCGAAGTAGAATGAGCCCGCCGGAGCCTTGGCGAGGGCCAAACGATAGAGGTCGGCTACATCCTCGACATGGACGTTCGACCAGATGTTCAGGCCCCGGCCGACATGGCGCACCACGCCGGAAGCCTTGGCCCGCCTCGCCAGGCCGGGAATCTGGGCGCTGTCGCGCGCCAAGCCGAGGCCGTTGCCGTAGATCATGGTCGGACAGACGACGATGGAGCGCACGCCGCGGCGGCTCGCGTCGCGGATCGCGCGGTCGATGGCGACGCGCGCCTGCTTGCCGGGTACGGGGTCGATCGGCGTATCCTCGTCGTAGATCCTCTCCGACGCGAAATCGCCACGGGCATCGTCGGCCACGATGCTGGAACCGCTGGTATGGATGAACGGCTTGTCCGAGCCGGCGAGGCCTTCGAGCAACGCGTCGACGGCACCGCGATGGTCGCTGTTGGCCGTGTTGATCACCGCGTCGGCGCGCCGGGCTTCGGCCTTGAGGATCGCCGCATCGTCGAGACTCCCGATCGCCGGCTCGACGCCGAAAGCAGCGAGTTTCCTGCCCTTCTCGGCATCGCGTACGAGCCCCCGCACTTCGTGCCCGTCGTCGAGCAGGCGACGCGCGATGGTGCCGCCGATATAGCCTGTCGCGCCGGTCATGAAGATGTTCATGTCGTTTCTCCTAGAGAGCCAGGGTCATCTGCGGCGACGCCGTGCGCTCCTCGCGCTGGTGCAGGTTATGGAGGGAGACGCCGAGCAGGCGCACCTTCTTCTCCAGGGGAAAGACGGATCGCACGAGCTCTCGTGCCGTGCGTTCCAGCAACTCGCGGCTTTCGACACCGTCCTCGAGGGTTCGGCTCCGGGTCACGATCCGGAAGTCGGCATACTTGATCTTGACCGTGACCGTGCGGCCGACGATGCCGGTGCGCTCGCAGTAGGACCAGACATCCTCGAGCACCGAGGCGACGCCCTCCTCCACCGCTGCAGGCCGGTCGAGATCCTCCATGAAGGTCGTCTCCGAGCCGACCGACTTGCGCGGCCGGTTGGGCACGACGCGACGCTCGTCGTGGCCGCGCGCGATGGCGTGATAGTAGGTGCCGAAGCGCCCGAAATACTGCTGCAGGAACTCGAGCGTCTGAGCCTTGAGGTCTGCGCCGGTATGGATGCCGAGCCGGTTCATCTTTTCCGCCGTCTTCGGACCGACGCCGTGGAAGCGGCCGACCGGCAGTCCTTCCACGAAGGCCGGCCCCTTCTCCGGCGGGATCACCGTCTGGCCGTTGGGCTTGCGATGATCGGAGGCGAGCTTGGCCAGGAACTTGTTGTAGGAAATGCCGGCCGACGCGGTGAGGCCCGTGCGCTCCAGGATACGCGCCCGGATCTCGCGCGCGATCTCCGAGGCGAGCGGCATGCCCTTGAGATTGGTCGTGACGTCGAGATAGGCCTCATCGAGGGAGAGGGGCTCCACCAGCGGCGTATAGTCGAGGAAGATCTCGCGGATCTGGCGCGACACTTCCTTGTAGACCTCGAAGCGCGGCTTCACGAACAGCAGTTCCGGACAGAGGCGCTTCGCGGTGACGGAAGGCATCGCCGAGCGCACGCCGAACTTTCGCGCCTCGTAGCTGGCCGCCATCACGACGCCGCGCTGCCGGCCGCCGACCGCAACCGGCTGGCCCCGCAGCGAGGGATCGTCGCGCTGCTCCACGGACGCATAGAAGGCGTCCATATCGACGTGGATGATCTTGCGGATCGTGTTTTCCGCCATGGCCGGAGTATAGGCCGGTCCCGGGCCGGGGTCCCCGGGTGGCTCACGCCGGGCGGGCGGGCCGCAGCCGAAGCGTGAAGACCGCGCCGCCCCCGGGCCGGTCGTCGACCGAGATGGTGCCGCCGTGCGCGGCGGCAACGCGGGTCACGATGGCCAGCCCCAACCCGCGGCTCTCGGGCCGCGCCCGGTCGCGCCGCCAGAAGCGCCTGAAGATCGTCTCGCGCTCGGCGGGCGGCACGCCAGGACCCTGGTCCAGCACCCGGACAGTTGCGTCCGCCGAGACATCGACTTCGATCGCCCCGCCGGCTGGCGTGTGACGGATGGCGTTCTCGAGAAGATTGCGGACAGCCCGGAACAGCGCCTCGGCATGGCCATGCACCCATACCGGCGTCTCGGCGCCAGTCAGGGCAATCGTCCTGTCGCTGTCGACCACCAGCGGCGCCATGAAGGCGACCGCCTCGGAACAGACGTTCTGAAGATCCGCCCGGGAGTGGCCGTCCACCACGAGCACCTCGAGTTCGGCGATGTCGAGAACCTGATTTACCGTGCGCGTCATATTGACGATGTCGGTCTCCAGCGACCGGCGCAGCGCGGGATCCTCCATCGATTCGACCCGGGCCCGCATGATCGCCAGAGGGGTGCGCAGTTCGTGCGCCATGTCGGCGGTGAATTCGCGCTGGGCGCGGAATCCCGCCTCCAGCCGGTCGAGCGCCTGGTTGACCGCGTGCACCAGCGGCACGATCTCGGTCGGCATCGACTGCTCCGACAGGCGGACATCGGTGCGGGTCGGCCCGATCGATGCCGCCGTTTCCGAAGCGGCGCGCACCGGATCGAGCGCGCGACGGAAGATCATGATGTCGATCAGCAGCAGCAACAGCAGGATCGGGAAGGTGATCCAGGCGACGCGCGGCAGGAACGAGGCGACGATATCGTCGATGATCACGTCGCGGTGCGCCAGGTCCTGTCCGACCTGAATCAAGTAGGGACGGTCGCCGATGGTGCGTGAAACGTTCACGCCGATCAGCGCCGGACCCTTGTTGCGCCGCGCGAACGGGTCTCTGGTCAGCGAATCGTCGGCCGCCGAAATCGGGGCCTCGTCCGGACGCGAGGAGAACAGCACGCGCCCGCTCGAATCGAGGATGGCATATGCATAGAGGGCGTAGTCGCCGGAATAGATGGGCTGCGCCTCCTGCGGAATATCGAGCGTGACACCGCCATCGGGCGTCGGTTGCAGGAAGCTCGCGATCGTGAGGGCCTGGGCGCGCAGCGCATCGCGGTGCAGGCTGTTGGCCGCCTCGTTGAGGAGCCAGTAGAGCGCCAATGGGATCAGGATCGAAGCGACGCCGATCGCCACGACATGCAGCGCGACCACACGCGAGAGGATCGACCGGAAGCGCTTCAAACAGCCGCCTTTTCCTCGGACAACAGATAGCCGACACCGCGAACGGTGTGGATCTTCACGGTCGCGCCGCAGTCCGACAGCATCTTGCGCAGACGGTGGACATAGACCTCGACCGCGTTCGAGCCGACATCGCCTGACAGGCCGAAGAGCTGGTCCTCGAATAGGCGCTTGGGAACCACGTTGCCGCCGCGCCGCAGCAGGATCTCGAGGATCGCCGTTTCGCGGGCGGCAAAGACCCGCAGCTTGCCGTCGACGAAGACCTGCCGTCCTTCGGTCTCCAGCGAGACGTTTCCGAAGGAGAGCTGGCGGCCCAGCAGGTTGCCGGGCCGGCGCAGCAGCGCCTGAAGGCGCGCGACCAGTTCCTCCATGGCGAAGGGCTTTACGAGGTAGTCGTCGGCGCCCGCCCTGAGGCCGTTCACCCGGTCGCTTACCCCGTCGCGCGCCGTGAGGACGAGGATCGGCGTCGAATCACCACGGCTGCGGATGCTGCGCAGCAGCGACAGCCCGTCCTGGTCGGGCAGACCGAGGTCGAGAACGATCGCCGCGTAGCGCATGGCGGCCAGCGAATGCGCGGCATCGCCGGCGCTCGCCACCGCATCCGCCGAGAAGCCGCTGCGCGCCAGGCCCTTGACCAACAAGCTGACGAGTTCGTCGTTGTCCTCGACGAGAAGGACCCTCATGGGCCGTCCACGCTCCCTGGAAGAATCCTGCAGTGGACAACCCTAGCACGGCCGGCACCGACCGGGCGCCAGAGTATCGTCGTCTTGACCACCGGCCGAGCGGCCCCGAAAAGGGGGCGATGCCCTCCGAAGACGCATTCATCGATCTCGGCGACCGCCGTCTGCGCGTGCGCCGCCTCACGCCGGCGCAGGACGACGGGCTCGACCGTACGGTGCTGGTCTTCCTGCATGAAGGGCTGGGCTGCATCGAGATGTGGCGCGACTTCCCCCAGAAGCTGTGCGACGCCACGCGCTGCGGCGGCATCGTCTACGACCGCACCGGCTATGGACGGTCGAGCGCCTGGCCGACGGATCCCGGCCTCCGCTACATGGAAATCGAGGCCGACCTCGTCCTGCCGCGCCTGCTGAGGGCACTGGGCGTCGAAGATTGTGTGCTGGTCGGCCACAGCGACGGCGGCACGATCGCGCTGAATTATGCCGCCGCCGACCCCGAGCCGCTGCGCGCCGTCGTGACCCTGGCGGCGCACGCGGTCAACGAGCCGATCTGCGTCGAGGCGATCACCCAGGCCCGCGCGGCCTTCGCCTCGGGGGACCTGCGCCAGAGACTCGCGAAGTATCACGACGATGTCGACGGCGCCTTCCATCTCTGGGCCGATGCCTGGGTGGCGCCGGGCTTCGAGCCCATGGACGCCAATGCCCGGCTGCCGGGAGTCGTGGTCCCGGTGCAGGCGATCCAGGGCGAGGACGACGAATATGGCAGCGAACTGCAGCTCGGGATCATCGCCGGCAAGGTCGGCGGCTACTGCGAGACGCGGCTTGTGCCGGACTGCGGCCACAGCCCGCACCTGCAGCGGCCGGCCCAGGTCCTCGCGGAAATCACCCGTTTCGTGTCGCCGCTGGCGCTGCTCGGCTGAAGGCTGCGCTAAAGCCGCTTCAACTCGCTGGAGGCGGCCCAGTTCAGCTCGGAAACGGTGGGGCAGCGGGCCTGGGCGAGCTGGAATTGTTCGCGGGCGCGCTGCTTGTCGCCGCGGCGGACGGCGTCCATCCCCAGGAAAAAGGCCGCCGGGCACTTGCCGTTGGCGCGCTTGGCACCCTCGTCGGATTCCGCCGCGACCTCGAGTTCGCCGGCCGTGCCCTTGCCCATCAGGAACCTCAGGATCGGGCCCGGCCATTCGTGCAGATCCTCGCCCCCGACGTCGCGCACCAGGGCCTTGCGGGCATCACGCCGGGCCCGAACCTGGGCGGCGTAGCGCCAGAGCAAGGGCGCCTGCTTTGACCTGAAATTGGGCCGGCCCGCCAGCGAGGAATCGAAGTCGTCGGCCGCCTGCCCATAGGCGCCGAGGTTGAAATTCGCATGGCCGCGGTAGAACAGCGCCGACCGCCGCTCGCCCGGCGTCTGGGCGTTGGCGAGGGCGGCATCGAGCAGGCCGACGGCCCGCTGGAAGTCGGCGATCTGCATGTAGACCTGCGCCTGCGCGATCGTCAGCGATGGATCGCCGGGCTTGCGCTGCAGTGCGCTGTCCAGGGTGCGCAGTGCCGCCGCCCGATCGCCGCCGCCCGCCAGGCCCGGCATCGTGCTCGACAGCACGACCTGCCAGTCGCCCGGCAGGACCTTGCCCATCTCGGCGATGTCCTTCTGGCTGTCGGCCTCGCGGCCCAGGCGGCTCAGCTGGAACGCGCGGATGCTGAGATAGATGGACCGGTCGAAGGCCGAGAGCTGCGATGCCGACAGGATCTTGTTCAGCGATTCGAGGGTCGCGCCGCCGCTTCCGCCCGTCGCGCCGCGGCGCGAAGGTGCCGCCGGTCCGTCGGACGAGAATTCACGCGCGCTGGGGTCCCACGATTCGACCGCGTTGCGCTGCGCCGACGCCTCACCCGACAGGGCGAGAACCGCCGCGAGAACCCCACATGCGCTGACCATTCGACGCCGCATGCGTCCAATCTGACACAATGGCCGCAAAGCTGCATCCGCCGATTGCCTGTGGAGGTGCATGCCCCTATTTTGCGCCACATCCGCAGAGAACCGACCTTCCAGGAGTGTAGATATGGCCGCCGCCCACCCCAATAGCTTCAAGGCTCGCAAGACGCTGAAGGTCGGTAGCCGCAGCTATACCTATTTCAGCCTGAAGGCGGTCGAGAAGGAGGTCGGCGACCTGTCCCGCCTGCCCTTCTCGCTCCGCGTCCTGATGGAAAACCTGCTGCGCCACGAGGACGGCACGACCGTCAAGAAGACCGACATCGCGGCCTTCGCGGAGTGGCTGAAGAATGGCGGCCGCTCCACCAAGGAGATCAACTTCCGCCCGGCCCGCGTGCTGATGCAGGACTTCACCGGCGTGCCGGCCGTGGTCGATCTCGCCGCCATGCGCGATGCCATGGGCAAGCTGGGCGGCGACCCCAAGAAGATCAACCCGCTGGTTCCCGTCGACCTCGTGATCGACCACTCGGTGATCGTCGACAATTTCGGCAATTCCAGCGCCTTCGGCGCCAACGTGAAGCTCGAATACGAGCGCAATCTCGAGCGCTACCAGTTCCTGCGCTGGGGCTCGATGGCGTTCGACAATTTCCGCGTCGTCCCGCCCGGCACCGGCATCTGCCACCAGGTCAACCTTGAGTACCTGGCGCAGGTCGTCTGGACCAAGAAGGATGGCAAGGAGACGATCGCCTATCCCGACACGCTGGTCGGCACCGATTCGCACACCACGATGGTGAACGGACTGGCCGTGCTGGGCTGGGGCGTCGGCGGCATCGAGGCGGAGGCCGCCATGCTCGGCCAGCCGCAGCCGATGGTCATTCCGGACGTCGTCGGCTTCAAGCTGACCGGCAAGCTCAAGGAAGGCGCGACCGCGACCGATCTGGTGCTCACCGTCACCCAGATGTTGCGCAAGAAGGGCGTGGTGAACAAGTTCGTCGAGTTCTACGGCGAGGGCCTCGAGGACCTGCCGCTGGCCAACCGCGCGACCATCGCCAACATGGCGCCCGAGTACGGCGCGACCTGCGGCTTCTTCCCGGTCGACGACATCACGCTGGGCTACCTCAAGACCACCAACCGCGGCCAGGCCGCCAAGCTCGTCGAGGCCTATGCAAAGAAGCAGGGTCTGTGGCGCTCCAAGAAGTCGCCCGAGCCGGTCTTCACCGATACGCTGTCGCTCGACCTCGGCGACGTCGTGCCGAGCCTCGCCGGCCCCAAGCGCCCGCAGGATCGCGTGCCGCTGTCCGAAGCTGCACAGCAGTTCGTCGCGAACATGGAGAAGGAGTTCGACCGCAAGGACGACGGCAAGCGCATTCCCTGCGAGGGCACCGACTATGACCTCGGCCACGGCGACGTGGTGATCGCAGCCATCACCTCCTGCACCAACACGTCGAACCCCTACGTCATGCTGGGCGCCGGCCTGATCGCGCGCAACGCGGTGAAGCTCGGCCTCAAGGTCAAGCCATGGGTCAAGACCTCGCTGGCGCCGGGCTCGCAGGTCGTGACCGAATACTTCGAGGCCTCGGGCCTGCAGAAGGACCTGAACAAGATCGGCTTCAACCTGGTCGGCTACGGCTGCACGAGCTGCATCGGCAATTCCGGCCCGCTGCCCGACCCGGTCACCAAGGCGATTGGCGACGGCGACCTCGTGGTCAGCTCGGTGCTCTCCGGCAACCGCAACTTCGAGGGCCGCGTCAATCCGCTGACCCGCGCCAACTACCTCGCCTCGCCGATGCTGGTCGTGGTCTACGCGCTGGCCGGCTCGATGAAGATCGACATCACCAAGGATCCAATCGGCATCGGCAAGGGCGGCAAGCCGGTCTACCTGAAGGACATCTGGCCCTCGAACATGGAAGTCGCCAAGACCGTCGACAAGTTCGTGACGGCCAAGGCCTTCAAGAAGCGCTATGCCAACGTCTTCGAGGGCGACCGGTTCTGGCGCGGCATCAAGACCAAGCCCACCCTGACCTACGCCTGGGACGACACGTCGACCTATGTGCGCAACCCGCCCTACTTCGAGGGCATGGGCAAGACCCCGGCGGCGCTCAGCAACATCACGGGCGCCCGCCCGCTCGGCCAGTTCGGCGACTCGATCACCACCGACCACATCTCGCCCGCCGGCTCGATCAAGAAGGACAGCCCCGCCGGCAAGTACCTGATGGAGCAGGGCGTCGAGGCGAAGGACTTCAACCAGTACGGCACGCGCCGCGGCAATCACGAGGTGATGATGCGCGGCACCTTCGCCAACATCCGTCTCAAGAACGAGATGGTCCCGGGCATCGAGGGCGGCTTCACGCACCACTACACGACCGACCAGCCCGAGCCGATCTACGACGTCGCGATGCGCTACAGGAAGGAGCACACGCCGCAGGTGCTGATCGCCGGCAAGGAGTACGGCACCGGCTCGTCGCGCGACTGGGCGGCCAAGGGCGTCAATCTGCTGGGCGTCAAGGCGGTGGTCTGCGAGACCTTCGAGCGCATCCATCGCTCGAACCTGGTCGGCATGGGCGTGCTGCCGCTGCAGTTCAAGGACGGCATGACGCGCAAGACGCTGAACCTGACCGGCCGCGAGACCTACGACGTGGGCGGCATCGACGGCGAGCTGAAGCCCGGCATGGACGTGCCACTCACCATCCATCGCCCGGACGGCGCGTCGGAGACGATCATGCTGACCTGCCGCATCGATACCGCGGAAGAGGTCGGCTACTTCAAGAACGGCGGCGTGCTGCACTACGTGCTGCGCAACCTGGCCCAAGCGGCCTGACGCCGGCGGACACGGGACCCATGGCGACGGGGCTGCCAGGCCATGCCGTCGCCATGGCCCGCAACAACATCTGGGCGAACCACCGGCTGCT
>JBKBLH010000024.1:0-85852 GCA_046296475.1 Reyranella sp.
CATTGGACGAGACCACGATGCTGAAGCTGTAATCGTTGATGACCGTGATCGGCATGTTGGTGCCGTCGGGATCGACGCCGTACTCGGCCTCCGAATTGTTGATCGTGGCGAGATCGCCCGTGGTGCGGCCATGCGGTTCCTCTCGCGTGATCACGACGACATTCGACCCGGCCTCGGCATAGAAGGCATCGTCCTCGAGGTAATCGATGTCGGTGGTCGTGCCGCCATAGGCCCCGAAGCCGATGCCGCACTCCCACGCCTTCAGCGTGCCGATGCTGTTGTCCTTGCCGCGCATCGCGCCGGCGACGTTGCAGTCCACCGCCTGGACGAGCCCGACGCTGTTGCCCTGCGAGACGCTCTGGAAGTTGAGCAGCTGCGCGAAGCCCGACCCGATCACCGAGGGAAGGTTGACGCCCTTGCCGCCAATGGTGACGCCGATGGCGTTGAGCTTCGACGGGCCGGTGTTCTTGATCTTGATCGACCCGCTGTCGCCGAAACTGCTGCCGGCATTGTATCCGGAGGCCTTGATGTTGCGATGCCGGACCATCGTCTTGCCGCGCCCGTCGCCCTCGCCTTCGATGACGCCGACGATCCAGCCCTCGCCCCGGAAGTCGGCGGCGGCATCGCCCTTCGAGAACTGTGCGGCCTGTTCCAGCTTGCCGGTGCCGCCGAACGAACTGGTGGCGTTCGCGACCTGCGGTGAGACATCGATTGTGTAGCCGTTTGTGGTCTTGCCCTTGATCGTCCAGGAGCCGGTGAGGTCGATGCCGTTGCCGCTTCCCGCATTCGGCAGCGTCACCACGATCTCGGGCGAGAAGCCGTTGCCGGGGTGCGATACGGTGACGATCGAGGAGCCGCTGATCGTGGAGAACGGATCGGCCGGCAGTTCGAACGCCGCGAAGTTCGTCCCGATCTTCCAGAGGCCGTGATGCTTGAACTTCACCGAGACGCGGTTCCGCTGGTTCTCCTCCTCCTCGCTGCGGTTCTTGCCGTCCAGGATGTCGGTCTCGCCGACATTGGCCTCGATGTCGATGTTGCAGTCGGTGAAGGCACCATCGGCCTGGAACCCGACGGCGTATCCCGGCGGCGCCTCGATGCGGCACCGGACGATCTCGATGTGCCGGGAGATCGTCGTGCCGGAACCGATGCGCCAGGCGTGCAGGCCTTTGGTGAGGTCCTGACGATGACGGCGGCAACACAGCGTGACATCGCTGAAGGTGAAGCCGCCTTCGCCGGTGTGCGACCAGAAGTGCACGTCGTTGCGGTCGCCCTGGACGAAGAAGGTCGCGTTCTTCCCGGCACCGCGGACGTTGACGCCTTCGAGCGCGTGGAACGGTCCCTCGGCCCAAATGTGTCCGGCCGGAAGCTGGATCGTACCGCCGCCGGCATCGGAGACGCGGTCCTTGAGGTCGGCATAGATCGGTGCCGCATCGATCAGGACGGCGTCGGCCTTCCAGAACTGGCCCTGCTCGAAGACCGAGTTCGCGACGTAGGCGACCGGCACCTTGAACCAGTAGGGATCGATGACTTCGATCTCCCAGGAACCGACCTCGATCTCGATCTCCTCATCGACCTCGGTGGCCTCCCACGGGCTGTTCACCGGATGCTCGCGGTGGGTGACGCCGTGCCAGCCATCGGCGGACACGACCACGAGGTCGCCCGTGACGAGCCCGTGCTTCTTCACCGACTGGCACTTGAAGTAGCCCGCACCGTCGTCGGCGACGCGCTTCAGCCGTCCGATCGGCGAGACCATCGGACCGGAGGAGATCAGCACCTGGCCGTCGGCCGTGGTGGCAGTCGCATAGCCGGGACGGTCGCCGACGCCGGTCGCGGGGTAGTTCTTCCACGCCTGATCGGCGACGCTCCAGACCTTGATGAAGTCGCTGGCGCCGAGGCCGTTGAACGCGACGGCGGCGCCACCATCGGCGGTCGGGATGCGGATGAACGGCACGCCATCGGAGACGATCTTGTTGCCCGCCGAGAAGGCCACCGCCGCACCGGTGCTGGACTGCACCGGCGTCGAGCGCACGATGGTCTCGCCGACGACGGTGACGAGGCAGATTTCCCATTCCGCCGGGAGCGTCTCGTGCTGGATGCGCGCCCAGAACTGATCGCCCTCCTCGGCGCCGGCCGCTGCATATGTGCGATTGCCGGTCGTCGCCGTCGTGAGGGTGAGCGCGGCGGTGCCGACCCCAACGGCAAGCTGTTCGGTCTTGTCGAAGCGCTTGATCGCCATCTCAGCCCCACAATTCGAGGGACACCGCGCGGCCCGAGGCGAAGCTCATGCCGACGCAGATGAATTTTCGGGCCGCGCCCCAGCCGTAGCGGTTGAAGCCGTTGATCTGGATCACCTTGCCGAGAAGATCTGCGAAGGGATCGCAGGGCGTCCTCACGATCCATCGCTCGCGGCGGCGGCCCATGATCCGTTGCTGGCGGACCGATTCGGAGTACGCCGCTCCCTCGCCGTCGAAACCGCTCTGATCGACTCGCACCGTCGTTGCCGAGGGCCAGAGGTAGGACTGGAAGCTGTCCGTGGTGCCGGCGTACCGGACCGGCTGGCCATAGATCAGCGCGAGATCCTGATCGATCGCCATGCCGGCGAGCTGGTTGGCGCCCTGGACGGTATAGTTGCGCTGCCAGCCGACGAAGGTGGCCCGGCGCGGCGGCTGGTAGCCATCCGCCATGACGGGCTCGCCGGACATGTCGGTCGGGAAGTTGAGAGTCAGGGCCGGAGCGCCGGTCGGTTCGGCGATGAAGCCCATCGAGAGCAGGCCGTTGAGGCGCACGGCCGCCCAGCCCATGCAGCCGGCCATGACTTCGGCGAGGGCAGCGGCCTTGGTGATGCGATCCGGCCAGTAGAAGCCCACCGTGGCCGGCTGTTCCTGCTCCATGCGGTTGAGCGCCGCGAAATCGATCTGGCTGTCGTGGAGTCGCAGCGTCCCCCGCCCGGTGGCGACGCGCCGCGCGATCTGGCCCCGCGTCGAGGGATAGGACTGGTCGTTGATGATGTCGGCATCGCCGCGGAAGTCCGCCGTCAGCGTGTAGACGATCGGCGAGCCGCGCCGGATCAGTCCGCGCGCCCGGCAGGTCGCGTAGTGCGCCGGCGGCACCGTGGCCGCGGCAAGGGCGTCGTAGCTCGGATAGTCGGCATCGAAGTCGAGCGCCTGGCCGCCGTCGCGGACCTCATCCACGGCGAGGATCGAGCTGCAGGACAGTTGATGGATCGCCAGCTGGGCATTGATCAGGCGGGGTTCGACGTTCCGGCAGGGCCCGGCGCCGTAGGGTTTCGCCACCCCGGCCAGGGCGGCGTCACCCTCGAGGCCGCCGGTGCCGAGATAGACCTGGTCGTGGAGATCGGCTTGTTCCAGCTGCCAGCCGAGGTCGCGCAGCAGCAGGATCTTCCGGCCGCGGTTCGTGATCACGCCGGCGGTGGTGACGCGGCCAACGACTTCATAGGTCGAGTACGGCGCGGCGGGGCGGCCGCGAAGGATGTCGAGCGGGGCGGCATCCCATGCGAGGCGCGCCAGATCGTCGAGTTCGCCCTTCGGATCGAGCAGGGTGATCGTACCGACCCCGCCCTGCCCCTTGGGCTCGGGCTCGATGCCGTCGAACAGCTTGATGCCGTAATTCAGGGTATCGTCGGGCAGCGCGCCGGGGACATAGGTGCTGGCCGGGGTGTCGTCGGCATCGGTCGACTGGCCGAACGAGGCCGCGGGATAGATGATCGGTCGGGCACCGGGCCACTCGACACTGAAGGCATTGGGATACGGCAGCATGCCGGCCGGGAACGGCGGACCGGACAGGACGACGTCGGTGTCGGGATCCGGCGGCGCGGCCCGCAGCAGGTAGGCCAGCCCGCGGGCGACGTGGAGGTCGACGGGATCGGCACCTACGTCGACCGGGAACTGGCCCAGCGTCGGCCAGTCGAGCGCCCCTGCCGGGCCGGGGAAGCCCGTCGCATAGATCGTGTTCGCCATGTCAGGCCGCGCGACTCAGCAGGCGGCGGATCAGATCGTTGGTTTCCGCCTGGTCGCGCTTCGATTCGGCCAGCTGCTCGGCGAGATCGCGCACCATGGCCTGAAGTTGTGCCGTCGTGTTGAGGTTGGCCGCCGTCGCCGCGTTGGCGGCCGAGGTGTCGGAGGGCGACGCCGACGTGCCCCCGGAGACCTGCAGCTGCAACTCGGTGAAGATGGCAAGGATCTCGCGCCGGATCGCCTCGTATTCGGCGCTGGAGGCGTAGTAGCCGCGGCTGGCGTCGGTGAGCGCCAGACCTTCGCCCGCCACCCGCTGATAGGCCGAAAGATCACCCGCGCGGGCCTGTGCCACCGTGGCATCGAAGGATGCCCGCATCCCGGCCAGCGTGCCGGCCCCGGTGATGTTGGCAAGGTCGCCGTAGGTCAGCCGCTTGATCGCATCCTCGAGCTGCGAGATCGCGCCGCTATACAGCTGCTCCTTCAGCGCGGCTTCCTTGCGCAGCAGGGCCTCATTGATGCGCGCCATGTCGACCACGACGTCGGTATGCCGCCCGATGTAATCGACGTTCGCCAGGATCGAGGCCTTCTCGTCCTGCCAGGCGCGCAGCTGGGCAGCGATGGGATCGATCAGATTGTCGATGTAGTCCTGGCCGAGACGCTCGGTGGCCTTCGCCTGCTCAGCGATGACGGGCTCCAGCGCCAGACCGAGCTTCTTCGCGGTCTCCGTCATGTCGCCGAACTGCTTCTCCAGCTCGCGGAACTGGGCCCGGACCGTGAGGGCGCCCTTGCCGAAGCGGTCGTAGACGTCCTCGACGAAGGTGATGTTCTCGGCAACTTCCTTCAGGGTCGGCGCGAACGAGGTCATCGCCGTGGCCGCGATCTTCATCGACTGGCTGATCTCGCCGACGGCGCCGGACAGGATCGACCGCACCACAAGCTGGGCGGAACCGGTGTCCATCATGTTGTCTTCGTTCATCCGCCACGAGACCGTATTGCCCGTGGTGGGATCGACCAGCGCGGTGTCCTGGCTGGTGTAGCTCCAGTTTTTGCCCTGCGCGGTCCAGCTGTTGAGATTGAGGCCCCAGACCTTGGACGGATCCTTGACGCCGCCCATGAGGTCGAACAGGGCGTCGATGCCGGCCGTGGTGCCGCGCAGGGCACTTTCCGTCTGGCCGGAGTTGGCGCCGGGGCCCCAGGCGCCGCCGGTCGTGTACCAGTTGCCGCCGCCGTAGCGCAGGGAGGCGTTCGTCGAGCTGTGGGTGCGGGTGTTGGGCTCGCCGAAGAGCGACGGCAGCAGCGCCGACGCCATCATGATCAGCGGGCCCGCGATCTGTCCGATACCAGGGATCAGGCTGACGCCGGCACCGATCATCGACCCGATGCCACCAAGCGTCTGGCCCGTGCTCTTCGAATTGAACAGCTGATAGGCGCCCATGCCGATGCCGCCGATCGCACCCAGGGCCGAACCGATGCTGATGCCGCCGAGGCCACCGATGCCGGCCGCCGCCGCACTGGCGCCGGTATTGCCGCTCTGCAGCAGGGCGCCGACGCTGGAATAACCGCCCGCCGGCGCTCCGGAGGAGAACAGCGATGCCAGCGGCTGGCTGAAGAAGCCGCCACCGCCGAACAGGTTGCCGAGCCCGCTGCCGCTGGGCAGAGAGAAGCCGCCTCCACCACTCGCGCCGCCATAGCCAAGGCTGGACGCGATGCCGGGGCTGATGATGCCCGTCGAGGCCAGCCCGTTGACGACGGAGCCCAGCATCGGCCGCATCACCGCCAGCGAGATGATCTCTGCCGCCATGCGCCGCAGGACCGACAGCCCGATCTTGCCGAAGTCGGCCATCGAGAACTTGCCCTGCTCCAGCCCCTGCAGCATGGAGTCGATCCAGTCCGCGGTGCTGCGCTGGATGCTCTCCAGCGCGCTCTTGAACGGCGCCGTCCAGAGTTCGGTGCTGCGCTTGATCTCCTCGCCCTGCGCCTTCAGCCGCTCGTTCTGCTCGATGGCCTGGCGCCGCTGCTCGATCGCCTCGGTCTCGCCCTCCAGGCCCTTCGCCTTGACCTCCTGCATCGTCTTCAGGATCGCCAGTTCCCGGGCGCGGACCTCCGGCAGTTCGTTGGCGAGGCGGACCTCGGCCTCGAGCAGCTCGTT
Organism: Reyranella sp.; assembly: GCA_046296475.1. Taxonomy (GTDB): domain Bacteria; phylum Pseudomonadota; class Alphaproteobacteria; order Reyranellales; family Reyranellaceae; genus Reyranella. Next base: position 6,124 of record JBKBLH010000024.1, read on the forward strand.
CTGGTCGCGCAGCGTCGCCGTATCGGCGCGGAAGTCGCCGAGGTTCTTCAGCTTCAGGGTGGCGAGGCCGGTTTCCTCAAGCGACGCGGCCAGTGCCTTCGCCGCGGCGGAGTTGTCGTTGGCGGTCTTGCTGAAGACGTCCTGCGAGGTCTTCAGCGCCTTGAACCGGATCTCCATCCGCTCAACCGCGGCGGCGCCTTGATCCGCGACATCGGCAAAGGCGCGGGCCTGGTCGAGGTTGCGCTGGGCGTCCTGCAGCGCCTCGGCGTAGCGGTTGCCATCGCCACCGCCGGCGCCCTTCGTCGTGGCGATCGGCGGAAGCGGCGGACGCGCGACGACGATGCCGATATTGTCGGGATCGTCGGACAGCGCGGGGAGAGACTTGCCGCCGACGGAAAGAACTGATCGTTGACGCTCCAGCGCGTCGAGTTGGGAGCGCCACTGCGCCCGCAGGCGGACATCAGCACCGCGGCCAGGGTCCTTTGCGAGCCGGGCGTCGGCCTCGGAAATCTTCTTCTGGAGATCGTCGATCTGCCCGGTGAGCGATTCGGCCGGCGACTTTGCGAACGCCATGTTGATCAGTGAGGCCGGGTTGGCCGCAATGGCGAACATCGAAAGCACGTCGCCCTTGGCGGCGCGGGCGATATTGCCGAGGTTCTCCAATCCCCGGGACAGCCGGTCGATGACCGAAACCATCGTGTTGCTGGCGCCGGTCGCCTGATCGACCCCGCCGACGAAGCGCTCGAAGTTGTTGTTGAGCCCGGTCAGCGCGCCGCCGATCGTGAGGCTGGCGCTCTCGGCCTGGACCTTGGTCTGCTCGAAACCTTTCAGCAGTCCGTCGAAGAAGTCGCGCGACGTCACCGTGCCCGCGATCACGGCAGCGCGCAGCTTCGCGACACTGCCGCCCATGCCATCCATGCCGCGGGCGGCAGCCTGCGCGATCGGCAGCGCGCCTTCCAGAATGGAGTTGAATTCCTCGGCCCGGACGACACCGGCGCCCATGGCCTGCGACAGCTGCAGCAACGCGCCCGAGGCCTGCTGAGCGGAGCCACCCTGCACGCGCAGCGCCGCGGTGATGCCGTCGGTGAATTTCAGGATGTCGGACTGATTGGCGCCGAGTTCCCGGCTGCTCATGGCGAGGCGGCCGTAGACCTGCCCGAGCGTGCCGACCTCGACGCCATTCTTGTTGGCGGCGGCATAGAGCCTGCCCTGGACCGTCGCCATGGCTTCGCCCTGCACGCCGGCGACCCTCAGCGCGTTGCTGAACGTCGTGAAGGCATCGGCCGCCCGGATGATGGCGTTGACGCCGGACATGCCGAGATAGGTGCCGAAGAAGCTGCGGAAGACGCCCTCGAGTCGCGTAAACGACGCCGTGACGCCGTTCTGTGCCCGCTCCATCCGCTCCATGGCACGCGTGGCCGCGGCCGAACCATCAACGGCGCGGCTGCTATCGACGACGATGCGGATGACCTTGGTCTCTTCGGCCATGGATCACCGTTTGCTGGAGCGGGAGATCGAGGCCTTGAGTTCGGCCAGGATGCGGAGCGAGTTCACGCGGACGAACTCGTCATCGATGCCGCGAACGATCGCGACGAAGTCCTCAAGGCCCTCGCCTTCGTATCCATGGCGGGCACCCTCGGCGCGGATCCTGTCGAGATCGATACTGTCGGGAAGGTCGACGGTCCCGGCCATGCCGCCGCCGATCTTGTTCTTCGGCCGATTGCGGTCGAGATCGAGGAAGGCCAGCCAGTAAGGTTCGGCCTCGAGGGAAAGGTCCGGCCGGGACAGCAGCCGCTCCGTCGCGAATTCGGCATCGCGCCCGCCGGCCTCGGCCATACGTTGCCAGGACGCAACCTCGCCGGCGTGCTGGCTGTCCCAGCTGATCAGTTTCCCGAGTGTTCGACGATGGCCTCGATCCGGGCGCCGCGGAAGTTCTGGGTATCCCAGACCACCTCGTCGATCGCCGCATAGGCGTCATCAGCGGCCTTCAGGAACGCAGTGCAGGCCTCGACGCTGTACGGGATATCGACGCCCTTCGACTTCACGCCGCGCCAGTCCTTGACCAGCAGCTCGGCGTATTTCGGCGCCAGGAAGGCGCGGAGTCGTTCGTTGGTCGCGCGGGCATTGCGGAGGCGGCGCAGTTCCTTGGCGATCTTGTCGCTCTGCGCCCGCCATGCCGGATTGCCGTCGCTCGCGGCGCGGACGATGAGCGTGATGCCGCCGGGAAGGCCCAGCTCTGTGCCCTCAGCCTCGATGTCGCGCTTGCGCTGCAGGTCTTCGATGTTATCGAACTCGTAGTCCACTGGGTTTCTCCTGTCGGGAAGAGGTGGGGCCGCCGCCGACACGACGGCCCCGGGGTCACGTCGCCGAAGCGACGCTCGGCGGCATCGAAGCCGCCTTGGCGAGCCCCTTGGCGATCCAGTCGTCGGTCGACTGGCCCTCGGGGATCTTGTCGGCTTCCACGACCATGCCCTTGGTAAAGCCGACCCGGCGGTCGGTCTTGCCGGCCTGGCTGACGAAGACGTGGAAGTTCGCGATGATGACGACGCGCAGCATGGCTACGACACCAGGCCGACGTTACGGGTCCACTTGATCGCCGCGGTGTCGTTGGCGTCGTAGCGCGCCATGAAGTTGAGCGTGACCATATTGTCGCCGCCGGCGCCGGGATCGGTCACATCGGGGTTCCAGACGTCGACGTTCGGCAGCTCGATCTGATCCATGTAGTCCTCGACGGACCCGATCAGGAGGTCGAGGGTGAGCCCGCTCTGCCGGGTCACGAACGTCGAATAGTCGCTGAGCTGCGAGAAGTAGAGCTGCACCTGGCCGGTGACATCGAAGGCGCCGAGGCCGATATCGAACGGGTTCGGCGAGCCGAAGGCGTACTTCTCCCGCATGGCATTGGAGATCGTCATGTCGAAGGACATGATCTTCGGCGAGGAGATGCTGAAGAGGTCGTTCGCCGTGATGTCGATCGACGACACCGGATCGTGGCCCGGCGTCGGGGCGGCATAGGTCGAGGAGCCCAGCGCCGAGGTCGCGGTCGTCTCCCCCATGGCCTTGATCGAGAACGCCAGCGAGCCGGGATCGCCGCCGCCGGCCAGGGGAAACGACATCTGCAGGCTGTCGCAGAGGCAGCCGGCGAGGCGCCGATAGGGATCGGTGGCGCCGCCCTCGTACTTCTCCTCGAGCGTGAAGGGTTTCTTCGTCGAGGCGTTCTTGAGCACATCCGTCGACCAGGCGCCGCAGAGCAGCGATTCGAGCAGGATGTCGAGGCCATCGTCTCGGGCGAAGGGCATGTTGATGGTCTTCGGGAACGAGGCCAGGCCGCTGACCATGTTGGCGGCCATGCGATCGGGGCGGCGCTCCGGGGAGCGCTGAGCGCCGCGCTGCGGGCTGCCGCTGACCGAGGCGTCGCGGAGCAGCTTGAAGGCCGGCGTCGTTGGCGTGGTGCCCATAGTGACTTCCGCCACGACGGCGGTCTGCTTATTTGCGCTGTCCATGGTGGATGCTCCTTTGCGGACATGAAAAAGCCGCCCGGAGGCGGCTGGTGGTGCGGCGGCGTTGAGCGCTCAGCCTACGTTGAAGACCTGATAGCCAAGCGCGATGCTCTCGACCCACTGGCCGCCTTCATCGAAGCCGCCGCCCATCGGGGCGGTATCGATGATGCGGACCTGTTGTGAGCCGACGGCGAAGCGGCGGAGACGGAAGCGCGTGCGCACCGTGGCGAGATAGCCCTCGGCGAGGTCCCTGACGGTCGTGCCGGCACGCAGTCGGGTGACGGCACGAATCGTGACCTGGCCGCGCTCGCGGTGCCAGTTGGAGCCTGGAGCGCCGAAGGTGAACTGCTCCTCCGACCCGCCGGGGAACTCGATCTCGAACCAGCCGGCGGCACTGCCAGCCACGCCAGCGGCGGGTGGCGCCGGTTGCTCGGCGGTGTTGATGACGTCCTTCACCGTCCAGGGGATCGCGGGTGACACCGCCAACACAGTGGCCAGCTCGGCGCGGAAGGCGTCGCGGAGGGGATCACCAGCCATGCGGGCCTCAGTTCGGGATGCCGGTCGGCTTGATGAAGAAGTGCAGAGACGGATAGACGTGATCGCGCAGGATCCGCTTGCGCGCGGCCCCGCCGCCGGACCAGCCCATCACCTTCACGCCGCTGGAGAGCTTCACGAACTTGAAGTCAAAGAACATCGACCGACCGTACCGGCGCACCAGCATCGGCAGGACGACACGCTCATACACGCCGCGTGGCGCCTGGCGGCTCAGGCCGGCGACGGCGGCGGTGCGGGTGCGATTGGCGCCGCGGCCCCTGCTCCGCGATTTCCGGCCTTCGATCTTCTTGGCATAAGGCTGCGGGTTGACGATTTGGACGCGATCGGTGTCCTTCACGTTCTGAAGCGCGGCCTTGATGTCGCCCGTGATCTCGGCCCCGTTCAGCAGGACGGTGTGGCTTTGGACATAGCGGCCGGTCAGGACCGGCGACCGCTTCCGCAGCATGTCGAGTGCCCACAACACGGCCTCGGCCATCTGCGGGCGGCGGATGAATTCGATGCGGCCGAAGGGTTTGACGCCGTGATAGTCGCGACGCGGCATGCCGTCGGTGACCACCACCGGCTGCCGGTCGAAGCCGCGGGCCACTTCCGCCATCAGCGCGGTCTCGGCCGCCTTGATCGTGGCCTCCTTGACCCATTGCCCGATCGTGCGGCCGTCCGTGGGCTTGCCGATCTGTTGGACCGTGACCGGCATCAGCCGACGACCTCGAGCTCGTACAGTGCGACGGTGTCGCCATCGCCGAGGGGGCGAACATCGACCACGGTGCGCGGCCTTCCGCCGACAGTCAGGGTGTCGGTGCTGGAGCTGGGAACTTTCGTCGCCCAGGCCGACGCCAGCAGCTCGGTCGGCGCGATCTTGACCCGGAAGCGTTGGTGCTCGGCCGAGCCGCCGGTCTCCTCGGTCGAGCCCGGGATGCGCTTGCCCTTCAGGCTGATCGTGGTGGCCTCGCCCTCGCGGGAGAGGGTCATGGTTTCGCCGTGGGCTGCGATGATGTCCGCGACCCGCTCGGCGATGTAGCCCGACATCAGAGCGCAGCCCGCCAGTAGGGGCCCAGAACCGACTCCAGACTGACGAGCAGTCCGGACGCTCCAATGCTGTCGCCGCCGGCGACGTTGTAGCTGGCCTGATAGGTATCCGGCACCGATTCCGAGCGGATGGCGCCGTCTCGCTTCCTGCCCTGATAGGCGAGCTTCACCTGATCGATGATGCGGGCTTCGACCGCAGCGGGAACGCCGCCCGGTAGCGACCAGCCAGCGGTCAACGTCACGACGACTTTGAAGCACGGGTCCCAGATGGCCGGGCAGTCACCGGAAACTCGCTGCAGCGCGCCGCCGGGAAGCAGGCGGTAGTCCGCACCGGCAGCAAGCGTGACGCCGTTCTCGACGACGCCCGACAGCGCCACGGCCGGACGCCACGGCAGCAGCAGGATGTCATCGCGCTCGCCACTCAGCGCATACCACGTCGCGCGCAGCGTTTCGGCACCGAAGGTCGGAAAGGCCCCGGCGCTATCCGCCGAGAGACCGCACCAGCGGGCGACGTCATCGGAAACCTGGTCGATCAGTTGATCGAGCAGTGTGTCATCGGTCGAGCCAGACAGGCCGAGCAGCGTCTTGACCTTCTCCTTGGTCGTGAGACGGCGCGTCGCCCCGGATGCGGCGGCGACGGTCGTCTCGAGAAGGTCGGGCCCGACGTTCATCGCCTAACCATTCAGGCCAGCGCCGCAGCGCGCTCGGCGATCTTGCCTTCGATGAAGGCGACGGCTTGAGCCTTGAAGCGCACCGCCTCAGCGTCCGCGCCCAGCGATACCGCCAGCGCCACGGTTTCGGCAGCGGTCAGCGAGCGCCAGTCGTCAGGAATTCTGGAGGACGAGCCGGCCGGCTGCTCGGCATCGGTGGCAGACGCGAGGTCTTCCGTCGCGACGCCGCGCTTGATCCAGCGATCCGCCAGATCCTCGCGAAGGGCGTGGACGCTGCCCTTTTCGTAGGTCACAGGCGGAACGGAGTCGTACCGCATCGTCGCGGTAAAAATGATCTTCTTGTCGGCCATGGCGACCCTCGATGGTTGACGAAGTGATGGCCGGATGGCGAACCATCCGGCCGAACAACAGACTTTGTGAGCGCGACCTTAGTCGGCGATCGCGGATGGCAGCGGAATCGTCCCGTAGCGCGGCTCGTGCAGCAGGTAGAGCGCGCAACCCAGCTGGGCGCCGGCCGAGCCGGTGTCGGGGATCTGGAGCTGGACGCAGTCGAAGCCGCCATCGACGTCGAGATCCTCGGCCTTGATGTCGACCACCATGATGGCCTGCGCCTCGGCCGAAGCGGCATCGGTGTAGGTATTCGCCGCCGCCTGCGTGTTGGTCGTGAACTGACCGATGCCGGTCTGCGCCCCGACCTTGGTGTCGATGCGGGTGAAGTCGAGCGCCTTGGCGCCGGTGCCGCTGACGTCCTGCGCCTGCCGCAGGGTGAAGACGGGATCGTCTCCGGCCACGCCCGCCGCCTTGTAGAAGACGACAGCGCAGCGCCCATAACCCTTGAGGCTGACCCAATCGCCGTTGTTCGCGCCAGACTGCGTGTCGACCGGGATGATGCCCGCGACGATCTGCGTCTTTTCGAGGATGTGCTTATTCATCGAGGTCCCCTTTCAGGGATGGAATTGAGGGAAGAAGGACCGACGCCCGCGACCGAAGCCGCGGGCGCCCGTGTTCAGGCCGGCGCTTAGCGGGCCTCGAGCGTGACCGCCCAGGAGCGGGTCGCGGTGCCGAACTGCGGCGTCACCGAACTGCCCCACCACGGCTGACCGGCGACTCGGAACATGAACCGGTAGGCCGTGAGCGCCTGGTCGAAGAAGAGGTGGATCGAGACATCGGTCTTGATGTCGCCGCCCTTCGTCAGGGTCATGTACTGCGAGAGATCGACGAGGTTGATGTCGCCGAGATCGCCCAAGGTGCTGCAGGCCTCGACCGGCACGACCGGACGGCCCATCAGGGTCGCATAGGGCGATCCCGCGGCGCCGTTGGCCGGCAGATAGACCGGGTACTTGTCGGTCGCGCCCTCATCGAACGCCATGCGCAGCAGCTGCGGTTCGATGTCCTGGTTGATCAGCCACACCGCATTGCGGCGGCAGGGCGCATAGAGACGCGACCACATGTTCACGATGTTCTTGTAGATCACCGTGTCAGCGGTCTGTGGGCCGGACTCCTTGGCCACCGTGATGGTGCTGCCGGCATTGAGGATGCCGAGCGGCTGACCGACGCCGGTGCCGCGCACGATCGCGGTGTTGAGCTTCGACACCATCTTCTGCGGAGCCTTGGCGCGGAGATAGCTGTCCAGCGCCGGCGCGTCCTCCATGAGTTCCTCGCTCATTGGAACCAGCGCCATCAGCTTGTTGAGGCGGATGGTCATGTCCTGCAGCGCCGGCTTGCTCTGCGTGACCTGGCCGGCTTCCGATTCCCAGTACGCCAAGACGCCGCCGGAGCTCTGCCAGGGCGTGGTCTCGTCCTTGGGGATCGTGATCGAGTTGCCGCCGGTGACGAGCTGGTCGGTGCGAGTGAGCAGGTTCTCCTCGCCCATGACCTTCATCCAGATCTCGCGGCGGAACTCCGGCGGGACGGCGAAGCCGCCATCGGCGCCGGTGCCCTCATTGCCATAGGTCGTGGCCGCAGCCTGCAGGCGAGAATCGGTGATGCCGGCCTTGCGAACGGTCATCGCAAAGTCGCCCAGCGACTTGAAGCCGCCCTTGGCGCCGGTCGAGCGCGGCGTCGCAGCGGTGACCAGCCGGTTGCCATTGCCGTCCAAGGCGGGTTCCGGCGCGGTCTTGCGGCCGGCACCGGCGCGCGACGCGACCAGGTTCTCGCGCACGGTGAGCTGCTTGGCCTTGGCAGTGATCTGCTTCTGCAGACCCTCGATCTCTTCGAGCTGCTCGTCGGTGAGGTCGACGCCGGCTTCATCCGCAGCGGTGACGATGGCGTCGCGCTGCTCCTCGAGTTCCTGCACCTCGGCGCGCAGGGCGTTGATGCGCTCGTCGGTCTCGCCAGCCATCGCGATGATGGCGAACGGGAGGGCGAGCATGGTCGAACCCAAGAGGGTCTTTCGCATGTTCTGTTTCCTTACAGTGAATGCCTTGCCCAAGGGCTTCCAAGGGGCGATCGGCGTTCGCCGATTTCTCAGGCCGCGGTCTTGCCGCCGGCGATCAGCTTCAGTGCCCGGGCACGGTTCGGTCGCAGCGTCTCGGGGATATGCTTGAAGCCAAGAATCCGGCGGTCGATGGAAAGGGCGGCTACCTTGGCGGCGGCTTCGGCCTTGTCGGCGAAACCGCGCGCGACGGCCTCGTCCGCCGTCATCCAGGTCTCGGCGTCCAGCCAGGCACGGACATCCTCCGGGCTGTTCTTTGTCCTGGCCGCGTAGGTCGAGACCATGGTTTCGTCGATGGTCTTGAGGAGCTTGATCAGCTGCTCGATCTCTTCGGCATTGCCATAGGCGAGGCCAGAGGCGCGATGGATCATCATCAGCGAGCCTTCCGACATCGTGATCGTATCGCCGGCCATGGCGATCAGACTAGCGGCCGAAGCTGCCTCAGCGATGACGTGAACGTCGACCTTGGCCTTGTGCTCTTTGAGCAGGTTGTAGATTCCGCGCCCTTCGAAGACGTCGCCGCCCGGAGAGTTGATGTTGACCTCGATCGAGGAAACCGAGCCCATCGCCTTGAGTGAGTCGGAAACCATCTTCGACGTGATGCCGTCGCCGAACCAATCGGCGCCGATGATACCGTAGAGGTCTAGTTCTCCGCGGCCGGCCTTGGCCGTCGCGCGATACTTGCAGGGCACTCCCTTAAAGGCAGTGAAGCCAAGCGGTTTCGCGCCGCTGGCGATCACCAGGGCGTTGCGTCGGTTCTGCATGTCGCTCTCCGCTTAGTCTTCGGGCAGGGTCAGGGCTGCGAACACGACGCCGCCGATCTGGACACGGCGAACCTGCAGGCGGCCGATCTGTTCGGCCGTGAGATCCGCTTCCTCGGGATCGCCGATCTCCACCGCCGGCGCATCGGCGCCACGCGGCCCCGGCAGTCCGCGGGGGCCGGGGCCACCGGCGCTGCCGTTGATGCCGTCACGTCCGTCGACACCGTCACGGCCGGCGGGTCCGGTTTCGCCGCGCTCGCCGCGGGGGCCAACGACAGTGCCGGGAATTTCTTCGCTTCCATCGGTAAACCGCAAGATCAGGCGGCCCTGTTCGTCGATTGCGGTGCTGGTGATCGAACGGCCGGCAAGTCCATCGCGGCCGTCCCGGCCGTCGAGTCCGCGCTCGCCCGGCTCTCCGCGCGGCCCCGGTTCTCCGCGCTCGCCACGGGGGCCGATGGGCCCTTCAGCGCCGGTCGGTCCTGGCTCACCGCGCTCTCCCTGCGGCCCGGCCTCTCCTCGCGGGCCTACGGGTCCGATTTCACCCTTCTCGCCCTGCGGGCCACGCTCCCCCGCCGGGCCAGGGTCGCCGGGTTCACCGCGCTCGCCGCGAGGCCCTTCTGGCCCGATGTCGCCACGCTCGCCGCGCTCACCGGTTGGGCCGGCCTCGCCTCGCGGCCCGGCCTCGCCCCGCTCTCCCTGTGGGCCGATGTCGCCACGCTCGCCGCGGGCGCCCTCGGGGCCTCGATCGCCGGGCTCGCCGCGAGGCCCTGGGGGACCCTGCTCGCCGATCGGACCGCGCTCTCCTTGAGGGCCGGCGGCACCATCGCGCCCATTCACGGCCACTGGACGCGCCTCCAAGGCGTGGAGGCGAGCGCGCATCGCCTTAAGCACGCTGGCAACGGCCGACCACGGCCCTTTGGGAGGCGGCATGCCGCCGGTCGAGCGCGCCAGGACGACGAGATCACGCGACATCGGCGGCCTCCTCTGCCATCCGTTCGATCTCGGCCTGTGCCGCGGCTTCATCATCGGCGCCCTGCGGCGGCGCAGGCGCCGGCGGGTCCTCGCCCACTTTGTCGAGCGTCGTGTACTGGCCCTGCATGGTGTACTTCTCGCCGCCACTGCCGGCCGGCTGCGGCGGCATGTCGAGGTACTCGCGAATTTCCTCGGCATTCACCGCGCCGATATCGCGCAGGGTCTTCAGACCCTCGACCTGGCTCTTGAAGTCGCCGCGCAGCAAGCCGCGCAGCTCGATCTTGGTGTAGAGACCTTGCCTGTTCTGGCCGAACAACTTGAAGTCGGCCTCGTCTTCGAAGCGTCGGACCCATGGCAATACCGAGTCCTGCACAACCTCAATCGACTGGTGCTCGATGTTTGAGAACGTCGCGCGAAGCAGATGGGCGACCTTGTGGGGCGGGACACCGAACCACCGGCAGGTCTCCTCGATCATGAGGTAGTTCGCCTCGATCATCTGCGCTTTGTTCGGATCGACGCCAGTTGGCTTGAAGTCCATCTCGTCGTCTAGGAAAGCAGTCTGATTGGAATTCCGGAGGCCTTTGTAGAGCTTGGAAAATTCCAGCTTCACCCGCGCGAGGGCATTGGGATCGAACTTCCGCTTCTTCGTGACGACGCCGGAGATGTTGGCGCCGTTGCCGAAGAAGCTGGAACCGAAAAGCTGCAGCGCCTTCGCCCAGCCCAGCGATTGCGCCGCATAGGCCATGACGCTGACGCCAACCGGACCCTCGCCGAAGCCGCGCAGGTGGAACATATCGGCCGCTGCGATGTCGACCTTCTCACCGTTGCCGTTGTCGACCCGGAAGAAGAGCTTGTTGGTGTCGACGTCGCGGGTCGGATCGACGCGATCCGGATGAACCGGCCAGAGCGCATACGGCCGACCGGCTCGATCGCGCTCGATCTCGGCGTAGCCGTTGCCGTGACGCAGCGCCCAGTGAAGTAGCGTCTCGCGGAACTGAAAGGATGACCACTCTTCGTTCGGCCGATTGTGCAGCAGCCACTGGACGGTGTTCGTGTACTGGACCTGCGCGCCCTTGCCCTCCTCCGACCGCATGACGTTCCAGGGCAGCATGCCTATTGTCTGCGTCAAATATCGCAGGCACGCCCAAACCGTTGCCAGCTGCAACGCGTTGTCGGCATTGACGACGATGCCAGCCAAGGTCCTGCCGGTGAACGGCAGGCGTTGCACATCTGGATCGCGCGTCTCTGCGGCCCTTCGCAGCGCTTCCACGCGCTCTCGCTTCTCGCGCTTGGCCGCTTTGCGATGCTTTTTCGCCATCAGTCGTCATCCTGCTGGTCTTGCCAGGCTTCGAAGCGCCGGCGGTGCTCAGCGAAGAGCGGGTGATCGGGATCGGCGAGGATCGATGATTTCCACGTGACGCCGTCGTCGGCTTCTTCGGGCGCCGCCGTACCGCCAAACGCTTCGCGGTAGGTCTCTTCCCTGTCGTAGACCGAGCCGCCGGCGGCTTGCGGGTTCAGCGACATGAACGTCACCGCATTGAACAGCGCCATGACGAGGTCGATCTTGGCGTCGCCGGCGTTCTGCTTCGTCGCCCGGATCGCCGTCGCCATGGGCTCGATCTTGAGGTTGCCTACACACCAGGCCATCAGCTTCGACGGTGCATGCCATAGCGTGCGGTTCGCCAGCTTCCGCTCCGCCGTCTTGATGGCATTCATCATAGCGAAGCCCTGTGGGGCACCCTTCAGCAGCTCGTTCTCGGCCGTGATCCCGATCTCATCCAGGGCGTCGACCATTTCGCCGAGACCGGCGGGGTCGACGGCGACACATGCCAGGAGGCCGCGGGCCTTGATGTCTGCGATGATTGCCACGATCGCGGAGACGTCGTCGAGTTCGTCATCCACAATGGTCAGCTCACCGGCGGCCGCGAACTCCTCGAGTTTCGTCGCGATGGACTTCCGGCGCTCCAGCACGCCGCGGTGGCACCAGCCATGCGACCATGACAGCCACTGCTTCGTTACCCGGCAGCGACCAAGAACGTTGAGCCCGAAGAGATCGTCGAGGCCACCGCCGTCGGCCCCGGGAATGACGACTTCGGAGCGATCGAGCAGCGCCTCGAGGGTGAGCGCGGGATCCTCGCGTAGCGCCCAGAACTCCGCGCCCGGCCAGCGGTTGGCCCGGAGGTTGTTGCCGATCTGGATGTTGAGATGCTTGGCGAGCCAGATGTTGCGGGGGCCGGCGTCGCCGCGTCTGGCTTCGGCGAGCTTGTCGACCAGGAAGTCCAAGCGGACCGAGCGGCCAAGGTTCGGGTTGGTGATGTAGAAGTTCGCGGCGTCGTAGTAGGCCTCGCTCTCGACCATCGCCTTCGGGAATTCGTAGAGGACGCCGAGCTTCTTCGGATCGTGGATCTTGCCGTCGCGGATATCGCGGAAGAGGTCGAGCAATTCCTTAAACACGCCTGCCGGCTCCTCGTCGGACTGCGTCGAGAGATAGATCACGAAGCCTTCGGGGCGCGAGACGAGACCGCCGAGCGCCTCCATCAGCATGGCTTTGGCGTTGGGCCGCTTGCCGAAGAGCCATAGCTCGTCGACCAGGACGAAGGCGCCCTTCTTGCCGCCGACGGTTTCCGCATCGGCGGCGATGACCTTCAGGAACGCACGTGTCGTGCGATGCGTGATCTGCCGGATGTTCGGCTGGATGTGCAGCAGTACCAGCAGAGTGGGATCGGCGCGCACCATGTCGGCAGCGGGCCCAAAGGCGTTGTTCGCGACCTCCAGCGTCGGCGCCAGGATGTATAGCTCGGCGGAGTGGCGCCAGTTTCGGATCAGTGCGGTCAGCATGATGCCAGCCGCCAGGGTGGACTTGCCGTTCTTCTTCGAGATGAGGAGGAAGAACTCCTCGATCAGCCGCTTCGCGTTCTCGGCGTCGTAGGCACCGAAGATGGCGCGCACGAAGTCGAAGACCCACTCGTCGCAGCACTCGCCGAACGTCGGACGGCCGACGACGTCGACGACCCGCAGCGACTTGAACACCGCCAGCGCGGCCTCAGCCTCGGAAGGAAACAGCGGCGGCAGCGGGATCAAAGTCTCGCGATTGACGATGCGCCGTTCCCAGTCTGGAACGGCCGTGGTCCACCACGCTCCGGGACCCCGGATCACCTGGCCTAGTGGGGCTTCACCGTCGGGCCCTGCGGCACCGCGAAGATGCCCGTCACCTCGTCCGCCGCCGCCTGGGCCTGCTCCTTCTTGCCCTTGGCTACGGGGCGGGACTCCAGCGATGCGCCGGCTTCCCCGCGTTCCGCGACCTGCTGCTGCGCCCTTGCCAGATCGCGGCGCTGCGCCAGCCACTTGATCAGGGTGGCGTTGCCCTTCTTGGCGCCCTTCTCCGCCAGCTCGAGCGTCTCGTCCAGCTTGAGGTCGAGCCCGAACTCGATCTCCTCCGCGAACGCGGTCTCCAGCGTGTTCCTCGATATCCCGAGCACGCGGGCGATTCGCTCGTTTGGCCATCCGTCCGCCTTCAGCCGCCTGACGCGGTCACGCTGTTTGGTGGTCGGCTCGAAGCGAGGTCGGCCTCTGCCAGCCATTTCGAGAACTCCGAATTTTTGCGCAGAAAGTGCGCCGGCCGGCCGAAATCGCCGGGCCAGAAAAAATCGTACGGATGAGACCCGACGCGGTAGAGGCTCCCCAGGTCGCAAGAATTTGACCTACCCCCCTGCCCTGAGCCGATTTTTTTCGAAACGACTTCGACCTGAGGCACTTTTTTTTGAAACGACCGCGACCTGTTTTCGGCTTAAATGTCCTTACGGTTCTTAAGTCGTCTTATTTCCGGAAATCGCGATTTAAGACGATTTAAGGCTCGGTTTTGGTCGACGGTTCTTTTCCGACCACTTCTGGGGTGCGCGCCGCCCTTTTCGCCCGCTCTTGGTAGGTCTTCCGCTGGTGACAGGGCCAGCACCGGTACAGGCCGTTGCTCGGCTCCAGCTGCAGCTCGGGATGATCCCGCCGCTCCTTGATGTGATCGGCGACGCCCTTGCAGACGAGCCGCGAACCTTCATGCTGCGGGTCTTGGCAGACACCACCAGCCCGTTGCCTCACATCCTCAGCCCAGCGCTTGTGCTCGGCGGTGCCGTAGTACGGATCGGTCGTCTTCGGCGGCGGCTTCACGCGCCGGGTGTCGGTGGTGGCAACCCTCGGCCTCAGCATCGTGAGCTTGGCCATCCCGTCACCCGTTCACGAAAACGCCCGCCACGGGGATGCCGGGCGGGCGCTGCTCAGACCGATAGTCCGATAATGGCACATAGATAGGGGTCAAGTGACACGGCTTGTCAAGATGTGGTTGGGAACTCCGCTACCAGATGCGGTGGACCGTCCATCCTTGGCCCGCGGGTCCAGCCCCTGACTTCGCACCACAGGTCGAGCCCGGCGACGTAGTTGTCGAAGGCCTGACCACGCCGCATCCGGTGGCCGCGCTCGATCTCTGCGAGCGTCCGCGGCTCGGCGAGGCAGTCGATCACCGCCGCCACCAGGATGCGCCTGTCGTGGGCCATCTTGGTCCACTCCAGCCATGAGGCGTCGATGCTGGAACCGAGATCGCCGCGATTGCTGCCACCGCGAGCCTCGCCGTACCTCGGCGACGCAGCACCCAAGCCGGCGGTGCGCTGGCGCCATGCGAACTCCATCTCCTTCTCGGCGTCGCGCTGCATGCCGGTGAGGCGGTTGTGGCGCCAGGCCTCCGACTGCCGAACCCGGGTGAGATTGCGCCTGGTCTTGCGTGTGGCCTCGGGATCGTCGACCGCGATCTCCACCGTCGGACTGTGGCGCTCCTGCCAGTCGAGGGCATCGCGGCCGAAGCGCTTCTTGATCTTCTTCGACTTCTTGGGCTTTGCCATTGTTGGTTCCTCTGACGGAGGGGCCGTCGGTTCGTCTTCAGCGTCGCTCGCAAAGCCGCTTGTGCTCGCTCTCGATCAGCCGTCGCGAGATGTCGGGCAGTCGGGCTAGATCGGCCTCGAGGAACACCACGACGCCGGCCTCGCGCGCTTCGGCCACGAGCTTGCGCAGCGCGCCTTCGGAGACGGGCTGTCTCGGCAGGTGCCGCTCCAGCGAGGTCGGGATCCGGTGCTCGATGTAGCGGTGCCGGTTCACGCCGCTTCCTCCGCATGCTCGTCGCCGAGCGGCTCCTCGACGTGCTCCGGCGCCAGGGCGTCGGCCTCGCGTTCCAGCATCGCGGCGAGCCCTTCCCTGCCCTGCTCCCGATGGCGCTTTGCGGCGGCGCGATTGAGCGCGGCCTGCATCTTCGGCGACGGCTTCGGCAGGTCGACATCGGGCGGCTTCGGTGCCTCAGCCACAGCGTTGCTTGGTCCCTGGCGCGTCCAGGCCTCGGGCTCGCGGTGCTCGATCTCGGCCAGCCGCTTCTCCGCGGCGATTGCCGATCGCTGCAGCATCGGCCGCAGGAACGAACCGGCACCGCAGTCATGGAACCGCTTGATGCTCGCCCGGAGGCGGACCTCCTCGGGCTCGGGCTGGAATGCCGCCGGCTTGGCGCCGCGCCTCGCATCGAAGGCGTCACCGTGCAGCGCCATCATCCTCCGGCAGCGATCGAGCCGGCGCTGTCTCGCCGTGAACTTCTCCAGCACCGCGCGCCGGAAGTCTGGCGGCTTCGGCATCCCGTACTTGGCGTTTTGCAGGCAGTGCATCGTGGCTTCCGACCAGAGGTCGTTGCCGAGATCGGCATTGGTCTCAGCCCACACCGCCATACGCAGCTTCGCCGCCTCGGCCGATGGCTTCGGCAGGTGCGATTCGAACGCGACCTGCAGCTTTGCCAGGCACCACGCCATGTGCTTCGGATCGGCTGGCGGGACGGTCAGGATCTCGATGCTCTGCCGCAGGTCAGTCACGGTCGGCAGCTCGCGGCCTTCCGGCGTCCAGGGCACATCGGTGCCATCCAGCGACAGCGCATCAGCCAGTGCCCTCTCGACCGAATGCGGCAAGCGCGTCGAGGTTCGGACCGCGGTTGTCGGCACTGCGGCTGTCGGCGTGGCGTTCGGCATAGCGGCCCTCCATGAGACCGGTGAAGTTCTCGGGTTTCGTGAGCGTGTAGAGGTTCAGCCAGCGCTTCGGCTTGCCATCGTCGAGGAGCCACTCCGCTTCTCGGAGACGAACCAGCGCGAGCTTCCAACCCTCGATTCCGCCGCACTCCCGCAGCCGCTCGCTCAGCTGGGCACGGCGCTCCGGGTTCAGGAACAGCGGATCGGGGATGCCGAGTTCGTGCGCGACCGGCAGCCAGAGCGCGAAGGCCTGGTCGACCATGGCGCGCTCGGCCATCGCCGCTTGAGGCCCGTCGTCGGCTCGCGGAGAAGCAGAAGAAGATGCTGCTTCAGAATCAGAAGTTACAGGTCTGGACTCATATGAAGACGACTGTGGCTGTGACGGGCATTGCTCAAGCATTGCTTGAGGAGTGCTACAAGCATCCGGGTTTCGTGGAAATTCAACGACTTGCGCGTTTGGCGCTGAAATTTCCGTGTTCAGAAAATCGTCGCAACTTTTCATTATTTTGAACGCGGATTCGCTCGCCGCCGGTTTTCCACCGATGCTTAGAGCATCGCCGATCGAATGCTTGGAGCATGCTTGGAGCATCGGTCCGGGCTCCTCTTCGTCGGCCCCGGAATCATCCCCATGAGGGTCCTCAGGGATGTCGTCATGCTGTCCCTGCCACCTCGCCTTGGCCGCCTTTCCGGCCCTAGCTTTGGCGTCGGATGATCTCTTCGAAGCCGCCTCTAGCTCCCTGTCGACGCGACCATGCCGCCAGACGCCGGCGCCGACCCTGAAAAACGTCTCGATGACCGGCCGCAGCTTCTTCCACTTCGCCGCGCTCTCGATCTTGGCGATGCGGCGAAGCTTGGCGTCGTCATCGGGGAGCGGCGCGCCGGACGACCAGTAGTGCCCGATCAACAGCAAGTACGCGCCATGCTCGAGCGTGCTGAGGTGGCCGGTGTCCTTGAGGTAGTCGCCCCAGTACATCGGCATCCAGGTGTCAGGACGGGAGCCGGCCATCAGTACACCTCCGCAGCGCTCGGGGCCTCGCGAATCGGGCCAGCAGCGCTCAGCCTGAACGGAAAGGTCTGGTCATCTGCGCGGCCGCGGTCATGCTCGATCGCCAGCCACCACTCGTCTTCACCCTTCTCCTTGATCCTGATGGCGCCGACGGCAACAAGGCCGCCAAGTAGCGTCTCGACCTCTTGCCGCGCGGGCCCATGGCGCCGCAGGACCAAGACGACGCCGTCGTCGCCGGCCTTTGCCGCCAGCTCCCACATCAGAGCTTTGACCATGGCTGACGAGTTCCAGAACGCTAGTTCGGCCCACCAAGCGGCATCGATCTTCGCATCCAGAAGCCTCTCGCCTACCGTAGCTGGGCGGCAGGCCATAGCGAGGCCAGGGTCACGAGCGCCCTTCCCGATGTTGCACTCACGACAGGCGGTCAGAAGGTTGTCGATGGCATTGGTTCCGCCGAGTGCGACCGGATAGACGTGGTCGAGCTGCAGCTCGACCTCTGGTGGCCTGCGGCCGCAGTACTGGCAGGTATGCCCATCGCGCGCGTAGACGCTGAAGCGCAGGGACAAAGAGATCGGACGGCGGGCCATCTACGCGGCCTCCTTCTGATCGAACTTGCCCGGCCTGATCAGCGGGATCTCGTGCGCTGGCCCGACCCAGCCGTGTTCCCAGATGAACCAGGCGAAGGCCTTGGTGCCGCCCTTGGCTTCGACGGCGCCGGACTGCAGCAGCTCTCCGGGCGGCATGTTTATGCGCCACGAGAACGTCCTGATGCGTGCCAGTGGCGTTCTGATGCGCCAGCGGGCACGCTTCTCGCCCTCCAGGAAAGCCAGCGGCAGCAGACAGGCGACCTTGTGGCGGGCGATGGCGAGAGCCCTGTCGACGTACAGCGTCGGGTCCTTGAACGGCGGGTTGCAGATCACGTTGTCGATGTCTTCCGGGATGGCCTCGTCAGAGAGAAAGTTCATCGGCGCGTACTGGTTCAATCCCACATAGCCGCGATAGGTGACGTCGGTGCCGAAGCAGCGATAGCCGGCCGCGATCATGGCCTTCGGGATCGTGCCGATGCCGCAGCAGGGGTCCCAGCTCGAGCCGGCGAATCGCTCCGCAGTCAGGAGCGCCTCGATGGCTTCCGGCGGGTCCTGGTACCAGTCGAAGGCCGCGCGCTTGTTCGTGGTGGTGTCCTTCACGCTGCGCACTCCCATTGCCCGCGCGCCACTCGCCGGAAGGGCCCCTGCTGTAGGACCTGCCGGATCTTGGCGCGGAAGTTCGGATTGCCCGCGGCCTTGGGATGGCCGGCGAAGGCGCGATAGAGATCCTCGAGGACGACGGGCCCGCGTTGCTGGCGGAGCCAGGTCAGGACCTCGTCGCGCCACGTCCCCGCCAAGGCTGCCGCGATGACGCTCCGGGGCAGCCGCAGCGGCACGAGGTGACCGTCAAGACCGCAGCCGGCCAGCATGTCGAGATCCCGGGCGCCATAGGAGACCAGCACCGACGGCGCGCCGCTGTTCGCCGCCCCCTTTCCATTCCGCTTCGGCATCGGTGTCCCGTCGACGCGAAGAAAGTCGAGACGCCCTGCGATGAACAGCAGCCCGCTCGCGGCGCCCCAGACATAGCGGCAGAACGCCTCGGTTTCGGTGCGGGCGAAGATCAGGGCGACGCCGCGGTCGTGGGTCGCCATCCTGCCCAGCCAGGCGCCGATCGATCGACCATATGGCGGGTTGAGCCAGACGCGGCCGAACCACGCCCGGAGGAGACCGTTGTCGAACACGGTTAGGTGCTTGCGCGCCGTCGGCCACGGCCGCGCGACCGGCGAACAGGGATCCAGGTCGAAGGAGTCCGGACCGCCCAAGGCGTCGATGACGGCCGGCGGCGTGAGCCACTCGTCCGTGGTCGATCGCGCGGAGTGATGGCCGCCGATTCCGGCGAAGAGCGGTGCCGTGGTCATGCCGCTTCCCTCCGATCGAACATGTCGAGTTGGCCCGTCTCGACGGCTGGCACCGGCTTCACGAACTCCGCCAGCACGATCTCGACCTTGGGCGATGTCCCGCGCCACTGGTCGGCATAGGTCGAAGTGTCGATGCCGCAATTCGGCTCGAGCACGATGCCGGTGGCGGCGCTGAACTTGGCGTATTCGTCGGGATTCGTGGCCTTGTAGCTGTTCGTCCCGCTGTAGATGAAGGGCGCCGACATCTGAGGCACGATGAACGCCCCGTAGTCGGCGACGCGCGAGGCGGCCTCGATGACGTGATATTCGAACGACCGGCCGCGGTACTTGCTGCCCTCGACTGATCGCTTGATGGCCCCGAAGGGCGGATTGCCGATCGCGCAATCGAAGCGGCCAAGATCGGGCAGCGCCAGAGCGTCGCCGCATATCCATGTTGCCTCCGGCAGGATCGCCCGCCCCACCGCGACATAGTCCGGATTGATCTCGACGCAGGTCAGATCGATGGCGTCCTTTCCGAGCGAGTACATGAAGCCCAGCGCCCCGATGCCGGCACAGAGGTCGATGATTCGGCGCCCGTGAACCTCGATGGCGAAGTCGCGAGCCAGCTCCCAAGGTGTGAAGAACGCCCCGGCCTGGCTGTTGATGTGGCGGGCATCCTCGCGCCAGTTCTCCAGCACGAAGAACTTCTCATCGATGGTGAGGTCGCCGCGCTTGACGAGCGCAACGGCCTCCGCGTGCGCCTTCGCCTGCTTCTTGGTGAGCTTGCTCATACCCCCACCTTCCGCATCCAGCTCTCCGCATCGGCTTTGATTTCGGCGTAGTTCCGAGGGTGCTGCTCGGCGAAGTTCGGGAAGTACTTGCCGCGCACCCACTGGCGGGCGGCGTTGAGGACGAGCCATTCGCCCGCGATCCACCGCCGGTGATCGATGTCGAGGCGCTTGAAGTCGTCGCGGGTGACGAAGCCGCGCAGCTCCAACAGGGCCGCGATCTTGAGCGCCCTGATCTTCCAGTCGGTGAGCTGCAGCGGTGCCTTGTCGCCGGCCTGGCAGTCGGGAACATATGCCGGCAGCTCGTGCCGCTTTGCTGGCGCAAGATCGAACCACGGATCGCGCCATGGCTCTTTCCCGAGCACCGGCAGTTCGGGTTCGAAGACCTTCGCCCATCGCGGCCGATCGGCGCCGCGGACCTCGATCACGGTGAGGCCAAGATAGCTCGCCAGCGCACCGATGCCGCCGGCACCATTCGGGATCATGACGGCTCGACAATCCGGCCCGGGGCGCATCGACCATTTGCCGAAGTCGGTCTCGATGGCCTGATGCAGGACCGCAAGATTGAACTTCAGCTTCGCCTGTATGCCGATCTGGAACCCGTCGCCGTCGCGGACCAGCAGGATGTCCCACCCCGCGGTCTCGTTATAGGCGGTCCACCCCTTCGGCAGCGCCGCCAGGAACGCCGCACAGAGATCGACCTCGGTGGCGAAGGGTCGGGGCTTCTTCATGCCGCCAACCTCGCCGTCGCCGCTGCGCCCCACTGATCTGCCATGGCGGCCGCGATGCCGGGAAAGAACCGGCTGCGCTCACGGGCCCGGTCCGGCCCCGGCGGCATCCGCCAGACGCGATGTGCGATGTTCGCCGGCTTCTCGCGATGGGTGGGCACCAGTGGCGGGAGGCCCTTCAGCCAAAAGCACGTCCGCTTGGCTTCGGCGTCGCCGAACTGCCACGGCTGTACCGATTGCGCGTGGGGCTGGAAATTTCGGATCAGGGCTTTGGCATGCCGGTGCATGACCGGGTTCTCGATGGCGATCATGTCGATCGGCGCGTTCCAGCAGGCGGAGAAGAGATCGGCGCCCTCGCGCAGTTCGGCCTGCATGTCGTCGAGGGTCCGGCCGGGTGGCGCCACGTGCAGCCATCGGACGCCGCTATTACAGAGGCGAGTGCACGGCGGATGGGCGATGAACAGGAAGTCGTAGCCGTCGTTCAGGTGATCGCGGACGTCGCCGACGATGTGGCGGTTGCTGCGATCCTCGGCGGGCTCCAGATCGCAGGACACGACGTCGTAGCCTCGCTCCAGGAAGGCGCGCCGCACGACGCCGGATTTCTCGCAGCCGATCAGCCCGCGCATGGCAGCCTCGCCAACGCAGCCGCCAGGACGAGATCGAACTCGTCACCCTCGATCGGCCACCACTCCGCGCGCAGCAGCCCGAGCAGCCGGCGCGCCTTGATCGCGGCGAAGTAGGACGCGGCGTCATCCCTCACGACGGGCCCCCGCAGCTCACAATCCCGATCGCCAGCGCCGTCGCCACCACGACCGCCGCCCAGAACATTGGGCCGACGTCATGGCTGGGTCGGCTGGCACGGCGCACCTCGAGGCGGTGCACGATCGGGGGCTTCGGCGGGGTGCGGGTCATGCTGCGATCGCCAATTCGGGCCAGAAGTTCGCGAACGCAGTGAACGCGACGGCACCGGCATCGGCCTGGTCGGCATCGGCGACGCGCCAGCCCAGCCGGATAGCGGCATGCTTCATGTCAGGCTTGCTGGCGTGCACGTTGCCGGTGAGCGCGAGTTTCACGTTCTGCACCGACACTTCCATGCAGGGAAACCGCGTGCCGCGATCTCGCTCGACAAGGCCGGCGAACGTCTCGACAGCGTTCGCGAAGCCAATGAGCAGCCGCGTGGTATTCATGTCGTCGGTGCGCACTTTGATCGGGCACTCAAACGCAATGCCGTCGAACTGGTGGACTTGGTGCATCTCGTCCAGCCAGAGGTGCAGCGCCGAGAAGCGCTTCTTGTAGACGCCGAACGCCTCGGCTGGGGCATCCCACCAGCCGAATATTGGAACGCAATCCATCCCCGACACGAGGCACCAGCCCGTGTGCGACGCCAGATCGAGTCCCAACACGCTCGGCATCAGTTCAGCTTCGCCGATGCCTTGGCCGGCTTCTCCTTGGCTGTCTTGCCCCGGCCGAGGGTTTCCATGTTCTTGGCCTGGCCGGCATGCCAGCCCTTGCCCCACTTTTCGGCGTTCTCGGAGCCGGGGTCGTAGGGGCAGGAAGCGAAGTCGTCGCCGGCTTTGCCCGCCGTGAAGCCCTGGGTGTAGTAGTTCACCTTGTCGGCCTCGCCGAGAATCAGCATGAGGCTCGTCTCGGCGATCGGCGAACTCACGATGCCGGCGATGCGCGCGACCGTGCGCATGTCGAGGTCCAGCTCGTCGGTGTCGATCTTCTCCATCGCCCGAAGCCGCTTCATCGCTTCGATGTTGCAGCCGTCGCTCTTGGCCGTGGAGTAGCAGGACTGGACGACGCCCTTCGCGCTCTTCAGCGCCTTCGCTGCCGCGTCCATCACGACAAGCGCATCGGTGATGGCCTGCCAGTTCCGCTGATAGACCTCGTCCGGGACGTTGGTCTTGCGGGCGTCGGCCTTTGCCTTCTTCTCGTTGCGCTTCGCGACGCTCGCGGAAATCTGGTCGATCTCGCGCTTCGCGGCCTCGCTTGCGGCCATAGTTGGGACGGCTTGCAATGTCGGAAGGCGGGTAGCTTTGTCGGCCATGGTCGGTTCCATTCTGGGTTAGAGGGACAACCGCCCGCCGATCGTTGCCGGCGCGCGGGTACGCGGACGCTCAGGTGATCGGCACCTCGCGATGCTTGGCGATGCGCTCCCGCAGCACCCGCTCAGCGGACGTTTCGAGCGTGCCGCCGGAGGTGACGCGGCCGTTGCGGGTGTCGTCGTAGAACCGGGCGAGATCGGTCGCGGCCAGGACCGCCCGGACCCTGGCGCCATCGATCTTGGGATCAGCGATGACGCGGCAGAGCGCGGCGATCGTCGGCGACCGGAAGGCGTTCAATGTCTCGGGATGCGTCTCGGCGAGGATCTTGATCGCCGTGGCCACTGAGGGCCGGCCGACCTGGCGCACCATCTTCAGCAGCGTGAACGGCGAAATGACCGAGCGTGGCGGGATGTCGTAGCTCGGCGGCGACTTCAGGATCGTGACGCCGGCATCGCTGCAGAGCCCGGCGGCGACCATCGCCTCGGGCTGCCGGGCGGCAACGGCGGCGTGGAACTGCTGCAGCGAGGTCAGCGCGATGCGGCGGCTGTTCACCGCGACAAAGATCGCGGCCTGCTTCGCGGCGTCCGGGGCATCGATGATGTAGCACGGCAGGCTGTCGATCAGCGGATGCTTCCTCGCCGCCTCGAGCCGGTGCTGGCCGTCGATCACGGCATAGGTGCCGTCATCGCGCTCGCTGACCACAATCGGCTGATAGTGGTTCCAGTTGAACGCCAGCAGGATCCGGTTCACATGCGCGGCGCCCATCTTGCTGATCTCGCGCTGATAGGTCCGGTCGATGGTGAGCAGAGCCAGATCGAGCCAGACCACGCGGGGCTTGCCGCCGAGATCGGTCGAGTGGGCCGGCGGCTTCGGCTTGGCCTGCGGTGCCGGGACTGCCGCCGCTGCGACGATCTTCTGCTTCGTTGTCGGCAGCGGCGTCGCCGTGGCGGGCTTCTTCGGCGCCAGAGGGACGCTGTCACCGACCTTGAGGCCAGACACCGTCTTGCCGGGCCGGGTGAACGCCATTCCGGCGAGGCCGCCCTCACGGCGGGCCATCGCGCGGACTTCGGCCTTGTCGAGTAGCCTGTTGCCGACGCGGAACTTGTTGCCTTCGCGCGTCACCACGAAGTCGCGCTTCCGCAGCACCTGCACGTCGGGCAGGAGATCGCCATAGAGCGCCCTCTGCCGGGCCTCGTCCTCGGCCTTCGCCAGGGCCTCGCGCTCGCGGGCGGCCTCATGGGCGGACTTGCGGGCGGGCTGGGTCATTGCAGGCCTGAAGCCGCATCGAGATCGCGAAGCGCCGACGTCCATCGCGCTTTGGCGTCGTGCACATGACGGCGGGCTTTCGCCGTGGCGAATTCGTTGGTGTGCGGCGTGTCGGCCAGCACGGCATGCGCGTCGACCAGACACTGATACAGCCGCCGTTCCCTCCGGCGGCAGTTGTCGTCTTGATCGTCGGACAGGCGCCCGATGGAATGCTGGCCGGGGTGCATGATCACAGCCCCTCCACGTCATCGCCGCGCGCGTGATCGCTCCGCCAGCCGTAGCCGCGCCGCAACGCCGCCTCGTCCTTCTCGACGCGCTCCGCGATGGCGGCCCGCAGCTTGCGATAAGCCGCCAGCGGCCATGTGCGCTCGACGGACAGCGTCACGAAACCGAGTCGGAACTCGAGCCAGAACAACGTCGGTTCTGGCGACAGCGAGAAGCCGCGCCACCAGTGCAGCGAGAGGGTCAGGCCTGGGTTCACTTGCCCTCCAGCGCGGCCAGCTTCTTACGGGCGGACTGGACCTTTGCGGCGTGCGCTGCATCCCTCTGCCCGACGCCGTCAAGCAACAGCGCGCACAGTTCGTCGTCGGCCAGCATCGCCACGACGTGCTTTGCCTGTGGGCTGGTACGTCTCTCTTTCCAGCTCTCAACCGTCCGAACGCTCGGCACGCGGAGGCGCCCCGCGATTTCCTTGGCCGAGAACGGCCGCAGGATGTCCGCGAAGACATCAGCGATTGAGTGAGTCGTCAGGGATACGCTGGACACTTTCCGTTCTCCGCTACTTTTGCGCGTATTCGGTTCCGGGGTTCTTGCCATCTGCCTGCTCCATCCTTTGGGAATGGATGCCGACAACACATGGAAGCACCTCTCGACCTTCACGAAGCCGATCGCTGCCAGGCTGACCCGGATTCGTGAGGGCAAGATTTTCGCGGGCGACGCTGAGCGGCCCGCTGACGAAAGGGGCGCGACGACCGGCACGTACGCACCGGCCGCCGCAGGCGAGCGCGGCCACGCTCGGGGGAGAGCTGGGATCCGGGCCGCTCGCGAAGATGATGGTAGCGGGGGCCGGGTTCGAACCGGCGACCTCCTGGTTATGAGCCAGGCGGGCTACCGCTGCCCTACCCCGCAGAAAATTCAGTCTGCCGCTCCGGTCGAGCGGCATGCGGCCGGACCAACGCCCCGCAAGGCGCCCCAAGGTCCGGCCGCTTCCCCTCGCCTCAGCTGGTGATGGCGCCATCATACCGGCACCCCCGACCTGCGGCCCGGACGACGGGCCGGCCAGCCGTGCTCACGGGCGAGCTGATAGATCCTGCTCTCGCTGGTGCCCATTTCTTCTGCCAGGACGCGGCGACAGATACCCGCCCTCCAATCGGACTCGAGGCGGGCAAGCGTTGCTCCCTGCCAGCGCCTGCGCGGTCCCCGCTTGCTACGCGGCGGCCAATTCTCGCGACGCGCGATGCGCAGCAGGAAACCGCGCGACGTGCCCAGCGACATCGTGACGACGTCAAGCTTGTCCGGTCCAAGATAGGCTTCGCGCATTGCCGCGATCCGCTCGGGGGAACAAGCGCGGGGCATTCAAGCCACCACCGGCTGAGCCAGGCCGCGCGCGACCTCGACAGTTTGCACGCCCTTCGCCGCCGCACGAATCGCAGCCCGACGCAGGCTCGTCCGACGCAGCCGCAACTGGCCGACCTGGTCGAGGTGCCAGCGGATGCGGGCGTTCACGGCCTCGACGGTGTCCGGCGCGTCAGCCGGCGAGACGCCGCCGACCCAGGTGCAGTTCTGGGGGATCGGGGCGGACATCAGACGTGCCCCCAGTGATCGCCGTCGAGGATGCGGCGCACCTGCCGACGGCTGATGCCGAAGCGCTTGGCGATGCCGTACACCGTGCCGCCGTCCGACCGGATCGCGCGCACCTCGGCGTTGGTCAGCTTTGCGCGGCCGTGGGCCTCGCCTCGCGCTGGATTGGAGCCGGCCGGCATCGCTCAGGCCGCCTTTTGTCTCGCGTGCGCCTCGGCGAGCGTCTGGTAGGTGATGCCCTCGACGCCCTTGCTGTCTGCCAACGTGATCAGCTCCGGCCACGCCTCGACCGGGATCGACTGGCGAGCGTGCCAAGACGAGACCGTCGTGTACTTGCGGTTGGTGGCTGAGGCGATGACGCCTGGTCCACCGAGAAGGTCGATCGCACTGGCGGGGGTCGTGATCATGGGTGGCGACACTACGCACAATGCGTAGTGTCGTCAACGCCGAATGCGTAACGCAAACTGCGAAGTTCGCGGCATGGATCTCGAGTCGCCAGCCAAGCGCCTGAAATGGGCACGCAAGAACCGGAGCAGCTTCGCCACCGCCACTGACGCCGCCAGGGCTTTCGGGTGGACGGTGCCGACCTACCTCGGACACGAGAACGGCGACCGTGTCCCAAGCCGCGGTGCGGCCATCAAGTATGCCGCCGCCTACAAAGTGCCCTGGGCATGGATACTTGAGGGCGGTCCCCTACCCGGCAGCCGCCAGCAGAAGACCGGACCGATCCCCACCAAGGGCGAGGTTGCTGCCGGCCAGTGGCTCGACCTCGACGTCGAGATGGACCCGCGAGATTTCGAGCAGTTCCCGATCGCGGCAGATCCGGCTTATCCGTACGACGCGCAATACGGCCTGATCGTGCGGGGAAATTCCATGAACCGGGTGTTCAGCAACGGCGAGGTGCTGCACTGCCTGGACGTCTGGAAGGCAAGCGTCGAGCCGGAAGACGAGGACATCGTGATCGTCGAGCGCATCCGGGCTCAGGCCGGCCAGCGCGAGGTCACGGCGAAGCGGATCACGAAGCGCGGCAAGCTGATCGTGCTCACGCCGGACTCGACGGAGAGCAAGTGGAGGCCGATCGAGTTCAACCCGCAGGATGGGCACGACGGAGACGAAGAGGTTCGGGTTGTGGCCCTGGTGCTGGCGACCTACCGTCCGATCCGGCGGCGGAAGTGAGGATGTGATGGCTGATTCAGATTTGACTTTTGAGGACTTCGACAGGTTCCTTTCGGCCGTGAAAACCGGCACGATCAAGTGCAGCATCTGCTCCAATGAGCAGTTCGAGGTAAATACCCTCGTGAAGACCGGCGAGGAGTCCTTGCAAAGCCCCCTGGCAACATTCGAGGCGAATTCTCTCCCGAACACTGAGCGAGCGTTCTTCAAGCTGCCGTATTTTACGATGTGTTGCGATAAATGTGGGAACACATATCAGTTTCACCGCAAGATGATCGAGGCTTGGCTTGCCAAAAACAAGGCGGGCGGGAATGTCTAAGCAGCTTTTCCAGAACGACAATGGCGACCACCAGTCTCAATTTGTCGTCCGCTCGACCAAGGCATACAGTATCTTGACCATGCCTGATCGGGATGACGAACTGACCGACGCCAAGATTGCCGCCGCCGAAGCTCGTGGCGACACGAAGCTCGCGCGCATGGAAGGGAAGCTCGATACCTTCTCCACGAAGGTCGATGGGCGGTTCGACGCACTGTTTGACAAGCTCAATGTTATGCAGTCTCAGCAGGCCGGCACAAAGGCGACGATCATCGTCACCGCCATCGCAAGCGTCGTGGCGATCCTCGGTGTTCTTATTGGCGTTCTGGCCTACGGCGGCGATCAGCTCGGTCGCGGCATGGAAGTCCGCAAGGCTGTCGATGAAGCGATTCAGGAGACGATCAGGCAGCTGCCGAAGCAACCGGTAACGATCGAGACCGACGGCAGCAAGCAGCGATAGCTACCGCCGCTGCGCCGCCCGCCATTCCCACGCCGGCGCGCACCCATGCCCGTGGACACCTGCTCTTCTCGCCTTCGCCCGCTCCTCCTGCCCGAGGTAGTCGCTGCTATACCGCGCGAACGCCCAAGCATAGCCGTCCCGCACCATGATCGCGCCGAGATCCTCGCCCCCTGCCCGGCACACGGCGACCGTACGGCCGTAGCGATCGGTGTCGCGGCGTTCGCAGAGGACGCTGCGGCCCGCTATCAGTGACTGCAGGTGCGTGGCCGCCAGCCGACCCGCCGGCCATCCGTCTGGGCAGTCCTGCTTCAGCTCGGGTGCGTCGATGCCATGCAGACGGTAAGTCGTGCCGTTGAGCTTGAGGGTGTCGCCGTCGGTAACAGTCTGAGCAGCTGCGGGCAACGAAAGGACCGCCACCATCGCGGCGAGAAGGCATACTCTCATCGCCGCCGCTGATCCAGCTCGCGCTCTATCTCGTCGACCTTGTCCCACCTTGATGGGGCAAGCACCGGCCGCGGCGTCGGCTCCGGCTGCATTTCCCCGCAGTGCTTACACTTCCTGGCATCTGCCAGTATCCATTCCGCGCATGCAGGGCATTTCTTTTGCCCAGCATGAGGGTCCGGCCGCCCGGCGCCGCAGTGGGGACAGGTAGCAGCGTCGACTCGGCGGGGGCGATTGCAGGAGTGACATAAGACGAAGTCGTTCCCTCGAAGCGGTGGTGTCGCGGCTGCCTGGACTGGCGCCATGCCGATTGCGATCAATATGCCGATGATGGGCAAGAAGAGGCCGAGAATGAAATAGCCGAAGCCGGATCGCCCTTTCGAGCTGGCGATGGCGCCGGCGCCAATGGCCAAGCCTAGCCACGTCAGAATACCGATTAACTCCACCAGAGCGCCCTTTCCCGAGGCATCACGAATTCTTCGTCACCAGATACAGTGTAGCGCCAATTGGTGCGCCGGGCTCGCGGGAGGCAACGCGCGCCAGCCACGCCAAAACCTTGCCCGCTGCAACATCTCCGCCCGATGAATGGCCGCGAGGCAAGTAGCCGATTTGCGCAGTGTCTCCCCCACCTGCGTCCAAATAGACGGCCACGGCGCTTGAATCGTATTGGTTCGTTGGCTCGGGCACCAGGAACACTTCCGTTCCCGGTGTTGCGCGACGCAGGATGGTCTGTCGCGGGACGCCGTCGGGATTGCTGAATGTCTCGCCCGCAATGGATTGGAAGCGACCTTCATAGGGCATCAGGCGAACAACGCCGTCGTTCGGCCCGCGCATCCATTCCTCGTCAGGATCATCGCCGCGCTGCAGCGCAGCCACGATCTGCGGCTCGATGCCCTGCGGCAAGGTCGGCCTGCGAATCTCGTGCTCTATCGTCGTCGATTTTGACGGCGGCACGCGAGGCCGGTCCGGCACTGAGGCGGCGGTCGGCTTGTTGCGCCGCGCGATCAGCCAAACAACAACCCCAACCGCAAGAGCCGCAAGTAGCAGTTCCATTTGCTTTCTCCCCCACAAACTATGAATTGGCGCACTACGCATTTTGCGTTGACATGATCTACGCATAATGCGTAGCATCCCTCCCGTTCGGCACCACGCCGACACGGGCCGGGCCGCACCCGGACGAGCGAGACACCCACAACCGGACCGGCGCCCCCAACGCCGGTCCATCGCTCCGGGAGGCAGCATGTCCGACATCACCGCTGGCAGCCGCGTCAGCCACCTCAACCGCGGCACCGGGCAGTCCTACGGCACCGGCGAGGTCGCGAAGGTCCTGCAGGTCCTTGGCGGGCTGCGGCCTCCCAGCAAGGCCTTCGTCCGCTTCGACGGCGAGCGGGCGGACCGGCTGGTGTGGCTGGACGATCTGACCGTGATCGTCACCCCTGCCCCGATGCCTGGCAGCCGGGAGACGGCGCGCATCTGCTGGCCGCTGGAGCGGGCTGGCGAGCCGGTGCTGCCGGGAGCGGCGTAATGCCGACGTTTATCACCCCCGATACCCCCGTCGTCTTGGAGAACGGCGAGACGGTCGAGACGACGTGGGCTGCGTTCGCCGCCGACAATGCCGACAGCGGTCTCGACCTGACCGACATCGAGACCACCCTCGCTACCGGCGAGACCTATCATGGCGGCGGCGGTGCCGAGCCGGAATGGTCGATCCGGCGGGCGGATGCGGGAGCGGCGACATGAGCGCCGGCCTTCCCCCGGGTCGCCCGGCTGACCTTCCGAAGCCTCCGCTTGCCGATGCCGAGGTTGTCGAGCGCATGCGCGAGCCGCACTTCCGCATCGGCTGGATGATGTTCGAACTTGAAATGGCCGCTGCCGAGCTAGGTCGCGCGGCAGAGCATGTGAAGGCGGACTTCCGTCGACGCTCAATCGTCGAGCGCAGCCAATCGATCGAACGAACGCTCCGGCTCTGCAGAGAGGCCGCCGACGCTTCAGAGAAGGTGCTGCCGGTGAAGCCGGACGCGACGGTGGCGTCGTGAGCGAGCGGATGTTCCTTAAAGACCCGTGCTCCAACTGCGGCAAGCGCATGAGTTATCACCGCCATTACGTGATGATTCGCAATCGACTGTGGTCGCGCGTCTGCAGGGTACTGGGCATCCACCGCCACGGGTTGGCCTGTGTGCCCTGCGTCGAGCGCGGGCTCGGCCGTCCGCTTCGCCAGCGCGACCTGACCGAATGCCCCGTCAATGACGGCTACTTTGGGTTCGACAAGTCGAGGCTGCCAGCATGACCGCCCGCCTCGACCACGCCGAATACCTGGCCGGCTACCTCGCGGGAACCGGCGCCGACCCGGTGCGCACGTACTACGCCAACCACGAGCCGCACTATGTCCGGGGCCTGCACGCCGGGATGGTCGCGGCGTGGTGCGGCGTCGATCTGTCGGGAGGGTGGCTGTGAGCGGCATTCTCACACACGACGTCCTCTACAACTGCTGCCACAAGCATGGCGAGCCGGTTTGGTCGCGCTTCCGGTCGCTGGCCGTCAGTGGCGTCCGTCTTCGCTCGGATGCCCTTGGCGACGAACAAGAGTGCGTCCCTTGCCCGGATGCCGAGGCGCTGTTCTGGACGGTCTACGGCCGCACCAAGGACGGTGACAGCGAGGCGCTGACCGATGCCCCGACCTTGGCTGCGGCGCTCGTGATCGCCGGCTTCCACATGTCCCGCGCCCGCGTTGCCGGTGTGCCGCTCGATCTTGAGGAGTGGGCCGTTCTGTCCGCCCCGCGCGCGCCGGGAGCATCGACATGACGACCACCCTCAAGCCTTGCCTCCGCTGCGGCGGCGCGCTCGCCCTGCACGGCAACGACTGGTCCGACCCGCCGACCTGGTCCTGGCGCTGCCCGTCGTGCGCGCTGACCGGCCGGGAGTTTCTGACCGAGGTCGACGCGATCACGGACGCCAATGCGCGACCGCTGCGATGGACGCTGATGCGTGTCTGCCGGCTGGCCGTCGTGCTGGGCCTCGCGCTGGCCGGGCTGCTGTTCATCGTGCTGGTGAGCCTGCCGGGAGGTGGAACATGACCCTCTTCTTCATCGGCCTCGCCTTTGGCTGGCTGACAGCTGCCATCGTGGTGGTGCTTCCCGACTACTGGCCGGCTCCGTGTGATCGCGATGCCCGCGATGCCGACACCGAGGAGTCCGGGTGGTGAGCCGCCTTCGCAACTGGATCCTGTTGGGGCCGGCTGTCGCGCTGATGGGCCTGATGCTGGTCGTGACGTTCGCCCCGCGCGCCGGTCGCGCCGCACAGGAGGCGCTGGTCGAGCCGGATCGCTCACCGCCGACGCATCAGTTGTGGTCTTGCACCGGCAAGACGACGTGCAAGCCGCACGGGGAGCCACTGGGGAAGACCGCGTGCCAGTTGGATGCGGCGAGCCTCGCGAACACGTTGCCGGCTGGATCAAAGGTCGCGTGTCAGAGGGTGAAGCAATGACGCCCACCGACACCCTCATCGCCGAGACACAGACCCTCTTCCTCGCGCGCCTCAACGCCAGCCACCCAGTCGCTGCCGAGGCGCTTCGTCCGGACATCCGCGCGCTGTGTCGGTCGAGGAACGCGGCAATCGCGACGGAAGCCGGGCGGCTGTTCGGGGCGCTGGAGCGGCGGCGCATGGGTGACGGAGATGCGGCATGACCGCGTGGAAAGTCGGCGACACCGGCCTCACCGCCGCCCGCAAGCCCTACCGCATCATCGCGGACGATCTGGTCGGCTATCCCGGCCCGCTGGTGGCCGTCGTGCGGCGCGACGACGTCGACGTCGTGGTCCGCTACCAGGCCGATGGGAAGCATCCGGGCAAGCTGACGTATCAGGATCTCATGGCGCCGAAGGTGCGGTCGTGAGCGGGCGCAACCCCGAGGCGCCGCGATGCTCTTGGTGCGACGCGCGATGCCGCGACCAGGGCGACCTGATTGCCCACGAAGCCGAGCACCGCCGCGAGGATGAGCGGCGCGACATTTCCACCGCCCAAAGCTGCCGCGATGACGCGCGCTTTGAGGCCGAGGCCGAAGCCAGAGAACTCAACCAGAGGGAAGCAGCATGATCGACAAGGCTGGACTGTATCTCGATATCCCGGAGAAGGCCTATCACGGCGCCGGGCTGACGCCGAAGCCACCGCTGTCGTCGTCGATCGCCAAGGCGCTGATCAACCAGTCGCCGGGTCATGCCTGGTGGGGCCATCCCGATCTCAACAAGTCCAAGGCGCTCGAGGTCGAGCAGTCGACCAAGACACAGGGCATGGGCACGGCCGTGCACAAGCTCGTCCTCGGCAAGGGGCGGCCGCTCAAGGTGCTGAACTTCGATGACTACCGCACCAATGCCGCGCGCGCCGCACGCGATGCTGCCGTAGCCGAAGGCGCAACACCGCTGCTCGGCAAGGAAATGGACCGCGCCGAGGTCATCGCCGAGGCCGCCCGGCGCCGTCTGGCCGATTCGCCGATCGCGCACCTGATCGGTGGGGACAAGGGCGACGCCGAGGTCACCGGCATCTGGCAGGAAGCCAACGGCATCTGGTGCAAGATGCGGATCGACTGGCTGCCGCATGCGGCACGCGAAGGCGGCCACATCACGGTGCTCGACCTCAAGACCACCGGCCAGAGCGCCAAGGCTGAAGACTGGTCGCGCACGATGTTCGACTTCGGCGGCGATATCCAGGACGCCCTCTATCGGCGCGGCATCAAGAAGCTGATCCCGGAGGCCCGGACGATCGACTTCGTGTTCGTCGTCATCGAGCAGGACGAGCCGTGCGCCGTGCAGCTTTGCCGGTCCAACGGCCAGACCCGCGAGGAAGCACAGGAGTCCGTCGCGCTGGCAATCGAGACCTGGGGCCAGTGCCTGAGCCGCGGCACCGCTCTGGAGCACTGGCCGTTCTATGACGGCGAGATCGCGGACATCGACCCGCCGGTCTGGCGCTCCACCGCCGGTGAGCTCGCCCGGATGCGGATGAAGAACCGCATCGCGCATTGGCAGCGCCCGCTCGACGCCGACAAGGCCGCCTGATCCCGTCACCCGACCAAAGGACAATCACCATGGCAAAGACCACGAAGGCCGCCGAAGGACAGCTAGACCTCGGCGGGTCGCCAGCCCAGAAGGGCCTGAAGATCATCTCGCTGCAGGCCGAGAACCTGAAGCGGCTGACGGCCGTCCGGATCGATCCCAAGGGCAACCTGGTAGAGATCCGGGGCCGCAACGCCCAGGGCAAGTCCAGCGTGCTCGACGCGATCTGGTGGGCGCTCGCCGGCGCCGGGAACATTCAGGCCGATCCGATCCGCAAGGGCCAGGAACGCGCCGTGGTGAAGCTCGACCTCGGCGACCTGATCGTCACCCGCACATTCACGAAGCAGGACGACGACAGCTTCCGCACCTCGATCACCGTCGAGAACGGCGAAGGCGCCCGCTTCCCCTCCCCGCAGCGCATGCTAGACGACCTGCTGGGCTCGCTGACCTTCGACCCGCTGGCCTTCGCGCGGATGAAGCCGAAGGAGCAGTTCGATGCCCTCAAGGGCTTCGTACCAGGCATCGACTTCGCAAACATCGAGGGGCTGAACCGGGCCGATTTCGAGAAGCGCACGGCCGTCAATCGCAAGGTCAAGGAGCTGAACGCCCAAGCCCAGGCCATCGCGATTCCCGAGGCGGTGCCGGCGGCGCGCGTCGATGAGGATGCAATCGTCGCGGAGATTGCCGACGTCGGCAGCCACAACGCCACGATCGAGCGCCGGCAGGAAGGGCGCGAGGCGGTGAAGCGCGAGGCGGCCGACTTCCGGAAGGCCGCCGAGGAATGCCGTCAGCGCGCGACCGATCTCCGCGCCCAGGCCGCCGCGGCGGATCAGCAAGCCGAGCAGAACGATCGCGAAGCCGCCGAGCGGGAAGACAGGCTCGCCAAGGCCGAGCCGTTGCCGGCGCCGAAGGACGCCGCCGCGATCCGCGCCCGCCTCGACGACGCCAAGCGCACGAACGCGCTCATCGACCAGGCTGCCCGCCGGACGCAGCTGCAGGAGCAGGCCAAGGCTGCCCAGGCCGAGGCTGACGCCCTCACCGCCGCGATTGAGGCCCGCGACAAGGCCAAGCTCGACGCCATCGCCGCGGCCAAGCTGCCGATCGACGGGCTGGGCTTCGGCGACGAGGCCATCACCTTGAACGGCCTGCCGTTCGAGCAGGCATCCGACGCCGAGCGCCTGCGGGCTTCGTGCGCGATCGCCATGGCATCGAATCCGAAACTGCGGGTCATTCGGGTCCGCGATGGCTCCCTGCTCGACGAGGACGGCATGCGGCTACTCGGCGAGATGGCCGATCAGCACGACTGCCAGGTCTGGGTCGAGGCGGTTGATAGCAGCGGGCGCGTCGGCATCGTGCTGGAGGACGGTCACGTCGCCAGCACCCCGGAAAGCCGGGCCGCGATGGCTCAGGCAGCGGAGTAGACCATGCCCGATTCGCTCACCTTCACCCCTGCCCGTCAGGTCACCGAGCGTCATGCCTGTGTCGTTGCGCTGGAGTCGCCGCCCAACGGCGGGAAGTCATTCAGCGGCTGCCGGCTCGCCAAGGGAATGGCCGAGGCGCAAGGCAAGCGCTTCGCCGTGCTCGACACCGAGGGCGGCCGCACGCTGCACCTGAAGAACGACTTCGACTTCGACATCATGATGATGTCGGCGCCGCACCGCCCGGAGCGATACCTCGAGGCCGCCCAGAAGGCTGAGGCCGCCGGCTACGGCGCCCTCCTCATCGACAGCTTCTCCAACGTCTGGCGCGGCATCGGCGGCGTCCTGCACTGGGCGGATGACGAACTTGAGGAATATGTCGCCCGGCAGAAGGGCTACGCGCAGCAGTACAATCGGACTTTCGATGAGAGCAAGGCCCGCAACGCCGGCAAGCAGTCATCGCTGATCCGACCGAAGGTCGCCTTCAAGTTCATGATGGCCGGGCTGCTCGATATCCGGATGCCAATCGTGCTCTCGATCCGCGGCGAGGTCTCCTATGACCCGGAGACGAAGAAGGAGCTGTTCAAGACCCACATGCAGAAAGGCATCGGCTTCGATGTCACCTGCCGGTTCCGCCTGATGCCCGCCGCCAAAGGCATCATCGACACCACGGACTCCGAGAAGTTCAAGATGGAGGGCGCGCACGCCGCGATCTTCAAGAACGGCCAGCAACTCAGCGAGGAACACGGCGCCGCCCTCAATGCCTGGGCGACCGGTGGCACGCTGCCCGGCCAGGGGCCCGACAAGGCCACGCTGATGGCCGAGGATCTGATCGCCAAGGTGAAGAACGTCACGAGCGAGGAAGCCCTGCTCGACGTGCTGACCGGCGAGACGGAGGCCAAGCAAGTCGCCTGGCTGAAAGAGCGCCGTCCCGAATTGCTCCAGCGTCTCAATGACGCCACCGCCGCCAAGCGAGCGGCGCTGCAAGGCGGCGAACAGTCATCGAGCGGCGCCCTGCTGTAGCGCCACCACCCGGCCGGCTCGCTCAACGGGCCGGTCGTCAATCCAGAGGGAGAATGACCACATGGCCGCAGAGATCACCCTTGAGGCGCTTGGCCTCAAAGCCGAAGACATCGCAGACCGCGTTGTCGACCGCATCGCCGAACAGATGCTCACCAAGATCGACTATGACGAAGACGAGCGCCCGCACCACAATCCGAGTCCCTTCCGGGCAGCTCTGCAGCAGCGGATCAAGGATCGTATCGATAGATCCATCGACGAGATCGCCGCGAAGCACGTCCTGCCCAACATCACCGAATACCTCGAGGGTCTGTGCCTGCAGGAAACCAACCGCTGGGGCGAGAAGACCGGCAAGCCCCTGACCTTCATCGAGTACCTCGCTCAGCGCGCCGACGCCTACATGAAGGAAGAGGTCAACTACAGCGGCAAGACCAAGGAAGAGGACAGCTACAGCTGGAGGAAGAACACCACCCGCGTGTCGTACCTGATCCACCAGCACCTGCAATTCTCCATCGAGAAGGCGATGAAGGCAGCCCTGCGGAACGCCAACAACAGCATCATCGGCGGCATCCAAAAGGCCGTCGAGGTCTCGCTCAGCAGCCTCAAGATCGAAATGAAGGCTCCCGAGGTCAAGAGCTAGACATGAGCCGCCACCTCCTCCCCGATGCCGCCCTCGATGGCCGCCTATGTGTCGTCGGCATCAGCGGCAGCGGCAAGTCGACCACCGCCAAGGGCGGCGTCGAGCGCCTGCTCGAGCAAGGCCGCCGCGTCTGCATCGTCGACCTCTTGGACGGCTGGTGGGGTCTGCGGCTCCGTCGCGACGGCAAGTCCCCGGCCTTCCCGGTCGCAATCTTCGGCGGGTTGCACGGCGATCTCCCGCTGACCGAACATGCCGGTTCCCTCATCGGCCAGGCCGTCGCCCAATCGGAGGGATCCTCGATCGTGTCGCTGGCCGAGCTGGACGGCGACGCCCCTCGACGGCGATTCGCGCTGGCGTTCTTCGACGCCCTGCACAAGACCAACCGTGCGCCGCTGCATCTGATCGTGGACGAGGCAGACTTCTACGCGCCTCAGCAGCCGGTCAAGGACGGCCCGGGCCCGATGCTGCTGAACCGCGTGAAGGAGATCGCCGCGCGCGGCCGCATGCGGGGCTTTCGCCTGTGGTCGGTCACACAGCGGCCGGCGAAGCTGCACAAGGATGTCATGTCGCAGGCGGACACCCTGGTCGCGATGCAGCTGACCTCATCGCAGGATCGCGGCGCGCTCAAAGCATGGATCGGCGATCAGGGTGACGAGAGCGTCGGCGCCGGCATTCTCCGCGCGTTGCCGTCCCTGAAGCGCGGCGAGGGTGTCGTCTGGTCGCCTCGGCTCGGCGTGCTGGAGACGACGCATTTCCCGCTGCCGGACACCTACGACAGCAGCCGGACGCCGGAGTACGGGGAGACGGCCGCCAGCGTCGAACTGAAGCCGATCGACCTCGGGGTGCTTCGGGAGAAGCTGGGCAAGGTCGATGCCGAGGTCAGGGCCAACGACCCCACCGCGCTCAAGGCCGAGATCGCGCGGCTGAAGGGCGATCTGGCGAAGAAGCCGGCGGCCGTTCCGGATGCCGCTGCCCTGACCGAGGCGCACGAGCGCGGCTATGCCGCCGGCCAGAGCTACGCCTTCGATATGATGGCCAAGCGGGAGAAGGCCGTCCGGTCGAATATCGAGAACGCCAGTGGCGCACTGCAGCGTGCGCTGGACGCCATCGCGATCCCGGAACTGCCTCGCACCGCACCCGCCCCAGCACCCGGCATCACGCATCGCCCCGAGCCGTTCACCCCGGCTCTGGCCGCGCGGCCAGAGCCGACCAATCCAAGCCAATCCAAGCCAAACGCGGTCAGGCCCGGCCTCTCCCGCCCGCAGCAACGCATCCTCGACGCGCTGGCCTGGCTGGAGAGCATCGGTATCGGGCAGGCGGACCGGACGCGCGTCGCCATGCTGGCCGATGCGTCACCAAAGTCGTCGGGATTCGAGAAGAACGTCAGCACGCTGAAGACTGCCGCGCTAATCGAGTATCCCTTCTCCGGTGAACTGCGGCTGACCCAGGCCGGTCGCGAGGCCGCCAACGCGCCGACGACACCACCCACGAACGCCGAGCTGCACGCCGCCATCCGCAGCAAGATCAGCGGCCCGCAATGGGCGCTGCTGGAGGCGCTGATCCGGCAGCGCGTCCCGCTATCCCGCGCCGAGCTCGCCGCGCAGGCCGGCGTCTCCGCGGCGTCCAGCGGTTTTGAGAAGAACGTCTCGACCCTCAGCGGCTTCGGGTTCGTCACCTATCCGGAGCGCGGGTGCGTGCAGGTGGCTGACATCCTGTTTGTGGAGCGGTGACGATGGGCAAGACCTCAATCGAGTGGACGGCCGGCGACGACGGCACGCCGGGCTCAGTCTGGAATCCCGTCCGCGGCTGCTCCCGCATCTCGCCCGGCTGCGGCGGTGCCAACCATCAGGGCGGCTGCTACGCCGAGAAGATCGCGGCCCGATTCTCCGGCCCCGGCCAGCCCTTCGAGGGCTTCGCCGAACGCACCGCCCACGGCGGCCGATGGACCGGCAAGATGGATGTCGTCTGGCCGATGGTCGACCAGCCCATCCGCTGGCGGAAGCCGCGCCGGATTTTCGCTAACAGTATGTCGGACCTGTTCCACAAAGACCTGCCGCGCAACGACGTGGCGGTGATCTACGGCACCGCCATCGCAGCCGTTCATCTTCGCGGCCACACCATCCAGATCCTGACGAAGCGCGCCGACCATATGCGCGCGCTGCTGAATGATGAGGAATTCTGGGAGATCGCCAACGCCCATGCATCGAGCCTGGTGCTGGAGCACACCGATCCACTCAACCGTCGCAAGGACGATGCACGCGCGACCTGCGGAGAATACGGCCCCGATGCGCCGCCGCCCGGCATCTGGCTGGGCGTGTCGGTCGAAGACCAGCAACGTGCAGACGAGCGCATCCCGGATCTACTCGCCACGCCGGCGGCGGTCCGGTTCCTGTCGTGCGAGCCGCTGCTGGGGCCGGTCGACCTCGCTGAAGTCATACCCAACCCGCTGATCTGGAACCCCGTCCACGGCATGTCGCGGCTGGTGGACTTGGTCATCATCGGCGGAGAATCGGGCCCGCGCTCTCGACCATTCATGCTGTCGTGGGCGGCATCGCTCGTCGACCAGTGCCGCAGCGCTGGTATCGCCGCGTTCGTGAAGCAGGTCGGCGCCCAGGCCTACGACGACCGCTCCTATGTCGGCAGCACGCCACGCTTCGAGACGCAGGACAAGAAGGGCGGCGACATGTCGGAGTGGCCGGATGACCTGCGGGTCAGGGAGCTGCCGACGTGAGCGGCCAAGAGGTGCTCGATGATCCGAACGTCGCGGAGGACGTCGCCCGGTACTGCGACGCTTGGGCCGAGTCGTCCGACCGCCACCTGTTTACCAAGCGCGCGGCCGCACTTCGTGAACTCGCCGCCTCTCTACGCCGACCACTGACAACGAAGGAGCACTCAATGGAAGCCGCTGAGACCATCGCTACCACCGAAGTCTTGCCGCCCGCCGCGCCGTGGGAAGCCCTGCCGGAGGGCCAGTACGCCATCGTCGAGCTGATGGGCCACACCACCCTTGTCGGCCGCGTCACCGAGATCGAGCGGTTCGGCACGAAGATGCTGGGCATCGAGCCGATCTTTGCCGGGCAGCTGCTGCCGGTCGTGCTGCAGGGCGGCGCCGCGATCTACCGGCTGACAATGGTGTCGCCGGAGACGGCGTGGAAGCGGCAGCACAAACCGGAGCAAATCTGGCGGCTGCCGGATCCGATCAAGGCCATCGTGCCAGTGGCGTTGCTGCCGGCTCCGTCGACACTGCAGTCCTACGACGACGGCGACGGCCAGGGCGACGATGATGACGACAATCGGCCATTCTGACATGGACCTGCAAGCCGCCCTCGAAGCCGACCTGGCCGACGCCGAACGCAAGGCATGGGACGCCCTCGCCCGCTGGAAGTTCTGGATGTTCGGCTACCACGCGGCCGACTGCATCAAGATCAAGCGCCGCCTCGGCCGAAGTCGGGAGTCGTTCTTCAAGGAACTGGTCGAGATCGCGCGCACCGTCATGGCCCAGCGCTATGGCGTCGCCATCGGCTGTGGCGACGCCTACTTGGTCTGGTCGACCAAGCACAGCGCATGGTGGCGCGCTGATCGGGCGGGCTACACGACTTCGCTCGCCCAGGCTGGCCGCTATGGGCGCGATGAAGCGATCGACATCGCCGCAACCAGCCGGGATGGATACACCTCGCGAATGATACCGGACGAAATACCGGTCCGGCTCGATGCGGCGATGCTGCGCAAGCCTGACCAGGGTGTCGCGTGGCTTGTCACCGAAGAAGACGACACCGAATGCAAGCGACGCGAAGCCAGCCGGCTGACGAGGGCGGCATGACCCCGCGCCAGATCGCCCTCGCCCGCCACGCGCTGGGTCTGCCATGCTGACCTTCGGCAACACCCCCGTCCCGTGGACCGTCGGCTGGACCGGCGAGGAGTCATTCTTCGTCGGCCCCTGCCGCCACGCCGACGGGCGGCGCGCGATCTGCCAGGGCGTCGCACCCGGCATCGGCAAGCCCACGTTCGGCAAGCCGCACAGCCAGCGGCAGCGCCAGTGCATCGCTGAGGGCCGCTGCGACCTCTGCGGGAAGTCGCTGAAGATGGCCACGAAGGTCTCGCTGTCGCACGCCAGGCCGGTCGGGCACGGCGCCAGCGGCCTGGCCATCCTGCAGGTCGAGCCGCTCCTCCACAGGGCATGCGCCGCGATCAGCATGCAGCACTGCCCGTCGCTCCGACGCGACATCGCCGCCGGCACGCTGATGGTCCGGCAGGTCACCCGCTACCGGGTACAGTTCGCGATCATGGGCCCGCAGTTCGTGTCGCACTACGTGCCAGGGTATGTCGCGAAGCCGACGGACAAGATCGTCGGCGCGGCCAAGGTCGAGCTGCTGCAGTGGGTCGACCGGGATGCGGATTGGCTGGTGGCAGCATGAAGCCCGTCACCCTCAACATGACCTGGCGCGGCGAGCGGCCGACCGTCGGCTGCTTCCTGCAGACGGCGCGCGGGCGGACGGCCTACGAAATCACCGCGATTCGGGCCGTGAAGTCGGACATGAAGACGATGGGGTGCCGGCGGCTGGTCCTGACGTGCCGGCGCTGGGAGCCGAAGGAAGTGCCGGCCGAGGCAACGGTATTCGAATTCACGTGGAACCGGCGGACGAGGTCGCGCGCATGAGCGACCCCGACACTCTCTCCTACCCGCCGCGCGGCCTGTCTCGCGAGGAAGCTGCCCGCTACATCGGCGTCGGCACGACCACGTTCGACGGGCTGGTGGCGGACGGCCGGATGCCCAAGCCGATGCGGCTGGGCAAGCGCGTGATCTGGGACCGGCTCAAGATCGAGGCGGCGTTCGCGGATCTCGATGAGGGCGGCCGGGAGAACTTCTTCGACGGCGGCGGCTTGCGAGCGGTTGGCGGGCGGCGCTAGGGTCCGGCCATGGCCGACCGCCCTTTTCTCTCTACCTACAAGGACCGCCACGGCAAGACCCGATGGAGGTTCCGGCGAGGGAAGGTCGAGCGATCGATGCCCGGCGCGCCCGGCGACTCCGCATTTGAGGAAGCCTACAGCGCCGCGCTCAACGGCCGGCCCGCCGCAAAGGTATCGGTCCATCCAAACCGGGCGCTTCCTCGCACGTTGAAGGCGGCATGGAGGCTTGCCACGTCCGCCAGCAACCTCGACTGGCAACGGCTGGGGCCATCCTCCAAGGCGCTTTATATCGCCCGCGCCGAGCGCCTCTTGGCCATGGAGGCGAAGCCGGGCGCCATCTGGGCCGACGCCCCCGTTGCCGATCTCAAGCGCCGCCATGTGAAGGCCCTGCTGGGCTCGATGAGCGACACCCCGCACGCCGCCTATGACGCGCTGGTGGTGCTGCGCAAGATGATCCTTGTGGCGCTGGACGAGGAATGGATCGAGGTCGACCCGACACACCGGATCAAGTATCGCCCGGAGACGAAAGGGCATCGAGCTTGGACGGACGCCGAGCGCGCCGCCTATGAGGCCCGCTGGCCGCTGGGCACCCTTGCCCGCACCGCCTATGCCTGCGTCCTGTACGGCGGGCCGCGCCGCAGCGACGTCGCGCGGTTCAAGTGGGCCGATTTCGAAGGCGAGCAGTTTCCACACACCCAGCAGAAAACCGGCAAGCGGCTGATGCTGCCCGTCCTGCCGGCGCTGCGCGAGGCCCTGGACGCGGCGCCTCGGCTCGGCGACCACATCCTGACGACGCCATGGGGCACGCCACGCGCTCTGGGCACGCTCACCAACGACTTCGCCGGATGGACGAGGGCTGCAGGCCTGTCGGGCTGCACGATGCACGGGCTGCGGAAGACGCTGGGCAAGATCCTCGCTGAGGAAGGCGCCACGACGCGCGAACTCATGGAGGTCCTGGGCCACGATTCGATCCAGCATGCCGAGCTGTATTCGCGAGAGGCCGATCAGGCGCGCATGGCGCGATCCGGCCTCAGCAAGACCCGGAACAGGCTGCGCCCTCGCCTGCGGGTTGTGGGCGGCGAACTCGATGGCGAACCTTCCGGCTAACCTCGGGTCAAGTCGTTGAATTCATTGATGGCGAGCGCATCCACTTGTTGCCCCACTCGTCGCCATACTCTTCGAGAAGTGCGGAGACGAAGGCGAGCGCAGGATCCGCCGGCGTCACGGATGGTTCGGGGTGCGATGCCTCGAAGCGTTCGAGGATCGGAGTCGAATCCTGGATGCCTTCGCCCTCGGGCGTCACGACCAACGGCACGAGTGGCAGCTTGGCGTACTTCTGGAACTCGGCCTGCACCGCGGGCGATCGCGCGATCCATTCGTGGTTCAGGTTCTTGAGGCGGAAGAAGGAGCGCACCTTCACCGAATAGGGCGACAGTTCCGAGCCGTAGATCCTGTGCGTCATGGCAATTTCAGATCCAGCGCTTGCGCTTCAGCCAGAAGAAAATCGACACCACGATAACGACGACCGTCACCCAGAAGAACTCGTAGCCGTATTTCCACCCGAGCTCAGGCATGTTGCCGTCGCTGCGGTCGAAGTTCATGCCATAAACGCCCGCAAGGAAACTCAACGGCATGAAGAACACGGTGAAGACCGCCAGGGTCTTCATGACCTCGGACATCCGGTTGGACGAGTCCATCAGGTAGACTTCCATCAGGCCGTTGGCCATTTCCCGGTAGCTCTCGACCAGGTCGAGCACCGCAACGGCGTGGTCGAAGCAGTCCCGCAAGTAGGTCCGCGTCTCCGGCATGATGAAGGGAACGTCCGGCCGCATCACGGCCAGGACCGTCTCGCGCTCGGCCCACTGGATGCGATGGAAGGCGACGAGCGCCCGCCGGGCCTGATGGATGTGCGCCAGCGTGTCCTTGGTCGGGTGGTCGAGCGCCTCCTCTTCGAGCTCCTCGAGATGGGTCGACAGGGCCTCGATCAGCGGGAACTTGCGGTCGATCACCAGGTCGATCAGCGCATAGACCAGGTAGTCGATCCCGAACATGCGCAGTCGCGAGCCCGCGGTCTGCAGCCGATCGCGCACCGGCTTGAAGATGTCGGCCTTCAGGTCGTGGAAGGAAATGACGTAGTTGTCGCCGAAGAAGATGCTGACCTGCTGGCTCTTCAGCATGCAGTCCTCGTAGGCCGGGTCGTTCAGGACGATGAAGCCCTGCCCGTCGTAGAGGTCGAGCTTGCTGCGCTGGTTGGCGTGGAAGACGTCCTCGAGCGCCAGCGGATGCAGGTTGAACGCCATGCCGAGGTTGCGCAGCATCTCGGAACTCGGGCGTCCGCTCACGTCGATCCAGGTGTGCCCGGGCGTGCCGAGATGGAAGCGGCACTGGTCCACTTCGACTTCGTGCAGCACCTCAAGCTCGTCCGCCGTGTACTCGACCAGGGTGAAATCGAGCGCTTCGTCCGGAACCGGTGCGCGCCCGGCCAGCGTGCCGGGAGCCGTGCCGGGCTTCGTGTGGCGGCGAAAAAGCCCTTCCATGCGCTCACTCGCCCCCCGGGTCGCTCAGATTTCTTCCATCACCTGGACGTCGGGCCGGCCCGCGAGATAGTCGCCGAGCTTGCGGCCCAGTTCCTTGAAGTGCGGCGCCGCCCGATGGGCCTCCAACGCCGCCTGGTCCTCGTAGCGCTCCAGCATGACATAGACGTTAACGTCTGCGGTCTTGTGAAGTGCATAGAGCTTGTTGCCGGGCTCGTCGGCATGGACCTTGGCCTGCAGAGCCTTCATGGTCGCCTCGAAGTCGCCGTTGGTGCCGGGCTTGATGGTCAGTTTCGCGATGACGCCGATCATACTCTCTCCTCCTGCCGTCCCTATTGCGGCTTCTTCCTCAAAAGATACTTGTGCTCGCCATCGCACACCAGTTCGCCCTTCTGGTTGTGGATCGTGAGCTTCAGCACCGCGACGCCGGTCGTGCGTCCGGGCCTCAGCTCGGTCACCTGCAGCATCGGGTAGAGCGTGTCGCCGACATAGACCGGCTTCAGGAACCGCGAGGACTGCTCGAGGAAGCCGATCAGCGATTCACCCACGAAATGCGGGAAGATGCCACCGCCGGCCGCCCCCTGGATCGCGACCTGAAGCCCGTGGGCCAGCATGTCCGGGTGTCCCAGCGCCTTGCAATATTCCCGATCGTAGTGGATCGGATGATTGTCGCCGCTCGCCAGCTGAAAGGCGGAGAACAGCGCCTCGGTCTGGGTGCGCGAGTTGATGTAGAACTTCTGGCCGATCTCCAGATCCTCGAACCAGTGGGCGGGTCCGAAGCGATGCTCGGCCGGGTCGAAGGGCTTCTCCGTCATGCCTAGGCGGCCTTGGCCTTGCGGGCCATCCCGTCGAA
Organism: Reyranella sp.; assembly: GCA_046296475.1. Lineage (GTDB taxonomy): Bacteria > Pseudomonadota > Alphaproteobacteria > Reyranellales > Reyranellaceae > Reyranella. The sequence goes on from JBKBLH010000024.1 coordinate 50,445, forward strand.
CAGGTCGAGCATCCGCTCGCGCCAGGCATACACCGGGTCGTCCTTCTCCAGCAGTTCGAGCGGGCTCACCGTGCGCGGCCACATGAAGGTGCCGGCAAGAATGTAGTCCGGATAGGCGGCCTCGGCGCCCGACAGGAACTTCTGCTCGCGCAACGACCGGCGTGCGGGCTCGAGCGAAGCACGGAACGCAGCCAGCCCCTTCTCCCGCGCCTGCTTCTGGAAGGATGCGAAGTCCGTCGTGCCCAGGCGCGCGCCGCGCGACTGGGCGATGTACTCCTTGTCCTCGGGCCGCACGCGATCGTAGAGGTCGCCGATGATCAGCGGGAAGATTCCGGCATTGACCACCGTGTCCGTCCAGCCATTGATGAAGCGCGCGTAGGCGCGCCCCATCTCGCTCTTCAACAGCAGCCTCTCCGGGTACATGTCGTCGAGATAGACCGCGATGGCCCAGCTGTCCTTGACCGGCTTGTCGCCGTCCTTGATCACCGGAACCGTCTTGGAATCGGCGAAGGCGATCTTCTCCTTCTCGGTGAAGCCCAGGGGCACGCTGGTGAAGTCGAGCCCCTTGTGCGCGAGTGAGAACTTGGTGCGCCAGCAGAACGGACTGGGACGGCGGTCGTCCTCGAACGCGAGGTCGTAGAGCGTGATCATCCGCGCCTCACTTGCCGTCCAGCATCTTGACGATGCCGGAGAAATCCTTGGCGCCGTTGCCCGAATTCACGAACAGGCTGAACAGCTGGGCGGCTTCGGCGCCCAGCGGCGTGCTGGCGCCGGCGGCATTGGCCGCCTGCTGGGCCAGCATCAGGTCCTTCAGCATCATCGCCGCCGTGAAGCCCGGCTGGTAGTCGCGGTTCGCCGGCGACGTCGGCACCGGGCCCGGCACGGGACAGTAGTTCGTCAGCGACCAGCACTGGCCCGAGGCGGTCGATGCCACGTCGAACAGCTTCTGCGCATCGAGGCCGAGACGCTTGGCGAGCATGAAGGCTTCGCTGACCGCGATCATCGAGATGCCCAGGATCATGTTGTTGCAGATCTTGGCCGCCTGGCCGCCGCCGCTCGCACCGGCGAGAACGATGTTCTTGCCCATCTTCTCCAGGATGGGCTTCGCCTTCGCGAACGACGCCTCGCTACCGCCCACCATGAAGGTGAGCGTGCCCGCGGTGGCGCCGCCGACGCCGCCCGAGACCGGGGCGTCGACCATGTCCATGCCGGCCTTCTCCGCCAGCGCCGCCACATGGCGCGCGCTTTCGACGTCGATGGTCGAGCAGTCGATCAGCAACGTGCCCTTGGCGACGTTGGGCAGCACGTCCTTCTCGTAGACCTCGCGAACGTGCTTGCCGGCCGGCAGCATGGTCACGACGATTTCCGCGCCCTTCACCGCCTCGGCCGCGGAGCCCGCCTTGTGCGCGCCCTTCTCGACCGCCGCGCCGACCGCGGCGTCGGACAGATCGAACGCCATGACGTGATGCTGGGCCTTTGCCAGATTGGCGGCCATCGGGCCGCCCATGTTGCCGAGACCGATGAAGGCGATCTTCGCCATGGTTTCCTCCGTTTGCTTGCTGCCGCCTCAGTCGAAGAACAGGTCGTTGGACACCGGCCGGAAGTGTTCCTCGACCAGGGTACGGCTGACGCCGTCGATCGTCGGGGGATTCCATTGCGGCTTCTGATCCTTGTCGATCAGCAGCGCGCGCACGCCCTCGAAGAAGTCGTGTCCCTTCTGCATGCATCGCTGCGACATGCGGTACTCGATCGTCATCGTATCCTCGAACGACCGGTTGGCGCAGCGCTTGAGCTGCTCCAGGGTGATCGCCATGGAGAGCGGCGACAGCTTCATCAGCGCGGCCAGCTGCTTCTGCGCGAACTCGCTGTTCGACTTCTTGAGATTGGCGACGATCTCCTGCAGCGTCTCGGCCGAGAAGCAGCGGTCGATTTCCGGCATCAGCGCGGGCAGCGTCTGCTCGCCGGGATCCGCCTGGAAGCGGGCGATGACGGCATCGACCTTCTCGTTGGCACGCGGGCCGGACAGGTCCGCCGCGCCCAGCGCGGCCTGCAGTTCGTCGATCTTCGCGCTCGGCACGAAGGCGTGCGCGATTCCCGCCCAGACCGCATCCGCCGCCTTCAGGCGGTAGCTGGTGAGCGCGAGGAAGGTGCCCAGTGCGCCCGGCAGGCGGGTCAGGAAATAGCCGCCGCCGACATCGGGGAACAGGCCGATCGTCGTCTCGGGCATGGCGAAGAGATACTTCTCCGTCACCACCGAATGCGAGCCGTGCGCCGACAGGCCGACGCCGCCGCCCATGTTGATGCCGTCGATCAGCGAGATCCACGGCTTGGCATAGCGGTAGATGCGGCGGTTGACGATGTACTCGTCGCGGAAGAAGTCACGCCGCAGCGTGCCCGACGGATTGTCGCGCATCTCGCGATAGAGGCCGGCCACGTCGCCGCCGGCCGAGAAGGCGCGATCACCGGCACCGCGCAGCACCACGGCCTTGATGGACGGGTCTTTCTCCCACTCCGGCATCACGCGTTCCATCTCGAGGATGATGCCGTGCGACAGGGAGTTGAGGACCTTCGGCCGGTTGAGCGTCATGACGCCCAGGCCGTCCTTCACATCGAACAGAATTTCAGCTTCGGACATTCTTTCATCCCATCAACAAACGGCGCGCAATGATCACGCGCATGATCTCGTTGGTGCCTTCGAGGATCTGGTGCACGCGCAGGTCGCGCAGATAGCGCTCCAGCGGGAAATCCTTCAAGTAGCCGTATCCGCCATGCAATTGCAGCGCCTCGTTGACCACGCGGAAGCCGACGTCGGTGGCGAAGCGCTTGCCCATGGCGGCGGCCTGGGTCGCCTCGGGCGACTTGGCGTCCAGCAGCGAGGCGGCCCGCCAGATCATGAGGCGCGCCGCGTCGAGTTCGGTCGCCATATCCGCCAGCTTGAACTGCGTCGCCTGGAAATCCGCCAGCGGCTTGCCGAACTGCCTGCGCTCGACGACATAGCGCGACGCCGTCTCCAGGCAGGCGCGCGCGCCGCCGAGCGAGCAGGCGCCGATGTTGATGCGCCCGCCGTCGAGCCCCATCATCGCGATCTTGAATCCATGCCCCTCGGGGCCGAGCCGGTTGGCCACCGGCACCTTGCAGTTCTCGAAGATCACGGCAGCCGTCGGCTGGCTGTTCCAACCGAGCTTGTTCTCCTGCTTGCCGAAAGAGAGACCGGGCGTTCCCGCCTCGACCACGAGGGTCGAGACGCCGCTCGCCCCAGCACCCCCGGTGCGCAGCATCACCACATAGATGTCGCTGCGCCCGCCGCCCGAGATGAAGGCCTTGCTGCCGTTCAGCACGTAGTGGTCGCCATGCAACTCAGCGCGCGTCGCCAGCGCCGCCGCGTCGGAGCCGGCGCCCGGCTCGGTGAGGCAGTAGCTCGCAAAATGCTCCATCGAGCAGAGCTTCGGCAGGAAACGCTGGCGCTGCTCGTCGTCGCCGAACGCGTCGATCATCCAGGCCGCCATGTTGTGGATGGAGATGTAAGCCGCCGTGCTGGGACAGGCGGCCGCCAATTCTTCCATGATCAGCGCGGCGTCGAACCGGCTGAGCCCGCTGCCGCCCACATCGTCCCGCACGTAGATGCCGCCGAACCCGAGGGCCGCCGCCTCGCGCAGCACCTCCTCCGGGAAGACCTTCTCGGCGTCCCATCGTGCGGCCTGGGGCAGCATGCGGTCGGTCGCGAACTGCCGAGCCGTATCGCGGAACGCCTGCTGGTCTTCTGAAAGCGTGAAATCCATCGTCGGGACCGTATCAACTCTGGGCCGGGCTTTCCGCAGGAAAAGGAGCCGCATTGCGGCCCCTGACCGTTCGCGCGATAAGAACATACATGCCTGCGCGCTTCACGACCCTCGGCCACTATCCCACGACCCGACTGCGCCGCAATCGCGGCGAGGAATGGTCCCGCCGCCTCGTTGCCGAGAGCAAACTCTCGATCGACGACCTGATCTGGCCGGTCTTCGTCCAGGAGGGAACGAACAGCCGCACCCCGGTTGCCTCGATGCCGGGCGTGGATCGCCTCTCCATCGACCTGTTTGCGGAGGCCGCCAAGGAAGCGCGCGACCTCGGCATTCCGGCCATCGCGATCTTCCCGGAGACCGACCCCAAGGCCAAGACACCCGACGCTCGCGAGGCCTACAACCCGGGCAATCTCGTCTGCCGCGCCATCGCGGCGGTGAAGAAGGCGGTCCCCGACATCGGCATCGTCTGCGATGTGGCCCTCGACCCGTTCAACAGCGACGGGCATGACGGCATCGTGCGCGACGGCCGCATTCTGAACGACGAATCGGTCGAGGCCCTGGTCAAGCAGGCGATCGTGCAGACCGAGGCCGGTGCCGACATCCAGGCCCCCAGCGACATGATGGACGGGCGCATCGGCGCCATCCGGACCGCCCTCGACGCCAAGGGGTTCCAGCACGAACAGATCATGTCGTACGCCGCCAAGTACGCCTCGGCATTCTACAATCCGTTCCGCGACGCCATCGGCAGTTCAGGCGCGCTGAAGGGCGACAAGAAGACCTACCAGATGGACTACGCCAACTCGGACGAGGCGCTGCGCGAAGTGGGCTTCGACATCGAGGAAGGCGCCGACATGGTGATGGTGAAGCCGGGCCTGCCCTATCTCGACATCGTGCGTCGCGTGAAGGACACGTTCGGCGTCCCGACCTACGCCTATCAGGTGAGCGGCGAGTACGCGATGCTGAAAGGCGCCGCCGAACGCGGCTGGCTCGACTGGAACAAGGTGCTGATCGAGACGCTGACCTGCTTCAAGCGGGCCGGCTGCGACGGCATCCTGACCTATGGCGCGATCGACGCGGCCCGCCTGCTCAATTCCAGATGATCGAGCGCCCGTCGGCCCGGCTGATCCTGCTCGATCCGCAGGACCGGCTGTTCCTGTTCAACGTCCACGATCCCCAGGTCTTCGATCCGGCCAACCCGTATTTCGACCCGTTCTGGGTGATGATCGGCGGCATGGTCGATCCGGGCGAGGACTACGCGCAGGCGGCCGTCCGCGAGGCCGGCGAGGAAACGAAGCTGCCGGTGATCGACACGCCTCGATGGGTCTGGTCGCGCGAACGGGTCATGAGCTGGCGCGGCAAGAACGTGCTGCACCGGGAACGCTTCTTCCTGGCGCGCACCGACCGTAGCGAGATCGACATGTCGGGCCTCGACGAGAAGGAACGACGCTGGACGCTGGGCCACCGCTGGTGGACTGCCGACGAGATCGCGCGTTCGGCCGAGCGCTTCGAGCCGTTCGAGCTCGGACAGTTGCTGCCTGCGCTGCTGCGCGAGGGCCCGCCGCCGGAGCCGCGCATCCTTTCCTAGCGACGATCGCGCTCCTCGCGCTCGCGCTTGCGCTTGCGCTTCTCCTGCTCTTCCGACGCGCCGCGATAGGCGCGCCACGCAAGGACGAGCGCGACCAGGGAACAAGCCACGCCCACGATCATCGCCATTGGCTCCGCCTCACCCATCTCCAAGTTCTCCGCGACGGCCTCGCCTCTCAGATGATCAGCGCCAGATCATGTCGTGAGTGAGGCCTGTTTCGGCCGGTCCGAGCCGACCTCGAAAAATTTCATCACGGCCTGGTCGCTCCACGGTCGCCGGCTGCCCGCGCCATGGAACCCGACATGGCCGCCCCCCAGAGGCAGAAGCGGCATCAGCGCTTTGTTGCCCGACCAATCGTAACGGGTATAGAGCGCGCCGGGGATCCAGGGATCGTCCAACGCAGCCATCACCAGGGTGGGCACACGGATGTCCGCCATGAAACGAACCGGCTTGCAGCGCTCGTAATAATCCTCGGCGCCGGCAAAACCGTGTCGGGGCGCGATGAAGGCCTCGTCGTATTCCCATATGGTTCGGGATCCGAGGATGGCGGACCTTTCGCCCTCCTGGAGATCTGCCCCGGGCGCGGTGGCCTCGATCTTCATCATTCCCAGAAGACGGCGGTGGTACAGGGAGTTGCGTCGCTCCAGCATCCGGCGGCAGGTCGCCGAGAGGTCGATCGGCGCGCAGACCGCCGCCGCAGCCAGCAGCGGCGCCGCCTCGCCCTCCTCGCCGAGATACTTGAGCAGCGTCGCCGCACCGAGCGAGTAGCCGACGACGCGGACGCCGTCGGCCATCAGCTCCGCGGGAAGGTTCGCCAGCAGGGCACGCAGGTCTTGGCTCCGGCCCGCATAATACTGCCCGCGGCACGTTGCACGCGACGGGCCGGCACCCCGGAGATTGAGCCGGAGAACGCGCTGGCCGGCGTCCAGCAGGCAACGGGCCATGCTGACGATGTAGGAGCTCTCCTGCGAACCCGTCAGCCCGTGAATGAGTATGGTGAGAGGCTTTGCTTCGATGGCTCTCGACGGCCGGTGAAGGGTACAGAACAGCCGGTCGCCCGTTCCGTCGCAGAGATCGACGACCAGTCCCTCCGCCGTGTGCGGCGCCAGATCCGTGGGCGATGGATAGAGGAAGTTGGCCAAGGTCTGAAGGTCGGCGCTCCACCAGGGGAACCGCGGACGAAACGGCGGGAGATCGAGGATCACCCTTCGATCATATCAAGCCGCTCGATGAATTTCTCCACCGCGATATCGCACCAGGGCCGCGTGCTGTCATGGGCGTGGAAGCCGATATGCCCGCCCGTCGGCGGCATCAGCGGCACGAGGGACGGATTGTCGGCCCAGTTGAACTCCCGGTAATACTCGACGGGAATCCAGGGGTCGTCGCACGAGGCGATCACCATCGTGGGAACGCGAATCTCGGGCATGAAGCTGAGCGGGGAGCAAAGCTCGTAGTAATCTTCGGCCCCGCGGAAACCGTAACGCGGGGAGATGAAGCGGTCGTCGTACTCCCTGACGCTACGCGCAGCCTTGATCACCTTCCGCTCTTCGGGCGAGGTCAGCGCGCCCGGTGCCAGCGCCTCCGCCTTCATGTCGTTCAGCAGGTAGGCCTGATACAGCCAGTTGCGCGTCCGCGACATGTGTCTGGAGGTCCGCAAGAGGTCGATCGGGGCGCAGATCGTGGCGGCGCCCCTCAGCGGAGAAAACGGTCCTTCCTCGCCCAGATACTTCAGCAGCATCGCGCCGCCGAGAGAATAGCCGACTGCCACGATGCCGTTGTCGCTCAGCTCTTCCGGCAGCTGCGAGAGTACGCGGCGGAAATCGGCAGTACGGCCGAGATGGTAGTGCTCGCGGCAATAGGGGCGCGAGGGGCCCGAGCCCCGCATGTTGAGCCGCAGCACGCAATACCCGCTGTCGAGCAGGTGGCGTGCCGCGTTCAACATGTAGGAACTGTGCTCGCTGCCGGTCAGACCATGGACCAGCAGGATGAGCGGGCGGCCTGACTTGGGTTCGGCAGGCCGGTCGAGCATTCCAAGAAGAATGTCGCCGGTCCGGTCGGCCATCGGAAACGCCATGCGCTCGCTGGTATGCGGCGCCAGATCCGTCGCGCCGGCCCCCGTCAGGAGCACCGCAATCGTCTGAAGGTCCGGGCCCCACCACGGAAAACGCGGCTTGAAGGGTGGCAGATCCAGGGAATCGATGGACGGGGGCACGGTCGGTCCGTATTCACTTCTTCGCTTCCATGAAAACGTCCACCGTCCCACCAAGTTCCGCCCTGCTCGGGGTGCTGTTCGCCGTCGTCGCGGCGACCGCCTTCAGTACGGCGGGCGTAATCGTGCGGCGGATCGATCTTCCCGCCTGGGACGTATCGTTCTGGCGCTCCGCCCTTCTCGTCGTCACGATGCTTCCGCTGCTGATCTGGCAGCGTCGACGCGTCCTGATCGACGTGCGCAACGGTGGTCCGGCCCTGTTGCTCAGCGCCGTCCTGCTTGCCGGCAGTTTCGTGAGCTTCATCCTGGCGCTCGGTCTCGCGCCGGTCGCCAACGTACTGATCATGTTCGGCGCGACGCCCTTCATTACTGCGATCGCCGCCCGCCTCTTTCTGGGCGAGCCCCTTCATGGACACACGGTTCTCGCCATGGCGGTGGCCGTGGTCGGCCTGGCCATCAGCGTGGCCGGCTCCCTGCAGCCCGGGGCGCTTGCGGGCATGGCGGTGGCCCTGATCGTGGTCCTCTGCATGAGCGGCAACTACGTCGTGGTTCGGCACCGTCGTGACATCGGCATGACGCCGTCCATCTGGCTGGCCGGCCTCATCTCCGGTCTCGTGGCCCTGCCCTTTGCCCATCCCGGGAACGTCAGCTGGTCGCAGCTTCCGTGGCTGTTCGCGCTCAGCCCGGGACAGCTCGCGGTCGGCCTGCTCCTGTACATGGCGAGCCTGAAGCGCATTCCCGCCGCCCAGGCCTCGCTGCTCGGCCTGCTCGAACTGGTGCTGGGGCCGGTCTGGGTGTGGCTGTTCGATGGCGAAAAGCCGGACGATCTCACCTTGTTCGGTGGCGTCATCGTGATCTCGGCGGCGGCGGCCAATGTGTGGCTGGATTCGCGACGATCCACTGGCTAAGAACCGGACATGACCCAGAATACCAAGGGCCCGCTGTCGGGCATCCTCGTCGTCGATCTCTCCCGCATCCTGGCGGGTCCCTATTGCACCCTCCTGATGGCCGAAATGGGCGCCCGGGTGATCAAGGTCGAGCCTCCCAAGGGGGGTGACGATGCCCGTGCCTACGGTCCCTTCGTGAACGGCAAGTCGACCTACTTCGCCTCGGTGAACCGCGGCAAGGAGAGTATCGCGCTCGACCTCAAGAACGACGAGCACCGCAAGATCTTCGAGAAGCTGCTCGAGAAGGCCGATGTCGTTGTCGAGAATTTCCGGCCCGGCACCATGGAGAAGCTGGGATACGGCTGGGAGACGCTGCACGCCAGGTACCCGAAGTTGATCTACGCCTCCGCCTCGGGCTTCGGGCATACCGGGCCCAATTCCAAGGACCCCGCCTACGACATGGTCATGCAGGGTCAGGGCGGCATCATGAGCATCACCGGCAACGAGGGGCAGCCACCCAGCCGCGTCGGCATGTCGATCGGCGACATCGGCGCCGGACTTTATACGGCCGTCGCAGTGAACGCGGCGCTCGTGCACCGGCTCAAGACCGGGGAGTCCACCAAGGTCGACATCGCGATGTTCGACTGCCAGCTGGCGCTGCTCGAGAATGCGATCATGCGCTACACCGTGGAGAAGGAAATCCCCGGCCCGCTCGGCGCACGCCATCCCACCATCACGCCCTTCGAGGCTTTCGCCACCGCCGACGGCTCGATGATCATCGCTGCAGGCAACGACGGCCTCTTCATCAAGATGTGCGAGGCGCTCGGCCGCCCCGACATGGCTGCCAATCCCGAGTACAAGACGAACGCGCTTCGCCAGAAGAGCCAGAAGCAGCTGAAGCAGGAAATCGAGTCGGTGCTCAGGACCAACACGACGGAGCACTGGATCGCCGTGGTGTCGAAGGGCGGCGTGCCCTGCGGTCCGATCAACAACATCGCGCAGGCCATCGAGCATCCCCAGGTCGCCGCGCGCAACATGCTGGTCGATGTGCCGGATGGCAGCGGCGGCACGCTGAAGCTGGCAGGCAATCCCCTGAAGATGACGGCCTTCCCCGATCCAACGACGCGGCAGGCCGCGCCGGACCTGGACGGCGACCGCGACGCGATCCTCTCCTACCTGGGCGCCTGACCCGGTGAGGCTGTTGCTCCGCGTCGCAGCCTTCCTGGGAAAGGTCCTGGTCGGCATCGCGCTGGCGCTCGCGGTCTTCCTCGCCGGTACCTACTTCCACGTTCGCGGCGCACTGCCGAATTACAGCGGCACGGTGGACCTGGTCGGGCTGAAGGCGCCGGTCGAAATCCTTCGCGACAAGAATGCTGTCCCGCACATCATCGCGGGCTCGATCGAGGATGCGTCCTTTGCGCTGGGTTACGTCCACGCCCAGGACCGCTTCTGGCAGATGGAGCTGATGCGCCGCGTAGGCCAGGGACGGCTGGCGGAACTCGTGCCGCCTCGCCTGGTCGGTACCGGCCTCATCGACAGCGATCGCACCATGCGCGGCCTGGGGGTCTACCGCCGCGCCTCGGAGAGCGTGAACGCCCTGTCGCCCGCCATGCGCACGCGGCTCGAAGCCTACGCGGCGGGCGTCAATGCATGGATCTCGGACGACGACCAGCAGTACGGGCTGGAACTGACGCTGATCAAGCTCCTGTCCGCAGGCCGCTACCGCCCCGAACCGTGGCGGCCGGCGGATTCGCTGGTCTGGGCCAAGCTGATGGCTCTCGGGCTCGACGGCAACTGGCGGGCAGAACTGCTGCGTCTCCGGTTGTCGCAGAAGATCGGCGAGGACGGCGTCAAGTTCCTGATCGAGCCTTCCGGCGACAGCAAGGACTCGACCCTGTCGATGGTCATGGCCGCCGTGAAGGACATCGACCTCGAGCGGATATTCCACGGCACGGACAACGAGGTGACGCGCAAGCGGGAAGCCTCCAACGAATGGGTGCTCTCAGGCGCGCATGCCGTGTCCGGACGGCCGCTGCTGGCCAACGATCCGCATCTCGGCTTCACCTTTCCCGGCGTCTGGTACCTCGCCCGCCTGGTCGGACCGGGCTTCGACATTCGCGGCGCGACCTCGCCGGGCTCGCCCGCCGTCGTGCTGGGCCACAACGGAACCATCGGCTGGGGCTTCACGACCACCAACCTCGACAGCCAGGACGTGTTCGTCGAGCGCGTCGATCCGACCGATCCGAACCGCTACCTCACACCGGACGGGGCCCGACCTTTCGCGGTCCGGGAGGAAACCATAAGGGTCGCCTGGGGCGATCCGGTCACGATGCGGGTGCGCGAGACGCGGCACGGTCCGGTGATCGACGACTTCGTCCGCCGCGGCGAGAACCTGACGCCGCAGGGGCACGTGTTGGCCCTGCAGGCGACCGCGCTCGACGGGGCCGACACCTCGGCGGAGGGCTTCGCCCGCGTCGGCGCGGCGCAGAACTGGGAGGAGTTCCTGTCGGCGGTCCGGCGCATCGTGTCGCCGATGCAGAACATGGTCTATGCCGACACGTCGGGGAATGTCGGCCTGATCTCGCCCGCACGCGTGCCCATCAGGCGCAAGGGCGACGGTTCGATGCCGGTGCCGGGCTGGACTTCGGAGTATGACTGGGCAGGCTTCGTGCCGTTCGACGAACTGCCTCGCGTCTACAACCCGGTCGGCGGCCTGATCGTCAACGCAAACGGTCGCCTGGTACCCAACGATTATCGCCACTTCATCAGCCGGGACTGGGCCGAACCCTACCGCCAGCGTCGCGCCGCCCAGCTCCTGGGCGAAGTCGAGCGTCATCCGGTCTACGGCATGATCGTCATGCAGGCCGACAACCTCACGCTCGACGCCGCCGAGATGCTCCCCTATCTCCTGAAGGGCGAACCGCGCAACACTCGCGCCGCGCGGGCGCGCGAGCTGCTGAGCCGCTGGAACATGTTCATGCTAGCGAGCCGCCCCGAGCCGTTGATCTATGATGCCTGGATCACCGAGCTGCAGCGCGGCCTGCTCGCCGATGAGCTGGGAGAGGACCTCTTCAATTCGATCGCCGTTCCCAACGTGCCTTTGATGATCCGCATCCTGCGCGACAAGCCGGGCTGGTGCGACGACGGCGGCACCAAGGTCGCAGAGACCTGCGAAACCGCCATCGCACTGGCGCTGGACCGCGCACTCGACTGGATCTCGCGTCGTCAGGGCCCCGACATGACCAAGTGGCAATGGGGCCGCGAACACTATGCCGTGCATCGTCATCCGCTGTTCGACGGCGTGCCCCTGCTGCGCGACATCGCCTCGGTGCGCTACCCCGCGGACGGCGGTAACCAGACGCTGAACCGCGCTTCCCCCTCCTTCAGGGGTAACAGGCCCTTCGATGCCGTGCACGGCGCCGGCTATCGCGGCATCTACGATTTCAGCGATCTCGAGAACAGCCGCTTCGGGACGCCGCTCGGCCAGTCGGGCAACATGCTCTCGCCGTGGGCCCGCAACTTCGTCGAGCGCTGGCAGAATCTCGCCTATATCAACATCGGCGGCACCCGCGCCGAGACGGCGCGCAGCGCCATCGGCACGATCACGCTCAACCCGACGGCGCGCTGAGGATCAGGGCCCGGACGTGCCTGTCCGCCGCACCAGGAGCTTGTCGATGCGCCGCCCATCCATGTCGACGATCTCGAAGGTCCAGCCTTCGTAGGTGAATTGCTCGCCGGCCGCCGGCAGATGCCCGAGCTGGGCCAGGGCAAATCCCGCGATCGTGTGAAACCTGGCGCTGACCGGCGGCTTGCCGACCTCCAGCCGGTCCAGGATGGCATGGACAGGGGCCATCCCGTCGATCAGGAGCGAGCCGTCCTCCCGGACGACCACGTCCGGATGCTCGCCGGGCGCTTCCGGCAGGTCTCCCGCCAGCGCTTCCAGCAGGTCGGCTTGCGTGACGATGCCCTCGATGCCGCCATACTCGTCGACCACAACGGCAAGCCGCACCGGAGCCTTCTTGAACTGCTCCAGCACCTTGAAGATGGGCATGGCCTCGTGGACCATCAGCGGCGTCGCCACTGCTGCGCCCGGATCGATCGCGCCCCCGTGCAGGACCTGGTTCAGCAGGTCCGTCTTGGTGACCGCACCCATCAGGTTGTCGATGCTGCCCTCCCCCACCAGCATCTGCTCGTAGGGACTCTCCAGCACCGTCCGCACGATCTCGTCGCGGTCGTCCTCGACATCTATCCAGTCGAGTTCAGTGCGCGGCGTCATGATTTCACCGATACGGCGATTGCCGATTTCGAGCGTGCGCACCACGACTTCTTCCTGGGCATCCTGCAGGAGTCCGGCATCCTGGCTGGCCTCGACCAGCAACTTGAGCTCGCCGGGCGAATGCAGGGACTCCTCGCCCGTTCCGGGACGCAGGCCAAATAGTCTCAGCACGAGGTTGCCCATTCCGTTCAACACCAGGATTGCGGGGCTGAGGAGCCAGCGGAACAGGCTGAGGGGGCGTACGACCCAGAGCGCCGTCGCCTCGCTGCGCTGCAGGGCCAGGCTCTTGGGTGCCAGTTCTCCCAGCACGATGTGCAGCGCCGTGATCAGCACGAAAGAGATGCCGACGGCGATCGCATAGGCGCTGATGCCTCCGGTCGTGCCCCAGATCCCCGCCAGCGGCGCTTCGATGAGATGCGCAATTGCCGGCTCGCCGATCCAGCCGAGCGCCAGCGAAGAGATGGTGATGCCGAGCTGCGTGGCAGCGAGGTTGGAGTCGAGATGGTCGAGGGCGCGAACCAGCGCCGCGGCATTCATGCGGCCCGAGGCGGCCAGTTCGATCACCCGGCTCCGCCGCACGGCCACGAGCGAAAACTCGGCCGCGACGAAGAATCCATTGGCGACGACGAGCACCAGGACCGCCAGCAGACCACCCGCTCCGGACATGCCCTTCCCCCTTTATCGCGGCTTGTCGCCGGCCAGCGTGATCCGATGCATGATCCTCCGGAAGCCGTGATAGTCGTTGATCGGATTGTGCATGGCGCAGCGATTGTCCCAGAAGGCCAGCGAGCCGGCCTCCCAGCGGAAGCGGCAGGTGAACTCGGGCCGAGTCTGGTGCTCCCAGAGGAAGCGCAGCAATGGCAGGCTCTCTTTCTCGGTCCAGCCCTTGATCTGCGCGGTGTGGGCGTCCGACGTATAGAGCGCCTTGCGGCCGGTCTCGGGATGGGTCCTGACGATCGGATGCTCGGCCGTCATGACCTTGAGTTCGGCGCCCGCCGCCTTCATGCGATCCTCGCGGGTCTTCGTGACATCGGCCTTGGCCGAGGAACTCACGCCGACCAGGCCATCCAGGGTCGCCTTCAATCCGTCCGACAGCGCCTCGTAGGCGAGGTACTGGTTGGCGAACATCGTGTCGCCGCCATACGGCGGCACCTCGCGGGCCAGCAGCATGCTGCCCATGGGCGGCACCGGCAGATAGGTCGTGTCGGAGTGCCAGATGCCGCCGAAATTGTTGCGCTCGTGTTCGAGCTTCACCACCGGCGTGATCATCGGCGATTCCGGCAGTCCCTTGAGCTGCGGATACTCGACCGGCTCGCCGAACCTCCGGGCAAAGGCGAGCTGCTGTAGCGGCGTCGCGGTCTGGCCGCGCAGGAAGATCACGAGATGATCGAGGAACGCCTGACGCATCTCGGCCACCACCTCGGCATCGAGTTCCCGGGCCATGTCGACGCCGTGGATCTCGGCACCCAACGCACCGGCGATCGGTCTCACTTCGATGTGGCGATAGTTTCGCATGTCTACCTCTTGGCCCAGGAGGGCGTCGTCTTCACCATGAAATGACTGATGCCCTCGGCCGCCTCCGGTTCGCGCAGCAGGCCGACCAGGCTTGCGGCCGCCTCGTCGAGCACGTCGAGAACGTCCTTCTTCGCGCAGGACAGGACCAGCCGCTTGGCGACGGCGAGTGCCTTCGGCTCCATCTTCAGGATGTCATCGAGCAGACCCCGAAGCGTGGCTTCGACATCGCTGTCGGTCGCGCAGAAGTAGCGTCCCACGCCCAGCCGATATGCCTCGGCAGCGTCGATCACGCGGCCCGTCACCGCGAGGTCGCGCACCGGCCCCTCGCCCAGACGCCGCACCAGGAAGGGAACGATCTGCGAAGGGATGAAGCCGACTTTCGGTTCGGGAATGCCGAAGCGGGCATCCTCGCGCAGGATCACGACGTCGGAGCAGCAGGCCATGCCGAAGCCCGCCCCGACCGCGGAGCCCTCCACGACGGCGACGGTCGCCTGCGGAAGGGCTTCGAGCGCCAGCAACGCGTTGCCGAACTGGCGATAGGTCGGCAGCAGCGGGTCCGTGCCACCCGGCGGCACGGGCGGGAGATCGGCCATCGTGTCGAGATCGCCGCCGGCACAGAAGTGGCCGCCCGCCCCGCGCAGGACGAGGACGCGGCATGCCGCATCATTGCCGATGCCGACGAAGGCGTCCTCCAGCTCGAGCATCATGCGGTGCGTCAGCGCGTTGCGCCGCTGCGGCCGGTTCAGCGTGAGGAAGGTGACGGCACCCTGCCGGTCGATATCGAGGAACTCGTAGTCGGCCATGGGCAAAGTCTTAGCGAGCGACTATCGTGGCAACAAGATGATGCGCCTCGCCGTTCCGCTGCTCGCGGCTCTCCTTTTCTTCACGAACGCGGCGCGAGCCGACGACTGGGCCACGGTCCAGACGCCCGCGCCCGGCCCGACCCAGTCGATCGGCTTCTATACCGCGGGCTGCCTGCAGGGTGCGCAGGCGCTGCCGCTGGAGGGTCCGGGCTACGAGGCCATCCGGGTCAGCCGCAACCGCTACTGGGGCCAGCCGGTCACCCTCGAATTCATCAAGAGCCTGTCGGAGAAAATCCGGACCGCCGGACAGGCCCATCTCTACATCGGCGACATCGGCCAGCCGCGGGGCGGTCCCGCCCCGTACGGTCATGCCAGTCACCAGATCGGCCTCGATGCCGACATCTGGTTCGAGCGTCAGCCCGGGCCGCGCCGCGCGCCGGCCGATCGCGAGAATCCGCGCCTGCGATCGCTGGTTCTCGCCGATGACAGCGGCATCGACGATTCGGTCTTTAACGAGCAGCACGTCTTCCTGCTGAGGACGGCGGCACAGATGCCCAATCTCGACCGGATGTTCGTGAACAAGTGGATCAAGCAGCGGCTCTGTCAGACGGTCGGGGGGGACCGCTCCTGGCTGCGCAAGCTGGTCCCCTGGTACGGGCACGACTCGCATTTCCATATCCGTCTCTACTGCCCGCCAGGCAATCCGCAATGCCAGCCTCAGGCCGACTATGCCCAGGACGACGGCTGCGGCGAAGCGCTCGAATCGTGGTTTCGCAAGGCGCCGCCGGTGCCCCCGACCACGCCGCCCAAGCCCTACCGGCCCAAGCTGCCGGCCGCCTGCACCGCGGTGCTGAACGCGCGGTAGCTAGCCGATTCCGCCGCAGCGATTGGCGCGCTGGCGGGCCTGGACGTCCAGCCAGTCGAGACCGCCCACCGTGCCGACGCGGATCCAGTCGACCCGGATCGTGCCGTCGGGCACCCGCTTCACGACGTAGCGCGATTCCGCCTGCGGGGCGCTCTGCGGCACGTACAGCACGGTCGTCGTGCCCGGCGCCGACGACGGCTCGATGTTTACGACGAAGCCGCTGGCCGCCGGGGCTGCGAGGCATGCCACCATCGCGTCATAGGGCACGGTGTAGACGCTCGACCAGGCGGGCACCGGCTTGGGTGGCGTGATGGGCTCGCTGCCCAACTTGTCGACGGTCGAACACGCTGCGGCGGCGAGCGACAGAAGGGCGGGAACCAATACGTGCTTGAGCATCACTCACCTCCGGAAACGGTTCCATTCTACTCGCCCTGCCCGAGGAGGGAACCGGCGCGGCGCGATGAGCGGAAGAACCACTGGAACACCTGGAAGCCGGCCACGAGGTAGACGGCCGACAGGCCGAAGGCGATCGCCAGCATGTCCCAATGGACGGTCTTCTCCAGCATGATCGAGCGCATGCCCTCGAAGATGTAGGCCGGCGGCAATCCCCAGGCGACGACCTGCAGCCAGTGCGGCAGCACGGTGATCGGATAGTAAACCCCGCTCACCGGCATCAGCACGAAGACGGCCGCCCAGGCGAAGCTCTCCGCGCTCTGCCCCACCCGCATGACCAGGCCCGACATGGCGAGCCCGATCGACCAGGAGAACATCTGCAGGATCACGAAGAAGGCGAGCAGCGGCAGGCCGAGCGTGTAGATCGAATAGCCGAAGAACGCCCAGGCCAGCAGCGACACCGGGATCATGCCCAGCAGGGTGCGCAGCAGCGATGCGACGATGATGCCGGCGGCCAGTTCCCAGGAGCGGATCGGACTCACGAACAGGTGGCCGAGATTGCGCGACCAGATCTCCTCCAGGAAGGCGATCGACAGCGAGAGATTGCCGCGCACGACGACTTCCCACAGCAGCAGTCCCGACAGCAGCACGCCGGCGGCCTGTGCGACAAACGAGGCCTGCGGCAGCAGGTACTGGGTCATGAAGCCCCACATCACCATCTGCACGGCCGGCCAGTAGATCGAATCGACCAGGCGCATCACCGAGCTGCGCCAGAGATAGATGTGTCGCAGCACCAGGGCGTAGATGCGCTGCATGGAGTCCATCATGGCGCACCCCCGTCGCGCTTCAGTGCGTCGAGCCCCCGTCCCCGGCCGCGCGCCATGTCGAGGAACACCTCCTCCATGTCCTCGCGGCCGAACCGCTCCAGCAGCTCGCGCGGGCTGCCGCGCTCGAACACCTTGCCGGCCTGCAGCAGGATGACGTCGTCGCACAGCCGCTCGACCTCGGCCATGTTGTGCGAGGCGAGCAGGATCGTGGCGCCGGTTTCGTGCTGGTAGGCTTCGAGATAGCCGCGCACCCAGTCGGCGGTGTCCGGATCGAGCGAGGCGGTCGGCTCATCGAGCAGCAGCACGTCGGGCCGGTTGATCAGCGCCTTGGCCAGCGCAACCCTCGTCTTCTGGCCCGCCGACAGCTTGCCCGCCGGGCGGTCGAGGAAGGCCGCGACCTGCATGTGTTCGGCGATCTCGACGATGCGGCGGCGAAGGTCCTTCACGCCATAGAGCCGGCCGTAGAACTGCAGGTTCTGGCGCACCGTCAGGCGATGCGGCAGGTCGACATACGGCGACGAGAAATTCATGCGCGGCAGCGCCGAATAGCGGCGCCGCAGCATGTCGATGCCCAGGATCTCGATCTTCCCACCGGTCGGCTCGAGCAGCCCGAGCAGCATGGCGATGGTCGTCGTCTTGCCCGCGCCATTCCCGCCGAGCAGCCCCAGCACGGCGCCGCGCGGCGCCGAGAAGCTCAGGTCGTCGACGGCGACGATCTCGCCATACACCTTGCGCAGGTGCTGGACCACGATGGAGGGCGGTGCGGCCATGCCGGCATCACAATGCCTTGACGGCCGCTTCGATGCGATCGAGGCCCTTGCTCAGCCGCTCCGCACTCGAGGCGAAGCACAGGCGGATATTGCCCTGCCCGCCCGGACCGAAGGCCTCGCCGGGGGCCAGTCCCACTTTGTACTGCTTCGCCATGGTCTTGCAGAAGGCCAGCGTGTCGCTGACGCCCTCGACCGAGAAGAAGGCGTAGAAGGCCGCGTCCGGCCGCGCGATCCTAACCTTCGGTAGCGCGGAGAGACGCTGGAACACCAGTTCTCCGCCGGCGCGGCAGCGCTCGACCATCTCGTGGACGAAATCGTCGCCCCGCTCGAGCGCCGCGACCGCGCCCTTCTGCAGGAAGGCGGGAACGCCCGAGGTGTTGATCTGGACCAGCTTGGCGAACTGGTCGCCCAGCGCCGCCGGATGGGTGAGCCAGCCCAGGCGCCAGCCGGTCATCGCCCACGGTTTGGAAAAGCTGTTGAGCACGATGACCGGATCGTCCGGTCCGGCCAGTTCGAGGAAGGACGGCGCGACCTGGCGGCCGTCCGGCCGCTTCGTGTAGATCAGGCGGGCATAGACCTCGTCGGCCATGATCCAGACGCCGCGCTTGCGTGCGAACTCCAGCAGCGCCGCCTGCTCCTCGGTGGACATGGTCCAGCCCGTCGGATTGCCGGGGGAGTTGACGAAGATGGCGCGGGTGCGGCCGTCCACGGAGTCGAAGATCTTCTGAAGATCGAGCTTCCAGCCGCCGGCCGGCGTCCGGTCGAGGGCGACGTACCTGGGAACGCCGCCCACCAGTTTCGTCGCCGAGGTGATGTTCGGCCAGATCGGCGAGACGATCACGACATTGTCGCCCGGGTCCAGCAGCAGCTGGCAGGTCAGCAGGATGGCCTGCATGCCGCCGGTCGTCACCGTGAGACGCTCCATCGGACACTTGGCGCGATAGAGGCGTTCGGTATAGCTCGACAGGGCCGCGCGCAGCTCGGGGATGCCGCGTTGCCAGGTGTAGAAAGTCTCGCCGGCCTGCAGGCCCTTGGCCGCGGCGTCGCGCACGAAATCGGGCGTCACGAGATCGCTCTCGCCGAACCAGAGCGGCACCACGTCGGGGTCTCCGAACACGGTCATCGCCACTTCGGAAATCGGGGTCTCGGCCATGCCGGCGGTGGCGCCGCTCAGCGAAGCCGGGATGCCCGGCACGTCAAATCTGGGGTGGTCCTGCATCCTGCGGACGTACCGCATCGTTCGGATTTGCGCCAGCCAGATGCCTGCACGACAATTGTTGGCGGCGAGGCCCAACCCTACTAATCACAGGATGAAGCCATGAAGTATATCTCCTGCACGCTCGCGTTGTTCCTGTTGGCCGGTTGCGTGCACGGCGACAATGTCGAACGCCTCCAGGCGGGAATGGATCGCGACCAGGTCAGGGCGGTCATGGGACCACCCGAGGCGTCGACCCATTCGCCCGGAAAGGATTGCGCCTACTACACCGTGCTCAAGGATTTCTGGAGCCGGACACCCTGGTCGATGTCCGACCGCTACTACGTCTGCTTCACCGACGGCAAGGTCGATACCTACGGCAGGGCGAGCCAATCGGCCCAGATGACAGCGCCATAGGGCGGCGCTACGCTGCATTCAGGGAGAGACGATGCACTCACATCAGGATGACGGGCAGATCGCGCAATGGCTTGCCGATCGACAGGCCACCACCTATGCCGACGGGCGCCGCTGCGACGAAATCCAGTATCTGCAGTGCAAACTGATCCTCAAACCCGACCGCTTCACGTCGGCCCATGTATTCAAGGAGTTCGCCTCCCTGGTCCAGCGCGCTGCGGCGACAACCGGGGTCGGCTACCAGCACACGCCGAAGTCCCAGCAGCGGCCCGAGGTGCGCGAGGTCCTGTTCCTCGATACCGGCGGCTACCACCTCTACAACAACAACTTCATCGTGCGCCGCCGGATCGCCTACGAGGACGGCTTCCCGATCGGCGATCCCGAGATCGTCTTCAAGTATCGCAGCGACAACATGGCGAAGGCGCAGGCCCTCGACGTGCGACCCCGCATCGACGGCAAGTACAAGATCAAGTTCAAGCTCGAGGTCATGCCGCTCAAGGAGAAGCTCGGCGGGATCAGGCGCCTGCTCTCCCACAATGTCGAGTTCGGCCTCAGCCAGGCACCCCAGGCGGCCCGGATCGTCATGTCCTCGCTCGGCAACATGTCCCTGCCCGAGCTCACCCAGATCTTCCCGACGCTGGGCACGATCTCCTGCGACGGCCCGAACGACGTCTCCCTGGTGAACCAGACGATCGTCGAGGAACTGTTGCAGGACATCTGCCTGCTCGATTTCGGCCATCATACGGCGGCGACGGCCAATCTCGGCCTGTGGCGCGCGCGCGGCGACCACCACGCCTTCGTGGGAGAATTCGCCTTCCAGCTCAAATTCGCCGGCCCGGACGACATAAAGCATAAGGCGCTGAACCACTGCGAGCGCTTCTTCCTGGAACTCCAGCAGGTCGCCGCCGACTGGCTGACGCTGACCACGACCAAGACCGGCGCCGTATACCGTCTGAAGGGCAATCCGCCGCAAGCCCACGAATGAGCGACGCCGACACCCCAGTGCCACGACCGTCTCTCGGAAAGCTCTTCTGGGTCTTCCTGGTCATGGGCGCGACGAGCCTGGGTGGCGGCGTGGTCGCCTATCTCCGCACCGGCCTCGTCGTGCGCCAGCGATGGCTGGACGATGTGACGTTCGTCGAGCTGCTTTCGATCAGCCAGACCCTGCCCGGCCTGAACGCCACCAATATGTCGATTCTCGTGGGCGACCGCCTCCGCGGCGGCGTGGGCGCCCTCGTCGCGACGCTGGGCATGTGCCTGCCCGGCGCCAGCCTCATGATTGCCGCCGGCTTCCTCTACGGGGCCGGCGGTGACGGACCCTGGTCCAAAGCCTTCCTGCACGGGATCGCGGCGGGTGCCGTGGGCCTCATCCTGGTCGTTCTGGTCCAGCTCGGCTCCAAGACACTGAAGACCTTTGCCGACTACGTTTTCGTGGTGGCGACCGCCGTGGCGGTCGCTTTCTTCAAGGTGCCGGTCCCCTATGCGCTGATCGCGGCGGGAATCGTCGCCATCTGGTGGCATCGGCCGCGGGACAAGGATCTCCGGTGAAGCAGCTCTGGGACCTCGCCGGCGTCTTCGCCTACCTGTCGCTCCTGACGATCGGGGGCGGCATGGCTGCCTTCCCCGAAATGAAGCAACTCACGGTCGATACCTATCACTGGGTGACCTTTCCGGAATTGCTGCATTTCTACAGCCTCGGGCAACTTGCGCCGGGACCGAACATGATGATGGTTGCGTCGATCGGCGTCACCGTTGCCCATATTCCGGGTGCCCTGGTGGCGCTGGTCGCCTTCTTCCTGCCGACCGGCCTGCTGACCTTCTTCGTCGGCCGCCTGTGGACCCATTTGGCGACGTGGCGCTGGCGGCCGGCAATCCAGACGGGATTGGGCTCTGTGGCGGTGGGGCTCGTCCTGGCCGGGGCCATCATCATGGGACGCGGCGCGATCACTCAGTTCTTCTTCGGCGTGATCGCCCTGACGGTCTTCCTGCTGCTCTGGCGGACGAAGATCAATCCAGCCTATCCGATCGTGGCCTCGGGCCTGATCGGCATGGCGCTTCACTACTTCGACGTTGCCTGATCCGGCAGTTGCGCCGTCTCCGTCGTGTACTCCGGCTCCCCGGCACAGCTCGCCAAGGGGACGCCGATCGCGACGGTCTTGTCTCCAACCTCGAGGCAGCCGTTGCGCCATTCACCGGACAATGTGGTGCCGTTCAAGGTGACCGTCCCGAATCCATTCGGCAGGTCATCGGAATATGCACCGTCGAAACGGTTTCCTTCGCTCCATACATAACGGCCGGCGCCCTCGCGACGCCCTCCGCGATAGGTACCCTCGAAGCGATCGATCGGTTGACCATGCTCGGTCCACTGAACGACGCCGTGCCCCTCCTTCAGGGCCGAATGACACATTCCCGTCCAGATGGCTCTGTCGTGCTCGTCTGGATGCCAGTCCCACATGCGACAGCCGACACCGGGTTCGAGTAGCCAGTTGCCTTCCTCGCACGGAGCATTCCAGCTGATCTGGACAGAATCGGGTTCGTCGCCGGCACAATCGGGTTTTCCGGGAGCCAACGCCATTTGCTGGGCCATCACTGGGAACACCGTCAACACGAGCACGGACGACACAAGGGTTTGAATGACTCTCAAATGACCCCCTGGGCGAACTGGCGATCGGCACGTTCAACGCCTCGAAGAGACGAACGGTTGCCGCCGTGCGTGACCGAATGATGGTGGACCGGGGGATGAATTGAGGCGGTGGGGAACGTCCGAAGGCTCGTCGCATTGAAGAGGGGAAAATCAGGAGTGTCGCGATGAAGCTCATCCTCCCGTCTGCAGCCGTCCTGGCCACTATCGCGTCGGTGGCGTTCGCGCAGATGCCCGCCTCGTCCGGCTCCTCCACCACTCCGGCGGTTCCACCGGCCGGGATGCCCGGCAGTTCTCCCCAAACCGCTACTTCGGCCCGGACACAGATCGAGGCCAGTGGCTACACGAAGATCAAGGACCTGAAGCGTAACGAGGATGGTTCCTGGCAGGCCATAGCCACAAAGAACGATCTGGAAGTGCCGGTATCGGTCGATACGACCGGCAACGTCACGCAGAACGTCCGGTAGAAGCGGGTTCGCAACTTCGCCGGCCCGCAACGGTGGTGTTTGCGTCGCGCACGCAATAATGCCTGTGCTATGCTCACCCGATGTCGGTTCTGATCCTCGGGCTTGTCCTGTTCCTCGGCATTCATTCTTTCACGACGCTGCGCGCGACGCGGGCGGCGGTCATCGGCCGGCTCGGCGAAGGCGGCTACAAGGGGCTGTATTCCCTGGTCGCGGCGGCCGGTCTGATCCTGATCGTGGTGGGCTTCGGCAGATACCGCAGCGCAGGCTACATCCAGGTCTGGGAACCGCCCTACTCGATCCTCCACCCCGTCGCGCTCCTGCTGTTGTGGTTTGCGTTCGTCTCCCTGACCGCAACTTACGCGCCCCCAAGCCGCATCAAGTCGTTGCTGCGGCATCCTATGCTGGTCGCGGTCAAGGCCTGGGCGCTCTCCCACCTGCTGGTAAATGGCGATCTGGGCTCGATGGTGCTGTTCGGCAGCCTGCTCGCCTGGGCCGTCTACGACCGGATCGCCGTGAAGCGGAGGGGCGATCCCGGCGCGCCGTCCGTTCGCTGGTCGATCAACGATCTCCTGGTCGTGGCGCTCGGCACGGCCGCCTACGTCGCCATGATCTGGTTGCACGAGAGTTTGATCGGTGTGACTGCGGCCTAGGGAGCGCGCTGGCTGGCCTAATTTCATCGGCCATGATAAGTCTACATATATATTCCCCCGCCCCGAAAGATGCCGAATACCCAGTGATCGTAGACGCACTGTTCCCGACCTATCGCTTCGACAAAGCCGATACCGACGATTTCATGGTCATCGACCAGTGGTCTTATGCCCTGGCGGCGTTCAGCGGCCCTTTGTTCGTGCTTTCGAAGCAACTCTACTTCCTCGCCTTGGTGGACCTACTGGCCATGATCGTCATCGCCGCCGGCGCCGTCTTTGGCCTCACCGTCATTGTCCAATTGTTCGGCTCATCCTTGGAAGGCATGTTTCTAATGCTCATTACCGTGGTCGGGTCAATCGCGCTGAACGGCATCGTCGCGGTTCGCCTCGTTTGCCATGGCTATCTCCAGAGAGGGTGGCGCCTCGGCTACTAGTGGTGATGGTGATAGCCGTGATGGTGTCCGCCGCCGAACCGGTCGATGTGTAGCGGCTGCTTGGCGAGGCCTGGACAGAACGTGTTCACCACCTTCTCGAGTTTGTTGTATAGCGCCTTGGCGGGCTTGCGGCCCCCTTCCAGCCGGTCCCGGGCCTTCTCCGCCAGGCGTGCCAGCTGCGCCATGTCGACATTGAGCAGCTTTCGGTCCTCGAGGATCATGCGGCCGCCGACCATCACGGAGTGCACGGCAGATCCGTCCTCTGTATGCACGATCTGGTTCGTCGGATCGTTACACGGTATCCAGTTGATGTGTCCCAGGTCGAGGAAGACGATGTCGGCCTTGTAGCCGGCCTCCAACTTGCCGATCTTTTCACCGAGGCCCAGGGCCCGGGCACTGCCGGCCGTCGCCGCGTGCAGCACCTCCTCGGTCTTGATCCATTTGCGATTGTCGGGCCCCTGCACTTTCGAGACCATCGAGGCCAGCCGCATGTTCTCGTACATGTTCTGATTGTCGGAACAGCTCGCGCCGTCGGTGCCGATGCCGACATTCACCTTGGCGTCCAGCATGCCGCGCATGTCGGCGATGCCGTTGCCCAGAACCATGTTGGAGCCCGGATTGTGCGAGACCGAGGCGCCCCTGTCGCCCAGCAGCTTCATGTCGTCGCCGTCGAGCCAGACGCCGTGCGCCACCGTGAACTTCGGCCCCACGAGGCCCAGCGAATCCATATAGGCGGTGAGCGACGTGCCGTAGAGCTGGTAGCCGGCGACCACCTGCACCTTCGATTCGGAGACGTGGCTGTGCAGGCCGGTATCGTAGTCCTTGGCGAGCTTCAGGCAGGCAAGCAAGAATTCCTTGCTGCAGTGATGCGGGATGGTCGGTGCGACCGCGAGATGGATGCCCTGCCGGTCGAGCTTCCAGCCGTGCAACGCCTTCTTCATCTGCCTCACACTCGCCCTGTAGGGCGAGAACTTGTAGGCCTCGACCTCCTTCTGCAGCGATGGCGGCAGCTGGTCCATCAGGCCCGGGATGGCCTCGAAGAAGCTGGTGTCGGCCACCATGGGCGCCAGCATCGCGCGCATGCCGACGTCCGCGTAGGCTTGGCCGATCGCCGCCAGCCCCTCCGCGGTCGGCATGGGGAATTCGGCCGCAAGATCGTAGGCGGCGGTGCAGCCCTTCATCACCATCTCGCAGGCGCCGATCAGGCTCGACAGGTACTTGTCCTCGAGGGTGCGGGCGCCACTCATGTAGGGACCCGCCGTCAGGAGCAGCTCCAGGGTCACGCGGTCGACCATGCCCTTCGCCAGATTGCCGTGGCTGTGGGTGTGGCCGTTGATGAGACCGGGATGAAGCAGCTTGCCCCTGGCATCGATCACGGTGGCGGACTCCGGTGCCGCCACCTTGCTTCCGATCTCCACGATCGTGTCGCCGTTCACCAGGATATCGGCCTTGGGCGCTGCGTGGCCCTTGATGTCGACCACGCGGCCTCCGCGGATCACGGTCATCGACGCTTTCGAGGCTTTCGCCATGCAACACCCTCCCCTTGCGCGGCCGGTCAGGCACCCGGTGTCGTGTTGCTGCTCGACCACGGGAAGAAGACCCGTTCGGCGACCACCACGATCTGGAACAGCACGACGCCCATCACCGAGAGGATGATAAGCGCCCCGAAGGCCACCGGCACCTTGAAGAACGCCGTCGATGTCTGGATCAGGAAGCCCAGCCCCGCGTCGGCGTTGACGAACTCCGCGACCACCGCGCCGACGACGGCCAGCGAGATCGCGACCTTGAGACCGGCGAAGATGAAAGGGATCGCATAGGGCAGCCGGATTCGCAGCAGCTCGCTGAGCTTCGAGGCGCGGCACGCCCGGCTGAGTTCGATCAGCTCCGGCGGTACCGAGAGCAGTCCCGTCGCAATCGAGATGACCAACGGGAAGAACGCCACCAGGACGGTGATGACGATGCGCGGCAGCTCGTTGGTCCCGAGCAGCACCACGAGGATGGGCGCCAGCGCCACCTTCGGGATCGACTGGGTCCAGACGAGGAAGGGATAGACCGCCGCCGCGATGGCGGGCGATGCCGTCAGCACGACTGCCAGCGGCAGGCTGATCAGGATCGAGACCACGAAACCCAGCATGACCGTCTTGAAGGTCGCCATCGTGTGGCCCGCCACGGTCGGGCCGATCGCCATCGTATCCGTCCAGATCTCGGTGGGTGACGGCAGGAGATAGGCCGGGATGCCGAAAATGCGGCAGGCGCCTTCCCACAGCAGGAACAACCCGGCTGTGGCCAGCAGAGGAACCACGACCTCATAGAGCGCGGCGCTCTTCCTTCTTCGTCGTGGCGGCTTCTGCCGCTCCTCAAGCGGCGGCGCGGCCTGGACCGACATGGCGTGTTCCGAAGATGAGTTGGCGGATACGATGACTGGCCTCGTGGAATTCCGGCGTCGCTTCGGTCTCGAAGCTGCGCGGACGCGGCAGCCCGATGTCGATGATCTCGGCGATGCGGCCGGGCCGGGGCGACATGACCACCACCCGGTCGGCCAGCACCACGGCCTCCGTGATGGAGTGCGTGACAAAGAGGACCGTCTTGGGCCGCTCGCTCCAGATGCGCAGCAGCTCCATGGTCATTTCCTCGCGCGTCAAGGCGTCGAGCGCCCCGAACGGCTCGTCCATCAGCAGGATGTCCGGATCGTGGACCAGCGCCCGGCAGATTGCGACCCGCTGCTGCATGCCGCCCGACAGTTCGCGCGGCGACTTGCCCTCGAATCCCGTGAGGCCGACCAGCTTGAGCAGGGCCATCGCCTTGTCGGTGCTGCTGGAATCGATTCGGTGCATCATCCGCAGCGGAAACAGCACGTTGTCGAGCACGCTCGCCCAAGGCAGAAGGGTCGGCGCCTGGAACACGATGCCGGTCTCCGCCCGCGGTTCACGGATTTCCTCCCCGCCGATCGAGGCGCGGCCTGCCGTCGGAAGGATCAGACCGGCCACGATGCGCAAGAGCGTGGACTTGCCGCAGCCCGAAGGGCCCACCAGCGTGATGAACTCGTTGCGGCCGATCTCGAGCGACACGTCCTGCAGAGCCGTGACCTGGTCGCCGTCACGGCTGTTGAAGACGCGCGTGACCCGGTTGAGCGAGATCACGTCCCGATCCTACTTGGTGACCTTGCTCGTGTCGATCGCGGTCTTGTAGTCGAAACCGGGCTTGAGTTCGTTGGCCGTGGCGATCGTCTCCCAGGAGAACTTGAGCCGCTCCGGACTCTCCTTGCCCCAGCCGAATTCCTTGCTGTGATCGTTGAAGACGAACTTCATCACTGCCTTCACGCTGCCCATGCAGTCGTCCAGTTCGACCTCGGGAAACCGCACGACGTGCAGCTTGCAGGCTTCCTCGGGATTGGCCGCCGCCCATTCGAAGGCCTCCTTGGTGGCGGCCACGAAGCGCTTCACCAGGTCGGGCTTGTCCTGGATCATCTTGTCGGTCGTTATGAGCGACGCCGCGTAGATCTTGAAGCCGACCTCGACGAAGGGCAGCGGCAGGATCTCCTCGCCCGCCTTCACCGCGGCCTTGTTGATGTAATAGTAGTGGATCGAATAGAAGGGCGCCGCGTCGATGTTCTTGGCGATCAGCTGGGCCGCCATAGCCGCGCCGTCCATGTTCGTCCAGATCAGCTTGTTGGGATCGGTGCCCGCCTTCTTGGCAACCTCCGGGAAGTAGAAGCGATGGCTGTTGCCCGGCGTGATTCCGATCTTCTTGCCTTCGAGGCCCTTGAAGTTGGTGATACCCGAACTCTTCAGCACGAAGAGCGAGTGCGGCGACTCGTTATAGAGTACCGCGATCGTCTTGACCGGCACGTTGGTACGGGCCCGTGCGGTCATCACGGCGGCGATGTCGGCGACGCCGAAATCGGCAGCGCCCGACGCCACCTTGGTGACGGTGTCGCCAGAACCATAGCCGCGGGTGATGGTGATATCGATCCCGTGCTTGGCGTAGATGCCCTTGCTCCAGGCACCGTAATACATGGCGTGCTCGCCCGACGGGATCCAGTCCGTCTGGAAGCGGACCTTGTCCTGCGCGAGCGCCGGGCCGCCAAACAGAAGCGTCAGGGCCAGCGCCGCGAGTCCTGGCCGTCGACGAAACGATGATGACTGCACTTTGGCCTCCCCGGTCGTGATCTGCACAGGTGGGGAAGCAATATCGGTGCCACGCCCGGCTCTCTAGGCGAGCCAGCCGAGCGTGGCCCCGACCAGCACCGCGTAACGCGCAGTCTTTCCAATTCCAACCAGCAGGATGAACGGCAGCAGGGGCGTCCGGAGCGCGCCGGCCACCACGGTGAGCGCATCGCCTCCGAACGGCAGCCAAGCGAACAGCAAGGACCAGATACCCCAGCGGGCGTACCAACGCTCGACCCGTTCATAGTCCCGCGGCTTCACGGGGAACCAGGTCCGGTCGCGGAATCGCTCGATCAGACGCCCGAGCAACCAGTTCACCACCGAGCCCAGCGTGTTGCCGAGCGATGCCATCAGGAGCAGCGTCTGCCAGTGTGCCGGTTCCGCCACGAGCAGGCCGACCAGCACCAATTCGGACTGGAAGGGAAACACGGTGGCCGCCAGGAAGGCGGCGCCGAAAAGACCGGCATGACCAAGTATGAGGGAGCCCGGTTCCATTGGCCCTCCCCTTACAGGATCCGGCCGGTCGGCGCAGCCAGTGTGCAGGGCGAGAGCCGGTTTCGGCATTCTCATGCAACACCTCCCAAAAACTGGCGTTGACCGCCCACAGCCCGACAAGCCCCGCAACCGTGTGGAGGAAAGTATGAAGAAGACCCTCGTTGCCGTCGTGACGCTCGCCGTGACCAGCATCGGCGGTGCCGCGCTCGCCCAGACCATGCAGCCCAGCACCCCGGCCGGCCGCAACATGAACTCGATGCCAGGACAGACCAGCAATCCCAACACGAACTTCCCCGCGACCTCGTCCAACGCGACCGCCGAGGAGGCGGCCGCCAAGGCACAGTTGGAAGCCAAGGGCTACAACGGCATCAAGCTGTTGAAGCGCGACACCGCGGGCAACTGGACCGG
This sequence comes from Reyranella sp., assembly GCA_046296475.1. Lineage (GTDB taxonomy): Bacteria > Pseudomonadota > Alphaproteobacteria > Reyranellales > Reyranellaceae > Reyranella. The sequence continues at coordinate 79,221 of JBKBLH010000024.1, forward strand.
CAAGGCGATGCGCAACAACGTCGAAGTCGCCGTGACGCTCGACACGAAGGGCAACGTTCGCGAGCAGTAGGAGCGACCTACCACGAGCCGCGGACTGGCGGGGCGTCCTTCCCCTCGTAGGGCGCCCCGTTCGCATGTCCGGATTCGAGCCATTGGGGGATGCCGAGCCAAATCGCTGACTGCTACGATACGACGTCTCCTGAATGGAAAAAGGCGGTCGCATGCGCACAGTCAAGGACGTCACGTTCGATCTGCTCCGCAGGCTCGGCCTTACGACCGTCGTCGGCAATCCCGGCTCGACGGAGGAGACCTTTCTCAAGGATTTCCCGAAGGACTTCGACTATGTGATGGCCCTCCAGGAGGCGAGCGTGGTCGGCATCGCCGACGGGATCGCCCAGGGCCTGCGCAAGCCGGTCATCGTGAATGTTCATACCGGTGCCGGCGTCGGCAATGCGCTTGGCTGCATCATCACGGCCTACCAGAACAAGACGCCGCTCATCGTCACGGCCGGACAGCAGACGCGCGAGATGCTCCTGCTCGAACCGTTGTTGACTAACATCGATGCCGCGAACCTGCCCCGACCGTGGGTGAAATGGGCATACGAGCCTGCGCGTGCCGAGGATATCCCCGCTGCCTTCATGCGCGCCTATGCGACCGCCGTGCAGCAGCCGGCGGGTCCGGTGTTCCTGTCACTGCCGCTCGACGACTGGGACAAACCGATGCCGGAGGTGAACGCCTTCCGGACGGTCGCCACGCGAATCGGGCCGGATCCGGCGCGCGTCGCCGATTTCGCCGAACGCATCAATGCCGCCATGACGCCCGTCATAGTCTACGGATCGGACCTGGCCCGCAGCCAGGCGTGGCAGGAAGGCATCCTGTTTGCCGAAACGCTCGGCGTTCCGGTCTGGACGGCGCCCTTTGCGGAGCGGACCCCGTTTCCCGAGACGCATCGCCAGCATGCCGGTGCCCTGCCCGCGGCCATCGGGCCTTTGGGTCGAAAGCTCGAAGGCCATGATCTGGTGATCGTCGTCGGCGCGCCGGTGTTCCGCTACTACCCCTATGTCGGCGGCGACTACATTCCGACGGGCACCCATCTCCTGCAGGTGACGGACGACCCCAACATGTCGTCGAAGGCGCCGGTCGGCGATAGCCTTGTGTCCGACGCGCGGCTGTTCTTCGAGGCGATCCAGCCGTTGATCCGCAAGCGCGTGTCGCCCATTGCCGCGCCGTTGCGGCCGCCGCCGAGGAAGCCCGATCTGGAGGCGCAGCCCCTGACGGGGGAGGCCATCATGGCCGCCGTTCGCGACGCCTGTCCGGCCGATCATGTGCTCGTCGAGGAGGCCCCGTCCGTCGTCTCGGAAATGCAGGACCAGTTCCGCGTCGACAAGCCCGATTGCTTCTACACCTTCGCGTCCGGCGGTCTGGGCTGGGACATGCCGGCGGCCGTCGGCCTCGCTCTCGCGGAGCGCAGCAGCGGCCGCAATCGGCCGGTCATCGCCCTGATGGGCGACGGCTCGTTCCAGTATTCGGTCCAGGCGTTGTATACGGCGGTTCAGCAGCGGGCGCATGTCGTCTTCGTCGTCCTGCAGAACCACGAATACGCCATCCTGAAATCCTTTGCGGAACTCGAGGAGACGCCGAACGTGCCGGGCCTCGACCTGCCTGGGATCGACCTCGAAGCCCTGGCGAAGGGCTACGGCGCACCCGCGACGCTGGCCAGGACCGCTGCCGAAGTGACCGCAGCGGTCGCCGACGCCATCGCCCGGCCCGGCGCCAGCGTGGTCGTCGTGCCGCTCACGCGGAAGCGTCACTCCCTGCTCTGAGAGCCACCTTCCAGCTTGTGGCTGGCGCGCGATCGGCCATAGGCAAAGTAGATCACGAGGCCGATTGCGATCCAGACCAGAAGTCGCGCCCATGTCACCGGCGCCAACCCGACGATCAGGCCGAGGCAGGACAGCATGCCGAGCATCGGGACGAGGGGGACAGCCGGTGCCCGGAACGGGCGGGCGGCATGCGGTTCCAGACGGCGAAGTCGCACCACCGACGCGCAGACCATCAGGAACGCAAACAGGGTGCCGCCACCGACCAGCTCGCTCAGAATCTCGATGGGAAACATAGCCGCCGTCGCTGCCACGATCACGCCGATGAGGATCTGGCTCATCCAGGGCGTTTTCAGTCTGGGATGCACCCGGCTGAACAGCGAGGGCATCAGCCCGTCGTTCGCCATGGTCGCGAAGATCCGGCCCTGTCCATAGAGCAGGACGAGGATTGCGGTGGTGATCCCGATCATCGCGCCAAGCTGGACCAGCGCGGCGAACCAGCCGATGCCCATGCGATCGACCGCCAGGCCGACCGGCGCCGCGACGTTCAGTTCGGAGTATGGGACGACGCCGACGAGGACCCCCGCCACCAGAACATAGAGGATGGTCGCGATCAGGAGCGCGCCCAGGATGCCGAGGGGCATGTCCCGCTGCGGCCGCCTCGCTTCCTGCGCGCAATTCGAGACGGCGTCGAAACCGATATAGGTGATGAAGACGACGGATGCGCCATGCAGGACGCCGCTCCATCCGAAGGTCCCGAAGGTTCCGGCGTTCGGCGGCACGAAGGGATGCCAGTTCGCGGCCGAGATGTGCCCGAGCCCGAGGCCGATGAACGCCAGGATCACGATCAGCTTGAGCGTCACCATGAGGTTGTTCACCAGCGCCGATTCGCGGGTACCCCGCACCAGCAGGATCGTGAGGAACGCCACGATCGCTGCAGCCGGCAGGTTGGCGATTGCCGTGGCCGTGGTCCCGTCGGCAAGCTGCACGGCCTGGCCAGTGGAATTCGAGAGTTCGGGGGGGATGACGATGCCGATGGAGGCGAGCGTACCGGTGAAGTAGCCCGACCAGCCGACCGCCACCGCAGCCGCGCCGATCGAGTATTCGAGGATGAGGTTCCAGCCGACCAGCCAGGCCGCGAGCTGCCCCAGGCTCACATAGGTGTAGGTATAGGTGCTGCCGGACACGGGCATGAGTGCCGCCAGCTCGGCATAACACAGCGCCACGAAGACACAGGTGAGCCCGGCCAGCAGGAAGGACACGACCACCGCCGGGCCCGCAAAGAGCGCAGCGGCCGTTCCGGTCAGCACGAAGATGCCGGCGCCGATGATGGCACCCACACCCATGAAGACGATGCTGATGGGGCCCAGCACCTTGGGCAGCGGCACACCTTGCGCAGCCTGCGCCAGGATATCGGACAGTTGCTTGCGCGAGCCTGCGCCCTTCACGTTCATGTAAGTCCCCCCGCTCCCTCTTAGCAAGATCGCGGCAGGCTCCCCACATGAACCGCATGCGCAGAACCCTGTTCACCCTCGCTTTCGGAATTGCCCTCATCGGCACGGCCGGCCCGGGCCACGCCCAGCTGGTGCCGGGCTCCATCGGCAATGGCGGCCGCATGCCCGATACCATGTCGCCGGGCGCCCTGCCGCCCCCTCCCGTCGCACCGCCCGCGCCGGTCATGGCGCCGCCGCCTCCCCAGCCCAACACCTATTCCCTGCAGCGCGACCGGCTCGAGAATCAGGGCTACCGCGTCCAGCGGCTGGAACAGCGCAACGACGGGTCCTGGCGCGCGAACGTTGCGCGCGACCCCGTCCCGACCCGCCCGCAGGGTGTCCCCAAAAAGGTCACGATCCACCCCAACGGCCAGATCGTCGAGGAATACTAGGACGAGCCGAGCTCCGGAATTTTCCAATCCGATGTCGGTTCCGAGGACGATCGCCCGTCCTCGGAAGGAACACATCGGAGCACCATCATGAGAAAGATCGTTGCCGGCGCTTTCGTCAGCCTGGACGGGATCATGCAGGCCCCTGGCGGGCCCGAAGAGGATCCCACGGGTGGCTTCCGTCACGGAGGCTGGACCGTGCCCTATTGGGATGAGCCGATGGGGCACTTCATGGACGAATGCTTCTCACGGCCCTTCGACCTGCTGCTCGGCCGCAAGACCTACGACATCTTCGCCGCACATTGGCCCTTCGTCGGCGAGGAGGATCCGATTGGAAAGGTCTTCAACGAGGTCACCAAGTATGTCGCAACGTCGTCCACGTCGCCGCTGACATGGAACAACTCGGTCGCCCTGTCGGGCGATGTCCCCGCCGAGATTGGCAGACTCAAGCAGGGAGATGGCCCGGACCTGTTGACCCAGGGGAGCAGCGTACTTCTTCAGACCCTGCTCGCCCACGACCTCATCGACGAATTCCGCCTGCTCACCTTCCCGGTGCTCCTTGGCCGGGGTAAACGGTTGTTCGGCCAAGGTACTGCCGATGGCGCGCTGAAGCTCACCGAGAACAGGGTCTCGACGACGGGCGTTACGATGAGCGTCTACATGCGCTCGGGCAGCGTGACGACCGGCACCTTCGCGTTGCCACAGGCCTCGGACGCCGAACTCGCCCGGCGCGAGCACATGGAGCGGGAAAGCTGAGCGGCTATTTCGCCGTCTTGATGTTCGCGTCCTTGATGACCTTCGCCCATTTGGGAATGTCGGCGGCGATCGCAGCCCGTGTCTCCTCCGGCGTGCTGCCCACGAGGTCGAGACCCATGGCGGCGAACTTCTTCTCCAGTTCCCGATCGGCCAGCACCTTCAGCGACTCCGCCCGCACCTTGTCCACGATCGGCTTGGGCAGGTTGGCCGGCCCGAGGAGCGCGAACCACGATGTCGCCTCGAAGCCCGGAAAGCCCTGCTCCGCGAGGGTCGGCAGATTCGGTGCGCTCAGCGTGCGCTTCAGCGAGGTGACGGCAATTCCTCGCACGCGGCCGTCCCGCACCAGAGGCATCGCCGCGCCGGCGTTCTGGATGCCCACCTGGACGACTCCGCTCATGAGGTCGGCCATGTTGGCGCCGCGATAGGGGATGTGTTCCATCTTGATGCCGGCCAGGAAGCAGAACAGCTCGCCCGCGATGTGCTGCGGCGTGCCGACACCCGGAGTGCCGTAGGACAGCTTGCCCGGATTGGCCTTGGCGTAGGCGATCAGCTCGGGGATCGTTTTGACCGGGAGGTCGTTGTTCACCATGAACAGCGACGGCATGGTGAGCGACGTCGAAATCGGCGTGAGGTCCTTGAGCGGATCGAACGGCAGGGCCTGCATCGACGGGAGGATCGTGATGGCGGCGTTCCCCGACCACATCAGCGTGTATCCATCCGGTGCCGCCTTGGCGACCCGGTCGACGCCGATCGCGCCCGAATTGCCGGCAACGTTCTCGACGATCACCGGCTGTCCCCAGGCCTCGGAGAATTTCTGTGCGAACATCCGCGCCGTGACATCCGTCGAACTGCCGGCCGTGAAGCCGACGACGATCTTCACCGGCTTGTCCGGCCAGTTGGTTTGGGCGAAGACCGGCTGTGCCAAGGCCAGAGCGAAAACGCACGCCAAAGCGGTTCGAACGCTGAAATTCATGGTAAGCAGTCCTCCCGGAAGCGGTCTTTGCCGCCTGTCCGGAAGGGTATGGACACTGCAGCCCGCGCGCAACCGCCTAGCTTCGGGAGGCCGGTTCCTGCGACTTATTGCGCCTAGAATGTAGATTCATGGGGGTGCAGTAGCATTGGACCGAGAGGCGGCAGCAGGCGGCGTCCGCTGCGGTAGTCTTTGAACTGGAGGAAAATTCGTGGCCCTTTCTCATCCCGTAGACACACACGTCGGAAGCCGGCTGCGGCAGAGGCGCGCCCTGCTCGGCATGAGCCAGACCGACCTCGGCAAGGCCGTGGGGCTGACCTTCCAGCAGGTCCAGAAGTACGAGCGCGGCTTCAACCGCATCAGCTCGAGCCGCCTGTTCGAGTTCGCCAAGGTGCTCGACGTACCCGTGGCGCACTTCTTCGAAGGCATCGGCACCTCCGCCGTAGGCGCCAAGCGCAAGCCCGGCCGTCCCAAGGCCGCCGGAAAGTCGGCCGACGGCGATCTCAACACCAAGCGCGAGACGCTCGAACTGGTCCGCGCCTACTACAAGATCCGCAGCAAGAGCCTGCGGGCGAAGACGCTTGACCTGATCGAGGCCCTCGCCCGCGATTGAGCACCTCGGGAAACGCTCACGCCCCGGCCGCGTTGAGGCAGGTTCGTGCACTCATTTCCAACCGGTGTTTCGACCATGCCTCGTCCTGTCGCCTTGGCCTCGACGATCTTTCTCGCGTCGGCTGTTGCCGCCTGCAGTGACGGACCCCCATTGCAGGCCCCGCCCCCCGATGCCCCCATGTCGACGGTTCGGTACGCGTGCCAGCAGAACAAGACGATCGTGGCCGACTTCTACGACGGCAAATCGAGCGTCGGCCCCGACGGCCGGCCCGTTCCGGGCGGCCGGGTCGTCGTGCAGTTGAGCGATGGCCGGAAGTTCGGCCTGCCGCAGACCCTGTCCGGCTCCGGCGTCCGGTATGCCGATTCAGGCGGCACCTTCGTCTTCTGGACCAAGGGCGACACCGCCTTCGTCGAGGAAGGTCCGCAGCAGACGGTCACCTACCGCGACTGCGTGCCGAGGCGCTGAGGCCGCGACCTCAGCGGCGGCCGGCCAGTGCGCGATTCTCGAGCCGGCTCAGCAGTCGAACGAGCGGCCAGAGTAGCAGGAAGTAGATGATCGCGGCCATGACGATCGGCGTCGGGTTGTAGGTGA
>JBKBLH010000025.1:0-83286 GCA_046296475.1 Reyranella sp.
GCCAGCGGCCGCAGCCCGAGGTCTATCTGCGCGCCGACGCCACCGTGCCCTACCGATACGTCTCCGAGACCCTCGCCGACGCCTCCAAGGGCGGCCTCTCGAAGATCGCCTTCGTCAGCGAGCCGGCGCGATGACGGCGGTCACTAGGACCGCCGCCGCCGCCCCGGGTGCGCCGCCGTCGCGCCTCCGCCTTTATGCCATGCTGTGGCGCTGGCACTTCCTCGCGGCGCTGCTCGTCATCCCCTTCGTGCTCTGGCAGAGCACGACCGGCACGCTCTATCTCTGGGCCGAATGGTGGATCGACAGCCGTCACCCCGAGCTGCGCTTCGTGACACCCACGGCGGAGCCCAAGCCGCCGAGTGCCCAGCTGGCCGCGGCGCTTGCAGCCGCGCCGAAGAGCTACATCGCACGACATTCCGGCGGTCATGGCCATGGCGGTTCGGGACACCTGCATCAGGCCACCCCCGACAGCGGCCCGCCAGTGCAGGAGATCGTTCTGCCGAACGACCCCGGCCGCAGTACGACGGTGATCCTGCTCGACGAACAGGGACTCCCTTATCCGATCTTCGTCGATCCGCGCGACGCGCGAGTGCTGGGCTCGCTCTCCAGCGTGGAGTGGCTGCCCGGCCTGTCGCGGGCGCTGCATGGCGGCTGGCCGCTCGGCAAGCCCGGAAGCTGGCTGCTCGAGCTGGCGGACGGTTGGGCGATCTTCATGATCGTGTCCGGCCTGTATCTATGGTGGCCGCGGCATCGCGGTTTCCTCGCCTCGCTGTGGCCGCGCTTCGACCGCGGAGCACGCCTCGCGATGCGCGACCTGCACGCCATCGTCGCCGTGCTGTTCTCGGCGGTCTTCCTGTTCTTTCTGGTGAGCGCGCTGCCCTGGACGTCGTTCTGGGGCGGCGAGGTCCTCTCGCGCGTCCAGGCCGCGCTCGGCCAGAAGGGCACGGCGGGCTTCTCGCCGGGTGGAGCCCCGGCGGCCCAGATGGCGTCGATCATGGGGCCGATCGACGAGATCGTGGCTCAGGCCCGGAGCCGCGGCTTCACTCAGGGCCTGAGCGTGCGACTCGCGCCGTGGCCAGGCGCTCCACTATATCTCGGCAACCGCGACGGGCCGCCCTCCTCCGACCGGGTCCTGCTGGCCGATCCGAAGACCGGACAGGTGACGCGCGACACGTTGCGTGCCGATCAACCGTTGATCCCGCGGATGGTGGGTTTCGGCATCCACGTCCATCAGGGCGACTTCGGCGCCTGGAACCTCTGGCTCAACACCGCCTTCGCCCTGTCGCTGGTCTGGCTCACGATCAGCGGCGTGGCCTCGTGGTGGCTGCGCCGCCCCTCCCGAAGCCTTGGAATCCCGCACAAGGTCGAGCTGCGCTGGCCGCGCGGCATGATGGTGGCCGCGACGCTGATGTGCGTGCTGATGCCGATCTTCGGCGCGTCTGTGCTGCTGCTGGCCGGCCTAGAGAAACTGTTGGCGCGCCGGCGCCCGATACACCCCCAGGAAGGTAACCCGACATGACGAGCCGCAGACTGACAATGACCTTGCTGTTGACCCTTGCCTGCGCCTTCACCTCGCCCGCCCTTGCGCACGACTACAGGCTGGGCGCGCTGCAGATCGATCACCCGTGGACGAGGGCTACCGCCCCGACGGCCAAGGCGGGCGGCGGCTTCCTGACCATCGTCAACAAGGGCCCAACGCCCGACCGGCTGATCGCCGCCCGCAGTCCGGCCGCGAAAGCGGTCGAGGTCCACGAAATGAAGATGGACGGCAGCATCATGCGCATGCGGGAGGTCGACGGCGGCCTGGAAATCCCCGCCGGCGCGACGGTGACGCTGAAGCCGGGTGGCTACCACATCATGTTCATGGAACTCTCGGCGCCGCTAGCCAAAGGCGGCAAGGTCCCCGTCACCCTCGTCTTCGAGAAGGCCGGCAGCATCGACGTCGAGTTCAAGATCGAGGCCGCGGGCGCAGCTTCGTCCCATCATTGAAGGCGACGCAGAACATGACTTCTTCGACGGGGCGCGACTTCAGTCGAAGCCGACGTACCTCACGAACGCTTCGGCCGGCGTACGTTCGGACCGCACCGCGTTCGCCGGAAACGTCTCGTCGGGATAGCCGAGCGCGACGCAGGTCATGATCGCCTCGTCCTCGGGGATAGACGCCACCTCGCGCACGATGTCGGACCGGGCGATGCCCTGCCCGTTCACCACGGCGCCGATGCCACGGTTCCATGCCGCCAGCACGATGCCGTAGCACAGCGCGCCAAGGTCGAAATGGCAGGTGGCGCCGGGATCGAGCACCCGGTCATAGGTCAGCACCAGCGAGACCGGCGCGTCGAACTGGCGGAAGCCGCGCATCACCCAGTCCTGGCGCATCGCCTTGTCGTCGCGCGCGATGCCCATGGCGGCGAAGAGCTGCTTGGCGATATCGACCTGACGCTGGCGATGGGCGCCCTCATAGGGGCCGTGGGTGAAGATGTCCCGCTTGGAGGGCTTGCCCGCCGCCATCTCCTCCATGTTGCGCCGGCGTACCTCGTCCAGCGGCGCGCCGGTCAGCACATGGACGTGCCACGGCTGGCTGTTCATCGACGACGGCGCGCGCTTCGCGTCCTCGATGATTTCGGCAATCACCGCTTTCGCCACCGGCTTCTTCGCGAACCCGCGGGTGCTACGGCGGCTGTGCACCAGCTCCTGGAAGTCCATCCGTCTCCACCTCCCCTGTCCGGCGACACGATAGCAGGTACACCGCGGCGGTGAACCGCGGGCGGGTCGCCCGTTTCGCGCGTCGGCTTGTTCCGCAGGAATCTGCGCGAGCGCCAGTCGGACGGCACGGCGCGTTGACTTCCGATTGTGCGCTTGGGTAGTTTCTCCTCCGGCACTGCAACCTACGGAAGCACGGGGGAAGCCAATGAAGAGGCGATCGTTTCTGGCGTTTGGGAGCGCTTGTGCGGTGTGCGGTTGTGCGGGTGCCGTCCACCAGCTTCCGCAGGTCAGCGACAGCCATCTCAGCCTCGCCCAAAGCGAAGTCCAGGGTGCGGGCGGGCCACCGCCGCGCCGCGCACTGACGAATGAACAGGTGGACGAGATCATGCGCTCCGCCCTAGCCCGCATCCGGCCACCGGCCGACCGGATGTGCCGCGAGATGAATGTCGGCGTCTGCGACTGGCGCTTCAGGGGATCAGCGAACCGCTCGATGAACGCCGGCGCGGGCGCCAACGGCCTGATCTTCGTCAATCGCGGCGTGGTCGAATATGCATCGAACGAGGAGGAAGTCTGCCTCGTGTTCGCGCACGAGATCGGCCACCAGGCAGCGAATCACATCGCCACTAGCCAGCAGAACCAGATGACGGGCGCGCTGATCGGCGCAATCCTGCTGGGCGCGGCCGGCGCGGCTGCCTCCTATCGCAGCCCCAATGCCGGCCAGGTAATGCGATCGGCGATGGATGCCGGCGCCAACCTCGGCGGCGCGGTGGGACGCATCTCCTTCTCCAAGGAGCAGGAGCGCGAAGCCGACTACCTGGCAGCGGTGATCCTCTATCGCTCTAGCGTCGACCTCGACAAGGCGCGCGGCATGCTGGTCACCCTGGCCCGTTCGTCGGGACGCCGCGACACCGGCATGCTCGACACCCATCCGGCCGGCCCCGACCGCCTCGCGAGCTGGGACCGCGCCGTCGCCGAGATCCGTGCATCGCAGGGCGCATTGCCGGCTCGCGCATAGCAGATCTCCTCTCGCGATCGTCCCGGCAAGGAAACATCTGCCGAGATGAGAACTGGCACCGGGATTGCAATCCCGATCCCGGCGTGGTTTACGCAACGCCTGAATCGTTTGGAGTCCGGTGAAAACCCGGGTGGCTATTCCGGCCGCCGATCCGCCGGGCAACTCTCACATGGAACGCGCTGAAAGAACGCGCCGCGCGCCGTCTTCGCCGGAAGGCGAAGCCAAGGGTTCCCTGTGTCCGGGCAATCGACAGGTCAATGTTCAACAGCGTCAACTCCCAGTGGTTCGGCAGCGCAGCCGAAGTCCGTCGTGATTTCCTGGCCGGGCTGGTGGTCGCCCTCGCCCTCATCCCCGAAGCCATCGGCTTCTCGATCATCGCCGGCGTCGATCCCCGTGTCGGCCTGTGGGCGTCGGTGGCGATCGCCATCGTGATTTCGCTGCTGGGCGGACGGCCCGGCATGATCTCGGCGGCAACCGCTGCGGTCGCCGTCCTCGTGACGCCGCTGGTGCGCGACCACGGCGTCGACTACCTGTTCGCCGCAACGATCCTCATGGGCCTGATCCAGATCGTGGCAGGCTTCCTGCGCCTCGACCTGCTGATGCAGTTCGTCTCGCGCTCGGTGATCACCGGCTTCGTCAATGCGCTGGCGATCCTGATCTTCATGGCGCAGATCCCGCAGCTGGTCGGCGTCTCGTGGCACACCTATGCGATGATCGCGGCAGGCCTCGCCATCATCTATCTGCTGCCGCGCTTCACCACCGCGGTCCCCTCGCCGCTGGTGGCCATCGTCGTGCTGGCCGCAGTCAGCATCGGCTTCGGCCTGCCGGTCCATACGGTGGGCGACATGGGCAAGCTGCCCGAGGCGCTGCCGAGCTTTGCCCTGCCGCAGGTGCCGCTCACCTGGGAGACGCTGCAGATCATCCTGCCCTACTCGGCAACCATGGCAGCCGTCGGCCTGCTCGAATCGATGCTGACGGCGCAGATCGTCGACGACATGACCGACACCGACAGCGACAAGCGCCGCGAGTGCCTGGGCCAGGGCGGCGCCAACATCGCCGCCGCTCTCGTGGGCGGCATGGGCGGCTGCGCCATGATCGGCCAGTCGGTGATCAACGTGACCTCGGGCGGCCGCAAGCGCCTCTCGACCTTCGTCGCCGGCGCGGCGCTGCTGTTCCTGCTGGCCGTACTGGGTCCGCTGGTCGGCCGCATCCCGATGCCGGCGCTGGTCGCGGTGATGATCATGGTGTCGATCGGCACCTTCAGCTGGAACTCGATCCCCAACCTGCGCCGTCACCCGCCGACCTCGAGCATCGTGATGATTGTGACCGTGTGCGTCGTCGTCTTGACCCGCGACCTGGCGCAGGGCGTGCTGGCGGGCGTGCTGCTCTCCGGCATCTTCTTCGCCGGCAAGGTCCGCCGCATGTTTTCGGTGGAGCGCAGGGAGAGCGACGGACAAGTGACCTACACTATCAGCGGAGAGATCTTCTTCGCCTCGGTCGACCGCTTCACGCGCGCCTTCCAGCCGGAGGAAGGGCGGCCCGTGACGATCGACGTGTCACCGGCGCACTTCTGGGACATCTCGGGCGTCGGCGCGCTCGACAAGATCGTCGCCCGCCTGCGGCGCGACGGCTCGGAGGTGAAGGTCATCGGCTACAACAAGGCCAGTGCCGACCTCGTCGACCGTTTCGCGCTGCACGACAAGACCGGGGTCGAGTTGGGCGCCGTGCCGCACTGAAAATGCCGCATCATGAAGGTGGGCAGCCGGGCTAGCCGGCAGCGATCTCTCGTATCGCCCGTTCGACGACCTCCATGTCGAGGATGATCCTCTCGGGCGATCCATTCCGGCTGCGGCAGGAAACGTGAAAGGCTTCATGGCCGCGGATGGCGCTGATCATCAACTGGTCGACGGCCGTCCGCGTGCGCAGTTCGATGAGCTTTGCCCGTGGATTGGCGTTGAACATCATCAGGTGGAGAGCTGACCCCGACGCTCCGGCGACGTGCGTTGCATTGGCCACGATGGCCACCTGCTGTTCCATCGGCAGAAGCTCGGGCTGCAGGATTTCGTAGCCGGCGGTGCGAAAGACCGTTTCCGCCTCCTCCTCGTTCACGATGACGGACCGCGCACGGCCGGGGGCCGGTGCTTCGTCCAAGCCTCGCCGGCTGAAGTACACCTTTTCCGGCGTGCGTGCCTTGGCCGAGCGACCCTGTAGCATCTTCTCCCGCACGTGGTCGAAGGCAACGCACATGCCGGGTGAAGCCTTGATGCCCGGCCAGAACTGCGCTCTCGGCAGGATAAGGCTTCTGACCCTGAGGTCGCGGTTCGCAACGATCTTGATCCGGCTGGGCTGTACGTGGAGGGCGGCCAGAACAGCCGAAGCGAATGAAGGCACGGCAGGTCGGTCGCTCCAGCCGTGGAAAATGACGGGGATCGAGCGGTCCGCCTTGATCAGGTACCAGGCACGCGCCAGCGACTCGAGGAGAAATGGGCCGAACCGAGGAGACCAGCGGCCAAGATAGATACAAGTATCGTAAAGTCTGTCGGCGTCGTCCAAACGCTTCTGGTCCATCACCGGCGCGTTGACGCGTCTGCTGAGGCGATCCTGCGTGAGTGCATCCAGCTCTAGAAACTCGGATACCGCATGCCCCTCGTGCCGATACACGGCGCCGGAGAAATTTCCCGGTGCCAAAGACGGGTCCTTGAGGCGAGAGACAAGGGCTCCCGGAATTTCCTCCGCGTCGAGTGGCAGGTCTTCCACAACGGGAGCCACATGATCGCGCCTCCTCAGGTTGAAGAAGGTCATTCCGCCGTCACTCCAGCGCCAGCGCTGCGTCTCGCGTATGGCTTCCGAATTCAGCCGTTCGCGGACCTGCCGGCGGTCGTGCTTTCTCTGTTTGCGTTCGAGCTGCAGCTCTTCTCGTTTTTCCTCGGTTCGGCGGCGCCTTCGTAAGGCATGACGCTTGCGTTTGGCCTCTTCGCGCGCCGCTTGTAGCTCGCCTTTGGGCGCCTTCTTCCCTTTTGGACGCGACTGCGGAACGGCCAACTCATCCGACATCATCTCGGCTCCCTGAGAGGGCAGCACATTAGCGTCCGCATCAGCAACGCGAAACATCGAGTAAAATCTTGCCGGTGGGTATACGCAGCTTGTCGGCCGCGAGCTATGTGCGCGGCTCGTGCTCGTCGTCGTCGACGACCCTGATAGCGATGGCGTCGGCGAAGCGCCTGGCGACGGCGGCGAGCCCGGCCTCTTCGGCCGTGCGCAGGCCCTCGCGGTTGGCGTCGAGGCGCGCGAAGTCCTCCGGCGGCGCCGCGGCCAGGGCCCTCTGGATGAGTTCGATGGCCTCGACGTACTTTTTCTGCCCTCGCAGGGCGGCCGACACCTTTATGGCGTCCTCCAGGCTGCTCATGATCGTTCCTCCCGATAAGGCGGTGTGAACGGCGCGAACAACGGGAAGTTGCCGGCCGGGCGGCACTACCCCGAGCCACATTCCGCGGGCCGCACTCCCGTCCTAGCCTAGTCCGCCGCCGCGCTGGCGGCGAACGAAGGCGATCCGACCGGGGCTCGAACTGGCGCCGCAGACACGGTACCAGGCGCCGCCCAGCTCACACGAGCAGAAGGCACAACCCAAGCCCATACGGCGAGCCCTGCACGCCGGCAGGGCACCGCGGGGGGTCACCAAGGCGAAAAGGCCGATAAACCGCGCCCTGCCAAGGTGCCGCTCTGCCGAGGTTTCCCTGCTCGGATTAGAGCTGCGGAAACAGCCGTGGCCCCCGCGTGTAGGGAATCACGATGGCTCCCGGACTGCCGTTGACCATCTGATCGACGGTGTCGACCAGCGCGGACGGCGACACCGGCTTGGTAATCGCAGGTCTCAGGGCGAGTTCGTGCGGCAAGCTGTTCGTATCGTCCGCGATCACGGCGAACGGAACCTGTTCCGCAGCCAGCCAGTCGGCAACGGCCAGAGGCGCACTGCGCCGGGCGTCGACATCGATCACGGCCGCATCCAGGCGACCGCTCCTAACGAGCCGTGCCACCTCGCTGTGGGTCCCGGCAGGACCGACGATTCGGTAGCCAGCCTCGCGCAAGTGCTTCTGCATTTCCAGCGCCAGCGACAGGTCGTCCTCGACGATCAGGACGCGGCCGCGCGGCGGCTGGTCGATCGATCCGGCAAATCCATGACGGGGGAGAACTTCTGCAGCGCTGACCCGGGCGTCCAGATCTGAAGACCATTCAGGCCGGTAGGCTGCCGACCTTGCGATCATGACGAACCTCCTAAATCCGATGGGATCTGAGGGAAGCAGGCGCCCGCCGCGCTGACGCGGCGAACGCTCCTCTTCCGTGTCTGACTTCGCGTCTACTGCTTCGAAAGCCGCGGCGTCGGACTCGACTCGATGCGGATGGCGCGGGCTTTCTTCTCCTCGGGAATCTCACGCCGGAGCTCGATCGTCAGAAGCCCGTTGGCCAAGCCGGCCCCGGCTACCTTGACGTGGTCCGCGAGCTGGAAGCGGCGCTCGAACTCGCGCGCGGCGATGCCGCGATAGAGGTACTCCTTCTCCTCGGCGCCGGGCTGCGACTTGCCGGTAACGAGAAGCTCCTCCTCTTTCTGGGTGATGCTGAGCTCGGCCTCGGAAAAGCCCGCCACCGCCATGACGATGCGGTAGGTATCGTCGCCGGACTTCTCGATGTTGTAGGGCGGATAGCCCTGCGAGCCCTGACTCACCACCGAATCGAGCATGTTGAACACCCGGTCGAACCCGACCGTATCACGATAGAAGGGCGAAAAATCGAAAGCGGTACGCATGTTCATCCTCCACTCCTGAGCGATGGGTTTGCGAAGCGGTCCCCCGGAGGGCGACCGGCAGACGATCTAGGTGCGTCCCCTCGTACTTCAAGCCGTCGCCTCGGACTTTTTGTGGCGACGGGAGGGACCGTCGGTCACGGCCTCGAGACGATGATCAGCGCCGAGATCGGGCGCACCTTCGCACCGAACGGGCCGACCACCGTGCGCAGCGATCCAACCGGATCGCGCAGGTCGTAGAATCCCGAGAAGCGCTGCCGCAGGAGATCGGCGTCGGTCACGACGATCGGGCCACCGTGATAGCGGCGCAGATGGGCAATCGTATCGCCGACCGTCGCGCCATCGGCGTACGCCCTGTGGCGCCGCCAGGCCCCCGCCTCGGCAGGGGAGACTGGGCCCTGCTCGATCGTTCCATCGGCCCGCGCCACGAGCTGCTCGCCGGCCGCCAGCCGTCGTACC
Organism: Reyranella sp.; assembly: GCA_046296475.1. GTDB lineage: Bacteria > Pseudomonadota > Alphaproteobacteria > Reyranellales > Reyranellaceae > Reyranella. The sequence goes on from JBKBLH010000025.1 coordinate 8,976, forward strand.
ACAGGTTCCATCGTTCCTTGCGGCGTTTCCATGGGCGGCATCGTGGTCTCGACCGATCCAGTCTCGACCGCCACACTGACGGCCTCGTCGGCCAGACGGACGTTGACGGCCGGGCCCGTGACGCCGACCGCCACGCCGCCGGCCTTCACCGTGAAGGGCGGCGCGACGCCGGACTTCACGGTGAAGAACGCCTCGCCCGAGCGCAGTTTCACCAGCCGGACGGTGTCGCTGAACTGCACGTCGAGGGCGCTGGCGGCGCCAAGCTCGACGACCGACCCGTCCGGCAGGTCGACGGTCCTGTGCTCGGCCGTCGTCGTCACGTGGTCCACGCCCAGCCTCAGAAACACCGAAGGCAGGTAAATGGAAAGCGCCAGGGCCAGCAGCAGCGACACGGCCACCATCGTCCAACGCGGCCCGGGGACGGGATGCCTGGGTTTCTTCGTCCGTCGAGCATTATCTCTATGCGACGTGGCTGTTGCCATCTTCCACTCACCCCTGTCCTGTTCTATGCCAAGTTCCGGAGCCGGTCGATAACGGCACGCAGGCGATCGGGGAATGCAATGTCGAACGATCACGACAACGGGCGCGAGCATCACCATGACCACGAGCACGGATCCGAACTGTCCGAGATGCAGCTCCGGGTGCGGGCGCTCGAGACCATCCTGACGGAGAAGGGCTACGTCGATGCCGCGGCGCTCGACTCGATCATCGAAACCTACGAGACGAAGATCGGCCCGCACATCGGCGCGCGGGTGGTGGCGCGGGCTTGGGTCGATGCGAATTTCAAGACGGCACTGCTCGCCGATGCCAGCAAGGCGATCGCAGGGCTCGGCCTGCAGCAGAAGGTCGGCGACCACCTGATTGCCGTGGAGAACACGCCCACTACGCACAACATGATCGTCTGTACCCTGTGCTCCTGCTATCCATGGGACCTGCTCGGCCTGCCGCCGGCTTGGTACAAATCCGCCCCCTATCGCGCCCGCACCGTCAAGGAGCCGCGCAAGGTGCTGGCCGATTTCGGCGTGAAGCTCCCCGACGAGGCCAAGGTGCGTGTTTGGGACTCGACGGCCGAGACGAGATTCATCGTGCTGCCCATGCGGCCCGCCGCAACCGAGGGCTGGTCCGAGGAAAGGCTGGCGTTGCTCGTCACCCGCGATTCGATGATCGGCACCGGCTTCCCCAAGCCAGCGAACGAGGTCGCGGCATGAACGGCGTTCACGACATGGGCGGCATGGACGGCTTCGGCAAGGTCTCGCCCGATCCACACGAGGTGCCATTCCACGCCGAGTGGCAGGCGCGGTCGTTCGCGCTCAACCGGGTCATGGGCTCGGCTGGCGAATGGAACATCGATGTCGGCCGTTACTGGATCGAGACCTTGCCGCCCCCGGTCTATCTCTCCTCATCCTACTACAAGAAGTGGTTCCTGCGGCTCGAGCGGCTTTGCCTCGATCGCGGCCTCGTCTCCGAGGCTGAGCTAGCCAGCGGACGTTCGAGCGGACCCGGCCGGCCGTTGAAGCGCAAGCCGCTCTCGGGCCCGCGGGCCGGTGCCGCCGTGAGCCGCCCCAACCACGACCAGCCGCCCCGCGCACCGGCCGTTTTCGCCCTCGGGCAGAAGGTGCGGGCACGTAACATCCATCCACGCTCCCATACGCGCTTGCCGCGCTTCGCGCGCGGCCACCTCGGCACGATCGAGCGCATCCAGGGCTGCCACACCTATCCCGACGCGATGGTCGAGAAGGGTATCGAACAGGGCGAGTGGCTCTACACGGTGGTGTTCGACGCGCGGGAACTCTGGGGCCCCGACGCCGAGGATGGCGCCACCGTGTCCATCGAAGCGTTTGAGCCGTACCTGGAGCCGGCGTGACGACCGGAGGAGATTCCGCGGCAGTCCGCGCGGTGCTGGCCACCGTGCCCGGCATCCCCTGCGAAGGCGAAGCACCGGTCTTCGCCGAACCGTGGCAGGCCCAGGCCTTCGCCATGGCGTTGGCGCTGCAGCAGCGTGGCGTCTTCACCTGGAACGAATGGGCCCACGAACTCGGCCTCCAGATAAAGTCGGCTATCGCGCAAGGCGATCCCGACGACGGCACGACCTACTACCGCCACTGGCTCTCGACACTCGAACAGTTGGTCGCGCGCAAGGGCATCGCCTCGCCCGAAACGCTCGACCGCTACTATCAAGCTTGGGACCACGCCGCAGGTCGTACGGCGCACGGGCAGACGATAGAACTCACGCCGGACGATTTTGCCTGAACCCTACGCCGCGGACGGGCTAACGGCGTAGATGGCGACAGGCCGGGTCTTGCCCTTTACGACGACGACGTCGACTGGCCGGATGGCGCTGTCCTCGGGGTTGGTTAGCTCCCGATAGGTGAATTCGGAAATCAGCATCGGCGCACCATAATCCTTCGTCAGGCTCTCGATCCGCGCCGCGAGGTTTACGGCGTCGGATATGACGGTCCCGTCCATGCGATGCTTCTCGCCGATCGTTCCGAGCATCAGCGATCCGGTGTTGATGCCGATGCCGATCTCGATCGGCTCCCGGCCGGCAGCGCGCCGTTCGGCGTTGAACCCGTCTAGCGCGGCCATCATCGCAAGGCCGGCCTGCAGCGCATCGTCGGCGTTGGCGAACAGCGCCATGATGGCGTCGCCGATATACTTGTCGATGAACCCGTGATGGTCACGGATCACCGGGCCCATGCGTTCGAGATAGGCGTTGATGAACGCGAAGGTCTCGTCCGGGCTCATCTGTTCCGAAAGAGTCGTGAAGCCGCGAATGTCGGAGAAGAGCACCGTCATGGTCCGGCGCTTGTTGTCCCCGAGCTCGACATCGGCGACCGACGGCTTGCCGACGATGGACAGGAAGGCCTGCGGCACGAAGCGTTCGATCGACACGTTGGTGTGCTTGAGGTCGAGGATCGTCCGGCGAACCGCGTCGCGCATCGACGCGAAGCTATTGGCGAGCTGGCCGATCTCGTCGATCCTGTTGGTGTTGGCGATGGCCTGATCGAGATCGCCCGCGGCAATGGCGCCCGCCTCGCCGCGCAGACTGAACAGGGGATCGAGAAGCTGCCTCTGGAGCAGGCGCGCGGCGATCCAGAACACGATCGGCAGCATCACCGCCAGCACGATGATCGAACTCACGAGCACGTGCAGGACGGCCTCACGCGCCAGCCCGGTATCGTAGGTTATCTTGCGGATGACGAATTTCGAGGACACCGGGTGGCCCGCCTGCGTGCCGGCTGCCGTCTCTTCGCCGCTGTAGACGGTGAGATATCGCCCATCGCCGGATGGGACTTCCTCGCGACGCACTTCAATCAGCCGCTCCACCAGCGCGGGCTCAAGCTTGCTGCCGATGTGCAGAAGCGACCAGGCGCCGGCGGGCGTAACCAGGTAGAGGTCGACTTCCTTGAGGTAGGGATTGGAGCGCAGCGCGTCGGCGAACAGGTCCTGGAAGAAGTAGGTGCCCATCCAGCCGAAATTTCCCTCCGCCAGGCTGGTGCGCACCTCGGTCGAGGTCTCGATGATGTAGTCCTTCCCCTCGGGCCCGAAATAGCTGTAGGTGCGCAGCGTGCCGGTCAGGCTGGACAAGTCGATGCCGTCGCTCATCACCTTGTTCGAGCCGTAGACCGTGTCGAGAAAGCGCGTGAAGCTGCTCTCGGGGAAAGTCAGGTTCATGTCGCTGGCGAGATTCGTCTGGAACACCCTGTGCGAGCGGTCAACGAAGTAGATATGCTGCACGCCGTACTTGCGGGTGAGTGCGTCGAGTTCGGCCATGGTGAGACCCCCCGGCGCGCGGCCGGTCCGGTCGAGTTCCGCCGCGATCTGCGGCAGGACCTTTTCCATGTGCATGACGATTTCCGCGTGCTGCGAGCGCAGCAGCATCTCGAAAACGGCGAAGCGATGGGACAGGCTGGCCTCGAGCCTGTGGATTTCACCGTCCTGCTTCTCCGAGACCAGCCGGTACATGGCGATCGAGGCCACGACCGTCGCCCCCAGGCTCACGGCCAGCATGACCGCGAACAGGAAGACGCTGACCTTGCGTTTCAATCCCATCGACTTCCCTCCCGGTCCCGAAGGGCGCTACGGAGACTCCTACTTCGAAACGCCGAAGAACAGGTTGGGAAAGTATAGTGCTATGTCGGGGAAGGCGATGAGGATCAGCACGCCGACGAAGGTCACCAGCACGTACGGGATGACCGACCAGTAGATGTCGCTCATCGTGACGCTCGGCGGCGCTACAGCCTTCAGGTAGAACAGGTTGAACCCGAAGGGCGGCGTCATGTAGCCGATCTCCATCATGATGATGAAGATCACGCCGAACCAGATCGGGTCCCACCCGTTCGCTTCCACGACCGGCAGGAAGACCGGCAGCGTGATCAGCATGATCCCGACCGGATCGAGCACCATTCCGAGCAGCAGTAGCACGAACAGCATGAACGCCAGCGCCCCCCACTGACCGCCCGGAATGAGTGACATCAGGTGGTTCATCAGGTCGTTCGCGCCCAAGGTCGTGTAGGCGGTCGAGAAGGCGTGGGCGGCGAACAGAATCCACATGATCAATGCCGTCAGGCGCAACGTCTGCATCGCGGCATCCGTCAACACCGGGATCGACAGCTTGCGATGGACGGCCGACGCGACCAGCGCGCCGAACACACCCAGCGCCGCTGCTTCGGTCGGCGTCGCGAAGCCGCCGAAGATCGCGCCGAGCACCAGGAATACGATCAGCAGCGGCAGGAACACCGCCTTGAGAGAACTGAACTTCAGCGCCCAGTCACCGCGTTCCTCGACCGGCAGCGCCGGCGCCAGCGACGGCTGCAGCCAGGCGCGCACGCCGATGTAGATGGTCACCAGCACGAACAGGAGGATGCCGGGTCCGATGCCGGAGGCGAACAACCGACCGACCGAGACTTCGGTCAGCAGCGCATAGAGGACCATCAGGATCGACGGGGGAATGAGGATGCCCCAGCCGCCGCCGCAGTTGATCGCGCCGACGGCGAGGCGCTTGTCGTAGCCTCGCTCGAGCATGCGTGGCAGGGCGATCGTGCCCATGGTCACTACGGCTGCGCCGCTGATGCCGCTCATGGCCGCGAAGATCGCGCAGATCGCCACCGTGCCGATCGCCAGGCCGCCGCGCATTGCGCCGAACCAGACATGCATCATGCGATAGAGGTCCTGCGCCACGCCGGATTTTTCCAGCAGCATCGCCATGTAGACGTACATGGGAATTGCGATGAGCGTGAAGCTCATCATGGAGTCCCAGAACTTGGACGCCACGATGTAGAAACCCACGGACCCCATCGTGAAATAGAGGAAGATGCAGGAGATGCCGCCGAGGGTGAAGACGAGCGGCGTTCCGATGAACAGGAACAGCAGCAGCGACCCGAAGAACAGGAGGGTGACGAGTTCGACAGACACGGGGCTCGTTCCGATCAGTGAGAGGGTTCGTCAGTGGCTTGTTTACCGAAGATCGCGGGATCGTTCTCGAGTCCCATGACCGTGCGGATGTCGGACGCGATGCGCACCAACCCCTGCAGCAGCAGCAGCACACCGGCGATCGGGATCGCAAGCTTCACCGGCCATATGTGCGGATTCCAGATGCTGTTCGACCGCTCGAACTTCTCTGCCGATTCCCAAGCCATGTCGGCGCTCTGCCAGATCAGCACCGCGAGGAACAGGAAGAAAAGAAACGAGGTCGCGAGGTCGACCTTAGCCTTCGCCACGCGGCTGAACCGGCCATAGATGATGTCGACGTTGACATGGGCGCGCTCGACCAGCAGGTAGCCGCCGCAGATGACGGCATAGACGCCGAAGATCAGCTGAGCGAATTCGGCGGTCCAGATTTCCGCGCTTCCGACGACGTAACGCATGATCACGTCCGCCATCAGCAGGAAGAACATGGGAATAATCAGCCAGGCGGCAATCCTGGCGACCCAGAGGTTGAGACGGGTGATCGCGCCGGCGATCTTCAGCATCCTGACACCTGTCGGTTCAACGGCCACGAAACGGCGGCGCCCGCCGGGCGCCGCCGCGGGGAGCAGAGTCGCGGCTCAGACGTAACCGAGGTCGGTCATCAGCTTGAGAAGTGCCTTGGTACCCTTGGCAGAAATCTCGCCTTTGGCCTCCTCCTTCTTCAGGATGCCAGTCGAGGCCTCGGCGAACTTCTTGAGCACATCGTCGGGCCAGCGCACGACCTCGACGTTCATCTTCGACTTGCCGGTGTTGAGGGCAATCGCCTCCTGCTGCAGGTACTCGACCGAACGCAGGAAGTAGCGCTCCTCCAGCAGCGAGAGGAATTGCAGCTTCAGGTCAGCCGGCAGCTTGTCCAGCGCCGCCTTGTTCACGATCCAGGCGTCGTTGGTAATGCCCAGCGCGGGCTTCATGTGGAAACGGGCGACTTCCCAGAACTTCATCGACAGGGCGCCGATCGCCGCGCCCCAGTGGGCGCCGTCGACGACCCCGGTCGAAATGGCCTGGTAGATTTCGGGGCCCGCGATCTGCTGCGGCGACGCACCCGCCGCTGCGAGATACTCCAGCATCGTGCCGGTCGAGCGGACCTTGAGCGAGCCGAGATCGGCCGCCGAGGCGATTTTCCGGCGCAGCACCACCTCGGTCGGATAGGCCTTCTCCGCCTTGATCAGCACGCCCTTGGGCAGCAATTCGTCGTTGACCATCTTCTCGATGCCGAGATTCTTGGTCAGCTGCATCATTTCCCAGGTTTCGCGCAGCGTACCGGGCACGCCGTAGAGCAGGCCCATCGCCTGTGCTTCGCCGAGGATGTAGGCGGGCGAGATCGTCCCCATGGGCACGACGCCGCGACGGACGATGTTGTAGATTTCGCGATCCTTCGCGATCTCGCCCGCGCCGAACGTTTCCAGCTTGAAGCGACCGCCGGTCCGCGTATCGAGTTCCTTCGCAAGCGCGACGAGACTGTCGTTGAACGAGCCCGACGCCTTCGGCCAGTGAGATTGCACCTTCCAGGTGACCTTGTCCTGTGCCAGCGCCGTGCCGATCACCGCCGGCGCCGCCACCAGGGCGGCCGAGCCGGCAAGCAGGTTTCGACGAAGTACCTTGCCGATCGTATTCATCTTGTCCTCCACTGTTGCTCGCTTTTTTTTGATGAGACACGCCTCCCACCGGCGAGTCAAATAGCGTGGCGCTTGGAGTGTGGGTGCACTCGGCGAGCCATTTCCACTATGGCGGGCATGCCCTTTTTTTCGCCACATCATTGCGCGTACGGGGACGCGGGGACTGGGTAGTAAAGGCAGACTAAAATTGTACTCGGCGCAGTGTGTCGCGCGCGCGACGGTTCTTGCGAGGGCAATTGGCGGGAGCAACCTTCAGTGGCAGATCGTTACAGCGCACGGTGCGGAACGGCTTTTCTGCGTTCATGCCCCCATTGGAGCCGATACTTCGGCAGCGACACCCTCGCGCTGGGATTGCTAGGCGCGCACCCGCTGCGCGCTACCACGCCGTCCTGAATCCGAAGGGGAAACGGCCACCGTCGGCGGAACCACGATAACCGACTTTGCGGGTCAGGTCGGCCAGCGCGCCAAGACGCACAAGCTGCGGCCGCAAGTAGGGCCTCTTCGGATGGCGGATCTCGGTTGCGGCATTCACCTCCTCACCCTCGGAGTCGGCCGTTCGCAGATTCATTTAGCTCCCCTTTTCCGCATGCGCACCCGCGGCGCGCTAGAAAGTCCCGGTCCTGAAACGCTGGGGGAAGCGGCCGCCATCAGCGGAACCGCGATAACCAACCGTGCGTGTCAGATCGGCCAGAGTGCCCAAGCGTACGAACTGCGGTGCCCCGTAGGGCTTCCTCGCCTTACCATTCCCGGTCATGGCGGTCGGCTCTTCATCGTCCGAGTCGGCCGTTCGCTGGTTCATTCGTGCTTGTTCTCCGTCGGGAACGACATTTTACAGTGTCTCGGTGGAAAGCGCTACAGCCGCCCCTTACATTGAGCACGGAGTGTCGCCCAAATAGGGGGTTGTCCGATACGACCTGCGGCTGTCGACGCCACGGAGTGGGCGCGTCGGGATCGTCACCGACGCCGCCCGGGCCTGACCGGACGACGAACTCGCCTCCTCGGCTGATCCATCCCCTGGACCGGTTCGTAATCGAGAGCGCTATGTCGAGCGTTCCCAGGCCGGTCCTCGCACCCGAGGTTGCTCGACTGCAAGCCAAGAAGGCGCGCCGGCTGGCTTCCGGATTGCTGTCGGCCGACGACCGCGAAAGGCTGCTGGCCTATGCGCGGCAGATGGACGAGCGCACGGCCCAGCTTGAGTCATCCGACCCGGCGGCGGCGCGCCTTCTGGAGTTGCCTTAGCAGACTGGTCCGATGGCGAGGCCAGCGGGCGACAATGTCGCGCTTTTCCTCGCCCGGCAGAGCCCCTAGAACGGCCGGGCCGGGGAAGACTAAGCAGTAGAGGACACGCCCTTGAACGGTCGAACGATGGCCAACGCCATCATGATGTTCGTTTCCATTCTGATCGGTTTGGTCTTCGCCGAAGGCGCCGCGCGCGTGCTGGCGGGACTGCCCCTCACCCAGCTCGAACTGCCCGTTCGACTGGTGAACATCGGTAACGACACGACGGCCGAGCGCCTCGACGAGGTGCCGCGCGCGGCATCGGTGGAACGCGCCTGGTTCTTCAGCGATCCACCGCCGCTGCCAAACCGCAAGCCGGTGCCGCCAGAGGCGATGGAACTCGACCGGGCCCTTCAGAAGGCAGGGACACCTTTCCAGTCCCCGGAAGCCTTTAAGATCTGGAATTCGGTGCTGGTGGGCGACCCCTGCAAGAGCCCGTTCTTTTCCAATGCGCCGGGCTCGCTGGAGCTCTTCGATCCCGAGGACGGTAAGCCCAATCCGCCCTTCCGTTTCCGTCCGAACACAACCTCGCCGATCGGCCTGGTGACCAATCAGCTAGGCTGGCGCGGGGCGCCGATCGACTTTGCGCGTGCGCCCAAGACGATCCGCATCGTGTTCGCCGGCGCCTCGACGACGGCGGATACCCACCAGATGCCCTATTCCTATCCGGAATTCATTGCGCACTGGCTCAACCTGTGGGCGGCAAAGAACCGGCCCGATCTCAGGATCGAGGTCGCCAGTGCGGCGCGGGAATCCATCAACTCCGAGGGAATCGAATCGGTCGTCCGCACCGAGATCGTGCCGGCCCGGCCAGATCTCGTGATCTATCATGAGGGCGGCAACCAGTTCAGGCTCGAGAGCCTGGTCGCTTCGATGCCCCAGGGCGAGAAGCCGCAACCGATGAAGCCGCGCGAGCCGCCCGGCCCGGCTTGGCTCAACGTGCTGGCGCGCTATTCCGACATCGTGCGCCGCATCCAGACATTGCGCGCCTCCGAGGAACTGCCTTCCACCGGGCTGGAGGCGCCCAAGCCCGACTATCAGCTCGCCTGGCCGAAGGATCTTTCCGAGACCGATCCCGACATCGCGCGCAAGGACCTCCCGGTGTCGCTCACCCAGATCCTGGGCGACCTCGACCGGATCCAGGCGGACCTGAAGCCGATCGACGCCGAACTCGCGATCACCTCGTTTTTGTGGATGGTAAGGGACGGGATGAAGCTCGACCCGGTTCGCAACCGCATGATCTGGGACTACCTGAACCTTTACATGTACCCTTGGCGCTATCGAGACCTCGAGCGGCTCGCGACCTTCCAAAATCGGGTGCTGAAGAAGTACGCACAGGAGCGCGGCATCGATTTCATCGACGTCGCCGGGACGATGCCCTTCGATCCGGATCTCTATGCCGACGGCGTGCACACGACCTATCCCGGCACTCGCATGAAGGGCTGGGTAATCCTGCAACAGCTCGTCCCGCTGATCGAGTCGCGCCTGAAGTCGGGCGTCTGGCCCAAGCCCCAGCCTGCGATGGACAACACCCCACCATGGTTCAGGACGCCGCCGCGCCGCATCGAGGTCCGCTGCAAATAACGAGCCCAAGCACCGTCCCCTGGGCGGAGAGCTTCGTTCTCGGTCATTATTCGCCGCGCGACGCAACCTTTTGCGCTCCCCATCACAACTCCGTGAGTATCTGCAGTCTCGCGGAAACCAGTTTCACCGCCATGCGTAGTACGCCCCGGCAACAGGCGTTGTTGGTTGCGATTACGGAGTGAAAATTGGACATGTCAGCGAACGGCCATCTCAAGCAGCTCATGGTCGACAGTCTGAAGGACTACGCACTGGTCTTGCTCGATACCGACGGCAAGGTACTGAGTTGGAATGCCGGCGCACAAAAGCTGCTCGGCTATGAAGAGGCCCAGGCGGTCGGGCAGCCGTATGCGAGGATCGTGCCGCCCGAGGCGCGCGACCCGAACGGCGCACCTCTTTCCCTGACCATCGCAAGAAAGAAAGGCCGGCACGAAGAAATCGGACAGCGCATTCATAGCAGCGGCAAGGACCTCGAACTGCATGAAGTCGTCATTCCATTGCGCGATCCTCAGCACAATCTGGTGGCGTTCGGTCTCATGATGCAGTCGGTGGAAGCCGTACGGTGGGCCGGAACCGGTTCAGCGCTGCGTCCGAAAATGACCGCTCGCCCGGCGCTTCCCACGGTGCTTCTGGTTGATGACGACGACCAGGTAAGGATGACATCCAAGTGCCTGCTCGAGGATCTCAATTACGAGGTGCTCGCGGTTGCGAGCGGATCGGAAGCGCTCGATGCGTTGCGACGCAACGACAACATCGACGTTCTCTTCACCGATGTGGTCATGCCGGGCATGGATGGCGGCGAGCTTGCCGAGCAGGCCCGGCTGCTGCGTCCGGACCTGAAGATCCTGTTCACGTCGGGCTATTTCGCACATGCGCTGATCCAGAAGGGCAACATCTCGCCGGATACCAACGTGCTGGTGAAGCCCTATCGCCCGAGAGACCTGGCGCGGAAGATGAACACGCTGCTCGCGGACGACGTATCGAGCGTCCTCCCCTTGGGTCTGTCGCACGTCTAGCGTTCATCGGAGCCGCGGAAGATGCTCGCGCATCCGCAATGCATTCCTGTTGCGCGCATTGCCGCGCTGCTCTCCGTCACGCTGCTCGCCTGGTTTGCCTCGCCTGCCTCGGCCATGTCCTTCTCGACGCTCACCCTGCCCGACGGCATGCGAATCGTGCTGGCCCAGGGGCCGGTTGCCGAGGGTGATGTCGACCGCCTGCGTACTGCCTTGGCGTCGGCTGACCGTGACCCGTTCGGGAACAAGGTCGTGGCGCTGGACAGTCCGGGAGGCTTGGTCATCGAGGCCTTCGCGATGGTCGACGTGATGGATCGCGAGAGGGTCTCGACGCTTGTGCGACCGGGAGCGGCCTGCGCCTCGGCCTGCGCGCAGATCCTCTTTCTGTCGGGTGTGCACCGCGCGGTCGAGGGAAGCGGCCGGATCGGACTGCACGCGTGCCGCGTGGCAGGCGAGCGCAGCCGCTCGGCGGCGTGCAACGAGCTGATCGCGCAGAATGCCCTGGCGCGCGGCACTCCCTACGCATCCATCATGGCGTTCCTCCTGCTCACCGAACCAACCGAGATGCGGTGGCTTACGGCGCCCGAGGCCGACCAGTGGGGATTCACGCACACGCCCCTCCGGGGCGATCAGCGGCCACGCGCCATTCCCGCGGGTGGCAGTTGACCGCCTCCTGCCCCCTAGAGACGATTGCCTCGCTACCGGCCGGCGGGGCATGGTGAGCCGCGCCGAGGGAGGCGAAGGGGGAGAGAGACCGTGCGGACACTCGGCAACATACTTTGGCATGTGCCATTCCTCGGCTTCCTCACCGCGGCCTTCTACTGGCTGCTCGGCCTGTTGCTCACGCTGCTGGTCGTCACCGCACCGCTCGGCCTGGGATTGATGGAGTTCGGCAAGTTCCTGCTGGCGCCGTTCGGCAACGAGATGGTGAGCAAGTCGGAGCTCGACATGCCGCAGAACACACTGTGGCGCGCCTACTCCACCCTGGTCATGCTGGTCTATCTGCCATTCGGTGTCGTCTTCGTCGTCCTGAACGCGATCCAGGTGTTCGCGCTATGCTTCTCGATCGTCGGAATCCCGGTCGCGCTCGTGATCGCCAAGTCGCTGGGTACGGTACTCAACCCCGTGAACAAGGTCTGCGTTGCGTCGGAAGTGGCCGAGGAGATGGCGCGGCGCCACGCCCGTGCCGAGATCGACCGGCGCCGCGGGTGATATCCGTGTTGTCAGGGTCGACTTCTTTGCGGCGGATGAAGTCCTATGGCCAAGGCCCCCTGGGCGAGGCCAGTCCCAGCGACATTAGCTGCCGAACACAGCGCCCAGCGTACCGATGAAGCCAGCCAGGAAGAGCAGGTAGGCGAAGGTGGCGAGGAGGAGCTGGCGAGAACTGTCATCCATGGTCGGTGTCCCCTATCCCGTTCTTTGGTTCATGTCACGGAATACGGAACGAGGGCGCCGCGCGATCCGTTCCGGCGGCGGCGCGGGCCGAGCAGCGATACACGCGATGTGTGCCGCGAACACCACAGTCTCGCAGGCGATGCGCGGCGCCTGCGCGTTTCCTCGCCTGCGCTACACGATTTCAACGGGCCTATTCGACAGGGCGGACCCTTCGGGGCGGCATGGATTGCGCGATCCTGAACTCGCTCCGCAGCTCGGAGATCGTCAGCATTCCCGGACGCAGCAGCAGGCGTGCGACGCCGGAGTTGCGGCGGTTTTCCTCGGGCCAGATGGCGCGGCGCGCGAGCGCCCGGGCGTCATCGTACTTTCCCGCACGCAACGCGATGATCGACGCGGCGAGGCAGCGCTGTTCCCATTCGCCGAACGTGCCGACGCCCTGCTCCAGAGCGTCGAGAATCCGGGTCATGGCCTCGATCGCCATCTTCTTCTTGTCTTCGGATGCCAGCCCCTCGGACGAGAGGGCGAGCGACTTGCGGAGGGATTCGATATCGGACATCGGCGTTTCCTAGCCTATATGGTGCCGCCGCGCATGAGGTGTGATGTCTCGTCCGGCACCGGCCTGCGAAAGACGAGCGCGGCGGCTCACGATCTCGGTTTCCTGGGCTCGACCGCCGAGGTCCAGTTAACACCTTCCATCGTCCGGAGCAGCGCCTTGGCGGTCGCGACGTCGGCGCCGTTCTCGCCGAGCCAGCTCGCCCAAGTCTCGTCGGCAAGAATAGCCGGCATGCGCGGGTCATCCTCGCGCGCCTTCACCGTGCGGCGGATCAGCTGATTGGCCGGCACCGTCACCATGACGCAGAAGAGCAGCGGCGCCGGCTGACCCTGGATCGCGTAGCGTCGCCACACGAAGGCGAAGCCGCGCGGCAGGCCATCCTGCGGATCGATCGTCCATTGCCGCGTCTCGGTCTTCCCGGAGGGCTTCACCACCTCCTCGCCCTCGTTGAAGGTGCGGAACACCACGATGCCGCGCTGGCGTTCGTGGAACGGCTTGCGGAACGGCTCCTTGATTTCGATGGTCTCGGCTCGCGCATGGATCGGCCGCGGCCGTCGCCAGTCCTTCGGATCGGGAAAACCCCAACGCATCGGCACCACACGGCGCTTGCCGACCTCGGCATCCCACACGATCACGGGCAGCACGCCGCCGACGCGATAGACGACGATCCCGCCGCCGCCGTCGCATTCATCGTCGCCGCCTTCATCGCCATCGCCTGACCCTTTGGCGAGCGGCTGCGAGAATGCGACGACCTCGCGCCACGAGGCCTGGGCCGTGAACTTTCCGCACATCGCGCGACGCTAGCATTGTGCGGCGCCCACGACCATCGACGCCCCGCGCCGCTACGCCGACTGTCTTTCGACCGAGGTGACAATCGCGACACGACGTGGCGATCCCGCAGACCAAACGGGGGATCCGTACGGGAACAAACACTGGGTCCCTTCGTTCTCTTGCCCGTGTGTCGAGCCGCAGGGGGTGTCCGGTATTGCCCGGACTGTCGGCGTGGAGCGCTGGAATGGAAAAGACATCGGTCCTTGTCCTGATCGCCGAGGATGAAGCGGAGATTCGCAACGTCCTGCAGCTGACCTTCGAAGAGGGCGGCTTCGAGGTCGTGCTGGTCGCGACCGGCGAACAGGCCCTCGAGGCGCTCGATTCCCAGGGCGAAGCGCTTCGCGCCGTCGTGACGGACATAAGGCTGGGGGGGCCCGTCTCGGGCTGGGATGTGGCCCGGCACGCCCGGGAGCGGCGGGCGGACATGCCTGTCGTCTACATGACCGGAAGCGAGGGAAAGGACTGGCCGTCCCTGGGGGTACCCAACAGCATCCTGATCACGAAACCCTTCGCGCCGTCGCAAGTCCTCACGGCCGTCTCGCAACTCCTCAATGCCACCTCACCGCCTGCCGATTGAGGGGCGGCCGGGCCGCGCCGTCTCGCCAACGGCCTTGCCAAGCTGCCCTCAGGGGGAAAACATGCAACGTCGCCGACGCTCGTCTGTTGGCGGGACCAACCTGTCCTCAATGGAGGTTCCATGTCGATGAAGGTGCCGTTCGCGGCGATGTTCCTGATCCTGACCGGTTGCAGCGTTGGCGCCGACACCGGCACCAACGGCACCGCCGGCGGCAACCCCGGCGCCACCGGCGCGGCGTCGGAGCGCTACATGGGCGTCCGCTCCAACGTCAACGCCACGTGGAACGGCACCACCAGCTCCTCGACCATGCTCATGCAACGGATCAAGGAAGACTCCGCCCGCGGCGCGCCCAGCGGCGGCGGCGACACGAAGTACTGAGGCTTCGAGTTCCGTCGTCGATCGCCCGTTCCTGCCTACCACCCCGGCAGGTAGGCGCTGAGGTACTGGACGAGGCGGATATCCGGGAAGCCGACGAAGGCGCGGCGACCGATCGGACATTCGGGGAGGCCCTCGGTGTCGCTGATCTGGACCAGCGCCTGGCCACTCCAGCTCTTGTGGCCGCGGCTGAGGCTCGCGAGATCGTCGCCGCCGATCCGCGAGGAGGCGCCGCGAGTCAGCAGCACCGTCCCGGCGTGGCTGCGCGAGTCGCCTTCCAGCAGCACGGTGGCCTTCATGCCCTCCTGCAGCAGCGCGGCCAGCGTCTCGGTCACCGGCACGTCTACCAGCAGCACATTACAGTCGATCCATGAGAACAGCTTCTCGCCCTGCCGCACCGTGGCGCCATCGCTCACCGGCGCCGACCATATGGTCATGAAGGGCGGAATGTGGATCGTCGCGGTCGACAGCGCCTCGAGGTTGCGGCGCTCGTCGCCAAGGATGGCGCGCGCGGTGCTGAGTTCTTCCTGCGCATCCGACAGGGCCCGGTTCGCTCGCGCCGCTTCGAGGTTGATCTCGTCGAGGCTGCGCCACGACCATTCCGGCTCCTTTGCATCGGCCTGCAGGTAGACCCCCTCGCCCGCCAGCCGGCGGCGCTCGCGCACCCGGGCCAGCGCATTTTCCATCTGGGTCATCGCCACCTGCAGTTCGCGATGGCTGGAGGTCGCCACGTCCTCATCGGCCTGCGAGGCCGTGCCGCTGGCGCGCAGCGAGCGCCGGCGCTGCGCCGAAGCGTCGGCCAGCGCCACCCGCTCCTTCAGGAGCGCAAGCCGCTTCTCGAGGTCCTGGATGTCGATGTCGAGATCGCGCCGGAAGCCCTCGGCATAGCGCGCACGGCGCTCCGACCATTCCTTCGCGAGCAGCCTTACCCGCTCCTGGTAGAGCCGCAGCTGGACCAGCCGGCCCTCGGCGCGGCGTTCGTTGCCCTCGGCGCGGATGACGGCGCTGCGGTCGACGCTGCGATTGACGATGGTGGTGACGTCGCCGCTCGCGCCGACCTGCTGGCCGATGCGCGTGTCGAAGCCTTCGAGCGCGCCGGCGATCGGCGCCGTGGCGACGCTGAGCCACGAGGTCACCGCGGCATCGCGGTCGAGCATGATGTAGAGCGGCTGGAACACCGCAACGCAGATCGGGATGAGGCCGAGCCCGACCACCAGAGCGATCCGGCCCTTGCGCCCTAAGCGTTGCGCCAGCGGCCGGGGCGCCGCGCCCGGCGCCGACGGGACCGCGGCCGCCGCGGGCGACGCCTCGACCGCCACCATCGTCTCGTCGCGCAGCCCCGCGTTCTGCAGCATGCGGGCGGTGATGATGCGCAGCAGATGGATGCCGAGCTGCGGGCTCTGCAGCAGCGCCGCCAGTACCGCCTTCTTGCTCAAGGCCATGACGACGCCATTGGTGCGCGCGACGGCGGTGGCGGTGCGGCGGCCCGAGGCGGAGAACAGCGCGATCTCGCCGAAGAAGGCGCCAGGCCCGACCGTCTGCTGGACCTCGGGCACGAAGACCTCACCCTCCAGCACGTAGAACAGCTCCTCGGCGAGGTCGCCGGCCGTAAAGAGCACTTCGTTGGCCCGAACGACGCGCTTCCTCATGAACGGCAGGATCGCCGCGGCGGAGAATTCGTGGCTGGACGCGAGCTCGACCTGCGCGCCCAGCTCGCGGATCTGCATGAGGCGCAGCAGGTTCAGAGGCAGCAGCGCCGAGTGCAGGATCAGGATCGGCGTCAGCCCGTCGATCGCGGCGTAGGTGATGAAGGCCAGGTTGCTGGCGACCGCAACGATGCGCAGCGGCAGCATCGTGCGCATGTAGAAGGTGGCAAAGACCAGGACGGACGCGATGTAGCCGAAAATCTCACCGCTGTTCATTGGTCCCGCCGCACCCCACCGACGCCATGCCCCTCCTATGGCGCATCCCACGCCGCGTAACAATTGCAGCATCCGTGCGATCTCGAACGCACGCAGCGTGGCGATGCGAGCCGCTCACGTCCGCCGGCGCGCTAGACCTTGGACACCATCTCCAGAGCCGCGAGTGATTGTGCAGGTGTCGCATTCCCGATTCGTCGTGCCGGATGTATCGCAGGCGCTTGGGGGGAACGAGAGGATGAGCGGCCTGGCATTTGGCGAGATCGAGGGTGTCGACGAAGAGGGGCTGGCCCGGCTGGTCGACCGCTTCTACACAGCCGTGCGCGCGGATGTTCTGATCGGCCCCGTATTCGACGACGCGATCGACCACTGGCCGCACCATCTCGACAAACTCGCCGCCTTCTGGTCCTCCCTGATGCTGGGCACCGGCCGCTACAAGGGCATGCCGATGGCGGCCCACCTCAGGCACCGCGCGCGGATCACGCCCGCCATGTTCGACCGCTGGCTCGTGCTGTGGCGCGAGGCCACCGAGGCGGAGATGCCGCCCGCCGTCGCCCGCTCGATGCAGGAAAAGGCCACGCGCATCGCCGAGAATTTCAAGCTGGCACTGTCCCGCCTGCCCGCAGGAATGTAGATGGTCGCACCCTACAAATCGACGCCGGTTTTCGACGAGACGACGCTGCCCGCGGCGCTGCGGCGCGAGCATCGGACGAAAGAAGGCGTGTGGGGCGTGATCCGCGTGCTGGAGGGCAAGCTGCGGCTCGTGCTCGACGATGGCCCCGGTGCCGGCCGCGAAGGCACGATCCTGACGCCCGATCGCCCCGGCCTGATCCGGCCGCAGCAGACCCACCATGTCGAGCCGATCGGCCGCATGCGCATGCGCGTCGATTTCTACGACCGTCCGCCGCAAGCGACGGATGCGGGCGATACCGATTAGAAGGAGGAGGCCTTCGGCGCGTGTCGCCGGGGGACGAATGCATCGTCTCCTGTCAGAAGGCCCGGGCCTCGGGTCCGCCGGGCTTCGGACTCAGCATCAGGACCACGGCCCCGAGCGCCGCCGAGACGAGCGAGCCCAGCAGGATGCCGATCTTGACGCCGTCCTGTAGGGCCGGATTGTCGGGGAAGGCCAGCAGGCCGATGAACAGGCTCATGGTGAAGCCGATGCCGCAGAGCAGCGACACGCCCAGCACGTGCAGGGGTGCCGCGTTGGTCGGGCCATCGGCGAAACCGAGCTTCACGGTCGCCATGGCGGTGCCGTAGACGCCGACCACCTTGCCTACGACCAGTCCGCACGCAATGCCAAGCGTCAGCGGATCGACGAGGGCCGCCATGTCGAAGCCGGCCAGCGACACACCGGCGTTGGCGAAGCCGAAGATCGGGATGATGACGAAGGGCACGAACTTGGCCAGCGCATGTTCGAGCCGGTGCAGCGGCGACTCCACACCACGTTCATGACCGCCCCCCCGCGCACGGGTGAGCGGAATGGTGAGCGCCAGCGCCACGCCCGCGACCGTCGCATGGACGCCCGACAGCAGCACCAGCAGCCACAGGACGGCGCCCAACCCGAGATAGGGCCACAGCGCCCTCACCCCCAGCCGGTTGAGCGCGAGAAGCGCCACCAGCACGGCGGCCGCGCCGGCGAGCGCCGCAAAGTTCAGGTTGCCGGTGTAGAAGACGGCGATGATCAGCACCGCGCCGAGATCGTCGATGATGGCGAGCGCGGTCAGGAATACCTTCATCGAGGCCGGCACCCGGTTGCCGAAAAGCGACAGCACGCCCAGCGCGAAGGCGATGTCGGTCGCGGTCGGAATCGCCCAGCCGCGGATCACCTCGCCGTTGTTCCAGTTGAGCGACGCGAAGATCAGCGCCGGCACGGCCATGCCGCCGGCGGCGCACAGGCCGGGCAGGATGCGCCGCGACCAAGTCGAGAGCTGGCCTTCGACCACCTCGCGCTTGATCTCCAGCCCGACCAGCAGGAAGAACACCGCCATCAGCGCGTCGTTGATCCAGTGCGAGACGCTGAGCGGCCCGACATAGGACTTGAGGGCAGCGAAATAGGCGGGGGCAAGGGCCGAATTGGCGATGATCAGCGCCAGCGCCGCGGCCACCATGAGGACGATGCCGCCCGACGCCTCGCTGTCGATGAAGCGGCGCAGCAGGGTCGGACGCGGATGCGTATGGCGGGTCATGGGTCTCGCACGACAAGGGGCCCACTGGCGGCCCGACCAGCGCTAGTCCCTGCCCTCGCCGAAGTGAGGACACCCGAGTTTCTTCTGGCGGATATGGTGCGAAAGGGCAACAGAATCCACCCCTGAAAGCCACCCACCATTTGCAATTGCAATTGATGCGAAAAATGCGATGGGATGGCGCGGAACGCAGCGGCGGAGACAGTCACGAGGGGTGGCGATGACGGGGCGCAACTGGAGCCTGGCGGTATTGAGTGCGGTGGTGGCCATGGTCGGCGTGTCCGCGCCCGCGGCGACTCAGACGAAAAAACTCGGCGTGTTCGGTGGGTGGGAAATCAGTGCGGTCCACGAGAAAGGCAGGTTCGTGCGCTGCATCGCCGACACGACGGGGCCGAACAATGAAGGGTTGCGCATGAGCTTCGGCGACGACGGGCAGCGCCAGTTCATCCTGCCGGGCCCCGGCACCGCCGCCGCCCGCGACGAGGCCGTGATCGTGTTCAGGCCGAGCGGCAAGCGCTTCACCTTCACCATGACCCAGCGCTCGCCCGACCGGCTGTGGAGCCCCGCGCTGGAGAACAGCTTCACCGACGTCTTCTTCGAATCGAAGCGCATGGACGTTCAGCTTCCCGCGACCAACGTGACGCGCAGCTTCGACCTCGGCGATCCCGACACGATGAGCGCGCGGATCGACGGCTGCATGACTTCCCACCAGTAGAGTTGACCGGAGTACGAACGATGATGCGCAAAGACCTGCTCTCCGCGGCGACGCTGCTCGCCCTTGTTGCCGCTCCCGCGGCGACCCGCGCCGAGCCGGGCGACGCTGCCTTCTGCCAGCAGTACGCGGCGGCGGCCGCGGCCACCGACGCCATCGCGCTCAACCCGGCCTGCCAGGATCCCGGCAAGGGCGTGCATGCCGTCACCAAGGCGCATGTCGACTGGTGTCTGAAGACCGACCGCACCGAGGTCGAGGGTGCCTCGACCCATATCCGCCGGCTCGCCAGCCGCTGTACCAAGGGCCAGCTGGCGGCCCCGAACGAGTATGGTGGCTACGACATCGTCGCCAACGACAGGTTCGAGAAGCCCTGGGGCGAGGCCGGCCCGTGGAAGATCCGCGCCGCGCGCAGCGGCCAGACCTTCATGTACTGCGTGGCCGATTCGAATGCCGGCGGCCGCCGGGTCCGCATCGGCGTCGACCTCGTGCAGCCGGGCGATTCGCGGCAATGGCAGGTCGCGGTGCCGATGAAGGGCCCCAAGGACTGGCAGGGCTCCTTCCAGATCGACGGCAAGGGCTTCGGCAACGGCGGCGGCAACCAGATGAGCGGCGTCGGCGTCGGCGGCTGGAGCATCGCCTGGCTGGGCAGGCCCGAGGTCGACGGCCTCAAGAAGGGCGGCCGCGAGGGGCTGGTCGGCGTCGAGACGCAGGATTACGAATTCCCGCTCGCGGGCGTCGCCGCGGCGATTCAGCAGTTGGAGGACTGCCGGCGGAAGCGCGGCCTGGGCGGCTGATCCGCCGCGTCTTCGGGACGATCCGCGCTCAGGCGTGGCGCAGGGTGCCGCGCAGCTGTTCGACGGTGGACTGGGCGGCCACGATGCGGCCCATCAGGTTGACCCGGCGGATCACGAGGCTGGTGTTGCGCGGATCGACGTTCAGCGCCTTCGACAGATCGTTGAGATCGTCGCGCAGCCGGTTGAGATTCGTCTCGAGCTCGGCAAGCTTCCTGTCGTCCCTGCGCACCGCCACCCTCGCAAAAACCGTTGACCGCACGGTATCACGAGCCAGGGTGGCGCCGGCGGGGCGGCGGGCGGGCCGTTTTGTATCAATCGTATGGATCGAGCGGTCAGACCGGCCGACAGCTTGGCATCGGTCAAGCGCGAGGCACGGTCGAGCACAGACCGCCGCCATCGACCCGTATCACATCGCGCACGATCGGCTCCGCGGCTGCGGCGTTTATGACCGAGTTCCGGAAACGGGTCCGGTGGTAAAGCCGGGTGCCGAGGATGGAAAAAACATTGAATCCTTGTGATATGTCGGAAAAGCACAGGACCAGATTGACCAGAAAGGGAGAGGAGCCTTCATGGTCGACATGAGATCGGACACGACGACGGCCGATCCGGATGTCGATTTCGTCGCTCTGCCGGTGGGCACTCTGATCGGGCGCTACGAAGTCCTGTCCGTGCTGGGCCAGGGCGGCTTCGGCATCACCTATCGGGCGCGCGACATCCAGCTCGATCGCGAAGTCGCCATCAAGGAATATCTGCCGACCGCACTCGCGGTGCGCCAGAACGGCGTCACCGTGATGCCGCGCTCGACCAAGGCCGCGGAGGATTTCACGTGGGGCCGTGACCGGTTCGTTGCCGAGGGCCGGGTCATGGCGACGCTGCACCGCGCGCCGGGCATCGTCCGCGTCTACGACTTCCTCGAGATCAACGGGACGGCGTACATCGTCATGGAGATGCTCCACGGCGATACGCTCGAAGGGCACATAAGGAAGAACGGCCGGCTGGATGCATCGGCCATCGACCGCATCCTGTGGCCGCTGCTCGACGGCCTCGAGCAGGTCCACACCGCAGGCTTCCTGCATCGCGACATCAAGCCCGCCAACATCCTGCTCGATGCCGAAGGCAACCCCACGCTGATCGACTTCGGCGCCTCGCGCGCCGCCATGATCGGCCGGACCGTGGCGATGACGGCGATCTTCACCCCCGGGTATGCGGCACCCGAGCAGTTCACTTCGGCCAAGCAGGGCCCGTGGACCGACATCTACGGCGTCGCGGCCACGCTCTATCATGCCATCGTCGGCCGCTCGCCGCCCTCGGCCTTCGATCGCATGCTCGACGATGCGTACGAGCCCGTCGCATCGGCGGCGCCGCCGAGCTTTTCTCCCGGCCTGCTGGCCGGCATCGACGCAGGCCTCCTGGTCCGCGCCACCGACCGGCCGCAGTCGATTGCCGGTTGGCGCCAGATCCTGGCTTTGACGGCAGCCCCTGGCGATGCGCCGACGATCGCCGTGCGGAGCCGTCCCGATCCCGCCCCGACCATCGTGGCCAACGGAACTGAACCCGTTGCGGCGCCGCCCCCTGCTCCGGCTGGCGTCGAACCGGTGGTTTCCCCGCCGAAGAGCCGCGTGGCGCTCTACGCCGGGACGGCGGTCGCCGCCCTGCTTCTGGCAGGCGGCGGCTACGTCATGCTCGCGCCAAGGTCTGCACCGCAGGACACCCCCGCCCCCCGGAACGTGGCCGTCCAGGAAATGAAGGTAGAGGATCTCGAGCGCGCGCTGGCGGAGCGTCGGGCAGCCGACGCGTCTGCGGCCGACAAGAAGCGTGCGGAAGAAGCAGCGAAAAGGAAGGCGGCGGACGAGGAAGCCGCGAAGCAGGCGTCGGATGCGGAGCTCGAACGAGCCCAGCAGATGCGCCAAAAGGCGGAAGAGGATCTGGCGAAGCTGAAGGCCGAGATCGATGCGCGACGTCAGGAACAGCAGACATTGGCCATGCGCGCCGAAGCCGAGGCGGCCCGGCTCAAGGCCGAGGCCGAGATGGCTGCCCTACGCCAGACCGAAGCCGACGCACAGAGGAAGGCCGCGGCCGACGCCGATGCCAAGCGGCAGGCCGACGCGGCTCTGGCCGAGGCACAGACGGAGCGCCTGAAAGCCGAAGCCGATGCCAGGCAGAAGGCCGAAGCGGAAGCACAGGCAGCGGCCGCTGCCGCTGCCGACAGAAAGTCGGCGGAAGCGGCCGAGGGAGCGTTGCGCCTCACGCCGTCCGACCGCCAACGGATCCAGGTTGCGTTGACGTCGCTCGGCTTCGATACGCGAGGCTACGACGGTGCTCTGGGACCGCGCTCGCGCGAGATGATCGCCAACTGGCAGAAGGCCCGCGACCTGCCGGCCACGGGCTTCGTGACCGGTCCACAGCAGCAAGCCCTGCTGCGCGAGGCGGCGCCGGCGGTTGCCCGGTACGACGACGATCAGAGGAAGGCCGAGGACGACAGGAAAAAGGCTGACGAGGCGGCAAAGGCCAAGGCAGCTGCAGCTGCCGGCCCTGCGGTAACCTCACCACCGGCGGCCGCACCGGCGCCGGTTGCCGCGATAGAACCGCCGGCTCCGTCGGTACGCTGGGCCGTCAAAGTGATGTGCGACTTCTGGCCGGGCCCGCTTCCGATATCGATCACGGTGACGAATGGCAAGGGATCCGGTTCTGTCACCGGCCGCCATACAGGCACGACGGTGACGGTGGACATTTCGGGGAACAGCTATTCCGGTGCGATCAACGCGCGACTCCGGAACGGGAACCCGAAAGTACTGACTGGGTCGTTCTCGGGCACCCTGTCGGGATCTCAGGTCAGGGCCCAGACGACAGTTCGGGCCGACATGGCGAGCCCGATGGGGCCGAACGTCTCTGCCTGTACCATTGAGCTGGACAGGGCGGGTTAGCGCCTTTTCACGCCGTTTGGCCCCTTTCCCCGACAGATGATTCGATTATTTCGGATATTTCGGTTATACTGTCCGCACTCTTCGTGCGAAAATGACTGAGGAGACCCCGATGGCCCGAGATCGATCGCTTTCCGAGCGCCTCCCGACGCGGGACGAGGCCGAGAAGGCCGGCAAGGCGAGCGCCGCCCTCGCGCGTCATGTGGAAAAGCGGGGCGGCCTGTCGCTGCGGATCGGCAAGGGCGCCAGGGCCGCCGACGTGGACCTCCCGCCGGCGGTCGGTCGCCTGATGCTCGATCTGCTGCAGTTCGTCGGCAATGGCCAGGCGGTCACGCTCGTGCCGTTCGGCGCGGAACTGTCCACCCAGCAGGCCGCCGGGATGCTCAACGTCTCCCGGCCCTTCGTCGTGAAGCTGATCGAGGACAAGCAGATTCCGCATCACATGGTCGGCACCCATCGGCGCGTCCGGGCGGAGGATGTGCTCGCCTACAGGCAACGTCGCGACCGGACGCGCAACGCCGCGCTGACCCGCCTCGCCCGGCTGAAGCAGGAGATCGACGGCTGAACGAGGCCGGCGCGGATCGGCCCCCATCCGCCTGCGCTATTGCACTTCGATTCCGATCGACTCGATGATCTTCCGCCACTTCGGAATCTCCTCGCCCATGTACCGGGTCAGGTAGGCCGCCTCGGTCGACGGGGCGCGGCCTATGCCCTGTGCGTCGAGAAAGGCGCGCAGGGCCGGCTCGTCCAGGCTCGCAGCCAGCACGGTGTTCAGTCGTGCAAGGATGTCGGGCGGGGTGCCCCGTGGCGCGACGACGCCGAACATCACGCTGGAGTCGAATCCCCTGAACCCCTGCTCGTCGAGGGTCGGCACGTCCGGCAGGACCGACGTGCGCTCCTTCGTCGTGACCCCGAGCGCGCGGATCTTTCCGGCTTTGACCTGGGGCGCCGCGACGAGAACATCCAGGACACCCAGTTGAACCTGACCGCCGATCAGATCGTTCAGCGCCGGGGACGCGCCGCGATAGGGAATCTGGACGAGATCGGTCCCGGCCATCGAATTGAACATCTCCCCGGCAAGATGCGAGGACCCGCCGATGCCGGCGTGAGCGAAGCTGAGCTGGCCCTTGTGGGCCTTGCCGTACGCCACCAGTTCCGCAATGTCCTTCGCGGGAAAGCCCGGATGGACCACGATCACGTTCGGCAGTGTGCCGATCATGATGATCGGATCGAAGCTCTTCATCGGGTCGAAGGTGAGCTTCCTGAACAGGCTCACATTGACGACCAGGGGACCCGACGTGGCAAGCAGCAACGTGTAGCCGTCGGCCGGCGCCTGCGCGACCGACTGGGCGCCGATGTTTCCGCCGGCGCCTCCAAGGTTCTCCACGATCACCGGCTGGCCGAGCTGTGTGCGCATGGCAGCCGCCAGTGCGCGGCCCAGCGCGTCGGTCGGCCCGCCTGCCGCAAAAGGAACCACCAGCTTCACCGGCCTGTTCGGATACTGCGCGCTGGCCGGAGCGGTGAACGTCAGCAGCATGCCGGTGGCCGCCAGGCAGCATAGAAGCCACATACTCGATCTGGTCGTCATTCTTCCTCCCGCGGGTTCGAGCGTCGAGGCGAGCCCGTCTCCGCCGGTTATTGAAGCCCGCACCGATCCAGTCCAATATCGAGTTTGGTCCGATTGAGACTTTCCCTGTATCAATTGGCCTGGGCAATTGGCGGGCGATGGACGGGCGATGGACGTACGCAGGCTTCGCTATTTCACCGTGCTGGCCGAGGAGAAGCACTTCGGACGGGCCGCGAAGAAGCTGGCCCTGTCGCAGCCGCCGCTCAGCTACGCCATCAGGCAGCTCGAGAGCGAACTCGGCGCTCGATTGTTCACGCGCAGTACGCGCGCCGTCGAACTGACTCCGGCGGGGCTCGCGTTGCAGACGGAGGCCCGTGCGCTGCTCGGGCGAATGGAGGAGATCAGGCAGCAGATCCGTTCCGTCGCCGACGGCAGCTCGGGCGTCCTGCGCATCGGGTTCGGGGCCTCGATGCTCTACCGCGGTCTACCCGCAATTCTGCGCGACTTTCGGGAGAGATATCCTCTCATGGAAATTCGCCTGAAGGAGATGGGATCGATCGATCAGACGGAAGCCCTCTCGCGCGACGAGATCGATCTGGGCTTCGGGCACGGCCACGCACGGCGCAACGGCATGGAAGGCTTCCTGTATCACAGCGAGCCTTTCGTCGCCTGCCTGCACGAGACGCATCCGCTGGCGAAGAGACGGAAGATCGGGCTTGCTCAGTTGAGCCAGGAAGACTTCGTCCTGTTCGCCCGTCACGGATCGCCGGCCTACTATGAGCTGATCGTCAATGCATGCATTGCCGCGGGTTTTGCGCCGAAGGTCCGGCACGAGGTCGCCTACTGGCTGACGGTGCTGGCCCTCGTGGCCAACGGCACCGGCGTGGCGCTCGTTCCCCGTTCGTTGCGCGAGTCGCGTCTGGCGGGGCTTCGCTTCGTCGGGCTCGCGCATGCGGGCCTCGTCTCGGACACCTACTGCGTATGGAAGCGTGACCGCGACGCCGATCCTGGCCTGCAGAACGCCATCGCGCTCGTAAGGGCGCATCGGAACCCGGCTTCGAGGGCGGCTGAGAAGCCCTGAGGCGTTGCATTCTCCAGAGGGCCACGGCACCGGCGGGAGCGATGGGATCGCCCGGAATTCGCAGGTCGGGTGGCCACAGGTTCCCCCACGCACCCCGGAATGGTATCAGTCGCGATGCAATGGTCCTGCCCGTGAACGCCGGATGAACATTCTTCTGCTTTCCATGCCCGATTCCTTCGAGCACATGCCGACCATCAGCGTCCGCATGCCGAACGGGGCCCTGACGTCACTGGCGGGAAACGTCGATCCCCACCACAAGGTGGCGGTCGCCGATCTGGTTCTGGCGCAGCAGACCGTCCGCGAAACGGTCTGCCAGCTCATGAAGAGTCACGATCCCGACCTGGTCGGCCTGTCCATCATGACCTTCCAGCGCCGCACCGCCATGGCGATCATGGATCTCGTCCGGTCGCTCAAGCCCGATGTCCGGATCGTCGTCGGCGGATACGACCCGAGTCTGGCCCGGGACGTCTATACCGACGTTGACGATCCGAAGATCGACTTCCTGGTCAAGGGAGAGGGCGAGATCACCTTCCGCGAGCTGGTCAGAGCCCTCGAGGGCGACGGCGCTTTCGAGAGGATCGAGGGGCTTTCCTTCCGCCGGGACGGCCTCTTCCACCACAATCCCGACCGCGGCGTCGGCACCCTCGAAGGGGGAGAGATTCGGCCGCCCCGGCGAAGTGCCCGCGTGCTCTCCGGTTACACGCTCATGGGCCGGCAGATCGACGTCATCGAGACGTCCCGGGGCTGCACCTTCGACTGCAGTTTCTGTTCGATCATCGAGATGCGCGGCCGGAATTTCCATCGCTTCGACGTCGACCGCGTCATCGATGACATTCGCGACGCCTACGAGCATGGGGCGCGGGCGATCTTCTTCGTCGACGACAATATCACGCTCAACATCGCGCGATTCGAAACGGTCTGCCGGGCCATCATCGCGGCGAAGCTGAACTCGATCCATTACCTGATCCAGGCGACGACCTCGTCGATCGCCGATCACGGCGAAACCCTGGCGCCCCTGATGCGTGAGGCCGGCTTCCGCTACGTGTTCCTCGGCATCGAGAACGTGGTCGAAGAGGAGCTCGTCTTCCTCAAGGCCAGCGTCAAGAACAAGCGCCGCGTGAACGGACGGCGCATCGACAATGCCGCCGTCAAGGCGATCGAACACATCCGCGACAACGGGATGTATGTCGTCGGCGGGCTGATTGTCGGCAACCCGACCGATACACGGGCGCAGATCGCGACCAATCTGGCATTTGCATTGCACTGGTTCGACTGGCCGTACATCCAGCATCCAACTCCCTATCCGGGAACGCCGATGGCGGCCGACCTCCACAAGCGCGGGCTCGTCACCAGCACGAACGTCGAAGAGTACGACGGCACGACCGCGGTCGTGGCCTGCGGAAAGGTTTCCAAGACCGAGCTGGAGTTCCTGCGTTGGGAAACGGAGCGATGGATAAAGCTCCGGCACGGCTGGGTAACGCTCGGCCTCGATACGCGCTTCACGCTCACGCAGGGCTGGCGGCTCCTCATGCACATCTTTCGCGGCGAGACGATCAAGTCCCTTCTCGGAATCGAAAGTCGTGCCCGGGCATTCGAGCGGTACTGCGAGATGCGGAAAGCCGAAAGACGATATCTCCTCTAGAGTCTTCCGCTCAAGGTTCACCACACCACCTCACCCCGAGGAGGTCCCCTGGAATACCTCGGGGTAAACTCAGGGCCGTCTCGAAGGATGGGCAACAGACGCGGCGCTCCTGCCCACCCCAGCGCGGAGGCTATTCCGCGCGACGGTTCGCGCTCCTGCGGAGCGCCCCTCAGGGTGAGATCGCTTTGGGGAGGCCCGATATGATTCTGTATCAGCCGGAACGACTTTAGCGTCGAGTGCTGCGTTGCGACGGGCCTTGGCATCCCTCACCCCTTCCGCAACCGCACCACCCGCTCCCGGCCCGTCTCGATCGCGTCGCCGATCGAGGCTTTCGCGGCAGGCGCTTCGGGCACGGCCTTCTCGCCGTAGCGCCGGGGCGCGATCTTCGCGGTGAGCCACTTGATCGTATCGATCTGGAGCTTGCAGACGGTCACGGTGTCGGCATCGGCGTTGCGGGCGATCCGGATCGCCTGCTCGGCCAGCGCGTCGGCCTGCTGGTCGCGGGCGATGGCGTACTGGCGAGCGAAAGGGCCGTTCTCGCTCTGCCAGCGGCGCACCGTTTCGCGGCTGGGCATGCGGGTCGGACCGCAGATGTCGCACAGCAGCTCGCCGTCGGACAGGCGGCGGCAGATCTCGGCGGCCAGGGCTTCGCTGAACAGGGTGGGACGCTCGGCCGCCATCACGGAGCCTCCGTCTCGTACTTGCCCGCCACCTTCTTGCCCAGCCGCCGCCGGTTCACCCGCATCAGCATGACCGTGGCGGCGCGCGACTGGCCGGGCGCGAGGCCGGCGGCGCGGCGCTGGCGGCGGATCATGTCGGGATGGCGCCCCATCGCCTCGGCGATGCGCGCATCGGTTTCGCCGGCGGCGACCAGCCGGCGCAGTTGCGCCGCATCGTCGGCATTCCAGGGACGGCCGTGGCTCATGGCGTCGCTCCTCTGCGGTTGAACGACGGAAGCGCGCGCTCGAACGGTCTGTCGTGTGCCATCGGCCTTTACCTCGCCTCAAACGGAAGTCACGGTCGGCGCATGAAGAGACTTGCCCTCGCCGCCCTGTCGCTCTCGCTGCTGGCCCCCGCCGCCTGGGCGCAGAGCGCCAAGCCGCCGGCCAAACCGCCGGCCACGGCGGCCGCACCGGCCGCCCCGCCCGCCGGCTGCACCGCCAGCCACGGCGCGCTGCCGCAGACCTGGTCCGGCCAGGCCTTCGCCCTCGACGGCGAGTCGCTGGGCGGCAGCGGCCTCAGGACGCCGCTCAGGATCTGGGGCGTGCAGGCCCCGGCGCTGCGCCAGGCATCGCGCGGGGAGACCGGGCCCGGCATGCGCGCGCGGGCCACGCTCGAGGATCTGCTGGCCCGCGCCGACCACAAGGTGAAGTGCCGCATCGCGCGTTACGATTCGGAGTGCCGCCTGGTCGCGCAATGCGCGCTCGACGAGGCCCAGCCGATCGATCTCGGCGGCGCCCTGCTCGCCTCCGGCGTCGTCTATGGCCACGAGCTGGAAGAGCCACTGTCGTGGGAGCCGCGCGCCGCCCAGCGCTACGCCGACGCCGAGTACGAGGCCCGAAAGGCGCGCAAGGGCAGCTGGCCGCTCTGGCTGGGCGAGAAGTAGCCTCGCCTTGTATTGCCCGTCGTCTCGACCGGAGCCTCGCGCAGCGAGGCGAAGCGGAGAGACCTTCTCACGACAATTTGGCGGCTCTTCGTGGAGAGAAGGTCTCTCCGCTCCGCGCTCCGCGCTACGGTCGAGACGACGGAGGATTGGGTGACGGAAGCGGCTCATTGCAGCAACGCCGCCGCCAGTGCCGCATCGACCATCCGCTCGACCTCGCGTTCGGGATAGCCCAGCGCGCGGGCGCGATCGGCCAGCATGTCGCGGGTCGCGAGACGGGCGGCGCGGGCCGAGTAGCCGCCGGCCCGTTCGAAGCCGAGACAGTCGGCCGCGTCCTCGACCAGCCAGGGATGGAGAACGGGCGGAGAAAGCTTCGGAGAGGCGACCATCCCGGAAATCTATCCGGATTTATTTCCGATTTCAAGACGGATTCCGGAAAATTCCCCTCTCGGAATTCATTCCGGAAAATGCCAGACTGACGGCATGGCCTTCGACGCCAACCAGCGCCGCCAGGCCCTGCGCGCCTTCATGGCCGGGGCCGGCCTCAACGTCGCCCAGTGGGAATCGCTCTCCGGACTGGGCGATGGAACGCTGCGCAAGTTCCTGGACGACCCGACCGGCGCCAAGACGCTGACCGACAAGACCTATGCGCGGCTCGCGGCCGGGGCGGCGAAGAAGACCGGCCGGCCGGTCGGCGTCGCCGAGCTGCAGGGCGAGCTGCCCGCCGCGGCCGACGGCGCGGTCTCGTCCTTCGCGACCGATCTCGCCGGCAACGTCGTGCCCGCCTTCGACGCGCCCGGCCGGCCGATGCTCGGCCACATGGCGAGCGACGTGCCGCTCTATGGCACGGCGATGGGCGGCGACGGCAACGGCGAGTTCGAGATGAACGGCACGGTGATCGACCATGTCGCCCGCCCGCCAGGCATCTACGGCCGGGGCGACGTGTTCGCGCTGAACGTGGTGGGCGATTCGATGTGGCCGTGGCGCAAGCCCAACAGCCTGATCTACGTCGAGCGCGACCGCGCCCCCAGCGTCAACGACCATGTCGTGGTCGAGTTCAGGCCGATCGCCGGCTCGAACGTGCGCCAGACCGTGGTCAAGCTTCTGGTCGGCATCTCGGCCAAGACCCTGAAGCTCGCACAGTACCGTCCCGCGAAGGAATTCGACGTCGACCGCAAGACGGTGTTCCGCGTCTATCGCGTGCTGGAGTGGGACGAGTTGATGAAGGGTGGGAGGTAAGCTGAGCGAAGCTCGGCTTACCAGTTAGCGTCAGGCCGCGGCTTGGTTACAAGCCGCCAAGCGCAGCAATGTCCGGGAGCGTCGAAGGCAGAAGGCGCCTATTGCGGCCCCTTGTCATCCTGAGCGAAGCCGCCCGCAGGGCGGCGCAGTCGAAGGATCCTTCGACTGCGCGCCCGTGGCGCTCCGCTCAGGATGACAAGGTAATTCCGGATCTCCTTATTGCTTTTTCCGGATTATTATCCGATATTCGCACATGCCCGACAGTCTCTCCGTGCACCCGAAAGAGACCGTCGCCGACCTCATCCGCCGCCATCGCCGTCCCCTCCCCATAGCCCCGATCGACATCGAGAACTTCCGCGCCCGCGCCGTCGCGACCTGCAGCGCCGAGGTCGCCCACCGAAGCCGCGACTTCCAGCGGGTCGAGCGCGCCCTCGGCCTCGCCTTCGACCGCTGGCTCGAGCCCGACTGCGAACAGCTCGGCCAGTTCCCTCACGAAGCGCACGCCGCCACCGCCCTCCTCTGGCTCTCTCACCTCCAGACCCACGAAAGCCGGAAGCGCACGCCGTGGAGCGGCGTTCCCTTCCGCTCCTGGCGTGAGGACGAGCGCACGGCGTGGTTCGCCAAGCGCCGCGAGCTGTGGAGCGGCTTCTTGAGACAGGTCGAGCGGTATCGCTTGGCTCGAAAGGTGGGTACGCGCACCGCCTCCGTTGCCCATCCTTCGAGACGGCCGCGGCGCGGCCCCCTCAGGAGGGTGTCAATTCAAACACTTAGCCATTCGTGAAACTTTTTCTTGACCGCGCCTTCGCACGCAGCAATAGTTTCCCACATGGCTAACCATCCGACCGACCTCGACCGCACCTTCGCCGCCCTCTCCGATCCGATCCGGCGGGCGATCGTCAGTCGCCTGTGCGAGGGCCCCAAATCCGTCAGCGAGCTGTCCCAGCCGTTCGAGATCGCGCTGCCGTCGCTGTTGAAGCATGTGCGGGTGCTCGAAGAAAGCGGGCTGATCAGCTCCGAGAAGACCGGGCGCGTGCGGACCTGCCGGATCGAGCGGCGCGCGCTGCAGGAGACCGAGGCCTGGATTCACCGGCACGTCGCCACCTGGGAGCGGCGCCTCGATCGCCTCGAGGCCCACGTCCAACGCATGAAGAGGAAGCACTAGACCATGAGCGCGACTTTCACCCCGCCGCCGTCCGCCTGGCAGGACTGGCCCCTCGACCGCGAGATCGTGCTGACCCGCGTGATCGATGCGCCCCGCGCCCTCGTCTATGCCGCCTGGACCGACCCGGAGCAGATCCCGCTCTGGTTCGGGCCCGAGGGCTTCGAGATCGAGAGCCGCGAGATCGCCCTCAGGCCGGGCGGGCTGTGGCGCTTCGACATGGTGGCGCCCGATGGCACCCGCTACGACAACCGCATGCGCTTCCTGCGGCTGGAGGCGCCGTCGCTGATCGAGGTCGAGCACGGATCGGACCGCGACGAGGATCCCGGCCGCTTCCGCATGCTCGTCACCTTCGACGAGCAGAGCGACGGCAAGACCGTCCTCACCCTGCGCCAGATGCATCCCTCGAAGGCGCAGCGCGAGGGCGCGATCGGCTTCGGCGCCGTCGAATATGGCGGCCAGACGCTGGCAAAGCTCGCCCGCCATCTGGCGAAGCTCCGCGACGCCTGAGCACCCGGCGGTGCCCGGGCGTCAGTCGATCCGCTCGGCCTTGAGCCGCCCCTGGCGGATCGCCTTGACGAAGGTGCGGTAGTCGCGCTGCGCCTGGTCGGCATACTCGACCGAGAAGTCGGCGATGGCGTCGTCAAAGGTCTCGCTGCCGCCGAGATAGCCCGCGATCATCGCCGGGTCGCCCGAGCGGGCATGCGCGCGGGCCAGCGCCCAGGCGCAGATGCGGCCATAGGCCCGCAGGTCGGCGGCATCGAAGCTCTCGACCACGGCACTGATCTTCATGTCGCGCAGCTGGCGGACATAGAGCGAGCGGCCGTCGGCGCCGGTCGTCCAGCCGAGGAACAGGTCGCTGGCCGACTGCATCAGCCGCTGGCCGACCACGACGCGCTGGCCGTGATTGGCGTGCAGGCTCTTTCCCACATAGGGCTCCAGCACCGACGGCACCGCCTCCTTGACCTGCAGGAAGATCGGGTCGCGGCTGTCGGCCATGAACAGGACCACGCCGCACATGCGGCCGACGCTGCCCACGCCCACGACCTTGATGGCGAGGTCACAGAACTGGAAGCGGTCGAACAGGGTGCGCACATGCTCGGGCAGCGACTCGCGATACTGCCGGATCGCCTCGGAGAATTGCGATTCGAGGCCCGGCGCCTGTTCCTTCGTCGGGTGGAAGATCAGCGGCAGGTCGTCCTTGATGCGCGGCGTGTCGCCGACATGGTCCGCGAGCTTGGGGAACAGATACTCGGGGACGTTCCTCTCCTCGACCTTCTCTAGGCGCTTGCGGATGATCTCCTCCCGCTCGGGCGAATCGACCGCCTTGAGGAAGCGGTCGAGGTCGATCGCGTCGTACCAGACGTCGAGCGCCCGCATTCCGGCATAGTCGGACATGCGCTCGCGATAGGAGCTGGCGGCGCTGCGGGCGGCGCGCACGGCATCGCTTTCGGCCAGGCCGATCTGCCGGCCGGCCACGACCAGGCTGGCGGCCAGCCGCTTCACGTCCCACTCCCATGGGCCGGGCAGGGTCTCGTCGAAATCGTTGATGTCGAAGATCACCCGCCGCTCCGGCGTGGCGAAGCCGCCGAAATTGCAGAGATGGGCGTCGCCGCAGGCCTGCACCTGAAGCCCGGTGACCGGCGTCGAGGCGAGGTCCGACGCCATGATGTCGGCGGTGCCGCGATAGAAGGCGAAGGCCGATTCCATCATGCGCCCGTGGCGGATCGGGATCAGGTGCTCGAGCCGCCCCTTGTTGGAGCGTTCGAGGATCTCGATTATGTCCGGCCGGTCCTTCGGCGCCTTCCAGTGGGCATGGGAGGCGCGCGGCACGGTCTCGCGGATCGCCTTGCCGGCGGCACGCCGCTCGTCGGCATGCAGGAACACCGGTTCCCTGTGCGTGGTCTTGCGCGCCTTCTTCATGTCTTGTCCCGACTCTCCCCGACCGCGGAAATCCCGCGACCCGCCGTCAGGATAGAAGCCGCACCGCACGCGGGCCAGTGCGTCACGAGAGCCGTCGGGACCGACGTTCAGAACGTCGGCGATCTTCTTCATGAACGGGACGCGGCCGTCGACCGATCGGCAGGGCCGCGCTAGGCTCCGGCAAACAATCAGGGAGAGAGACGCAATGGCCACCATGTTGCAGGGCGTGATTCCACCAATGACGACACCGTTCGCCGCCGACGGCGATCTCGTCCTGAAGGCGGTGAAGCCACAGGTTGACTGGATGGTCGGCGTGGGCGTGGGTGGGCTCGCCGCCGGCGGCTCGACCGGCGAAGGCCACACGCTGGACCATGCCGAGTATCGCGACCTGATCGCGGCCACCGTCGAGGCCGCGGGCGGCCGCGTGC
Source organism: Reyranella sp. (assembly GCA_046296475.1). Taxonomy (GTDB): domain Bacteria; phylum Pseudomonadota; class Alphaproteobacteria; order Reyranellales; family Reyranellaceae; genus Reyranella. The sequence continues at coordinate 42,838 of JBKBLH010000025.1, forward strand.
CGATCGTGGCGGGCGTCATCGTCGATTCGACGCGCGACGCCGTGCGGCGCGGCAAGGCCGTCCGCGATCTCGGCGTGGCGGCGCTGCAGGTGACGCCGGTGCACTATCTCTTCAGGCCCGACGACGACGCCATGGTCCGCCACTTCCGCACCATGGCCGACGAGGCGGGGCTGCCGATCATCATCTACAACGTGGTGCCTTGGACCTATCTCTCGCCGGCCCTGCTGATCCGGATCATGACCGAGGTGCCGCTCGTGACCGGCGTCAAGCAAAGCGCCGGCGACCTCAAGCTGTTTGCCGATCTGATGCTGGCGGTGCCGCCGGGCAAGTCGATCTTCTCCGCCGTCGATGCGCTGATGTACCCGTCCTACGCGCTGGGCGCGCACGGTTCGATCGCGGCCATCCTCGCCGCCGCGCCGCACGCCTCGGTGGCGCTGTGGAACGCCGTCAAGGCGGGCGACCACCGCCGTGCGCTCGACCTGCACCGGAAGCTGCTGGTGCTCTGGAACGCGATGGTCGGCGACAACCTGCCGGCCTGCACGAAGTTCGCCCAACGCCTGCAGGGCGTGGAGTCGATGGAACCCCGCGCCCCCATGGCGCCCGCGACCGCCGCGCAGCGCACCGCGATCGAAGCCGCGCTCGGGGCGCTGGGCGCGATCCCCGGCCGCACGCGCGCATAGCCGCACGGAAGACGGCCAGCCTGCTCGGCATGAGGTTACCGATCAGTGCGTCACACCAGGTCGTCGAGATCGACCTTCAACACGTCGGCGATCTTCTTCATGACCGACAGGCTTGCATCCTTCTTGCCGCTTTCGATCTCGGAGACGAACGGCGCGCTGATGCCGGCGGCGGCTGCGAGGTCGTGCCCCGACAGTCCGCGATGGCTGCGCCAGACCTTGACCTTGTTCTCGCCGGCAATGAGACGACGCACGACGTCAGCCGGCACGACCTCGTCGTCGCCCGCCGCGATGTCGCGCACGACTTTTTTCGCCCTCGAAATGTCAGCCTGGTCGATCAGCACGTTTGCCTCTTCTCTCTCACCGCTCATGTCATAAGCGATCAGCCGACAAGAGTCTTTGACGGCTCAAAAGTAGTCTCGCCTCCCACCAATTCCTCACCCTGAGGAGCACGCCGCAGGCGTGCGTCTCGAAGGGTGGGCAACAAGCGAGGTGCGCGTGCCCATGCTTCGAGACGGCTGCTTGCGCAGCCTCCTCAGCATGAGGTTGGTAGTGGTGCCGAGGTTGGATGCCTGTCCGCCCCTCAACGCGGCGCCGGCAGCGGGCGGATCTCCTCCTTGGCCAGCATGCCCAGCGCGAAGATGCGGCGGGCGACGACCAGGGCTTCGCCGGCGGTGCCGACGACGGCGGCGGCGATGCGGTCGTGGGTGGCCTTCATCGCGAACTCCACGACGCTGCTCATGACGGCGGTCGAGGAGGCCGAGAAGAACACGTGCGAGAGGATGCGCCAGACGGCGCGGGCGCTGTGGCGCAGGCCGTAGATTTGCATCAGGTCCTTCACAAGCGCGACGCCGATCCCCAGCACGACCAGCGCGTCGAGCGCGGGGTGCGGACAGGCCGCGACGCCGAGGCTGGCGCGCAGCGCGGCGCGCTGGATGCGGTCGTCGGCCGCGCGATCCATCGGCACGAAGATCTCGCGGTTCAGAAGATCGATCACGTCGGCGTCGGTGTGCTGTGGCTGCAGCGCGGCCGAGACGGCGCCGAGCTTGCCGCGCACCTCGGGGTTGCCGGCATAGAGCGCGTCGAGCACGCCGACCAGCCGGCCGCCGCTGCCGACGCCGCCCAGCCGCGCCAGGTGCTCGGCCAGTTCGCGCGCCCGCTCGGCCGACTTCAGGCGCGCATAGGCGCGGGCCTGGCCGGCCACCAGCCACAGCGTCGAGACCAACAGCGCCACCAGCAGGCCGAACTGCGCCAGGTCGAGCAGGCTGCCCTGCTCGATCGCACTGCGCAGCAGCGAGACGGCGCCGTCTACGACATAGAACACCAGCAAGAGGCCGGCCGAGCCCAGCGCGAGCTTTGCCGGCCAGCGGATCGCCGGCGGGCGCGTCGTGACGGGCAGCGGCTCGTCGAGCGCGGGTGCATCGGCGGGCGGCAGGTCGCCCGGCCGGAACTCCATGTCGACCAGGCGGCGGGGTGTCTCTGAAGATGTGGTCATGCTCATGGCGCACTCATGGGAGGGGGACTCACGCGAGGAGGAACTGGAGGACCTTGTCGAGATTGACGTGCGGCAGCGGCCGGTCGCGGAAGGCTGCGCCCAGCCGCGGCGGCTCGAAGCGGCGGATGTTGAAGCCCTGCTCCGCCCACTGGTCGGCGGCGGGAATGGTGCCGGGGATCACGCCGGGCTGGATGTCCAGCACCTCGGCGCGACCGGCGGGGATGCCGCGCAGGAAGGGCGTGGCGAGCCCGTTCACTTTGAGCTTGAGATCTGTCGTGGCGCGCACCGAGGAGACGGCCAGCAGGCCCGACTGTCGCGCCGTCGCCTGCAGGAACGGCTCGCCGATCAGGTCGCGCAGCAGGTTGACCAGGTTGGCATGCTGGTCGGCGGTGACATGGTCGGCCTTGGTGGCGGCCAGCGCCAGCCGGTCGACCCTCGCCAGCGGCAGCAGGCGCAGCAGCGGGTTGCGCAGATCGTCGAAGGCGTCGCTGATGCTGCGGATCGCGAGGCCGAGATCGGTGAAGGCGTCGCGGCCCTGCTGCAGTGCCGACAGTAGATCGACCAGCAGCACCTGCTTGCCCATGCGGCCGAAGACCTCGCCGTAGAACTGGCGCACCTGCTTCAGGTAGGCGGCGTGGCGCTGCAGCAGCGCGGCACCCATCGTGCCGCCGCGCGGCGCTCGCACGCCGGAGCGCACCGACGAGAGCGGAAAGAACAGGGCGGCGGGATCGGCGGCTTCATCGCTGAGCGCAAAGCGGCCGGGCTGCACGAAGCACAGGCTGCGCTCCTCGCGACAGCGCAGGAGATAGTCGCGATAGAGCAGTCCGATGCGTGTCAGCTCGGCGGGATTCTCCGGTGCGGCGGGATCGAGCGCGCGCACGGCGTCGAGCCAAGGTGCGGCGAGATCGTGCCGCCCGGCGCTGTTGGCCAGCTCCTCCATCTGCCGCGACCAGTCGCGGAACGACCGGGTCAGCATCGGCAGGTCGAGCAGCCATTCGCCGGGATAGTCGATCAGGTCGAGATCGGTCGTCGCCTCGGACGAGACGACGGAGCGCAGCAGCCCGACATCGCCGTGCCGGATGCGCACCCGCAGGCCGCTCAAGCCGGTGGTCGGCGCCGGCCAGGCCGGCGGCTCGGCCAGCAGCTGGTCCAGCCGCTCCTCGAAGGGAAAGCGCGGCACGCCGGGGATCGCCAGCAGCTCGACGCTGCGCACATGCTCGCGCCACGGGAAGAACGGGAAGGAAGCCATCGGCGCCTGCCCCGCCGTGCGCAGCGCCTGGGCGAAGGCGGTGATGAACACGGTCTTGCCCGAGCGCTGCAGCCCGGTCACGGCGATGCGATGCCGCCCCTGCCCGAGCGGCGAGGCATCGAAGGCGGCCGCCAACCCTTCCAGCGTGGAATCGGCCGCGTTCTTCAGACGGGAAAGAGGTGTCACCGGGTCGTCGCCTCGAAGCATGTCGTCCGCATGTGGGGTGTCACCACGTCCGAAAGATGGCAAGGTGCTGAAGCGAAAGGCAAAGGTCCCTCGCTGCGCTCGGGATGACAATTTTGGTGGTCGTTGCGCAGTGCGCCGGTACGAAAACCCTGTCATCCCGAGCGCAGCGAGGGACCTTTCCTCACGCCGCCAGCAATGCTTTCAGCCCATATCTAGCGGGTTTTCGCGAACTCCAGCCCCTGTATTAAGTGGCTTGTTGTTCCTGTTTTGTTCGCATACGAGTCCGTCCAGCAGAGGAGGTGCTGGATGTACGGATTGACGCTTCACGACGTTGCCACGGCCCCGCATCCCATCGGCATCGAATGCGAGCGCTGCATCCGGCGGGTCGTCGTCACCGCGTCGGCGCTGAAGGCGCGGCCGGGCGACCGGCGCACGCTCGAGGAGGCGGGCCTGGTCTGCAGCCGCTGCGGCTCGCGCGTCTTCGGCGTCACCCGGTTTCTGTCGCAGGCCGAGCTGCGCGCCTTCGTGCGGGCGCGGTGAGGCCCACCATGACCAATGCCATGACCGACAGCGCCCCCGTCCCTCCGGCCGATGCGACCGCCCCCTCTCCCCGTCGTCCACCCGGTCCGGCGCGCATCCCCTATCGCAGCCCGCCGCGTTACGACACTTCGGAAGAGGTCGAGCGGGCTTTCCCCCATGCCACGCAGGTCATCCGCCGCGGCCACTGGATGGTCTACGAGCAGGCCGAGGTGAACGCGATGCTGCATGGGCTCGGCGAGCATCGCAGCGGCTGCTTCAACGGCATCGGCACCTTCCGCTTCACCCAGCCCGAGCACGCCGCCGCCTTCGCCGAATATGCGCTCGACAAGCGCCTGCATCGCCTCAAGGCCAACAGCACCCACGGCGCCGCGCGCGAGGAGGTGGCGCTGGAATGGGAACGCCGGGCCGCCGAGCGCGAGGAGATCCTCGCCTGGGGCCGCCTCACCGGCATGACCCGCGAGGTGGTCGCGCATTATCGCGCCGAACGGCATGTCGGCACCTGGTCCTGGCCCGCGCACCTCGCCGCCGCACGATTGATCGAAAAGGCTCATCCGACTGTCACGGATCCCTGCCATTACGCCGGCGTGATGATCGAGTGGGCGGAGCGGGAACACCGGTCGTGGTTCTGGCGTTGCTGCCGCGGCCTGCACCATCTGTAGGGAGTGCCCATGTCTGTCGCCTTCGATCGCCTGATCAATGCCATGGATTCCGGGGCACGGGATCCGCTCGACCGGGAAGCCGGTCTGATCCGGCGCGCCTTCGACCTCGCGGCGGCACAGCCCTATGGCTTCACCTTCGAGGACCTGGAGCATGTCGAGGCCTATCGGACGCAGCGTGCGGCCGACGTCACGTCGCTGGACTGCGTCGCGAGCCTCACGGATGGCCGCCGCTTCCGCCTCCTCCATGTCGCACGCCCGCATCGGCCGGACTCCGTCACGGTCACGCAGCTCATGACGCATGAGCCGCTGCCCTCGCTCCGGGCCTCGGGCCGTCTCTCGCCCTGGATCGACGATGTGGCCGAACTCAACCATACGCTCGGTCTGCCCCTCATCCCGCCGCCGCCAGCGCCCGTGATCCTGCCGCTGCCGGCGCGGCACTAGAGATTGCAGCGGGGAGCTTGCGGCGGCGTGCGGTCTCGCCCACAAGCTCCCCCGATGTCGAAGCAGCATTCCAGGCGACCACCCTCTTCCTCCCGCGAGCGACCCGATGTGGTCGCGGCGCGCAAGGTGCTGGCGGAGATGTGGCCGGGGCCGGCGCGCGAGAGTTCCGTCGCGCTCCTGAAGGCGCTGCACGTGCTGACGCGCGACGGCGGGCTGAACCTCGACACGCGGCGCAAGCTGAAGCAGGTGCTGCACCTCGTGCAGCTGCTGCGGCCGTCGATCGACGCACTGCTCGCGGAGGGAAACGATCCGGTGATCGCCGATCTCGGCACCGGGAAGTCCTATCTCGGCTTCATCCTCTACGATCTGGTAGTGGGGCCGGCCGGGCGCGGCTCGATCGTGGGCGTCGACATGCGCACCGAACTGGTCGAGCGCTCGCAGGCGCTGGCCCGCGACGGCGGCTTCGAGCGCATGTCGTTCGTGGCCGGCGGCATCGCCGACACGGTGCTGCCGGGCGGCCGCGCCGACATGGTGACGGCGCTGCATGCCTGCGACACCGCCACCGACGATGCGATCCGCTTCGCGCTGCGCCACGAGGCCAAGGTCGTGGCCCTGATTCCGTGCTGCCAGGCCGAGGTCGCGTCCCTGCTCGAGCAGGCCAAGCCCGGACCGATCGACCAGCTGTGGCGCCATCCGATGCACCGCCGCGAGTTCGGCGCCCATGCCACCAACGTGCTGCGCGGCCTGGTGCTCGAAGCCAGGGGCTACAAGGTGCGGGTGACGGAGTTCACCGGGCTCGAACACACGCTGAAGAACGAGCTGATCCTCGCGACCCGCCACCAGCAGTCCAACCCGCCCGCCCGCCGCAAGCTCGACCAGCTGGTCGAGCAGCTGGGCGTGCGGCCGGGCCTGCTCGACGTGATGCTGCCTTAGGGTGTTCGCCGGATGGGACGCGTCTCAGCCGGCGAAATTGCTGGTTGTCGTCGTTTCGGACGGCAGGCGGGAAAGCGCGCTCGACAGGTAGACGATCCGGGCCTCGGCGGAGAGCCACCGCCGCGCCGTCCACTCATCAGTGAACACCCGAAACCGGCGGTGATTGCCGATGCGGTTCTTGAGGAGGACGGCCATGTCGAGCAGCAGGGGATCGGGTTCAGATCCCAGGACAACCGCGACGGGTCCGGCGGTCGTCGCGCCCGCGAGGCATGTATTGGCGACCATGGTCTGCAGATCGTCGTCGCTGAGCCGGATGTCGGCCCGGCTCAGGTCCAGCAGCTTGCAATACTCGACCGTACGCTCCGCGCTCATGGCCGCCGCCAGGGCCATCGCGAATGACAGATCGTACACGCCCACGCCACGAACGGTGACCAGGCGCTTTGCCCTGTCGATTGTCCAACCCAACGTCGCCATGACGCTTACTCCCTGACCCGATTGCCCTGCGGCCAGCTGACCCTCTTCCCATGACCATACTGCAATTTGTTTTATTGGAGAGTCATCATCTTTCGTATTCGGCCAAAAGAATTGCCTCTCAACGTCAAAATTGACTACCTATTTTGTTATTTTCTTATTTAGCGCAATTTTCACTCATTCCGCATAATTCTGCTCTTCGACGCTCCCCCGGTTCTCCGTTCGATGTGCGCAGAGGCGGAGCAACGTGCCGCTGTAGAGGGCGTTGGTCGCCACCGAGCCCGCCCCGCAGCCCGAGCAGGAGCCAGCCATGGCCACGCCCCGTGACAACGATGTGAAGAGACGCACCGTGATGGCAGCCGGCGTCGCCACGGCCGCCGTCGGCACCGTGGCCTCGCGGGCCGCGGCGCAGACGCCCCCGCCTCCTGCCTCCTCACCCGCATCGACGCTGAAAGTTTCCTTCGCCGTGAACGGCCAGTCGCGCGACCTCGATCTCGATCCCCGCACCACGCTCCTCGACGCGTTGCGCGAGGGGCTTCGGCTGGGCGGCACCAAGAAGGGCTGCGATCACGGCCAGTGCGGCGCCTGCACGGTGATCCTCGACGGACGGCGCATCAATTCCTGTCTCACGCTGGCGGTGATGCACGAAGGCAGCGAGATCACCACCATCGAGGGGCTCGGTACGCCGGAGAAGCTGCATCCGATGCAGGCCGCCTTCGTGAAGCATGACGGTTACCAGTGCGGCTATTGCACGCCCGGCCAGATCTGCTCGGCGGTCGCGGTGCTTGCGGAAATCGAGGCCGGCATTCCTAGCCACGTCACCGCCGACCTCAATGCCAAGCCACCGCTCGACGATGCCGAACTGCGCGAGCGCATGAGCGGCAACATCTGCCGCTGCGGCGCCTATTCCAACATCGTCGAGGCCATCGGCGACGTCGCCGGGAGGAAGGCATGAGGCCCTTCACCTACGAACGCGCCGCCTCGCCCGCGGAGGCCGCCAGCGCCGCCGCGCGCCAGCCGGGCGCCCGCTTCATCGCCGGCGGCACCAACCTGCTCGACCTGATGAAGCTGCAGATCGAGACGCCGGCGCATCTGATCGACGTGAACGGCCTGGGCCTCGACAAGATCGAGGAGACGAAGGACGGTGGCCTGCGCATCGGCGCCCTGGTGCGCAACACCGATCTCGCGACCGATGCGCGGGTGCGGCGCGACCATGCGGTGCTCTCGCGCGCCCTGCTGGCGGGCGCCTCGGGCCAGTTGCGCAACCGCGCGACGACGGCGGGCAATCTCCTGCAGCGCACGCGCTGTCCCTATTTCTACGACACCAACATGGCGTGCAATAAACGCCGCCCCGGCAGCGGCTGCTCGGCGCTCGGCGGCTACAGTCGCCAGCTCGCGGTGGTGGGCGGCAGCGAGGCCTGCATCGCCACGCACCCCTCGGACTTGGCGGTGGCGATGCGCGTGCTGGATGCGACGGTGGAAACCGTGAAGCCGCAGGGCGCTACCCGCAGCATTCCGATCGCCGACTTCCACCGCCTGCCCGGTGACACGCCCGAGATCGAGACGGTGCTGGAGCCGGGCGAGCTGATCACCGCGGTGACGCTGCCCAAGCCGGCGGGCGGCACGCATCACTACCGCAAGGTGCGCGACCGCGCCTCCTACGCCTTCGCCCTGGTCTCGGTCGCCGCCATCGTCCAGCCGGACGGCAGCGGCCGGGTCGCGCTGGGCGGCGTGGCACCCAAGCCGTGGCGCAACGACGACGCCGAAGCGGAGATGTCGCGCGGCGCCCGGCCGGTGATTTCCAAGTTGCTGGCCGGCGCCAAACCCACCGAAGAGAACAAGTTCAAACTGCCGCTGGCCGAGCGTGCGCTCGCCGCCGTGCTGGCCGAAGCGAAGGGCTGAGCCATGAAGTTCGACACGCCCGCCACCACCAATCCGATCGACCGGCTGAAGATCGTCGGCCATCCGACCGACCGCATCGAGGGACCGCTCAAGACCACCGGCACCGCGCGCTACGCCTATGAGCGTCACGACGTGGCGCCCGACGCGGCCTATGGCCATGTGCTGGGCTCGGCCATCGCCAAGGGCCGCATCTCCTCGATGGATCTCACGGCCGCCAGGGCCGCGCCCGGCGTGCTGGCCATCGTCACGGCCGACAATGCCGGCAAGCTCGGCAAGGGCGAGTACAACACGGCCACGCTGCTGGGCGGGCCGGAGATCGAGCACTATCACCAGGCCATCGCGCTGGTGGTTGCCGAGACCTTCGAACAGGCGCGCGACGCCGCCGAGTTGATCAAGGTCGACTATGCGCCGGCCAAGGGCGCCTACGATCTCGCCGCGGCCCGCGACTCCGCAATGCCCTCCGGCAAGGACGACGAGCCCGCGGACAGCCGGATCGGCGATTTCGATGCGGCCTTCGCCGCCGCCCCGGTGCAGCTCGACGCCACCTACACCACGCCCGACCAGTCGCATGCGATGATGGAGCCGCATGCCAGCATCGCCGCCTGGAACGGCGACGAGCTCTCGCTCTGGACCTCGAACCAGATGATCGCCTGGAGCGTCGGCGACATGGCCAAGACGCTGGACATGCCCGAGGACAGGATCCACCTGATGTCGCCCTATGTCGGCGGCGGCTTCGGGGGCAAGCTGTGGGTGCGGGCCGACGCGGTGCTGGCGGCGCTGGGCGCGCGCGCCGCGCGGCGGCCGGTCAAGGTGGCGCTGCAGCGGCCGCTGATGATCAACAACACGACGCACCGGCCGGCCACCATCCAACGGATTCGCCTAGGCGCCGACAAGGATGGCAAACTCACCGCGATTGGCCATGACAGCTGGTCGGGCGACCTGCCCGGCGGCAAGCCGGAGACCGCGATCCTGCAGACGCGGCTGCTCTATGCCGGCGCCAACCGGCTGACGCGCCAGCGGCTGGCCGAGCTCGATCTGCCCGAAGGAAATTCGATGCGCGCGCCCGGCGAAGCGCCTGGCATGATGGCGCTCGAGATCGCCATGGACGAAATGGCCGAGAAGCTCGGCCTCGATCCGGTCGAGTTCCGAATCCGCAACGACACGCAGGTCGATCCCGAACAGCCCAAGCGCCCCTTCTCGCAGCGCCGGCTCACCGAATGTCTGCGCCTCGGTGCCGAGCGCTTCGGGTGGTCTGCCCGTGAGCCGAAGCCGCAACAGGTTCGCGACGGGCACTGGCTGGTCGGCCTCGGCATGGCCGCCGCCTATCGCGGCTCGCCGGTCATCAAGTCGGGCGCGCGGGTGCGGCTCGACGCCAGGGGCATCGTCACCGTCGAGACCGACATGACCGACATCGGCACCGGCAGCTACACGATCATCGCCCAGACCGCCGCCGAGATGATGGGCGTGCCGTTGGACCAGGTCGTGGTGCGGCTGGGCGATTCGGCCTTCCCGGTGTCGTCGGGCTCGGGCGGACAGTTCGGCGGCAACTCCTCGACCGCCGGCGTCTATGCCGCCTGCGTGAAGCTGCGCGAGGCGGTGATCGGAAAACTCGGCCTGAATGCCGCTGTGGCGGAATTCGCCGATGGGCAGGTCCGCTCCGGCGACCGCCGCATCGCGCTGGCCGAGGCGGCCAAAGGCGGCGACCTGGTGGCCGAGGACGAGATCGAGTTCGGCGGCCTCGACAAGAAGGCCCAGCTCTCGACCTTCGGCGGGCATTTCGTCGAGGTCGCCGTCGATGCCGCCACCGCCGAGGTGCGCATCCGCCGCATGCTGGCGGTCTGCGCGTCGGGCCGCATCCTCAATCCGAAATCGGCGCGCAGCCAGGTGATCGGCGCCATGACCATGGGCGCGGGCGCGGCGCTGATGGAGGATCTGGTGGTCGACACGCGCCACGGCTTCTTCGTCAACCACGACCTCGCATCGTACGAGGTGCCGGTCCATGCCGACATCCCGCACCAGGAAGTGATCTTTCTCGACGAGACCGATCCCATGTCCTCGCCGATTAAGGCCAAGGGCGTCGGCGAGCTGGGCATCTGCGGCGTCGCCGCCGCCGTCGCCAACGCGATCTACAACGCCACCGGCGTGCGCGTTCGCGATTACCCGATCACCTTGGACAAGCTGCTGGATAAGATGCCCGAGATGGGGTGAGGTTCAAAGGGTCCCTCGCTGGCGCTCGGGATGACAATCTTATCGGTGGTTGCGCGGCGCGCTCGAGACAAATCCGTTGTCATCCCGAGCGCCAGCGAGGGACCTTTCCTGTTTAGCCCACGACGCACTTTGGGGGCGGCGGCATACCGTCGAGCACGTAGAAGATGTTCTCGATCGCCTGCACGGCGACCCGCTCCAGCGACTGCCGTGTCGAGCCGCCGACATGCGGCGTGAAGACGACGTTCTTCTGCTGCCACAGCGGATGGTTGGGATCGGGCGGCTCGACGACGAAGGTGTCGAGTGCGGCGCCGGCGAGATGGCCGCTCTCCAGCGCGGCGACCAGCGCCACATCGTCGACCAGCGGGCCGCGGCCGGCATTCACCAGGAACGTGCCCTTGCGCATGCGCGCCAGCGCCGCCGCGTCGATCATGCGGTCGGTCTCCTCGGTCAGCGGACAATGAAGCGTGACGATGTCCGCCCATTCGAGCAGTTCGCCGAGGACGTCGACGCGGACGACACCCTCGGGGATCGCGTCCGGCGCGATGTACGGATCGTAGATCCGGGTCTCGAGATCGAACGGTCGGCAGAGCGCGACCAGCGAGGAGCCGACGGCGCCACAGCCGACGATGCCGAGCTTCGAGCCCGACAGTTCGCGGCCCATGAAGGCCGATTGCGGCCAGGTGCCCTGCTTCAGCGCCGTGTCGAAGGGCACCATGTGGCGCAGCACGGAGATCATCATGCCCAGCGCCAGCTCGGCCACAGAGCGGGCATTGGCGCCGTGCGTGCGCAGTACCGCGATGCCGCGCGCACTCGCCGCCGCCACGTCGACATTGTCGTAGCCCACCCCGTGCTTGGACACGACCCGCAGGTCCGGCGCGGCATCATACACGGAAGGCGTGATCTTCGTGGTCCGCACCATGATCGCATGGGTCGGTGCCTCCGACACCGCCGCGATCATTTCGGCCTCGCTGGCCCGCGTCGGCAGCATCCGCACCTCGGCGCCCCGCGCCTCGAGCAACGCCAGCGCGGCAGGCGCCAGCACGTCGGAGTTGATGATGATTCGCGGGGTGTTTTTCAATGAAGCCGCCTTTCCGGAGCAATCTCGGGTATCAGCCTTAGAGGAAGAGTACTGACACCAGGAACGCCCGCTCAAACGATCTCGCGCACGAACGAAATGAAGGGCTCCGCGTCGAGCACGATATCGGCGTTGTTGGGATTGGTCTCCGACCAGACGGTCGCGACGCTGTCGCCGACCGCGAAGTAGTAGTCTAGGTCGCGCTGGCTGGCGATCCGCATGAACATCGAGCCGTGCACCCCGCCGCGGGGAAAGATCTCGATCAAGGTCGCACCGGGACGGCAGAACAGGATGTTCGTCAGCCCTGCGCCGTGCGGGGCCAGGACGACCCGCGCGTGTCGAAACTTCTCGATCTGCGCCGCCAGCGGCATCTCGCCGGGCCGGATGATCTCGAAGCCGAGGTCCCGCAGCGCCGGCAGTATCGCCTCCTCGTTGAGGAGCCGGCGCATCGAGGATTCGTTGCGTGAGACGTACAGGAGCCCCGACCCCGACGGGTCGGGCGGCGCCGCTTCGGGGACGATCGAACGGAGATGATCGGAGAAGTCGCGCACGATCCTGCCGACCCGCTGCCCGCCGAATACGATGCCGGTGGCATTCAGGCTGGGCCCGCGCACGAGGCGCGCCTTCTTCTGGATCCGGATCGGCGGGTGCGCCGGGAGCAGCTCGGCGGCCTCCCGCTGGAAGGCGAGCTTGAGTTTCGGCGCGACGATCTGTACGGCGCCGGCGCCCACCATGTCGCGCAGCGCGGACGATCGTTCGCAGACGTACATCCTGGCGATGCTGTCGGTCCAATACCGGCAGTAGTTCTTCATCCGCGCCGACGCGAGCGGCAGCACGGCCCGCTGCGGATCCAGGACGACGGCGTGGTCGAATTCCTCGGTGGAAGGAAACTCGTAGGACCGGAAGACCGGCTCACGAACCACCCGGTCGTCCACGATCGTGTTGCCGGAACGGACGTCGACGTAGCTGTCCGCGCAATAGAAGGAGTAGATCGGGCCGGTCTCGAAGCCCGTCTCGAACAGGGGCTCACGGTCCGGAAAGGAGCCTCTGATGTGGGTGTGATCCTTCCAGGAGGCGGATTCCAGCACCTCCAGAGTGATGCCTGCCGACACCTCGTGACACCCGACCTTGGCCTTCTTGATGCCGGGAAAGAGCTGACGGGGCTCGCTGGCTGAAACCTGGCTCGTCATGCCAGCGGCTCGATCGCCGCGATGTACTCAGTAGACATCCGGCCAGTTTCTACCGCCCGGGCGGCCTGCTCGACAAGCAGGCCGCTACGCCGTCGTGATCAGCAGGAGGGTGCCGTGCGGGTGCGATAGCCATCGTAGTACTGGCTGCCGCAGACGACCTGCTGCTGCACCACGTCGTCGCGATAGCCGTTCTGGCCGCGGTTGACGACGGTGACGGTCGTGTACCGGCGGCCGTCGGCCTGGTTGTAGCGGCCCTGCTGGTACGGATTGTAGGCTGGCTGATTCTGATAATAGTAGTTGGGTGCCGGCTGGCCGTAGGCATACCGCGGCGGCGGCGCGTAGTAGCCGTTGTTGTAGGCCGGCGCAGGCCGATAGGCACCGGTTGGCGGACCATAGGCATCGTTCTGGCAGGCCGCCGCAGCCAATCCGATACCGGCGACCAGCGCAAGCTTCGCAGACAGACCCATCGACATCCTATCCTCCGGCGTTCGGTTCCTTGCGCATCAACGCGTCTTGCCCCGATGGAGTTGCCTGGTGCCGCCATGCCGCCGGGGACAGGCCCATACTGGCCCTGAAAGCGCGCGAAAAAGCGGCAACGTCGGAATAGCAGGTGGTGACGGCGATGTCGGCGATGGAGAGGTCGGTGTCGCGCATCAGCTGTTGTGCCACCTGGACACGCACCGCGGCGACGAGATCGCGGATCGAGGTGCCGCCTTCGGCGAGGCGGCGGTTCAGCGTACGCCGGCCCAGCCCCAGCTCGGAGCAGACGGCGTCGACGCCTACGACGCCCTGCGCCATCCCCCGGATGATCGCCCGTCGGGCCTGGACCGCGATGTCGAGTTCTTCGCCTGTGCGCAGGGGAGGCGGCGACGCGGCCAGTCCCGGCGGCGTCGGGGCGGGCCGCCGCGGCAGCCAGGACGGATCGAAGTGCACGGCGCTCTGTGGCGCGCCGAAGGCCAGCGGCGCCTTGAAGAACGCATCGTAAGGGCGTCGGTCGGAGGGCGCGCGCCGGGCGAAGGTGACCCGCAGCGGCGCCCATTTTGGCCCGCCGAGGACGCGCAGGATGTTGGTCACGGCCGCCAGCGAGAAATCCTCGAGGTGCCGCGTGCCGCGGCGGTGATGGGCATACGGCGTGATGCTGAAACAGGCGCCGTCGGGACCGACCGAGAGGGCGGGTACCAGCGCCTCACCGTTCAGGTGCAGGTTCATCGTCAAGCCGCGCAGCGCCCGCTCGATCGTCAGGGCGCCGCCGAGCAGGCAGGCGAGCGGGGCGCCCAGCGCGGCGGGCCCCACCGGTTGGGCGAGCAGCAGCCCGAGATGCGGGCAGTTGGCGGCCTCTCCGGCGCGCGTCACCAGATCGAGCAGCCGGTCGACGGACCAGCGATTGTCCGGGTCGCTGAAGCAGTCAGGCGGCAGGCCCGCTTCGGCCAGCAGCGGCGCCAGCGGAACGCCGAACCGCCCCAGCAGCGCTTCCAGGCCGAACATCGGCCCGACCCGCATGGTCCGGTGTGCAGAGTCGCTGCGGCGGTCGGGCAGGCCGGATTGTTCGGAGGTCGCGCGCAAGGTCACGGTGCATCGAAGATTGCATTTTTGGCGCAAACTGTCATGGCCTGCCGCCAGTCGGTTTGGCACATCGAGGGGAGAATTCGTTCCGCCCGGAATCGTCGGAGAAGCCATCGTGTACGTTAAGTTGGCGGCTGCTGCGCTCTTTGTCGGGGGTGTCCTCGCCCGTCCGGGCGCGGCGATGGCGGAGCCGGCAGTCGCCGAAACCGTCGCGGCGTCCGATCCTGACGCCTGGCGCTACCAGGTCGCCTCCTACGGATGGCTGATGAGCGTGAGCGGCAGCACCACCTCGCACGGCCAGACCGTCGACACCAATGCAAGCTTCATCGACCTCCTGCAAAAGAGCGATTCGCTGATCGGCTTCATGGGCTTTTTCGAGGCCGACAAGGGACCGGTCGGGATCTATGCCGATCTCGTCTTCACCAAAATGGGCTTCACCACCAGCCAGGCCGCCTACCGCAACCCGGTCGCCGGCCTGAAGCTCAGCGCGACTGCCAATGCCGCGCTCACGATGCAGATGTTCATCGCCGAACTGGGCGGCGTCTACCGGCTGGCGCGTTGGGGCGGCCAGGGCAGCGGCGCGACGACGCTCGAGGCCGTGGGCGGTTTCCGCTACTGGAACGTCAACCTGGTGGGCACCTTCGATGCGCTGCTCACCGCCGACACGACCCGCTTCAATTTGAGCCGCAGCGGCGGCTTCGCGCTGGCCGACAGCGGCACCACGGCTTGGGTCGATCCGCTGGTCGGCCTGCGCCTGCGCCACCAGCTTGCGCCCAACCAGACGATCACGGTGCGCGGCGACATCGGCGGCTTCAACCTGCAGAACTCGCTGAGCTGGCAGGCGATCGCCGTCTATTCCTACGACTGGCAGATGAGCGGCTACCAGATCGCGGCGCTGGCGGGCTTCCGCGCGCTCGGCGTCAACTACAACAGCGGCAGCGGCGCCACCGCCTTCGGCCTGAACGAGGTCTTCTACGGCCCCGTCCTGGGCGTGAGTTTCCGGTTCTGAAAGGGAGAGGTTCGCCATGACCATCAATCGTCGCAACGCAACGCTGGGGGGCCTCGCCGGCACCCTCACCGCCTTGGGCGGTCTGCTTCCTTCCACGGGCGCAGAGGCCCAGGAGGGCGTGCCGGTCCTCGGCGGGCTGGAAGAGTTCTGGCTGGCCACCGATGCCTATGTCTACGGCTACCCGCTGGTCACCATGGAGATGACGCGGCGGATCATGACCAACGTCGCGGCCCCCGCCGGCACGCGGGCGCCGATGGGCCAGTTCGCGCGCATCCGGGAGTATCCCAACGCCGCCTTCCGCGATGTCACCGCACCCAACGCCGATACGCTCTACACGACCGCCTGGGCCGATGTCGGCACGGAGCCGTGGGTGCTCAGCCTGCCCGACATGAAAGGCCGCTACTACCTTTTCCCGATGCTCGACGGCTGGACGACGGTGTTCCAGGTGCCCGGCGCACGCACCACCGGCACGGGTGCGCAGACCTATGCCATCACCGGCCCCGGCTGGACCGGCACGCTCCCCGCCGGCGTGACGGAGTACAAGTCGCCGACCAGCATCGTCTGGCTGCTGGGCCGCATCTACTGCACCGGGACGCCGGAGGATTACACCGCCGTCCACGCGCTCCAGGACCAGTGCAAGCTGGTGCCGCTCAGCGCCTGGGGCAAGGACTACACGCCGCCCGCCGCAGTGATCGATCCCAAGGTCGACATGAAGACGGCGGTGCGCGAGCAGGTGAACGCGCTCGACGCCGTCTCCTACTTCACCCTGCTGGCCGAACTGATGAAGACCAACCCGCCGACACAGGCCGACGCCGAAACGGTCGCGCGATTCGCCCGCATCGGCCTCGTGCCCGGCCAGGGTTTCGACAAGACGAAGCTCAAGGCCGACTTCGTGTCGCGCATCCCGCACGTCGCTTTCGACCGCATCATGCTGCAGCTCAAGGTCGGCAAGGCGGTGAAGAACGTGAACGGCTGGCTCTACGACACGGTCACTGGGATCTACGGCACCGACTATCTCAACCGCGCGCTGGTCACGGCGATCGGACTGGGCGCCAACCGGCCGCAGGACGCAATCTATCCGATGTCGCTGAAGGATGCCGACGGCAATGACTATGACGGCGCCCACAAGTACGTGATCCGCTTCGCCAAGGGCCAGCTGCCGCCAGTCAAGGGCTTCTGGTCGCTCACCATGTACGATTCCGACTTCTTTTTCGTCGCCAACCCGATCAACCGCTACTCGATCAGCGCGCGGCAGAAGCTGAAGGAGAATGCCGACGGCTCGACCGACCTCTACATCCAGAACGAATCGCCCGGCGCCGACAAGGAATCGAACTGGCTGCCCGCGCCCAAAGGCAAGTTCCAGCTGATGCTGCGCCTCTACTGGCCCAGCGAGACGCCGCCCTCGATTATCGACGGCACCTGGTCGCCGCCGCCGGCGAAGAAGATGGCGTAGAGCCTTCCGTTCGCGGTCACTCCGCGCTTTTGCCAAGCCCCGCGGCAATTTCGCGGGCGGCGAGGGCGGCGCCGCGGCCGGTGAAGTGCATCATCGTGTACCAGGCGTCGATGTCGCGGCCGACATTCTCGCGTCTGAAGGCCGGGGTCGTGTCGAGCGTGGCAAGACCCGCGCGGGCCGCACAACCGAGCACGCGGGTCAAGGCCTCGCGCTGGCCGGCGGCGGCCTTTTCATCGAAGAACACGCCCTGTTCCGGCAGCGCCACGACCAGCGCCCGGGCGCCCTCGCGCCGCGCGAGGATCGCGAACCGGTCCATCAGGCGGCAGGATACGGCGAAGGGATCGGCCCCCGTGCCGATCTCGCGCCCCGTCCAGTAGGGCCGCAGGCCAAGCCGCGTCACGATCCGGTCGAAGAGATGCGAATGGCCGAGCAGCTTGCGCAGCCACGCCATCGCGGGCGGAAAGCCCGCTTCCGGCACCGGCACGTTGCGCAGCGCAAGTCCGTCGCCGTCGGGCATGAAGTAGGGCTTGCCGCGGAAATCGCGGACCGAGAGGGCCGTGCGCGAGATGTCGTCGGCAATGAACGCCAGGACAATCGTCGAGGGTTTCAGGTCTGGAACCAGGCGCTCGGCCCGCAGGACCATCTGGTCGAGGCCGTAGCCGCGAACGCCGGCATTCAGGACCGGGCGGCCGGTGAGGCGCTCGAGCGCGGCGGGCCAGGTCTCGTCGTCGCCGACGGCAAACCCTTCGGTCATGGAATCGCCGAAAGCCACGATCAGCGTGCCGGTCGCCGGAGGCCCCTCGCGGTTCTGCGCGCGCGTGCCCTGGGCGGTGAAGGAAAGCGGCTTGCCGAGCATCGTTCCCGCGGAGCCGGCGACCGGCGCCCATCCAAGGGTCGCATCGTAGGCAAACTGCGTCGTTCCCGGTGCCGGCTGCGCCGCATCGGCAAGACGGAACGGCCAGCGCCACAGCGACGCGGCCGGATCGACGAGGCGCGAGATCGCTTCGCCGGCGAGAAGGCAGAGCACCACGGATGCAACGGTCAGAGCCAGCCCTGCGATGAGCGAGGATGCCCAGCCGGAGGCGCGTCCGCTCATGCGGCGCGGCCCGGCGGGATGGGGGTGCAGGCGGCCCACACTTTGCGGCCCGGACTATTTCACGAGTGTCAGGACATACTCGGCCACTCGTTGGTAAGCGGCCGGCGTGGGGTGATACTCGAATGGCGGGGCGATCAGGTATGTCTCGTCGCTGTAGTCGGGAATGATCTGGCGGATCGTATGGACACTGACGCCCTTGTCCTTCAGGCGTCGGGCCACGCCGTCGGGGACGCCGTCCCAAAGGAAGACATGGAAGCGGATGCCGGGATACAGGCTCGCCAGTTCGCGCGAGGCCTCGGTGAGGATCGATGCCGACAGCTCCTCTTCCTCCTCCTCGGTCAGGCGATTGAAGCCGACCAGCTCACGCCACGTCTTGCCGGCGGTATTGAAGTTCCCTGCCCGCACCACCCTTCCCTTGTCGTCGACGACGAACATCGGACCGAACCTGTCCCACTTGCCGCGTCCCGCCGCGCGGGCGGTATGGGCCGCGATCATCAGATAGACGGCATCGGTCGGCTTGCAGCCTATCGCGCGCTGGAAGCGGCCCGACTGGAGGCCCGACAGGAACTGATGCGGTCCCCAGCCACCGATCCCCAGGTTCTTGACCTCGATCTGTCCCTTGCTCCGCGTGACGATCTGAGCAGCCGTGGTCTCGTCGTCGTTCACGCCCTCGCCGAAGGTGAACGAATCGCCGAACAGGAGTAAGCAGCGCCGGGCGTTCTCGACTCTGGGAACGACGCGAAAACCGTCGGGACCCGTCGTGTAGGAGGCATCGAAGATCACGCGGCCGTCCAGCTTTCTCACGGCCGTCACGTGCTTGTTGGGGAGCGCCATGAAGCCGACATCCTTGATGCCCTTGTTCTGGCCGTCCCTGTCCATGCCCTGGTCGTAGAAGCCCTTGGTGAACGTTCCTTCCATCGTCAGCCGATCGCTCTGACCATCGACGAAGTCGCTGTTCTTCCACGCCCCGAAAGCAAGGGCTGCGGCCACGGCGGCAACGAGGCTGATTGCTCCGGCTAACAGCCAGTCTTTCATGCCGTGATCTTAGCGCGTCCGCTGCAGCGGGGTCGGCGTCAGCGGACTGGGCGCCAGCGGTGCAGCCACCGGTTCCGCCGAGCTGGGAGCCCGACCGCCGCGTGGCGCATCGGTCCCGGCGGGAGTGCCGATCGCGGGATCGCCGAGCGGGGTCGCCTTTATCATGGTGTCGGTCTCGGTCGCCGCAGCCGGCGTGACGGTCGGCCCGAGGGGAACGGGGGCGCCGGGTGCGGCCTGGACGCCCGGTGTTGCCGGCCCCCCCGGCGTGGCAGGCGCGGGGCGGCCCTCCTCCTGCGCGACCGCCTTCGCGGCCGATGTGGTGTAGAGCCATTCGTCGGCACCGCGGGTCGTGCCTTCCTTGAAGACGGCGATGGCGCGCCGCTTGTCTCCGGCCTTCCAGAAGGCCTCCGACACGTCGCGATAGACCATGCCGGTGGCGCTCGGCTTGTTGTCCTTCGGGACCATCTGCAGCGCGCCCTTGGCGCGGTCGAAGCTGCGCTCGCCGGCCGCCCGGTTGCCGCTGCGGATCTGGTACTCGGCCAGGCTGCTATAGGCGAGCGCCAGCGTGCCGCAATTGTAGTTGGTGGTGGAGGAGCACTGGTCGGAGGCGGAATACTTCTCGACCTCCTTCTGCGCCAGGCTGGTCGCGGCCTTGAGATCGCCGTCCTCGGACGCCCGCAGCGCCTGCTCCTGATAGGAGGTGCCCTCGCTGCCGGCGCAGGCCGTCAGCAATGCGCCGGCCGCCCCCGCGACGACGAGCTTCAGGACCTGTGTCCCGCGATCCCCCAACAGCCCGGCCATCTCAAGATTCCTGTCCTCTCCGAAGGCCGTCGATCGGCCCTCCCCCGCCCGTCTTATGGCGGGCGCCCCGCCCGAACGAAAGGGGGATTTGGAGGGCGGGTCGTCGCCCTTCAGCCACGGATTGGATGTCGGGTCCGAAAGCACACGGGCGAAACGGGCCAGTAATTCCGAGCCTCAGCGACACGGAATCCATGCTTGAATGGTCGCAGCGACAAAGCGAGGGAAGGGCCCGTGCCGTTCTTCAAGTCGATGCCGGCCGATGCCGGTCCGCCGAACGTCTTCAACCGGCACCCCGAAATCTATAAGGCCTGGTCGGCGATGAGCGAGGCGCTGATGAACGGCCCCTCCCCGCTCAGCCAGGGCGAGCGCGAACTGATCCTGGCCTACGCAGCCGGCGTCATGGAGTGCGCCTTCGTCTGCGGCGCACACTCGGAGGTCGCCTACGCCTGGGGCATCCGGCGGGGCCTCATCGAAGAGATGCTGGCAACCCCTGAGACGGCGACGGTCGAGCCGAAACTCAAGGCACTCCTGGCCTATGTCCGCAAACTGGCGGCCACGCCGAATGCGCTCACCCAGGCGGATGCGGATGCGGTGTTCGCGGCCGGCTGGGACGAGCGTGCGCTGCACGACGCGATCTGCGTCACCGCGCGCGCGGCCTTCATGCAGCGACTGGTCCAGGGCCATGGCTTCACGCCGCTGCCGCAGGAGGTCTCCGCGAAACACGCCAGGAAGCGGGTCGAACTCGGCTACCTGAACCTCTATGCCCGTTTCAGGGACAAGACATGACGGTACGGGCCAGGCGTACTCGCGCCTCGCTCCCTCTCGCGGTGGTGGCTTGCCTGATCTCACTCGGCGCCGCCGGCAACGCCCTCGCACAGGCCAGCCGGCAGGAATACCCGATTCCCCGAAATCCGTCGGAGGACCTGACGGCCATCGAACGCATCTTCACACCGCCGAAGCCGGCGCCGCTCACGGCCTTTCCCGAGTTGCGCGAACGATGGAAGGACACGCCGGCGTTCCTGCCTTGCGCGTGGTGCTGAACTACGAACTCAATCTCTACTGAGCGAGCTTGAACACCCGGCAGGCATTCGTTTCGTAGATCTTGCGCCGCTCCTCCCCTGTGACGTCGGCACCATCCATGAAGCGGACGGCTTCGGCGTCGTCCTCGTAGGGGAAGTCGGCGGCGAAGAGGATGCGGTCGGCACCCAGCACGTCGAGCGAGAGGCGCAGCGCCGGCATCGACGTCACGCCGGACGTGGTGATCACGAAATTGTCGAGGAAGTATTCGCTCGGCAGCCGCGGCAGCTTCTCGCAGGCGCCGATCTTCACTTCCAGCAGGTAGCGGTTGTCGATGCGTTGCAGCCAGAAGGGAATCGCCTCGCCCATGTGGCCGAGCACGATCTTCAGGTTCGGATGGCGCGCGAAGGTACCCGACATGATGAGGCGCATCGCATGCAGCCCGGTCTCGGCGGCGAAACCCCAGCCGGCGAACCACAGCGCATAGTCGAGATAGGGCGCGACCCACGAGGCGGCGGGCTCGCGCGGATGGAGATAGATCGGCATGTCGAACGCCTCGGCCGCCTCGAGGATCGGGCGGAACTTTGGCGCGTCGAGGTACTCGCCGCGGGTATGGGAGTTCACGATCAGGCCCTTGAGATTCAACCTCTCCGCTGCGCGCTCGATCTCAGCCGCCGCCGCTGTCGGATCCTGCGGCGCGATGGCCGCGAGTCCCGCGAAGCGCGTCGGATGGGCGCGCACCGCGGCGGCCAGCGCATCGTTCGCCTCCGCCGCCAGGCGCGTTGCGAGTGCGGCATCGAACACCTGCACCCCCGGCGAGGTGAGCGAGAGGAGCTGCATGTCGAGACCGATCGCATCCATGTGGGCGAGGCGTGCCGCGCCGATGTCGAGCAGCCGGTCATCCAGCGGCTTGTTGGCCGGCGTCTGCGCGAGGATCGATTCGCCCATCTTCGCGAAGCCCGGCTCGGCGTCGGGGCCCGCCAGCACCTTCTGCCACTCGGCCATGATCTCCGGCGTCACGAAGGCTTCCTCGACTGCGATCCGGCGAATACTCATGGCCTGCCTCCCCGCTTCGTACGTCGAGCCTACGCGAGGGCGGGCGAAACCACGAGTTCATTTCGTGTGTGATGGACTACCCGTTCCGCGTAGCATGCCGCGCCTTCATACAGGAGCACCGGATGACGACGACACCTGCTGACGATTCGTCCCGCCCTTCCCGCCGCACGGCGATGGCCTCCGGCGCGGCCCTCCTGGGCACGACTCTGCTGGCGGGCGGGGCCTCCCAGGCACAGGCGCCCGCCCCTGCGCCAGCCGCCCCGGCCACGACCGCGATGCCCTCCGGCTATAACATCCTGTTCGTGCTGGTCGACCAGGAGCATTTCTTCCCGACCTGGCCGTTCCCGGTGCCGGCGCGCGAGGCGATCAAGAAGAAGGCCGTCACCTTCCTCAATCACCAGGCGGCCTCCTGCGTCTGCTCGTCGGCGCGCTCGGTCGTCTATACCGGCCAGCACATCCAGCACACCGGCATCGCCGACAATCTCGACTCGATCTGGCAGCGCGACCTCTCGACCAGGATCAAGACCATCGGCCATCGCCTCGCCGGATTGGGCTATCACGCCGCCTATCAGGGCAAGTGGCATCTCTCGGCCACCATGGACCTCAACAGGAAGGCGGTCGACGCGCCGCTGCTCGACTATCGCAAGACCATGGAGTCCTACGGGTTCAAGGACTTCTTCGGCATCGGCGACATGATCGATCTCACCCTGGGCGGCTACAAGTATGACGACGGCACGCTCGCGTCGGCGATCACGTGGCTGCGTACGGACGCGCAGGCGCTGCGCACCAAGGGGCAGCCATGGTATCTCGCCGTCAATTTCGTGAACCCGCATGACACGATGTTCTTCGACTCCGACATCGGAACCGAGAATATCCAGGGCAAGCAGCATGCCATGGGCATCGCCCGGGCGCCGGACGACGAACTCTATCGCGCGACCTGGGACGATGTCCCCCTGCCGTCAAACCGGCACCAGCCCCTGGATGCGCCGGGCCGGCCGAAGGGGCAGCTCTACTACCAGCAGTCGATCGACCTGCTGGTCGGGCAATGGCCAGACGAGGACCGGCGCTGGCGCGCCCTGCGCAACTACTACTTCAACGCCATCCGCGACTGCGACGCCAAGGTCGAGCGCCTCATGGCGGCGCTCGAGAACAACGGCATGGCGCAGAACACCATCGTCGTCTTCACGGCCGACCATGGCGAGCTGGGTGGCAGCCACCAGATGCGCGGCAAGGGAACCACGACCTACCGCGAGCAGAACCACCTGCCGCTGATGATCGTCCATCCCGCCTTCCCCGGCGGCAAGGCATGCCAGGCGATCACCTCGCAGCTCGACCTCACGCCCACTCTCCTCGCCCTCACCGGCAAGGACGCCAGCTCGGTAGCGCGGGCGAGCGAGGGACTGCGCGGCCGGGACTTCTCCGCCCTGCTGCGCAGTCCCGAAGCCGCGGCACCGAAGACCCTGCGTCCGGCCTCGCTCTTCAACTTCGATATGCTGTCCTACTCGGACCCGAAGTGGGCCGCGATGACCATAGATACGCGCGCCTTTCGCACCAAACCGCCGGAACAGCAGTACGCGATGCTGGCGCGCCATCCGCCCGACTTCGAGCACCGCACCTCGATCCGCAGCATCTTCGACGGCCGCTACCGCTTCTCCCGCTACTTCTCGCCGGTCGCCTTCAACACGCCGAAGACGATGGAAGAGCTGCTGGCGAAGAACGACCTCGAAGTCTACGACCTGCAGACCGATCCGGAGGAGATGAAGAACCTGGCGCTCGACCTGAAGAAGAACGGCGAGCTGATCCTGGCGCTCAACCAGGCGACGAACGAGCGCATCGCCGACGAGGTCGGCACCGACGACGGCTCGTTCCTGCCGATCCGGGACGGAAAGTGGAAGTTTCCGCCGTTGGACGAACGATAGGCGGCCGAGAGAGCCATACGTCGCTCCCGGACATTGCCTTCGGGCAATGTCCTACGCTCACCGGCTTAGAAGGCCGGGCTTTGCTCGGCCTTCTAAGCCGATCGTTCGAAAGTGCCCGTAAGCGCGGCTTTGGCCAGCGTGTTGAAATGCAGCTGGAAGCCGACGATCGCGGCCGACGTGTCGGCATTCACCGGCAGCGTCTCCTCCTTCACGGCGAACACCGTGAAGACGTAGCGGTGCGGACCGTGGCCCGGCGGCGGGCACGGGCCGCCATAGCCCGGAGCGCCGAAGTCGGTGCGGGTCTGCAGCGCGCCCTTCGGCAGAAGGCCGGCCTTCGGGTTGCCGGCGTCGAGCGCCAGTTCGGTCGTGGTCGCGGGGATGTTGACCACCACCCAGTGCCAGAAGCCCGAGCCGGTCGGCGCGTCGGGATCGAAGCAATGGACGGCAAAGCTCTTCGTGCCTTCGGGCGCCCCCGACCAGCGCAGGTGCGGCGACTTGTTGCCGCCGCCGCAGCCGAAGCCGTACTCGGCGGAGAGGATGTGCTCCATGCCGAGGGTGGCACCCTCCTTGAAACTGTCGCTGGTCACTGTGAAGGACATGATTGTTTTCCCCTTGAATCGTTGCACCGGCAAGCGTCGCTCCCGGAGCTTGCCGGAGGCAAGCTCCTGACGCTCATGGCCCAGTGGAGTGCGAGCGCGGCTCGCGCTTCACTGAGCCTTGATCCCGATCTCCTTCATCACCTTCAGCATGATCTCGGTGTCGCGCTTGAAGACCTTGTTGGTCGCCTCGAAGTCGAGGGGACCCACGATCAGGTACTTTTCCATCAGCGACTTCACCTTCTCGTCGGTGCCGGCCTCGAACAGCGTGTCGGAGAGCTTCTTAGAGATCTCCTTCGGCGTCGCAGCCGGGACGGCGAAGACGGCGAAGGCGCGCGTCTCGTAGAAGCCGCCGACCGCGCCCTGCTCGGCCATCGTCGCGACGTCGGGATAGGCCGGCAGGCGGTCGCCCATCATGGCGACGGCCCTTCCCTTGCCGGAAGCGATCACCGCGGCCGCACCGGCCGGGCTGCCCGCGGCGCCGTCGAGCTGCTGGGCCGCGACGTCGGCCCACATCGGTGCCTCGCCGCGATACTGCACGACCTCCACCTTGAAGCCGTACTGCTTGGCCATCGTCTCGATCAGCATCTGCGGCGTCGAGCCGGGCCCGTAGGCGCCGAAATTGAGCTTGTCGGCTTTCCTCGCGTATTCGACGAACTGCTTGAGGTTGGTCGCACCGGTCTTCTCGGCCGCCACGAGCGGCCCGCCACGGCTGGTCGTCATCGCGAGATAGGTGAAGTCCTTGTCCGGATCGTAGGGCAGGTCCTTCACCGTGACCCGGTTCTGGATCAGCGATGAGGAGATGGTGCAGAGGATGGTGTAGCCGTCGGGCGCCGCGCGCTTGACCTCGGCCACGCCGATCGTGCCGCCCGCGCCGCCCTTGTTCTCGACCACCACGGTGGTGCCGAGCGTGCGGCCGAGATAGTCGCCATAGACGCGTGCTATGCCGTCGGTCTGGCCGCCTGCGGGATAGGGCACGATGATGCGGATCGGCTTGTTCGGGAACGCGCCCTGCGCGCGCGACGAGGTGGTGAACAGGGCCGGCGCCGCGAGAGCGCCCGCACCCGCAACGATGAGCCCGCGACGAGTCGGTTTACGCATACTTGATCCTCCCTGAACTCCGGAGCCTTGCTGGCCCTTGAGCTTGCGGGCGAAACACTAGTGCAGGAGGAGTGAAGCCAGCAAGCAAAGGACGCGCGGTCGCGACTTGGTGCGCTACAGTCCGGGAGGATTCGACGGAGCCTTCCGCTGTTCGACGCGACATCGCCGTTTCTCATTTCGCTGCTCGGGATCGCCGGCATTGCCGCCGCCTATTTCCTGGGCTCGATTCCCACGGGCTATCTCGCGGGCCGGCTGCTGCGCGGCATCGACATTCGGCACCACGGGTCCCGATCGACGGGCGCGACCAACGTGCTGCGCACGTTGGGCAAGGGTCCGGCATTGGCGGTGCTGCTGGTGGACGTGCTGAAGGGCGTCGCAGCCATTCTGCTGGCGCGCTGGCTATATCCCGCACTGCAGGCGCCGGCGGCGTGGCTGCCGTGGGCGGTGTGCCTGTGCGGGCTCGCCGCTCTGCTGGGTCACAGCCGCTCGGTCTGGCTGGGCTTCACCGGCGGCAAGTCGGCGGCTACGGGACTAGGCGTGCTGCTCGCTCTGTCCTGGCCGGTCGGCGTCGGCGCAGCAGCGATGTTCCTTGCCGTGCTGGCCCGAGTACGGATCGTGTCGCTCGCCTCGATGCTCGCCGCCGTGACGGCCGCATTCCTCGTCTCCCTTTTCCCGGAGCCGCTGGCCTATCGCCTGCTTGTCGTGGCGGGTGGCCTCTACGTCATCGCGCTCCATCGCGCCAACATCGCGCGCCTGCTTGCCGGCACCGAGCCCAGGATTGGCCGCAGCAGCCGCTGATCCCTGTCAGCCGGACCTCTTGGGCGGCCGGCTCATCACCTCCGCGATGGCCTGGTCGAGATGGGCCTGCAGGAAGGGTTTGTTGAGGCGCGGGATGTCGGACATCTCGCCGTCGGGCAGTTCGGCATAGCCGGTGGCCAGCAGGACCGGCAGGCCGGGGCGCTCGTGGCGGATCGCGGCGATGAGTTCGGTTCCCGTCATGCCGGGCATCGCCTGGTCGGTGACGACGAGATCGAGCCGCTCCATGCCTGCGAGCGCCGCCAGCGCCTCGCGACCGGAATAGGCGGTGGTGACCTGATGGCCGAGATCCTCCAGCATCGCGGCGGTGTTCACGAGAATCAGCGCATCGTCGTCGACCGCGAGGATATTCAGCGACACCGCCTCCGCCGCAGGTGCGGGCTCGCTGTGGTGCGACGGCACATCCGCGCCGCCGGCCACCGGGATCCAGAGAGACGCGGTCGTGCCGACCCTGGGCGCGCTTTCGAGCTGCAGCCGGCCGCCCAGCTGTTCGGCGAGCCCGTGCACCATCGAGAGGCCGAGACCGGTCCCCTTGCCCACGCCCTTGGTCGTGAAGAAGGGCTCGGTCGCACGCGCGAGCGTGATCGCATCCATGCCGTGGCCCTGGTCGCGCACCGAGAGGCGCACATAGCGTCCGGCCGGCAGTGGGAAAGGCGAGGCCGGAGAGGCCGCGACCTCGCTGGCGACGATGGCGATGGTGCCGCCGCGCGGCATGGCATCGCGCGCATTGACCACGAGGTTGAGCAGCGCCATTTCGAGCTGGTTGACGTCCACCCGCACCGGCGGCAGCGCGGCCGGGCAGTCGATCTCGAGCAGGATCGAGGGGCCGAGCGTGTGATCGAACAGGGTCGTCATGCCGCCGACCAGCGCGGCGACCGAGGCCAGCTCGGGATCGAGTTCCTGCCGCCGCGCGAAGGCCAGCATGCGCTGCGTCAGGGCGCCGCCGCGGCGCGCCGCCTGCATGGCATTGTCGATCAGCGGCAGGTTCCGGTCGTCGGGCGGCAGGCGCTTGCGCACCAGTTCGAGGCTGCCGATCACGGCGGTCAGCAGATTGTTGAAATCGTGCGCGACGCCGCCGGTGAGCTGGCCGATCGCCTCCATCTTCTGCGACTGGAACAGCGCCTCGCGCGCCCGCTCCAGTTCGAGCTGCGCCTCGCGCCGCTCGGTGATGTCGCGCGTGACCTTGGCGAAGCCGCGTAGCGTGCCGTCGGGCTCGCGCACCGGGTCGATGACGATGCTGGCCCAGAAGCGCGTCCCGTCCTTGCGCACACGCCAGGCCTCGTTCTCGAACCGGCCCTCGTGCAGCGCCGTGGCGAGCGCGCGTTGCGGCATACCGGCGGCGCGGTCCTCCTCGGTGTAGAAGCGCGAGAAGTGCCGGCCGATGATCTCCTCCTGGGTATAGCCCTTGATGCGCTGGGCGCCGGCATTCCAGGTCGCGACGTTGCCCTCGGGATCGAGCATGTAGATGCCGTAGTCTGTCACGCTCTGCACCAGCAGACGGAACTCCTCCTGGCTGCGGCGCAGCGCCTCTTCCGCCGCGCGCCGCCGGGTGAGGTCGCGCGTGACCTTGGCGAAGCCCAACAGCGTGCCGTCGGGCGCGCGGATCGGATCCATGATCACGTGCGCCCAGTAGCGCGTGCCGTCCTTGCGCACGCGCCAGCCCTCGTTCTCGAATCGGCCTTCGCGCAGCGCGACCTCGATCGCCCGTGCCGGCAGGCCCGAGCGGCGATCCTCCTCGGCATAGAAGCGTGAGAAATGGCTGCCGACGATCTCGGCCGCGGAATAGCCCTTGAAGCGTTCGGCGCCGCTGTTCCAGCTCGCGACGTTGCCCTGCGGGTCCAGCATGTAGACCGCATAGTCGAGCGCGCCCTCCACCAGCTGGCGGAACGAGCCGTCATCCGAAGGTTCGCTGGCGGACGGAGGTGCCTTCCGGGAAGGGGCCGACATGGCGCCTCTTTATCACAAGTCGCGCCGGCCGGAACGACTGCGGTGTCTGTACGCCGGCTAATCGAACCGCAGGGATTCGAAGAACCGGGCGACCAGCGGGCTGCCAAGACGGGACATCGGTCCCTGCGCGATCTGCGAGTAGACCGCCTGCGGCGTGAGATAGAAGCGCGCACGCACGAAGCGGTCGCCCGCCGCCGCGAGGACGAACTCACGGCCGGCGAGCGGCCCGGTCTCGATCTGGCGCTGCTCGCGCACCGTGCTGCCCGGCCAGCTCTTCATCATGCCGGCCTGCGCCTGTTCGAGCGCGTTCGCGAGCGCCGCGCCCGACGGGACCGGGTGCGGGCTCGCCGGAACGACGTCCAGCAGCTCGAGGGTCACCTTGTCCGGCAGCATGTAGACATAGG
This sequence comes from Reyranella sp., assembly GCA_046296475.1. Classification (GTDB taxonomy): domain Bacteria; phylum Pseudomonadota; class Alphaproteobacteria; order Reyranellales; family Reyranellaceae; genus Reyranella. The sequence continues at coordinate 71,677 of JBKBLH010000025.1, forward strand.
AATTGAGCGTGCCGTTGTGCGTCGGCACCTGCAGGTAGCGGTAGCCGAGCGGCATCCTGAGGCGGTAGCGGTTGCCGGGACCGGAGACGGCGACCCATACCGCCTCGGCCCGGGCCGACGTGACCGAGGCGACCAGCCCTCCCGCGGCAGCCGCGCCACCCGTCATCATGAAGCGTCGACGATGCATGACGTCACCTCCGGTCGATATTCCCTTCAAGCCGGTACTGCCGCTGGAAGAAGGCCGAATGCAGGCCGCCCTCGGGCGGGCGGGCGGAGATGTGCTGGGTGACCTGGGCGTCCGCCGAGCCGTTGCCGGCGACCATCAGCATGACGTGGTTCACCGGAATGGTCTTCAGCGTGCCGCGCCTCAGCAGCTCCTCGAAGACCTCTTCCGGCTGGCCCTCCGGCACCGGTGTCCAGTAGCGGATGGCGTTCAGCATGCTGCGCGTCCCGGCGTCCTGGAGCCGGTAATCGCCATCGACATAGTGGGTGCCCAGGGTCTCGATGCGCGCAATGCAGATCGGCTCGCCGCCGGCCGCCGGATCCTCGAGACTGTGGTCCGTATGCAGCCCGTGCGGCTCGGGAAAGACGAACCGGCCGTACGCATAGTGCTCCTTGCGATAGCGCGCCGAGGGAACGAGCACGCCCATCATCGCGTCGACCTCCTGGTTGTAGCGCCGCACCCACGGCGCCATCGGATCGGCCCTGCCGGCGGCTACCTTCTCGTCCCACCCGTCATCGACGTTCACCGTCACGACATCGTCGAAGGTACGGGCACACTCGAAGATCTCCTTCGCCGCTTCCTCGCGGAAGCGGGCGATCGCCAGCGGCAACCGCGTATGGGCCTCGCGATCGTTGAAGCACGCATGAAGGCGGTCGAGCACAGACCATTCGCCGTTGGAGAACACAACCGGTTCCAGCAGCCTGAGCCGGGCCCGCAGGGTCGCCCATGCCTCGCGAAGGAGCCTCGTCATCCGTTCAGCCTAGCACGCACATCGGAGAGATTTCACGGAACTCTCCTGCCCCCGGAGACCCGAGGGCGAACGGGGTTCATCGGGATGCGTTCGAAGGCACGATGGCCTATGTTGGGCGGATTGCTCGGTCCCAGATAACTTCAAAATGCTTGGCGCGGCGTATTTCCTTCTAGGCGACTCCTACCCGAGAGACAGTCATGTCGCAGAAGCCCTGAAGAGCCGGCTCGCACATCGCTTCTCGAGCTGGACGGATCAATGCGACATCCAGCCGTCCAGGGATCGGACGTTCAACAGCTTCCGACGGAGAGCCAGGGCCTTCGAACGCTACATGGCGCATCAACCCGCAAGGCAGCCGCTCGTCCTGTTCGGCCGTTCGTCGGGAGCCCGTCTGGCCTCTCGCTCTGCAGGTCGGACCCGCGCCGCCGCGGTCGTTTGCCTCGGCTTTCCCTTTCACTCCCCGCAAGGAACGCGGGAACCCGAGCGGTATCTTCATCTGGCAACCACTCACGTGCCGACACTCATCTTTCAGGGGCGGTCGGACGCATACGGAGGCGCCGATATCCTTTCGACCTACTCCTTCTCGCCGAGCGTCAGGGTGCAGCTGCTGGAGAGCGACCATGAACTGCACCTCCTGTCCAGTGACTGGGACCTGGTGGCAGGTTCGATCCTGAGCTTCCTGCTTGGCTGTCCCGCACCAGCCATTGCATCGACGAGCGCTCCGCAGCGGCCGGCTCTCTGGGTTTCCTGACCGCTACACGATCAGGAAGTCGGTATGGTCGAGCACGCCCTGCAGCGTGTCGATGGTGGCGAACTTCACGGCGTCCGCCCCGCCCAGCCCGTCCGCGTCGTAGTAGAGCGACTTCGAGGCCGCATCGAACAGGATGCGGTCGTCGGCCTGGGTGGCCGCGACGCCGAGGTTGAACGAACCGGCCGCCAGCGCGCCCGTCCCGAGGGCTGTGAAGACGCTGTCGTCGAGCTGGATCGTGTCGCCCTTGTGGTTGAACAGCAGGATGCGATCGACGTTGCCGGGGCCGAGCGCGGTGCTGAAAAGGAACGTGTCGCCGCCGCCGCCCCCGGCCATCACGTCGGCGCCGAGGCCGCCATCGAGCACGTTGCGCCCGCCATTGCCGGTCAGGAGGTTGGCGAGTTCGTTGCCCGTGGCAGTGAGGTTCGCCTTGCCGAGCAGCGTCAGGTTCTCGACGTTCGCCGAGAGCGTGTGGCTGACCGACGAACGCACCATATCCGTACCACCGTCCGCCAGCTCCGTGACGACGTCGCCCGCATTGTCGACGATATAGGTGTCGTTGCCGGCGCCGCCCGCCATCGTGTCCGCGCCACCGCCGCCATCCAGCACATTGTTGCCGGCGTTACCGGTCAGTACGTTCCTGCCCAGATTGCCGGTGCCGTTGATCGAGCCATCGCCGGTGAGGACGAGGTTCTCGACGTTGGCGCGCAGGGTGTGGCTGATCGACGACAGGACCGTGTCGATGCCGCGACCCGCCAGCTCCGTGACGACGTCACCGGCATTGTCGATGACGTAGGTGTCGTCGCCGAGGCTGCCCGCCATCGCATCCGCGCCCAGCCCGCCATCCAGCAGGTTGTCGCCGGCATTGCCGGTCAGGGTGTTGGCCAGCTCGTTGCCGATGCCGTTCAGGTCGGCCGTCCCGGTCAGTCTCAGCCGTTCGACATTGGCGACCAGCGTATAGTCGATCGAGGCCTGGACCTCGTCGCCGCCGCCGCCCGCCGCCTCGATCACGACATCGCCGGCATTGTCGACGATGTAGGTATCGTTGCCCGCACCGCCTTCCATCGTGTCGGCACCGGCGGCGCCGTCGAGAATGTTGTTCTTGCCGTTGCCGACGATCACGTTGCTGGAGCCGTTGCCGGTGCCGTTGATGACGGCCGGGCCCGTGAGCACGAGGGTCTCCAGATGGTCGCGCAGTCGATGGGTGACCGATGCCCGGACCGTGTCGTTGCCGCCGCCCGCTGCCTCGGTCACCACGTCGCCGGCATTGTCGACGACATAGGTGTCGTTGCCGAGGCCGCCCGCCATCGTGTCGGCGCCCAGCCTGCCGTCCAGCAGGTTGTCGCCGGCGTTGCCGGTCAGCGTGTTTGCCAGATCGTTGCCCGTTCCGTTCAGGTTGGCCGTCCCGGTGAGCTTCAGCCTCTCGACGTTGGCCGTCAGCGTGTAACTGATCGAAGCCTGCACCTCGTCGCCGCCGGCACCCGCCGCCTCGACCACCACGTCGCCGCTCTGGTCGACGACATAGGTATCGTTGCCGAGGCCGCCCGCCATCGTGTCGGCACCGGTCCCGCCATCGAGTATGTTGTTGCCGGCATTGCCGGTCAGCGTGTTGTTGAGCTCGTTGCCGGTGCCGTTGATGTTGGCAGGCCCGGTCAGCGTCAACCTCTCGAGGTTGGCGCCCAGCGTCCAGCCGAGCGACGCGACCACGGTGTCGCCACCGCCACCGGCCAGTTCGGTCACAACGTCGCCGGCATTGTCGACGATGTACGTGTCGTTGCCGGTGCCACCGGCCATCGTGTCGGCGCCGCCGCCGCCATCGAGCACATTGTTGCCGGCGTTGCCGGTGAGCACGTTCCTGCCCAGGTTGCCGGTGCCGTTGATCGACCCCTTGCCCAAGAGGACGAGGTTCTCGACATTGGCCCCCAGCTGGTAGGTCGCGGCCGACGACTGCACCTGGTCGGTCCCGCCGTTCGCCAGCTCGACCACGACATCGTACGATTGGTCGACGACGTAGGTGTCGTCGCCCAGTCCGCCCGTCATCGTATCGGCGCCCACGGCGCCGTTCAGGACGTTCTTGCCGGCATTGCCGAACAGCGCATTGTTCAGCCCGTTGCCGGTGCCGTTGAGATCGGCCGTTCCCAGCAGCCGCAGCTGCTCGAGGTTGGCGCCCAGCGTCCAGCCGACCCACGCGTTGACCGTGTCGTTCCCCTGGTCCGCACCCTCGGTGACGACGTCGCCGGCGACATCCACCACATAGGTGTCGTCGCCCAGCCCGCCCGCCATCGTGTCGGCGCCGGCGCCGCCATCCAGCACGTTGTTGCCGGCGTTGCCGGTCAGGGTGTTGGCCAGCTCGTTGCCGGTGCCGGCGAGATGGGCAACCCCGGTCAGCGTCAGCCTCTCGAGGTTCGCGCCCAGCGTCCAGTTGACCGACGCCAGCACGGTGTCGCCGCCGCCGCCCGCCAGTTCGGTCACCACGTCACCGGCATTGTCGACGACGTAACTGTCGTCGCCGGCTCCGCCCGCCATCGTGTCCGCGCCGGCGCCGCCATCCAGGACGTTCTTTCCGCCGTTGCCGGTCAGGACGTTGACTAGCTCGTTGCCGGTGCCGTTGATCGAAGCGTTGCCGGTCAGGACCAGGTTCTCGACGTTGGCGGCCAGGACATGGCTGACCGACGAGCGGACCGTGTCCGTGCCTTCGCTGGCCTTCTCGAAGACGATATCGACGAGCGAGTCGATGACGTAGGTATCGTTGCCGCCCGCGCCGGCCAGCGTGTTGATCCCCGCGTTGCCGGTCAGCCAGTTGTCCAGCCCATTGCCGGTGCCGTTGATCGCGCTCGCACCCGTCAGGACCAGGATTTCGACGTTTTGGTGGAGCGTGTATGTGACGGACGACAGGACCGTATCGGTGCCGCCATCCACTCCCTCGGAGACAACGTCGCCGACATTGTCGACCACATAGGTGTCGTTGCCGGCACCGCCCGACATTCCGTCGGCGCCTTCCTTGCCATCCAGCTTGTTGTCGCCCGAGTTGCCGAGGAGCGAATTGCTCAGCTCGTTACCTGTCGCGTCGGTGTTGCCAATGCCCGTCAACACCAGGGTCTCGACATCGGATGAGAGCGTGAAGCTGACCGAGGCACGGACCGTGTCGTTGCCCTCCCCGGGAAGCTCCAAGACCGCGTCTCCGATATCGTCGACGATGTACGTGTCATTGCCGCTTGAGCCGTAGAGATTGTCCCCCCCGGCGCCGCCATCCAGCGTGTCGTTCCCCTGAAGGCCCGACAAATAGTTGCTGCCGGCATTTCCGGTGATGGTGTTGTTCTCGGCGTCGCCCGAGACATTGTAGTTTACCGCTCCGATCAGGATCACATGCTCGACATTGGCGATCCAGCCGGAGACGGAAGCTTCAACATAGACGGTATCGTAGCCCTCGTTGGCCAACTCCGTCACCCAGTCAGTCAACGTATCGCCGTACCTAGCGAGATAGTAGGTGTCGTTGCCCTTCCCGCCGATGAGCGTGTCGACGCCGGCGGCGCCGTCGAGATAGTTGTCGCCGGAATTGCCGACAATGGTGTTACTGAGGTTGTTGCCGGTGCCACTGATCGAGGCCGTGCCCGCGAGCACCAGCTTCTCGACGTTGGCACCCAGCGTGTAGCTGAAGGCTGCATGGACCGTATCCGTGCCCTCGCCCGCAGCCTCGACCACCTCGTCGGCGGCACTGTCGACATGGTAGGTATCGTCGCCCCCACCGCCGACCATTCTGTCGATGCCTGTCCCGCCATCCAGCGTGTCGTTGCCGCCGTTGCCGACGAGAGTATCGTCCCCGGCGAAGCCTTTCAGTTCGTTGGCGGCCGCATTGCCCTTCACGACATTGGCGGCGTCGTTGCCGTAGCCGTACCCCGCCTGTGTTCCGACCAATTCCAGATTCTCGAGGTTGGCGCCCAGCCGCACGGAGCCGCTGATCGTCCGGACCGTATCGATACCTTCGCCCGCCTTCTCCACGATGGTGGCATCGTCGTAGTAGCGCAGGACGTAAACATCATCGCCGACGCCGCCGACCAGCGTATCGATTCCGCCGTCGGAGATCAGCGTGTCGTTGCCGGCACCGCCTTCGAGCCTGTTGTTGCCAACATTGCCGGTCAGCACATTGTCGTGGTCGTTACCGGTACCGTTGCCGCCACCGGTAAGAACGAGATTCTCGAAGTTGGCGCCCAGCACATGGTTGCCGCCGAAGAAGGTCCTGACCGTGTCGATGCCTTCGCCCGCGTTCTCGACGATGATGTCGCTGGCGTCGTCGATCTCGTAGGTATCGTCACCAAGCCCGCCGATCAGCGTGTCGGTCCCGCCGAAACCGATCAGCGTGTCGTTGCCGAAGCCACCTTCCAGTCTGTTGTTGCCGGAGTTACCCTTCAATACGTTGTCGAATGCATCTCCGGTGCCGTTGATGGCGGCAGAGCCCGTCAGCGTGAGGTTCTCGACATTGATGCCGTCCAGCACATAGCTGAACGACACGCGGATCGTGTCGGTACCTGCCGCGGCGTTCTCGACGACGATATCGGTGACGTCATCGATCTCGTAGATATCGTCGCCGAGGCCGCCGATCAGCGTGTCAGTTCCACCGCCACCGATCAGGACGTTGCTGTAAGCGGTGCCCGTCAGAATGTTGTTCAGCTCATTGCCGGTGGCGTTGGTCGCGCCACCGAGCAGCACCATGTTCTCGACATTGGCACTCAACGTGTACGAGACATACGAGTAGACGGTGTCAATGCCGGCGCCGGCGGCTTCGATGACCTTGTCGCCTGCCTCGTAGACATAGTAGGTATCATCGCCGTCGCCGCCGCTCATCGTGTCGATGCCGGCCTTGCCGTCGATGATGTCGCCCAGCGCGGTCGCCTTTGGCTGCCCCGCCACGGTCTCGGTCGTGGAGATGACGTCGTTGCCTGCCGTCCCGTTGATGGTGACGCCCGACCCCGGCGGCGCCGAGACCTGCTTGACGTGGACTTCGGCATTGCCCAGCACCCAGCGGTCGAACGCTCCGGCGGCATCGCTGAACGATCCGGTTTTCGCCCAGGCCGCTTCGGAGAACTGGACGGTGTCGCCGTAGTTTCTTTCGACTACGAGGATATGCTTGCCATCCACCGTCGCGCCGACGCCCCCGAGGACGCTCAGCTGATTGACGATGAGTGTGTTGTTGCCTGTCCCGCTGAGGTCGATGCGCTCGATGCCTTCCAGCTTGCCCGCGACCAGCCGCTTGGTGAGATCCAGCGAGAGGCCTGTGCCACCGAGTGCCAGCGTGTCGATGCCGGTGCCGCCGTCGACCAGGCGAAAAGTCAGGTCCTTTACGACGAGCCGGTCGTCGCCCGCGCCGGCATGGAACACGTCGCCGCCGCCGCCGCCTGTCAGCATATCTTTGCCCCGACCGCCGGTCAGGATCTCCGCCGCTGCCGTACCGACGGTCGTCACCGGCGTGGTTGTCCCCTCGAACGCACCGCCAAATATCACATAGCTCTCGCCACCGGTGCCGCCATTGACGGAGCCGACAATTAGGTCGTCGTAGCCGTCGCCGTTCACATCTCCCGCCGAGGCGACGGAGATGCCACTCATGTCATAAATGTCCGCTCCGTCGATCCGGAATCCGCTGGTGCTGTCCAGGGCCGATAGATCGATGGTGGCGGCGAAGCCCGACGCCTTGCCGAACACAACGTAGCTCGAGCCGGCGCCGGTGCCGGTCGGATCGGCCTGGTGAGCGCCAACGATCAGGTCGGCGAAGCCGTCACCATTGATGTCGCCCGCCGACGCGACCGAGAAGCCGCTGAGATCGCCCGACTCGGCGCCAATCAGCCGGAAGCCGTTGGTGCCGTTCAAGTCCGAGAGCTCGATAAAGGGCTGGGAGTTGTGGGCCTTGCCGAACACCACGTAGCTTGAGCCGGGATATCTTCCGTCCGGATAGGACCGGGGAGCGCCCACGATCAGGTCGTCGTAGCCGTCGCCGTTCACGTCGCCCGCCGACGCGACCGAGGCGCCGCTATTGTCAGCCGCCCTCACGCCGCGCAGCTGGAAGCCGTTGCTGCCGTTCAGCCAGATGAGGTCGATGCTCGCGGGATCGCCGGAAGCCCTGCCGAATACGACGTAACTTGCACCCGCCCCATCGCCGTACGTGTAGGCATTCGGCGCGCCGACGATGACATCGTCGTACCCGTCGCCGTTGAAGTCGCCTACCGACGCGACCGAAATCCCGGTATTGTCGTATGCATCGAAGCCGTCGAGCCGGAGACCTGTGGTGGCGTCCAGCGCAGACAGATCGATACTGGCGGCGAAACCCGACGCTTTTCCATAGACGATATAGGCTGCTCCGGTGGCCAAAGCCCACCATGGGTCACCGGGCGTGGCTCCCCAGGCGCCAACGATCAGGTCATCGAAGCCGTCATTGTTGAAGTCCCCGGCCGAAGCGACCGAATGGCCGCTGAAGTCCCCTGCTTCCACGCCGTTCAACCTGAAGCCGTTGCTGCCGTTCAGCGTCCCGAGGTTGACGTTCGCGGCGAAGCCCGACGCCTTGCCGAACACGACATAGCTCGCACCGGCATTGTCGCCGGGGAGACTGGCCTGCGGTGCACCAATGATGAGGTCGCCGAAGCCGTCGCCGTTCACGTCGCCGGCCGAGGCAACCGAATAGCCGGCCCGGTCGTTGGCCGCCGCGCCGCTCAGCTTGAATCCATTGATGCCGTTCAGCTTGGAGAGATCGATATGGGCGGCAAAGCCGGACGTCTTGCCGAACACGATGTAGCTCGCGCCGGTATCGTAAGCCCCCGCGTCAGCGCGCTCGTCGCCGACGATCAGATCGTCGATGCCATCGCCATTGACATCTCCCGCCGAGGCGACCGATTGACCGAAAACGTGACTGCCCGGCCCACCGGAGAGCGTGAATCCGTTGATGCCGTCGAGGCTCGATAGAGGAATGCTGGCCGACTGGGGCATGTTCTGCACGAACACGCCCTGCTCGACACGAATTTCGACATTACCGAGCTCCCAGCGGTCGAACGTTACGCCGGCATCGGTGTATGAGCCAATCCTCGTCCAGTTCGGCTCGACGAACATCAGCCTGTCGTCGAAATCGCCCTCGACTACGAGCACATACTTGCCCGAAACGGTGCCGACACCATTCAGAATGCTGGCCTGGTTGACGATGAGCGTATTGCCGCCAGTGCCTGTCAGATCGATGCGCTCGATACCCTGCAGCTTCGCCGCGACCGTCGGGTCGGAAATCTTGAATGTGAGGGCGGCGTGGCCAAGCGCCAGGGTGTCGATGCCTTCGCCACCGTCGGCCAGCTCGAAGGCAGTATCTCTGACAATCAGCCGGTCGTTGCCGTCACCACCATACAGGCTGTCGGCTCCCGATCCGCCATCGAGAACGTTGTTGCCCGAGTTGCCGATCAGCGTGTCGTTACCGCTGCCGCCGACTGCATTCTCGATCACGACGCCGGGGGCGATCGTGTAGCCGCCGATGATCGGGCCCGAGCTGTTTGTGGCGTAGGAGACGGGGATATTCCAGCTCGAGCCGAACGACGCCGACCGCAGGTCGATAGTCGCGTTGCTGGATGCGCCTTCGTTCGAGATCGTGTCGATCCCGCCGGTATCCCAGATCGCCGACCAGTAGGTGCCAGGCCCGTTATATGTCGGCAGCTTGTAGACGTTGTTGCCGGAGGCGTAGCTCGTATTGGCGCCGTAGATCGCCTGGATCGCGGCAATGTCGAGCGCCATAGGGCCGTACTGCAGCCCGTAGGATTCGGATGTATGCCCGGGCACGAGATCGGGCCAGCCGAATATGTAGCTCATCGTCGTATAGACGCCCTGATTCAGGCCGCCGTTGCCGGTGTCGTAAGGATTCCACCAATCGACGCCCGGAAACAGACTTGCATCGCCCCCCGCGCCGCCATCGTGCGGATGGGCGAGCCCGAGCAGATGGCCGATCTCGTGGACCATCGTGACCAGGCCCAGGCTTCCTTTGCCGAGCGCGCCCGCCATGGCCGAGGCCTGCGCGTTGAACAGGATGTCCCGCGTCTCCGAGGCCGGGTTCTCGTAGTAGTCTTCGAATCCTACCAGATCGCTCCACCCGAGCACCTCCGGCCCGCCGGCCTGCGCCTCCGTTCCCCACCAGAACCTCACATCCGCGTCGGCGGCGCTGGCGACCTCGACGAAGTCGATGTTCGCCACGCTTTCCCAGAGCGACATCGCCTCTCGCAGCCCGGTGAGAGCGAGCGACGTCCAGCTATAGGAGGCCTGGCCGTCCATCGTGCCCTGGAAGGCCGTCCACTGGATGGTCACGGGACCGCCATTGCCGTCGGTCCAGGCGCCGCCGGCGACCAGGCTGTCGATCCACGGGTCCGAGCCGTTGGTCGGCGTTCCGTCGATCAGGATGGTGGTGGCTGTGCCGGGCATGGCTAGGTCCTACGCGACGAAAGCGAAGCGGAAATGGTTGGGGTCCAGGGCCGGGGCCGTGAGGCCGGCGCCGGTGGCGAACGTCGCGCGGGGGTTCGGCCGGTCGCCCGGTTCGCCGTCGCAAGTCGCCTGTCCGATGAACGCCGGTAACGCCACACTGCCCCCAAGGCCGGACAGGCTCTCACCGAACCTGTCTTTCCGGCATTGCGTCGGCAGCGAACTGCTCCCCAACAGCGTGCCGACGCATCGACACATATCGCGGTGTAAATTTCTCTGCAATCAGAGAGTGCATGCGGCCGTCGGGTTTCGCACATAACGAAAGCGCATCCTGATGTGCACGGATGCACCTTGACAGGAATCCGCGCAGGTTCACGCTCGCACGATGCGTGCGGGGAGAGGCTCATGACGACCACGGTCTATTTCGCCACCAACAGGATCGCCAACCATCCGGCCGACCGACCGGAGAACTACACGTTCTTCATGACCGCGCCCGACAATCCGCTGCAGGTGACCTACGGCACCGCCTTCGTCGACAGCGCCGGGCTGACGGCCGACACGGTGGGCGCCATCCGCTCGCTGCAGGATCTGCAGAAGGGCAATTTCAGCCAGACGGCCTTCGACGACCTGGCCGAGGGCGGGCGCAACATCCTCGTGTTCATCCATGGCTTCGCCAACAGCTTCGCGGATGGGCTGACACGCGCGGCCTTCAACCGCGAATGGCTGGCTCAGTCCGGCGTGCCCGAAGCGGACACCGCGGTCGTCACCTTCAGCTGGCCCTCGCGCGGCCAGTTGCTGACCGTGCCCTTCCCCACCCTGCCCTACCGCTCGGACCAGAAGATGGCGGGCGGCTCGGGCCTGCCGCTGATGCGCTTCCTCGCCAACCTGCTGCCGATCCTCCAGAAGGCGCGCGCCAACGGACGGCGCACCTTCCTGCTGACCCACAGCATGGGCAACCTCGCGCTGCAGGGAGCGGTGCAGGCCTGGTTCGAGAACGGCAACGGCGATGCCGAGATGTTCGACCACATCTTCCTGGCCGCGGCCGACATCGTCGACGATGCCTTCGATCCGCCGGTGACCAACAGCCTGGCGCCGCTCTGCCGGCTCGGCAAGCGCATCACCGTCCTGCACAACCGGCGCGACAAGGTGCTCGACAAGCTGAGCGAGACGCTGAACTCCTGCCGCCGCCTCGGCCAGGACGGGCCGCGCAACGGCGGTGACACGATCCTGTTCCCGCCCGCGATCTACCACCGGGTCGATTGCAGCGGCTTCACCGACTACGACGACGGCTTCGCCGGCTCGCACCAATACTACCGCCGCTCCGCCGCCGTCCGCGCCGAGATCGCGGCGCTGATGGGGGCTTAGACACTTTGACCTCATCCTGAGGAGGCCGCACCGCGGCCGGGGGGGGGGGGGGGGGGGCCGCGCGGGGGGGGGGGGCCCCCCCACCCCACGCCCCCC
>JBKBLH010000026.1:0-69322 GCA_046296475.1 Reyranella sp.
GGCGCAATCATGATTCAAGAGCGCCACTGGGGTGGCGCGCTCCAATGACGGATCAGGCGGCCTTGGCGCCGAATTCGCGCTCGATCTCGCCGTACGCCCAGTCGAGCCACGGCAGCAGCGCTTCCAGATCGGCCTTCTCGACCGTGGCGCCGCACCAGATGCGCAGGCCCGGCGGGGCGTCGCGGTAGGAACCGACGTCGTAGCCCGCCTTCTCGGTCTCGAGCAGGTCGCCCATCTTCTTGGCCGCCGCGGCCTGCCTGTCGGCCGGCAGCGCCGTGAACCACGGCGCCTTGATCACGAGGCAGACCGAGGTATTGGAGCGGATCGCCTTGTCGGCCGCCAGGAACGCAGCCCACGGGCGAGCCTCGACGAACTTCTCGAGCACGCCGAGATTGCCCTCGGAGCGGGCCATCAGACCCTTCAGCCCGCCGACACTCTCGCCCCACTTCAGCCCGTCGATCGCGTCCTCGATGCAGAGCAGCGACGGCGTGTTGATCGTGTCGCCCTTGAAGATGGCTTCGGAGAACTTGCCGCCCGAGGTCAGGCGGAAGATCTTCGGCATCGGCCATGACGGCGTATGGCTTTCGAGCCGCTGGATCGCGCGCGGCGACAGCACGAGCATGCCGTGCGCGCCCTCGCCGCCCATGACCTTCTGCCAGGACCAGGTGACGACATCGAGTTTAGCCCACGGCAGGTCCATCGCGAAAACGGCCGAGGTGGCATCGCAGATCGCGAGGCCTTCACGACCGTCGGCGATCCAGTCGCCATTGGGGACCTTCACGCCGGAGGTCGTGCCGTTCCAGGTGAAGACGACGTCGTGCGACCAGTCGACCGCCTTCAGGTCGGCGATCTGCCCATAGGGCGCCTTCAGCGTGCGCACGTCCTTGAGCTTGAGCTGCTTCACCACGTCGGTGACCCAGCCCTCGCCGAAACTTTCCCAGGTCAGCATGTCGACCGGACGGGCGCCGAGCAGCGACCACAGTGCCATCTCGACCGCGCCGGTGTCGGACGCGGGAACGATGGCGATCCGGTAGTCGGCCGGGATACCGAGAATTGCGCGCGTGCGGTCGACCGCCTCGACGATCTTCTTCTTGCCGAGCTTCGAACGATGGGACCGCCCGACGGCGGCATCTTTGAGGACTTCCGGTGTCCAACCCGGACGCTTGGCGCAGGGGCCCGAAGAAAAATCGGGACGCGCAGGACGCATGGACGGCTTCGTCATTGTCATTCTCCCTTACAGAAGAAATGCACTCCGGTGGGGGAGCGTGGCCCGCGGCCGATATACGGGCCGGCGAGTGCGCCGTCAATGTGGAGAGATTGTCGCGTGCCGTGTCAGCGACGCTGCAACTCGTAATATGTCCCGGCGACCGGGTCTCTGAACACCTCCGTCGCGCCGAAGTCGTCGTGCAGCATGCGGTAGATCGCATCGCTGCGGCCGGCGGCGGCGACGGTGCCGAGATAGGCCGCCAGCACATCGGGTGGCCACGACCACATGTCGGAGACGATGACGCGATAGCCGCGGTCGAGTGCGAGGTCGATGTCTCGCTTCAGCGCCGCGGCATGCTCGGCCGCCGTCCAGCCGGGATGCCGGATCGCGCCGGCATTGACGGCAATCCACTTGAACTTCGGATCGGCGGACGGCGCCGGCGGGATCGCGACCTTGTTGTCCCAATCCCAGGTGCGGCTCCACAGCGCGTACTTCCACGTCGTGATGGGCTCATAGCCGAAATAGAGGAAGACGGTGGAGTCCGGCGGGAAGCGCTTCTCCAGCGCTGCCGTGGCCGCGAGCCAGCGCGTGTCGTCGCCGCGCCACTTGGCGAGCGCCGGGACATTCCAGGCGAAGGGTGCGAACGAAAGAACCGCGAGCGCGAGGCCGACTCCGCGTCGCGACGGCAGCAGGGCCGCGAGCATCAGCGCCCACGCCACGGTGAGCCACGGCATCACGTTGAGCTGCATCTGCGGGTCCTGCGGCTGGGAGTAGAAATTCAGGACCTGGCCCGCTCCCAGCGTGCCGAGAAAGACGACGGTGACCGCGCGCACACGCGGTTCGTGGCGGCGCGGCCATAGGAGGATCACGCTGGCAACGAAGATCGCAGCCTGCAGCAGGACCGAGACGGACAGCGGCACCATGGCCTCGCGCGCCGAGCGTGGATCGACGAAGCCGCCGACCAGCAGGAGGTAGTTGCCCACGCCGGACAGCATCATCCAGGCCTTTTCCCAGCCCAGTCCCGCCCAGCCCGTGGCCACACCCTTCCCGGTCCACAGGATGTCGTGCAGGCCGATGGCGCCGTTGTGTCCTTCCCACGACAGCTGGACGATTCCCGACGTCGCAAGGATCGACGCGACCAGTACGAGCACATGGCCCAGGCGCCGCTTCATCGGCTCCGGCGCAACCAGCAGCGCCAGAACGAGCGCCGGCAGGGTCGGAAACATCAGGCGCCATTCGATCAGCCAGCCCAGCGTGAACAGCGCGCCGACGAGCGCGATGCGCTTCCATGTCGGGCGGTCGAACCAGAGCCCCGCCAACGCCATGGAACCGAGGACGAGCACGTACCCCGGCATGATGTCTTCGCTGATGACCGACAGGAGCAGCACGAAGCCGCAGCCCAGATGGAACACCGACGCCAGCGCCGCGGCGAGCGCGTTCCCGGTCAGACGATGCGCGAAGGCGTAGACGATCACGGTGCCGATGCTCGCCCAGAAGGCATTGAGGTAGGCGAACTGCTTCCACGGCACACCGCGCAGGATGCCCAGCGCGTCGAGCAATCGCGCGCCGACGCCATAGAGGGGAAAGAACAGGTAGTTCGAAGGGTCGAGCCGCGCCGTCGACGGGCTCGCGATCCACGGCTCGGCCTGGATGCTCTTGTACATCCCGTTGGAGCTGATGATGTGCACGTTCTGCAGCCAGCCGATCAGGCTGGAGAGCACCGCCAGGGACAGGACGAACGCCAGCAGGAGCTGCCAGGCTGGCGCCGCCTTCGTCACTAGTGCTTGCGGCCGACCAGCGTCACGGCGCCTTCCGGGCCGAACGTCTCGGTGTGCGGGCAGCCGCGGGCCATGGTGAAGATGTCGCCCGGGCCGAAGGTCTGCGTCCTGCCGTCCCAGGCCAGCGTGATCGCACCGTCGATCACCATCGCCTTCACGTCGTAGGGATGGCTGTGCTCGCCATTGTGCTTGGGTCCCTGCGTCGTGCCGGTGAGGATCTCGTCATAGCCGTCACGCTTCAATTCGGTCTCGAAATCCTGGCGGTCCATCCATCCCTCCTCAGATGGCCTTGCGGGCCCTGACGGCATATTGCCCGCCCATCGGCAGCCATGTCAGCAGGCGATCGATGCCGCGCAGGAACGCGAGGCCGGGCGGCATGAACATCAGGTAGTCCGTATCGAGCGTGTAGCGCGCCGCATCGAGCAGGCCGTGCCGCACCTCGCTCGCGTCGAGCAGAATGGCGTTGCGGTCGATCGGCGTACGGGCCGTGACGTAGCGCACCAGGGGATTCCGGGGATTGTGCTCGAAGACGTAGACGCGTCCGCCCGGCTTCAGCACGCGGGCGAGCTCGGCGTAGACGGCCGGCCGGTCCGCGACCGGCACGTGATGCAGTACGGCGCTGATCATCACGATGTCGAAGCTCGTGTCGGCAAACGGCGTGCGGGCGCCATCCTGCGGCGCCAGCCGCGGCGGCACACCCAGTTCGCGCGGCCAGCGGCGTTCGACCTGCCGCAACATGCCGGTGGATATGTCACAGCCGGTGAATGCGCCCTTGGCGCCGAGGCCGATCAGCACCCGCATCAGGCTGCCGACGCCGCAGCCATAGTCGAGCACCGAAAGCCCACCGGTCAGAAGCGAAGGCTCCTTGCGCAGCAGCCAGCGCGCCTTCACGGCGATGAACTGATCCGGCGAACTGCCCAGCAGGCGCTTGATCGGATTGTCGAGGCCGCCCTCATACTCCGCCGCATAGTCGTCGAACTCCGCCGGCTCGCCGGACCAGGATTGCGGATCGGGCACGCTCACGGCGCCCCCCCGCTCGGCCCACCGACGATGTCGCGGATCATGAACAGCGGCCTTCCCTTGCTCTGGTCGTAGAGCCGGCCGAGATAGGCGCCGATGATGCCCAGCATCAGGAACTGCATGCCGCCCAACAGGCCGACCGCGGCCATCAGCGACGTCCAGCCCGGCATCGTGTGGCCGTTCCACCAGCCTACGATCGAGTAGACGAAGAAGCCGAAGCCGAGCGCCGCCATGATCCAGCCGATGGTCATGGAAGCCATCAGCGGCACGACCGAGAACGAGGTGATGGCGTCGGCGGCGAAACGGACCATCTTGGCGATCGGGTACTTGCTCTCGCCCGCCACCCGCGCGTGCCGGTCATACACGAGAGGCACCTGGCGGCCGCCGATCCAGGCGACCATGCCGCGAATGAAACGGTGGCGCTCGGGCATGGCGAGCAGCAGGTCGAGCACGCGTCGCGTGACGAGACGGAAGTCGCCGGCATCGGGTGGAATTCGAACGTCGGTCAAGCGGCCGATCAGCCGATAGAAAACCGCCGCGGTGGCGCGCTTGAACAGGCTCTCTCCGTCGCGCTGACGTCGCTGGCCGTAGACCACGTCGGCTCCCCCCTTGCCGTCAGCACCGTCCATCAGCGCCATCATGTCGGGCAGAAGTTCCGGCGGGTCCTGCAGGTCGGCATCGATGATCAGGATGCGCTCGCCCCGGCACACCGAAAGCCCGGCCGTGAGGGCGAGTTGATGCCCATGGTTGCGCATCAGGCGGACGGCAACGACGCGCGGATCGCGGCCGGCCGCTTCTGCCAGGACATCCCAGGTGCGGTCTCGCGAGCCGTCGTCGACCAGCACGATCTCGCTGGAACCGCTCATCCCATCGAGCACGGCACCGACCCGGCGCAGGAACTCGGGCAGCGCGTCCTGCTCATTGTAGCAGGGCGCCACCACGGAAACGGCCGGGCGGAGAATTGAAGTCATGGCCGGCGAGCAATAACCCATGCGCGGCGGGAAAACGAGCGGCCCTTCCCTCCTCCCCAAGGACGGCGCAATCGGCTATCAAGCGGCACCATGACGTCCAACGACAACGACCATCGCGGCCTGCTGCCGGCAGGGCTCGCCGATCTGCTGCCTCCCGACGCGGCGCGCGAAGCCCGCGCCATCGACGTCGCCATCGAGCGTTTCGCCGCCTTCGGTTACGAGCGGGTGAAGCCGCCGCTGGTCGAATTCGAGGAGTCGCTGCTGGGCGGACCGGGCGCCGCACTGGCCTCCCAGACCTTCCGGCTGATGGACCCGGTCTCGCAGCGCATGATGGGCGTGCGGCCCGACATGACGGTGCAGGTCGCGCGTATCGCCGTCACGCGGCTCAAACACGAACCGCGGCCGCTGCGCCTGTCCTACGGCGGGAACGTGATCCGCGTCCGGGGCAGCGCGCTCAAGCCCGAGCGACAGTTCGCACAGGTCGGGACCGAGCTGATCGGCGTCGACAGCGCGGAAGCCGATGCCGAAGCCGTCCTTCTGGCGGTCGAAACGCTGCGCGCCATCGGCGTTTCCGGCCTGACGGTCGATCTCAACCTCCCGACTCTGGTCGCCGCCGTGGCCAACGGCCTGAAACAGCCCGCCGAGGCGCTGAACCGCCTGCGGCGGGCACTCGATCGCAAGGACGAGGGCGGGATCGCCAAGGCGTCCGACGACAGGAAGGTCGCGGATCTGTTCGCCGGCCTCCTTCGCGCCGCCGGGCCCGCCGACAAGGGCATCGCCCAGCTCGCCGCGCTCGACCTGCCGGAAGCCGCGGCTGCGGAAGCGGCCCGCCTCGCCGACGTCGTGAAACTCGTTGCCGCCGCCGAACCCGATCTGCCGCTGACGGTCGACCCGGTCGAGTATCGCGGCCTGGAGTACCAGACGGGCGTCTCCTTCTCGGTCTTCGCCCTCAGAGGCCGCGAGGAGCTGGCCCGGGGCGGACGCTACTCGGCCGGTTATCCCGAGGACGGCGTCAGCGAGCCGGCGACCGGCTTCACCGTCTACATGGATGCCGTGCTGGCCGCCTCCGAACCGCCGCCGGAAAGGCCGCGGCTCTATATCGGGATGGAGTCGCGGTGGGACGAGGCGTCGTTCTGGCAGGCAAAGGGCTATGCCGTCGTGCGCGCCGTGGTCGCAGCACCGGAGGCGCGGGCCGAGGCCAAGCGGCTGCGCTGCAGCCACGCCCTGATCGACGGCGAGGCCGTTCCCCTCTGAGGATGCATTTCGCCTCGCTACCGGCGGGGGGAAGTGCTATCCGACATCACGCCTCTCCGGAACCGGCCCCGGGGAGGCGTTTTCGTGTGTGAAGGGAACCGGCCGAAGGAAAACAGGCAATGGCCAACGTGGCAGTGATCGGCGCCCAGTGGGGCGACGAAGGCAAGGGCAAGATCGTCGACTGGCTGAGCGAACGCGCCGAGGTCGTGGTGCGCTTCCAGGGTGGTCACAATGCCGGCCATACGCTGGTCATCGGCAACCAGACCTACAAGCTGGCGCTGCTGCCGTCGGGCGTGGTGCGCGAGGGCAAGCTCTCGATCATCGGCAACGGCGTGGTGATCGATCCCTGGCACTTCCTCGAGGAAGTGAAGAAGGTCACCGCGCAGGGCCTGTCGGTGACGCCGGCCAGCCTCAAGATCGCCAACCATGCCGTGCTGATCCTGCCGCTGCATCGCGACCTCGACGGCTGGCGCGAGGATGCGCCCGGCGTCATCCGGGTCGGCACGACACGCCGCGGAATCGGGCCAGCCTACGAGGACAAGGTCGGCCGCCGCGCCATCCGCGTCGGCGATCTGGCCGAGCCGGACATGCTGCCGCTCAAGGTCAATACGCTGCTCGCGCATCACAACGCGCTGCGCCAGGGACTGGGCCAGCCTCTGATCGATGCCGCAGCACTGACGGCCGAACTGCTCGAGCTTGCGCCCAGGATCCTCCCCTTCGCGGAAGACGTGTGGGAACGGCTCGACAGGCTGCGTGCCGCAGGCAAGCGCATCCTGTTCGAGGGCGCGCAGGCCACCATGCTCGACATCGACCACGGCACCTATCCCTACGTGACCTCGTCCAACACTGTGGCGGCGCAGGCCATGATCGGCAGCGGCATGGGCAATGGCGCGGTCGGTTACGTGCTGGGCATCGCCAAGGCCTATACGACCCGCGTGGGCGACGGCCCCTTCCCCACCGAGCTGACCGACGAGATCGGCCAGCGCCTGGGCGATCGCGGCAAGGAATTCGGCACCAACACCGGCCGCCGGCGCCGCTGCGGCTGGTTCGATGCCGTCATGGTGCGCCAGGCGGTGAAGCTGAACGGCATCGACGGCATCGCGCTGACCAAGCTCGACGTGCTCGACGGCGAGGAAACGATCAAGGTCTGCGTCGGCTACGAGCTCGACGGCAAGCGGATCGAGCGCTTCCCCTTCACCATGGGCGCGCAGGCCAAGCTGAAGCCGATCTGGGAAGAGTTCGAGGGTTGGAGCGAAAGCACCCAGGGCGCCCGCTCCTTCGCCGAGCTGCCGGCAACCTGCATCAAGTACGTGCGGCGCGTCGAGGAACTGGTCGGTTGCCCGGTCGCGCTGCTCAGCACCAGTCCGCAGCGCGAGGACACGATCCTGATGACCGATCCGTTCCGCGACTGATCGTGGAGTACCTCAACGAACTGCTCGCACGCGCGAATCTCGGCCCATGGGACAGCTGGAGCATGCAGTACCGCGTGCTCGCGGTGGTCGTCGGCCTGCTCGTCGGCTACTGGGTGCTGCAGCTGCTCCTGCCGGTGGTGTTCCGCGTCCTGCGGCCCTTCATCTTCCTGGCGGTCATCCTCGCCGCCGTCTGGGCCCTCTTCCCGACCGAAGTCTGCTCGATCGAGGTCTTGTCAAAGATCCCGAAGCTCTGCGCCCGCTGACGCAACGGCGCCAGCAGGCGAGGCTTCGGGCCGCTCCTACTTCAAGCTGACGTTCGTCAGGTCGACGAACCAGGACTGTGCCGGGACGAAGCCCTGCACGTTCTTGTTGAAGGCGCGCGGATTGAGGTCGTGCACGATGTAGAGCCAGGGCGGATTGTCGACCAGCCGCTCGTGCGCCGCCTTGAAGTTCTGCAGGATCGTCGCCTCGTCCGTCGCCTCGGCGAGCGTCTTGAGCGCCGCTTCGAATTTCTCGTCGTTCCACTGCTCGAAGTTGGAGCCCATCGGCGAGAAGTTCGCCGCCGCGAAGTAACGGTACATCATGCCGACGTCGCTGGATGGCGAACTGACATTGAGGGCCATCGCCCCATTGAGCGACGGCGCATCGGGCGTGGCGCGGCTGGCGTTCAGCAGCACCTGCCATTCGACGGCATCGACCTGGATGTCGACGCCGCAGGCCTGCTTGAGGTTTTCCTGCAGCGCCTCGTTCATGGGCAACGGCAGCATCTGCCCCGAGCCCGAGGTCGAGATCATGACCTTGAACGAGAGCGGCTTCTGCGGCGTGAACCCGGCCTCGGCCAGCAGCTTCTTGCCCTTGGCCGGATCGAACGTGTAGCGGTTCTGGGGATTGCCGAAGGCGGCATCCGTGGGCTTCAGCCAGCCGACCGAGGGCTCGGCGGTGCCGTTCAGCATCGACACGATGGCGTTTCGGTCGATGCAGTAGTTCAGGCCCTGGCGCACGCGGACGTCGGCCAGCGGGCTGTTCTTGGCGGCCATGTTGTAGAACCACGGCCAGACGTGCGGATAGGAATTGGTCGAGATCACATAGCCCGCCTGCTTGAGCGAGGGGATGCCGTCCGGCGGCGGCACCTCGATCCAGTCGACACGACCGGAGCGCAACGCCGCCAGGCGCGTATTGGCCTCGGGGATCGGCAACAGCAGCACGGAGTCGACCTTGGCCTTCTTTCCGGCATCCCAATAGCCATCGTTGCGGCCAAGCGAAACCGACTGGCGCGGCACGACCTTGGTGATCTTGAACGGTCCGGTACCGGCGCCCCCGACGGCCCCGACTTTGTTCCAATCCTTGCCGGCCTTCTCCCACTGCGTGGGGGAGGCGGTGAGGATGTAGGGCACCATCCATGGGAAATAGGAGGCAACGACGGTCGTCGTGAGCGCCACGGTATTGTCGTCGATCTTCTTGTAGCCCGCGAGGATCGGCACGCGGGAGCGCATGATGCCGGCGGAATTCGCCTCGAACTGGGCACTGTCCTTGTTGAAGATCCGCTCCAGGTTCCAGATCATCGCGTCGGCGTTGAAGTCGGTGCCGTCGTGGAACTTCACGCCCTTGCGGAGCGTGAATATCCAGGTCTTCTTGTCATCGGGCGCCTGTTTCCAGCTTTCGGCCAGGCCCGGCCGCAAAGTCGCGAGCTGATCCGACTTCGACAGATCGAACAGGATCAGGCCCTCGAAGATCGGAAAACCGAGGAAGCGCATGCCCTCGAATCCGTTGTTCGGCATGCCGGTGGTCGTCGGAATATCCGACGCCGTCATGGCGATGCGCAGCGTCTTCTCCTGGGCCTGCGCGGCCGATAGCGGCAGCAGCGACGCAGCGGCCAACGCTACGGCAAGGCGAATTTGGCGAAGGGTCATCATGTGCTCCCGGAACTCCAGTCCTGCAGAGCGACATGCAATCAATGGGCCATCAGTTCCTCGAAGCGACCCAGATAGGTCCGTGCGTGCGCCTTGTAGTCGGCGCCCGGAATCTCCAGGTGGAGATCCGACACCATTGCCCACATGGCTTCGCGCAGGGCGCTCGCGGCTTTCATCGCGCGAAACGAACGGCGCAGGTCGGCCGGTACCCTGCCCTCGAAATAGGCATCCAGGAGGGCTTCATCTTCGGCATCGCCGAAGGCGCCGTTCGCCGACAGGTTTGCGAGGTCGAACAGAGCGGTGCCGAAACCACCATACTCCCAGTCGATGAGCCAGAGACGCTCGCCATCGTCCATCACGTTGCCCGGCAGGAGATCGTGATGACCGAAGACGATGGGCATCGGCACCTGGGCCGCTTCGAGCGCCCGGTTGGCCTCCAGATAGCGCGCAACGTCCGCCGCGAACGGGCTGTCTCCCTGCCGGATCGTGCGCCCATAGTCGCGAATCACGTGGAAGACCCAGAAGAAGTTCGGGGGGCCTGCGAGATGTGGGCCGACGAAACGATGGCAGCTGCGGAGCAGCGGCGCGAGGCGATCGACGTTGGCTCGCAGATCGGCTTCGGTGAACGTCCGTCCCTCGACGAAGCGCATCACGAGTATGCCGGGCTCGGCGTGCACGACCTCGGGCGAAAGACCCGCCGCATGGGCGGCGATCGACGCAGCACGCTCGCGATCGCGGAAGACGTGATGCACCGGAATGTCGTCGCCGCAGCGCGCGACGAATTTTCCCCCGCCATCCTCCACGACGTAGGAAAGGTTCGTCAGGCCGCCCTGCAGCGGCGCCATCGTCACCGGGCCGCGCCAGCACTTCAGGCCGGCGATTTTCCGCTCGAGATCAGTCACGGGCTTTTCGCATCGCGCGTGGTCTTCCAACCATCATGCACTCGATCATTTCACGAGCCACGGCGGCACGCTACCCTCGCGCCCTTCTCGAGGAGGAAATGAATGCCCGACGCAAACGTCCCGAACACCATCACCGGCCGCGACGCCTTCCTGCGCGTGCTGAAGGACGAAGGCGTCACCAAGATGTTCGGCAATCCCGGCACAACCGAACTGCCGATCATGCACGCCCTCTCCTCGGCGCCCGAAATGGGCTACGTGCTGGCCCTGCAGGAAGCGGTCGTGATCGCCATGGCGGATGGATATGCGCGAGCCTCTGGCAAGCTGGTTTCCTGCAACGTCCACGTGGCGCCCGGTCTCGGCAATGCGATCGGCTCGATCTACACCTCGATGATGTCGGGCACGCCGATGATCGTGACCGCCGGCCAGCAGGAGCAGGGCCACGGGCTGACCGAGCCCCTGCTCTATGCGCCGCTGGTGCCGATTGCCCAGCCGGTCGTGAAGTGGGCGACGGAAGTGAACCGCATCGAGGACCTGCCGCGCATCCTGCGGCGGGCCGCCAAGGTCGCCCTGACGGCGCCGACGGGACCGGTGTTCATTTCCCTGCCGGGCGACATTCTCAACAACGAAGCCGCCATCGACATGGGTGAGGTGACCCGCGTCGACACGGCCGTGCGCCCGAGCGATGCCGCGCTGGAACAATTGGCCCGGCGCCTGCTCTCCGCCAGGAAGCCGGTGATCCTGGCCGGCCACGAGATCGCCACGTCGGACGCCTTCGCGGAGGCCGGCGAGCTCGCCGAGACTCTGGGCGCACCGGTGCTGCAGCAGACCGTTGCCTGGGGTGCGCACTTCCCCTCTGAGCATCCGGCGTATCTCGGCGCGTTGAACCGCGACCAGAAGTACGTGCGCCGCGTCCTCTCCGACTACGACCTGATGCTCTGCGTCGGCGCCGACGTGCTCAAGATGTCGGTGTGGAGCGAGACCGAGCCGCTGCCGGAGACCACCAAGGTGGCGATGATCGGTCTGCGCGACTGGGAAATGGGCAAGAACTTCCCGGCCGAGATCGCGCTGCGCGCCGATGTGAAGGAGACGCTGAAAGCCCTGGTCCCGCTCTTGAAGAAGCTGGGCGGCGCGAAGCTCGCCGAACAAGCCAAGGCGTCGCTGGCCGAGATCGCGACGCGCAACTGGAGCGCCCAGCGCGCCCAGAAAGCGGCGAAGGTCGCGATGCCGACAGGCGGACCGCTGCCCGCCGAATGGCTCATGATGCGGCTCAGCGACAAGCTTCCCAAGGACGCCATCATCGTCGAGGAAGGCCTCACCAGCACCTCGACCCTGCCGAGCTACTTCCCCTTCCGCGACCGCAACAGCTTCTTCGGCAATGTGAGCGGCGGCATCGGCTGGGGCATCGCCGCGGCGGTCGGCGTGCAGATCGCCGAACCGAAGCGCCGCGTCGTGGCCGTGATCGGAGACGGCAGCGCCATGTACTCGATCTCGGCGATCTGGAGCGCGGCCAACCAGAAGCTTCCGGTGATCTTCCTGATCACCAACAACGAGGGCTACCAGATCCTCAAGAACCGACTGAAGCTGTTCCACGGCAACGACACGCCGATCGGCATGGACTTCAACGACCCGCCGATGA
Organism: Reyranella sp.; assembly: GCA_046296475.1. Lineage (GTDB taxonomy): Bacteria > Pseudomonadota > Alphaproteobacteria > Reyranellales > Reyranellaceae > Reyranella. Next base: position 12,091 of record JBKBLH010000026.1, read on the forward strand.
ACATCGCGAAGATCGCCGAGGGCTTCGGCCTCGCCGCGGAGCGCGTGGATACGGCCGACGCCTTCGACGCCGCCCTCGACCGTGCGCTGGCCCGAACCGACGGACCTACGCTGATCGAGGCCATGGTGAAGAAGGGCTGACGAGGAAACACATCATGCCCGAGGTGAGGCACGCCTACGTCGAGACGCGCGGCTTCCCGACCCATGTGGCCGAGGCCGGCGGCGGCGCGCCGCTGCTCCTGCTGCACGGCTGGCCGGAATTCTGGGCGACCTGGGAGCCGATGTTCGAGCGGCTGTCGGATCGCTTCAGGCTGATTGCGCCCGACTTCCGCGGCTTCGGGGAGAGCGGCAACCCGATGCCCGGTCCCTCCGATCAGGCAGGGCCGGACGTGCTGGCAGACGACATCGTGGCCCTGCTCGACCGGTTGGGCATCGCGCGGGCCGGCTTCGTCGGCCACGATGTCGGCGCCTATGTGATGCAGCGGCTGGCGATCCGGCATCCCGACAGGGTGGCCGGGCTGTTCTTCTTCAATTGCGGCACCCACGGCGTCGGGGCGCGGTGGCGCGACCCCGGACAGATCAACGAGATCTGGTACCAGACCTTTCACCAGATGCCGTTCGCGCCCGCCATCGTGGGCGCCTCGCGCGATTCGTGCCGCGCCTACTTCCGGCACTTCCTGACCCACTGGTGTCATCGCAAGGATGCCTTCGACGGCGTTCTGGAGCGCTGGGTCGACAACTTCATGCGACCCGGCAACCTCCAGGGCGGCTTCAACTGGTACATCTCGCAGAATGCCGGGCGGCTCGCCGTCATGGCAGGGACCGCGCCCAAGCCGCCGATGATCACTCAGCCGACCCGCGTCCTCTGGGGCCGCCACGACCCGGTCTTGAAGTCGGCCTGGATCGACGTCGTCGGGAACTACTTCCAGGACGTGGAAGCCAGCATCGCAGAGGACGCCGGCCACTTCGTCCACTACGAGCAGCCTGACCTCGCGGCAACCGAGATCGCGGGGTTCTTCGAGCGGATCGGCTACCGCGGGTAGAATAAAGGTTCGTCTCAATGAAGGCTATACAGACCGCTGATCTCAGCTCCATCGACAACTATGCCCGGGTCGACCTGCCCGTGCCCCAGCCAGGCGATGGCGAAGTTCGTATCAAGGTCGCTGCTTGCGGGGTCGGTTTCGTGGACTCTCTGGTTGCGCTCGGCCGCTATCAGGTCAAGCCGCCCTTGCCTCATGTCCCGGGGTCAGAGATCGGAGGACTGGTGGACGCGCTGGGGCCGGGTGTCACGGGGTTCGCAGTGGGAGAGCGTGTCGTGGCGCAGGCGCGCGGCGGTTTTGCGGAGTATGCGATCGCCTCCGTACGGGCCGTCAGCCGCATACCCGACCGGATGAGCATGAACCAGGCCGCGGGATTTCGCGTCAACTACGGCACGGCGCTGCATGGCCTTCGCGATCGCGCCGCGCTCAAGGCGGGAGAGACTCTAGTGGTAATCGGCGCGGCCGGCGGCATCGGACTGGCGGCCGTCCAGGTCGGTCGTCTGCTCGGCGCGAACGTCATCGGTGTCGCCTCGACCGAGCAGAAGCGCGCCGTCGTTGCGGAGGCAGGGGCAGGAGCCACCCTCGACCGAACGGTCGAAGGATGGCGGGACCGGCTGAAGGCGGTGTGCCCGAACGGCGTCGACGTCGTCTTCGATCCGGTCAGCGGACCCTTGCTGCAGCCAGCATTCCGGTCGCTCGGCTGGGGCGGGCGCTACCTCATCATCGGCTTTGCCGGTGGCGAGATTCCCGCCTTGCCGGTGAACCTGCCGCTCCTCAAGGGAGCAGCCCTAGTCGGCGTGGACTATCGCCAGTTCGGCGCGGTGTTCGAGGCCGAAACCGCCGCCCGCGAGCTCGGGGAGCTGCTTGATTGGGTCGCGAAGGGCGAACTGGACGTGCCGGTCGGCAGAACCTTCCCGTTCGGCGAATACCGCGAAGCACTTCAGTATGCGCTCTCCGGTGACGGAACGGGCAAGACCATTCTGGTTGTCGATCCGAGCTTGAACTGAATCGGATGGAAAGGCGCCGGATCTCCGCGGCGTACTCGCCGGACGGCAAGGCGCCAGCGCGTCCTAACTCGCCTTCTCGTGCTTCTTGATGGCCGGCATCAGGCCGGTCGGGTCGACCAGCTTGCCGTGCGCCAGCATGTTGTGGGCATGGGCCAGATGATGGAGCGCGAAGGAGGTCTGCATGGCCCCGACGCGGCCCTGGGCGTCCTGGGCCGCGTTGATCGCCTGCTTCACGAGCTTCAGGGCGAACAGCGGCTTGCGGGCAATGCGTTCGGCCATCGCCAGACCGAAGGACTCCAGTTCGGCGCGCGGCACGACGTGGTTCACCATGCCGAGGCGATGCGCCTCGGCCGCGTTGATCCAGTCGGCGGTGAACAGGAATTCCTTGGCCTTGCGGATGCCCATCTCCCAGGGATGGGCGAAGAATTCGGCGCCGCCCACGCCCATGGCCACCGAATGGTCGAGGAACTCGGCATCCTCCGAACAGACGATCAGGTCGCACGGCCACATCAGCATCAGCCCGCCGATCATCACCTTGCCGTGGACCAACGCCAGCGTCGGCTTGGGAATGTTTCGCCAGCGCTCGCAGAAGCCGAGGTAGATCTCCTGCTCGCGCGCATACTGGGCCTCGGCGCCGGGCTTGCCGAAGCCGCCCCAGGTGCCGACGGTATCGTGCCTGGCCATGTTGCCATGCCCATCGACCTCGCGAAGGTCATGTCCTGAGGAGAAGTGCGGCCCGTTGGCCGACAGCACGATCACCTTCACCGTGTCGTCGTGAGCGGCGCGGTCGAAGGCCTGGTTCAGCGCGTAGAGGAACGCGGTGTCCTGCGCGTTGCGCGTGTCGGGTCGGTTGAGGACGATGCGGGCGAGTCCGCCCGCCAGGGTTTCGTAGAGGATCGGCGACGTCGTCATGGCGGGCTCCCGGATGTTTCCGGGAGCCTACCGCAAGGAACCGTTTCCGTCGCTCAGCCGCGCGCCGGCTGGGTCGTCGGCCGGGCCGCCGCCTCGACGACCATGTTCTTCATCGCCTTCTGCAGCTTGTCGAAGGCACGGACCTCGATCTGCCGCACGCGCTCGCGACTGATGCCGTACTTGGCCGACAGGTCCTCGAGCGTCTTCGGCTCGTCGACCAGGCGACGCTCCACGATGATGTGGCGCTCGCGATCGGTGAGCTGCTTCAGCGCCGCAGCCAGCATGCTCTTGCGCTGGCCCAGTTCCTGGCTCTCGCCCAGCCGCGCTTCCTGGTTGGGTGCATCGTCGACCAGCCAGTCCTGCCACTCCATGTCGCCCTCGGCCTTGACCGGGGCGTTGAGCGAGGAATCGGGTGCGGCGAGGCGGCGGTTCATGTTCACCACCTCCTCTTCCGGCACGCCGAGGCGGGTCGCGATCTTGCTCACCTGCTCGGGCGTCAGGTCGCCTTCCTCGATCGCCTGCATCTGGCCCTTCAGCTTGCGCAGGTTGAAGAAGAGCTTCTTCTGCGCCGCCGTGGTGCCCATCTTCACGAGCGACCAGCTGTGCAGGATGTATTCCTGGATCGAGGCGCGAATCCACCACATGGCGTAGGTGGCCAAGCGGAAGCCGCGGTCCGGATCGAACCGCTTCACCGCCTGCATCATGCCGACGTTACCTTCGGAAATCAGCTCGGCGACCGGGAGACCGTAGCCGCGATAGCCCATGGCGATCTTGGCCACGAGGCGCAAATGGCTGGTGACGAGGCGATGGGCAGCCTTCGTGTCGCCATGCTCGCGCCAGCGCTTGGCCAGCATGAACTCTTCCTGGGGTTCCAGCAGGGGAAACTTGCGGATGTCCGCCAGGTAGCGGCTGAGATTGCCCTCGGGCGTCAGCGACGACGGCAGGGCGGGAAGGTTTGCGGTGGCTGCACTCATGGCTACTCCCCCTTTCGTACGCGGGATCGCCGGTGAACGAGCATTTAGCACTCTCGTCCCCCGACTGCTAAATCCGACTCTAGAAGTCGGAATGGCCCCGGGTCAACATAAATCCGACTAACATCCTCGGGTATTGGATGAGTTACTTAACGCCGTTCAGCGTTCTCACCAACTTCCTGAAGTCTTCAGGCAATTCTGTGGCAAACCGCATGTGCCTCCCGGTCGTTGGGTGTTCAAAAGCGAGCACAGCTGCGTGAAGAGCCTGCCGCGGGAACACATTCAACGCCTCAGGCATAGCCCCGTTGCGGGACTTGCGGCCATAGACAGGGTCGCCGACCACCGGGCACCCGATATGAGCCATATGGACCCGGACCTGATGGGTCCGGCCCGTCCCCAGCTTGGCGCCGACCAGGCTCGCCACCGCGGCCAGAGGCGGCCCGAAGCGCTTCTCGAGCCAGTACTCGGTACGAGCCGCCTTTCCGCCGCTCTTACGTACCGCCATGCGCTTGCGGTCGACCGGATGCCGTCCCAAGGCCGCGTCGACCGTACCGCGCTCCGGCTTGGGCGCCCCCCAGACCAGCACCTTGTAGATCCGCTCGAGATCATGGACGGCGAACAGCTTGGACAAGGCATGATGGGTGGCGTCGTTCTTGGCGACGACCATGACCCCTGACGTGTCCTTGTCGAGCCGATGCACGATCCCGGGCCGGCGAACCCCGCCGATGCCCGACAGGCTGTCCCCGCAATGGGCCAGCAACGCGTTGACCAGCGTCCTGTCGGGATTCCCGGGGGCCGGATGGACCACCATTCCGGCCGGCTTGTTCAGGACGAGCAGATCCGTGTCCTCGAACAGGACCTCGAGGGCCATGTCCTGGGCCTGCGGGACAGCCGGTTCGGGCTCCGGGATGTCGACCAGCACGACATCGCCCGTTTTGACCTTGCGGGACGGCTCTTCTATCGTCTGCCCTCCCGCGAGCGCTACGCAGCGGCCCTCGATCAGTGCCTTGACCCGGCTGCGCGTCAGCGAAGGCAAGGCAGCAGCCAGCGCGCGGTCCAGCCGTTCGCCGGCGGCGCTCTCGTCGAAGGTCACGGTGTGGCGACCGGCGTCGCTCATGGAGTTTTCTTGGCGTCCCCTGCTCAGGCCTCTGCACCACTCTGGCTGAAGGTGCTGGTCATCGTAATGGGCCTGCTGATCGTGGTGGGCTTCGTCGTCGCGGTTGCCGAGATTGCCCGGCGCATCTCTACGCCCAACGCCGGCCGTTCGCCAGCATCCGAGGGCAGCCGCTTCACCGAGCGCATCGCCCTCCCTTCAGGCGCCCGCGTGGTCTCGATGAACGCCGTGGGCGAGAGGCTCGTCGTGCATGTCGAGACACAGGGCGGGCCCACCTCCGCCTATGTCGTGGATCCGCGCAGCGGCGCCCTCCTGGGCACGATCGAGTTCCCGCCCGGCGCCGGCCGCTGAGCCAAACGACATCCGAACGAGGACAGGAATGAACTTCCGGAGCGACAACGAAGTGGGCGCGCATCCCATCGTGCTCGAGGCCGTGACGCGCGCCTTCTCCGGCGGCGGCACTGCGCCGTCCTACGGCGCCGACGAATGGACCCACCGGGTCGAGCGCCGCCTGCGGGAGATCTTCGAGAAGCCCGACCTCGTGGCATTCCCCGTCGCGACCGGCACCGCCGCCAACTCGCTCGCTCTGTCCTGCTGTACGCCGCCCTGGGGTTCGATCTACTGCCATGCCGAGGCGCATATCGTGGTCGACGAGGCCAATGCGCCTGAATTCTTCACCTCTGGCGCCAAGCTCTGCCCCCTTCCCGGCCCCGCCGGGAAGGTCGACCAGAAGAAGCTTGCCGAAGCCCTCGCCCAGCCGGTCTACGGCGTGGTCCACCATCCCCAGCCGGCGGCCGTCAGCATCACCCAGGCCACCGAGTGCGGCACCGTCTACGGTCCGGACGAGGTCGCCTCGATCGCAACGACGGCCCATCGCCATGGTCTCAAGCTGCACATGGACGGCGCCCGTTTCGCCAACGCGCTCGCCTTCGTCGGCTGCTCGGCGGCGGAGCTGTCGTGGGGCGCCGGTGTCGACGTGTTGAGCCTAGGGGCCACCAAGAACGGCGCCCTGGCCGCCGAGACCGTGGTATTCTTCGACCCCGACCTCGCACGCGAGTTCGAGTTCCGGCGCAAGCGGAGCGGCCACCTCTTCTCGAAGATGCGGTTCCTGTCATCCCAGCTCGATGCCTACCTGACCGACGGGCTGTGGCTCGGCAATGCCAGTCAGGCCAACGCCATGGCGCGCCGCCTCGTCGCCGGCCTGACGACCCTCAAGGGCACGCAGCTCCTTTATCCCGTGCACGCCAACGAAATCTTCGTCATCCTTCCCCCGCGCATGCATGATGCGCTGCAGGCCGCGGGAGCGCAGTATCATCCCTGGCCGTCGGACCGGCCCGGCGAGCGGGCCTACCGCCTCGTCACGGCATTCGACACCGAGCAGACGACCGTCGACCGCTTCCTGAGCATCGCCAAGAAAGCAGCTTGAGAGTCCCATGACCCATCAGCGTACCCTGACCGCCGCCCATTGGGGCGTCTACGAAGTCGAATACGACGACAAGGGCCAGGCCACGAAGCTCCATCCCTTCTCCCAGGACCCCGACCCCTCGCCGATCGGCCTTCACATGCTGTCCGACGAGGTTGCGCGGATGCGCGTCCGCCGGCCGTCCTTCCGCAAGAGCTGGCTTGAAAAGGGCCCGGGCGCCGCGACCGACAGGCGCGGCCAGGAACCATTCGTAGAGGTGCCGTGGGACGAGGCGCTCGACCTGGTGGCCGGCGAACTGAAGCGGGTGAAGGACACTCATTCGAACCGCGCCATCTTCGGCGGCTCCTACGGCTGGTCGAGCGCCGGCCGCTTCCACCACGCGCAGAGCCAGGTCCATCGCTTCCTCAATGCGCTCGGCGGCTATGTGCGCCACCAGGATTCCTACAGTCTCGGCGCGGCGCGCGTGCTGATGCCGCACATCGTGGCAAGCATGGAAGACCTGATGGCGATGCACACGACGTGGGACGTGCTGGCCGAGCACTGCAAGCTGTTCGTCACCTTCGGCGGCGCGCCGCACAAGAACGCGCAAATCGGCGCCGGCGGCGCGATGGTGCATATCCTCAAGGACGGTCTCTACGGCATGCGCGCAAAGGGTGTGCGCTTCATCAACGTGACGCCCACCGCCGAGGACCTCGACACCGGCGGCGACATCGAGTGGCTGCCGATCCGGCCCAATACCGATGCCGCGATGATCCTGGCACTCTGCCACGTGCTGCATACGGAGAAGCTCTACGACCGGGAGTTTCTCGACCGTTGCACCGTAGGTTTCGACAAGTTCGCCCCGTCGCTCGCCGACAAGACGCCGGAATGGGCCGAGAAGATCACCGGCATCTCCGCGGCCCGCATCCGCGCTCTCGCCCGCGAGATGGCGGCGACGCGCACCACGGTGAACATCAACTGGTCGCTGCAGCGGTCGCATCACGGCGAGCAACCCTTCTGGGCGCTGGTGACGCTCGCCTGCATGCTGGGACAGATCGGCCTGCCGGGCGGCGGCTTCGGCGCGAGCTATGGGCCCACCAACAGCATGGGAAGCGGCGCGCCGCTGCTCTCGGGGCCGACCCTGTCGCAGGGCACCAACGCGGTCTCTGACTTCATTCCGGTCGCGCGCTTCACCGACATGCTGCTCAATCCGGGCGGCAAGGTTGCCTATAACGGCCGCGACCTCACCTATCCCGACATCCGCCTGATCTACTGGGCGGGCGGCAACCCGTTCCATCACCACCAGGACCTCAACCGGCTGCGGGTCGCGTGGCAGAAGCCCGAGACCATCATCTTCAACGAGCAGTTCTGGACGCCGGCGGCGAAGATGGCCGACATCGTACTTCCCGCGACGACCGGCCTGGAACGCAACGATATCGGCTATGCGCGCCGCGAGCCCTTCCTGATCGCCATGAAGAAGGCGCGCGAGCCGATCGGCGAGGCGCGCGACGACTACTGGATATTCTCGGAGATCACCCGCCGCCTGGGTGCCGCCGACGTCTACACCGAAGGCCGCGACGAGATGCAGTGGCTCGGCCACATGTATGAGGAAGGGCGGCAGAAGTCGGCGAAGATGGGCGTGGACCTGCCCTCGTTCGAGGAGTTCTGGGAGGCCGGCATCGCCAGGGTCCCCGGCGAGAATTCCGAGCCGGTCATGCTCGCCAGGTTCCGCGCCGATCCGGCGGCGAATCCGCTCAAGACGCCGTCGGGCAGGATCGAGATCTTCTCCGAGAAGATCGCCTCGTTCGGCTACGACGACTGCCCCGGCCATGCGACCTGGATGGAGCCGATCGAGTGGTTGGGCTCCAAGAAGGCCGAACGCTATCCGCTGCACATGCTGTCGGACCAGCCGGCCGACAAGCTTCACAGCCAGCTCGACCACAGTCCGCATGCCAAGGCGACCAAGGTGAAGGGACGCCAGCCGGTTGCCCTGCACCCGGAAGACGCCGCCGCGCGCGGCATCTCGGACGGCGACCTGCTGCGCGTCTTCAACGACCGCGGTGCCTGCCTCGCATCCGCGCGACTGACCGATCGCATTCGCCGCGGCGTGGTCCGGCTGTCGACGGGCGCGTGGTTCGACCCGGAGGATTCCGGCTCGAACACGCCCCTGGAGAAGCACGGCAACCCGAATGCGCTGACGCTCGACATCGGTGCCTCCAAGCTCAGCCAGGGCTGCATCGCGCAGACCTGCCTGGTCGAGATCGAGCGCTTCGACGGGGTTGCTCCGGCGGTCACGGCTCACAAGCTGCCCTCGTTCGCCGGCCGGTAGGCGACCCGCTCTCACCTCGCCTCACGCTTGACAATGCAGGCGACTCACATGCTAATGCGAGTGAGTTGCAATACATCAAGAGAGGCGATCATGGACCAGATGATGCAGCTGCATTCGGCGGGCGACGCATCCCGCCCGAAGCCCGAACGCGACGCCGCGAGCGTTGAAAGCAGCCAGCTCATGGCAGGCCGCCGCGAACTCCTGATCCGCCACGGCGCCAGCACCTACCGGCTCCGCGTGACGGCCTCGGAGAAACTGATCCTCACGAAGTAGGCGCTGCGGGCGCCGCCGCCATGGCGGTCGGCGCGACTTGCCAAGCCGTATTGCGGCTTGGGGGCGACATCCAGTTCCCGTCCGGATTTTTTGTTGGACGGGATGCCGGCGAGACAAGACATTCACCCCGTGAAGGGGCTGGATGCCGCCGGAGAGATGAACCTCAACACAATCACCGAAGTGAAGCGGCCATCTTCACCGCACGAGATCGGCCCGTGGCGCCCGGGCTATGCGTGGCTTGCGGGAGGCACCTGGCTGTTCTCGGAACCCCAGGTCGCCATCGACACGTTGATCGACCTCGATTCCCTCGGCTGGACGCCACTTGCCCCGACACCCGACGGACTGGAGATCGCCGCGACCTGCCGCGTGGCCGACCTTCACGCCTTCGAGGGTCCGCGCGATTGGACGGCGGTGCCGCTCTTTCGCGACTGCATCGACGCGTTCCTGATGTCGTTCAAGATCTGGAACGCCGCCACGGTCGGCGGGAACATCGTCATGTCGCTGCCGGCCGGCGCCATGATCTCGCTTACCGCCGCGCTCGAGGGAGTCTGCACCCTGTGGCCGCGCGACGCCGCTCCCCGAACCGTCCCCGTCGTCGACTTCGTGACCGGAAATCACAGGAACGTCCTGGGGCCAGGGGAACTGCTGCGCTCGATCCATCTGCCGGCGGCGGCACTCTCCAGGCGCTATGCCATGCGGCAGGTGTCCCTGACCCGTCTCGGCCGCTCCGCGGCCCTGATCATCGCGACGGTGAAGGACGATGGCCGGGACTTCCTGCTCACCGTCACGGCGGCCACGCCCCGGCCCGTCCAGTTGCGCTTCGAACGCACGCCGACGGCTGCCGAACTTCGCCTACGGATCGATGCGCACCTGCCTGCCATCGGATATTTCGAGGACGTGCATGGGTCCGCCGCCTACAAGCGGCACATCACCTACCATCTCGCCGAGCAGATCCGGGCGGAGCTCGCATGAGCCACTATCTGGTCAATGGCCGCCGCTACGCGGCCGAACCCGCGCCCGGCCAGTGCCTGCGCACCTTCCTGCGCGACCTCGAGGTCTTCGGCGTCAAGAAGGGCTGCGACGCGGGCGACTGCGGCGCCTGCACGGTGTGGATCGACGACAAGCCATTCCACTCCTGCCTCGTGCCGGCGTTCCGCGCCCAGGGGCGGAAGGTGACGACCATCGAAGGGCTTTCTTCCGATGGCGCGATGCATCCCGTCCAGAAGGCCTTTCACGACGCGCAGGCCTTCCAGTGTGGCTTCTGCGCCGCCGGCATGATCATGACGGCGGCTTCTCTGGGCCCAGACCAGAAGAACGACCTGCCGCACGCGCTGAAGGGCAATCTCTGCCGCTGCACCGGCTACCGCTCGATCAGCGACGCGCTGGACGGCAAGTCCAACATCGAACCGGACGTCGCGGGCAAGGCCTGCGGCGCCAGCCTGCCCAATCCCTTCACCGATGCCATCCTGACCGGCAGGGCCCGCTACACGATGGACGTTGCGATGCCTGGCCTGCTCCAGCTCAAGGTGTTGCGCTCGCCGCACGCCCATGCACGCATCCTCAGAATCGACAAGACGGCGGCGCAGGCGGTCCCGGGTGTCGTCGCCGTCTACACCTGGGAGGACGTGCCGCGCCGGCTCTACAGCACGGCGCTGCACGAGGACCATCTCGTCGATCCCGACGACACCTACATGCTCGACGATGTCGCGCGCTTCGCCGGACAGCGCATTGCGGCCGTCGTCGCCGAGAGCGAGGCCGCAGCGGAGGCCGGCTGCCGGGCGCTTCACGTCGAATACGAGCTGCTGCCGGCGGTGTTCGATCCGGTCGAAGCCATGAAGCCCGGCGCTCCTCTCCTGCATGACGAGGATGTCCTCGGGAGCGGCGGCAACATATTCTGCGACCTGCACGGGGAGATCGGCGACGTCGAGCAGGGATTCGAGCAGGCCGACGTCATCCACGAACGGACCTACTCGACCTCGCGCGTCCAGCACGTCCATCTCGAGACCCACGGCTCGATCGCCTGGCTGGGCGAGGACCGGCGCTGGCACGTCCGCACCAGCTCGCAGGCGCCGTTCGCCGCCCACAAGAAGCTCTGCTACCTGATGGGCCTCAGGCCCGGCGACCTGCACGTCTTCACCGAGCGGGTCGGTGGCGGCTTCGGCGCCAAGCAGGAGATGCTCTCGGAAGACCTCGTCCTGTTCGCGGCCATGAAGCTCGGCCGTCCCGTCAAATGGGAATGGACGCGGGAGGACGAATTCCTCGGCGCCACCACGCGGCACCAGATGACGACCCACGTCAGGATCGGCGCCCGCAGGGACGGCACGCTGACGGCAATGGACATTCGAGTCGTGTCCAACACCGGTGCCTACGGCAACCACGGCAGCGAAACGCTCGCGTGCGCCATGGGGAGCCCGCTCGCCGCCTATCGCTGCGACAACAAGAAGGGCGCCGGCTTCGCCGTCTATACCAACATGGTGCCGGGCGGCGGCTTCCGCGGCTACGGCACCTCGCAGACGACCTTCGCGATCGAGTGCGCCCTCGACGAGCTGGCGCGCCTGCTCGGGCTCGATCCGATCGAGATGCGCCGCAAGAACGTGGTGCAGCCCGGCGACAACATCGAATCGATCTGGAAGAAACCCGGCGACGCGAGTTTCGGCAGCTACGGCATCATGGAATGTCTCGACATCGTCCAACGCGAGCTTGCCCGGGGCAACGGCGTCGAGAAGCCCGACGACGAGGACTTGGCCGAGGGAACGGGCGTGGCGATGGCCATGATGGAATGCGGCCCCCCGACCGAGCATCGATCCGGCGCCGAGATGAGACTTCTCGCTGACGGGACCTACCACCTGGCCGTCGGCTCTTCGGAAATGGGCAACGGCATCACCACCGCGCACAAGCAGATCGCCGCATCGGTGTTGGGCGTGCGCGCCGGCGATGTCGCCATCGTCGTTGCCGACACCGATCTCACGCCCTACGACACCGGCACCTTCGCCAGCACCGGCATGGTCGTTGCGGGCAAGGCTGTACACCTCACGGCGCAGGCAATGCGCCAGGACATTCTCGATTTCATCAGCCGCCAGTACGGCGTGGACCTGGTCCATTGCCGGCTCGACGGGAACGCCGTCATCTGCGGCAACCGGCGGGTTCCGCTCGCCGATCTCCATGCGGCCGGCACCGCCGTCGGCCATCGCTTCGCGGTCGGCCGGAGAGCCTATCTCTCGCCACGCACCATCGCCTTCAACGTTCACGGCGTGCGGCTCGCCGTCCATCGCGTCACCGGCGAGATCCGTATCCTGCACAGCGTACACGCCGCCGACATAGGACGGCCGATCAATCCCATGCAGTGTCGGGGCCAGCTCGATGGCGCGGTTGCCATGGGCTATGGCTGGGCGCTGACGGAGAACATGGTGCATGTCGAGGGCCACATGGTGAACGCGCAGTTGCGCAACTACCGCATCCCCACCTACGCCGACACGCCGCGCACCGACATCTTCTTCGCCGACACGGTGGATACGATCGGTCCGCTGGGCGCCAAGTCCCAGGGCGAGTGCGGCATCAATCCCGTCGCACCGGCCGTCGCCAACGCGCTGGCGGATGCCACCGGCGCCCGCTTCGCGCACCTGCCGTTCACCCCCGACCGGCTGTTCCACAGGCTTGCGGACAAGTCGTGACGAACGCCGCGCCGGGACCATCGCACAGCGTCAGCATCGTGACGCAGACCTGCGTTCGTCCCGAATACAACGAGGACTTCGCCAGATGGCAAGGTGAGACCAGCAGCGCGATCTGCCGTTTTCCGGGCTTCCTCGAGCAGCGGCTCCTGCCGCCCAATCCGCCCCTTCAGGTCGACTGGGTCATCCTGCAGCGCTTCGCGAGCCAGGCCGATGCGCAGCGCTGGCTGGGATCAGCCGAACGGCAGGCTCGCATCGCGGGGGCCGCGCCGATGCTGGTCGGCCGCGACGACGTGCACATCGTTCAAGACGAGGCCGGCACCCTCGGGCCGGCACCCGTTTCCTCGATCATTTCCACCCGGGTGAAGCCCGGCAAGGAAGCCGAGTATCTTGCGTGGGTCCGCCGGATTGCCGCCACGCAGTCCAGTGCCCCCGGCTTCCAGGGCTATCGCTTCCAGCCTCCGGTACCGGGCGTGCAGGAACATTTCATCTCCATCCTGCGCTTCGATACGGAGGCCAACCTGAGAGCCTGGCTCGATTCCCCGGTTCGCCGGGCCCTGCTCGACGAAGCCGCGCCGCTGACGGAGGAATCCCACGCGAGGATCGCGAATTCCGGCTTCGAACAGTGGTTCCGCGATCCCACCCGTCCCGACGAACAGTTGCCGGTATGGAAAATGGACATGCTCGTCCTGCTGATGCTCTACCCGATCGTGATGCTGTTCGGATACTTCGTCGGCACTCCTCTCCTCGACCGGGAGCTTCACCTTCCCTTCGCCATCTCCCTCTTCCTCGGCAACATCGCAAGCGTCTTCCTGACCGGCATCCTCGTGCCGTGGGCCGCCGGTCACTTCGGCTGGTGGCTACGGCCGGCGCCGGGAAAGGAGTTCCGCACGAACCTCCTGGGCGCCACGTTGATATCGGCGATCTGCGTGGCAATGGTTTTCCTGTTCCTCCGCCTGTCGTGAGACAGGTCGCCCGGCCCTGTGAGATCGTCGCGAATTCGCGTAGTGTCCGGCCATGGCGTTACTGCACGGTGCAAGGCAGTTCCTTGGTAAAGTGGCGGCCGCAACGGCCGCGAAGTCTCAACGCGGTATGGACTCCGCTGCCGACGTCGAGGTTCTGAAACCCGTCGGGCCGTTACAGATGACGCGGTTGAACGCGGCTTTCGCGCCGTTTGCCGCCTCGGCTCCCCAGGCCTGCCTGGACACGCCGTCGATGATGTCGCTTTCCGAACGGCAGTTCCTGTTCGGTCTGGCAAGCCGCTACTATGCCGGCCAGGGACTGATCGTCGATGCCGGAATCTTCCTGGGCGGATCGACGCGTTGCTTCGGCGAAGGCGTGCGCTCGAATCCCAAGCGGGAAGAGATATTGCGGCGCTGGCCGCGGCCGATCGTTTCCTACGAGAGAGCGATCGTTAACCCCAACATGCCGCATTTCTTCAGGGCACGTGGCCTCGCCTTTTCCGCCGCGCCGGGCGAGTCGTTCGAATCGGAGCTGCGCCGAAACATCGAACCGGTGAAGGATCTGGTCGATCTTCGCATCGGCGACTTCATGGAGGCCGCAGGCGTCGACGCTCCGGTCGAGATCCTGTTCCTCGACATCCTCAAGACGCCCGCCCTCAGTCTTCGTGCCTTCCGGCTGTTCCATTCGAAGCTGATCCCCGGGCGGTCCCTGGTTGTCCATCAGGACTACTTCTTCGAGGAGCTGCCCTGGATAAAGACCCATCAGGAAGCCTTGATGGACTATTTCGAGTTCGTCGGCGAAATCGGTTCCAGCGCCCTTTTCCTGTGCCGGAAGGAAGTCCCCCGGTCCGTCCTGGAGGGGCTCGAGAACGACCTGCCGCCGGCCGAGCAGCTCCGCCTTGCCAGCATCGCGCTGCACCGGTCCGCCGATCCGGCCCGCCGCTACCTGATGGCCCTGTCGAAGATGCGCCTCGTCCGGAAACTCCAGGGGCGGATGGCGGCGGGCGCCTACCTCGAACTGGTCAGGACCGAGTTTCCCGAGCAGGTCGCCCAGGTCGGCAACAAGCGCCTGAACCACGCCTTGCAGAAGGCCGAGGCGTTTCTCGTCAAGAAGCCGAAGAAGGCCCGCCGCGAGGGGACGCACGCCCCCGAGAAGCGGGTCCCGTCGCCCTAGCAGGAGGAAGCCCATGAACAATCGTCTCACGGCGGACCAGGTCTCGCGCTATCGCCGCGACGGATTCCACTTTCCGGTCCGCGTCCTGTCGCCCGAGGAGGCGCGCACCTGTCGCGACCGCCTCGAGGCGCACGAAAGCGCGACCGGCGGACCGATCGCGGGAAACATGCGGCACAAGGTGCATCTGCTCTTCACCTGGGCCAACGACCTCGCACGCCATCCCGCCATCCTCGATGCGGTCGAGGACATCATCGGGCCCGACATCCTGTGCTGGAGCAGCACCTTCTTCATCAAGGAGCCGCGGTCGCCCTCCTTCGTGTCGTGGCACCAGGATGCGACCTACTGGGGCCTCAGCACGGACGAGGTCGTCACCGCCTGGGTGGCCTTCGCCGATGCGCCCGTCGAAAGCGGCGCGATGCGGTTCTGGCCGGGCAGCCATCTCCGGAACCAGCTCGAGCATCGCGACACGTTCGACGAGAACAACCTCTTGAGCCGCGGCCAGGAGATCGCCGTGGACGTGCCCGACGGTGCCGGGGTCGACGTCGCGCTGAAGGCGGGCGAGATGTCGCTGCACCATGTGCTGCTGGCCCATGCGTCGGGGCCAAATACGACCGACGACCGCCGCATCGGGCTCGCCCTGCGCTACATTCCCCCTCATGT
This sequence comes from Reyranella sp., assembly GCA_046296475.1. Classification (GTDB taxonomy): domain Bacteria; phylum Pseudomonadota; class Alphaproteobacteria; order Reyranellales; family Reyranellaceae; genus Reyranella. Next base: position 27,602 of record JBKBLH010000026.1, read on the forward strand.
CCGCCAGCTCAAGGTTCGTGATTCTGCGACCCTGGTCCGCGGACGCGACCCTTTCGGAAACTTCGACCCCGAGCCGGCGCCGAAGGCCGATCTCGACGAAGCCGCGCTCGCGTCCCATCGCGAGGCCGTCGAACGATCGGCCAAGGCCCTCTACTCGGGCACCGACCGCACGACCTTCCGGGCATAGTACACCCGTCGTCCCGAGCGGAGCGCAGCGAAGTCGAGGGACCTCTTTTCCGACGCACGGTGTGTCGAAGTGGAAAAGAGGTCCTTCGACTACGTGCCTTCGGCACTTCGCTCAGGACGACGGGATTGAGGTTAAAACGGTCAATGGCGCCAGCTCGGATCGACCTTGTCGAGCTTGCGGACGAGCGCGGCGAATTCGAGGTCGCCGATCCCCACGGCGGACTCCATCTCCGAAAAGCGGTCCATGTCGGCGCCGGACTTGGCGGCGAGATTGTCGCCCAGCACGTTGAGCGTCCCGGCCGCGGCCGCGTCGAGCTGGATCTGGCAGGCCCGCTCCAGGCGATAGAGCCGCAGGAAGGCCTCGGGCACCGAGCGGCCGGTGGTCAGAAGCCCGTGATTGCGCAGCATCATCGCCTGGTTGTTGCCGAGGTTCGCCAGCAGCCGCGCGCGCTCGTCGAGATCGAGGCTGGGCCCCTCATAGTCGTGGTACGACAGCCTGCCGTGGAAGGCGGTGGAAACCATCGACACCGGCAGCAGCCCGTCCTTCAGGGCGCAGACCGCCATGCCGGCGCGCGTGTGGGTGTGCATCACGACCTTGTGGCGCTCGGCATGGGCCATGTGGACCGCCGAGTGGATCACGAAGCCGGCATAGTTCACCGGATGAGGACTCGGCTCGACGATCGTCCCGTCGAGGTCGATCTTGACCAGGTTCGAGGCGGTCACCTCGTCGTAGTTCAGCCCGTAGGGGTTGATCAGGAAGTGCGGCGCCTCGCCCGGCACCCGCGCCGTGAGATGGCCGTAGATCAGCTCGGTCCAACCGAAATGGTCGACCAGCCGATAGGCCGCAGCGAGCTGGCGGCGCAGCACCCATTCGCCGTCAGACGGCGGCAGCGCATACACGTCGATGCCGGTGAGCGGCAGTTCGGAAGCGATCGGCATGTCCATGGCGGTCCTCCAGCGGCGGCGACGAAGCTTAGGCCCGCGCGCTATGCTGGGGCAACAACAGAGGAAACGCCAGAATGACCGGAACCCAGCGGCTCGACACGACCCGTTTGCAGAAGATCGCCCAGGCCTACTGGGAGAGCGCGGCCCTGATGGCCGCGGTCGAACTGGAGATCTTCACCGCCATCGCCCATGGGCAGGACACGATTCCCGCCGTGGCCAAGGCCGCCGGCATCTCGCAGCGCAACGCCGAACGACTCCTGACCGTGCTGGCCGCCATGACCCTGCTGTCGCGCGACGGCGAGCGCTTCGCCAACGCGCCCGACGTCCAGCGCTTCCTGGTGAAGGACGGCGAGCGCTATGCGGGTCCGTGGATCCTGTTCACCAAGCCGCGCTGGAAGGCGTTTGGCGAGCTCGCCGAGCGGCTGCGCGACGGCCAGGAGAACCGGCTCGGCGCCTACGTGGATTTCACGGTCGAGGACGCGAGACGCTATCACGCCGCGACCTACTCGATCGGCATGGGCGCCGCCCGCCTGTTCAGCCGCAGCGTCGACCTGTCGGGCCGCAAACTGATGCTCGATCTCGGCGGCGGCTCCGGCGCCTACAGCATCGTCGCCACCAGGACCTTTCCCGGCCTGGAGGCGATCGTGCTCGACCTGCCGCCGGTCACGGCGGTGGCGGACGAATACATCGCCGCCAACGGCGCCACGGGGCGCGTCCGCACCCTGCCCGGCGACTTCACCGAGACCCCTTTCCCGACGGGCGTCGACGTCGTCGTCATGGCGAGCAACCTGCCGCAATACGAGCCCGCCCTGATCCGCCGGGTGGTCGCCAAGGCCTTCGAGGCGCTGGGGCCGGGCGGCGAGATGCACCTGATCGGCGAGACGCTGCACGACGACCGGACCGGCCCGCTCTCGGCCGCGCTGTGGGGCCTGAACGAGGCGATCCAGAACAGCACGGGCCTCGCCCACACCGAATCGGAGGTGAAGGGATATCTGCAGGGGGCTGGCTTCGCCGACGTGGCCGTCCACCCCTTCGTCCCCGGCGTCCTGTCGCGGATCGCCGGCCGGAAACCCGGCTGAAGGAGCGGGGTTGCGTCGGCGCCGCCATTCGACTATCAGTCCGCCTCTGGCCCTATGCTCCCTTCGTCTAGAGGCCTAGGACGTGGCCCTCTCAAGGCTAAAACACGGGTTCGAATCCCGTAGGGAGCGCCATTAAATCGGCGCGGCGGGTTCCGCCCATTCGGCCAACGATGTCATTCTCGATCCTTGTTGGCCGATGTGATCGGTGCCTGGAAACTGTCCGCTCCCCGGGGAGCGGTGGCGTTTCGCAGGCGCCCCACCAGTCGATCCGGCTTCATCTTGCCTTCGCGTACAGACCTCAGCTTTCGGATCAGCCGCCTGACCTCAGCACCATCGGGCTGGACGGCGCCCGCGCGGGAAAGGGCTTCGGGCGGAACCTCCGCATTCACGGCGTGAGTCTCAACGATCGAGTCGTACCTCTCGGCCAATACGCGGCTCGCCGGATTCAGGCCGGCGACGATCAACATTCCGACGGGACTCGTGTCCAGCGGAAGCAGGTACAGATCCGGCCGATGCTCGCGCAGGACGGCACGAAGTTTCCAGACGTCGCCCGTCCAGTGCCTGGTGCGGCGTTCGCGAGCCGCCTGGGCCGGGTGATTGGGAATGACGTCGTCAATGACGATGAGGCCATGACGCGGGGCGACCTTCTCGGCATTGATGAAGTCGCGAAACGCATACTCGAACAGATGCATGCCATCGATGAAGATGAGGTCGGGATTCGCCCCATCGAGCAAGGCAGGCGCCCGAGTTGCGAAGAACTCGTCGCTGGTCGCCTGTACGAATGTCGTGTCCGGCGGCAGTTGATGGTCGAGCCTGTAGGCGGGATCGACCCCGATGGCCCGGCATCTCGCAAGGCGCAGGCTCCGGCCCCGGCTGACCCCGATTTCGAGATAGAACGACGGCGACAACCAGCGATGGATGTTCTTCAGCGCCTTGATATGGGGAAGTTTGCCGTCGACGGCTTCTTCCGCCTCGCGCTGCGTTTCGATCTCGGGTGGCGCGCGCTTTCGCAAGTATCCGTTCGGACTGTATGTGGCGTTCCGTCCGAACATGTCGCAGTACTCGGTGACGATCTCGAACGTCGAAGGATGCGTCTCGAAGTAACTCGAGATCGCGGCGTTCGGGCCGCCCTGGTACTTCTCCGCCATGCCCAGGTCGACGAGGGCACCGTCCTCGATGACCAGGTACTCGCCCTCCCGCAGCGCGTCCGCGAAGAAGGTGAGGACGGCCATGCAGGCTTCCTGCGTGTGCGCAGAGTCATCGATGACCAGCCACGGCCGCGGACAGGCATGCAGGTCATGCCGACGGAAAGTCTCGTCCAGCGACAGCACGTCACCCTGAAGGAAAGCGACCCCGTCGAATGCGACAGGCGGCGGGATGAGATCGATCGAAACGACGCGGCAGTCGACCCCGAACGTTCGGGTCAAGTCGCGAAACAGGAGCGCGCTGCCCCCGGCCTTGGAGCCGATTTCGATGATCGTCGCCGGCCGCACCTCCGCGATGAGCCGCATATAGATGGCGATATCGATCGGATTCTTCTGACAGAGCACGTCGCGGTAGCGGTAGCTCATGACGCCATTCTGGAAAGCGTCGAGCTGGTCCTTGTGAAAGAAGGTCGAAAAGTCGCGCACGCCGTTCAGCATAGTGTCTCGCCAGCAACCGGTCATGAATATTCACGTCCATGGCTGGAGATCCTGCTCGTCGACGGATTTCCGCCGCCGGGCGTCGACCGGCTCCACGGCGTCGGCAGCTTCTGCAAAAGAGACAGATGGCATACGAACGCCGTGGTAACATCGCCGGCATGATCGCATCGCGCCTGCATGGCTTCATATTCATCAAGACCATGAAGACCGCCGGCACGTCGATTGAGATGGCCCTCAGCCCTTGCTGCGGGCCGGACGACATCCTGACGCCCATCAGCGTGCGGCATGACATCGAGCGGGCGGCGGCCGGGGTCTATCCGCGCCACTTTTCGGATACGCTGGAGCGGCGCTACCGCAAGGCCCTCCGAAAGGGCAATCCGAAGCTGATGCGGCCAATCTTTCGCCAGATCACGGCCAGCGGATTCTGGGCTCATGCCCTGCCGAACGCAATCAAGGAACGGGTCGGCCCGCTCTGGGAGAGCGCCCTGAAGTTCACCAGCGAACGCCATCCCTATGAGAAGGCGCTGTCCCTCGCCTATTTCACGTTCGGAAACCAGGGCGACTTCAGGAGTCACCTGCAGACGACCGTCGAAGACGATCCGCGCTACGTCGGGCACGCACATTACATCGCGGACGGCAAGGTTATCGTTGATGCCTTCATCAGGCACGACACGGTGCAGGCCGACTTCGACGCGATTACCGATAGACTGAACCTTCCCCGACTGCAGCTCCCGAAGGCACGCCACATCGAACGCGACAGAACGCCCGCGCGGGACGTTCTCACGGCCGACCAGAAGGCCCGCATCTACGAGCGATGCGCCCCGGAGTTCGAGTTGCTTGGGTGGGAACGCTGAGATCAAGGAATGAAAACGCCGGCGCGGTGATCAGATCGCGCCGGCGCTCTCAGTTCGCGAGGACCGGTCGTTACCAGAAGCGCGACGACCCCAGGAAGCCGACCGAGGTGCGCTCGTCGCGGTGACGGGCGCCCAGGGCGGCGCCGGCACAGGCCGCGGCGCAGCCGATGGCCAAGGTCGCCGCCGCGAGGAACGCGGCGATGATGGCGGTCTTGCGGGCAGCCTCCGCCGCATCGCGCGCCTTCTGCTCGGCGGCCTTCAGGTCGGCATAGGTCTCGTCGACCCGCTTCTCGGCCTCGGCCTGGGGCAGGCCAGTCTGTTCCGACACCACGCGCGCCAGATAGGTGCGATCGCGGACATCGAGTTGCGGCGTCGTCAGGCCGGCGGCCAGCGCTCTCGCCATCGGAGCCTCCAGGTCGGCGCGGGTGCGGCGCGCGGGGGTCGCTGCGGGCTGCGCAGCGCCCGGCGTGGCCGGAGTCGCTTCCTGGTTGGCCGGAGCCGCCGCGGGGGCCGGGGCCAGCAGGCGGTCGATCGCATAGTCGGTCGGCCTCAGCGAAAGCTGCCCGAGGGCGGGATTGGAAGCCGCCCCGGCCGTGCCGGCCGCCGCAATCGCGGTCGTGGCCTTGCCCGCGGCGGAAACGACGGCACCCACGCCGGAAGCTGCGAGCACCGCACCCAGCAGCACGCCGATCGACCACACGCCGAAGCCGTGCGCGCCGTCGCGGAAGTGGCTTTCGGGTTCGTCGGTCGTGCGCCAGGGCGCGCGCATCCGGCCGGCGAGGTAGCCGCCCGCCGCGAAGCTCGCAACCATCACGAGCGCCAGATAGACGGCGGCCAGGATGGCGGCACCCTTCGCCGAGATGCCCGCATAGGCATAGGGCGACACGACGCTCAGCCCGAGGGCGGAACCGAAGGCGAGGAGCACGACGGACATCGCCGCGGCGCCCAGGGCCCCCAGGATCACGGGACCCCAGTCGAGATATCGGAAGGGTCCGGCCTCGACGGGAACGACGGTTGTGGTGGTGGCGGTTGCCATGATCCGTGTCCTACCGGAGGCCGAGGAAGGACAGGATGAACATGACCACGACGACCAGTCCGACCAGATAGATGATGCCATTCATTGGAGATCTCCTCAGTTGCGGACCGGGAACGCCCGCGTTGCACGCGAGTTCCACGAAATCGACGAGATCGGCCGTGGAGCCTCGTGCGAGATCGCCGCAACGGCCCCGGCCGATGCTCGTTCGAGGGCGATGCAGTCCCCGCCCTTCAGTGACGACCGCGAAGATCTCGCCGAGCTTGCCCATCGCGCCGGGATCGAGCCGCGTGACGTGCCGGACATGCGTGCCGGGAGCCTGGACCATGCAGCGCTCGACCTGCGTCGCGCGTGGCTCGCCAAGGCCCACCGTCCCGCCGACGCGACGCTGAAGAGCCCCTGCGACGGGGAAGTCTCGCAGCTTCCCGACGGGCAGAGCATCTGCTTCGGCTACGAACGGGAACTGAGCGCGCGTCTGCTGGAGCGCCGGTCGCCCCTCTGCCATCCGGTTCCACACGGATGGCAGTCGGCGCGCATCCTGTATCGCAGCGGACAAGCGGCGCTCTCCAGCCTGCTCCATCATGTCGCCCGGGCGGAGACCGGACTTCCGCTCTCGCTGCACCATGCCGGCCGCTACTTCGAGACGGGAGCGCTTCTCGACCTTTGGCCGCGGCAGGTGATCACGGCTGCCGACGGGAGCGCCTCGACGGTCGACGTGCTGATCGGCGAACCGGTCCACTGCGATGGGCAATTCGGTCTCTCCCGCCCCGACCGCCTGCCGCGCGCGCGGCGGGCCTTGCTGCTGGACACGACGATGACGGGACTGCGGGTCGACATCGGCCCGTGGTTCGAACGGTTCGACGGATCGTTTGCCGCCATCTTCCGGTCCGGCCTCAAGCTCGACCAGGCGGGGCTGGAGCTGGCGAATGTCGGCATCGTGCAACTGTTCGTCCGCGACGGCGCGAGCCTGGACCTGGCGGCGACGGCGGCGGCGCTGGAGCGGATCCGTGCGCTGACGGGGACCGGGCTCACGCTCGACGAGCTGGCGGCCCTCTCCGCGCCCTGGTTCCTCAATCGTACCCATCTCGATCGCTACACGGGCCAGGTCTTCGCCAACAACGCCGCCCTCGCGCGCGCGATCGGCACCGGCTCGACCCTGTTCGCCGACCGGTGCCATCCTTCACTGCTGTCGCGGGAAGCGGTGGCGCCTTTCTGCGCCATCCGGCTGCGGCAGGGCGACGCCGCCGCCCACCGTCGCCTGCTTCGTCACGTGGAGATGGAGATCGGCCGGCGCGACCTGGCGCTCGCCAAAGGCGGATCCTTCGGCTTCCGCGGCCACCGATACGAACTGATCGAGCCGGACCCCCAGGCCGGAGAACCGTTCCTGCGCGTGGCGATGGGTTATCGCGGCGACGCCGACCGGGACCGGATCGTAGACTTCTTCCGCGAATTGTCGGCGCTTCCGGCCCTACCCTGAGGCCCGCTGCGCGAGCCTGCGCACGATCTCCTCGACGATCAGCGCGGGCGACGGGCCGATGTCGACCGCGATCGCCCGTTCCTCTTCCGCCGGCTCCTGCAGGGTGGCGAACTGGCTGTCGAGCAGCCCGACCGGCATGAAGTGGGAGGTCCGCGCCATGAGGCGGTCGTGGATCAGCGCCTGCGGTCCCTTGAGGTAGACGAGAGCGACGTCCTGACGGTCGCCGACGACGATGTCGCGATAGGCCCGCTTCAGCGCGGAGCAGGTGACGACACCCGCCTCGCCCCGCTTCCGCCAGGCGTCGATCCGGCGACCGATCGCCTGCAGCCACGGCAAACGGTCGGCGTCGGCAAGCGGCGTCCCGCTCCTCATCTTTTCGACGTTCTCGCGCGGATGGAGATCGTCGCCGTCCTGGAACGCGCAGCCGAGCCGCTCGGCCAGCAGCCTGGCGACGGTGGTCTTGCCCGATCCCGAGACGCCCATCACGACGACGATGGTCTTCATTGGACCTCAGTCTATCATGGCGCGGGATCGGGAAACGAACGGGAGAGACGGATGCAGCTCGGCATGATCGGCCTGGGACGGATGGGCGCCAACCTCGTGCGCCGGCTGGTGCGGCAGGGCCACGACTGCGTCGTGTTCGACCAGAACCCCGAAACCGTCGCTGGGCTCGTCGGCAAGGGTATCGCCGGCAGCACCGACCTCGCCGATCTGGTCGCGCGGCTCGCCAAACCGCGCAATCTCTGGGTCATGCTGCCGGCCGGCGACATCACCGAGCAGACCGTGGCCGAACTCGGCCGGTTGCTGGAACCCGGGGACACGATCATCGACGGCGGCAACGCCTTCTTCCAGGACGACGTGCGGCGCGCCCGCGAGATGAAGGACAAGGGCATCCACTATCTCGACTGCGGCACGAGCGGCGGCGTCTGGGGCCTGGAGCGCGGCTACTGCCTGATGATCGGCGGCGACAAGGAAGCGGTGGAACGGCTCGACCCGATCTTCGCCGCGCTCAGTCCGGGCGAAGGCACGATCCCGAAGACGCCGCGCCGCGAGAGCCGCGATCCCAGGATCGAGCGTGGCTACCTTCATTGCGGCCCGAGCGGCGCCGGCCACTTCGTGAAGATGGTGCACAACGGCATCGAGTACGGGCTGATGCAGGCCTATGCCGAGGGCTTCGAGATCCTGCGCAAGGTGTCTTCCGAGGCGATCCCGGCGGAGCGGCGCTACGACCTCGACCTCGCCGACATCGCCGAGGTCTGGCGGCGCGGCAGCGTGGTGAGCTCGTGGCTGCTCGACCTCACCGCGTCGGCGCTGGCCGAGGACCCGGCCCTTTCGAAATACTCGGGCTTCGTCGAGGATTCCGGCGAGGGCCGCTGGACGATCAACGCGGCGATCGAGGAAGCCGTCCCCGCCGACGTTCTGTCGGCGGCGCTCTATGCCCGCTTCCGCTCGCGCGACCGCGAGGGCACGGCCAACAAGCTCCTGTCCGCCATGCGCCACGCCTTCGGCGGGCATGTCGAGCCGAAGAAGTAGTCAGGGAAGCCCGTTGCGGCCGTGCGTGAAGAACGCCGGCCGCCGGCTCAGCCGGTCGTAGTAGGCCGCGACGGCGGGAAAGCTGGTCTTGTCCATTGGCGCCATGAACCAGCGGTTGACGCCGAGCCCGATGGGAATGTCCGCCAGCGTAAAGGCGTCCCCCGCGACATGGGATTGGTTCGACAACACTGCGTCGAGGATGCCGACCATCCGGGCCCAATCCGCCTTCGAGGCCTCGATCTGGCGTGTATCGTCGAAGGCGGGGTTCCTGCGCACCAGTGCCGAGAAGGCGTAACGCCAGGCGGTGTTGAACTCCGTCGCCTGCCAGTCGATCCAGCGATCCACCTCCGCTCGCGCCCGTGGATCATCCGGCAGCAGCCAAGTCGCGCGCCATTTGGTGGCGAGGTAGCGGATGATCGTATTGCTCTCCCACAGCACGAAATCGCCATCGACGATCACGGGCACCAGCCCATTGGGATTGCGCGACATCTCGGGCGCCGTGTCCTCGCGCGTGTAACCGATGCCGATCTCCTCGCAGGCCCAGAGGACCTTGCGCACGTTGATCGAGCTGGCCTTGCCGATGATTCGCAGCATCAGAGGAACGACAGGCCGCCGCTCAGCGCCACCGTCTGGCCGGTCATGTAGGCGTTGCCGATCACCATCAGCACCGCCTGGGCGCATTCCTCCGAAGTTCCGAAGCGGCCGAGCGGGATGCGGTCTGGCGACGAGGCGAGGCCGCCGCGCACCATGTCGGTCTCGATCAGCGAGGGCGCCACGGCGTTGACGGTGACACCATCCTTCACGACGCGCGCGGCATAGCCCCGCGTCAGCCCTTCCATGCCGGCCTTGGAGGCATTGTAGTGCGGGCCGATGCCGCCGGCGCCGCGCGCCGCGCCCGATGAGATGTTGACGATGCGGCCCCACTTGCGGGCCCGCATGCCCGGCAGCACCGCCTTGGTGCAGAGGAAGGCCGACTTGAGATTGACCGCGATGGTGCGATCGAAGTCTTCCTCGGTGAGGTCGTCGATGCCGGTCATGATCGCGAGACCCGCATTGTTCACCAGCACGTCGACCGGCCCCAGTTCGCGCTCCACGGCCGCAATCATGTTCGTGACCGCTGAACCGTCCGATACGTCGGCGGCGACGGCCATCGCCCTGCCGCCGGCCTTTCGGATCGAGGCCACCACCTCGTCCGCATCGGCGGCGCGCTCGCGATAGTTCACGACGACGGCGGCCCCTTCATGGGCGAGGGAAAGGGCCACCGCGCGACCGATGCCGCGCGAGGCGCCCGTCACCAGAGCGACCTTGCCAACGAGCGACGACATCTCAGATCTCGTCGACGCCGAAGGCCTGGCGCATGGCCTTCACGCCTTCCTGGTGCGGCGTCCACAAGCGGCCGCCGACCAGGCCGCCATCGACCACCAAGTCGTGCCCGTTGATGAAGGTCGAATCGTCCGAGGCCAGGAAGATGGCGGCTTTGGCGATGTCGTCGACGATGCCGGCGCGCGGGATCGGCTGGTTCTTCGCCATGCTGGCCTTCATCGCCTCGGCATAGGAATCGGCCTTGTCCGGCGACAGGCCCAGCGCCTTGGCGAAGATGCCGGTGGCGATGCCGCCGGGCGAGATCGAGTTCACCCGCACGTTCTTCTCGCCGAGTTGCATGGCGACGCACACCGTCAGATGGTTCACCGCCGCCTTGGCCGCGCCGTAGATCATAGAGGTCGAATAGCCCGCCCGGCGCCCCGCGACACTGCCATTGTTGATGATGCTGCCCGAGCCCTGCGCCATCATGAGCGGCGCGGCGTGCTTCATGCCCAGCATGACCGAGCGCACCAAGGTCGCCATCGCCGCGTCGAAGCCCTCGACCGGCACCGTCTCGATCCCGCCCACCGGCGCCGGACCGCCGGCATTGTTGAACAGGCAATCGACCCGGCCCCACTTCGACAGGCAGGCGTCGAACATGCGCTTCACGTCGTCCTCGCGCGTCGCGTCCGCCGTGACGAAGAGGCAGTTGTCCTTGCCCAGCGCCGCTTCGAGCGTGCGACCCAGCTCCTCACGGCGCCCGGTCGCCACGACTTTCGCCCCCTCCTGCACGAACAACTCGACAGTGCGCCGCCCGATGCCGCTGGTCGCGCCCGTGACGATGGTGATCTTGCCCTCGAGCCTGCCCATGCTTCTCTCCCCTTTGCCGGATGGGAATGATACACCATCGCCAACCAGGAGAAGCATATGACGGTGTTGGGAATCCTCGGCGGCAGCGGCCTCTACGACATGGCCGGTCTCAAGAACCCCGAATGGCGGCGCATCGCCTCGCCGTTCGGAGAGACGTCCGACGAATTCCTGTTCGGCGTGCTGGACGGTCTCGACGTCGTTTTCGTGCCGCGTCACGGCCGCGGCCATCGCCACTCCCCGACCTCGATCAACTACCGCGCCAACATCGACGCCCTGAAGCGGAGCGGCGTCACCGACATCCTGTCGCTCTCGGCCTGCGGTTCCCTGCGCGAGGATCTGCCGCCCGGCCACTTCGTGATCGTCGACCAGTTCATCGACCGCACCTTTGCGCGCGAGAAGAGCTTCTTCGGCGACGGTCTCGTGGCGCACGTCTCGATGGCGCACCCGACCTGCAACCGGCTCGCGGAGATTGCGCACGAGTGCGCCCAGAAGGCCGGCTTCCCGATCCGCAAGGGCGGCACCTACCTCGCGATGGAAGGCCCGCAATTCTCCAGTCTGGCCGAGTCACGCCTCTACCGCAGCTGGGGCTGCGACGTGATCGGCATGACCAACATGCCGGAGGCCAAGCTCGCCCGCGAGGCCGAGATTTGCTACGTGACCGTCGCCATGGTCACCGACTTCGATTGCTGGCATCCCGACCATGATCATGTCCAGGTCTCCGACATCGTCCGGGTGCTGCTCGAGAATGCCGAGAGGGCCAAGGCGCTGGTCGCCATGATCGCGCCGCGGCTCAAGGCCGATCGGCCGGTGCCCTGCCCGTCCGGCTGCGACCGCGCGCTCGAACACGCGCTCATCACCTCGCCGGCCGTGCGCTCGGCCGAGATGGTCGGCAGGCTCGACGCCGTCGCGGGCCGTGTCCTCCAGAAATGAGCGTCAGCTACGTTCCTAGGCTGCGGCCACGAATTCGCGGTCGATGGCGAGGGCGCCCGCCTTCAGCCGCGGGATCAGTTCACGGCCGAAATCCGTGACATCGCCCAGCGGGTCGAAGCCGCGGATCAGGAACGAGGCCACGCCGAGCCGGTAGTACTTCAGCATCGCCTCCGCGACCTGCTCCGGTGTGCCCACGAGGCACGAAGTGTTGCCCTTGCCGGCAGCCGCCCCCGCAACCGGCATCCACAGCCGCTCGTCATGCACGTCGCCACGCCGGGCCAGTTCGACCAGGCGCTCGGCCGACTTGTCCTGGGGCGTGCTGGGCATGGTGCCGCTCGACTTGAGGTCGTCGAGGATCTTCCTCGCCTTGTCCCAGGCCTTGCCTTCGGTCTCGGCGACGATGGGCCGGAACGAGACGTTGAAGCGCGGCGTGCGGCCGAACGGCTGCGTCATCCGCCGGAACTCTTCCATCCGATCGGCCGTCTCGGCCAGCGGTTCGCCGAACATGGCGAAGGTCTCGCAATGCTGCGCGCCCATCGCCAGCGCACCCGGCGACGAACCGCCGAAGAACAGGGGCGGATGCGGCTGCTGGAAGGGCCGGGCCTCCGAGAACACGTCCCTGAATCGATAGAATTTTCCCTCGTAGTCGAACGGTCTGGTCGAGGTCCAGACCTTGCGCATGACGTCGAGATACTCGGCCCCGCGCTCGTAGCGCTCTTCCTTCGGCGAGAAATCGCCCTCGCGCTGCTGGTCGGCGTCGCTGTTGCCGACGATGATGTGAAGGGCGAGGCGGCCGCCCGAGAGCTGGTCCATCGTCGCCGCGGCGCGCGCCGCGAGGGTCGGCGATACGACCCCCGGCCGGTGGGCGATCAGATAGCGAAGCTTCTCCGTGTGGGCCGCCGCATGGGTTGCGACCGTGAAGCCCTCGGCGGACGAGGCATAGTAGCCGACCAGCGCATAGTCGAAGCCGGCCTTCTCGTGCGACCGGGCGAACTCGCGCAGGAACGAGGCCGAGATGCCGCCCGCGATCACGTGCAAGGCGGTGCCCTGCGGAGGGGCCACGCCGATCATCCCGATCACGTTAACCGGCACGATACCCCTCCATTGGGTTCGAAACAGTGAAACATTATTTCAACATGCTTGCGTGCATGAAGTTTGCTGTCAAGCCGCGGCCCTCGCCGTCTATAAGGACCGCCCATGACCCAGACGCTTCCCCCCCTCGAGACCCTCCGCGACGCCACCACAGCCATCGCCGAGGAAGCCGCCCGCGAGATCATGCGCATCTATGCGGGCGACCACGGCGTCCGCGACAAGGACGACCGCAGTCCCGTCACCGATGCCGACCATGCCGCCGAAGCGGTCATCCTCGCCGGCCTGCGCAAACTGACGCCCGACGCGGTGATCATCGCCGAGGAGGAGGTCGCCGCCGGCCGCATCCCGTCGCTCGACGGCAAGGCCTTCTGGCTGGTCGACCCGCTCGACGGCACCAAGGAATTCATCAAGAGGAACGGCGAGTTCACCGTGAACATCGCGCTGGTCGAGAACGGCCGCCCGATCCTCGGCATCGTGCTGGCGCCGGCTACCGAGACGCTGTGGCGCGGCGCCAAGGGGCTGGGTGCCGACAAGCGCGAGGGCAAGGGCGCCTTCACGCCGATGAAGACGCGCACGCCGCCGCCGGAGGGGCTGACCGCGTGTGCCAGCCGTAGCCACGGCACCTTCAGCGACCTCGACATCTGGTTCCGCAACAACAACCTCAACGTGGCCAATCGCGTCGAGGCCGGCTCGTCGCTGAAGTTCTGCCTGATCGCCGAGGGCAAGGCCGACATCTACCCGCGCTTCGGACCGACCATGGAATGGGACACAGGCGCCGCCCAGGGCGTGCTCGAGGCGGCCGGCGGCGAGGTCGTGAACGTTGACGGCCAGCCCCTGCTCTATGGCAAGCCGCGCTTCGCCAACCCGCACTTCATCGCGCGCAGCCTGGCGGCGCGATGAGCGTGGTCGAGGCGACGGCACAGTCCATCGCCGAGGCCGCCCGGACACTGCGGGAGGGCGGCCTGGTCGCCTTCCCGACCGAAACCGTCTACGGTCTGGGCGGCGACGCCACCAACGAGCGTGCCGTCGCCGCGATCTTCGAAGCCAAGGGCCGGCCGCAGTTCAACCCGCTGATCAGCCACGTTCTCGATGCCGCGGCCGCACGCGCGTTCGTGCGCTGGACCGATACCGCTGAGAAACTCGCGGCCCGCTTCTGGCCTGGCCCGCTCACCCTGGTGCTGCCGCGCGCCGAGGGCTCGACCATCGCCCTGCTGGCGACCGCCGGGCTCGACACGGTGGCGATCCGCGCGCCCTCGCATCCGATCGCACAGGCCTTGATACGCGCAACCGGCCGGCCGATCGCGGCGCCCTCGGCCAATCGCAGCGGTGAAGTGAGCCCCACCCGCCCCGAACACGTCGCACAGTCGCTGGGCGCACGTGCGCCGATGATCCTCGATGGCGGCCCCTGTCTCGTCGGGGTCGAATCCACTGTCCTCGATCTGTCGGGCGACACCCCCGTCCTGCTGCGTCCCGGCGGCGCGACGCGCGAAGAGATCGAGGCCGCGATCGGCCCGATCGCGCTCAGCGACGCGATCCCCAGCGGCGATGCCGCCCGCAAGTCCCCCGGTCAACTCCACAGCCACTACGCCCCATCGCGGCCCGTGCGGCTCGAAGCCACTTCGGTGTCGGCCGACGAGGGCCTTCTGGCCTTCGGCGACACCGTGCCTGCGGGTGCCATGCTGACGTTGAACCTCAGCCCGTCCGGCAATCTCGGCGAGGCCGCCGCCAACCTGTTCGCCATGATGCGATCGCTCGACCGGCCGGGGATCGGACGCATCGCCGTCGCCCCTATTCCGCACACCGGCCTTGGGCTGGCCATCAACGACCGGCTCCGCCGCGCCGCCGCGGATGACGACTCCAGCAGGCAGCGCTAGTCTGCCCACAAAGAGAGGAAACGATGCCTGATACCGCCCTCATGCCGACCATTCCGACGGCGCCCGTGACGCCCGCAATTCTCGAGGCCCTGCGCGCCATCGTGGGCGACAAGGGCCTGATCGCCGACGACCAGGGCAAGCAGCCCTTCGTCACCGACTGGCGCGGCTCGATCGTGGGCAATGCGGCTGTCGTGGTGCGCCCGGCGAACGTCGAGGAAGTCTCGAAGGTCGTTAAGCTCTGCCACGACAACGGCATCGCCATCGTTCCCCAGGCCGGCAATACCGGCCTGATGGGCGGCGCGACGCCCTGGCCGTCGCACACCGGCATCGTCCTGTCGGTCGGCCGCATGAACAAGGTGCTGAACGTCGATCCGGTCGGCTACTCGATGACGGTCGAGGCAGGTTGCGTGCTGCAGACGCTGCAGGAAACCGCCGCCAGCCATGACCGCTTCTTCCCGCTGTTCCTGGGCGCCCAGGGCTCCTGCATGATCGGCGGCAATCTCTCGACCAACGCCGGCGGTGTGCAGGTGCTGCGCTACGGCAACGCGCGCAACCTCGTCATGGGCCTCGAAGTGGTGCTGCCGAACGGCGATATCTGGAACGGCCTGCGCGCCCTCAAGAAGGACAATACCGGCTACGACCTCAAGCACCTGTTTATGGGCGCCGAGGGCACGCTCGGCATCATCACCAAGGCGGTGCTGAAGCTCTGGCCGGCCGCCAAGGATACGGCCACCGCCTGGCTCGCCATCCGCGACCCGCAGGCCGCCATCGAGATCCTGTCCGAGGCGCACGCTGCCTCCGAGGACAATGTCGGCTCGTGCGAGCTGATGAGCCGGACCTGCACGGACATGGTGCTGCGCAACATTCCCGGCACCCAGGATCCGTTGAAGGCCGACACGGAATGGTTCCTGCTTCTCGAATGGACGTCGGCACGCCCCAAGGCCGAAGGGGCCGAGGGCATGTCCGAGAAGATGGAGCAGTTCCTCGCCGACCAGATGGAGGCGGGCCGGGTGCTCGATGCCGTCATTGCCCAGAGCGAGGCGCAGGCGCGCAACATGTGGGTGATCCGCGAGTCGGTGGCGCCGGCCTCGCGCGCCGAAGGGCCGGGCCTCAGCTACGATATCTCGGTCTCGATCTCGAAGGTGCCGGAGTTCATCGAACGCGGTCTCAAGGCCGCCCTCGACATCCTGCCCAGTATCCGCCCCTACCCGCTCGGCCATATCGGCGACGGCAACATCCACTTCTCCTTCATGGGGCCGAAGGGCATGGACCGACCGACGCTCAGCCAGTATTCCCCCGCCATCACCCGCGCCGTGAACGATCTGGTGACGAGCCTCGACGGCTCGATCTCGGCCGAGCACGGGATCGGTATCGACAAGCTCGACGAACTCGCCCACTACCGCAGCCGGATCGAGCTCGACACGATGCGCACGATCAAGCGGGCGCTCGATCCCAAGAACATCATGAACCCGGGCAAGGTGCTGCGACTCTGATGAGCGACTTCGTCGAGAAACTGCGCGCCATCGTCGGCGACAAGGGCCTGATCGTCGACGAGCAGGGCAAACATCCCTACGTCACCGACTGGCGCGAGAGCTTCGTGGGCAATGCGCTGGCCGTGGTGCGGCCGGCCAACACGCAGGAAGTCGCGGATGTCGTGCGGCTCTGCGCGGCGGAGAAGGTCTCGGTGGTCCCGCAAGGGGGCAATACCGGCCTGGTCGGCGGAGGAATTCCGCAGGAGAAGGGCCGGGAGATCGTCCTGTCGCTCAACCGAATGAATCGCATCACCGACATCGATACGATCGGGTACACGATGACGGTCGAGGCGGGCGTCATCCTGAAGACCGTCCAGGAAACGGCGGCGGCGAACGACCGTCTGTTCCCACTGTCGCTGGCCGCCGAAGGAAGCTGCTCGATCGGCGGCAACCTCTCGACCAATGCCGGCGGCGTCCAGGTGCTGCATTACGGCAATGCCCGCCAGCTCGTGCTCGGCCTCGAAGTCGTGACGCCCCAGGGCGAGATCTGGAACGGGCTGCGGGCGCTCAAGAAGGACAATACCGGCTACGACCTGCGCGACCTCTATCTCGGCGCCGAAGGCACGCTGGGCATCATCACGCGAGCCGTGCTGAAGCTCTGGCCCAAGCCCAAGGACATCGCAACCGCCTGGATCGCCGTCCCCTCGCCCGAGGCCGCGGTCGCGCTGCTGAGCGGCGCGCATGCCGCGTCGGAGGACAATGTCACGTCCTGCGAGTTGATGGGCCGCCAGGGCATCGATCTCGTGCTGCAGCACATTCCGGGCGCCGCCGATCCGCTGGCCGAGCGACACGACTGGTACGTGCTGCTCGAATGGTCTTCCACGCGCGCCCGGCGCGACGGCGAGAACCAGGGAGGCCTGCGCGAGAAGATGGAAGCCTATCTCGGCGAGGCGATGGAACAGGGTTTCGTGCTCGACGCCACCATCGCCCAGAACGAGACGCAGGCCCGCGCGCTGTGGGCGCTGCGCGAGAATCATACCGAGGCCTCCAAGAAGGAAGGCCCCTCCGTGAAGCACGACATCTCCGTCGCGGTGAGCCGTATCCCCTCTTTCGTCACCGAAGGCCTGGCGGCGATGCGGAAGGCGCTGCCCGAATGCCGACCCGTCACCTTCGGCCATGTCGGCGACGGCAACCTCCACTTCAACTGCCAGGCTCCGGAAGGCTGGGACAAGGCCCGCTTCATGCCGCACGCCCGGGCGGTGACGGCCGCGATCTACGATCTCGTCGTGAGCTACGGCGGATCGATCTCGGCCGAACACGGCATCGGCCTGCTGAAGGTCGACGAACTCGCCCACTATCGCAGCCAGGTCGAGATCGACACGATGCGCACGATCAAGCGCGCACTCGACCCGCAGAACCTGATGAACCCCGGGAAGATCG
The DNA here is from genome assembly GCA_046296475.1 of Reyranella sp. Classification (GTDB taxonomy): domain Bacteria; phylum Pseudomonadota; class Alphaproteobacteria; order Reyranellales; family Reyranellaceae; genus Reyranella. The sequence goes on from JBKBLH010000026.1 coordinate 45,332, forward strand.
TCCGGGTCTGACTTCGGTTACGGCCGCGGCGGGCGGTCGTCGGTACGATCGACGATCTCGAACTGGACGTCGGTCACTTTGCCGTCGTGGTGGCGGGCCGGTGGGGACGGCTCGATGTCACGGCCGAACCATCCCAGGATCCAGCGCTTTGCCTTGAAGGCCAGCAGCAGCACCAGTCCGACCGCCGCGACCCCGGCGATCACGGCGAAGCCCAGCACCGCCAGCACGACCAGGCCGATCAGCCCCAGGATTGCCTGGATCCAGACGCGGGCCGGAAGGCGCGACAGGAGCTCGAGGAACTGCTTGCCGTTCATGTCGCCCAACGCTTCTCGAAGTCCCAGACCTCGGGGAAGCCCATCAGGCCGTGGATGTCCTGATACTGCGGCAGCGGGTCGCCCACGCTGGTGCCGCTGTCCTTGAGGTGCGCGAAGGACCGCCGCATCGCCTCGGCGGCGACGCTCAGGCCCAGCACCGGGTAGATCGCGAGGTCGAATCCCCACTTCTTCAGCCGGTCGACCTCTGTGCGCGGCGTCTTGCCGAACTCGACCATGTTGGCGAGCAGCGGCTTGCTCACCTCCTTGCCGATGCGTTCCAGCTCGGCTTCGCTCTCGGGCGATTCGACGAAGATGATGTCGGCTCCGGCATCTTCGTAGAGCCTGGCACGGCGCAACGCCTCGTCGAGCCCCAGCGCCGTGCGCGCATCGGTGCGCGCCACGATCAGCGTCTCCTCGTGCCGGCGGGCCTCTGCCGCGACCCGGAGCTTGAGCACCATGTCCTCGGCCGGCACCACGCGCCGTCCTGGCGTGTGGCCGCACTTCTTGGGCATTTCCTGATCTTCTATCTGGATCGCTGCAACGCCTGCAGCCTCATAGCCGCGGACCGTGCGCTGGACGTTCAGCAGCCCGCCATAGCCCGTGTCGGCGTCGGCGATCAGCGGCGTCTCGACCGCCGAGCAGATCATCTCGGCCCGGCCCAGCATGTCGGAATAGGTCGCGAGGCCCGCGTCAGGCAGCCCCAGCATCGACGCCGTCGCGCCGTAACCCGTCATGTAGAGCGCGGAAAAACCCATGCGGTCCGCGACACGCGCGGAAATGCCGTCGTAGACGCCCGGCGCCAGGATGAACTCGCCCTTTGCCAGGAGCGTCCGCAGCTTCGCTGCCTGTGGATTGCCTGCCATGTGCCTCTCCTCGCTCAGGAAAATGACCGAGTTGTGTCGATACGGCCAGCCTTCCCGAACGAAAACAGCCGGCGGTCGATAACCGCCGGCCGTTCACGAAAATCCCGGTGGATCAGACGGTGACCGGCTTCAGTTCCTGCGAGCCGGCCGACTTGCAGAACGTCGTGGTCTCGGTCGTGGTCTGGCCGTTCTTGGTGGCCGTGAGCTCGATCGGCCGGCAGGTGCTGCCGTCGGCGCGGCTGGTCGCAGGCGCGACCGGCTTGGCGCTCACGACGGTCGGCGGCGCCGTCGTCGTCGACGAGGCGGTCTTGGCCGGCTCGACCGTGTAGGTGGTCGGTACGTTGTTCTCGGCGACGAACGCATACTGCGTGGCTTCGGCAAGACGGCGACGCTCCTGCTCGTCGAGCGCGCGGCCGACGAGGTTGCCGGCCAGGCCTCCCACCAGCGCGCCCCCGACCGCGCCCCCGACCGACCCGAAGGCGAGACCGCCCACGACACCGCCCAGCGCTGCGCCCATGACCGTGCCGGTCGTCTGGTTGGTCGGCTGACCGCGATCGTTCGTACAGGCGGCCATGAGCCCCAGGGCCGCAACGACGCCCACGATCCGGACGACGATCTTCCTGCCGGAGAAGAAGGCCGCGTCAGCAGTCACTGCAGTCATCTGGTGCATCTCCTTTTGTATTCGGGAACGTTCACTCTACTCCAGAGATACTGCTTGCCGCCACGCGCGTCGTCCTCCGCATCCGCATAGGAGCGCGGAGCATCGCACGAGGCGAGCAGCAGACCGGTTCGGACCAGGACGAGCGCGAGGTCGTCGCGATCCGAGTCCGGAACGTCGGCGAGCGGATCCTTGGAGTTTCGTTTGGTGATCAGGCAGCGATAGAGCGGCGTGCCGTCGGTCAACCGATCGGTCTGCCGGCAGCGCAAGTTGCGCGGCTGGGCCGCCAGCGCATCGGCGGCGAGTTTGTGCAGCGCCGGATCGTCGACGCTGTCGACACCCTGCAACCGGATCTCGCCGGGCCGGTCCTTGAGCCCGATCATCATCAGCGTCTTGCCGAAATGATCGAAGTTGCCGGCGACGAATTCGATCGCCTTGCGTGCCTCCTCGATCGCCTTCTGCCGGGCCGCCGCTTCCTCGGCCGCCTTGCGCTGGGCTTCTTCTTCGGCACGCTTCTTCTCGGCGATCTCCGCCTCGACCTTGCGCCGTGTGTCCTCCTCGAACTGGCGCCGGGCAGCCTCGGCCTGCGCTTCGAGATCGGCCTTGGCCTTGGCCTCCTGCTCGGCCTTCAATCTGGCCTCCTGATCGGCCTTCGCCTTGGCTTCCTGCTCGGCCTTCTCGGCGCGCAACCGGTCAGCCTCCTCCGCCGCCTTGCGTCGCGCCTCCTCGGCCGCTTCCGCCGCTGCGCGCGCCTTCACCATTTCCGGGTCGGGACCGCGCGTGGCCATTGCATAGTAGCCGCCGCCACCGACTGCGAGCAGGACGACCGCCGCGATACCGGCCCAAAGGCCGGCCCGCGACTTCGCCGGCGGCCGAGACGCCACGGGCGGCCCCGCGGTCGTCGCGGGTCCGAGAACGGACTTGCGCTCGGCCGGCGCCTCCTCCGCCTTGCCCATCACCATCGTGGCACCGGGCTCCGGCGCAGAGGTCATGGCGAGGATCGGCCGCCATCCTGCAATCGATTGCGGACGGTCGCGCGCCGTCACCGTCAGGCCGGCGTCGATACCGGCTAGAATGCCCGGCGAGAAACCCGCAGGTGCCAACTTGCCCAGCGGCTCGCAGGCATCGTCGAGCATGCGGTCGAAGGCGTTGGGTGGCGCCTTGCCGGCGATGGCGTGATAGATCGTGGCGGCAAGCCCGTAGATATCGGTCCACGGCCCCTGCTTCGCCGACGTCATCTGTTCGGCAGCCGCATAGCCCGGCGTGAAGATCGCCGTCATCGCCGCCGTCCGGCCGACCATCGCCGCGCGCGAGGCGCCGAAATCGATCAGCGTCGGATTGCCGGCGGCGTCGAGCAGGATGTTCGCCGGCTTGATATCGCGATGCAGGAAGCCCGCGGCATGCACCTGTTCGAGCCCGTCGAGCAGCGGCCACAGTATGCGATCGACTTCCTCGGGCTTCAGTCGGCCGCCGGTGTTGATCCGATCCTCGAGCGTCGCGCCGCTCAGGAGCTCCATGACGATGTAGGCCGTCCCGTTGGCTTCGAGAAAATCGAAGACCTGCACGATCGCCGGCACCCGATGCAGGCTGGCGAGCGTCCGTCCCTCGGTGACGAAGCGGTCACGGCCCCAACCGAAATCGTCGGCCATCTTGGTCGTGCGCGGCAGCACCGTGGACCCGTCCTGACGCACGGCCAGCGCCGATGGCAGGTACTCCTTGATCGCAACCTCGCGACCGAGTTGAACATCGCGGGCGCGATAGGTGATTCCGAAACCGCCCTGTCCCAGGACCGATACGATCTCGTAACGGCCGATCATCTGACCGGCCTTCAACGAAACGTAGTCGACCTCGGGTGGGGGCGTGGCGCCGGAGACTGTCGTGGGCTCGTTCATGGGCGGAGCACGCCGCTAGGTGTGATGAACGACCAGCTCGACATCGCCGAGCCGCAGCTTGGATCCCGCCTGCAGGGCAATCGGCGCGCCGGCTTTTAGGACCGTGCCATTGACGGCAGTCCCGTTGGTCGAGCCGAGATCCTCGACCTGCAACGCCTCGCCGGCGACGCTGAGCTTGGCATGACGACGCGATACGGTCGGATGCGGCACGACCAGTTCGCACTGGTCGGCGGCGCGGCCGATACACATGCCCTGTGACTGGCCGAGCAGCTTCTCCATCGACACTTCGAACGCGTGCTTGCGGCCCGCCGAGTCCGGTCCTTCGAACCGCAGGGTGATCTGCGGCACCATGCGCGTCGTCGTGCCGGGAGCCATCGGCTTCGACGGGCGCACATGAAACACCTGCACCGAGCGGCTGACGTTCTTCAGCTGGTGCTCGCCGCCGTCATGAAAAGCGTACTCGGTGCGCAACTCGACGAGATCGCGGACCGCACGCGACACCGCGATGCCTCCGGGTTCGGCCAAGGTCTGGATGCGCGCGGCGAGGTTCACTCCGTCACCGAAGATGTTCTGGTCCTCGTCGTCGATGATGACTTCGCCGAGATGCACGCCGACACGGAACAGCATGCGCTGCTCTTCGCTCAGCGATTCGTTGAAACGCGACATCCGCTCCTGGATGTCGATGGCCGCAGCAACCGCCGAGACAGCGGAGCCGAACTCCGCGAGCATCGCGTCACCTGCCGTTCCAACGAGCCGCCCGCGCCCGGCATCGATGGCGGGGCGCCAGACTTCGATCTGGGCCGACTTCAGATGGCGGAATGTTCGGGTCTCGGCGCCCTCCATCATCCGGGTGAACCCGGCGAGGTCGGCATGGACGATGGCAGCTAGACGGCGTTGCATGGTCTCTTCGCTTCAGCGGCCCTCTTCCGGACTGCGGCCCGGCGGCAGGATACCCTGCCCGGCGGCCTCCGGCACGGCCTCAGATACTGCCGGCATCCTGCATTGAATCGCGGCAATCTTGGGACAACCGGCACGATCATGTGCCGGCGCCGCCTTCAGCGCCCTTTGAAGATGGGAGTGCGCCGCTCCCCGAGGGCCGCCAGCCCCTCCTTGAGATCCTCGGACGTGGCGCACGCCTTCTGGGTCCGGCGGATCGACGGCATGTCGGGTGACGCCTGGGCGAACTGCTCGATGGCGCGCTTCATGCCCGACATCGAGAGCGGCGCGAGGCCCGCCAGCCGTGCGGCCTTCTCGGCAACCTTGTCCTTGAACTCCGCGCGCTCGACCAGCCAGTCGAGATAGCCCACCGCCAGGAGCTCGGTATCGTGAAAATCCTCCGACAGCAGGAAGGCGCGCTTGGCGAAGCTCGGGCTGACCTTCTGCGTGTAGCGGCGCAGCCCGCTCGGATAATAATGCAGGCCGAAGCGCGCCGCCGGCATGAAGAAGCGCATGCCTTTCACGCCCAACCGGAAATCGCAGGCCAGAGCCAGGTCGGTGGCGCCGCCGTAGACGCCGCCGTTCAGGGCGCACAGGGTCGGCATGCGCATCGCCTCGATGCGATCCATGACGACTTCGAAGGTGTTGTCTCCGCCCTCGTCCTTGCGCTCGCCGGCCGGGATCGAGCCGAGATCGTAGCCGGAGCAGAAGGTCTTGTCGCCGGCGCCCGTGATCACCGTGACGCGGATATCGGGATCCGAATCGGCCTTCTCGACCGCTTCGCGCAGCAGCTTAAGCCCCGCGGGATCGAGGCGATTGTGCTTCGCAGGATCGTTCAGCGTGATGGTGGCGATGGGGCCGTCGACCGACAGCAGGACTGTGTTCGTCATGTTGGCGGCAAAATAGCCGAGCCAGTCGCCAAAAGCGACCGACCACGGCATATTGCCGCCCGGAGGAATTCACATGACCTACACTGCCCCGCTGGCCGACATGCGTTTCGCGCTGCGCGAAGTGGCCGGCCTGTCCGGCGTCGCCGCCCTGCCGGGTTACGAGCACGCGACGGACGACACGATCGACGCCGTGCTCGAGGAAGCTGGCAAGCTGGCCGGCAACGGGCTCGCCCCGCTCAATCGCGAGGGCGACAAGGTCGGTGCGAAGCTCGAGAACGGCGTGGTCCGCACCGCGCCGGGTTTCGCGGCGATCTACAAGGAATTCGTCGACGGCGGCTGGAATTCCCTTCCCTTCGATCCCGAGTTCGGCGGCCAGGGCATGCCCTGGCTGCTGGCGACCGCCGTGCAGGAGATGTGGCAGGCCGCCAATATGGGCTTCGGGCTCGTGCTGCTGCTGAACCAGGGCGCGATCGACGCGATCCACCACCACGGGTCGGACGAGCAGAAGGCGACCTATCTGCCCAGGATGATCTCGGGCGAATGGACCGGGACGATGAACCTCACCGAGCCGCAGGCGGGCTCCGATCTCGGCCAGCTCAAGAGCCGCGCGGTCAAGAACGGCGACCACTATCTGGTGAGCGGCCAGAAGATCTTCATCACCTACGGCGAGCACGACATGGCCGAGAACATCGTCCATCTCGTGCTGGCCCGTACGCCCGACGCACCCGCCGGGGTGCGCGGCATCTCGCTGTTCATCGTGCCCAAATATCTGCCGAACGCCGACGGAACGCCCGGCAAGCGCAACGACCTGCGCTGCGTGTCGCTGGAACACAAGCTCGGCATCCATGCGAGCCCGACCTGCGTGATGTCCTTCGGCGACGACGGCGGCGCGGTCGGGTATCTCGTCGGCGAGGAAGGCCGCGGCCTCTCCTACATGTTCACCATGATGAACAATGCCCGCCTTTCCGTGGGCATCCAGGGTCTCGCCATCGCCGAGCGCGCCTATCAGCAGGCGGCCGCCTTCGCGCGCACCCGTGTCCAGTCGAAGGACGATGGCAGCGCCGCCCCTTCGTCCGTGTCGATCGTCCACCACGCCGACGTCCGCCGCATGCTGATGACCATGCGCGCCCAGATCGAGGCGATGCGGGCGCTGGGCTACTACACCGCCGCCGGCATCGATGGCGCGCTGAAGCAGCCCGACAAGGCCGCCGGCCGCAGGATCCAGGACCGGGTCGACCTCCTGATCCCGATCGTGAAGGCCTGGTTCACCGACTTGGGCAACGAGATCGCCTCCACGGGTGTGCAGATCCACGGCGGCATGGGCTTCGTCGAGGAGACCGGCGCCGCCCAGCACCTGCGCGACGCCCGCATCCTGCCGATCTACGAAGGCACCAACGGCATCCAGGCGCGCGACCTGGTGGGCCGCAAGGTCGCGAAGGATGGCGGCGAGACCATGCTCGCCCTGGTCGCCGAGATGCGCGCCACGGCCGAGGAGATGAAGGCCGCGCCCGGCGACGACATCGCAGCAATCCGCGCCGGCCTCGTGGCCGCGGCCGACGCGCTGGAGGACGCCACCAAATGGGTCGCCCAGTCGGTCAAGGCCGAGCTGGTGAACGCGCTGGCGGGATCGGTGCCCTTCCTGCGCCTCGCCGGCACGGCGCTGGGCGGCTGGCTGCTGGCCCGCAGCGCCCTGGTGGCGCAGACCCGGCTCGGCCAGCGCGACGGCGATCCTGCCTTCCTCGAAGCCAAGCTGGTGACGGCGCGCTTCTACGCCGAGGTCATCCTGCCGCCGGCGCTGGCCCAGCTCGGCCCGCTCAAGGCGGCAGGGCGGACGGTATTCGCGCTCTCGGAAGAGCAGTTCTGAGCGCGCACAGCGCCACTGCCGCTCCGGCGATCAGCAGCGGTGCGCGAATCGACAGCCCGTAGAGGGCCGTGCCGCTCAAGGCGCCGGCGATCCAGCCCGCGGCCATGGCAGCGTGCAATCGGCCCGCGACCAGGCCCTGCCGGTGCTCCCCGCCCAGCCGGGCAGCCTCGGTCATCAGGCCCGCCTGCGCCAGCCCGTAGCCGACGCCGAGGACGGTAAACGCCGCGATCAACACGTTCGGGCCATGCGCCACCAGGGCGCCCGCGATGCCGACCAGGCAGAGAACGAAACCCAGGGCCATCATGTCCCTCGTGGCCGGCGCGAGGGCCCGCACACCGACGGCCTGGATCAGGAAGGCTCCGGCGGCAAAGGCCGCCGACGCAAACCCCGTCACGCGGATCGCCGCTTCGGTGTCGAGCCCGAAGCGGTCCTGGACATAAAAGGCGGTGGTCGGCTGCATAGCCCCGAAACCGAGGACCATCACAAAGGCCAGCAGCGCATAGGCCGTAAGACCGTCGACCGGTGCGGCATCCGTCTGTGCCATCGCAGCCGGCCGCGGGCCTTCGCGAACGCCGGCCATCGCCAGGGCGGCCAGGGTGACCAACATGGCGGAGGCCGCGACTGGCCACGCGAAACCGAGGCCCACCAGCATCGCCACGAATGCAGGGCCCAGCACGCTGCCGACACTCACCGCCGCGCCGATCAGGCCAATGCCCGCCTGTCGGCGCTCATGCGGCGTCACATCGACCATCCAGGCAATCGCCGCCGGCTGGATGCCACCAGCGAACAGCCCATAGACGATGCGCGCAGCCAACAGGCCGAGGAAGGCGTATGGCAAAAGCGCTGCATAGAAGGCCGCGAACAGCGCGAGCGACAGCGCGGTCGCGATAAGTCCCGCGGCCATGACCGCTGCCCTGCCGAAGCGATCCGAGAGGCAACCCCAGGATGACGCCGTCAGGAAGAACAGCACACCGGAGGACGCGAAGATCGTACCGATCTCGAACTCGCCGAGGCCGACCTCGCGACCGAACAAGCCGAGCGTTGCGAATACGGCCCCGTTGGCCATGGTGTCCGTGAAGACGGCGAAAAGGACGATGGCGACTTGCACGCCCGCAGCGTCGGCCGAACGCTCGCGGCAAGGAAAACACAAATCATTGCCGCGCGTTACCGATCGTTGCGGCCTGTTACAGCGCCTTCACCATATGGACGCGCATGTGCGCGTCCTTGCCGTGGTCCGGCGGTCCGCGATGAACGATCTCAAAGCCGTGGCTGCCGTAGAGCTTGATGAGATGATCCATCATCTCTGCAGTGACGAGCGTCAGGGCACGGTCGCCACGTGAACGGGCAATCTCGTCGAGTCGCTGGAGCAGCCAGCGTCCGAGACCAGTCCCCTGCTTTGCCGGGTCGACGGCCAGCCGATCGAGAAAGAGCTCCGCCTCCCGCCGCTCGGTAGCCGCGACGCCGACCACCCGGCCACCTTCGTCCGCCACGAAGACGTCGCCCCGCTCGATCGAGGCCGGCAGCCACTTGTAGTAGTCGGCCGGAATCTCGCGGCCGAGCCTGGCGAGATAGGGCGTGAAGGCTGCGCGCAGGACGCGGTCGGCGTCGGCAAATTCGGCCGGCCGTGCCGTCCTGAAGATGAAATCCATGGTGAAAGACTACACGAAAAAACGCCCGGTCGTTCGACCGGGCGTTCTTGGATATCGATGCGAAGGGAGAGGCTTTACGCCGCTTCCTGCTGCTCCGCCTTGTCGGCCGACGGACCGCTGTCCTGGCCCTTGGCGGAGGTGTCGCGCTCGACGAACTCGATCACGGCCATCTCGGCCGCGTCGCCGAAGCGATAGCCCGCCTTCAGCACGCGCAGGTAGCCGCCGTTGCGCTTGGAGTAGCGAGGGCCCAGCGTGGTGAACAGCTTGTCGGCCACGTACGGGTCGCGCAGGAAGCCGATCGCCTGACGCCGCGCATGCAGACCGCCGCGCTTGCCGAGCGTGACAAGCTTCTCCACGATCGGACGCAGGTCCTTCGCCTTGTGCAGCGTGGTCGTGATCTGCTCGTGCTTGATGAGGGCACCGGCGAGATTCATGAACATCGCCTTGCGATGCTCGGCGGTGCGGTGGAACTTCCGGCCGCGATTGTTGTGACGCATGACTTATTTCCTTCTGCCGGCCTAGTACGGCTCTTCCAGCCGCTTGGCCATTTCCTCGATGTTGTCCGGCGGCCAGCCCGGGATTTCCATGCCCAGGTGGAGGCCCATGCCGGCCAGCACTTCCTTGATCTCGTTCAGCGACTTGCGGCCGAAGTTCGGCGTGCGCAGCATCTCCGCCTCGGTCTTCTGAACCAGATCGCCGATGTAGATGATGTTGTCGTTCTTCAGGCAGTTGGCCGAACGGACCGACAGCTCCAGCTCGTCGACCTTGCGCAGCAGGTTGCGGTTGAACGGGAAGTCGTCCTGCTGCTCTTCCTTGCGAACTTCGCGCGGCTCCTCGAAGTTGATGAAGAGCTGCAGCTGGTCCTGCAGGATGCGGGCGGCGAGCGCCACGGCATCGGCCGGCATCGTCGTGCCATTTGTCTCGACGGTCATCGACAGTCGGTCGTAGTCGGTGACCTGGCCGACGCGGCTGTTCTCGATCTTGTAGGAGACGCGCTTGACCGGGCTGAACACCGAGTCGACCGGGATCAGGCCGATCGGCGCGTCTTCCGGACGGTTCGCCGAGGCCGGGATGTAGCCCTTGCCGGTGGCGACCATCAGCTCCATGGAGATCGAAGCGCCATCGTCGAGCGTGCAGATCAGGTGCTTGGGATCCATGATCTGGACGTCGCCGGGCAGTTCGATCATGCCCGCGGTGACCTCGCCGGGGCCGACGGCGCGGAGGTAGAGACGCTGCGGGCGGTCGCCCTGCATCTTCACGGCCATCGCCTTGATGTTCAGCACGATGTCGACCACATCCTCGCGGACGCCGGGGATCGACGAGAATTCATGCAGCACGTTGTCGATCTTGATCGACGTGACGGCAGCACCCTGGAGTGACGACAGCAGGACGCGACGCAGCGCGTTGCCGAGCGTGAGACCGAAACCGCGCTCGAGCGGCTCGGCGACGATGGTCGCGACGCGACCGGCATCGACGCCGGCTTCGGTGACAAGCTTCTCCGGCTTGATCAGGTCCTGCCAGTTCTTCTGAAGCACGTGGGTTACCCCTCTAGACCGGTTCATGCGAGCCCCGCAGGACCCGCGACACATTCTTCATGAGCGGGCGGCGCGCGCAGCGCCGCCTCCACCCGAAATCAGACGCGACGACGCTTCGGCGGACGGCAGCCATTGTGCGGGATCGGCGTCACGTCGCGGATCGACGTCACGGCGAGGCCGACGGCCTGCAGCGCGCGCAGCGCCGACTCGCGACCCGATCCCGGACCACGCACCAGGATCTCGATCGTGCGCATGCCGTGCTCCATCGCCTTGCGGCCGGCGCCTTCGGCGGCCATCTGCGCGGCGAACGGGGTCGACTTGCGCGAGCCCTTGAAGCCCTGCTGGCCCGAGGACGACCAGGCGATCGCATTGCCCTGGGCGTCGGTGATCGTGACGATCGTGTTGTTGAACGAAGCGTTCACGTGAGCGACGCCCGCGATGATGTTCTTGCGTTCCTTGCGACGGGGACGCGCGGCAGCGGCTGCAGCTTTGGCCATGGACCTGATCCCCTCTTACTTCGTCACTTTTTTCTTGCCGGCGATCGGCTTGGCCGGACCCTTGCGGGTGCGCGCGTTGGTATGCGTGCGCTGGCCATGCACCGGCAGGCCGCGACGATGCCGCAGGCCGCGATAGCAGGCGAGGTCCATCAGCCGCTTGATGTTCATCGCGACTTCGCGACGCAGATCGCCCTCGACCGTATAGTCGCGGTCGATGGTCTCGCGGATGCGGATGACTTCGTCGTCGCTCAGCGTGTTCACGCGGCGCGACTCCTCGATCCCGACTTTTCCACAGATCTCCTTGGCTTTCGCCGCGCCGATCCCGTGGATGTACTGAAGTCCGATCACGACACGCTTGGCGGTCGGAATGTTCACACCGGCTATACGAGCCAAAGTCCCAACTCCTTCAAAGACTTATGGCGCGCTCACGCGCGCCCGTCACATGTTCCGCTGGCCCCGGAAAAGCGCGCGATTATAGGTATCCGCGTCCCCGAGTCAATGGAACTCACCCTTGTCAAGTCCCCGCCAAAACCTCCACGATCTGGCGGTAAACCTCGTCCATCGCGGCCATCCCGTCGACCTTCCGCAGCACCCCCCGGGCGCTGTAGTAGGGCAACAAGGGCTCGGTCTGAGCCCTGTAGGCGACCATGCGAGTCTTCATGGTCTCTGCATTATCGTCCTTGCGGCGCGTGAACGCGGTCGAGCCGCAGACGTCGCAGACCCCGTCGACCTTCGGCCGCTTGAACGTGTCGTGGTAGCCCGCGCCACACTTCGCGCAGGAAAAGCGGCCGACGATACGCTCGGTCAGCGCCTTCTCGTCCACTTCCATCTCGATCACCCGGTCGAGCTTCTTCGCCGTTTCGGCCAGCATCTCGTCCAGCGCCCTGGCCTGGGCCTCGGTCCGGGGGAAGCCGTCCAGGATGAAGCCCTTGGCGCAGTCCGGCTGGGAGATCCGGTCCTTGATCAGGCCGACCATCAGCTCGTCGGGCACCAGTTCGCCGCGCTCCATGATGCCCTTGGCCTTCTGACCGAGCTCGCTGCCCGAGGCGACGGCCGCCCGCAGCATGTCGCCGGTCGAGAGCTGGATCAGTCCCCGTTCCTGCTGCAGCCGCTGGGCCTGCGTCCCCTTGCCGGCGCCCGGCGGTCCCAGAAGAATGATGTTCATCGGCCCTTGCCCCTCAGGCGGGCCTTCTTGATGAGGCCCTCATATTGGTGGGCGAGCAGGTGCGCCTGCACCTGGGTCACCGTGTCGAGCGTCACCGAAACCACGATCAGGAGGCTGGTGCCACCGAAATAGAAGGGCACGCCGCCGCGGGCGATCAGAAGTTCGGGCAGGATGCAGACCGCCGACAGGTAGATCGCACCGATGACCGTCAGGCGATTCAGGATGTACTCCAGGTACTCGGCGGTGTTCTTGCCGGGCCGAATGCCGGGAATGAAGCCACCGTTCTTCTTCAGATTGTCGGCCGTATCCGTCGGATTGAACACGACGGTCGTGTAGAAGAAGCAGAAGAACACAATCAGGCCGATATAGGCGATCAGATAGGCCGGCTGCCCGTGGCCGAGGTACGTCGAGAACCACTGGATCCAGCCCGGCTCCCCCGCACCCTGGAACGACGCGATGGTCGCCGGGAACAGCAGCAGGGACGAGGCGAAGATCGGCGGGATGACGCCGGCGGTGTTGATCTTGAGCGGCAGGTGCGAGGCCTCGCCGCCATACATGCGGTTGCCGACCTGGCGCTTCGGATACTGGACGACGATGCGTCTCTGAGCCGTTTCGACGAAGACGACCACCGCGACGACCGCCACGACGCCGATCACCAGGGCGATGATGAACAACGCCGAGAGGGCACCGGTGCGGCCGAGTTCGAGGGTCTGCACCAGCGCATCCGGCAAGGCCGCGACGATGCCCGCGAAAATGATCAGGGAGACGCCGTTGCCGACGCCGCGCGCCGTGATCTGCTCGCCCAGCCACATGAGGAACAGCGTGCCGCCGACCAGGGTCACGATGGTGACGAACCGGAAGAACACCCCCGGATCGATGACCACGGGACCGGCCGTGGCAACCTGACTCTCCAGCCCGACCGCAATTCCGTAGGCCTGGAAGGTCGCCAGGACCACCGTGCCGTAGCGCGTGTACTGGTTGATCTTCTTGCGGCCGGCCTCGCCCTCCTTCTTCAGCGCCTCGAGCGACGGCACCACCGTCGTCAGGATCTGCATGATGATGGAGGCGGAGATGTACGGCATGATGCTGAGCGCCAGCACCGACATGCGCCCGATCGAGCCGCCCGAGAACACGTCCAGCAGGCCCGCGATGCCGCCGGCGTTCTGCTTGAAGATCTCGGCCAGGGCGGCGGGGTCGACGCCGGGAACCGGAATGTAGGCGCCGATACGGAAGACGACGAGCGCAGCGACCGTGAACCACAGCCGCTTCTTCAGCTCGGTCGCCCTACCGATCGAACCCCAGTTCAGGTTGGATGCAAGTTGCTCGGCGGCGGATGCCATGGAACCTCACGCGTGAACGACACCAGGGGAAGCGACGCCCCCGTAGACGCCGTCCGGATCAGGCGGCCTCAGCCACGGGCTTGGCCGGCAGTTCGACCTTGCCACCGGCCTTCTCGACGGCGGCGATCGCCGACGCCGAAGCGCCTGCAACCTTCACTTCGATCTTGGTCGTGAGCTCGCCCTTGCCAAGGAGGCGGACCCCATCCGCGGCATTCTTGAACAGACCGGCCGCCAGCATCGCTTCCGCGTCGATCAGCTTGCCGGCGTCGAGCTTCTTGTCGTCGATCGCCTTCTGGAGCGTGCCGAGGTTAACGACCTGATAGCTCTTCTGGTGAGGCGGCCGGAAGCCGCGCTTCGGGATACGGCGGTAGAGCGGCATCTGGCCGCCCTCGAAGCCCTTGATGGCCACGCCGGTGCGGGACTTCTGGCCCTTGACGCCGCGCCCCGCGGTCTTGCCCTTGCCGGAGCCGATACCGCGGCCGACGCGCATGCGACCCTTGCGGGCGCCCGGATTGTCGGAGATCTGGTTCAGTCTCATCGTCTTCTACCTCCGCGCCGCGGCCCTGCAGCCTAGCGCGCTTCCTCTTCGATGCGCACGAGATGGCGCACCTTGTTGATCATGCCGCGCACCTCGGGTGAATCCACGAGTTCGCGGGTGCGATGGCGCTTGTTGAGCCCCAGCCCGATCAGCGTCGCGCGCTGGTCGTCCGTGCGGCCGATGTGGCTGCCGGTCTGGGTGATCTTGATGGTCTTGCCCTGGGCCATGGTCTGGTTCCTTAAGCGGCCGCTTCCGCGGTCGTCTCGTCGCGGCGGCCGAGCAGGTCACCGACCTTCTTGCCGCGGCGCGTCGCGACCATGCGCGGCGAGTTGAGCTGATCCAGCGCCTTGAAGGTCGCCTTGATCATGTTGTGCGGGTTGGACGTGCCGACCGACTTGGCGACGATGTCCTTGATGCCCAGGGTCTCGAAGATGGCGCGCATCGGACCGCCGGCGATGATGCCGGTACCGGCCGGGGCGGCGCGCAGCGTCACCTTGCCGGCGCCGAAGCGGCCCTTGACGTCGTGATGCAGCGTCCGGCCGTCACGCAGCGGCACCCGGATCAGTCCGCGCTTGGCGGCCTCCGTTGCCTTGCGGATCGCCTCGGGCACCTCGCGGGCCTTGCCGGCGCCATGGCCGACGCGACCGCGCTGGTCGCCGACGACGACGATGGCGGCGAAGGCGAAGCGACGGCCACCCTTCACGACCTTCGCGACGCGGTTGATCGTGACCAGCTTGTCGGTCAGTTCATTGTCCTCGTCGCGGTCGCGGGGCCGATCGCGATCGCGCGGGGAACGGCCGGAACCACCGGGTGAACGAGCCATAATCTAACTCCCGATCAGAACGACAGGCCGCCCTCACGGGCGGCGTTGGCCAGCGCAGCGATGCGGCCGTGATACGTGTAGCCACCGCGGTCGAAGATGACTTCCTTGACCCCGGCCGCGACGGCGCGGGCGGCGATCAGCTTGCCGACTTCGGCGGCAGCGCCCTTGTCGGCGCCGGTCTTGAGGGTGCCACGGACATCCTTGTCGAGCGTCGACGCGGCAGCCAGCGTCACGCCCTTACGGTCGTCGATGACCTGGGCATAGATATGCTTGCCCGAGCGGAAGACGCTGAGGCGCGGACGGCCGTTGCTCGCCTGGCGCAGCGCGTAGCGCGTGCGCCGCTGGCGACGGGCGAAAAGAGCATTGCGGTCGGACATGGTTCTCTCGCCTCTACTTCTTCTTGCCTTCCTTGCGCCGGATCGTCTCCGTCGAGTACTTGATGCCCTTGCCCTTGTAGGGTTCGGGCGGACGCAGGCTGCGGATTTCCGCGGCGACCTGGCCCACGCGCTGACGATCGGAGCCCGAAATCTCGATCTCGGTCGGCTTGACCGCCTTGATCTGGATGCCGGCAGGAATGGGAATCTCGACATCGTGGCTGAAGCCGAGCTGCATCTTCAGCATCTTGGCATCGGCCGAGGCGCGATAGCCCACGCCGTTGATCTCGAGGTTGATGGTGAACCCTTCGGACACGCCGCGAACGACGTTGCTCGCCAGGTTGCGCGCCGTGCCCCACTGCATGCGGGCGCGGCGGCTGTCGTTGCGCGGCTTAAAGACCAGACCCTCGCCTTCCCTGGCGACGGAAACGTCGTCATGGACGACGAGCTGGAGCTCGCCCCGCTTGCCCTTGGCCTTGAGATGCTGGCCCTTGAGCTCGATGGTGACACCGGCCGGGATGGCGACCGGGTTTTTGCCGACGCGCGACATGATCAGAACACCTTGCAGATGACTTCGCCGCCGACATTGGCGGCGCGCGCCTCGGCGTCGGACATGACGCCGCGCGGCGTGGAGAGGATCGAGATGCCGAGCCCATTGAAGTGGCGCGGCAGCTCGCGGATCTTGGAGTAGACGCGACGGCCCGGGGTGGAGACGCGCTTGATCTCCTTGATGACCGGGCGGCCGTTGTCGTACTTGAGCTCGATGCGGAGCTCCCGGACGCCGGGGCGCAGCTCCTCTTCGAACCAGCCGCGAATATAGCCTTCGCGCTGGAGCACATCGAGAACACTCGACCGAAGCCGCGAAGCCGGCGCGGTCACGCTGTCGAGGCGCGCCGACTGGCCGTTGCGGATGCGGGTCAGCAAATCGCCGACGGGATCTGTCATCGCCATGGTCTACGGTCCCCGTTTACCAGCTCGACTTCACGACGCCGGGCAGAGCGCCCAGCGACGCCAGCTGACGCAGCGCGACGCGCGACAGCTTGAACTTGCGGTACACGGCCCGCGGACGGCCCGTGAGCTCGCACCGGTTGCGCACCCGCGTCGGCGAGGAGTTGCGCGGCAGTTCCGCCAGCTTGAGGCGGGCGCCGAACCGCTCCTCCGGCGTCAACTTGTCGTCGACGGCCATCGCCTTCAGCTTGGCGCGCTTGGCGGCGTACTGCTTCGCCATCTTCGCCCGCCTGTTGTTCTTCTCGACCGAACTCGTCTTGGCCATTTGATTCTCCGGCCTCAGTTCACGAAGGGGAAGTCGAACGCGCGGAGAAGCGACCTGGCCTCCGCATCCGTCTTCGCCGTCGTGCAGATGATGATGTCCATACCGCGCACCTGGTCGACCTTGTCGTAGTCGATTTCCGGGAACACGATTTGCTCCTTCAGGCCCATGGCGTAGTTGCCATTGCCGTCGAACGACTTGCCGTTCAGGCCGCGGAAGTCGCGGACGCGCGGCAGGGCGATGTTGATCAGCCGATCCACGAACTCGTACATGCGGTCGCGGCGCAGCGTGACCTTGGCGCCGATCGCCATGCCTTCGCGCAGCTTGAAGGTCGCGATCGACTTGCGCGACCGGGTGACGACCGGCTTCTGGCCGGTGATCGCCGTGAGGTCGGCCACGGCGCCGTCGACGGCCTTGCGGTCGTTGACCGCCTCGCCGACACCCATGTTGATGACGATCTTGTCGAGCTTCGGCACCTCGAAGGGGTTCTTGTAGGAGAACTCCTTCGTGAGCGCTTCGCGCACGGACTTGGTGTAGTGCTCTTGCAGACGCGCGGGCATGGCCCGTTCTCCTAACGGTCGATGGTCTCGCCGGAGGCGCGCGCAACGCGCACCTTGCGGCCGTCTTCCAGGAACCGGAACCCGACCTTCGTCGGCTTGTCCGATTTGGGATCCAGCAGGGCCACGTTGGAGACGTGGATCGTGGCCTCGCGTTCGATGATGCCGCCGGCTTCCGCACGGCTGGGCTTGGTGTGGCGCTTGATCATGTTCACGCCGGAAACGACCACGCGGTTTTCCTTGGGAAGAACGCGCAGGACGTCGCCCACCTTGCCCTTGCTGCCACCGGTGATGACCTTCACCCGGTCGCCCTTCTTGATCTTCAGTTTCGTTGCCATGGCTAGAGCACCTCAGGCGCAAGCGAGATGATCTTCATGAACTTCTTGGCGCGCAGCTCGCGCGTCACCGGTCCGAAGATGCGGGTGCCGATCGGCTCGTCCTGCTTGCTGATGAGGACGGCGGCGTTGCGGTCGAAGCGGATGGCGCTCCCGTCGGGGCGGCGCAGCGCGAAGGAGGTACGGACGACGACGGCGCGATGCACCTCGCCCTTCTTAACCTTGCCGCGCGGAATCGCCTCCTTGATCGACACGACGATGACGTCGCCGACGCTGGCGTACTTGCGGCGCGAGCCGCCCAGCACCTTGATGCACTGGACTCGACGGGCGCCCGAATTGTCGGCGACCTCGAGGTTGGTTCGCATCTGAATCATGGGTTAATGCTCCGACCGCTTAAGCCTTGGCGCCTTCGACCAGAACTTCCCAGCTCTTGGTCTTGGACAGCGGGCGGCACTCGCGGATGCGGACGATTTCGCCGATCTTGCCCTTGCAGGCATTGGCTTCGTCGTGCGCGTGGTACTTCTTCGACTTGCGAATGAACTTCTTGTAGATCGGGTGCTGAACGCGCCGCTCGACCTTCACGACGATGGTCTTGTCCATCTTGTCGCTGACGATGACGCCTTCCAGGATACGCTTCGGCATTTCGTGCTCCTTAACCGGCGGCCTTCTCGCCCAGCACCGTCTTGATGCGGGCGATGTCGCGACGAACCTGGCGCGCGCGGGAAGTCTTCTGCAGCTGGCCCCCAGCCTTCTGGAAGCGCAGGTTGAACGCCTCCTTGCGAAGGTTGCCGAGCTCGTTCTTCAGCTCGTCCTTGGTCTTGGGGCGCAGATCGGTGGCCTTCATGTCCTTCTCCCTCAGACTTCGGCGCCGACGCGGGAAACGAAGCGGGTCTTGATCGGCAGCTTGGCCGCACCGAGCGCCAGGGCTTCCTTGGCGATGGTGCCGGACACGCCTTCCAGTTCGAACAGGATGCGGCCCGGCTTCACCCGCGCCGCCCAGAATTCGGGCGCGCCCTTGCCGGAGCCCATGCGGACTTCCGCCGGCTTCTTCGACACCGGCACGTCCGGGAACACGCGGATCCAGACGCGGCCGGCACGCTTCATGTGACGCGTGATGGCGCGGCGGGCCGCCTCGATCTGGCGCGCCGTCAGGCGATCCGGCTCCATCGCCTTCAGCCCGTAGGAGCCGAAGTCGAGATTGAAACCGCCCTTGGCAGCGCCGCTGATACGGCCCTTGAAGGCCTTGCGGTACTTGGTGCGCTTGGGTTGCAGCATGGTGGATTACGCGTCCCTCTGCTCGGTGCGCTCGACACGCGCCGGCGTCCGTTGCGGCGCCGCCTCCTCGGCGCGCTTGTCGTGCGCCATCGGGTCGTGCGCCATGATCTCGCCCTTGAACACCCAGACCTTCACGCCACAGGTGCCGAAGGTGGTGAATGCCGTGGCGGTGCCGTAGTCGATGTCGGCGCGCAGCGTGTGCAGCGGCACGCGACCCTCGCGGTACCATTCCATACGGGCGATTTCCGAGCCGCCGAGACGGCCAGAGCAGTTGATGCGGATGCCGAGGGCCCCCAGGCGCATCGCCGACTGCACGGCGCGCTTCATAGCGCGGCGGAAGGCGACGCGACGCTCGAGCTGCTGCGCGATGTTCTCCGCGATCAGCGTCGCGTCGACCTCGGGCTTGCGGATCTCGACGATGTTGAGGGCCACTTCGCCCTTCGTCATCTTGGCCAAGTCGCCGCGCAGCTTCTCGATATCGGCGCCCTTCTTGCCGATCACCACGCCCGGACGGGCCGTATGGATCGTGACGCGGGCGCGCTTCGCCGGACGCTCGATGATGATCTTGGCGACACCCGCCTGGGCCAGCCGCTCACGCAGCACCTTGCGGATGTGGATGTCCTCATGGAGCATCTTCGAGTATTCGCCGCCCTCGGCGTACCAGCGCGAATCCCAGGTCCGGTTGATACCGAGCCGCAGGCCGATCGGGTTGACCTTCTGACCCATTACTTGTCCTCCGCCTCGGCGCGCTCGCGCACCACGATCGTGAGATGAGCGAACGGCTTGACGATACCGGCAGCGCGGCCGCGGCCGCGCGTCTGGAAGCGCTTCATGATCAGTCCCTTGCCGACCGACGCCTCGGCGACGACCAGACGGTCGACATCGAGGTTGTGGTTGTTCTCGGCGTTGGCGATGGCCGAATTCAGGGCCTTCTTCACATCGCGGGCGATCCGCTTCTTGGAGAAGGTGAGTTCGTTGACCGCCGTCGCCGCCTTCTTGCCGCGGATCGTGGCCGCGACGAGGTCGAGCTTGCGCGGGCTGATGCGCACGGCGCGCAGGACAGCTTTGGCTTCGTTGTCCGCCTCGCGGCGGGGAGCGGATGGCTTGCTCATCGCGCGTTAATCCTTCGACACTTTCTTGTCACCGGCATGGCCGGTGAAGGTGCGGGTTGGCGAAAATTCGCCGAGCTTGTGACCGACCATCTCCTCGGTGACGCTCACCGGGATGAACTTCTTGCCGTTGTAGACGCCGAACGTCAGACCGACGAACTGCGGCAGGATCGTCGAGCGACGCGACCAGGTCTTGATCACTTCGCTGCGGATGTTCCCGCGCGACTTCTCGGCCTTCTTGATCAGGCTGCCTTCAACGAAGGGGCCCTTCCATACGGAGCGTGCCACTGTCTATCTCCTAGCGCGTCGCATGCCGGCGGCGGATGATCATCTTGTCCGTCGCCTTGTTCTTGCGTGTCTTCTTGCCCTTGGTCGGCTTGCCCCACGGCGTGACCGGATGGCGGCCACCCGAAGTGCGGCCTTCGCCGCCGCCGTGCGGGTGATCGACCGGGTTCATGACGACGCCGCGGACCGTCGGGCGACGGCCGAGCCAACGCTGGCGGCCGGCCTTGCCGATGACGATGTTCTGGTTGTCCGGGTTCGACACCGCGCCGACGGTCGCCAGGCATTCGCCTGGAACCAGCCGCAGCTCGCCCGAACTCAGCTTGATCTGGGCGTAACCCGCGTCCTTGCCGACGAGCTGGGCGTAGTTGCCGGCGGAGCGGGCAAGCTGACCGCCGCGGCCCCTCTTCAGCTCGACGTTGTGGACGATCGTACCGACCGGCATGTTGGCCAGCGGCATCGCGTTACCCGGCTTGATGTCGACACGCTCGCCCGAGATGATCTCGTCGCCCGCCTTGAGGCGCTGCGGCGCGAGGATATAGGAGAGTTCGCCGTCGGCGTACTTGATCAGCGCGATGAACGCCGACCGGTTGGGGTCGTACTCCAGCCGCTCGACCGTCGCGGCCACGTCGAACTTGCGGCGCTTGAAGTCGACGAGACGCAGACGGCGCTTGTGACCGCCGCCCATGTGATGGCTGGTGATGTGACCGTGGTTGTTGCGTCCGCCGGTGTTGCTTTTGCCGCGCGTCAGCTCCTTGACCGGCTTGCCCTTCCAGAGGCCGGAACGGTCGACGATGACCAGCTGCCTCAGCGAAGGCGTGATCGGTTTGAATGTCTTCAAGGCCATTGTTCTGTCTCCCGTCCTACAGGCCCGTGGTCACGTCGATCTTGTGACCCTCGACCAGCGAGACGATCGCCTTCTTCCAGTCGCTCCGCACGCCCGGACGGCCGCGGAATACCTTGCTCTTGCCCTTGACCGTGACGGTGTTGACCGCCTTGACCTTGACCTTGAACAGTCCCTCGACGGCCTGCTTGATCTCGGGCTTAGTCGCGTCGGCGGCGACCTTGAAGGTCACCTGGCTGTGCTCCGAGCCGTTGGTCGTCTTCTCGGTGATCAGCGGCGCACGAATCACTTCGTACATGCGCGAGCGCGAGACGGTTTGCGGGATGTAGCGCTTGGCGCTCATTGCAGACGCTCCTCGAGGTGCTTCACGGCATCCTTGGTTAGCACCAGCGTGTCGCGGCGCAGGATGTCGTAGACGTTCGCGCCCTGCTGCGGCAGGACATCGACGTGGGCGATGTTGGCCGCCGCGCGGGCGAAGTTGGTGTCGATCTCGGCGCCGCCGATGACCAGGGCACTGGTCACGCCGAGTGCGCCGAAGTGGCCCTTGAGCTGGGCCGTCTTGGGCTCCGCCAGGGCAGCCGCCTCGACGACGATCAGCTTGCCCTCGGCCGCCTTGGCCGACAGCGCGGTGCGAAGCGCGAGCTTGCGCACCTTCTTGGGCAGGTCGCTGGCATGGCTGCGCACGACCGGGCCGAATGCCTTGCCGCCGCCACGGAACTGCGGAGCCGCCTCGTTGCCGTGACGGGCGCGGCCAGTGCCCTTCTGGGCGTACATCTTCTTGGCCGTCGCCGTGACTTCGGCGCGCCCCTTGGTCTTGTGCGTGCCCTGCTGGCGATGCGAGAGCTGCCAGACGACGCAGCGCTGCAGGATGTCCTTGCGGACGGGAACGGCGAACACGGCGTCTGCGAGATCGATCTCGCCGGCGCTGCCGCCCTCGATGGTCTTGACCGCGATCTTCATGACCTGATCCTTAAGCCTGCGGAGCGGCGTCAGCCGCCGGAGCCGCCGCCTCGACGGCCGCCTTGCGCAGGCCGGCCGGGTACGGGGCGTCCTTGTGACGGGCGCGCTTGGAGGCGTCCTTGACGATGATGTAGCCGTTGGCCGGGCCGGGAACCGCGCCGGACACGAGCAGCAGGCCCTTCTCGTCGTCGACGGCGACGACCTTCAGGTTCTGCGTGGTCACCCGCTCGCTGCCGTAGTGGCCGGCCATCTTCTTGCCGGGGAAAGTGCGGCCGGGATCCTGGCGGTTACCGGTCGAACCGTGCGAACGGTGCGACACCGACACGCCGTGGCTGGCCTCGAGACCACCGAAGTTCCAGCGGACCATCGAGCCCGTGAAGCCACGGCCGATCGTGGTGCCGACGACGTCGACGAACTGGCCGGGCACGAAGTGGCTGGGCACCAGCTCGGCGCCGACCTCGAGAACGGCGTCCTTGGCGACGCGGAATTCGACGAGCTTCTTCTTCGGCTCCACCTTGGCCTTGGCGAAGTGACCGCGCATCGGCTGGGTCACGTTCTTCACCTTGGCCTTGCCGTAGCCGAGCTGCACGGCGACGTACTTGTCCTTCTCTTCCGAGCGGACAGCGACAACCTGCAGCTGATCCACCTTCAGAACGGTGACGGGCACATGCTCCCCGGCGTCGTTGAAGACGCGGGTCATGCCGACCTTCTGGGTGACGAGACCGCAACGCATGGTCTTCTTCCTTCTTTCCTGGTCCGCTCTTAGGCGCCGAGCTTGATCTCGACGTCCACGCCGGAGGCGAGGTCGAGCTTCATCAGCGCGTCCACGGTCTGCGGCGTCGGGTCGACGATATCGAGCACGCGCTTGTGCGTGCGGATCTCGAACTGCTCACGCGACTTCTTGTCGATGTGCGGCGAACGGTTGACCGTGAACTTCTCGATCCCGGTCGGCAGCGGGATGGGCCCGCGCACCTGCGCGCCCGTCCGCTTGGCCGTGCTCACGATCTCGCTGGTCGACGAATCGAGCACGCGATGATCGAAGGCCTTCAGCCGGATCCGGATGTTTGTGTTGTCCATGGCCATGATACTCGCCTTGTCGCGTCCGTTACGTTTACTTTACGACTTTGGTGACGACGCCGGCGCCGACGGTCCGGCCGCCCTCGCGGATGGCGAAGCGCAGGCCCTCGTCCATGGCGATCGGCTGGATCAGCTCGACCACCAGCCGCGCGTTGTCGCCCGGCATCACCATCTCCGTGCCTTCCGGCAGCGTCACCACGCCCGTAACGTCCGTCGTCCGGAAGTAGAACTGCGGACGGTAGTTCGTGAAGAACGGCGTGTGACGGCCGCCCTCTTCCTTCGTCAGGATGTACGCCTCGGCCTCGAAGTTCGTGTGCGGCGTGATCGCGCCCGGCTTCGACAGCACCTGGCCGCGCTCCACGTCCTCGCGGCCCACGCCGCGCAGCAGCGCGCCGATATTGTCGCCCGCCTCGCCCGAATCCAGCAGCTTGCGGAACATCTCGACGCCCGTGACCGTCGTCTTCGTCGTCGCCTTCAGCCCGACGATCTCCACTTCCTCGCCGACCTTGATGATCCCGCGCTCCACGCGGCCCGTCACCACCGTGCCGCGGCCCGAGATCGAGAAAACGTCCTCGATCGGCATCAGGAACGGCTTGTCCTTGTCGCGCGCAGGCTGCGGAATGTACTTGTCAACCTCTTCCATCAGCTTCAGGACCGCCTGCTCGCCAAGCTCCGGGTTCTTGTCCTCCAGCGCCATCAGCGCCGAGCCCCGAACCACCGGCAGGTCGTCGCCCGGGAACTGGTAGCTCTTCAGCAGCTCGCGAACCTCGAGCTCCACCAGGTCCAGAAGCTCAGGATCGTCCACCATGTCGCACTTGTTCATGAACACGACCAGCGCCGGAACACCCACCTGACGCGCCAGCAGGATGTGCTCGCGCGTCTGCGGCATCGGGCCATCGGCCGCCGAAACCACCAGGATCGCGCCGTCCATCTGAGCCGCGCCC
>JBKBLH010000027.1:0-66906 GCA_046296475.1 Reyranella sp.
GATGGTGAACGGCGTCGCCGAGGACACGATCCGCAACATCGAGAACGTGACGGGCGGATCGCGGGCGGACACGCTGACCGGCGATGCACTGGCCAACAGGCTGGCGGGCGGCGCAGACAACGACGTGCTGAATGGTGGGTTGGGCGCCGACGTGCTGGACGGCGGTGCCGGTGTCGACACGGCGGACTACAGCGACAAGACGGCGTCCGTATCGGTGACCCTGAACGGGGCGGAGAACGCCATCGTGACGGTGGGCGGTGTCGCCGAGGATACGATCCGCAACATCGAGAGGGTGACGGGCGGGGCCGGCAACGACACGCTGACCGGCGATGCGCTGGCCAACATGCTGGCGGGCGGTGCGGGCGACGACGTGCTGAAAGGCGGCCTGGGTGCCGACGTGCTCGACGGCGGTACCGGCGCGGACACGGCGGACTACAGCGACAAGACGGCGTCCGTATCGGTGACCCTGAGTGGGCTGACGAATGCCGCCGTGAGGATCGACGGGATCGTCGAGGACACGATCCGCAACATCGAGAACGTGATCGGCGGGTCCGGCAACGACACGCTGACCGGCGATGCGCGGGATAATGTGTTCCGGGGCGGCCTTGGTGCCGACGTGCTGAACGGCGGTGCCGGCGTGGACACGGCGGACTACAGCGACAAGAAGGCGTCCGTTTCGGTGACCCTGAACGGGGCGACGGACAGTATCGTGATGGTGAACGGCGTCGCCGAGGACACGATCCGCAACATCGAGAACGTGACGGGCGGATCGCGGGCGGACACGCTGAGCGGCGATGCACTGGCCAACATGCTGGCAGGCGGCGCGGACAACGACGTGCTGACGGGTGGGTTGGGTGCCGACGTGCTGGACGGCGGTGCCGGTGTCGACACGGCGGACTACAGCGACAAGACGGCGTCCGTATCGGTGACCCTGAACGGGGCGGAGAACGCCATCGTGACGGTGGGCGGTGTCGCCGAGGATACGATCCGCAACATCGAGAGGGTGACGGGCGGGGCCGGCAACGACACGCTGACCGGCGATGCGCTGGCCAACATGCTGGCGGGCGGTGCGGGCGACGACGTGCTGAAAGGCGGCCTGGGTGCCGACGTGCTCGACGGCGGTACCGGCGCGGACACGGCGGACTACAGCGACAAGACGGCGTCCGTATCGGTGACCCTGAGCGGTCCGACGAATGCCGCCGTGAGGATCGACGGGATCGTCGAGGACACGATCCGCAACATCGAGAACGTGACCGGCGGGTCCGGCAACGACACGCTGACCGGCGATGTGCGGGACAATGTGCTCCGGGGCGGCCTTGGTGACGACGTGCTGAACGGCGGCGCGGGCGTGGACACGGCGGACTACAGCGACAAGACGTTGTCCGTGTCGGTGACGCTGAACGGCGCGACGAATGCCAGCGTGAGCGTGAACGGCGTCGTCGAGGACACGATCCGCAATATCGAGAACGTGACGGGTGGGTCGGGGGCGGACACGCTGACCGGCGATGCACTGGCAAACGTACTGGTGGGCGGCGGGGGCGACGACGTTCTGGTCGGCGGCCTCGGCAATGACATCCTGACGGGCGGCGCCGGTAAGGATCAGTTCCTTTTCAATTTCTCGCCGAACCCGAGTTCCAACCTGGACAGCATTACCGACTTCAATGTCGTCGACGACACGATCGTCCTGGAGAACGGGGTATTCCAGGCCTTCGCTACGGCCGGTGCCATTGCCTCCAGTGCGTTCCATATCGGTGCCGCTGCATCCGGCATCAACCACCGCCTCGTCTACGATTCGACGACGGGTGACTTGTTCTACGACGACAACGGCAGCGCCTCGGGCGGTGCTCTTCAAATCGCCAAAATGTCCGCGGGCCTCTCCCTAACGCACAACGACTTCCTCATCGTCTAGCGCGCAAGGCGACTCTCGTGTAGCGGGCGATCATGCGTTGTTCGTCGGTCGGCACGACCCAGGCCGAGACGGCCGACCCTTCCGCGCTGATGCGACCCAGACCCCCAGCGTTAAGCGCGGGATCGAGCGTCAGGCCCAGCCAGCCGCAGCCGGCGGCGATCTCGGCGCGTGTGGCGGGATCGTGCTCGCCGATGCCGGCGGTGAAGACGATGCCGTCGACGCCGCCAAGCGCGGCCGCCAGGGAGCCGATCTCGCGGACGATGCGGTAGACGAACAGGTCGATGGCCTCGCGTGCTTCGGGCGCCGCCGAGGCGCGGAGTGTGCGCATGTCGGAGGAGATGCCCGAGACGCCCAGCAGGCCGGACTTGCGATAGAGCAGGTCCTCGATGCCCTTGGCGTCGTAGCCGCGCTCTTTCAGAAGGTACAGGAGCACGCCGGGATCGAGCGCGCCGGTGCGGGTGCCCATCATCAGCCCGTCGACCGCCGTGAAGCCCATGGTGCTGGCGACGCTGCGCCCGTCGCGGACGGCGCACAGGCTGGCGCCATTGCCGAGATGGGCCACGATCAGGCGGGAGCCGGCCAGTGCCGGCTGCGTCTCACGCAAGTGGGTGACGACGTAGTCGTAGGACAGGCCATGGAACCCGTAGCGCTTCACGCCTTCGGCGGTCAGCGCGCGCGGCAGGGCGAATTGCTGGGCAAGCGCCGGCTGGCTGCGATGGAAGGCCGTGTCGAAGCAGGCGATCTGCGGCAGGTCCGGCGCGGCTTCGAGAATCGCTTCGATGGGCGCAAGATTGTGCGGCTGGTGCAATGGCGCCAGCGGCACGAGCTTCGCCAGCTCGGTCATGACGGACGCATCGATCCGGATCGGCGCGGCATAGGTCGTTCCGCCGTGTACGACCCTATGGCCGAACGCCAGCACCGGCCGCCCCGCCAGCAGGTCGCGCCCCAGCGACATGATCTCGGCGGTGGCCGCGCGATGATCGAGCCCGCTTTCCGGCCACTCCCGCGCCGCGACCTGGCTGCCATCCGCCGCGTGCATCTGCAGGCGAGGGCGGGTGCCCAGCCCCTCGACCTGGCCGTGATAGAGTTCCGGGCCGTCGTCGTGGGCATCGTAGAGGGCGAACTTGATGCTCGAGGAACCGGCGTTGAGGACGGCGATGCAGCCGTGCTGGTCCATGTCCGGTCTCTCTCAGGCGATGATGTTGGTGCCGCCGTCGACATAGACGGTGCCACCGGTCACGCGGTGCGCGTAGGGCGTGGCGAGATAGGCGCAGGTGTAGCCCACGTCCATGATGTCCACGAGTTCGCCCAGCGGCGCCTTGCGGGCGGCTTCATTGAGCAGCAGCTCGAAATCCTTGAGGCCCGAGGCGGCGCGGGTCTTCAGCGGCCCGGGCGAGATCGCGTGGACACGGATGCGCTGCGGGCCGAGCTCGTAGGCGAGGTAGCGGCAGGAGGCTTCGAGCGCGGCCTTCACAGGCCCCATGACGTTGTAGTTGGGCACCACGCGGTTGGCGCCGTAGTAGCTCATCGCGAACATCGTGCCACCGTCCTTCATCAGCGGGGCAGCGAGGCGCGCCATGCGGATGAACGAGTGGCAGGAGATGTCCATGGCCTTCGCGAAACCCTCGGCCGAGCAGTCGAGCAGGCCGCCCTGCAGGTCTGCCATCGGCGCGAAGGCGATCGAATGGACGAGGATATCGAGCTGGCCCCATTTGCGCTCGATCTCTGCGAACAACGCTTCGAGCTGGCCGGGTTTGGCGACGTTCAGCGGGGCCGTGATCGGCGCTTCGAGTTCGCGGGCGAGGGGCTCGACATGGGGGCGTGCCTTGTCGTTGAGCCAGGTGACGGCGATCTCGGCACCGGCTTCGCGAAAGGCCATGGCGCAGCCATAGGCGATCGACTGGTCGTTGGCGATGCCGACGACCAGGGCCTTCTTGCCGGCAAGGATGGGGCGGATCTGTTCGGTCATGGGTCCTCAGGGGATTGCGGTTGCCGCATTGGCGCGCCGCGCTGCCGCGACCAGGCAGGCCACCGCGCAGGAGGCCAGCCGCGTCGTCACCGAATCGGCCCGGCTGGTCAGGATGATCGGCACCCTGGCGCCCAGGACGATGCCCGCCGCGTCGGCACCGGCCAGGAAGGTCAGGCTCTTGGCCAGCATGTTGCCGGCCTCGAGGTCGGGGACGATCAGAACGTCGGCCCGGCCCGCCACGGGCGAGACGATGTTCTTGATGGCGGCGGCCTCGACGTTGATTGCATTGTCGAGCGCCAGCGGCCCGTCGAGGATTCCGCCCTTGATCTGGCCGCGCTCCGCCATCTTGCACAGGGCCGCGGCATCGATCGTCGAGGCGACCTTGGCGTTGACCGTCTCCATTGCGCTCAGGATCGCGACTCGCGGTTCGGCAATGCCGAGCGCCTGGGCAAGGTCGATGGCGTTCTGCACGATGTCGACCTTGTCATCGAGCGTCGGCGCAATGTTCACGGCAGCGTCGGAGATGATGAGAGCCTGGTCGTGACCGGGGACGTCCATGACGAAGCAATGGCTGATGCGGCGCGCGGTCCGGATCCCGTCCGTTCGGGAAACGACGGCGCCCATCAGCTCGTCGGTGTGCAGGCTGCCCTTCATCAGCGCCTCGGCGCGCCCGCCGCGCACGAGGTCGACCGCCCTGGCGGCCGAATCGTGACTGTGCTTCGAGTTCACGACCTCGAACGCGCCGATATCGAGGGAAGCCGTGTGCGCAACATCGAGGATGCGCGCGGACGGCCCGACGAGGATGGGCTTCAGCAGGCCACTGCTCGCGGCCAGCACCGCACTCTCGAGGGAGACCGCATCGCAGGGGTGGACGATGGCGGTGACCATCGGTGGATGGGTGCGAGCAACGGCGATCAGCCGGTCGTATTTTTCATGCGGCCGCGCCGTGGGTGTTGTCACGTCAGATCCTCTCTCAAAATTCGCACTAGGGTCGGGTGGCCGCGAAGAGCTGGCGCAGGCGGGCGATGCGCTCGGTCCCTTCCGGGGGTATGTCCCCGGATGCCCCGAGCACCTGCTCGACGACTTGCCATCCCTGCGACCGCAGGTCCGGATCGTCGGGCAACAGGAGGGGAAGGGCCCGGATCGCCCGTTCCTCGTCGAGATGCAGGAGCAAGTACTGTTCGCGGAACAGCGTCTTCAGCTCGCCGAAGCTCAGGCGCCGGTTCGCCGGCTGCATGCGCCGCACCGCCTGCAGCACGGAGAAGCCTCGCTCGTCGACGCTCCGTTGCGGACGGCGCACGTACATGATCGAGCGAAGGACGGCTTCGACCAGGCCTCCGACCTCGAACTTCTTGTCCAGCTCTGCCCGCCAGGCGACGGCGATGGCTTCACGCGCGCGATCCGGATGGTGCAGCGCCGGCGCCTCTGGCGGCGCCAGACCCACCATCGCCTGGAGGACGGGCGCGCCGTAAGTCCCGAGGAACATCGCTTCCGTCATGGCGTCGCGGGCCAGGCGATAGCTCTCCCAGCAGGTCGAGATCCAGGTGGAGGCGACCTTCTCCATCGTGAGCAGGGGATTGTCGGGCGAGACAGGTCGGCGGTCCGCGCGTACGGAGTCCGCGAGCGGCTTGACCGGCGCCATCAACGGATTGCGATCGGAGAAGGCGGCGAACCGCATCCGGTGCGGATGGGTCTCGGCCAGCAGCTCGGCCGACCGTTCGCTGACCATGGCCCGGACGGCCGGCTGCGCGAACGTCCGGTACAGGCCGGTATTGATCTCGGAAACGCGGGCCGCGGTGGCGAACCGGCGTTGATCTTCTTCGCTGTTCGCGCCGAGGGCGCGGATGTCGTCGAGTGTGCGCGCTTCCAGGCGGAAGAGGTGATTGCCGTGGATCAGGCCGGGGTTGGCCGTTGTCTCGTCGATCTCGGTGATGACGGCCTCGTAGAGGCCGGGCGGCAACAGGTCGATCATCTCCATGCAGGAGGCGAACTCGGCATGCTCCTTGGTCGCCACCTTGCTCGACACGAAGATGCCGAGATGGCCGATCGTCTGGTGAAGGGTGTAGACGATGGTCTGGCCGTTGCCGACGATCTCGTCATCGTGATCGTAGAGGTCCGTCACCCAACCCAGCGCCTGCTGCGGCGGCGTGATGTTGTCACCCCAGGAGCACAGAACGATGATCGGCGAGCGAATGTTGCGCAGGTCGACCCGGGTTCCATCGGCCGTGCGGATCTCTCCCGAGGTGAGCTTGTTGCCGACGAACAGATTGTCGGCGATCCATTGCATCTCGCCGGCGTTCAGCGTCACGGGGCTGCCCCACCAGGTCTCGAAATCCAGGAAGCGCGCCGCCTCGGTGTCCACCTTCGCATAGAGATTGTAGGGCTTCTCCCAGTAGGTGTTGGCCGGGTTGAGCGATTCGAAATTGGCGACGAGGCTGGCGCCGTCGAAAGTACCGTTGCCGAGGTCGCCGGCGAGCGCGGTGAGCCACGTGCCGCCCAGCGTGCCGCCGAGGTATCGCATGGGATTGCGGCCGCGGACGCCCGCCCAGTAGGAGAGGGGCGAGCCCGCCAGCAGGATGGGGCCGAACAGGTCAGGCCGGACGGCGGCGGTCATCATGATCTGCCAGCCGGCCTGGCAGTTGCCGACCACCACCGGCTTGCTTTCCGCCTCGGGGTGGCGCGCGGCGACGGCTTCGAGGAATGCCGCCTCGGCCGCACAGACGTCGGCGATCGTCTGCCCGGGCATCGGCTTGGCCAGGAAGCCCACGAAGTAGCAGGCGTGGCCGGCGGCGAGCGCGACGCCGATCTCGCTTTCCTGTTTCATGCCGCCGATGCCGGGACCGTGCCCCGCGCGGGGATCCACGACCACGTAGGGTGGCTTCGCCGGGTCTATGTTGGTGCCCTCCGGAGGGGCCACGCTCACCAGCACGTAGTTCACCGGTCGCGGCAGGGTGCGCCCGTCGAGCACTACGTCGAAGGCGAAGCCCAGCACGTGCGGCGCGTTCTCGTCTGCCCGCGCCACGAAGGTGTTGCCGCGTTCCCGCAGGATATCGAGGGTCAGGATCGACCGCTGCCAGGCGTCGATCCAGTACTCCGGGAAGAAATTGAGACTGGGTCGGTCTGCCATGGTGGCACTCTCGGGGTTCCTGACGGTCAGCCCTTGATCCCCCTTATGCTGCGCTGCGTCATTGACCTTGATCAAGTGAACAGTCGGCGTCGTCGAAGGCCAACGGAGCGGCTCACACCCGGCGGAAGCGCAGGTTCATGGCGTCCTTCCACGCGAGAATGGGCGTTTCATCCTGTGGTACCCTTGATCAACGTCAATGCGCGGTCGGCAGGGCGGCAGACGATACGGTCGAACGGGAGGGGACAGCATGAAACGATATTCGTGCAGCCGGCGGGAGTTGCTTTTCCTGTCGCTGGCGGCAGCGGCGTTGGCGGCGTCGCATGCCCTGGCGCAGGCGCCCACACCGACTCCTGCGTCTGCGACGCCCGAGAAGAAGCTCTTCTCGCCGGCCGAACTCGACCAGATCCTGGCGCCGATCGCGCTCTATGACGATGCGCTGCTGTCGCAGGTGCTGATGGCCTCGACCTATCCGCTCGAAGTCGTCGAGGCTGCACGCTGGCAGCAGGCCAATCCTGGACCTACGGGCGACGCCGCCGTGGCGGCCGTGGCCGACAAGAGCTGGGACGTCAGCGTGAAGTCGCTGGTCGCCTTCCCCTCCGTCCTGAAGCAGATGGACCAGAATCTCGACTGGACGCAGAAGCTGGGCGACGCCTTGCTCGGCCAGCAGGCCGATGTCGCGGCCTCGATCCAGCGGTTGCGCGCCAAGGCCGCCGCCGCGGGCACCCTGAAGACCGGCGCCAGTCCCCAGTATACGGTGTCGACCGAGACGCAGGGTGGTGAGACGGTCTACGCCATCGCGCAGTCCAGTCCGCAGGTCGTGTACGTCCCGACCTACGATCCCAACACCGCCTACGGCGCCTGGGCCGAGCCGGCCTATCCACCGACCACATGGCCGCTGGGCGGCGCGCTGCTGCGCGGCCTCATGTGGGGCGCCGGCATCGCGGCGGCGGGCGCCCTGTTCGGCGGCTGGCGCTGGGGCTATGGCGCCGGCGGCTGGGGCAACAGCTACACGACCGTGAACGTCAATCGGGCGGTGAACATCGACCGTAACTTCAATCGCAACAACATCGGCACCGGCGACCGCTGGCAGCACCAGGTCGATCACCGGCGCGGCGTCGCCTATCGCGACCCGGCGACGCGCCAGCAGTTCGGCCAGAACCGCCCCGGCGCCGAACAGCGCGATCAGTTCCGGGGGCAGTTGCAGCATCCGGCACAGAGGCCCGCAGGCGGTGCGGGCGCCGCCCGTCCGGGCGCCGGCGGGGGGGGCGTCCAGCGTCCCGGTTCAGGGGGAGGCAACGTGCAGCGTCCGGCCCAGCGGCCTGGCTCCGGTGCCGCACAGCGGCCGGGCAGCGGCGGCGCGCTCGGGGGCGTCAATCGTGGTGGCGCGGTCAATCGCGAGTCCCAGCGCGGCCGCGCGCAGCAACAGCGCAGCGGTGGTCCGCGCGGTGGCGGCGCGCGTGGCGGCG
Organism: Reyranella sp.; assembly: GCA_046296475.1. GTDB lineage: Bacteria > Pseudomonadota > Alphaproteobacteria > Reyranellales > Reyranellaceae > Reyranella. Next base: position 8,472 of record JBKBLH010000027.1, read on the forward strand.
GCGGCGGCGGTGGTGGTGGCGGCGGGGGCGGTGCGCGCGGTGGTGGTGGCGCACATGGTGGCGGTGGAGGTCGGCGATGACGAGATTGCTTTCCCGGTTGCTCGCCGCGCTCGTCCTGTATCTGGGCCTGCTGGGCGCGTCCCTTGCCCAGGCGCCGGCGCCGCAGCTGAAAGGCTTCGCGACGGCGGAGGCTGCGGCCGATGCGCTTACCGAGGCGATCCGCAGGCAAGACGATAAGGAGATAACCGCCATCCTCGGCGTCGACTGGCATACGCTGATCCCCGGCAGCGACTGGCAGGACGAGGAGTTGCGGGCCAATTTCCTGAAGGCTTGGGACGAGAGTCACAAAATCATCCAGGAGACGCCTGACAAGGCGCTGGTCGGCGCCGGCACAACGGGCTGGGTCTCACCCATCCCGATCGTGAAGCAGGGAGATGCGTGGCGCTACGATGTCGAGACCGGCCGCGCCGAGCTGGCTGCGCGCCTCATCGGCCGCAACGAGCTGGCCGTCATCCAGACCCTGCTCGCGATCGTGGATGCGCAGCGCGACTACGCCGCCCTAGATCCGATGAAACTCGGCGTGCCGGTCTATGCGCGCCGCCTCCTCAGTTCCCCGGGGCTGAAGAACGGCCTCTACTGGGAGACGAAACCGGGCGAGCCGCCGAGCCCCCTCGGCCCGCTGCTCGCCAAGGCCCAGCCGGGAGAGGTCGAGCGTGACGGGTACTATGGCTACCGGTTCCGATTGCTCTACAGCCAGGGGCCCGATGCGCCGGGTGGCGCGCGCGACTATCTGGTGCGCGACCGCATGCGGGGCGGCTTCGCCGTCATCGCCTGGCCCGTGCGCTATGGCGAGACCGGCGTGATGACGTTCATGGTCAGCAACGACAGCGACGTGTACGAAAAGGACCTGGGTGAAGAGACGGCGCAGAGGGCTGCGGCGATCAACGTCTTCAATCCCGATCAGAGCTGGCAGAAGGCCGACATGACGCCGCCCTGACGTGGGTCTACACGGTTTGGCGTGAGGCGGGTCACGATGACTACCGGAAGGGGAGAGACGTCCATGCGTACGATCGTTCTGTTGATTGCCATGGCAGGCATGACCTGCGGCTGCGACCAGTTCGAAAGCATGTCGCCCGGACAGAAGGGGGCGGTTACCGGCGCTGCCCTGGGCACCGGCATCGGCATGGTCGCCGGCGGCAGCTTCGGACAGGTGGTGGGTGCCGGCCTGATCGGCGGCGCCGCCGGCTATATCGGCGGCACGGCGATCGGCAACAGGAACTGAGCCCGGAGGATACGTCATGACGAGCACGACGCTTGCCGGACTGGCCGCGCTCGGCCTTCTGACCGCCGGGACTTCAGCGGCATCTGCCCAGACCACGGGCCTCACCTTCGACAGGGCAGCCTACGTCACCTGCCGCGACGCCCATATCCTGCCGCCGGACCAGCGTATCGCCCTGAGCGTCTTTCTGGCCGAGCATGCCGCCCGGCATCGCGGCGTCACAATCCCCGACGGTGAGATGGGCGTCCAGCTTGCCAGCCTCGTCCGCGGCGGCTGCACGCTTTCCCCTGATGCCTATCTTTTCACGGTGATCGATCGGGCGATCGCCGTGGAAGCGCGACGCCTGCCGAAGCGCTGACGACCGGACGGAGCATCGCGATGAGAACGGTACGCCGCGTGCTGGCCGAGGCGCCGCTGTCCTGGCTGCTGTTCGCCGTGCCGATCGCCGCTTGGATGCATCATGCGCGGCCCGAATCGCCCCTTCTGGTGTTTGGGCTCGCCTGTGTCGCCATCGTGCCCCTGGCCGGTCTGCTGGGCGTGGCGACGGAGAAGCTGGCGGCGCGCCTGGGCGAGGGGATCGGCGGTTTCCTCAATGCGACCCTGGGCAATGCCGCCGAGCTGATCATCGCCCTGGTGGCGCTGCGGGCCGGCATGCTCGACGTGGTCAAGGCGTCGCTCACCGGCTCGATCATCGGCAATCTGCTTCTGGTGCTGGGAGCGGCTTTCCTGGCCGGCGGGCTGCGCCATAAGGTCCAGAGCTTCGCCACTATCGGCGTGCGCACGCAGATCGGCATGATGGCGCTGGCCGCCATCGCGATCCTGGTGCCGTCGGTCTTCGCCGCCACAGGGTCTGATCAAATGGCGAGCCGGTCCGTTGCTTTCAGCGTCGTGGTTTCGGCGGTGCTGCTGGTCGTGTACGCGCTCAGCCTCCTGTTCCTGCTGCGCACCCATGCGGATCTCTTCCGCGGCGACGAGCCGGCGCCCGGCGAGGCGCATCATGGGACGCCGTGGCCCGTATCCTTGACGGTCGGGGTCATGGCGGTCGTCACCGTGTTGATTGTCTGGATGAGCGAGATCCTGGTCGGCACTGTCGAGCACGCCTCCGTCGCCTTGGGTCTGTCTCAACTGTTCGTTGGCGTCGTGGTCGTAGCGGTTGTCGGCAACGCGGCCGAACACAGCACCGCCGTACTGGTCGCGATGCGCAACCGCATGGAGATGGCGGTGGGCATCGCGATCGGCAGCAGCACGCAGATCGCGTTGTTCGTCGCTCCGCTGCTGGTGCTGCTCAGCCTTGTGGTGGCCCCCGAACCGCTTAGTCTGGCCTTCTCCGGTGTCGAGGTGTTCCTCGTCATGGCGGCCACTTTCGTCGCCTCGATCCTGCTGCTGGACGGCAAGTCCACCTGGTTCACCGGGGTTCAACTCATCGCCGTCTACGCGGTGATGGCGATCACCGTTTTCGCCATTCCGGCATAGTCGAGCCATGCTGCTGCAGTTCGTCGTCGGGGCGGCCGCCTGCATCTGCAACATTGCGATCCACGCCCTGGTCATGCTGGTCCTCGTGCGGGTGGCGCAGCGCGCCGCCCGGACCTCCAGGCTGGGGCCGTCGTTGTTGCTGGTCACGATCATGGTCGCGACCGTCTCGGTCCTGATGATGGCTCACGGTCTCGAGGTCCTGGTTTGGGCATTGACCTACGGGATGGTCGGGGCCGCACCTGCCGGTGCGGACGTCGTCTACTTTGCCTTCGTGAACTATACGACGCTGGGCTACGGCGACGTGGTGCCGGTCGATCGGTGGCGTCTGCTCGGCCCGACGACTGCGATGTGCGGGGTGCTGATGTTCGGCTGGTCGACCGCCGTCATCTTTGACGTCTTGCGCCGGGCGCTGTCGGCGCTGCCGGAAGCCCGGCAATCGGACACCCGGGATCGCTGACTCGACAGCGAGGGTGCCCCAAGAGGGGGCTTCACAACCGCCCGGGATCGATGGTTTGATACCGATCAATGACAGGCCTCTCCTTGTGGGTGAGGCTTGTTATCATGATGTGTAGCCTTGGTCGGGCAGGCTGGGGCGCACAATCGAAGTGCAACCCGAGGGGAGAGACCTACATGACGTATTCATCCCGCCGCGACGCGCTGAAGTTGTTGGCTGGCGGCGCGCTTGCCGCCGGCGGCGTCACCGCGCTGGCCACGCCCGCTCTGGCGCAGGAGTTCGTGGTCACCAACAACTACCAGAACTTCAAGCGCGGCAAGATCGACGGGCTCCATCCCGAACGCCGCATCCTCAACATCACCTGGGAGGACATGGGCCGCATCAAGATGCGCGCCGCCGACCTGGTTACCAACTACCCGTCGCTGCGGGAAGGCATGATCGTCGATTGCAACTATTTCGACCATATCGACGTGTACATCGCCAAGAAGTCTCCGCAGACCGACGCCCAGGCCAAGGCCTACATCGACAAGGGCGCCCAGTTGACCGGCATTCCGGGCGCGCGCGAGCCGATCCGCATGTGGAGCATGTCCGGCATGGTCACCAAGGTAACGCCTGAAAATGGCGGCCTGTGGATCATCAACGCGTCGAACGGCAAGCCGGAAGAGCCGTCGCCCAACAGCGGCGAGGTCATCACCATGCCGCAGGTCCAGACGGCCGCCGGCAAGCAGGCCTTGGCCACTCTGAAGCCAGGCGATGTCGTGAATACGGTCTGGACGCATCAGACCGCGATCTCCGTGAAGATCATCCGCTAGGGCAGCGGTCGACCGGTCAGGCGAGACGACGAAGATGCCGGCGTTGCAGTCCACGCAACGTCCGGCATTTCTTGTTTCCGTGCCGTGGCGGCGCCGCGATTGACCGAAATCAAAGGGCCGGGGGACGATCGCAGTTAATGTAGTGGCCACTGCCCACCGAGGTGCACATGCCGAAGAAGAGCGGCCACGGCGCCGCGTCCGACAAGCTCAAGCGCAAGGTTTACGAGAAGGAACTGCGCGAGCTGCAAGTCGAGCTCTGCCGTCTTCAGGACTGGATCAAGGTTTCGGGCGAGCGCGTGGTCATCGTGCTGGAGGGCCGTGATGCAGCGGGCAAGGGCGGCACGATCAAGGCGCTGACCGAGCGGGTCAGCCCCCGCGTGTTCCGTGTCGTTGCGCTGCCGGCGCCGTCGGACCGCGACAAGACCCAGATGTACAGTCAACGGTACGTCGAGAGATTCCCAGCCGGCGGAGAGATCGTGATCTTCGACCGCAGCTGGTACAATCGCGCCGGAGTAGAGTACGTGATGGGCTTCTGTACCCCGGAGGAGCATCAGCGTTTCCTCGAAATCTGTCCCGTCTTCGAGAAATTCGTCATCGAGGGCGGATTGCGGCTCATCAAGATCTGGCTCGAGGTCGGCCAGGAGGAGCAGGATCGGCGCTTCAAGGCGCGGATCGAGGACCCCGTGCGACAGTGGAAGCTGAGCCCGATGGACATCGAGTCCTACTCGCGCTGGTACGATTATTCCAGGGCGCGTGACCTGATGTTCCAGCACACGGACACCGAATACGCGCCTTGGCATATCGTCCGGTCCGACGACAAGAAGCGCGCCCGGTTGAACGTGATCGCGCATATCCTTTCACAGATCCCCTACAAGAAGGTGGATCGAGCCAGGGTGAAGCTGCCGTCGCGTTCTAACAAGCGCAAGTACGACGACCAGTCTTCGATCGCCGATCGCCGCTACGTCGCGGAGAAATTCTAAGCGCAATTCCTTCGTTTCATTCGAGGAGAGCGGAATGGCCAAGCTGATGAGCGTCAAGGAACTGCACATGAAGATGGCCGAGGCGGAAGCGGCAAAAGCCTCGGCTGCACTGAAGGCGCACGAGGCGGCGGAAGCCGAGAAGAAGGCCTTTATCGATCACCTTCTCGCGCCGTCCGGACTGACCGACGAGCAGGTGAGCGAGAAGGCCTCGATCATCGTCGAGCGGGCGATTGCCAACGGACTGACATCAGTCCAAGTGCTTCGCTTTCCCAACCACATCTGCACCGATGGGGGGCGGGCGATCAATCAGGTCGAGGAGGGATGGGAGAAGACGCTCACCGGCATCCCCAAGGAGATCTACGATTACTGGCAGCGCAAGCTGCGGCCGCTCGGCTATCACATCCGCTATCACATCGTCGACTATCCCGGCGGGATGCCGGGCGATGTGGCTATCACGCTGAGCTGGGGCTGATGGCCGGGGAACGCTGGTACATTGGAGGCGGACAGTCTTGGGCTCTGCGGAGCGTGTCGAGCAGAGGGCCGCGCCACGGGTAGAATCGAGTTCGCTCTCCAGCGCATTGCCTAATCTGTCGCCGACAACGCCAATTCAGCGGAGCGGGGGTCAACCGGACGGTGGCGGATGCATCCGCCGCCTGCGTTGGGCGTGTCGATGATTTCCCGAAAGTCCTGAGGCCGCTTCGCCAAGCTCGCCGAAATTCACTTGCGGACGTATGAATCCTTGCCGGCTGCCACCTTTGAGGTGCCATTGTCGTCGTATGTAAGCACCCATTCGACGCCCAGGCGAGCGCCACTGAAGTAGCCCGTCCAGGACGTGATCTGCGCGCAATCCACCGATGCGTTCTTCCAGCGGACTGTGTAGGAGATGCGCGGCCCATCCATCCAGCCGACGAGGGGAAAGGCGATGCCGGCGCACTTGAAGCCAGTGGCACTGTTGGAATAGGTCCCGGTGATACTGCCATCCGGTCCGACCGACTTGATGACAAGGACCGACCCATGATCGTTCGCCCAGGTTCCCGCCACCGGCGGCGATTGGGCCGCTGCGTGATCTGCCGTCGCGGCAATGGCGGCGATTAGGGATATTGCGAGTAACGAGGGGAGACGATGGCTCATGTTCGGTCCGTGATATGGTTGGGGATGCCAGTGCATCCCAAGTCGTGCTGTCTTACCAGCGAAAACTGACCCCACCAATGTCCAGATCCTGGCAAAGCCACGATAGTCAATCGGCGCGGCGGAGAACATGACGACCTTCCTCTCCAATCGTCGGGTTCAGCTGGCGGCCGGCATCGTCTGTATGGTGATGATCTCCAGCCTGCAGCATGGCTGGACGCTGTTTGTGCATCCGATCAACGCGAAGTACGAGTGGGGACGCGCCGCGATTCAGATCGCGTTCACGATCTTCATCCTGAGCGAGACCTGGCTGGTGCCGTTCGAGGGCTGGTTCGTCGACAGGTTCGGCCCGCTGCCGGTCGCTCTCGCCGGGGGCGCACTGGTCGCCGTCGCCTGGAGCCTGAACTCGGTCGCGGACTCCCTGCCGCTGCTCTATCTCGGCGCGGCGCTGGGCGGGATCGGCGCCGGCTGCGTCTACGGCACCTGCATCGGCAACGCGCTGAAATGGTTTCCCGACCGGCGGGGGCTGGCGACCGGACTGACTGTGGCAGGCTACGGCATGGGCTCGGCGCTCACCGTCATTCCGATCCACCACACGATCGCCCATCACGGCTACGAGGCCGCGTTTCTCTGGTTCGGTCTGGGCCAGGGCGTGCTGGTCTGCCTCGCGGCCCTGGCGCTGCGCAAGCCGGAGGCCGAGACGCTGGCGATCCCTGAGCGCCTGCCGCATGCGCTGCACGACCACACGCCTCGCGAAGTGCTGCGCTCGCCGCTTTTCTGGGTGCTGTTCGTGATGTCGCTGCTGGTGACCGCGGCCGGCCTGACCTTCACGGCCAATCTGGCAGGTATCGCCCGCAGCCTGGGGGTCGCCGACCTGCCCGTCAGCATGCTGGGCCTCACCCTGCCGGCGCTGACTTTCGCGCTGACCTTCGACCGGGTCACGAATGGCATTGCGCGGCCGCTCTGCGGCTGGCTTTCGGACTATGTCGGACGCGAGAACACGATGTTCTTCGCCTTCACCCTGGGCGCCCTCAGCATCCTGGCCTTTGCGCGATGGGGCGATGAGCCGGTGATGTTCGTACTGCTCGTGAGCCTGGTCTTCTTTGCCTGGGGCGAGGTCGCCAGCCTGTTTCCCGCAACCTGTACCGACTATTTCGGTTCGGGCTATGCCACGACCAATGCCGGCATGCTGCATACGGCGAAGGGCTTCGCGGCCATGCTGGTGCCGTTGGCGGATCCGATAGTCCGGGCGACCGGCGACTGGCAGGTCGTCTTCGCTCTGGCGATCGGTGCCAACGCCGTCGCGGCGATACTGGGCATCGCCGTACTGCGACCGATGCGGTCGGCCTGGCTGCGGCGGGAGTAGGCGAGTATGGCGCCGCCAGGCAGAGCAGGTGCGCGTGCCGTAGTCGTCGGAGCAGGCGTTGGCGGACTCGCGGCGGCGGCGGCCCTTGCGCCGTTCTTCGACAAGGTCGGGATTTTCGACAAGGACGAACTGCCGGACTCACCGTGCCCGCGTAAGGCTGTGCCGCAGGACCTGCAGGCGCACATCCTGCTGAAGGGTGGCGAACTGGCGCTCGAGAGCCTGCTTCCCGGCACACGCGCGGCGTTGCGGGCCGCCGGAGCGACCGAGGTGCGGCAGTCCCAGGACGTTTCCATCTGGGAGCGGGATGCCTGGCAGGCGGCTCGCGACCTTGGTTACAGCCAGCTCATGATGACCCGACCGGCGTTCGAACATGTACTCCGCCTGCAGGTGCTGCGGCTCGGCAATGTCGTCATCCAGGATCGGACGCCGGCCGACTCGCTCCCGTCGGATGCAGATCTGACCGTCATCGCGACGGGACGAGGGAACAGACTGCTGAGGGACATCGACGTGCCCGAGACCGTGCTCGGCATCAAGGTGAGCTACAGCTCTGCCCGCTTCGCCAAACCGGCGCACTTCCGTGGCGAAGGTCGGTTCATCGCCTGCATTCCGCAGCCGCCGGACGACCGCTACGGGCTCGTCTGCCCGGTCGAGAACGACGAATGGCTGATTACTTTGTGCAGCCGCTTCGACGACACGGTGCCCGATGACCTCGACGGATTCCGCGCCTATGCCGAAGCGCTGCCGGTGCCGGATATCGCCGATCGGCTGCGCGAGGCCCTGCCGCTGACGCCGATACGCCGACATCGCATCGCCGAGGCACGATGGCGGCACTTCGAGCGTGGGACCGGGCTGCCGCCGCGCGTGCTGCCGGTCGGCGACTGCATCTCGAGTTTCAACCCGACCTTCGGGCAGGGCATGTCGGTCGCGGCCGGTCATGCCGTCGCCCTGCGCGATGTGCTGTCGGGATGGCAGGGAAATCTCGACGGCATTGCGGCGACCTACCTGCCGCGGGCGGCCGAGGTGAGCCGGCAGGCGTGGTCGCTCGCCGCGATGGTCGATCTGGAGTATGCGCGCACGGAAGGCGAGCGCCCGCAGAAGTTCGCGAGAATCGTGGCCGGCACCGAGGCAATGCGGCGGGCGGCATTGCTGCATCCCGAGGTCCAGCTCCTGCGCTTCGAGATCGCGAATCTGTTGAAGCGGGACTCGGCAGCCCGCAGCGGACCGGCGGCGCGTCTGGTCGCCCGCGAGATGGCTCGCGCTGGAGGGAGGGCGCGTGAGCGTTGACCCGGGTCCCGAAGTCGGCGCGCTGCCACGGACCATGTGGGAGCGGCGGAAGCAGGTGAGGGCGGTCAGCGCCGGCGGCCTAGAGGCGATTGCGCGCCGTGCAGCGGCACTTGTCGACCTGATGCAGCTCGACCATGTTGCCGCACGGATCGTTGAGGAAGAGCTGCAGCGAATCGGGGCTGGTGAGACCTTCGATCGCCCAGTATTTCACGCCCATGCGCTCGAGCTCCTGGCGGCTCGCCACGATATCGGCCACGGCCAGCGCGATGTGCGGGAGTGTGGGATCCTGGCCCGGCCCCTTGGCAACTGGAGAGGGCTGGTTGCCGCCGAACAGGTGGATCTGACCGACCTCACCGACGTTTATCCAGAGGCCCGGAATGCCGGGAATGGTCGGGCGGCCTCTGTCGCGGTGCAGGCCCAGCACGTCGCTGTAGAAGTTGGCCGTGTCCTCCAGCTTCTCCGCACCGGTGTCGAGCCGGTAGCCCGTGTGATGGATCTCCAGGACCTTGATCGCCATTCTCGCTTCCTCCCTTATCTTCGTGCGCGCCGGCCGATCAGCAGGATCAGCGGGATCGCCAGCGCCGAGGCCGCCGTATAGAGGCCGAAGGCGTTGATATAGCCGATCATCGCCGCCTGCCGGTTGATCTCGCGAGACAGTTTTGCAAGTCCAGACACGGTCTCGAAGTCCCAGCCACCGGTGACCCAGGGCAGCGCCAGCGACTTGTTGTAGGGATTCACCAGCTCGACCATGCGGCTGTAGTTGGTGCTGGTCGTGCGTACGATCTCGGCGACGCAGATCGAAATGAAGAAGCTGGAGCCGATATTGCGCAACAGATGATAGACCGCCGTGCCCTCGGCCAGGTTGGCGCCGCTCATGTTCGAGAAGGTGACCAGGGTGAGGGGCACCCAAATGACGCCAATGGCGATACCCTGCAGCAGGCTGTTCAGCATCAGCGTCGTCATGTCGACGTTGAGGTCGATCGCCATCAGCCAGACGCCGGAAAGGATCTGTACGGCGAAGCCGGCGATCAGCCCGATACGGGCGTCCATGCGGCCGACGAAGATGGCGAGGAAGAACCCGAGGGTTGCGCCGACGCCGCGTGCGGCAATGACCTCGCCGATCAGCGAGTCGGGGAAGCCGGCATGCTGCTGCAGCAGCGGTGGCAGCAGTACCATCGGGGTGAAGTTCAGCATGCCGTAGATCAGCACCAGCACGAGCCCGATCGAGTAGTTGCGATCGAGCAGAAGCTTGAGGTTGAGGAACGGCCGCTCGGCGGTGAGGCTGTGGGCAAGAAAGATCCAGAAGGAGACAACGGCGACGAAGGTCTCGATCTGGATCTCGAGCGAATCGAACCAGTCGAGTCGCTGGCCGCGCGACAGCACAAGCTGCACGCAGGCAATGGTGACCGAAAGCGACAGGAATCCCGTCCAGTCGAGCCGGGCCTGACCGGTCGGCCGGTCGTAGGGCAGTGTGAGGCGCAGTCCGGCGAACGAGATCACGCCCACGGGCACGATCATGTAGAAGGCCCAGCGCCAGCTGTAGATCTCGGAGAGCATGCTGCCGACGGTCGGGCCGATCACCGGCCCGATGACCACGGCCATGCCGAAGATCGAGGTCACCAAGCCCTGCTGACGCTTCGGGAACGTGTCGAGCAGGATGGTCTGGGACAGCGGGATCACCGGGGCGCCCAGCGCGCCCTGCAGGACCCGCCACAGGATCAGGCTCTCCAGCGAATCGGCCAAGCCACACATCAGGGTGGTGAGCGTGAAGGCGAGGACGGACCAGATCATCGTCTCGCGCCGGCCGAAGCGCGCCGTCAGCCAGCCGGTCATCGGCGTCGCGACAGCGGTGGCCAGAATGTTGAAGGTCATCGCCCAGGCGATCTCGTCCTGGGTGGCCGACATGGTGCCCTGCATCTGCGGCAGAAGGGTCGACGCGATCAACAGAGTGGTGGCGTACAGGGTCGAGCCCAGGACCACCATGACCAGAATCAGGATCCTCTTGCCGAGCGAGGTTTCAGCCTCGTCGGCAATCGGGGTGTCGGTGGCGGTCGCGCTTGAACTCATGGCCTGGGCTATTGTAGCCTAGGCAACAATTCTCGAGCGAGCAACCGTGGGCCCCGACGACGACGAATATATCGGCTACGTGCTCTCCGACGTCGCGCGCCTGATCCGCACCGTGTTCGACCGGCGCGTGCGCGACATCGGCCTGACTCGTGCCCAGTGGTTGGTCCTCACGCGCCTGTACCGCCGACCGGGCGCCAGCCAGACCGAACTCGCCGATATGCTGGAGATCGACCGTGCCAGCGCCGGGCGCATGATCGACCGCATGCAGAAGAACGGGTGGGTCGAGCGGCGCGCCGACAGCGAAGACCGTCGTATCAACCGCCTGTATCTGACAGCCGACGCCCGCCGCGCACACAAGGACATGTGGGCGATCGCCGAGGCTACGGTGGACGATGCCTTGGCGCCGCTCTCCGTCGTCGAGCGCGAACAGTTCACGCGCCTCGCGGCACGCATAAAGGGCCAGCTCCAGTCGATGGCGGGAGCGCACGGCACATGAGCCGCCGCCCCGTGCCCCTCCTACGGTTTGTCCTACTGTTCGCGGTGCCCTTGCTGGCGGCCGGCGGCGCGGGCTGGTGGTGGCTGTCGGGTGGTCGCTACGTCTCGACAGACAATGCCTATGTAAAGGCCCATATCGTCCAGATCGCTCCCGAAGTGTCCGGCCAGATCCGGCGTGTGCTTGTCCGCGACCATGGTTCCGTCGAAGCCGGCGCCCAGCTCTTCACGATCGAATCGAGGCCCTTCCGGCTGGCCCTCGACAGCGCCGAGGCGGAACTCGATGCAGCGCGGGCTCATGTCGAGAATCTGCGGGGACTCTGGAGGGAGGCCGTGGCCGAACTGGCCGCCGCCGAGGCACGTGCCGATTACTTCCAGCGGCAGGCCCAGCGCCAGGAAGAACTTGCGTCGAAAGGCGTGGCCTCGGCCAGCAAGCGCGACGAATCGCAGAACGACGCGAGCGCGGCGGCGGACCGCGTGGCGACGGCGCGGGAGAAACTGAGGCGCGTGCTGGCGGCGCTGAACGGCGATCCGCAACTCGCGGTCGAGGCGCACCCGCTGGTGCGGGAGAAGACGGCGGCCCGCGAACGCGCGGCGCTCGATCTCGCTCGCACCACAGTACGCGCCCCGGTCGACGGCGTGGTCGTCAACATGCGTCTCCAGCAGGGCGAGCAGGTCAAGGCGGCGACGCCGCTGTTTTCCCTGGTGGTGCTGAGCCGACCCTGGGTCGAGGCGAACTTCAAGGAGACCGAGCTCACACACGTGAAGGTCGGCCAGAAGGCCACCGTGGTGCTCGACACCTATCCCGACGTGACGTGGGAGGCGCTGGTCGAAAGCGTGAGCCCGGCGACGGGCGCGGAATTCGCGATCCTGCCGCCGCAGAATGCCAGCGGGAACTGGGTCAAGGTCGTGCAGCGCCTGCCGGTTAAGCTGCGGCTGCTGCCGCATGTCGGCGAACCGCCGCTGCGTGCCGGCATGACCGCGACGGTGAAGATCGATACCGGCCGCCAACGCGAGTTGACGAGCCTCCTGGGCGGCACCAAGGAGGCGCCACCGCCTGCCTCAACGACACCGCCGCACGACGTCACCGCGCAGTCGAAGTAGCCTTCTTGAAGCGTCACCCGCACGCCAGCGAGTAGATGTGTTGGACCTCGCCGGGCAGCGGCATGGCCTGCCAGGTCTTGCCGGCATCGCGGGTGCCGAAGACCTCGCCGTCGTAGCGGGCGCCGATATAGACCTGTCCGGCGTCGGTCGGATGCAGGCCGATCGACATGATCGTGCCGTGCACCTGGACCTTGTCGAAGCGTGTCCAGCTGTCGCCACCATCGTCGCTGCGATAGAGGCCACCATCGTGGCTTGCCGCGGCGACAGACAGGGCGGAGTAGAGCGTGTTGGGCTCGACCGGCGAAACCCGGATGTCCCGGCCGTAGGTGGTGGGCGAGAAGCGGCCCACTTCCATGTCCTTCCAGGTCCGGCCCTGGTCGCTGCTGCGGAACAGGCCCATGCGCACGGCCAGCCATAGCCCGTCGGGGTCGGCCGGGTTGATGGTGACGGCGTGGCCGTCGAGCATTCCCTCGGCCGTCGTGTCGCTGACGATCCGGCTCTTGAGATGGTCCTGTTCGGCAAGCTTCAGGAGCCCGGCGCTGCAGTCGGTCCAGGTCTGGCCGAGATCGATGCTGCGCATGACGCCGTTGATCTCAAGCGCGGCGTAGAGTTCGTCGTGGCGCCTCGGGTGCTGGACGAGCCGCATTACGCGCGATGCAAACGGTCCCGTGCAGTGCGTGTCGATGGCCGGGGTAGGGAGGGCTTGCCACGAAGTGCCACCATCGTCGCTGCGATAGACGCCGATCGGCGAGGCGCCGGCGAACACGCGGCCCGGATCGCGCGAGTCGACGAGGAAGGACCAGATCTCCCTCCCGGCGTCGGGAAAGGCGGTTCGGCGGAAGGTGGCGCCGCGGTCGGTGCTGCGCCACACGCCGTCGTTGGTCCCGGCGAAGACGATTTCGGGGTTCTTCGGATGGACGAAGATGGTGAAGGCCTGGACCGTCCCCAGCACGTGCTGCCAGTCACCGCCGGCGGTCGGGCGGCGGAAGATGCCGACGCGGCCCTTGTGGTCGGGCTTTCCGAAGTAGCCGGCGACACCGACATAGATGTTCGACTGGTCCCGTCCGATCGTCATGGTTCTCCTCCGGATTCCTTACGTCTCTCGTGGTGATGAGATTATCGCTTCCAGCGCGGCGAGTCCGTCGGTGAGGGCTGCCGGTCCCGGCTGCAGGATCAGGGGCGACTTGATCTCATGCACTCGCCCGGTCATGACGGCGGGCACGGTCTTGAATCCTGGTCGAGCGCCCACCTTCTCCGGTTTGAACTTCTTGCCGCACCAGGAGCCGACAATGATGTCGGGTGCCCGACGGACGACCTCCTCGCGCGTGACAATCCGGTCCTTCGCCGATTTGCAGGTTGCCAACTCGGGGAAGATGTCCGCGCCGCCCGCCGCCTCGATCAGTTCCGACACCCAGGCGATTCCGGAAATCATGGGTTCGTCCCATTCCTCGAAATAGACCTTGGGACGCTCGCTCCTCTGCGCCGCTCGCCGGCGCGTAGCCTCGAGATTGACGGCAAGCCGGATCGCGAGATCCTCAGCGCGATCCTGAGCGCCGACCAGTGCGCCGAGCGTCCGGACCATGTCCAGGATTTCCGCGACGGTCCTCTGATTGAAGGCGTGGACCGCGACACCTGCCCGAACGAGCGACGCCACGATATCGGCCTGCAGGTCCGAGAAAGTGAGGACCAGGTCCGGCCGCAGATCCAGGATCTTGGGGACGTCGGCGGAGATGAAAGCCGAGACCCGGGGCTTTTCCCGACGCGCCTGTGGTGGCCGGACGGTGTAGCCCGAGACGCCGACGATCCGGTCCTGTTCACCCAGCAGGTAGAGGGTCTCGGTTGTTTCCTCCGTCAGGCAGACGATTCGTTCGGGCGGGTACATGGGAAGCGGTCTTGAAGGTTGGATTCCCGTGATGATCGGCATTCGACCATCACGGGACTCCGGCTCAGTTCTTCTTGACCAGCGGGCACTCGCTGTTGGCCAAGGGGCGGAAGGCCTCCTCGCCTGAGATCTTGGAGAGCAGCTTGTAGTAGTCCCACGGGCCCTTCGACTCGGAGGGCTTCTTGACCTCGAAGAGATACATGTCGTGCATCTTGCGGCCATCCTCACGGATGTAGCTCGCGCCGAAAATGGGATCGTCCCACTTGGCGGCCTTCATCGCGGCCATGACCTTCTCGGCATTGTCGGTCCCGGTCGACTTCACCGCGTTCAGGTAGGCGAGCGTCGCCGAGTAGAACCCGGCCTGGACGCTGGTCGGCATCTTTCCGTTGAACTTGGCGGCGAAGCGCTTGGCGAAGGCGCGCGTGCGATCATTGAGATCCCAGTAGAACGCCTCCGTGAGGTTCAGGCCCTGCGCCCGCTCGAGACCCAGCGAGTGCACGTCGGAGATGAAGACCAGCAGGCCGGCGAGCTTCTGGCCAGCCTTGACGATGCCGAACTCGGAAGCCTGCTTGATCGCGTTGATCGTGTCGCCACCGGCGTTGGCGAGGCCGATGATCTGTGCCTTCGAGGCCTGCGCCTGCAGCAGGAACGACGAGAAGTCGGTGGTATTGATCGGATGCTTGACGCCCCCGACCACGGTGCCGCCTGCGGCCTTGACGACGGCGGAGACGTCGCGCTCCAGCGCGTAGCCGAAGGCATAGTCGGCCGTGAGGAAGAACCAGGTCTTCCCGCCGGCCTTCACGACGGCCGACCCGGTGCCGTTGGCCAGGGCGGCGGTGTCGTAGACCCAGTGGATCAGGTACGGATTGCAGAGCTTGCCGGTGAGATCCGACGAGGCGGGGTCGGGAGCGATGAATATCCTCTTCTTGTCGGCGGCAACGCGGGCCGCCGCGATCGACGAGGAGGAGGCGCCGGCGCCCATCACCATATCGACCTTGTCGTTGTCGTACCAGCGTCCGACCGTCGTCGCCGCGACATCCGCCTTGTTCTGGATGTCGCCGGTCACGAGCTCGATCTTCTGCCCGAGTACCGATCCGCCGAAATCCTCGATCGCCATCTGGACGGCGAGCACCGCGCCGGGGCCGTTGATGTCGGCATAGAGGCCAGACAGGTCCGTGGCCACGCCGACCTTCAAAGTGTTGTCGGAAAGCTGGGCGGCTGCTGGCAAGGCCCAGGCCGCAAGGCAGAATGCGGCCGTGCCGAACAGGTTACGTCTCATCGTTTCTCTCCCTAGGGTTTGTTATTGAGTGAAGCCTATCAAGGCTCGGGCATTCTGCAAGGCAGAGGTGACATCCCATGATCGAGAAAACTCTGGACATCCCGACCGCGGACGGTGAGATGGAAACCTTCATCTGCCATCCGGAGAGGGGCGGACCCTATCCGCCGGTCCTGTTTCTGATGGACGCGCCCGGTATCCGCGAGGAGCTCTACGACATGGCGCGCCGGCTCGCGACGGTCGGCTACTACGTGATGCTGCCCAATCTCTACTATCGGGCGGGCACCGATACGAAATACGGCCCGGACGTGCTGAAGCACGGCAGCGACGAGCACAAGCGCATGCGCTCGGTCCGGACCAGGATGACCATCCCGCCGGTCATGGACGACGTGGCGGCGATGATCGCTTTCGCCGATGCCCAGAAAGACTCGAAGGATGGGCCGGTCGGGACCCACGGCTACTGCATGAGCGGCCCTTACTCACTGGCCGCCGCCGCGCGCTACCCGGATCGCATCGCGGCGGCGGCATCCTTCTACGGAACCTGGCTGGTGAGCGACGCAGTCGAGAGCCCGCACCTGACGCTCGGCAAGTCCAGCGGCGAACTCTACATTTCCTGCGCCGAGCATGACGAGCTGGCGCCGCCCGAGATGGTGAAGGAACTCAAGGCGCTGTTCGACAAGTCCGGGGCCAAGGGTGAACTCGAGGTCCATCCGGGCGTGCATCATGGCTTCGCCTTTCCGCAGCGCTGGTGCTACGACAAGCCCGCCGCCGAGCGGCACTGGGAGCGCTTGATCGCACTTTACCGCCGAAACCTCGGCTGATGGCAGGGGCCGAGGCTCAGGGCTCTCCGCCGGCGTAAGGTTTGCGAGCCTGCCAGTCGGCAAGCTTGGCACGCGCCCCGTTCTTCGTCGGGTCGAGGGCCGATTCCTGGCCGGCAACCTTGGCCGCGAGTTCGATCACATAGCCGTTGGGGTCGCGGAAGTAGATCGACCGGATGAAGTGATGGTCGGAGACGCCACGCACCTCTCGGCCCTCCGCCTTGCCCTTGGCAAACATCCGGTCGAGATCGCCAGGCGCGACTTCCAACGCGATATGGAGGTCGAAATCGTGCTGGTCCTTGAAGTCGAACGGCATGTCCGGCGCCTCGAAGAAGGCCAGGCACGAGCCGTCGTCGAGCTGGAAAAAAGTGTGCAGGACGCCGGCGCCGGTCTTGCGCCCCGTCTTGGTCTGCTCGATCAGCAGCGAGTGGACGAGGGGGAGGCCGAGGAAGTCCTCGTAGAACTTCCTCGTCTCCTCAGAATCGCGGCAGCGATAGGCGTTGTGATGCAGACCCTTGATCATCGAAACCTCCGATCGTTTGCCTTTCCGAGCCTAACGCCGTCGTGGCGGTCGAGCCAGTGTGCCCCGGGCAGCTTCAGGAGGGGCGAAGGCCGCGCAATCGGACCGACGTCATGATCTGCCACACTGCAGCGACGAGCACGAAGCTGGCGACCAGCAGAAAGGCGGAGCGATAGTCGGCGACTGCGGCGATCAGGCCGAAGAGCGGTGGACCGATAACGGCACCCGAGAAGGCGAGAGCGGTCTGGACCGCGGCGACGGCTGCCACTTGTCCCGGTGGGGCGAGGGCGGCGAACTCCGCGATGGAGACGCCGTTCCAGCTGATGACGACAGTGCCGTAGGCGAAAACGATCAGGCCGATCAGCCAATGGGGCGTCTCGGCCGAGACGAGGCCGGTGGCTACGGCTCCGAGCGCGATTCCGATGCCCGTCCAGCCGAGCAGCATCATGCGCGGAAACCGGTCGCCCAGCGCGCCCAGGACCAGGCGTTGAACCGTGCCGCCGATCTGCGCCAGGAAGAGCAGGAAGCCCGCCTCGGCAATGCTCAGCCGGCAATGCTCGTAGAGATAGGTGACGAGGAAGAACGTGAAGGTGTGCTGCGCCACGACGTAGAGAAGCGCCGACCAGCCGAGGACGCGCATCTCGGGATGACGCATCACATGGACAATCGACGACCAGATGCCTTGCGACGGTGCGGAGGGAGCGACGGAAGCATCCAGTCGGGCGCGCAGCAGTTCGAGGACGCCGGCGCCGACCAGCAGCAGGGCGGCTGCGACGAGTGAGGCGCCACGCCATCCCAGCGTCGGCAGGAGCATCGGCAGGAGCAGGCCGGCGGCGGCGAAACCCAGGGGGACGCCGGTCTGTTTGACCGAGAAGACGATACTGAACCAAGCGCGCGGCACGCGCTGGCTCAGGATGTGCGCCGACGCCGGGTTGATCGGGCCCTGGGCGAAGCCGATGAAAGCCACCGCGACGAGCGTGGCCGCCACGAAAGCCGCGGCATTCAGGGCAAGGCCGATGGCAGCGGCCAGCATGGCGAACTGGCAGATGCGGACGGCACCCAGCCGCGAGATAGGGCCCGCGCTCCACAATGCGACGCCCGAGGCGATCGCGTAGGTGACGGCGGTGAAGGCACCGACGAGCTTCGGAGAAATCCCGAGGTCCCGTGCGACCGCGGGCATGAGTACGCTGAGCGACAGGACAGCCAGCGAGATGAGCATCTGCGTGCCCAGCATCGCGCCGATCGGGACGAGCGCCGGTCGCAGTCCGGGGCGCGGGCCTTCCGTGTTCGGCACCGCGCCCGTCTGCATCTTAGAGGCCGTAAAGGTCGGCTTTGTTCAGGATCGTATTGCGCAGGATGCGGATCGAGGCGACGTCGACCATGATGCCGTCGACGTTGATCGCACCCTGGCCGGCGGCTTCCGCCTCGGCGTAGGCCTTTTCGAGCTTTCGGGCGCGGGCGATGTCCTCGGCCTTGGGCGAATAGACGTCGAGGGCGATGTCGATCTGCGAGGGGTGGATCGCCCACTTGCCGACGCAGCCCAGGATCATCGAGCGCTTGCATTCCTCGCGATAGGCATCCGGGTTCTTGAAGTCGGCGAACGGGCCGTCGACGGGATCGATGCCGGCGGCGCGGCAGGCCATGATCAGCCGGAAGCGGGCATAGTGCCAGATGTCTCCCGGATAGCCATCCGTCTCGCCGACGTTCTTGTTGGTGACGCCCATCGAGGCGGAGAAGTCGCCCATGCCGAACACGAGGCACTCGAGGCGCGGCGTGCAGGCGGCGATGGAGTCGACGTTCTGCATACCCTCGACTTCCTCGATCAGCGCTTCGAGGCCGATCCGGCGCTTCATCTTCAGCTTCTTCTCGATCTGGTGCAGCAGCTTGTCGGCGAACAGCACGTCGGCGGCGGTCTGCACCTTGGTCATCATGATCGTGTCGAGATGCTCACCGGCGCCCTCGACGATCTCGATGATGTCCTCATAGGCGTATTCGGTCGTGAGGTCGTTGATGCGCACGCAGCGCGTCTTGCCCTTCCAGTTGAGCGACTTCAGGCCCTCGATGATCTTCTTGCGGGCGTCGCGCTTCTGGCTCGGGGCGACGGCGTCCTCGAGGTCGAGGAAGACGTGATCGGCCTTCGACTCCGAGGCCTTCTGGATCATCTTCTCGCTGGACCCCGGGGTCGAGAGCTGGACGCGGCGGGCGCGCCTGGGACGGTCGGTCATCAATCTTCTCCTCAAGCTACGATCTTGTCGGCGCGCAGGCGGGCGATGTCGCCCGCCGCGAGGCCGATGGTCTTCAGATACTCGTCGGTATGTTCGCCCAGCAACGGCGCGCGATGGCGCACCCTGCCGGGCGTCTCGGTCATTTTCACGGCGACGCCCGCGATCTGGACTTCGTGGTCCAGCCCGGGATGGGGCACCCAGGGCAGCATGTCTCGCGCCTTGAAGTGGGGATCGGCCACGATGTCCCGCACGTTGTAGACCGGCGAGAAGGGGACCTTGCCGCCGAAATGTGCCAGCAGTTCCTGCTTGGTGCGCTGGCGCGTGAATTCGGAGACGGTGGCTATGAGAACGTCCTGGTTGGCGCGGCGATCCTGTACGGTGATGAACCGCGGGTCGGTCGAGAACTCGGGTCTGTCGATCAGGCGACACAGGATCGGGAAGTGGGCGTCGGCATGCGCGGCGATCGTCACGAAGCCGTCCTTCGCCGGGAACATGCCGAAGGGGCAAAGCAGCGGATGATGGTTGCCCTCGGGATGGGGCAGCGCGTTGGCGTAGGAGTGCTGGTGCATGATGCGCTCGCAGACCGCGAGGATCGCGTCGACCATGCCGACATCGACGAATTGCCCCTTGCCGGTCTTGTAGGCGCGCAGGATCGCCGAAACGATGCCGAAGGCGCAGGTGATCGCCGGCACGATGTCGCCGACACCCGGCCCGACCTTCATAGGCGTGTCCTTGTCCGGGCCGGTGATGGCCATGATGCCGCCCATGGCCTGGCTGATGACGTCATAGGCCGGGAAGTCCGCGTAGGGGCTCTTGCCGGTGCGCACGTCGCCGAAGCCGCGGATCGTGGCATAGACCAGCTTGGGGTTGCGGGCATGGAGGGTCTCATAGCTGAGACCCAGGCGATCCATGACGCCGCCGCGATAGTTCTCGACGACCGCATCGGCATTGTCGCAGAGCTTAAGGACGAGCTCGCGGCCCGCCTCTGTCTTGAGGTCGATGGCGATCGACTTCTTGTTGCGGTTGACGGACGCGAAGTAGCCGCCGAACGCCTTGAGCTTGTCGTCGGCATGGTAGGGACCGATGATGCGTGTGTGGTCGCCGTCGAGCGGCTCGACCTTGATGACCTCCGCACCCTGGTCGGCCAGCAGCATCGTGCAGTAGGGGCCGGCCAGCATCTGCGTGAGGTCGACGATCCTCACGCCATCGAGCGCACCCAGGACGTCGGTGTCGCTCACTTGTCTCCCCAGTGACTGCGCCGCTTGATCAGGACGGTGCGTTCGCCCTCGAAGATGTTCTTGTCGTCCTGGTTCACGCCGTAGTGCTTGAAGCGGACGATACCGGCATCTTCCTGCTCGACGTCCTTCTTCTCGAGCACCTCGGTGTAGCAGTAGAGCGTATCGCCGTGGTGGAGTGGACCCTTGAGACGGATCTTGTCCATGCCGAGTTCCATCAGCGCGTTCTCCGCCGTGTCCTCGGCGGCAAGGCCGATGCACATTGAAATGGTGACGCCGCCGAAGCCGAGGCGTCGTCCATAGGGCGTCGACTGGGTCAGGTGCTCGTTGAAGTGGGCCTCGGCCGTGTTCATGGTCACGTTGGTGATCCAGACCTGCTCCATAGGCTCCACGGTCTTGCCGCGGGCATGCTTCATCACATCGCCGACGGTGAAGTCCTCGAAGTAGTTGTGCCTGCCGGTGAGTGCGGAGACCTTGAGGTTCGAAGCTGGCATCAGTTCCTCCCGCGGCCGAGCAGGCGATCCGAAATGATGCGTTTCTGGATCTCGGACGTGCCTTCGAAGATCTTGGTGAGACGGGCGTCGCGCCAGTGGCGTTCGACGGCGTGAAGGGTCGTGTAGCCGGCTCCGCCATGGATCTGCAGGCCCTCGCTGCAAACGCGCTCCGCCATCTCCGAGGCGAACAGCTTCACCATCGAGGCTTCCTTGTCGCAGCGCTGGCCGGTGTCGATCTGCTCGCACACGAAGTACATGAGCTGCCGCGCGGCCTCGATCTGCGTGGCCATATCGGCGATCTTGAAGCGGATCGCCTGGAAATCCGAGATCGAATGGCCGAACTGCTTGCGGTCGTTGGCGTACTGGATCGAATCGTCGAGCGCGCCCTGGGCCAGGCCGATCGCGCGGGCGGCGGTGTGGGCGCGGGCCGTCTCGAGGCCCGAGGTGGCGTAATAGAAGGCGTGGCCTTCCTTGCCGATCATGTCCGAAGCTTCGACGCGGAAATTGTCGAAGGCCAGTTCCCAGGTCTTCCAGCCGAAGTAGCCGATCTTCGGGATCGGCGCGCCGTTCACACCCTTGGGCAGTTCGCCGCGCTTCTTCTCGACGAAGAACATCGAGAGGCCGAGATGGCGCTTGCCCGGAGGCGCATCCGACGTGCGCGCAATGATGATCATGAAGTCGGCGCCGTCGGCGAAGGTGCACCAGTACTTGTTGCCGCTGATCAGATAGCCGGCGCCGTCCTTCTTTGCCCGGCAGGAGATGTTGGAGATGTCGGAGCCGGCATTGGGCTCGGACATCGAGAAGGCGCCGAGGAACTCGCCCTTGGCCATGCGTGGCAGGTATCGCTTGCGCTGCTCCTCGCTCATCTCATGCGAGCCGATCAGCAGGTTGCCGCGGGCGATGATCGACGCGACGCTCATCCAGCCGCGCGACAGCTCTTCCGTCACGAGGCAGTATTCGGAGCAGCCGAGGCCCAGGCCGCCGTATTCCTCGGGGATCAGGATGCCGAAATAGCCGAGCTCGGCCATCTTCTCGCGCAGATCCATCGGGATGTCGCCCTTCTCGGGGTCGAGCTTGTTGGCGAC
Source organism: Reyranella sp. (assembly GCA_046296475.1). Classification (GTDB taxonomy): domain Bacteria; phylum Pseudomonadota; class Alphaproteobacteria; order Reyranellales; family Reyranellaceae; genus Reyranella. Next base: position 30,446 of record JBKBLH010000027.1, read on the forward strand.
GGGCAGCACCTCGTTCAGCGTGAACTCGCGCGCCTGCTCCTGGATCATGCGGCGTTCTTCGGTAAGGAAAGGCATTACTGGGGGTTCCTGAGACGGACGAGATTGGTGCGCTTGAAGTCGATGACGAGTTCTTCGCGCTGGTTGAAGCCCTTGCTGTGCCAGCTGACGATGCCGAATCCCTTGTGGGAGTCCGAGACGCGCCGGTCGAGCACGACCGATTCCGCGCGGAGTGAATCGCTGGGATAGACGGGCTGGTGATAGGTGAGTTCGTTGACGCCGAGGAACGGGCCGCCGCCTTCGCTCAGATCCTCGACCGTGAGGCCGAAGACCGTCGTGAAGACGAGCAGGGGATTGGCCACGATGCCCGGATGGCCGTGCGCCTGGGCGTAGGCGGCGTTGTAGTAGTGCGGATTGAAGTGCAAGGTCAGCGTCGTGAAGAGCGTGCTCTCCGACTCGGTGATCGTGCGGCCCCAATGGTGCCGGAACACGCGGCCGACCTCGAAATCCTCATAGCGGTTACCCTTGGGCACCAGCCGGGCGCGGGCCCTGAAGTCCTCAGTCATTCCGTCTCCTGTTTACGCCTCTCGCCCGAACCGGGGAGAGCAATATGACTATTTCTTCGCCGACGCACGCACGAGTTCGCCGACGTCGTCCAGGCTGTCGAGGCGCTCGATCGCATCGTGGAGACGGCGGGCGCCGGCGGCGCCCAGCAGGGGCGTCACGAGACTGTCGAACTTGGTCTCGATCGCCCGGCGCTGCTTTTCGAGGTCGGCCCAGGGAATGCCCGAGTCGTGCGTGACTTCGATGGTGGTGCCGTCGTCGAGCTGGATCGCCATTTCGGCGAGAGAATGCGACCAGTGCGGCTGGAACTCGATCGCCATCTTGTCGCGCAGGCCCCGGATGCGCGGCTCCTGCGTAACGGCCTCGTTGTACGACTCGAGGTTGGCGGTATCGACCCCGGTCAGCGCCATCGCCACGGTCTGGCGCAGCGAGAACTTGGCTTCGAGTCCGGTCGTCGGGTTGGGGATGTTGCAGACCTTGTCGGCGCCGGAGTCGATGCGGAGAAGGATCTTCTGCACGCGCTCCGGCGGGAAATTGTTCTTCAGCCGGATCTCCTTGGCGCACTCGATCGGTGCGTGGGTCAGGTAGCACGCGGCATGGTACTTGAAGAGGTTGTTGCGCAGGTGCCAGCCCGCCGGCGGCTCGCCCAGCGCCGCCTCGGCATTGAGATGGTCGCTCTGCGACGAGGCGAATCCCTGGTCGCATTCGAGGGAGTCACCCCGCGCGGTGAAGCCCTTGGCCGCGAGGCGCGCGGCGCGCAGGCCATGCTCGGAAGCGGTGCCGGCATGCAGCGGCTTGCACATGGTGCCGAAGTTCGACTTCAGGCCGGCGGCTTGGGTCGCGGCGATGCCGAAGGCCACGGCCAACTCGCGGTCGTCGAGCCCCAGCATCCGGCCCGCCGCGGCTGCGGCCGAGAAGGAGCCGACGGTGCCGGTGACGTGGAAGCCCTTCTGATAGTGGCTCGGAGACACGAGCCGGCCGACGCGGCCGGACGTCTCGTAGCCCGCGACGAAGCTCTCGATGAACAGGCGGCCCGAGGCCTTCATCTGCTCGCCGAGCGCCAGCAGAGCCGGGACGACCGTCACCGTGGGATGGCCGCCCATCGAGAAATTCACGTCGTCGTAGTCCAGGGCATGACTTGCGGCGCCGTTGATCAGGGCCGCGGTCGAGGGCAGCACGGTCTCGGAGCGGCCGACCAGGGTCGCGGGACCTTTCGCGCCATCCTCGAGCGCTTCGCTGATCAGGATGGCTGTCAGCTCTTCCTGGGCCCCCGCGATGGTGACGGCGAACCAATCGAGCAGGCACTGCTTGGTGCGCTCGACCAGATCGTCCGGCAGGTCCTGCCAGGCGAGAGCGGCGGCGCGCTTGGCGATTTCGGCCGTGACCGGAACGACGGCTGCCATGTCTTCCTCCTGAAACTTGTGGCCCAAGTGTCGGCCACTGCGCGCCGCCTTGTCCACCATCGGGGCTTTCGCGCAACGATACGGCCCAGACACAACAAAGCCGCCCGGAGGCGGCTTTGTGCCGACTATCGGTGACCCCGTTACGGGCAGCACCAAGCCATTGCAGGAACGATCCTGGTGGCGGCAACTGTTGAGATCGCCGGCGTCGTGATGGTGTAGTACACAGGATCACCTCCTTTCGATGTTGATGGGGAGGAGAGCCTCGCACGGCGAGGGCGCGCTGCCTAGGGTTTCTTCGCGACGATGTGGAAGATGTGCCAGTGCTTGGCGTTGCCGCGCGGCGTGACTCCCTCGGCTTCCTCTTCCTCGAACATCTCGACGTCGAATCCCTGAAGAAGGGCAAGCGCCTCCTCGCGCGCCAGGAATGTCATTCCGGGACGACCCAACCAGCTGTCGCGAGGGCCGTACCACTGGCCCGAGAAGCGACCGCCGGAGGGAAGGGCCTCGCGGATGCGCTCCCAGGTCCGGCGAAACGCCTCGGGCTCGCAGAGGGGCATGGCGAAGCTCGAATTCACGAGATGCACGCCGAGCGGGATGGGCACCTCTTCGAGGCGGGCGTTTACCGGCGTGAGGTCGATGCCCTCGGGCAGCGCGCGCGCCTGCAATTGGCGCAGCGCCTCGGGCTCCGCATCGACGGCGACGACTTTCCAGCCGCGGCGCAGCATTTCGACGACGTCGCGTCCGTCGCCACACCCGAGATCCATGACGAGGGCGTCACGCGGCGGCTGACCGAACGCATCGAGCGCAGCCAGCAGCGTCTTTCGCGGCGGGCGGTCGCGAAGCTGCCGATAGTAGGCGGCCCATCCGGCCGATCGATCGCTTTCCGTCATGCGCGTTCTCTGGCTCTCCCGCGCTTGTGGTGGCGCGCGTCGTGTGATCGTATCGCAACCAATAAGTAACGAATCAACGATGCGGGAGGAACTGATGAAGAGGTTGGGAAGCCTTGCCTTGGCCGTGGCTCTTGCGTTCTCGCCCCTTGCGGCGCGGGCCGACCTGAACACGCTGACCGAAGCCGCCAAGAAGGAAGGCGAGCTCACCTGGTATGTCGCCCACTATACGTCAGAAGGGGCGGAGGACCTGGGACGCGGCTTTACCGAGATGTATGGCATCAAGGTCAACGTCGTGCGGACGACGGCCCAGGTCGCCTATCAGCGGCTGTTGCAAGACCTCAAGAACAACCAGACGATCTGCGACGTATTTTCGTCGACCGACCTCGGACACTACGCCCGCCTCAAGGCGGAAGGCCGGCTGGACAAGTACGTGCCGGAGAACACGCCGAAGATCTCGGAAGCCTTCCGGAACTTCGATCCCGACGGCTATTTCCACACCACCGCTGCCGGCATGGTCGTACTCACCTACAATACGGCGAAGGTGAAGCCCGAGGATGCGCCGAAGAAGTGGGAGGACCTGCTCGACATCAAGTGGAAGGGCAAGGTCTCGACCGGACATCCGGGCTTCTCGGGTTACGTGGGTACCTGGGTCCTGTCGATGAAGAAGCTCTATGGGTGGCAGTATTTCGACAAGCTGGAGAAGAACAAGCCGCAGATCGGCCGCTCGATCAACGACACGGTCACGGCACTCAATGCTGGCGAGCGCCAGGTTGCGGCGGGCGCCGACGGCTCGACGCTGTTCAGCGCGGCGCGCGGAAATCCGCTGGCGGTGGTCTATCCCAGCGACGGAGCCGTGCTGATCATCTCGCCGTCCGCCATCATGAAGGGCACCAAGCATCCGAATTCCGCGAAGCTCTTCATGGAGTACCTCTATACAGTCGAGGCTTCGAAGATCAACGCCAAGCATTTCGGGATTCCCCTGCGCCCCGAGGTGCCGTCCCCTCCGGGTGCCAAGCCGATCAGCGAGATAAAGGTCATCCGGCCGACAGTGGCGGAGGTCGAAAAGGGGATTCCGGAAGTGATCGAACAGTGGCGCGACACCTTCGGCAACTGATCGACGTCCGAACATGTCGGTAACGGCTCCGGCCATCGACACGATGCCGGTGCGTCCCGTGCGCGCCAGCCGGTTCGATTCGACCTGGGTTCTGTGGGTCGCGATCATCGCGGTCCTCCTGTTCCTGGTGGTGAGTCCGTTCGTCTATCTGGTCATCACCAGCTTCCAGACCGAGCGTACCGGCGCGTTCACGTTCTCGAACTACGCGACGGCGTATGGCCGTGCCCGCTACATCGATGCGCTGTTCAATTCGCTGAAACTCGGCGCGGCGTCGGCGGCACTGGCCGGCGTCTTCGCCGTGCCGTTGGCCTGGGCCGTGGCGCGAACCAATATGCCCGGCCGCGGTCTCACCCGTATGCTGGTGCTGGCGACCTTCATCACGCCGCCCTACACCGGTGCGGTGGCGTGGATCCTGTTGGCCGGCCCCAATGCCGGCTGGCTCAACCGATTCTACATGATGGCAACCGGCGCGGAGGCCGGGCCCTTCAATATCTACAGCTTCACCGGCCTCGCGGTCGTCATCGCGCTCTATTCCTTCCCCTACATCTTCATCTTCACCACGGCCGCCCTGGAATTGGTGTCGTCGGAAATGGAGGACGCCGCCAACATCCTGGGCGCGGGACCATGGCGGACCATGCGCAAGGTCACGCTGCCGCTGGCGCTGCCGGCGATCCTGGGCGGACTGATCATCTGCTTCCTGGAGGCGATCGCCCTGTTCGGCTCGCCCGCCATGATCGCAATCCCGGCACGCTTCAACGTCGTGACGACGCAGCTTTTCCAGTTCTTTGGAAATCCCGTGCGGGTCGAGGTGGCGGCGGCCTATGCCATGCCGCTGCTCGGCGTCACCATCCTGCTGGTGCTGGTGCAGCGCCTGATCGTGCGACGCAAGGGTTTCGTTGCGCTGACCGGGAAGGGCGGAGAGCGGCGGCCGATCCTGCTCGGGCGCTGGCGCTGGGTGGTATTCGGCTACGCGATGTTCGTCGCGGCGCTGGCGGTGTTCCTGCCCTACATCTTCCTGATCCAGTCGGCCTTCGCCAAGGCCTGGGGCCGCGGCTTCCTTCTGGACAACATCACCTTCGCAAACTTCCGATTCATCCTGTTCGAGCATGCGACGGCCGCGCAGTCGGTGATCAACAGCTTCCTCTATGCCGGGGTTAGCGCCACGATCGCGGTCTTCCTGACGCTGGGCGTCGCCTACATCGTGGCGCGGCGGCTGATCCCGTTCGGCGGGGTTCTGGGGTTCCTCTGCGTGGCGCCGTTCGTCATCCCGGGCGTGGTGCTGGCGATCGGCTTCTATGCCGCCTATGCGCCGCCGCCGCTGGCGCTCTACGGCACGGCGCTCATCCTGATCCTTGCCTTCACCACGCGCTTCCTGCCGGTGGGTTACGTCAATGCCAGTGCGGCCATCAACAGCCTCAATCCCGAGATGGAGGAGGCGGTCCGCGTGCTGGGGGGCAGCCGGCTTACCGCCTTGCGGCGGGTCGTGGCCCCACTGCTGAAACGAAACCTGCTCGGGGCCTGGCTGCTGATTTTCATTCCGGCCACGCGCGAGCTGTCGGCGGCGATCTTCCTCTATGGCCCCAACACGAAAGTGGCGTCGGTCATGATCTTCGACATGAGCGAAGAGGGGAACTTCGAGCGCCTCGCCGCGCTGGCGCTGGTCTTGCAGGTTCTGACCCTGCCGCTCCTGTGGCTGGGCCAGAAGGCCCTGGGCCGCGATTTCATGCTGAGGCGTACCGCGACATGAGCAAGCTGGTTTTGAGGAACGTCGCAAAGCGCTATGGCGCGTTCGAGGCGGTGGCGGATTTCTCGCTGGAGCTCGCCAAGGGCGAGTTCGTGTCGCTGCTGGGCCCTTCCGGCTGCGGCAAGACCACGACACTGCGCATGATTGCGGGCTTCATGCCGCCGAGCGGCGGCAGCATCGAGATGGACGGCAAGCAGATTTCCTCGGCGACCGGGGTGGTTCCGCCCGAGCATCGCCGCATGTCGATGATCTTTCAGAGCTACGCCATCTGGCCCAACATGACGGTGGGCGAGAATGTCGGTTTCGGCCTGCAGGTGCGGAAGCTGCCGCGCGCGGAGATCGACCGCCGGGTCGACAAGATCCTCGACGTCGTCCAAATGCGCAATCTCAAGGGGCGCTATCCCGCCGAACTGTCGGGCGGGCAGCAGCAGCGCGTCGCCCTGGCCCGCGCCATCGTCGTGGAGCCCGAGGTCTTGCTGCTCGACGAGCCACTGTCCAACCTGGACGCCAACCTGCGCGAGGAGATGCGGTTCGAGATCCGCCGCCTGCACGACGAGTTCAAGATCACGACGGTCTACGTGACCCACGACCAGTCCGAGGCGATGGTGACGTCGGACCGGATCGTCGTCATGAACAAGGGCAAGATCGAGCAGATCGATGCGCCGCATGTCCTGTACGGCCGCCCGAAGAGCCGCTTCGTGGCCGGCTTCATCGGTCGCACGAACTTCGTCGAGGGCACGCTGCAGGGCAACGAGGTACGCTTCGACGGCTTCAGCGCGCCTGCATCCGCGGTGGAGGGAGCGACCGGCGGCGGGGCGCTCCTCTATTCACTGCGTCCCCAGGCGATCGCCTTGTCTGCCCAGAACCCGGCGGGGGCCGGACTGTCGTTCGAAGCCGAGATCGTCGACAGGTCCTATCTCGGCGAATACTGGGACTACCAGGTCCGTCCGCTGGGCGGTTCCAAGCCGCTGCGGGTTTCGACCGCGCCGACCGCCGTATTCGAGGTCGGCAGCCGTGTCTGGCTGGAGATCGCGCCGTCCGCCATGGTACGGGTAGAGTAGCTTCCAAACCCAGAGTGAGAGCATGACCGCAGGACCGCTAGCCCGATTCAAAGTCCTTGACCTGACGCGCGTGCGCGCCGGTCCGACGGCCGTCCGCTACCTCGCGGACTGGGGCGCCGACTGCATCAAGATCGAGATGCCGCCGTCGGCCGGCGAGATGGACATGGGCGGTCCGCGCCACGGACCCGATTTCCAGAACCTGCATCGCAACAAGCGGTCGATCACGCTCAACCTCAAGGAGGCGGACGGCAAGGCCGTCTTCATGAAGCTGGTCGAGCAGGCCGACGTGGTGGTCGAGAACTACCGCGCCGACGTGAAGTTCCGTCTCGGCATCGACTATGAGAGCCTGAAGAAGGTCAACCCGCGCATTGTCCTTGGCTCGATCTCGGGCTTCGGCCAGGACGGGCCCTATGCCGAGCGCGCCGGCTTCGACCAGATCGCCCAGGGCATGGGCGGCCTGATGATGGTCACCGGCAATCCGGGCGAGGGTCCGATGCGCGCCGGCATCGCCGTGGCCGACGTGGGCGCGGGCCTGCACTGCGCGATCGGCATCCTGATCGCCCTGCTGGAGCGCGAAACCTCCGGCCAGGGCCAGTGGGTCTCGTCTTCGCTGCTGCAGGCCATGATCTCGATGTGCGACTTCCAGGCCGCGCGCTGGACCATCGCCAAAGACGTGCCCGGCCAGGCGGGCAACAACCATCCGACCTCGATCCCGACCGGCGTCTTCAAGACGAAGGACGGCTACATCAACATCGCGGCCTCGGGGGGGCACATCTATAAGCGGTTCTGCGAAGCCGTCAGTTCGCCGGAACTCTACACCGACGAGCGGTTCAGCACCGACAAGGGCAGGGCGAAGAACCGCGACGCGCTGAACGACGAGATCAACAAGCGGGTGGCGCAGTACAGCAGCGCCGACTTGGTCGAGAAGCTGAACAAGGCGGGCGTGCCGGCCGGCCCAATCTACAGGATGGACGAGATGTTCGCCGATCCACAGGTCAAGCACCTCAGGATGGCCCACCCCGTGCACTCGCCCAAGCTGGGCGACATCGAGCTGATCGGCCAGGCGATCAACATGAGCCGCACGCCCTTCGAGATGAAGACGGCGACGCCGGAGCAGGGCGAGCATACCGACGCCGTGCTGAAGGAGGCCGGGTTCGACGACGCGGCCATCGCCGACTTCCGCAAGCGGGGCGTGATCTGAAGATGATCAGCCCGACGCCGAACATGATCGCGGAGAAAGTGGGACCGGTCGGCCGGCTCGTCTTCAACAAGCCGCACAAGCACAATGCCACTTCGACCGACATGTGGGAGGCGATCCCGGTCATTCTCGACGACTTCGAGAAGGATCCGAATATCCGCGTCGTGGTGGTGACGGGCGCAGGCGACAAGGCCTTCGTCTCGGGCGCCGACATCTCGGAGTTCGAGAAGGCGCGCAATACGCCGGAGCAGGTCGCCTACTACGACAAGATCGGCGAGGAGGCCAACCGGCGGCTGAACAAGTGCTCCAAGCCGACGATCGCCCGCATTCGCGGCTACTGCATCGGCGGCGGTCTGGCGGTGTCGCTGCTCTGCGACATCCGCATCGCCTCGGAGAACAGCCGCTTCGGCGTGCCGGCGGCGCGGCTGGGGCTCGGCTATCGTGCCAGCGGGCTGAAGATCCTGACCGACCTCGTGGGGCCGTCCCACGCCAAGGAAATCTTCTTCACCGCTCGGCACTTCAGTGCCCAGGAAGCCTTCGCCATGGGACTGGTCACGCGCGTCGTGCCGGACGCCGAGCTCGATTCCTACGTCGACAATTACTGCCGGATGATCGGCGAGAACGCGCCCCTTACGATGCACGCCGCCAAGCGCACCATCGAGGAGCTGACGCGCCTCGACGGCGAGCCGGACTTCGCCCGGCTGAATGGGCTGGTCAAGCAGTGCTTCGATTCGGAAGACTACGTTGAGGGACGCACGGCCTTCATGGAGAAGCGTAAGCCGGTCTTCAAGGGACGCTGAACAGGAGAGGACGATGACGGCGCTGACACAGGAGCAACGCGACGCGTTCTGGCGCGACGGCTATCTCATGGTGGAGGACGCCGTCACGCCGGCGCAGCTCGCCGCCCTGAGGGAAGAGATCGAAGGCTGGGTCGAGCAGAGCCGGGCCCACGCCACCCCGTTCGGGCCGCCGACCGTCGACGGCCGCCCGCGCTTCGACATGGGCGCCGAGCACAGCGCGGAGAAGCCCGCGCTGCGGCGGATCAACAATCCTTCCGACATTTCCGACGCCTATCGCGAGGTCATGCTCGACGCCCGCATGGTCGACATGGTGGCCGAGCTGATCGGGCCGGACGTGAAGTTCCACCATTGCAAGATCAACCTGAAACTTCCGGGCGCGCGGACCGAGGTCAACTACCACCAGGATTTTGCCTACACGCCGCACACCAACGACGACATCGTGACGGCACTGCTGTTCCTCGACGACGTCGACGAGAGCAACGGCTGCCTCACCGTGGTGCCAGGCTCGCACAAGGGACCGGTCCTGTCGCTGTTCGAGGGCGAGCGCTTCACCGGCGCGGTCGCCCCCGATGAGGAGAAGAAGGCGCTCGCCGCCTCGATCCCGTGCCTCGGCAAGGCGGGCAGCGTCTGCCTGATGCACACCCGGCTGCTGCACGGCTCGGCCGCCAACGGGGCCGACAAGTCGCGCGGACTCTACATCTGCGTCTACACCGCGGCCGACGCGGTGCCGATCGCGCGCAACCCGATGCCGAGCCTCAACGAAGGTCGCATCGTGCGCGGCAAGGAAGCCCGCTTCGCCCGGCTGAAGGAAGGGCTTGTCGAACTGCCGAAGCAGCCCAAGTCGGCTTCATTCTTCACCGTCCTCGGACAGGATTCGAAACAGGCCGCGGAGTGAGCGATCCGCTGTCGGCGATCACGGAAGCGGAAGCCTCCGGCGAGATCGCCGAACTCTTTGCCGATATCCGCATGACCGTCGGCGTCCGGGTGGTCAATCTCGTCTGGCGTCATCTCGCCACCATGGACGGCGCGCTGCCGTGGGCCTGGGCGGCGGTGAAGCCGCTCTACCTCGCCGGGCTGCCGGACGCCGCGATGGCGGCTTTCCACGGGACGATGGACGTGCCGAAGCTCGCCTCGCTGGCCGGGGAGGAGCCCGCCAGCGTCGACGCGGTGCTGGCGAGCTACGACCATTCCAACACGATCAACCTGTTCGCCCTGGGGGCGTTGCGTGCCTGGCTGAACGGCGAGGTGGCCCGCGATGGCAAGGTCGCGCCGGGCCCGCGCAAGCCGTCGCCCGACCTGGCCTTGCCCAGACTCGCCTCCGAGGGTGACGTCACCCCCGAGACCTGGGCGCTGGTTCTGCGCCTCAACAGGTTCGGCGACGAGCCCCAGCCGCTGATCCTGGCCAGCATGTACCGCCATTTGGCACATACGCCGTCTTTCCTCCAGCGCGTCGAGGCGGCGCTGGCGCCGATTGCCGCCGACGGCTCTTTGCGAAAGGCCGTTCTCGACAATCGCACCACGGCCGCCGCTCTATCGGCTGACATCGCCCGCGCGATCTCGGCCGTGCGGCCTGCACAGGCCGCGGAGATCGAGAAGGCCGTCGGCCTGTTCGTCGACCATGCCATCGGCAAAATGGTCACCATCTGCCGCGCGATCCGCGTAGCCCGGGGCACGCCGCTATAAAGCGGTCAACGATTGTCCCGTCCTCTCGACCGGAGCCTCGCGCAGCGAGGCGTCGCGGAGAGACCTTCCATCTACGTATAGCCGGCAAATCGCGGGAGAAGATCTCTCTACTCCGCGGTGCGCGCTCCGGTCGAGATGGGTGCCTTTTCTGTGACCTACTCCCGAGACTTACGCGCCACCTCATCGCGGGCGAGCCATACTTCCATGGCCTGTTCCATCGTCATGAAGACGGCGCCGCCCTCGATCAGGCGCTGGATCAGGCGTTCCAGCATCATCATTCGGTGGCCGCGGCCGATCACGTGCGGGTGGAAGGTGTAGGTGAGGATGCCGAAGTCGGGCTGGACGCGGGTCATGTAGGTGAAGTCGTCGACGAAGTTGTCGAGCACGTTGGTCGCGTTCATCAGCCCCTGCTGCACGGAGCCGTTGGGCAGTCGCATGTATTCGAAGTGCGGGAAATCGTCGAGGGACCAGCTGATCGGCATTTCGAGCAGCGGCGTCTCGCGGCCGCGCACGAACGGCTTCATGAGCTCGGCGACATCGCCCTGGCGGGCGAAGTAGCAGTCGTAGTCGTGGCCCATCATCGAGCTGTCGTACCGGATGCCGTGCTTCAGAAGCAGGTCGATCGAATGGGGGGAGAGATCCCAGGCGGGCGACCGGTAGCCGCGCGCCATGCGGCCGCTGATGCGCTTGATCGCTTCGTTGCCGCGGACGATCTCCTCTTCCTCCTCCTCGCGCGAGAGGGTGACGGGCAGCCGGTGCGTCCAGCCGTGATGGGCGAGTTCGTGGCCGGCCTCGACATAGGGCGCGACGGCCTGCGGCGTGCTCTCGATCGTGTGGCCGGGCGTGAAGAAGGTGCCCTTGATGCCGTAGCGCTCGAGCAGGGCCACGAGTCGCGGGATGGCGACGATGTCGTATTCGCCGCGCGAGATGGCGGTGGGCGAGGTCATGCCGCGGGCGATGAATCCGGAGAGATGATCGTGGTCGAAGGTGAGACAGACGATGTGGCGCGGCATGGCGGCTCCGGCGAGGGTCCGAGAGGAATCGCCGAAGCTTAGGGCGGATTGTCGTGCGCGCCCATCGCCGGATGCTATCCTGACCGTCCAGGGAGGTGAGTGATGGACGACGCCGAACGCCTGCGCGGGATGGTCGATGCGGCCCAGCGGATCGTGGCCTTCACGGGGGCCGGAATCTCCACGGAATCCGGCATCCCGGACTTCCGCTCGCCCGGCGGCATCTGGACCCGTTACAAGCCGATCTACTTCGACGATTTCATGGCTTCGGAGGAGATGCGCCGGGAGTCCTGGAATCGCAAGTTCGCCACCGACGAGACCATGCTGAAGGCCGAGCCGAATGCCGGCCATCGCGCGCTCGCCAAGCTGGTGGAGCAGGGGCGCATGAGCGCCATCATCACCCAGAATGTCGATGGATTGCATCAGCGCTCGGGCGTCCCGGAGTCGAAGGTCATCGAGCTGCACGGCAACACGACCTACGCCACCTGCCTTGACTGCGGACACCGTCACGAACTGGCTCCGATTCGTCGGGCCTTTCTGGAGAAAGGCACATTGCCCGTCTGTGAAAAGTGCGACGGCATCGTGAAGACGGCGACAATCTCCTTCGGTCAGGCGATGCCCGAGGTGCCGATGCTGCGCGCGCAGGAGGAAACGCTGGCCTGCGACCTGTTCATCGTCCTGGGCAGCTCGCTGGTGGTCTACCCCGCCGCCGGATTTCCGCAACTCGCCCGCCGCAATGGTGCCCGGTTCGTCATCGTAAATCGCGAGCCCACGGATCAGGACGACGATGCCGATCTGGTCATTCATCATGAGATCGGGCCGACCTTGAGCCGCGCCATCGGGGTGAACTGAACGCCGGTCGTTGCAGCGTGGTATCGGACGCGATTTAATCGCCGGAGAGCAAGGAGACTCCAATGCGGATCAATCGCAGGACAGCGTTGCTGGGCGGCCTCGGCGTCGCCGCCTGGGGCGCAAGACCTGCCGCAGCGCAGGACATCACCTTCTTCCGGATCGGCACGGGCGCCACCGCCGGCACCTATTTCCCGATCGGCGGCCTCATCGCCAATGCCATATCCAACCCGCCGGGCTCTCGATCCTGTGCCGACGGCGGCTCGTGCGGCGTACCCGGGCTGGTTGCCACTGCCGTCGCGTCCAACGGCTCGGTCGCCAACGCCAGCGGGATCGTCGCGGGCACGATGCAGTCGGGCTTCGTCCAGTCCGACGTCGCCTACTGGGCCTACAACGGTACCGGCATCTACGAGGGGCGCCCCAAGGCCGACGGCCTGCGGGCGATCGCCAGCCTCTATCCGGAAAGCTTCCAACTGGTTGCCCGCAAGGGCTCCGGGATCAAGTCGGTGACCGACCTCAAGGGCAAGCGCCTGTCGCTCGACGAGCCCGGGTCGGGGACGCTTGTCGATGCCCGGCTGATCCTGTCCGCCTATGGACTCACGGAAAAGGATCTGAAGGCCGAGTATCTGAAGACGCAGCAGGCGGCCGACAAGCTCAAGGACGGGCAGCTCGACGCCTTCTTCAGCGTGAGCGGCTGGCCGAACGGAGCGATCTCCGAGTTGGCGGTCACCACCGGTATCGATCTCGTCCCGATTGCCGGTCCGGAGGCGGATGCACTGGTGAAGAAGCACGCCTTCTTCGCGACCGACGAGATTCCGGACGAAGCCTACAAGAACGTGACTGGCGTGAAGACGGTGAGTGTCCACGCGATCTGGGCGACTTCGATCAAGCAGCCCGAGCCGCTGATCTACGCGATTACCGCGGCCCTTTGGAATCCCAACACCCGCAAGCTGCTGGATTCCGGCCACGCGAAAGGCAAGGTGATCAGGCTGGAGACATCGCAGCACGCGCTGGGCATTCCGCTGCATCCGGGTGCGGAAAAGTTCTACAGGGAAAAGGGCCTGATCAAATAGGCCTTCCAGAGGAGAGCCGAGATGCGTTTGAAGGGCAAGACCTGCGTCGTTACGGCGGCCGGGCAGGGGATCGGCGCGGCAACGGCGCGCGCCTTCGCGCGCGAGGGGGCGCGCGTGTGGGCGACCGACGTGGATGCGGGCAAGCTCGAGGCGCTGTCAGGCGTGGACGGCGTCATCGCGCGCAGGCTCGATGTGCTCGACAAGGATGGGATCGGGCGGCTCGCCGCGGACACCGGCGCCATCGACGTCCTCTTCAACTGCGCCGGTTTCGTCCATCACGGGACGGTGCTGGATGCCACCGACGAGCAGTGGCGGTTCGCCTTCGATCTGAACGTCCGCAGCATGTTCTGGACGATCCAGGCCTTCCTGCCGGGCATGCTCGACAAGGGCTCGGGCTCGATCGTCAACATGTCGTCGGCCGCTTCTTCGGTGAAGGGCGCGGCGCTGCGCTTCGTCTACGGCACGACCAAGGCCGCCGTCATCGGCCTCACCAAGTCGGTCGCCGTCGACTACGTTTCCAAGGGCATCCGCTGCAATGCGATCTGCCCGGGAACGGTCCAGACGCCGTCGCTGGATGAGCGCATTTCCGCCCTCGGCGGCGGCGCCGATGCCAAGCAGTTCTTCCTGCAGCGCCAGCCGACCGGCCGGTTCGGGGCGGCGGAGGAGATCGCCTCGCTCGCGACCTACCTCGCCAGCGACGAATCGGCTTTCACCACCGGCACGGTGAACGTGATCGACGGTGGCTGGAGCGTCTGAGGATGGACGGGCAGGAGGCCATGGCGGCCATCGCCGCGCAGGCGCCAGTCATTCCGGTGCTGACCGTCGAGAAGATCGATGCAGCCGTTCCGCTTGCCCGGGCCCTCGTGCAGGGCGGCCTCCCGGTGCTCGAGATCACGTTGCGTACGGGGGTGGCGCTCGAGGCCATTCGAGCCGTCGCCGACCAAGTACCCGAAGCAGTCGTCGGCGCAGGGACCGTGCTCGATCCGGCCCAGCTGGAGCAGGTACAGCGCGCCGGCTGCCGCTTCGCCGTGAGCCCGGGCTGCACGAACGCGCTCGCCAAGGCCGCACGGTCATCCGGCATGCCGTTCCTGCCGGGCGTTCAGACGGTCTCCGAGGCCATGGCGCTCAGGGAACTCGGCTTCGAGATTCTCAAATTCTTCCCCGCCGACGCGGCAGGCGGCTCGACCTGGATCAAGGCGGTCGCGGCGCCGCTGTCGGGCGTGCGTTTCTGCCCGACCGGCGGGATCACGACAGAAACGGCACCGACCTATCTCGCACTCGCGAACGTCGCCTGCGTGGGCGGCTCCTGGGTCGCCCCGCGTGTCGCCGTGGCAACAGGTGACTGGGAAAGTATCGAAAGACTCGCCGCCGCGGCTGCAGCGCTCAAACGCCGCTAGCGGAAGCCAGGGAAAGGTGCTTCAAGCAAGGCTTCAAGGAGCAGCGGCTACCCAAATGAACAGGTTGTCGATCGCGGCGCTGGCGTTTTCGCTTGTGGTGGGCGGCGCGGCGCGAGCCGATTCCGTCATCGTCCTGAATTCCGATGAAGCATCCTACAGCATCCTCAGCCGCAGCGCGCGCGCAGAGGTGGTCCGACTGCCGGTCGGGCGGGAACCGCATCATCTGATCCTGTCCCCGGACGGCAAGGACGTTTTGATCGGGTCGACGGCGACCAACGAGCTCCTTTTCCTCGACGTCAAGACCGGCGAACGCAAGCGGGTCGTGAAGGACATCCTCGATCCCTACCATCTGGCCTTCAGCCCCGACGGCAAGTGGTTCGTCACGGCGGCATACCGGCTCGACCATGTCGATATCTATCACGCCGACGGTTTCCGTCTCGCCGGCCGCATCTTCATCGATGGGCTGCCGAGCCACATGGCCTTCGATGCCGAGTCCAGGACAGTGTTCGTCACCCTGCAGCAGAGCGGGCGGGTCGCCGCCTTCGATCTGGCGACGCAGACGCTCAAGTGGAACATGCCGGTCGGCAATGCGCCGGCGGGAATCGTGATGCTGCCGGACGACAAGCGCCTGCTGGTCGCGCTGACCGGCGAGGACCGGATCGTGACGCTCGATCCCAGGGACGGTTCGGCTAAGGGTACCCTCCAGACTGGAAAGGGCGCACACAATTTCTGGCCCAAGGGCGACGGCCGGCATTATTTCCTCAGCAATCGCGTCGAGGGCACAGTCTCCCTGATCGATACCAAGGACGAGCCGAAGGTCGTCGCCAGCGTCCGCATTCCGGGCGGGCCCGACTGCATGGACATCACGCCCGACGGCCGCGAGCTATGGGTGACGCAGCGTTTTCTGCGCCGCGTCGCCATCGTCGACATAGATACGATGAAGGTGGTCGGCAGCGTCCCCGTGGGCAAGTCCCCCCATGGCGTCTTCATGATGAAGTCCACGGCCACCGTCACTGCCGGCGCCGGCCTGCCGGTTCGCGCGGCGTCGACGGCGGGCGACCCGAAGTAGGCGCGCGATGCGCGACCTGATCGACCTCTGGGTCAGCGTCCAGGCCTGGCTGTTCGAGACCGTAGTCAGCCCCGTCCTGTTCCACTTCGGGCTCATGGCCTGGTACGAGCCTGGCTACAGCGCGGTCGAATTCGTCATGCTCGGCGTCGTCCAGATCGCGGTGATCGCGATCGGCATGCGCTTTTTCGAGCGCCGCAGGCCGCTCGAGAAGGCGGGCAAGGACGACGGGCTGGTCATGGTCGACCGCGTGTACACCGTTCTGAACAAGCTGGGGGTTATTCCCCTCGCCATCTTCATCGTGACCTATCCGCTGGTGCAGGAGATCGAGCTGGCGGTGCGGGGCTGGGGTTACTCGCCGCCGCGGCTGGAGCGGCTGCTTCCCTGGATCGGCGACAACGCGCTCGCCTCGTTCCTCGTCTATTTCGTGCTCTACGACTTTGCCGCCTATTGGCTGCACCGGGGACAGCATGCGTTCGGATGGTGGTGGGCGCTGCACAGCCTGCATCACAGCCAGCGCCGCATGACCGTGTGGACGGACGACCGCAATCACGTGATCGACGATCTGCTGATCACGCTGGCACTGGTCCTGTTCTCCCAATTCGTCGGCGTCCAGCCCGGGGAATATGTCGTGATCCTCATGGTCGGCCGGCTGATCGAGAGCTGGTCGCATGCGAACGTCGACATGTCGTTCGGCTGGCTGGGCGAGCGGCTGCTGGTCGGCCCGCGCTTCCATCGCCTCCACCACGCGCTTTCGACACCCGCCGAGCGCCATATCCAGGACCACAACTTCGCACCGGTGTTCCCGATATGGGACATCCTCTTCGGCACGGCGATTTACGACGGCAAGACCCGGCCGACCGGTGTCGACGACGCCGTCGCCGACGCCGACAATGGGCGCGGCTGGGCCGCCCAGCAGGTCACGGTGTTCGGCCGCTTCGTGCTGGCCTTGACGCCGAGGTTCAGGCGTCGGGCTTCAGCGCGGTGAGCACGTTGGCCGCGCGTGGCATGGGCGTCACTGCGCCGTAGCCGGTGGTCGAGAGCGCGGCTGCCACGTTGGCGTAGCGAGCAGCCTTTTCCGGGGCGTCGCCGGCCAGCAGGCGGGTCAGGAACGCGCCGTCGAACGTGTCGCCGGCGCCTGTCGCATCAACGGGCTCGACCTTGTGCGGGGCGATGCGGATCATGCATTCGCGCGTGGCGATCAGCGATCCGTCGGCGCCCATCTTGAGGGCGACCAGCGGCGCGCCGAGCCCGAGATAGTAGTTCGCGATCGCTTCGGGCTCCGTCAGACCGGTAAGCTGCCGGGAGTCGTCGAGGCTGGGCAGGGCAATGTCGCAGCGTGCGATGGTGGCGTCGATGACCTTGCGCGCGACGTCGAGTTCCCACAGCCGCAGGCGCAGATTGGTGTCGTAGGAGACCTTCACGCCGGCCTTGCGGGCGGCGTCGATGGCGGCGTCGCAGGTCGCACGCGCGCTGTCGCTGATCGCCTGGCCGATCGCGGAAAGGTGGAAAACCCGGGCGCCCGCGATGTAGTCCGTGGCGAGCGTTTCGGGCGTCATCAGGGAAGCGGCGGAGTTCTTGCGCAGATAGTCGAACTTGTGGCCCGCTGCGGAGTGGGTGACGAAGCTGACACCGGTCGGTGCCGTGGGATGGCGCGTGACCCTCGACGCATCGACGCCCTCGCTCTTCCAGAGGTCGAGGAAGGCATCGCCCATCCAGTCCTGCCCGACGCTCGTCAGGTAGCCGGTCGAGGCGCCCTGGCGGGCCGCCGCGATGGCGACGTTCTGCGAATCGCCGCCGAAGCCCTGCAGCCACGTGCGACCGTCGCCTTCCTTGGGACGGTTGAACTCGATCAGGGGTTCGCCGAGGCAGACGATGTCCGGAGCGCTGGTCATGGCCCAAGGTCACATGGGATCGGCCGAACCTCAAGCGATGGGCTGGACTTCCATCACGCCTTCTCCCAGGGTTGCATCAACAAATCTGGAGGGGATGGATGGCGAGCAACAAGAACGGAAGGGGGACCAGGCGTCCCTTGCGCAGCCGCGAATGGTTCGACGCCAAGGGCGACCCCACGATGGCCGCCCTGTACCTTGAGCGCTACATGAACTTCGGCCTGACCCTGGCAGAGCTGCGGAGCGGCCGGCCGATCATCGGCATCGCCCAGACGGGCAGCGACCTCTCGCCCTGCAACCGCCATCATCTCGACCTGGCGACCCGTGTGCGGGACGGCATTCGCGACGCCGGCGGCATCCCCATCGAGTTTCCCGTCCATCCGATCCAGGAGACCGGCAAGCGGCCGACGGCGGCGCTCGACCGCAACCTCGCCTATCTCAGCCTCGTGGAATGTCTGTACGGCTACTTCTTCGACGGCGTCGTGCTGACCACAGGCTGCGACAAGACCACGCCGGCGATGATCATGGGCGCTGCCACCGTCGACATCCCGGCGATCGTGCTGTCGGGTGGGCCGATGCTGGATGGGCATTTCGCGGGCGGCCTGGCGGGCTCGGGCACGATCGTCTGGTACGCGCGCCAGGAGCTGGCGGCGGGCCGTATCGACATGGAGAAGTTCATCGAGATGGTGGCGTCGAGCGCGCCCAGCGTCGGCCACTGCAACACGATGGGGACCGCGCTCTCCATGAACAGCATGGCGGAGGCGCTCGGCCTGTCGCTGCCCGGCTGCGCCGCAATTCCCGGTCCCTACAAGGAACGTGGCCAGATGGCCTACGAGACCGGCAAGCGCATCGTCGACATGGTGTGGGAAGACCTGAAGCCCTCCGACATCCTGACGCGAAAGGCTTTCGAGAATGCCATCGTGGCGGCGAGCGCGCTGGGCGCCTCGACCAACTGTCCGCCGCACGTAAATGCCATCGCCCGCCATGTCGGCGTGAAGCTCGAGAACAAGGACTGGGACAAGGTCGGATACGACATCCCGCTGCTGGTCAACTGCATGCCCGCCGGCAAGTATCTCGGCGAAGCCTTTCATCGCGCCGGCGGAGTGCCAACCGTGATGAAGGAGCTCCTGGCCAGGAAGAGGATCCACGGCGACGTGATGACGGTCTCGGGCAAGACGATGGCGCAGAACCTGCGGCATGCGCTCGCGGCCGATGGCGAGGTGATCAAGACCTACGACAGGCCGATGCTTCACCAGGCAGGCTTCGCCGTGCTCGGCGGAAACCTCTTCGACTCGGCCATCATGAAGACCTCGGTGATTTCGGCCGAGTTCCGCGAAAAGTATCTGGAGCGAAAGGGTGACCGCGACGCTTTCGAAGGCACGGCGATCGTCTTCGAGGGTCCCGAAGATTATCACCACCGCATCAACGACCCGAAGTTGCCGATCGACGAGAACAGCATTCTGGTGATCCGCAATGCCGGACCGGTCGGTTATCCGGGGGCCGCGGAGGTGGTGAACATGCTGCCGCCGGACCGGTTGGTGAAAGGGGGCGTGCTTCTTCTGCCGTGCATCGGCGACGGCCGCCAGAGCGGCACCTCGGCGAGTCCCTCGATCCTGAATGCCTCGCCCGAGGCGGCGGTCGGCGGCGGCCTCGCGCTACTCAAGACCGGAGACAAGGTGCGGGTCGATATCGGCAAGCGCACCGCCAACATCATGATCACCGCCAGGGAACTGGCGAAGCGGAAGAAGGCATGGAAGCCGGACGTGGTCCCCAGCCAGACGCCGTGGCAGGAACTTCAGCGCAAGTTCGTTGGGCAGCTGGCCAGCGGCGCCTGCCTCGATTTCGCGGTGAACTACCAGAAGATCGCCAAGACCAAGGGTGTGCCCCGGCACTCCCACTGAGGTTACAAATCAGCGGAACAGGCGCTGCTCGACCGATACCGGGAGATCGGCCCGGTTTATCAGGATGATCGCCCAAGGCGACGTCGGCTGGCCGACGGGACGTGCGGCCGGCGGCGGGGGCGGGGCCAGCGACGCAGTCGCGCCCGGTGCGGCAAAGCCCGAGGCACCCGGAGGGAGCGCCGAGGGCCCGCTGGCCGCGCCTCCCCCGGCCACCGGACGTGGGACGGCGCCGCGCTGGGCCATCATCATCTCGGCGGGCATGCGCTCCTCGAAGACGACGACGATGCGGTCGCGGCGGCGCGCCGTCGACAGGATGTTCACCGCATAGCCTTCGCCGCTGCGCCGTCCGAGGAAGATGCCGACGGCGTTCATCCGGCCGGTCTCGAACATGTCGGGTGCCGGGGAACCGACTCGGCTCCAGAGGCTGCGCCACTCGGCGACCGTGGTCGCCACCACATGTTCGGGCTGACGTGTCGCGGCGGTCGAGCCCTGCCAGTGTCGTGCATCCACGCTTTGTGCGAAGGCGGACGGGGCCATCAGCATGCCTGTCATGGCTGTGCCCAGGAACAGCATCTGCCGACGGGGGAGATGCTGCATGGGAGGGGCGACCGACTTGTTGATGGACTGCACGATTGGATCTCTCGGGGACCCGCTGATTGCTCTTTTCTCGGAAGCCTCAAAACACCATTACACTTTGGCTCAATTGAGGCCGGAGCCTCCGCGAGCACCCCCACTCTAGCACTTCCACGGCATGCTCCATCTCAATCGTCCGGCCATGTTGCAGGAAAGCCACAGGTCGGCAGGAGGCGCGCAATTTCCCGCTAGCTGCGCTTGGCCTTGTCCGTGGCATTGGTCGACCGGATCTGCTCCCGGATGCGGCCCCAATCTTCCTCGCTGTAGGACATCATGTTCGAGAAGGTCCCGTTGCCCATGATGCCCATCGCGCCGTCGATCGCGATGACCTCGCCGTTGATGTACTCGACCTCTTCGCTCATCAGGAAGGCTGCCATGTTGGCGAGTTCGCTGGGCCGGCCCACGCGCCCCATCGGGTTGCGCGTGTTGTAGCGCGAATCGTTGCCTTCCTGCAGGGGGTTGAGGCGCGCCCATGCGCCCTCGGTTGGGAAGGGGCCCGGCGCAATCGCGTTGAGGCGTATGCCGTGCCGCGCCCATTCCACGGCGAGACTTTGGGTCATCACCGCGACGCCGGCCTTCGACATCGCCGATGGCACGACGAAGGGGCTGCCCGTCCACACCCAGGTCGTGAGGATGCTGAGGACGCTGGCCTTGCGCTTCTCGGCGATCCAGCGTTTGCCACAGGCATTGGTCATGTAGAACGTGCCGTGCAGCACGATGTTGGCGATGGCGTCGAAGGCCCGGGGGCTCAGGTCCTTGGTCTGCGAAATGAAGTTGCCGGCGGCATTGTTCACGAGCCCGTCGAGCGGTCCGGTCGCCCAGATCTGCTCGATCATCTCCTCGACGGCGGTGGCGACGCGGATGTCCACGGTATGGAAGTCTACCCGCCGGCCGGGATACTTCTGCATGACCTCCTTCGCGGTGTCCTCGAGCACACCCCCGCGCCGGCCGCATATCACGCAGTCGGCACCCAGTTCGACGAACTTCTCCATCATCATCCGCCCCAGGCCGGTACCACCGCCGGTGACGAGGAAACGCTTGCCCTTGAACAGGTCGGTCTTGAACATCTCTGGGTCCTCCCGCGAACACTTCGGCTGAATCGTCTAGCGTGCCGGTGCCTTGGCGTACAAGGACTGTTGCTTATCCAACAAAGCATGGTTACGATTTCTGCATAACAACACGGGATCGTTGAATGACGACCCATCTGGGAGAGACGAGCGGGGACGTCGGTACGATTGAGCTGCGTGGTAAGGTCAAGTGGTTCAATGCTGTAAAGGGCTACGGGTTTCTGGCCCTCGAGAGCGACAATAGCGACGCGTTCCTGCATGTGACGACACTGCGGCAGGCCGGGCATGAGGATCTCAAGCCCGGTGCAACCGTGGTCTGCGCCGGTGTCCGCGGCCCGAAGGGGTGGCAGGTCATGAGGGTGATCGACGTCGATCAATCGACGGCCGTTGCCCCGGCTGCGAAGCCGCCGCCGATTCCCGAGGGCATTGCGGTTGGCGATTACATCGCGGCACTCGTGAAGTGGTACAACAACGAACGCGGCTACGGCTTCGTCACGCGCGAAGCGGCGGAAGGGGACATCTTCGTGCACGCCGCCGTGTTGCGGCGGCACGGCATGGACTCTCTGGCGCCGGGCCAGAAGGTGATGATCCGCATCGCCGAAGGCCAGAAAGGCCTTCAGGTCGTCGAGATCAGAGGCGCCTGAGCGTTCCTATTTGATCTCCCGCAGATAGCTGTCGAGCGGTGGTGCCTGCTTGATCAGGCCGCGCTTCACCAGGAATTCCGCGAACGTGGCGTAGCGCGCGCGGTCGAGCGCCGAGGGATCGACCGCGAGGAGGGGCACTGTGTCCTTCCAGGCCAGCCGGTTCAGATCGTTGTCGAGGTCCTTTCCGTACTTGGAGAAGCTCGTCCAGGCCTCGTTCGGATTGGCCTTCAGCCAGGCCGTGGCCTCGGCAAGCGCCGCGAGCAACTTCTTCGTGCGGGCGCCATCGACGGTCTCGCGCTTGGCCAGGATGACGAGTTCGTCGTAGGTCGGCACGCCGTGCTTCTCGACCAGCCAGATGCGCCCCTTTGCCTTGTTGAGTTCGAGGTCGTTGAGTTCGAAGTTGCGGAAGGCACCGATCACGCCGTCGACCTGCTTGCTCATGAGCGCAGTCGTGAGTGCGAAGTTGACGTTGACCAGGGTCACGTCCTTCAGGGTGAGGCCGACGCTCTCCAGCATGGCGCCGAGCACGGCTTCCTCGAAGCCGGAGACCGAGAAGCCGATTTTGCGGCCCTTGAAGTCGGCAATGCTCTTCACGGCCGAGTCTTCGAGGGCGACCAGTGAGTTGAGCGGCTGCGCCACCAGCACGCCGACCCGCACCAGCGGCAGGCCTTCGGCGACCAGCATCTGCAGGGTCGGCTGGTAGGAGACTGCGTATTCGGCCTGGCCGGCCGCCACCAGTTTGGGCGGGGCGTTGGGATCGGCGGGTGCGATCAACTCCACGTCGAGACCCTGCTTTTCGAACAGGCCGCGCTGCTTGGCGATCACCAGCGCGGCGTGGTCGGGATTGACGAACCAGTCGAGCAGGACGCGCACCTTGTCCTGCGCGGCTACAGGCAGGGCCAGGCAACAGAGTGCCAGAACGGCGATCAATCGGGTCATCATCTGCATCGTCAGTCTCCTTGATGGGATTGCCAGGGCACGAGGCGCCGCCCGAGACGGTCCGCCGCGGTATAGAGCACGAGCCCGAGCAGGCAGAGGATGGTGAGCGCGGCGAAGGCGAGGGGGGTCTGGCCGCGGGCCAGCGACTGCGTCATCAGGAAACCGAGACCGGCGCTGGCGCCGACCCATTCGCCGATGACGGCCCCGATCGGTGCGACGGCCGCGGCAATGCGCATGCCGGAGGCAAACGCGGGCAGGGCGGCCGGCAGCCTGATCTGGAGCAGCACGGCGTGCGGAGGGGCATTCATCGTACGGGCGAGTTCCAGCCAGCCCGGGTCGGTCCGGCGCAAGCCGTCGTACAGGTTGCTCACGACGGGAAAGAAGATGATCAGCGCGGCCATCGCGACCTTGGAGGCCATGCCGTAACCCAGCCAGAGGACGAGCAGGGGCGCGATCGCGATGACCGGGATCGCCTGGGAGACGATCACCAGCGGCAGGGCCCAGCGGCGCCAGGTGGCGGACGCCGCGAAGATCACCGCGAGCGCCGCGCCGAGCACCAGTCCGAGCACGAGCCCCAGGACCATTTCGCTGGCGGTCCATGCCGCCTGCTCGATCAGGAGGCCAGAGCGTTCGAACAGCACGACGGCGACGCGCGAAGGCGGCGGCAGGATGTAGGGCGGCAGGCCGCTCAGCCAGACGAGCGCTTCCCAGCCGACGACCAGTCCAAGGGCGGTCACGGCCGGCCTCATGCGGCCCTCCGCAGTTCGCCGATCAGCTGCGCCTGCATCGCGAGGAGGCTGGCATCGCCCGGATCGCGGGGCACCGCGCCGGGCGGGGCGATGACCGGGCCGACGGTGAAGGGCATTCCCGACAACACGCGGATCTCGTGGCCGAGTCGCAGCGCCTCGAGCGGGTCATGCGTGACCAATACGGCCGTCCGGCCCTGGAGCAGCTGAGCCGCGAGGTCCTGAAGGTCGAGGCGTGTCACCGCGTCGAGATGCCCGAACGGCTCGTCCATCAGGACGATCCGCCGGTCCTCGCAGAGGGTTCGGGCCAGCGCCGCCCGCTGGCGCATGCCGCCCGACAGGGTTTGCGGCAGGTCATGGAGCCGGTCGGCAAGTCCGACCTCCGCCAACAGGGCGCGGGCACGGGGCTCCGCGGCCCGGCGCTCCGCGCTGTCGCTGCGCAGCCGGTACCCCAGCATGACGTTCTCCAGCACGCTGAGCCAGGGCAGCAGCAGGTCACGTTGCGCCATGTAGGCGACGGGACCGGCCGCCTGGCTGCCGGGCAGCAGACCCGCCAAGTGGCGCAGGAGCGACGTCTTGCCGACACCGCTGCGGCCCAGCAGGCAGGTCGTGCGTCCACCCGGGAAATCGAGGCACAGGTCCTGGGCCACGACATGGCCGTCGAGGAGGATATGTGCCGAGCGCACCGAAAGAGCAGGCGAAGACGTCAACGAGTCACCAGTCCCTACGCCGGCATTAACCGGATCAGGTTCGGGGTCGTTCTTTCGAACCTCTCAGCCGCAAGGCGGCTCCCCCCGATGAGCGGCGTCACTATGGGTAGGTGTAGGCCGTCATGCAAGCGTCATCGGTTTGACGAAATCGCGGTCCACGCTCTATGCCATGGCCATGGTTCAAGCAGTCACACGGCCGCCGCTCGGCCGCCGCCTCTTCCTCGCAGCGCCTCTCGTCCTGGCCGGCGGGGTCGCCTGGGCACAGCAGGGCGCCAACGATATCCAGTTCAAGCGCTCGTCCCTGGTGGTCGTGTCCGGCGGGCGCAATATCAAGTTCGATGTCGAGCTGGCGCTGGACGATGCCCAGCGTGCCCGCGGCCTGATGTTCCGCGAGAAGCTCGGCCCGTACGAGGGCATGCTGTTCGACTTCTACAAGGAAGCGCCGGTCAGTTTCTGGATGAAGAACACGCTGATCCCGCTCGACATGGTCTTCATCGCGGCCGACGGCACCATAAAGTCGATCCACGCCAACGCCGTGCCGCATTCGACCGAGACCATTCCCAGCCAGTTCCCGGTACGGGCGGTTCTGGAGATCAATGGCGGCAGCGCCAAGCTGCTGGGCATCAAGCCGGGCGACAAGGTCCTCCACCCGATCTTCGGGAACGCCTAGCGCTTCAGCGCGCAGGTCATCCCGTCGCCGACGGCGAACAGAGTGAGGTCGATCCGTCGATCGTCCATCAACTTCGAATTGAGGGCGCGCAGCGCCCGGGTGTCGCGATCGATTTCGGCGGGATCGGCGACCGAGCCGCCCCACAGGACATTGTCGATCAACACCAGCCCGCCCGGCCGAACCAGTTTCAGACAGCGCTCGTAGTAGGCGTCGTAGTCCTCCTTGTTGGCGTCGATGAAGGCGAGATCGAGCTGGGCCGTCAGACCCTGGGCCAGCAGCCAGTCGAGCGTCGCGAGCGCGGGGCCTATGGTGAGCTCGATGCGGCTCTCGACTCCGGCCTCCTTCCAGTAGCGGCGCGCGATCTTCGTATAGTCCGCGCTGACGTCGCAGCACCACAGCTTGCCGTCTTCCGGCAACGCCGCAGCGATGCACAGGGAGGAATAGCCGGTGAAAGTGCCGACTTCGACGGCGCGGCGGGTGCCAATCGCCCGCGCCAGCAGCTCGATCTGCTGGCCCTGGTGGGCCGAAATCTGCATGCCGGCGCGCGGCAGGGTCGCGGTCTCCTCGCGAAGCCGACGGCGCAGCGGCGGCTCGCGCAGCCAATTGTCGTCGACATAGCCGACGATGGCACCATCGATTTTCGGCCAGCTCTTCATGCTCTCTCCTGTTGGCTCGGTACGTCCGCCTCGCTAGGGTCGCGCGCCACGGAACGCAGACTTTGGGAGCCTGTATGTCGGATATCGAGATCGCACGGCGCGCAATCAAGAAGCCCATGAGCGAGGTCGCCGGACGGCTCGGCATCCCGGAAGGCGCGTTGGAGCCCTACGGTCGCGACAAGGCGAAGCTCGATGCCGACTATGTGAAGTCGCTCTCCGACCGCGCGCCCGGCCACCTGATCCTGGTGACCGCGATCAATCCCACCAAGGCCGGCGAGGGCAAGACCACGACGACCATCGGCCTCGGGGATGCGCTCAGCCGGCTCGGCAAGAAAACCGCGATCGCGCTCAGGGAGCCGAGCCTCGGGCCCTGCTTCGGACAGAAGGGCGGAGCGACCGGCGGCGGCCAGGCCCAGATCGTGCCGATGGCCGACATCAACCTTCATTTCACAGGCGACTTCCACGCGATCACGACGGCGCACAACCTGCTGGCCGCGATGCTCGACAACCACATCTACTGGGGCAACGCGCTGGGCATCGACGCCCGCCGCGTGTTCTGGCCGCGCGTCCTCGACATGAACGACCGCGCGCTGCGCGACACCGTCGTGAGCCTTGGCGGTGTGGCCAACGGATTTCCGCGCCAGACCCGCTTCGATATCACGACTGCCTCGGAGGTGATGGCTATCCTCTGCCTCGCCGAAGATCTCGATGATCTGGAGAAGCGCCTGGCGCGGATCGTCGTGGCCGAGACCCGCGAGGGAAGACAGGTGACGGCAGGAGACCTCAAGGCGGCGGGAGCGATGGCCGCCATCTTGAAGGATGCGGCGAAGCCCAATCTGGTCCAGACCCTCGAGAACAATCCGGTGCTCATTCATGGCGGCCCTTTCGCCAACATCGCGCACGGCTGCAACTCGGTGATCGCCACGCGCGCGGCGCTGGCGCTCGGCGACTATGTCGTCACCGAAGCGGGGTTCGGGGCCGATCTCGGCGCTGAGAAGTTTCTCGACATCAAGTGCCGGCAGGCCGGGTTGAAGCCCGAACTGGCCGTGGTCGTCGCCACCGTCCGTGCGCTCAAGC
Source organism: Reyranella sp. (assembly GCA_046296475.1). GTDB lineage: Bacteria > Pseudomonadota > Alphaproteobacteria > Reyranellales > Reyranellaceae > Reyranella. The sequence continues at coordinate 57,230 of JBKBLH010000027.1, forward strand.
TGCACGGGGGCGCCGACGAAAAATCCCTGGCGAAGGAGGATGTCGCCGCGGTCGAAAAGGGACTGCCCAATCTGCTGCGCCACGTCGAGAACCTGCGCAAGTTCGGCCTGCCGGTCCTGGTCGCCATCAACCGCTTCCTGACCGACACACCCGCGGAGTTGGAGACGATCGAGACGCGATGCGCGACGGCAGGGGCCAAGGCCTTTCTCTGCGAGCATTGGGGCAAGGGTGGCGCGGGCGCGGAAGACTTGGCGAAGGCCGTTGTCGCGACACTCGACGAAGGCAAAGCCGAGTTCAAGCCGCTCTATCCCGACGATCTGCCACTGGCCGAGAAGATCGGAACCATTGCCCGCGAGATCTACCGCGCGTCGGGCGTGGCGATCGCCGGGCCGGCACTGCGTCGGCTGAAGGCCCTGGAGGCAGCGGGCTACGGCAGACTGCCGGTCTGCATCGCCAAGACCCAGTACAGTTTCGCCGCCGATCCCGAACTGCGCGGTGCGCCCACGGGCCATACGCTGCCGATCCGCGAGGTGCGCCTTTCCGCCGGTGCGGGTTTCGTCGTGGCGATGGCGGGCGAGATCATGAGCATGCCGGGACTGCCGCGCGTGCCTGCAGCGGAAAACATTCGTCTGACGGCGGACGGTCAGGTCGACGGGATCTTCTGAATCATGCGCACTTATTCATTCGTCACCGTCGACGTGTTTACCACCACCCGGTTCGGCGGCAATCCGCTGGCGGTCTTCCCCGATGCGCAGGGGATGAGCGACGAGGAGATGCAGTCGCTCGCCGCCGAGTTCAATCTGAGCGAGACGACGTTCGTGTTGCCGCCCGAGGATCCGGCCCATACGGCGCGGGTCCGCATCTTCACCCGCACACGCGAGATGCCGTTCGCCGGCCATCCCAACGTTGGCACCGCCTATGTGCTGGCGCAGCAGGGCAGGGACAGGGAGGGGAAGCTCCTGTTCGAGGAGCTGGCGGGGCTGGTTGCCATCGATGTCGAGCGCGATGCCGCGGGAGCGCCGATCGGCGCCACCATCGCTGCACCGCAGCCGTTGTCGCTGGGACCGGAGGTGCAGGTCGAGACCATCGCTGCTTGCGCGTCGCTGACCCCGACGGACGTTCGTGTGGGGGCGCACAAGCCGGTCGGCGCGTCGCTGGGCAATCCGTTCGTCATCGCCGAAGTGGAGCCGGCCGCCCTGCCGCGGGCAACGCCGGACTTCCCGTCGTTCCGCAAAGCCCTGGAGCAGACGCCGGCATTGAACGGCCGCCTTGGACTCTATCTCTATGCGCACGCTGCGCAGGGAAGCGTTCAGGCCCGCATGTTCGCTCCTCTGGGTGGCACGATCGAAGATCCGGCGACGGGCAGTGCCGCGGGGCCCCTTGGCGCGCTTCTTCTGTCGCTCACCAGCGCGGCTGAACTGCGGCTCGACATCCATCAGGGCGTGGTCATGGGGCGGCCGAGCCTGCTGCGCGTCGTCGCGCGACGCGGGCCCGACGGCATCCGGGCCACGATTGCTGGCCAGTGCGTACCGGTGTTACGCGGCGAGGCCGTCCTCTGAATTAGTGCGGGCGAAATGCGTGCCGCTTCAGGTCGGCGAGTGGCACGACATGGAGCGTGACGGCATGGGTCGCCTCCAGCACGACCTGCGGTGCGACGTCCGCGTCGAGGGCTTCCTTCCAACGGCTGGCGCAGAGGCACCAGCGGTCGCCGGGTTTCAGGCCCGGGAAGCCGTATTGCGGCATCGGCGTGCTGAGGTCGTTGCCGCGTGACTTCGAAAACGTCAGGAACTCGGCGGTCAGCACGACGCAAACCGTGTGCAGGCCGATATCCTCGGCGCCGGTGTTGCAGCATCCGTCGCGGTAGAAGCCGGTCACCGGACGGGTGGAGCAGGGCTCCAGCACGCCCCCGAGCACGTTTATGGACGGGGCGCGGCGGTCGGGGCGGCCCTGCTCGGGCGTCTGATCGAACATGCGCGCATCGTAGCACTAGGAATTTGCGCTTTCGACCCGGCGAGGGCGCTGGTAGAAACCCTCGCGTCAAAGCGGTGTTTGGCGGGGCGTAGCGCAGTCTGGTAGCGCGTCTGCCTTGGGCGCAGAAGGTCGTCGGTTCGAATCCGGCCGCCCCGACCACGCCCGAAAAACGGAGTAGCGGGAGCCATGCAGGTTCGCATCTTCAAGCCGGCCAAGACGGCCATGCAGTCGGGAACGGGCAATACCCATGAGTGGGTGCTGGAGCCTGAGCCGTCGCGCAAGGAGATCGATCCGCTGATGGGCTGGACCAGCTCGCGCAACACGATGCAGCAGGTCCGCCTGTTCTTCCCGACGCTCGACGAAGCCAAGGCCCATGCCGAGAAGAACGGCTGGCAGTACACGGTCGAGCAGCCGCACAGCCGGCCGGTGCGGGCCAAGGCCTATGCCGACAATTTCGCCTACAACCGGGTCGGCCGCTGGACGCACTGACGTCGGCAGCGGGATGAAATCCTGAGCGGGCGCCTTCCGTAGGCCGCCCGAGCGTCCGGATTGCTTTTGGTTGGCGGCAGATATACGAATGCGAACCATTCGCAGGCGATATATTTGTCCCCGTCAGATCCTTCTCTCGGCCTCTACGTCGCGCATCGGAACGATCTCGTGGAGTATGCGAGCAGGCTCCTGAACCACGACCGTTCAAAGGCGGAGGACGTCGTCCAGGAGGCCTGGATCCGGCTCTCGGCCCGGCACGGGCAGGGCGCCGAAATCGTCAATCCGCTGCACTACATGTATTCGATCGTCCGCAACCTGGCGTTCGACATCCTGAGCCGTGCCACGCGCGAGACGGTCGCCGATACGGCCACGTCGCCCTACGACACGATCCCGAACGAAGCCCCCTCGGCCGAGGATGTCGTCATCCATCGTGACAGGCTGCGCCTTCTTGCCGATGCGATCTCAGAATTGCCGGAGCGGACGCAGATCGCCTTTCGGATGTATCGCCTCGAGGGCAGGACCCTGCAGCAGATCGCCGATCACCTGGGCATTTCCGTCGCCCGCACGTTTCAGCTCGTGCGCGATGCCGGTGCGCATGCGACGCGGCGCCTCGTCGATCGGCAGGGGCGGTCCGACGTGCAAAAATAAACCCCGATGGCGCCATTTAAAATGGCACGTCGAATTCGCTCTATAAGGTGGGACCTCGTTGCGGGGGACCCGTAGCGGGGATGGAAACTTTCGTGGGCTCCACCAGAGAGCAGGGCGACGAAATCGAACGGGCGATGGAGTGGCTGCTTCGCCGCGAGACCGAGCGCGGCAACCCGACCCTCGAACGCGATTTCCAGGCATGGCTGCAGCAGTCGGATTCCCATCGCACCACCTACGCGTCGGTCCAGGCAACGTGGGCCGATCTCGGCAAGCTCCCGGTCCGGCGATCGTCCGACAGGGATGCGGCGAGCAACGTGGTTCGACTGCCGGCGCGCGCGCCGCGCAAGATCCGCTGGCTCGCGGCAGCTGCCGCCGTCGCAGCCGCCTGCCTGCTCGTCGTCGCGTTTCCGGTGCTGAAGAGGCACCTCATGGCCGACTACACGACGGGGGTTGCCGAACTTCGCGAAGTGGTCCTGCCGGATGGCAGCATCGTGGACCTCGACGCGGGAAGTGCCATTTCGGTCGAGTACGGGGCCGGCGACCGCCGTGTCGCGCTTCTCGCCGGCCAGGCCTTCTTTCGGGTGATGCACGACACGCAGCGGCCGTTCTCGGTCCTGGCCGGAGACGTTTCCGTCGTCGTGACCGGCACTTCCTTCGGGGTGGGCAAGACCCCAACCACCGTCGATGTCGCCGTCCAGTCGGGAAGCGTGGAGGTGCTGCGCCATGGGCAGCGGCTGAGCCAAGGGCTCGCCATGGGCGATCGGCTGGTGGTCGATCGGATTCACGACTCGGTTCATCGTGAGCGGACGGCCCCGGATTCGGTCGCCGCGTGGCGCACGCGCCGCCTCGTCGTCGTGGACGACTCGTTCGGCAACATCGTCGACATCCTGGGGCGCCATCTCCCGGGTGCTCTCGTGGTGGCCGATCGCTCGCTGAGCCGGCAGACGATCACCGGAGTCTTCGATCTCGCGCAGCCGGTCGATGCGCTGCGCACGCTGGCCGAATCGCAGAAGGCGATGGTGACGGAAGTCACGCCATACCTGCTCATCGTGTCACGACGCTGACGCTCTTCCGTCTATTTTTCGCCACGCCCCTACAAATGGGATCGGCTCGCCCAGTCTAGGAGTCGAGAGCGCGACCGATCGCGGTCCGCACGCGCAGCATTCCGTGACCCGCCGGCAACGGATTTTGGGGAGAGGATTCTCGTGTCATTCAAGCGTTCGACGGCGCGGGCCGCGCATGGCCTTGCGGCGGCCGTCGTCGCCGCGGGCTCGCTCGCGGCCTTCCAGGTGCCGGCCCTGGCCCAGTCCACACTGAATACGGAGGAGGCGCAAACCGCCCCGGCGAGGACCTTCGACATTCCCGCGCAGCCGCTCGCCCAGGCGCTCACCACGCTCGGACAGCAGGCGGGCCTGCAGTTTGCGGTGGCCGCCTCGGTCGTCGCCGGCAAGACCAGTACGCCCGTGGCCGGCGCCATGACGACCGAGCAGGCACTGCGGCTCATGCTGTCCGGTACGGGAATCAGCTATCGCTTCACGTCGCCGACCTCGGTGACGATCACGGCCGGGCCGGACACAAGCGGCGCCCTGGTGCTCGATCCGGTTCAGGTGCAGGGCGCGTTCATGGTGCCGCCGCAGGCGATGATCGACAATGCACCGCCGGCCTATGCCGGGGGACAGGTCGCGACCGGCGGCCAACTCGGGCTTCTCGGCAACCGCGCCGTGATGGACACGCCGTTCAACCAGAGCAACTACACGGCGAAGAAGGCGCAGGACCAGCAGGCCAAGACCGTCCGCGACGTGCTGATCGACGACCCGTCGGTTCGAATCACCCGCGGCGACAACAGTCCCGGCACCGATCAGGTCAAGATCCGCGGCTTTCCAGTCGACAATTCCGACGCATCCTACGGCGGCCTCTATGGAATGCTGCCCAACTCGTCGATCATGGCGGAGATGGCCGAGCGGGTCGAAGTGTTGAAGGGGCCGAGCGCGCTGCTGAACGGCATCCCGCCCTTCGGATCGATCGGCGGCAACATCAACGTCGTCCCCAAGCGTGCGCCCAACGAGGACCTGACCCAGGCGACGGCAAGCTACATTTCCGGGAGCCAGTTCGGCGGGCACATCGATTTCGGGCGCCGCTTTGGCGAAGACAAGGAATTCGGCGTGCGCTTCAACGGCGTGTTCCGCGGCGGCCAGACCGAAGTGCAGTACAATGCCGATCAGAGGGCGCTGGCGCTCCTCGGCTTCGATCTCCGCGGCGAGCGGGTGCGGCTTTCGGCCGATCTCGGTTACCAGAACCAGTACATCTCCGGCATCACGCCCTACCTGACCCTGGCGCCGGGCGTGCAACTTCCCTATGCGCCGAACGTCCGCTCCAATCCGACTGCACAACCCTGGGGCTTCCAGGGCCGCAAGGATGCGTTCGGAGTCCTCCGCCTCGAGATGGACATTACCGATAACGTCACGCTCTACGCTTCGGCAGGTGCGCACGACTACCGCATGGGCGGTCTCTACTCGGCGGCGACGACGATCACGAACTTCAGCGGCGCCGGCACGGCGCTGGCGCCGCTCAATTTCAGCCAGTACACGACGAGCCTGACGGCACAGGGAGGCCTGCGCGCCCTTTTCGCCACGGCCGACGTCAACCACGAGCTCGCGATCACGGCCTCGACGCTCCAGCAGGACAACGGCCAGGTCAACGTCGCCCAGCCGGGCGGCGCCTTCGCGACCAACATCTACAATCCGACCTTGATCGCGCGGCCGAACATTCCGACGCCTGCGGCGAACAAGACGTCGAGTTCCGGCTTCAACAGCATCGGCATCGCAGACACGATCTCGTCGCTGAACAATCGCGTCCAGCTGACGGCGGGACTGCGGGCGCAGAACGTCCAATCGGCCAACTTCAATGCCGTCACCGGCGCCCTGACCACGAGCTACGACCAGACCGTCGTCAGCCCCGCCGTGGCGCTGATCGTCAAGCCGCTCGAGAACGTCTCGCTCTACGGCAACTACATCCAGGGCCTGCAGCAGGGCACCGTGGTACAGGCTCCCTTCGCCAATGCCGGAACGATCCTGCCGCCATACGTGACCAACCAGATCGAGGTCGGGATCAAGGCCGACTGGGGGACGTTCACGACCACCGCGGCGCTGTTCCAGATCACGCAGCCCAGCGTCATCACCAACACCACGACGAACACCCAGGGCGTGAATGGCCAGCAGGTCAACCAGGGCCTCGAACTGAACGTGTTCGGCGAGCCGGCGAAGGGCTTCCGGGTCCTGGGCGGGGCGATGTTCCTGAACCCGGTGCTGGCGAAAACCGCGGGCGGAGTCACGAACGGCTGGATCGCGCCGTTCACCCCGCAGTTCACACTGAACCTGTCAGGTGAAGTCGATCTCCCGCTTGTGCCGGGACTCACGCTGACGGGCCGCGCGATCTACACCGGCCCACAATACATCGACATGACCTTTCCGCGGCGCATGATGCCGCAATGGACCCGCTTCGACCTCGGCGCCCGGTATGCGTTCGAGAATCCGGGCGCCAAAGGGAAGATGCTGGTGGCCCGCTTCGATGTCGACAACGTCCTCGACGCCAACTACTGGGCCGGCAGCAACCAGACGGCGACGTTCATGTTCCTCGGGGCGCCGCGCACCTTCCGCCTCTCGCTGACTGCCGACTTCTAGATCGGGAGTGGCGGGGCGCGGGTGGGGCCGACATGGGGAAGACGTTCCGCGACTCGATGCAGTGGCTGCACACCTGGGCGGGGTTGTGCCTCGGCACGGTGCTGTTCGCCGTCTTCTGGATGGGAACCTTGTCGGTGTTCGACAAGGAGATCGACCGCTGGATGATGCCGGCCACGCGGCTGACGCCGGCAGAATTGACCTCCGTCGATGAACTCGCCGGCGAGTTGAAGCCCCTGATCGGCGGGGCGCCGCTGTGGTTCGTGCTTTTTCCGAGCGACCGCGAGCCCGCGGCCCGCGTGGGATATCTGGCGGAGGGAGGCAGGACGCGATACCGCCATGCCGATCCTGCGACTTCGACCCTGCTGCCGGAGGCCGGGACGTGGGGAGGAACGGGCTTCATCTATCCGTTTCACGTCAACCTGCACTTGAGGGCCTGGTCGCTGGGTCTCTGGATCGTCGGCCTCTCGGGCATGGCGATGCTGGCGCTCTGCGTCTCGGGTGTGATCATTCATCGCAAGATCTTCGCCGATTTCTTCACGTTTCGCGTCCGGAATAAGCCGCGCCGCCTGATCCTCGACCTGCACAATGTCGCCGGCGTTCTCGCATTGCCCTTCCACTTCGCCATCACCCTGTCGGGCGTGATGATCTTCTTCACGGTCTACTTCGCCGGCGCATGGGAGGTGCCCTACCGCGGCGACCGACAGTCGTTCGTCCACGAGACATATGGCATCTACGGGCGGCCGAGGCTCAATCGACCGGGACCGCCCATGTCGTCGCTGGACGCCATGGTGGCGCAGGCTTCCCGTGAATGGGAAGGCGGCACGCCTCAGCTGCTGAGGGTGTTCCATCCAGGGGACGCGAACGCCTATGTCGAAGTCCGTCGCTCGTTCGTCGACGATCGCGTGACCATGCCGGTCGATTCGCTCTACTTCGATGCAGGGACCGGCGCCGTGCTGTCGCGCCATACGGCGCAGCCGGTGATGCACGCGCATCGCTTCATCACGGGCTTCCATTTCATCCAGTTCGACCACTGGCTGCTGCGCTGGCTCTACTTCGCGCTGGGACTCGCCGGATGCGTGCTGATCGCCACCGGGTTCCTGTTTTGGTTGGAATCGCGGCGCAAACGCCATGCGCAACTCGGTCTTGCGGGCGTTCGCCTGGTCGAGGGGCTGGCCGTCGGATCGGTCAGCGGGATCGTGGCCGCAACCTTTGCGTTCTTCGTCGCCAACAGGCTGTTGCCTTCGGCGGCGTCTCTCGAGGGGTTCGGCCGCGCCGACCTGGAGGTCTGGATCTTCTACCTGGTCTGGCTGGGGTCGTTCGTCCATGCCTGGGCGCGTCCGGGAGCTGCCTGGCGCGAACAGTGTATCGCGATCGCGATGCTGGCGGTGGCAGCGGTGATCCTGGGCAGCATCACGACAGGCGATCGCCCGTGGCGCAGCATCGCCGAGCAACGACTTTGGCCTGTTGCCGGGATGGACGTCACGCTCCTTGCCGGCGCGGCCGCGGCGGCCCTGATTGCCTTCAGGCTTCGCGTGGCCGGAAGCGCGCGCCGATGAGCGTCGGTTCATTCTCGTAGCGCGAGCATGGAGCACGGCCGAGCCCAGAGGTTCGGCAACTTCCTTCCATGGTCCGCGTTCTTCGCCTCGGTCCGGATAAGGAGGAACAGGATGGCTGCCAGGAAGAAAGCCGCGAAGAAGAAAGTCGCAAAGAAGAAGGCTGTGAAGAAAACCGCACGGAAGAAGGCAGCCAGGCGCGAACTCATCGACACGGGAAGCAACAAGCTCTACGTGCGCCGCAACGCGCGCGGCACCTCGTTCAAGGAGGTCGAGGATGTCGGCCGGTCTCTCGCTGCCGATCGCCGCCGGAAAGCAAAGACCGTTGCCAAGCGCGGGCAGGGCGACAAGGGAGATCGCCGTCGCGGCTGAGCTTGCCCGCGAAGCCGCCCAACGCGTTATCGAAGGCTGGAGAAGCGGCGCCCGGTTGGGACCCTCGCCTCGTGCCCAGCGTCAGAGGCTCAGGGACACCGGTCCAACGCGCATGGCTGCGGGGTTCGCTGCGCGTCCGTCGGCGCTGCTCTTGACGCGACCGGTGCGGAGCACGGGCGACGTGTGCTATTGAGGCGCCGCCGGAGAATGACGGAAGCCTCGTCCATGACGCAGGTCCCGGCAAACCGGAGCGACCCAGGGACCAACTCTCCATGTCGTTGAAATAATTGGCAAAGCGCCCGTAGCTCAGTGGATAGAGCAACCGCCTTCTAAGCGGTAGGCCGCTGGTTCGAATCCAGCCGGGCGCGCCAGTTTCGAGCCTTGTGTGGCCAGCGTGGCCGCCATGGTGGCATTCGCGGTCGGCCCGCTCCAAAATTAGGCCCGATGTCGGTGATGGAACCCTTGTCCTCGTTTCCGCCTTTCGTGGAGCCCGGCCCGCCGGGACCGTCACGCGAGCCGCTATCGACGGCGGCGCGGCGGGGCATCCTTGCGCTCGTGATCTTCTTCCATGTCGGCGGGGGCTGGGCGCTGACGCAGGTCGAGCCGGTCAAGCTGGTGGTGGGCGATATCGCGCCGATGGAGGTGCGGATGGTGTCGGCGGAGGCGCCGGCGCAGATCGAAATCGAGGAGGCGGAGCCGCCGCCGCCGGTCGAGCTGAGGCCGCCGCCACCGCCGGAGCTGGCGGCCATCGTCGAGCCGCCGCCGCCCGACCTGCCGCCGCCGGAATTTCCGCTGGCCAAGATCGAGCTGCCGCCGCCCGACGAACCACCACCCCCGGAGATCCCGCTGGCCAAGGTCGAGCTGCCGCCGCCCGACGAACCGCCGCCGCCCCAGTTCAAGCCGCCGGAGAAGAAGGTCGAGCCCAAGCCCCGGCCGCCCGAGCCGAAGCCGGTGCAGAGGAAGC
>JBKBLH010000028.1:0-58645 GCA_046296475.1 Reyranella sp.
GGAGCCGCCGGTGGCTCCGAAGCCGCTTTTGACGCCGTCGGCGAAGCTCGAGCGAACGCTTTGCGCGGCCCGGCGCAGCGGAGAGGCTGCCGCGCCGCCGGCCGCTCGTGCGACGCCGCCAAGGCCCGACGCGACGCCGGCGGCGCCCGACTGGCCGAGGGAACCGAGACTGTAGGCGGCGGAGGCGGCTCCCGCCGCGGTGGCTCCACCGCGCACGGCGGCGGCGCCGCCGGAAATGGCGCTCGCGCCACCGCGCAGGGCGAGTCCGGCCGCGCCGCCGGCAGCCATGGCTGCGCCGCCCGCGACGAGGCCGGTGCCGATGGCGGAGCCTGCGCTGAGTTGCGGGCCGCCGGAAACGATGCCGTTGGCGATACCCGGACCGAAGATGCCGAGACCGAGAAGCGACAGCGCCGCCAAAACGACGGCCATCGCGTCGTCGATGGTCGGTGGCTGGCCGCCGAAGCCTGCCGTGAACTGGCTGAACAGAGTCGAGCCGATACCGATGATGACGGCGAGCACCAGCACCTTGATCCCAGACGAGATGACGTTGCCCAGCACGCGCTCGGCCATGAAGGCGGTCTTCCCGAACAGGCCGAACGGGATCAGGACAAAGCCAGCCAGTGTGGTCAGCTTGAATTCGATCAGCGTGATGAAGAGCTGGATGGCGAGGATGAAGAAGGCGAGCAGCACCAGCGCCCAGGCGAAGAGCAAGCAGGCGATCTGGATGAAGTTTTCGAAGAAGGCGATCCAGCCCATCAGGTTTGAGATGGATTCGAGCAGCGGCCTCGCCGCATCGAGACCCGTCTGCGCGACCCGGCCCGGCCGCATCAGGTCCTGGATGGAAAAGCCCGTGCCGGACGCCTGAAGTCCGAGGCCGGCGAAGCTTTCGAAGACGATCCGCGCGAGGTTGTTCCAGTTGCCGATGATGTAGGCGAAGACGCCCACAAACAGCGTCTTCTTCACCAGACGCGCGATGATGTCGTCATCCGCGCCCCAGCTCCAGAACAGGGCGGCCAGCGTGACGTCGATGACGATCAGCGTCGTTGCGATGAACGCCACCTCGCCGCCGAGCAGGCCGAATCCGCTGTCGATGTAGGAGGTGAAGACCCCGAGGAAATTGTCGATGACGCCGCTGCCGCCCATGGCTCACCGCCCTTCGTCGGCGCGTCGCGGCGCGGTGCGGGTGCCAAGGAAACGGTCGCGGGTTTCGGCCCAGATGCGCAGACACTCGCTGTCTCTGGCCGCGGCTTCCCCCATCTGCTGGCACCGACGCTGGCCCTCGCGCAGCGGGTCCTCCGCCTCCTCAAGCACGGGCGTCGGCCGAACCGCTGGCCTTTCCTCTTTCCGGGTCATCTCGATCGCCGTTGCGGTGATCGCGACGGAGACGAAGATGATTGCGCCCACGCGGGCCAGCGTCTTGCCGTCCATCCTGCTGTCCTCAGTTGCCGTTCGGGAACATCCGGGCGTTGCCGGGCTGATAGCCGGAGCCGGGCGTCAGGAACCGGCGGCGCTGTTCACGGCCTTGTTCGGCGGCTGCGGCGCGCTCGGCATCGACAAGCGCCTGCGCTCGGCCGTTCGCAGCGACCACAGCGACCAGGTCTGCGAGTTGCTGCGCCTGCAACGCGAGCAACTGGTTGCCGGCTTGGGTTGCCTGAAGCGCGCCGGTCGCACCCTGGCTCTGCCCGACCAGAGCCGCCATCTCGGCGCGGTTGGTGTCGATATTGCCCACGACACCGGCCTGCACGCGCAGCGCGTCCTGAAGGCCGCCGACCGTGTTCTGCCAGCGCGATCGTGCATCGGCGACGAGACGCTGATCCGAAGTCGACAGCGAGATGTTGCCGTACTGGCTCTGAAAGGCTTGGTCGATCTGCTGCACGTCGAAGGCGATGCGCTGTGCCTGACCCAGAAGCGCTTGCGTGCGCTGCACCGATTGCTGGAGCTGCTGAAGCGAGGAATAGGGCAGGCTCGCGAGATTGCGGGCCTGGTTGATCAGCATCTGCGCTTCGTTCTGGAGGCTCTGGATCTGGTTGTTGATCTGCTCGAGCGCCCGCGCGGCCGACAGGACATTCTGGACGTAGTTGGTCGGATCATAAACGACCCACTGCGCCGCTGCCGGAGTAACGAACACGGGCGAGAAGGCGACGGGCAGCGACAGGATGGTTGCGGCGAACAGCGCCGCGCGAGAGCGTCGGATCATCATGGCTTGGGCTCCAGGTTGGTGAGATCGGGAATGAGGTCGGCGGCCCATCCGACATCGCGGGCGCGCAGCCAGGCGGACAGGAAGCCGTCGCGGCCATGCTCGGCGAGGATCGCCTCGATGGCGGCCTGATCGCCTTTCGAGGATGCCGCACAAAGCGCGAGGGCGACCTCGGAGAGCCCCAACTCGAACAGCCGGTTGCCGCGCCGCGACTGGCAGTAATAGTCGCGCTTGGGTGTGGCCCGGCTGAGGATTTCGATCTGACGGTCGTTCAAGCCGAAGCGCCGGTAGATCGCGGTGATCTGCGGCTCGATCGCGCGTTCGTTCGGCAGCAGCAGGCGCGTCTGGCAGCTTTCGATGATGGCCGGAGCGATCGCGCTCCCATCGATGTCGGCCAGCGATTGCGTGGCGAAGACGACGGACGCGTTCTTCTTGCGCAGCGTCTTCAGCCATTCGCGCAGTTGCGCCGCGAAGCCGTCATCGTCGAGCGCGAGCCAGCCCTCGTCGACGATCAGGAGCGTGGGCCGCCCGTCCAGACGATCGCCAATCCGATGGAAGAGATAGGCGAGGACCGCCGGCGCCGCACCGCCGCCGATCAGCCCCTCGGTTTCAAAGGCCTGGACCGCAGCTTCCCCTAGCTGCTCGCCTTCGGCGTCCAGCAGCCGTCCGTAGGCACCGCCCACGCAAAAGGGGCGCAGCGCCTGTTTGAGATCATTCGACTGGAGGAGGACGGCAAGGCCCGTCAGCGTGCGCTCAGGGATCGGCGCGGACGCCAGCGAGGTCAGCGCCGTCCAGAGATGTTCTTTCACCTCCGGCGTAATCGTGACGCCCTCGCGGGCTAGGATGGCGGCGATCCAGTCGGCTGCCCAGGCACGCTCATGGGTCTCGTGAACGCGTGCGAGTGGCTGGAGGGAGACCGACGACGCGGCGCCGTCCGTCAGGCTGCCACCGAGGTCATGCCAATCGCCTCCCATGGCGAGCGCGGCTGCGCGGATGGAGCCGCCGAAGTCGAAGGCGAAGACTTGGGCGTCCGGATAGCGCCGGAACTGAAGTGCGATGAGCGCGAGCAGCACGGACTTGCCCGCGCCTGTCGGCCCGACGACCAGTGTGTGGCCGACGTCGCCGACATGCAGCGAAAAGCGAAACGGCGTGCTGCCCTCCGTCTTGCCGTAGAGCAGCGGCGGCGCACCAAAATGCTCGTCCCGTTCCGGCCCGGCCCAGACTGCGGAGAGCGGAATCATGTGGGCGAGGTTCAGGGTGGAGATCGGTGGCTGCCGGACGTTGGCGTAGACGTGGCCGGGCAGCGACCCGAGCCAGGCATCGACGGCATTGATGGTCTCGGACATCGCGGTGAAGTCGCGGCCCTGGATCACCTTTTCTACAAGGCGGAGCTTCTCGTCGGCGGTGCGCGGATCGGCATCCCAGACGGTGACGGTGGCGGTCACATAGGCCTGACCGGCATAGTCGGCGCCAAGCTCCTGCAAGGCCATGTCGGCATCGGCCGCCTTGTTCGCAGCGTCCGTATCGACGAGCGCGGAGGCCTCGTTGGTCATTACCTCCTTCAGGATTGCGGCGATCGACTTGCGCTTGGCGAACCACTGCCGGCGGATGCGCGTCAGCAGTTTCGTGGCGTCCGTCTTGTCGAGGAGGATCGCCCGCGTGGACCAGCGATAGGGAAAGGCGAGCCGGTTGAGATCGTCGAGAATCCCTGGCGTCGTCGCCGTCGGAAAGCCGTTGATCGTCAGCACGCGCAGATGAGCGGCGCCGAGCCGCGGCTCGAGGCCGCCGGTCAGCGGCTCATCGGCGAGAAGCGCATCGAGGTAGATCGGCGTTTCGGGAACGCGGACGCGGTGGCGCTTCGTTGAGACGCTCGAGTGCAGGTAGGTCAGGGTCTCGCCGTCATCGAGCCACCGGCATTCTGGCATGAAGCCATCGACGAGCTGGAGGACGCGGTTTGTGCGGTCAATGAAGGCCGCGAGGGCTTCATGGGGATCGACGCCGGACTGTTGGCGACCCTCGTAGAGCCAGGTCTCCGCCCGCGCGGCGTCCTCGGCAGGCGGGAGATAGAGAAAGGTCAGGAAGTAGCTCGACTCGTAATGCGCGTCCGCTTCCTCGAAGTCGGCCTTGCGCTCAGCATCAACGAGGGCGGAGGCGGCGTCCGCGAAGCGGCTTGCCGGATAGGAGGCGGCTTCGTGACGCTGCGCTTCGACGAAGATCGCCCAGCCCGAGCCCAGACGCCGGAAGGCGTTGTTGAGGCGACTGGCGACGGCCACCAGTTCGGCGGCCACAGCTGAGTCGAGATCGGGACCACGAAAGCGCGCGGTGCGCTGGAAGCTGCCATCCTTGTTCAGCACGACCCCTTCGCCAACAAGCGCCGCCCAGGGCAGGAAATCAGCGAGGCGGGTCGCGGTGCGGCGATACTCGGCGAGGTTCATCATGGCCACGCCTCAGACCGTGAGATGGCCCGGAATGCGCAGATGCCTGCGGCCGACTTCGACAAAGAGCGGATCGCGCTTTGCTGCCCAAACGGCAGCGAAATGGCCGATCGCCCAGATGAGGAGACCAACCAGCCATAGCCGCAAGCCGAGACCGACAGCGCCGGCGAGTGTGCCGTTCATGATGGCGATGCTGCGCGGTGCGCCGCCCAGCAGAATATGCTCGGTCAGCGCGCGGTGGACCGGAACCGAGAAGCCCGCGACTTCATCGGGATGATGCAGGAGGCCCGCCATCAGACGAGCGCCCCGCCGCCGAACGAGAAGAACGACAGGAAGAAGCTGGACGCCGCGAAGGCGATCGACAGGCCAAAGACGATCTGGATGAGGCGCCGAAATCCTCCGCTCGTGTCGCCGAACGCCAGCGTCAGGCCGGTGACGATGATGATGATCACCGCGATGATCTTGGCGACCGGCCCCTCGATCGACTGGAGGATGGACTGCAACGGCGCTTCCCAGGGCATGGACGAGCCGGATGCGTGGGCGGCGGGCGCCAGAAGAAGGCTCAGGGTCAGCGCCGTGGCGGCGGTCGCGAGGCGCTGACGGCCGCGCGCGATATGTCGGATCATGCGGGTTCTCCTTGTGGGTCGGGAGGCTGGGTTGCGGGGGAAAGGCGGTAGTCGGTGTCCGTCCCGAGCCCTTCGACGCGGGCGAGTTCGGCGAGACGCCGCGCAGCGCCGCGGCCGGAGAGCACGGCCACCAGATCGATGGTCTCGGCGATCAGCGCCCGGGGGACGGTGACGACAGCTTCCTGGATGAGCTGCTCGAGGCGGCGCAGCGCGCCGAGCGCGGTGCCCGCGTGGATCGTGCCGATCCCGCCGGGATGGCCGGTGCCCCAGGCCTTCAGCAGATCGAGCGCCTCAGCCCCACGCACCTCGCCGATCGGGATCCGATCCGGCCGCAGCCGCAGCGAGGAGCGCACCAGGTCGGACAGGGTCGCGACGCCGTCCTTGGTGCGCATGGCGATGATGTTCTGCGCCTGGCATTGCAGCTCGCGGGTGTCTTCGATGACGATGACGCGGTCGGTTGTCTTCGCGACCTCGGCCAGCAGGGCATTGGTCAGCGTGGTCTTGCCGGTGCTGGTTCCGCCGGCGACGAGGATGTTGGCGCGCGCTGCGACCGCCTGCCGGAGGATGTCGGCCTGGTCGGCCGTCATGATGCCCGCGGCGACATAGTCGTCGAGCGTGAAGACGGCGACGGCAGGCTTGCGAATTGCGAACACCGGAGCCGTCACGACCGGCGGCAGCAGGCCTTCGAAGCGCTCGCCGGTTTCGGGAAGCTCGGCCGAGACGCGCGGGCGACGGTCATGCACCTCGGCGCCGACATGATGGGCGACGAGGCGGACGATGCGTTCGCCATCGGCCGCCGAAAGCCGTTCCCCCGTATCGGACAGGCCGTCAGAGAGCCGGTCGACCCAGAGCCGCCCATCGGGGTTGAGCATGACCTCGACGATCGCGGGGTCTTCCAGGAATCGGGCGACCGCAGGCCCCAGCGCGGTGCGCAACATGCGTGCACCGCGTGAGGCTGCTTCCGATTGCTGATGGTTGACCGCCACGTCGTCCCCGTTCGCTTGCGGGCCCCCGCGATGCGCGGCCCTGGATCGGGGATGAGTAAGAAAGGTAGGAATTGGGGCGTTGCAACAACGCTCAGGGGGTCATCGTACTGTGGCGAAGAAAGACAGGTGATCGGCGGACCGGCGTCGAGCCGCGGCAGCATCTGAGGCTCCCGACCGGCGCGTTTTCCCGAGCGGGAATAATCCAGACCCAGGAGCGACCCCGTGGCGCAAGCTTTCCCGAGCGGGAAATTCTTATAGACATTCTTCAGAAATCCATGATACTTTCCCGTTCGGTAAATATCATGGCCAGACGCAACCTCACCACCGCCGAGATCGGCGACATTGTCCGGACAACCCGCAAGGCCGCTGGCCTGCGGCAGGACGAGCTTGCCGGCGCAGCTGGCGTCGGCCTGCGCTTCATCGTCGATCTCGAAGCGGGCAAGCCGACCGCACAGATCGGCAAGACGCTTCAGGTCCTGTCTGCGCTGGGCTGCTCGCTCGATATCACACCGTCGCCCGACCCCAAAGGAGCGCGGAAGGGATGACGCGCACCCTCGATATCTGGTGGGACGGGCGCCTGGTGGGTCAGCTGACGCAGGACAAGCACGGTGAACTCGGCTTCGCCTATGCGCGGGCTTGGCTGGACGACGAGGCGGCGCAGCCCTTGTCCGCTTCACTGCCAAAGCGGACGGAGCCGTTCAGTCGTCGCGAGTGCCGCCCGTTTTTCGGCGGCCTATTGCCGGAGGAAAGCCAGCGCGATGCTGCGGCTCAGGCACTCGGCGTGTCGCGCGCCAATGATTTCGCCCTTCTTGATCGCCTCGGCGGCGATGTGGCGGGCGCGCTCCAGCTTCTGCCGCCGGGCGAAGGTCCGGCCACTCTTGCTCCCGATCAAAAACCAACCCGGCTTGACGATGCAGGCCTGATCCGGGTGCTGGACGCGCTGCCCGTCCGCCCATTGCTCGCAGGCGAGGAAGGCCTGCGTCTCTCTCTCGCGGGCGCGCAATCGAAGGTGCCTGTGGTTCTGGTGGACGGGGCGGTGGCGTTGCCTGCGCCGGGCCAGCCCACGACGCATATTCTCAAGCCCCCAATATCCCGCTTCACGGCCACGACCGAGAACGAGGCGTTCGTGATGCGCCTTGCTACCGCAATTGGTCTCGATGTCGCGCCGGTAGAAGCGCGCACCGTCCAGGATCGAACGTTTCTGTTGGTCCAGCGCTATGACCGCGCCATTGGCGACGATGGAGGTGTGCGCCGGATCCATCAGGAGGATTTCTGCCAGGCGCTCGGCGTGCCGCCGGAAACCAAATACGCCAGCGAAGGCGGCCCGACCTTCAAGGATTGTTTTGCACTTCTCCGCCAGGTCGCCGCACGCCCCGCCGTCGATGTGCTGAAGCTTCTGGATGCGGTGATCTTCAATGTGATCGCCGGGAACGCCGACGCACACGGCAAGAATTTCTCGATCCTCTACGACGCCGAAGGCCCGCGTCTCGCCCCGCTCTATGATCTGCTGGCAACCGTTGCCTATCCCGATCTCTCGCCGAAATTCGCCATGAAGATCGGGAAACGCGCCACGCACACCGAACTGGACGTGAAGGCCTGGGCAGCGTTCGCGGCGGACGCGGGTCTCGGCCTGCCGCTGATACGCAGGCGAGTCGCAGAGATCAGCAAAGGCGTCCGCGAGGAGGCAACCGTCGTCGCTGCGGAGCTTTCGCGTCCCGGGTTGGACAGCATGGCTGTTGAGCGGCTTGCTGAAATGATCCGCGAGCGCGCCGAGCGCTGCGCTGTGACCGTTGTTGGAGCCGCTTAGCGAGCTGGTCAAACTTTCTAGTCATCGGTATGTGTCGACTGCTTCGCCGTGCGGACGTCGGTCTATGTTTCGAGGAGCTTGAAGAAGCCGCCGGCGACAAGGCGGGCTTGGTTATCGCTCCGCGACCGCCTTCCATGCGGAGTAAAGGCGTGATCGCGCGCATTCGCCCCCATGCAAAAACGTCCATCCGTTGGATGCCGGTCGTCAATTTGTCCGGGTCAGGTCTTAGGTTAGAGCTTGAGAAATGAGCCAGGAACCAACCGACATGGCCGAGATCATGGAGGCCATCACCATCTTGCACTCCGGCGATCGCGCGACGGCGCGCACCGCTCTGCTACGTCTCTGGGAAGAGCTGGGCGAGCGTGGCACGCCAACGCAACGCTGCACTATAGCGCATTTCCTCGCCGACACCGAGGACAAGGTGGAGGCCGAGCTGGCTTGGGACTTGCTCGCCCTGAGGGCGGCAACCGGGAAGGAGCAGGACGTGGACCATGACGCGCTCGAGCCGGACCTCGCCAGCTTCCTTCCATCGCTGCACCTCAACGTGGGCGACGCATACCGGCGCCTCGGCGACCTAGACCGCGCGCGAGCGCACACTCGCTTCGGGCTGGGGCGGTCCGAGGCTCTTCCTGCGGGCGGCTACGGCGACATGGTGAGGGCGGGGCTGGAACGCTTACAGACGCGGCTTGTCAGAGCTGATTCGGCCTGAAGACGCCGCGGCGCCGACCCGTCGAGGTGAGATTTCTCTAGGGCCTGTTGACGTTCACTTCAGTCTAATGATGGTCGCTGCGGATGGAGATGAACGCGCTGTAGCTTGTGTCGGTCTTGCGGCAACGCACGGCGATGCTTCTGTATTCTTTGAATTTCCCGAAGAAGTTCTCGATCAGTTGCCGCCATTTGTAGGTGTTTCGGTCGAAGTCGGCCGGGAAGCGGCGGTTGGATTTGGGCGGGATGACCGCCTCAAAGGCTACCTCCCATTTGGTGACCTTGAATCACGAGACCGATTTGGGAATCCTCAAACGTCAACAGGCCCTAGTTGGATCGATCGATGACAAGGCCTTGCGCAATTCCAGGCTGCCGGGCGCGCGACGAAAGCCGATCGATGCGTTGAGGCGCAGCGCCGGGGTATTGGTGTCGAGGTTTGTAGTCCGCATCGTCACGATGCCCTGGGCCTGGGCCGCTCCGATCAACCGCAGCTTGAGCGCGAGGCCGACATGCCTGCCGCGCCAGCTGGGCATCACGCCCGTGAAGTATGAATAGATCTCCTCTCCCATGGCGTGACCGACGGTGAGGCCGACGGGCCCGCCTTCCGATCGCGCGATGATCACCCAGTCCGGCCGCGCGGCCGGTGTCTCGCGTAGAACCGAAAGACAGCGAGTCATGGTCCATGGCGGCAGATCTCGCATGTCGGGGGCATCGGCGATCAGTGTCTGCAACAGCGCAGCCACTTCTCGCCATTGCGTCTCGGTGGCTTCAGCCATGTCGGTGAGCGAACTTCTGCAGGCACATCCGCCTGGCGGTGGAAGGTCCGCAGGTCGAGCAGACTGTCACTGTGCAGCGCATGGCGACGAAAGCCGCGGGCTTGGGCCCAGGCCTGCGGATGCGATGCAGCTTCGGGGATCGTGGCGACGAGTCCCCGGAAACCTCGCCCGTTTGCCTCACGCTCCAAGTGGTCGAGCATGTCGCTGCCTCGCCCGCAGCCCCGATGATCGGGGTCGACCGCGATCTGGATGGCAAGATGATCGGCCGGGGCATAGGGCGAGATGGCGATTTGCCCGTAGGCGACTGCACGGTCATCCTCATACCCGAGCCAGCGCAGACGCAGATCGCCCACCGGCCAACGCGAGTCGCGCGCGAAGAACTCGGACAGCTTGATCGGCGCCGGCCGCAACAGATTCACCAGGAACAACGCATCGTCTGCTCGATCGGCGGCGAAGTGCACGATCCTCACCTTAGTTTCTCCCCAAAAATCTCAACACCTTCGACGAAGATCCGACCGCCCGGGGCGAGGGCGGCGCGCAGCCGCGGCCCGGCGCAGGGGCCGGCCTCCGGTTGGCGGCCGTCGAGATTGCCTCGCCGCATCACGACTGTCGTTCCACCCTAAGTAAGATAGCTTTCCACATGGCTAGCTATCTTGACTCGCTCGGCGCGATGTCAATAGATAGCCACATGGCTAACCTTAATTCGATTTTCCATGGGCTTTCCGATCCTACCCGGCGCGCGGTGATCGCCCGGCTGGCGGCGGGTCCGGCACCCGTCTCGGAACTCGCCGCGCCGCACGACATGGCGCTGCCGAGCTTCCTCAAACACCTGAAGGTGCTTGAGGCGAGCGGATGGATCGCATCGGACAAGGCCGGCCGCGTCCGGACCTGTCGCCTGCAACCTGAAACGGTGAAAGCCGCCGAAGGCTGGCTCGGCCAGCAGCGGTCGCTCTGGGAGGCGCGTCTCGACCGCCTCGACGAATTTCTCGACAACCTGAATGACGAAGGAAAGAATGATGAAGGCTGATCCCAAACTTGATCTCGTGCTGGAGCGGACGGTTGCCGCCAGTCCTGCCCAGCTCTGGCGGGCATGGACGGAGCCCGACCTCCTGAAGCAATGGTTCGCACCGAAACCCTGGACGGTGGCGCGTGTTGCGATCGATCCCCGCGCCGGCGGCATCTTCTCGGTCGTGATGGCGTCGCCCGAAGGTGGCGAAATGGAAGAGACGCCAGGCTGCGTTCTCTTGGCTGAGCCTCAGAAGCGCCTGGTCTGGACAGATGCCGTCGGGCCCGAGTTCCGGCCGAATGCCGAGACCTTCATGACCGTCGACATCACCATGGAGGGGGTCGAGGGTGGAACCCGGTATCGGGCGCTGGTGCGCCACAAGTCGGACGCAGACCGCCAGAAACATGAGGAGATGGGCTTTCATGATGGCTGGGGCACATGCCTCAACCAACTCGAAGCCCTCGCTGGAGGGCTCTGATCATGGGCAACGCGATCCAGCACGGCAGCTTCACCGTCGAACGCCGCTATCCGACACCGCCCGCCAAGGTCTTTGCGGCGCTCGCCCAAGCCGAGGCGCGGCGCAGGTGGCTGGTCTATGCCGAGGGGTGGACAATTCACGAGTATAAACCAGCCGAACCGACCATTGCCGGCGCCGTTGAGTTCAGCCGGTTCAGCCCGCCCGGCACAGACGTCGTTCTCACGAACGCGACGACCTGACTGCACGTCGATGAAAGCAGCACGCTCATTTATGCCTACCACATGACGATGGCTGACGCGCCGCTGTCGTCGTTGCTCGTAACGGTCAGCTTCAATTCCGATGGCACCGGTACGCGCTGGAATTGACGGAACAGGGCGCGTATTTCGACGGCAATATCGCCGGCCGGGAAGAAGGGACGAGAGCATTGCTCGATGAGGTGGAGAAGGTGCTGTGAGGCACGACTTGCCTGCTCAACATGCGCCATCTGCAGAGCGCGAGATGCGGATATGAGGCCTGCCCTTGTGGGCGATGCGGAAACGCTAGCCGACATGATTGCCGGCTCGGCGCAGCACAAGGTTTCGCCCTTCATCGTTGCGGTCGATGGCAGAAGCGGTGTCGGCAAATCGACGATGGCGAGGGCGCTCGCCGAACGGCTCGATGCCTGCGTGATCGAGGGCGACGACTTCTACGCGGGCGGGATTGAGCTTCGGTCGGATAGCGCCGCATCAAGGGCGGCCGCTTGCATCGATTGGACAAGGCAGCGATCGGTGCTCGAGGCGCTTGCGGCAGGCCGCACGGCGCACTGGCGCGCGTTCGACTGGGACGCTTTCGACGGACGCCTATGCGATGAACCGACGAGGCTGGAACCTAGGCCAATCGTGATCCTCGAGGGGGTCTATGCCGCGAGGCCCGAACTCGTTGAGTTTCTCGATTTGCGCATCGTCCTCGTAGTGCCTGACGAGGTGCGCCTCGCGCGCCTCGCCGCGCGCGAAGGCACGATCGGATCTTGGGAAAGGCAGTGGCACGAGGCGGAGGAATTCTACTTCGAAGCTGTCATGCCGACCGCGAGCTTCGACGTGGTTGTTGAAGCGTATGGAGACTAGGCATGCCGGTTTTCACGCCACAGCATTTTGTGACCGAAGGCCGAGAACCAGGCGATGTCTGTGGCCCGGCACGTACGCACTGGATCAGCGAAGCGGCGGGGCTGACGCAGTTCGGCGCGCTCATCGAAGTTCTCGAACCCGGTTCCCTATCGTCTCTAAAGCATTGGCACAGCGCCGAGGACGAACTGATTTATGTACTCGACGGCGAAGTCACGCTGATCGAGGGCGACACCGAGACCATCCTGCGCGCCGACGATGCAGCGGAGTTCAAGGCTGGCACCGCGATCGGTCATCGGCGCCACAACCGCAGCGATCGTCCGACCCGCTGCCTCGTCGTCGGCACGCGTGCGCCTGTCGACGTGATCACCTATCCAGACCATGACCGGGTCCGTCATCGGGACCGTTGGCTTCCGGACGACATTTGGACCGATGGTTCTGGCGCGCCAGCTTCAAATCCATATTGCTGATCCGCTGCGCTTTGGGTGCAATGTCGGCTGACCCTGAGAAGGCTCAGGTCAGTCCGAGGGATACGGCCCGACGACATCCGCAATGCGCGGCAGCTCATGGTCAGTCGGCGTCGCCCTGCTCAATTGAGCTGCGGGCAACGCCACCCGCTACATCGTCCGGTATTTCCCTCAGGAAGCTCTGCCCCTTTTGTAGCCGCCGTCCGAGCGTCTCGATAAATCCCTCGAAGCGCTCCCGCCCTTTGGCCTGTGCTGACGCTTGAGCATCGTTCGGCAAGGGCGGCGTGATCGTCAGCCAGAACCGGACGAAGAGGGCCAGTGTCTCTGCGGTGACGCCGAGGTCGCGCTCCAAGCGCTGGACCTGGCGCGACAGGCGATCGAGGCGGCGCGCGAATGCGGCCTCGCGCTTGTCCGCGCCATCAGGTGACAGGAATGACGCAACCGCCGCTTCGACGATCGCGGAGCGGGAGAGCTTCTTGCGGTCGGCGAGATCGGCGATCTGGCGGAGCATCTCGGGCGGGAAGTAAACGTTCATCCGGTCGCGCATGGTTGCCTCACAGATCGATGCCGTCATTGGGATCGAGCGCCACCTGTCTCGCCACGCCGCGCATCTGCTGGCGCAGCGCCTGACGCTGCCGCGCCGCGTCTTCCGGCTCATCGTCCAGCATGATGGAAAACTCGTCGGCCGCGGCAGGTCCGGTTGTTTCCTTGGCGATCGCGACATGGTCGGGCAGTTCCGGCTCGCGCCGCAGCCCGCCATTGGCAGCGTCCTCCGCCTTGGCGAGCTCAGCCGCGAGCACTGCGTCGGGCCGCTGCGGCTTCAAATCGGACCAGGCGTCCTTTCGGGCCGAACGCCCGCATTTCGCCGGGTCGGGCGATGGCAGGATGCGTTCCTTGAAGCGGCGATCCTCGAAGTAACGGGCCTTCTTGGCTCGGATGGGATGGACACCGGCGGCCATGACGATTTCATCCGTCGACGGTAGCTGCATCACCTCGCCAGGGGTGAGCAGCGGTCGTGCCGTCTCCGAGCGCGAGACCATCAGATGACCGAGCCAGGGGCTGAGCCGATGCCCGGCATAGTTCCGCATCGCCTTCATCTCGGTCGCCGTACCGAGGGCGTCGCTCACGCGCTTGGCGGTGCGCTCGTCGTTGGTGGCAAAGCTCACGCGCACATGGCAGTTGTCGAGGATCGCGTTGTTCGGGCCATAGGCCTTTTCGATCTGGTTCAGCGACTGAGCGATGAGGAACGACTTCAGGCCGTAACCCGCCATGAAGGCGAGTGCGCTCTCGAAGAAGTCGAGGCGGCCGAGAGCTGGAAACTCGTCGAGCATCATCAGCACGCGATGCCGCCGGTCTCGCGCATGCAGATCCTCGGTCAGGCGTCGGCCGATCTGGTTGAGAACGAGCCGGATCAACGGCTTCGTCCGGGAGATGTCGGATGGCGGAACCACGAGGTAGAGCGTTGCTGGCTTGTCGTCGGCGATGAGGTCGGCGATCCGCCAGTCGCAGCGGCGCGTCACCTCCGCCACCACCGGGTCGCGATAGAGGCCTAGGAAGGACATGGCGGTGGACAGAACACCCGAGCGCTCGTTGTCGCTCTTGTTGAGGAGTTCGCGCGCCGTCGACGCTACGACGGGATGAGGGCCGCCAGGGCCGAGATGCGGCGTCGTCATCATCGCCTTCAGCGTGGCTTCGATCGGACGGCGCGGATCCGACAGGAAGGCGGCGACACCGGCGAGCGTCTTTTCCTCTTCCGCGTACAGCACATGCAGGATGGCGCCGACGAGCAAAGAATGGCTCGTCTTCTCCCAGTGATTGCGCTTGTCGAGTGAGCCCTCGGGGTCGACGAGAACGTCGGCGACGTTCTGCACGTCGCGGACTTCCCACTCGCCGCGTCGCACTTCGAGGAGCGGGTTGTAGGCGGCCGATTTGGCGTTGGTGGGATCGAAAAGCAGGACGCGGCCGTGCCTCGCGCGGAAGCCGGCGGTCAGCTGCCAGTTCTCGCCCTTGATGTCGTGGACGATGGCGGAGCCCGGCCAGGTGAGGAGCGTGGGAACGACGAGGCCGACACCCTTGCCCGATCGGGTCGGTGCGAAGCACAGGACATGCTCCGGTCCATCGTGCCGGAGATAGGCGTCGCCGAGCTTGCCGAGGACGACGCCATCGGGTCCGAGCAGGCCCGCTGCCTTCACCTCGCGGAGTTCAGCCCAGCGGGCCGAGCCATATGTCTCGACATTCTTCGCCTCACGGGCACGCCATACCGACATCGCGATGGCGACGGCGATGGAGATGAAGCCGCCGGAGGCGGCGATCACTGCGCCTTCAACAAAGATCGGCGGGGCATAGGCGTCGTAGAAGTACCACCACCAGAAGAAGGCGGGTGGGTAGTAGACCGGCCAACCCGCCAGCTCGAACCACGGCGTGCCGAGCTGCGCCTGAAAGCCGAGCCGCCAGGCTGTCCATTGGGTCGCGCCCCAGGTCGTGAGCAGCACGATGAGGAACACGGTGGTGATCTGGCCCCAGAGGATTTTCGTCGCGGACATCAGCGGCGGTCCTTTCTTCCTTGTTGGCTAGAGGGCGAGCCCGCGCTTGCGGCCGAGACCCCATTCGATGCCCCCGCCGTCCTTCACGGCGCCGGCGACATGCTGGCCAAGCTTGCGTTCGATCTCGCGCGACCAGGGCACGAGCTGGAAGCCGAGGCCCCCATCTCGTCCCATGCTCTCGATCATCGCGAAGCGGCCGGAGGAGAGGTTGAGGCGCTGGCGATAGATGCCGGCGACCTGATCGCCGGCGGTCGGCTTCATGTGCGCCAGACCGGTCTCGGCGGAGAGGCGCGCCCCGACCGAATCCAGTTCGCGCCGCCGCAGCGTGGCGAGGAGGTCGCGTTGCAGGATGATTCGCGGGCCTTGGCGGCGACCGAGGCCTTGGTCTGCGAGATGCTCGGCCCGCGCCTGCAGAGCGTCGCGCACCTCGCGGCCGAAGCCCCCCATCGACAGCGGCATAGGGTCCGCTTCCACCAGCCGATGGTCCAGCCATGTGGCTCCCGGCGCCGTGATCTGTCGGCTGAGATCGAGGTCTGACCGGGGTGCGAGGACCAGTGCCGGGCGCGGCTCATCGGCACGGCCAAAGCGCCGAACTTCCACGATGCCGCCGATCGGAGGGGCGTGCTCGAAGGCCTCGACACCGCGGAACCTGACATGGTGGGCCCGGCCGTCGGTGCCGTCGATCACCGCATAGGCTTCGCCCGTCAGCTCGTCGTGCAGGCCGCGATCGACCAGCCGCCCGATGATCGGCGCCTGTCCACTGCCGCCTTCGATGACATAGTCGGCGACTCCGCGATCTTCACCGCGCTCGGCGAAAGCGCGGTGCATGGTCTTGATGATGTCGCCGCGAAGCCCGAGGTCGCGAAGGTGGCGTTCGGCATCGAGCCCGACCATCCACTCGCCGGGGCTGGCGGATGACGCGAGGCCCATCTTCTCCAGGTGCTGGAGCCGACCGATCATAAGCCGGCGGGTCTGGAGATCAGCGGCGCCGGTTTGCTCGGGACGAAGATCGATGGAGCCGGTCTCGTCGGAGGCCATGCGGATCTCGACATCGAGGCGCGTCCAGCGCTCGGCCGTGATTTCGCGCTCGAGCGCCGTCTTGATTTCGTGCTCCGGCTTCGGGCCGAGTTCGATCGACACGAGATCCTCGGCCCGGGATCGCAAGCCGCGGCTGATGTAGTCGCGTGAGATGACGAGGTCGGCGCCCTGGGCGTCGACGCCTCGCACCAGCAGGTGGACGTGGGGATTGTCGGTGTTCCAGTGATCGACCGCGACCCAATCGAGCCGGGTCCCGAGGTCGGCTTCCATTTGGCGCGCGAGGTCGCGCGTGAAGGCGCGCAGGTCCGTCATCTCGCCGGCGCCCTCGGGCGAGATGATGAAGCGGAAATGGTGCCGGTCGTCCTTCGAGCGCGCGGCGAAACCAGCGTCATCGGCGCGGTCGCTGTCGGCATCGAACATCACGGCCTTTTCACCGTCGCGCGTGACGCCGTCGCGCTTGAGATAAGAGAGGTGGGCATTGAGCGGCGCAGACCGAAAGGCCCGGCCCTGGTGGCGGGCGATCCGCGCCTTGACGACGACGCGGCGCGACGAGCTGAAAAGCCGCGCGCGGCTGAAGGCAATCCGTCCGCGCCCGAAGCTCGAACGGCCATAGCCGGACGCCTTGCGGCCCGGACCGCCGCCGGTGCCGACATGCCCCGAGCGCTTGGCGGCGCGCAGGACTTGATTGATGAAGCTCTTGGGTTTCGGCGCCCGCGTCGAACCGATGCGGCCCGGCCGGACTCGGAAGTCGCTGTCGCCGTCGCTCATCGCCGGCCTCCGGCGGGCCAAACGCGGGACAGTGCCGGAAATGTCCCTGAAATAACTTGGATAATAGCCGGAACCGGCACTGCCCCCGACCGACCGGCACGTGAAAAGCCATGCGAAAGCAATGGCTTGCACGCGATTGGCGAGCCGCTTTTATCTCGCCGTCTGTTGGTCGTGTCTGCTTCGCCCCAACCGCCCCGTGCCGCCTCTTTCCGGGAGCTCGCTACACCGCGCCGGAGTGCGACTCTGGTCATGGACGCCCCCTATCATTGGCGCGGGACACGAAGATGCCTGCCGTCTGCGTCGAACCGGCGATTGGGGGTTGCTGCGGATCTGCCGTTCGGCTGCCGTTCCTTTGACGATCGGGCTGCGATCGTTCTGCTGCAACGCTGCCGTCGGAGCGCGCGACGAACAACGGCGATCGAGTCCACGCGAGCGGGTCGACGGTCGCGACAGCGACGCCGGCGGCGAGCGGCTCACTGCCGATCAACGGCGCGATCGCGGCCACGTAGGCGATGGTCTCGGCGGGAAGCGCGTGGCCAGCCGAGAGATAGTCATCGTACCGCCCGGGGCCGGCATTGTAGGCGGCTAGGAAGCCCGGCGCGCCGTAGCGGTCGTGCATTTCGCGCAGATAGGCTGCACCAGCCAGGATGTTGTCGCGCGGGTCAAAGGGATCGGCCCCCAGACCGTGGCGCGCCCGCAGATCCGCCCAGGTCGCGGGCATGATCTGCATGAGTCCCATCGCGCCTTTGGGCGAGACCGCGCGGACACGACCGCCGCTCTCGACGCGCATGACTGCCCAGATCCAGCGCTCGGGAATGCCGAACCGCTGCGCGGCCTCGGCGACCGCTTGCGCGTAGGGTGAGCCTGCAGCGGGTCGCTCGATGACCGGTACCTGCGCGAAGGAGAGCGCGGGCATCGCGCCAGCAAAGGCCAGGCCGGAAAGGAGAAGGAAGGGCAATCGGCGGGCGGCCCCTTTCGCTCTGGCAGCGGGCTGGCGATGGGAGGCGCGCATCGGTCAGTCCCGCTCGCTGCGCTTGGTTGGCCGGTTCCAGTAGAGACCCCATGCTGACTCGTCGTCGGCCGACTGGAACAGGTTGGCCCGGATCGGCTGTGCGAAGGTCGGATCGTCGAGCTGCAACGACACATACTCGCCGGCCTTCTCGCCGGTGCGCTTCCATCCCGCCCCCACTTCCGGCCCATCGGCGTCGTCGCCGAGGTGAACGCGATAGTCGGGCGCGTTCTCGGCGTCGGAGTGCTCCGCCGGCACAAGCACCAGAGCGGCGTCGAGGGCAAGCGTGCGAATGCGGCCGCCATAGCCGCTCTTGGTGCGGGTGAATTCTCCGATCAGGCTCATGGCAACCTCCTTGGCGATGCGGTGGAACTGGTCATGGCTGCGCCGTCACCGCGTCGGCGCGCGCCAGACGAAGCGACCATCGCCGTCTTCGTCGGTGTAGAGAGGCGTGGCCCGGCCGATCACGGTGGTGACGGCGAGAGGCCCGAAGTAGCGGCCGTCCAGGCTGTCCCGGACGCCGATGTTCATGAGGAAGAGTTCGCTCGCGCCGATCCGGTGGCAGCCTCTCCAGATAGGCAGCGTGCGTCCCAGACGGTCGCGGTCGAGCGCATTGCCGACGGTGATTCCGTCGACGGTGATGTCAGCGCCCGAACGGCAGACCGTTTGCCCGGGAAGTGCGGCAACGCGCTTCAAGAGCGGCACGCCACGCGGCAGATAACCCCGGTCCGCGAGGAATGCGGCAAGCGGCTCCGGCGCATTGACCGCGACAAGGTCGGTGACCTCGAGCGGCGTAGCCGAACCGATCTCATAGAGGCCGACCGGGACGCTGGCCGATGCGTTCCAGACGAGCCGCGGTGCAGCGTGTACCATCGCCAGCGTGATCAGCAGGAGCGCGGCGCCAGTGGCCGTCAGCAGGTAGCCGGCGCGTGTCATGGCTCGGCCCTCTGTCGCAAGCGCCAGGCGCGATGCTGCTGTCGGGAGTAGGATCGCGGGGCGTCCCCGGCGGCGAGCCGGTTATGGACATGGCGCCAATAGTCAGGCGCAGCTTCGGCGGGATCGATGTCGAGCGCTTCGATGGCGTCGATCAGAAGCAGCACGCGTTCGACGCTCGGCCAGCCGCTCGTTTGCAGCAGGATTTCACCACCGGGCCGCACCGACGGTAGCGTCTGATAGCCTTCGCCCGCGCTGACGGCGCGCAGGATGTCGATGCGCGAGACGACGGTGCCAAAGCCATTCGATGCCCAGCGGACGAAGGCGAAGACAGCTCCGGCGGGGAAGCTGAGGACGCGGCGCCGCCGGTCGAGGATCTGTTCGTGGACCGCATGGCCGAAGCGGATCCAGTGCTCGATCTGCTTCTCGCGCCAGACCAGTTCGACCTCGGTGAGCCGACCCGGAGGTGATGACGGCCGAACGCCCGCTGCGCCATGAATTGCCGGAGGGCTCATGGCGCGTCCCCCTCGGCAGGAAACGCGCCCGCGAGGAGCTCGCGCAGCATGTCCGCGACGGTTTGGCCGCGCTGGAACGCGGTGACCTTGATCCGGCCACGCAGGTCCGGCGTGACGTCGATCGTGAGGCGCGCGGTGTAGGCGATGGCGTCAGCCCTGCGGCCGCGCGGATCGTCGGCGGCCTTGATCCAGGTGTCCGGGTCGCCGGGCCGCGCGGCGAAGCTGCGCCTGGTCATGGTGCGAGCCTTGCAACTTCGGCGCAGAGCGCTGCGATCTCGCGCGTGCCGGCACGCTGGCCATCGAGCTCCGAGATCAGGCGGCCGGATTGCGCGGCATCCGCGAAGCCGACGCGTTGGCCTATCGCGCTCGCCAGCACCGGCGGATCGTGTTCGGCGAGCGCCTTGGCGGTCTCGCGTGCGATGATGGTGCGCGCGCCACAACGGTTGAGCACGAACCGGGCGACAAGCGACGGGCGGAACATGCGTGCTTCGCGGAGCAGTGCCAGCATCTCGGCCGACGCCCATCCGTCGAAGGGCGACGGCTGAACCGGGATGAGGACGAGATCGGCGGCAAGCAGGGCCGATCGCATCAGCCCGGCGACGCGCGGCGGCCCATCGATCACCACATGATCGGCGCCGCGCGCCAGTTCGGGCGCTTCGCGGTGCAAGGTGTCGCGCGCCAGCCCGATGACGGCGAAGCGGCGGGGCAGGCCTTCACGGGCGCGGGCTTCGGACCAGTCGAGCGATGAACCCTGCGGATCCGCGTCGATGAGCATGACGCGCTGGTCGCGGCTGGCCCATTCGCCGGCGAGATGGAGGGCGAGCGTCGTTTTGCCGACGCCGCCTTTCTGATTGAGCAACGCGACGATCATGACCGCGCGCTCCGTCGGTTGCGGGGTGGTTTTCCACCGTCGCCCCGCTCCAACAAAAAGTTAGATTCCTTGTTAGACTCTAAGTTAAGGCTCGGAATCGCCGTTTCAGGCCAGAGGGTTAGTTGCGATCCGCGCGCCGGAAGTCCCGATGCGGCTGCGCCCGAAATCCCGATACCATTTGCGCCCGAAGTCCCGATTGCATCCACAACGCCATCCACAGGTCCTGTGGACAAGTTGATCGGCCGAATGTGCAGGTGTTCCTGACGACCTGCGCGCTCCAGAACCAAGCGATAGCCAGGCAGCGGCTGGCGGGCAACGATGCGACGGATGTCGATGGCGAAGTCGGAGACGCGCGCCAGGCTGCCCGATTTGGCGTGAAGATGCGCGATTTCGAAGATCCAGCCCGCAGGCTGACGGCCGGCATGTTTGCGGGCGACCCGATAGAGCCAGCGCTCGATGCCACCGGTCAGCCGAAAATAGGCGGGATCGATGGCGAGGACGAGCGAGCGGTCGATGACACCGCGATAGAGCCAGTCGGGCAGGACAAACTCCATGCCCTCCACGCGGCCGTCGCGCGTCGTGCACTCCCCCCACTCGTTGATCCAGGAGAATTGTTGGCGCCGCCAATGCTCGCCGTTGCGGATCGTGGTGTGGATGACGGTAGATTGCAGGCGCGCCAACGCGCCTTTGAGCAGCCGGTAATCGCGTGATCCGGTCTGGCGTCCGATGGCGGTCAGGAGCTGATACGGGGTGAAGCGCAGGAAGCGTGAGGTCTGGAACCCGAGGTTTGCGGCTTCGACGATCTGGCTCGCGGCCCAGATCAGGATATCCGCGTCCCAGATGGTCGCCATGCCATGCTCGGGGACCGCGAAGACTTCGACGCGCACGTTGCCGGCTTCGTAGAGGATCGGCGCGGTGCGCTTGGCTTTGGCGAGCGAGAAGAAGGGCCGCTCCATCAGATCGCGCTGATCGCGCGGGCTGGCGTCACCGGTGGCGACAACGAACGGATCGAGCCGTGATCGTTCGCTTGAGGAGAGGCGGCGCTGCCGCGGCGACATATCGGACGCCTCAGCGAGCTTGGCCGCCGAAGGCAGGCGTGACGGCGGCATGGCGCTTGGCGGGAAGGACACTGCCGCGCGGATCGGATGTCGAGGTGACGAAGCCGCGGTCGGCCCAGGCCTTCAGGTCTTCGAGCGCGTAGACGACGCGTCCGCCGAGCTTTCGATAGGCGGGACCGGTGCCGTAGGTCCGGTGCTTCTCAAGCGTGCGATCCGAGAGACCGAGGAAGCGAGCCGCTTCGGGCGTGCGGAGAAAGCGTTGCGGCACGCCGGTGCCATTGGGTGACATGATCGGGCCTCCGAGGTTGCGCGAGAGCCGCAGAGGGACAGCGGCGGTTGGCGGCTACCCTGGCGGAGCGCATAGTTGCGGAGGGAGTGGGAAGCTGGCGGGAGCAAATCCCCACACCAGGTCTGCTAGCGTCGACGGCGATGACTCAGCAGGCGTCGATAGCCGCCAGCGATCATGGCGAGGCCGCCGCGGACAAGTTCCATGGTCGCGAACCGGCGCGAGGATGTTTTCCAGGGTTCATCGGCAAGGTCGCGCGTGCCGAACAATGTCGCGGCGATCTCGCGGTAGCTGGCGCCGCTGAGACGCCCGTCTACGGCCTGCAACATCCGTCGCGCACGGTGACGCTGCTGCCGTGTCAGCCGCGTGTCGGCAGGGATCGAGCGGCCATGGAGCGAACTCAGGAGGCGGGCGACGGCCTCGAGCCGATCGAAGCCTTCGGGGCCGAGCGGGATGACGGCCGCCGCGCCTTCGTCTGCGCTCACGCCGGCGAGGCGCAGGATCTGAAGCCGTTCGCCGTTTTTGAGGCTGTGAAGGAAGTGGAAGCCTTGCGCGTCTGACTGACCGGCTGTCTCCGCGTCAATGGCGGGCGGTCTGGCATCCTTTGGTAGGATGGCTGGCTGCGCGGTCAGCACAACGACGCCGGTGTTTGAGGTGGGTGCCCAGATGGGCGCGGCCTCCTTGGCGTCGAGGGCAGGCGACAACAGGAAATCGCAGCCCCCATCGAGACCTCGTCGCCTCGGTTGCTGCGGTGTCGGCGTTCGGTTCCAGCTGAGCGGCCTCGAAGTCGCGCTGATAGTCTTCGTTCCGGCGCAGCCATTCCCAGGCGAGTTCAGGCGAGACGAGGCCTTCGACGTATTCGTAGCGCTCGGATGATCGCCAGTGCGAGATGTCGGGGGTCATGAATCCTCCGCCAGCAAACCTGCAGCAGCTTCGCTGCGCAGGATTCCGCCACGCAAGCGCAAGCGGAAGCCGGAGAAATGGAAACGGGCGATGCCGCTGCGGCATCACCCCCGCATCAACGACGCGGGTGCTCGTGTGCGAGCTCGCGGTAGCCGTGCTGGGTCATCCATTTCGCACGATCGAGATGGCTGTCATGGATGCGGCGGGCTCGCTCCGGTTCGGCGGCCGGGTCTATGCCGAACAGGATCGACACGGCCTCTTCCCAAGCAGCGCCGTCCGATGCGGCATCAATGAGACGGAGGTAGAGCGTCATGTGCGCCCGATCATAGTCGGTGATCGACGCGCTCTCCGGCGGTCGTTCGAGGAAGTCTGCCTTGGTCACGACGCCCCACCTGGAATCACAGAGCCCCTGCGTGTCGGCATGGCGTTAACCAAGCCCGACTTCGACGGCAACTGGTATGGCTGCTGGCTCGCAACGCGGGTTGGCCGTCGTGGAACGGCGCTACTTTCTCTTCCGCATGTCGCTGGCGGCTTTTCGGCCATGGACGAGCATCACCCCTTCACCTTGGTCGGACTGCAAGAGGACGATGCCATGCGCTTCGAATGCCCGGCGCACCTGATCGCGCGTGCTCTCGTACACCTTCAAGTCGCTCTCCGACTCGAGGCGCTTGAGCGCGGTCAGTGATACACGGGCTTCGTCAGCGAGCGTCTCCTGTGTCCAACCCAGCAGCGCGCGTGCGGCCCGCGACAGTCGGGCGGTGATCATGCATGATCACCTCCACTCGGACCTCAGCGCACGCCAGAACTACGGCTATAATAGTCGTTCTTGGCTTCTCGGGCCAGACTGAAGAGCGTCCATTGCGGTCGTTCGAGTAGTTCAGGCCGCAACCTGATTCGGATGCTTTGGCCGACGAAGGCCCCGTCCGGATCGATCGGACGGGGCGTCGCCGGAGCCTCAGTCGCCGTTGCGGCGGCTGGGGCGGGACCAGATGAGGCTGAAAGCTTCGCCGTCCTCGTCGTCGAACAGGTTGGCGTAGATCGGGGCGTTGAAGCTCGGGTCGTCCAGCTTGAGACCAAGATAGTCGCGGCCCTCGTTGGAGCGCTTGGACCAGGCGGCGCCGATCTCGGCGCGACCGACCAGGACGCGGTGGCTGGGGGCGTTCTCGCCGGTGGCCCGGGTCTCGGGGACGATGCGGACGTTCTTGGCCTGAACGCTCAGGGTGACGATCTCGCCGGTGAACTCGTTCGTGCCGGTCTTCTTGAAGGTGCCGATGGTGGCCATGTCATTTCTCCTCGATCTGAAGTCTCGAGCCCGCACCATTGCGGCCTCGATGGCGATCGATGGGCCGGAGACGCTCTGCGGCGCACCCCAGCCTCGGGGCCCCAGTTCGCTGGGGTAGGCTTGGGGCCCGACAGCAAAGGAGGAACTTTCTTGTCCCGCGAGGAATGTCGGCGCAGCCGGCAGGGGAAGAAAGTTGTGACGCCGCTGTTGCGCCATAGGCGAGCGAGGCGTGAGCCGGTCTTCGGCCAGATCAGGCCATTGAAGAGGCCGCTCGGGTGCGCTCGATCTGGCTAGATCCCGAGGGGATGACGTGGCGGCGCAAGGCATCGGCCGAATTGGCACGCGCGGTTCACGCGATCGGCGTTTCTGAGCGCTGAGCTGACACTTCTCGTCCTGCTGATGAGGAGCGCCTGACCGGTGACGCCCGTCAGCCTGCGTTTGGTCGGTCGGCGAATGAGCAGCCTGCGATCAGACGATCAGCGAGCCCTGCGGCATGGCAGGCTACGCGCGGCCGTGCCCGCTTTTTCGCCCGGTCCCACATCAGATCCGTCGATGGTTGGTACGTGGCGCACGTCCGCTCTCTGGTCCGGCTCTGCGTTCAGCTCGACACTCAGGCATTGGCAACGCCCCGGCCGGTCGATCCAGGCGGGGTGAGTGACGTCACGCGGATGAAGGTCGTGACCGCAACGGCCATCGCGCCGATGACCGAGAACACGAGCTGCCAGGTTTCCGACGGCATGGTGTGCTTCACGATGCCATGGGTCGCGTAAAAGCCCGCGATGGCTGCGGGCGCGACGAAAGCCAAGGCGACGAGGATTTTCAGCCAGGCCGGCCGCAGGATGGCGAGCAGAAGCTGGCCGACGCCGAGTGCGATACCGGCACCAACGGCGCCGATGACGATGGCACCGAGCAGGCCGGCGCCGGTCTCATACGCCCAGATGCCCGCGCTGACGCCGATGAAAGCCGGGAACGCAAACACAGCGAGCGTAAACAACAACCAGCAAAGCACGCCAATGGCGGCGAGCGAACCGAGAATGGCGAAGACGATCATGGTGGTGGCCTCCGTGAGAATAGGTCTGACGGGTGCGCCAACCACCACCACCAAGGCGCGATGCAGGTTATAGCCAAATTCGATGCGCTTCGGGAGCGGAAATCGAACCGAGCTCCGCCTGCGAAGCTGTTCCGCCAGACGTCAGACGTCGAACGGATCGATCTCGGCCACGATCTCGGCATCGCCGTCGAACTCGTTGCAGGGAGTGACGGACAGCGTGCCGTCGCCCGCCCGGAAGATGATGATGGCGACCATCAGGGTGCCAGCGAGGCTGTTTGCGAAGGCATAAGCGGCGTCGAGGGACATTGGTCCGGCTCCTGTTCCGAGCGGAGGACCATCCCCCGCTGACAGGCGCCCGATGTGTCCGGCCGTGGGCCGCAATCACCGCGCAGGCGAAGACGAAGCGGCGGCACGCAATGGGCGTAGCCGACCCTTCACGGGTTGATGGCATCAGGCCCTCGGTTGGACCAAGGATCAGCGCAAGGACGAGGGGGTTGGGCGGACGCCGGATGTCGGCCGAACCAAACCTGCAGCGCGAAGCAAGTGGCTTGACGTATAATATGCATCACCATACATATGCACCATGATGCAACAAATCGCATTTCAGACATTGGCCGACCCGACGCGCCTTCGCATCGTCGAAGCGCTGGCAGGCGGTGAGCAGGCCGTGGGCGACTTGGTTCGTGCCGTGGACATCGACCAGTCCGGCGTTTCGCGGCACCTGCGGATCCTCGGCGAAGCAGGATTCGTCGTGATGAGGCCTGATGGGGCCAGGCGCCTCTACTCGCTCCGACCCGAGCCGTTCCAGGCGATCGACGACTGGGTTCGAAGCTACCGAAGACTTTGGGAGGGACGGCTCGATCGATTTGACGCGGCTTTGGCGCGCCGGGGGAGCGCGCAGCAGTCCGGGGAGAAGAAGTAATGGCGCACGCCAGCGAGCGGGGCGCAGGTCCCATCACGTTCGAGCGGGTCTACGACGCATCGATCGAGGACGTCTGGGCGCTGTGGACCACGAAAGAAGGGCTCGAGGCGTGGTTCGCACCCGAGGGAATGCGCGTCGAGATAACAGCACTTCATCTGCGAGTCGGCGGCGCCTTCGATTACGTGATGAGCGCGGTGGGTGCCGAGCAGATCGCCTACCTGGCGAACCTCGACATGCGGCAGACCGCGCGGGTGAGCGGTCAGTTCGTGGAGATGGTTCGGCACCGGCGGCTGCGCATCCGCTTCGACATGGACTTCGTCCCCGGCGTCGAGCCGTATCCCTATGACATGTTGGTCGAGATGAGCGTCGAAGCCGGGCGGGTTCGGATGGTCCTCACGGCGGATCGTCATCCGGACCCCGAGATCACAAGCGGCGCAATTCTTGGACTGACCAGCCAGTTGCACAGTTTCGACTTGGCTATCTCGGCACGAGCAAAAAAGGAGCGACAAAAACAATGAGGCCTCTTCTCTACTCCATCAACGTGACGCTGGACGGTTGTGTCGATCATAACGCCGGCTCAGCGGACGAGGCGCTGCGACAGGAGGCCCTGCGCGCAACACATCGTCACGCCATAGGGAGCATGGGCCGAGCCGATGGCCTGCTCTTTGGTCGCGTCACCTACCAGATGATGGAAGAAGCGTGGCGGCTGGAGACCCGCACCATCGCAATGCCCGATTGGACGGAGCCGTTCGCACGGACCATCGATGGGATGAAGAAGTACGTTGTTTCCAGCACGCTGGACCGGGTCGATTGGAACGCGGAGCTGGTCCGTGGCGATTTGGCCGAGGCCGTCCAGGCACTTAAACAAGCACCCGGCAAGGCGCTGTTCACCGGTGGCGTCAGGCTGCCGATGGCGTTGGCGGAGCTTGGTCTGATCGACGAGTACGAGTTCGTTGTTCAGCCCATTATTGCAGGGCGTGGCCCCAGCTTGTTCGCCGGCCTCTCAAAGGCCATCGACTTGAAACTCGTCGACCGGATTGACTTGAGCTCCGGTGCTGTGGCGCTCCGCTATGAGCCCAGAAAGTAGGATCGGCGCAGCTTGCAGGCCGTTGATCGCAATCCGATGTGCACCCCCGGGGTCGATCGGAGACTTGTCATCAGCAGTTTCGTCTTTGGCCTGACGAGCGGGCATCGCCGAACTGCCCGACGGGGGTAGCGCATTCGATACCCAAGGCCATAACACGCGTCGCGGACTGCATTGATGAACACACTGAATGGAGGCAATGCATGGCTTACGAGGGTAGCTGCCACTGCGGGAAAGTCGCATTCCGCGTTGATGAGGATCCACCCGCGAAGGCTGTGAGGTGTAATTGTTCCCACTGCCGACGGAAGGGATTTCTGCTATCCTTTGTTCCATCACGCAGTCTATCTATTGTTCGAGGCGAAGAAGTACTGACAGATTACAAATTCAACAAGTGCGCCATTGTTCACCGTTTTTGCTGCTTATGTGGTTGCCAAGCATTCAGTCATGGCAAGGGTCCAAACGGTGTCGAAATGGCGTCCATTAACCTGCGCTGCGTACCTTCGATTGACCTCGATACCCTGGATATTCAAGATGTGCACGGGGCAAAATTCTAGCTAGAGCTGCCCGCGTTAAGATTTGATCACTTAGTGCATATCTGCACTAGAAGCTGTCGTGCCGCGTGTTGCGTCCGCTACTACTCGCCAGTCGCCCGATTGGCCAGACCATGATGGCGGCGCTCACGCGCCGCCGAATCTCCAGACCGGGATGCCGAGCTTCTTCGCCTTGTCGGCCAGGTTGTCCTGGATGCCGGTGCCGGGGAAGACGATGACCCCGATCGGCAGCACGTCCAGCATCTGATCGTTGCGCTTGAACGGGGCGGAGCGGCCGTGCCTGGTCCAGTCGGGGGCAAAGCCGATCTGCGCGACACCGCGGTGGTCGGCCCAGCGGGCGGCGATCTTCTCGGCCCCTTTCGGAGACTTGCCGTGCATCAGGACCATGTCGGGATGCTTCGCGCGGACCTGGTCGAGCTTGGCCCAGATCAGTTGGTGGTCGTTGAAGTCGAGCCCGCCGGTCAGCGCGATTTTCGGCCCGGCGGGCAGCAGCACCTCGCGATCGGCGCGCTTGCGCGCGGCGATGAAGTCGCGGCTGTCGATCATCGCGGAGGTGAGCTGGCGATGGTTGACGCGGGAGCCGTGGCGGGGAGACCAGCTCGAGCCGGTCGTCCTCCGGTAGAGGTCGGCGCCGGTGTCGCGGAAGAGTTCGAGGGCGTCGCGGCGTTCAATGAGCCGCTGTCCGGTGGAGATCAGCGCTTCGAGCTGCACGGCCTTCACCTCGGAGCCATCCTGTTCGCGCTGTCCTTGCTTCTGCGCCTGCTCGTTGTCGTCGAGTGTGCGTTCGACCCGTTCGACGGCGCGGTGGAAGGTGTTGACCGTTGACCACAGCAGGTCGTCGAGATCTGCGTCGAGGCCGGTATCGGCCATTGTGGCAATCAGCGCGTCGAAGATGTCGGCGACGGCGCCGGCGATCACGCGATCTTCCGGGATAGGCCGGGGATCGGGTTCATCGTCGCGGGGATGGAAGCCGTAGAGCTGAAGCTCGGTCAGAGCGTGGTCGGTGGGAGAAGAGATGTGGTCGGGTTCAAATTCGTCGTGCTCGCTCATGGGAAGCTCCGTTCGCTGGACCGCGACCGCCGCGGCCTTCATGGCGACGAAGCCGTCGGACGGGCTGGACTGGCACCCGGAGCGAAGCGAGGGGCCGCAGCGTGAGCGAAGGACCGCAGGGGCCGGCTATTTTGTCTCGCGATGGAAAGGCCCGCGCCGGGGTCCCCGCGCGGCTTGACCGCGTGGGGTGGAACGGGCCGCCGGAAAATAGTCGGCCACAAGGTTGCCTGGATGGACCGTCTGATGGCCGATCGCCCTCTGGAAGGCCGGGGCGCGGTCCTCTGGCGAAACGTTCATCCCAGATGCGGGCGTTGATCGAAGTGCTCGACCAACAACCGCCTGCCTCCATCCCGGTTAGGCTGCATGCTCCATGAAGCGTGCGACGTCCTGGGACGCGATCTGGACACGGATGGCCGCCTGGAGCGCCGCGAGTCCCAGCAGCCGCAGGTCTTCATTGAAGTCGCCAAGCGTCGGAGACAGGGTGACTGCCTCGATGCCCGCTTCCTCCGCGCGGGTCATCAAGGTCCTCACCGCTGCATCGCCGGCGGGATCGTCATCACGCGCGACATACAGCCGGTGCAGGGTGTCGGGGAACTGGATGGCGGCGAGATGTGCCGCCGACAGCGCGGCCGCCATCGGCATGGTTGGCAGGACGCAGCGCAACGACAACATGGTCTCGACGCCTTCGCCGGCCGCCATCACTGAGCCCGGCAGTCCGAAGCGCACGGCAGACCCGAGGAGACTGCCCATCGCCCGTCTCGGGGTCTCGACTGGCGCCTTGCCCAGGGTCGCCTCGTTGAAGCCGCCGGGGTCCAGCCAGGTGCGGTGCGCGCCGGTGAGTTCGCCATTGAGATCGGTGACGGCAGCGATGATCGCCGGCCAGATCTCGGTCGGGGAATGCTCATCGGGGCGGAAGAAGCAGCGGGGATGGAAGCGCAGCGATCCGGTTTCGTGCAAAGACGTAATGCCGCGTGCGCGCAGATACGTCTCGGCGAGTGTACGGCTGATAGGCTGCGCCATCGCGAAGAGACGCCTCGCGGCGTCTGGCGAGCCCATTGGCGCCACGGACGTCCTAGCCCGCCGCGACTCTCGTGCGGGCTCTGGATGCGGGAGGCTCAAGAAGCGCCGCGCTTCCTCGGCGACCTGCTTGAAGTCGGGAAGGTCGCAGGTTTCGCGAATGACATCGAGCAGATCGCCATGCTCGCCGGTGGCGGCGTCGGTCCACTTGCCGGCGGCGCCCTTACCGGTCTGCGGCCCCTTGAGCCGCACGAACATTGAGCGGCCCGGCGTGTTGCGAACGTCGCCGACCAGCCAGTAGCCTCCCTGCCTTGTGCCGTTGGACAGATAGTGCCGGCACACGGCTTCGGCTTGGCCGGCGAGGCGGGCCGCAAGATCGGATGCGTCTAAGCTGGCCATCACGCGGCCTCCCGTTCAGAGATCCGCGTGACTGGATAGCGCTCCATCACTTTGGCAAGGACGGCCACGCCGGTCGTGTCGGTGGGAACGAACAACCGGAGCTTCCAGGAGATGATCTCGTGGAACAGGCCGTAGGACCGGAGGCGATCGCGCATCGTGTCGGAGAAGCCCGATAGCTCGATGCGGTGGACGCCCATCACCCGCGCGCGATGAAGCTGGAGGCCCTCAGTGAGATCGAGGACGGTGCTGCCTGCCACCAAGGCTGCAAAGGCATCGGCAGCCGTCAGCGTCGGCGCGTCGGTCGCGAGCGCGTTGGCCGCCCAGGCTGGAGACACGCGTCGCCCGATGATGCGTTCGCCGTCGTCCGTCTGAAGGCGATAGACACGCGTGCACTCATCCGGGAGACGCTTCCAGATCGGGAGCAGGAGCCCGGCGACGACATGGATCGTGCTGTCGGTGAACTCGGGGATCTGCGTCAGTTCGCGCTGCCACGCCGCCGCGAAGACCTCGCGATCGGCCGCCCGCCAATGGCTTTCCGCCATCGACGCCAGCGATGCATGGTGATGTTCCATCGGCCGGAGCAAGCGCACCCGGCGTTCGATTTCTCCATCATCCAGCATGATGCTCGGGGCAGGCACCTGAACCGCCGCCCTGGCGGATCGCTCGTTGATCAGCAGAGCTGCACGTGGATCGGCGAGAAGCTCGAAGGCTTGGTCGAGCGACAGGGGCCGGTTCCGCTCGCGCTGGGTGATCGTCAGCAAGCGGGTTTCCGCGCCAGTGGCGGGATGCGTGTAGATGGTGTGCCGGTCGGTGACGACGAAGCTTTCGGCCTTCAGCGTTTCCAGCCCGATATCATAGGTGCCGCTGGCCAGTGCTCCGGCAATCCGGGCATTGAGAAGCTGCTCGAAGGCGATGAACAATATGCCCTGCAGGTCGATCGTCAGCGCCAGCAACCTATTGAGAAAGGTCGTGATTGGCGGCAGCTCGTCGCGGATGCCCATGTCGTCCATCAGGCTGAGCCCGGTGGCGCTCTCGAAGAGCTGGAGCGGGCAGCCATCGACCTTGCCGCGGACGATCAGCAGGTAAAGTTGGCGCAGCGCGTCGCGCGCGTGCGGGCTTTCGAGATTGTCCTCGGGTCTGAAGAGGCCCTGTCC
Source organism: Reyranella sp. (assembly GCA_046296475.1). Taxonomy (GTDB): domain Bacteria; phylum Pseudomonadota; class Alphaproteobacteria; order Reyranellales; family Reyranellaceae; genus Reyranella. The sequence goes on from JBKBLH010000028.1 coordinate 31,018, forward strand.
GCCGGTCTGGCGCTGGCCGCGGGTGATTGCCCCGAGCGTGTCGAGCCGGCGGGCAATGGTCGACAGGAAGCGCTTCTCGGCTTTCACGTCCGTTGCGATCGGACGAAACAGCGGCGGCTGCGCCTGGTTGGTGCGGTTGGTGCGACCAAGGCCCTGAATGGCGGCGTCGGCTTTCCAGCCCGGCTCGAGGAGATAGTGGACGCGAAGGCGCTGGTTACGCGCCGCGAGGTCGGCGTGATAGCTGCGCCCGGTGCCGCCAGCATCACTGAACACGAGGATGCGCTTGGCATCATCCATGAAGGCGGCGGTCTCGGCGAGGTTGGCGGAGCCCGGACGGTTCTCGACCATGAGCCGGTCACCTTTGCGGATGATGCGCCGCGATCGCCCGGTCACCTCGGCAACCAAGTCCACTCCGAAGCGCTGGACGATCTGATCGAGCGCGCCAGGCACCGGCGGCAGGCTTGCGAGTTTCTCGATCAGCCGGTCACGCCGGGCGACCGCTTCACGGCTTTCGACGGGCTGGCCGTCGCGAGTGACAGGTCGCGAAGAGAGATTGCCATCCGCGTCGGTGAACGGCTCGTAGAGCTGCACCGGGAAGGAGTGTTGAAGGTAAGACAGCACATATTCGCGCGGCGTGATGTCGACGCGCACGTCGTTCCATTCCTCGGTCGGCACCTCGGCCAGTCGCCGCTCCATCAGTGCCTCGCCGGTGGAGACGATCTGGACGACAGCCGCGTGCCCGTCATCGAGATCGCGCTGGATCGAGCGGATCAGCGTTGGGGTCTTCATCGAGGTCAGCAGGTGCCCGAAGAAGCGCTGCTTTGTGCCTTCGAAGGCCGAACGGGCGGCAGATTTGGCGCGCGGGTTGAGCGTGCCGGTCTCGCTGGTGATGTTCGCGGCGCGCATCGCGGCATCGAGGTTGTTGTGGATGATGGAGAACGCGCCAGCATAGGCGTCATAGATGCGGCTTTGCTCGTCGGTGAGCGCGTGCTCAACTAGCTCGTACTCGACCCCGTCATAGGACAGGGATCTGGCGGTATAGAGGCCGAGGGCGCGAAGATCGCGGGCCAGCACCTCCATCGCTGCGACACCGCCGGCCTCGATGGCAGCGATGAATTCGGCCCTGGTGGCGAACGGGAAATCCTCACCGCCCCACAGGCCGAGACGCTGGGCATAGGCGAGATTGTGGACGGTGGTGGCGCCTGTCGCCGAGACGTAGACGATCCGAGCGCCGGGGAGGGCGTGCTGGAGCCGCAAGCCGGCACGGCCCTGCTGCGACGGAGCGACATCGCCTCGTTCTCCCTTTCCGCCGCCGGCGTTCTGCATGGCATGGCTCTCGTCGAAGATGATCGCCCCGTCGAAATCGGAGCCCAACCAATCGACGATCTGGCGGACGCGCGAAACCTTGTCGGCCTTCTCATCGGACCGCAGCGTGGCATAGGTGGTGAATAGGACGCCTTCCGGCAGTGTGATCGGCCCTCCCTGCGGGAAGCGGGAGAGCGGCGTCACGAGCAGGCGCTCCATGCCCAGGGCCGACCAGTCGCGCTGCGCATCCTCGATGAGCTTGTCGGACTTCGAGATCCAGACGGCCTTGCGCCGACCGTGCAGCCAGTTGTCGAGGATGATGGCGGCGGACTGGCGCCCCTTGCCCGCGCCCGTGCCGTCGCCGAGCATGAAACCGCGCCGGAAGCGGACGGCGGATGCCGCCTCGTCAGGTGCGGCAGAGACGACATCGAACGTCGCGTCGACAGTCCAGGCGCCGCTGAGGAAGCCCGTATGCGCCTCGCCGGCATAGATCACGGTTTCGAGCTGCGCGTCCGACAGTACGCCCTCGTTGATGAGCCGTTCGGGCACGCGTGGACGATAGCTTGGCTTGGGCGGCGCGACCGACGCCATGGCCGCCGATTGCACGAGCTTGGTCGGATGGGCCTGAGAGCCGGGAATGCGGATCGTCTGAAGTCCGTATTCCTCGTAGATGGCGTCGGTCAGCCGACCATGTTCGGCCGGCTTCCAGTCGAGGGTCTCATAGGCGAGGTCCAGGTAAACCGGCTCCTCGAGTGATGACCTCTGCGGCGCGTTCGCGGTGCCGCGCGCAATCGGACAGGCAACCTGCTTCGGCGCCATCGCCGACGGCGCCGGCAGGGCGACCAAACCCGCCAGTGTGAGCCGTGGGGGAACGTGTTCGGTGACCCAGCCCATAAGCGTCTGCATGTCGGGTGCTTGACCCTGTGATGCGGGAAAACGGGCCGGATCGTCTGCAGGGAGCTTGTCGAAGACGGTGAGCCGCGTCTCGATGGTGGTGCCGTGCTTGGCGTAGACGGCGCCGTCGATTTTTGCGGTGAATACGACGCGCCCGCGCTCCTGCAGGCGGATGAACGCCTCGCGCCAGGCTGGATGCTCCGGGCTGACATTGGCGCCGGTGATGGCCACCAGGCGCCCGCCCTCGGCGAGGCGGGCGAGCGCGGATGCGATGTGTCGCAGCGCTGCGTCGGCCATGCGACCGGAGACGTTCGCCATCGCCGAGAATGGCGGGTTCATCAGCACGACCGTCGGGACCACGGCCGGGTGCAGATGATCGTCGATCTGTGCTGCGTCGAAGCGCGTGACTGCGACCGCCGGGAAGAGGGAGGAGAGGAGGCTGGCGCGGGTTTCCGCCAGTTCGTTGAGGATCAACGTCGCGCCCGCAATCTCGGACAGAATGGCGAGCAAACCGGTCCCGGCGGACGGTTCGAGCACACGGTCGGCAGGTGTAATAGCGGCCGCGCGCGACGCGATGAATCCGAGCGGGATGGGCGTCGAGAATTGCTGGAACGTCTCGCTTTCGAGCGAACGGCGCGTGTGCGTGGGAAGCAGACCGGCGATTCTCGCGATCAGCGGAATTGCGGCGGCCGGCGATCCGGCTTTGTGCAAAAGCGCTTTGCCGTATTTGCGGAGGAAGAGAACAGTTGCTGCCTCGCAGGCGTCGTAGGCGAGTTTCCAGTCCCAGGCTCCGGCAGCGTCGCTCGCGTTGAAGCTCGCTTCCATCGCGTCACGAAGCACGGTGGCGTCGACACGTCGGCCGGCTTCGAGATGGACGAGGATGGATCGGGCGGCATCGAGCAGGGCCGCCATTCGGTCGACTCGTGGCAGATGAGACGCCGGCCTATGTTCTTGCGCGCATGGTGCGGAACGATCGTGCATGGGGAAGACCTCGAGGAGAGCGGGAACAGGGCGAGCCCTCGGGCGCTCTCTCTCGACCGTTCGGGCTCAAACCCGTCGCGGCCCCCTCTGCCTCTCGACGTGCGAGCGGCAGGCTGAATCAGCCGAAGCGCCGGCCCGCTTCGGTGAAGGTGTAGCCGTTCGCCGCAATCGCCTCGTCGACCACCGCGTCCGAGGTCAGATGCTCATATTCCCGTTCGAGCTGGCGGTATAGCCAGCGGGCCAGGTCACGGAGCGCTTCCGAGACGGCATCTCCTGCATCGGCGATCATGTTCTGACCCACGGGGCTGTCGCGATCGACCATGATGGCCATGCACTGCTCGTGATAGTAGCGCCCCCGGTGAGTCACGGTGGCGCGGAGCTGGTAGAAGTTGCGCCGCTGAACGGCCTGGAGGGTATCGGCGATCCGGTGAAGCGCGGTATCCGTCGGTGCATAGGCCCGGATGCGGCCGGCGGCGGATCTCGCGTGTCGGTAGTCGCCCTCGAAGGAGGCTCCGTCGCCCTGGCTCCAGAAGCCCGAAAACCAGATGCAGGGTTTCGAGCGGGTGCTAACGCCGAACAGCCGGACAGGGCGCCTCCTGAGGCTGATGCCGAGGATCATGCAAATGTGTTCGAAGTCGTCATAGACGAACTCGAACCAGTCATGATCGAAGCCACCCTCGCGGTACCATCCGCGCGCGGCGTCCTTCGCCGCAGCGGAGAGTTCGTCGAGGCGATAGACGATGGTTTCGATGATCTCAGGCATCGGGATCACCTCCATCCACCGCGGCGGCGAGCCAGCCATCGGTGTCGATCCATCCGAGGGTCTCACCCGTGCCGAGGTCGAGGACGTGCGCACCGCCACCGAACGCATTGAGCCGGGGCCGCGAGCAGGTATTAGCGTATTGGAAGCCCCAACGACCCTTGAGGCTAAATTCCGCCGCGCAGAGTTTCACGAACTGGATCAGCCGTTCGGGATCGCCGGAGACGTCATCCCGTAGCCAGAGCCGCGAGCCGCCGTGCTCCGGCTGGATGGAGACAAGGAAGCCCTCCGACGGCGGTTCTTCCGACGCGCCGGCTTCGGACAGGGCATTGTAGAGATCGAGTGCGCGCGCGGCGTTCTCAGGCGTGCCGACGTCGAGCAGGCACGAGAAGTGCGTGAAATAGTCTGCCATGACAGTCTCCCACGAAAATGAAAAAGCCCGGCGTGGCGACCGGGCTCATGGAAGGGGCGTGTGAGGAAAGATGCGGGACCACCGGAGCGGTCCCGCATGGATCGGCTACTCGGCTGCCATGGCCGGGAGCGGCTCGGTATCTTCGTCCGAAGCTTCCTCGTCGCCAGACAGGAACGCCGGCAGATCCACGGAGCTTGCCTCAGCTTCGGGTTCGGCCGGTTCTGAGGATGTGTCCGTGTCGGCGAGCCGCAGCGGCTCGGGCAGCCACCGGGCGTCGGCGAGAAGTCGTTCGGCTTCCTTGGCCATTTCAGCTTTCTTCAGATGCTCGATGAGCTGCGCGGCCCGGTCTCCCGCGCCCTCACGCACGGCCTCGACAATGCGACGCTTCGGCACCCGGCCGAGATAATTGTCGACCGAAGGACGCCATCCGGCCGCCACCATGTCGAGACCAGTCGCCCGCGCGAGCCTGTCGGCCTGGGTGAGACGGCGTTCGAGCCCGTGCTGGGACACTCCGTTCCCGCCATAGGGGTTCGGCCTCTCGTAAAGCGCGTTGACGCCGAAGCTTACGCAATGAGCGAGCAGCGCGAGTCGGCTCGCATCGTCGAGTGCCGACAGCCAGTCCCAGAGCGCCTGATCGTCCTGCGGAAGATCGGCCTTCCAAGCGTCCTGACGCTCCGTGATCGCGCGTGCGGAGGGGCTGTCCTTGAGGTCGGCGGCCTGCGCGGGGAAGAAGACGTGTCGCACGGACGCTTCGAGGCATCCGCCGCCAGTGCTGGTGCGCTGCAACGTGTCGATGACGAGCTTGTGCAGCAGCGCCGTCAGCGCGATCTGTGGGTTGCTCGCCACGGCGTCGCGCAGCGCGAGCGTGCGATGGGCGGTCAGTTCGATCACCAGGCGCTCGGGCAACGGCTTGATCACGTCGTCCTCGTCGTCCTCGCTTTCGATCGGCTGCCCGCCGACCGTGATGACGGTGCGGGACGTGCCGCTCGGTCCGGGTTCGCCGGCATGTGCGCTGGTGGCCGCCGTAGCGCCACCGGTCTCGTCATCGGGCAGGACGAGGGGCGCCTCGTCGTCCGGGCGAACATAGCCGCGGTCGACCACGAGCCTGCCGTCCGCGCCGATGCTCACGAAGACGCCAGCACGCGTGATATCGCAGGGATCAAAGATCACCGGCCGGGTGTCGAGCCCATCCAGCAGGGCCTCGATCTCGCCGAGCCGCGCATCGACCTCGTCTGGCAATTCGTCCGCACCTTCATACTCGGCTTCGAGCCGCTGATATTCAGCGTTGAGCGCGTCGATCGTCGCCTGCTCGTCAGCCGATCGTTCGGCGGCGACACCGTCGATCTGGCGCAGACCGTGGGTGTGACCGTAGGGGAAGTCGGCAGCGACCTCGATCCACTTCCAACCTTCGGCCGCGATGGCCTCAGCCTCTGTCTTCAGCTTGGCGGCAACCAGGGTATCGAGCAGGGCGACATCGGCGAGCCAGCCGCCATCGTCCTGTTGGAAGAGATCGCGCAGGACCGTGCCGCCAGCCGCTTCATAGGCATCGAGCCCGACGAACATGGCGCGACGGTCCGACGCGCGCACCGTCTTCTCGGTCAGCATGCGGCGGATCTGATAGGGCTCCTTGGACCAGGAGCCTGCGATCGTCTCCCAGACCTGTTCCTGCCTTGCATGGTCTGCGCTGACCGTGAAGGCCATCAGCTGCTCCAGCGTCATGCCGTCCTCGGCATAGATGTCGAGAAGCTTCGGCGAGACGCCCGCAAGGCGCAGACGCTGCTTCACCACATGAGCGGAGGTGAAGAAGGCCGCGGCGATGTCTTCCTCGGACTGGCCCTTGTCGCGCAGCGCCTAGAACGCCCGGAACTGATCTAGCGGGTGGAGCGGGGCACGCTGAAGGTTCTCTGCGAGGGAGTCGTCTTCGGCCAAGATCGGCGTCGCGGGATCGCGCACCACGCACGGCACCGCGGCTGTCTTTGCGAGGCGCTTCTGCTTTACCAAACGCTCGAGCGCCCGGTAGCGACGCCCGCCGGCCGGGATTTCGTACAGGCCGGTCTCGGCGCCGTCGGCATCGAGGATGGGCCGGACGTTGAGGCTCTGCAGGAGACCGCGGCGTGCGATGTCCTCGGCCAGTTCCTCGATCGAAATGCCGGCTTTGATGCGCCTGACATTCGCCTGCGACAGCGTGAGCTTGTTGAAGGGGATGTCGCGAGACGGCGACAGGATGATCTTCTGAATGGCAGTGGCCATGACAGGTCTCCGCGACGGGCGGCCGGGAGCCTCTCTCCCGACCTCCAACCCGTCACGAAAATCGGCGCAGCCCTCTTCCTCTGATTGTTTCCGGAAAGCCGGAACGCCGTAGAGCCGGTAAGACGGGACTGCGCCGATGCTTGGAGCGTATGCGAGCGGGTCAGGCCGCCTGGCGTGCGGTCTCGGGGGTGGTGGCAATTGCCTGACCCGGTTCTCCGGCGTTTGGGGCGAAGGCCAGCAGCCAGTCCGCTGCCTTGCTTGCCTGACTGGCTGCACGGACGATGGCGCGATTGTCCTCGCGCATGACCTCGGCCCAGGATCCGATGTAGTCGGCGTGGCGGACGGTCGGGGCGATGCCGAGGGCGGCGCAGCAGAAGGCCGAGGCGATTTCGGCGACCAGTTCCTCGAACGCGTATTTCTTGGAGCCGAACGATCCTGTGAGATCGCGTCCCAGCCGATGGGCCGCGCCGCTGGCATGGGCGCATTCATGCAGCGCTGTGCGATGCCAGTTGATGGGCTCGAAGAAGGCCTGGGGCGGCGGCACCATCACATAGTCAGGTGCCGGCGCGTAGTAAGCCCGGTCGCCGCCGATGCGAAAGTCGATCCCGCTCGCCCGGATCAGCGCGTCGACCGTGGGCTCGATCAGCCCGGGTTCGGGCGCCGGCACGGCGGCCACGAGGTCCTCAGGCAGGCCGTCACACTGAGCGACGTTGAAGACCGTGAAGCGCTTCAGGAACGGGATCGCCTGTGCCTCCTCACCGGTCTCTCGCGCACGACGGCGTTCATCGTCCGGCACGAAGCGGTCGGCATAGACGACGGTGGTGCCGCGCTCGCCCTTCCGGACATTGCCGCCGAGCGACAGGGCCTGGCGGAAGGTCAGCCAGCCTTGGCTCGGGAAGCCAAGCGAGATCACCGCGCCCCAGAGGATCAGCACATTGACCCCCGAGTAGCCGCGCCCGGTCGCAGCGTTGGTCGGCATGGCGAGTGGCGCCTTGGCCGCGGCCGTCCCCCAGGGCTGGACCCAGGGCAACCGTCCGGCCTCCAGTTCGGCCAGGATCTTGCCGGTGATTTCGTCATACAGGCTCGTCCGGTCGGCGCTCGGCCGGCCGCGTGGATCACGTTTCGACATCACGGGTCTCCGCGACGGGCGCCGGAAGCCTCTCTCCCAGCCTTCAACCCGTCACGGCACACCCGGCCTGCACTCTCACTCTCGGGGGGCGTTGGGGGGGCTCCCCGCTAGACAAGGGTCGGCAGAGACAAAGTTCAGCCGCAGGGGAAGGCTTTCCCCTCAGATCCTGGGAATGCTCACGATACCAATCAGCGGACCATTGACTACAAATCTGCCGAGGCTGATGATGCCAATCAGCCGGTAGTCGGAGATGTCATGTTCCAGCGATTCGTTGAGCGGAGGGCGGAGGAGGCGCTTGCAGACACGCCGGTCGTCCTCATCGTCGGACCGCGCCGGGCCGGCAAGACGACGCTGGTGCGAAAGATGGGAGAAACCGGCTGGACCTACAGCACACTCGACGACCAGACCGTCCTTGAGGCCGCCCAGTCCGACCCGGCCGGGTTCATCCGAGGTCTGGATCGCGCCATCATCGACGAGATCCAGCGCGCGCCCAATCTGTTGCTGGCGATCAAGAAGACGGTCGACGAAGATTATCGCCCGGGCCGTTTCCTGCTGACCGGCGCGGCCAATGTGCTGACCTTGCCGCGCGTCGCTGACAGCCTCGCTGGCCGGATGGAAACCATTCGGATGCTGCCCTTGGCTCGGGCGGAAATCGAAAGCCGAGCACCGACCTTTCTGGAACGCCTGTTCGAGGGGAATTTGGAGAGTCAAAGCGCCGCCATTGTCGGCGACGAGTTGGTCCAGCTTGCGTTGCGCGGCGGCTTTCCTGAGGCGATTAGCCGCGACAGCGAACGCCGGCGACAAGACTGGGCGCGTGCGTATCTCACCTCGATCCTGACCCGTGATCTGCGCGATATCGCTGAAGTTGAGAAGCTCACCGAACTCCCCAAGTTCGTGCGTCTTCTCGCCGAACATTCCGGGCAGCTCGTCAACTATTCCCAGCTTGCGAGCGGCATCAACGTCAACCACAGGACCGGTCAGCGCTATGTCGGTCTGCTCGAACAGGTGTTCCTGATCGCGACCCTGCAGCCATGGTTCACCAATGCGCTCAAGCGCATCGTTAAGACGCCCAAGCTGCATTTCCTTGATTCCGGCCTGCTGGCTGCCGCGCGCGGGCTGACTTTCGATCGGATCAAGGCGGATCGGGGGGCATTTGGCGCGCTGCTCGAGAGCTTCGTGTTCTCCGAAGTGCTGAAGCTGATGACGGCCTCAGACCTGCGTCTGACGCCACATCATTTCCGCGATCGGGACATGCGCGAGGTCGACATCGTGCTCGAGCGCGATGACGGCATGATTGCCGCCATCGAGGTGAAGGCGAGCGCAACGGTCAAGGCCAGCGACTTTTCGGGCCTGCGCGCATTGGCCGAGGCTTGTGGGGACCGCTTCGCGTTTGGCGTCGTCCTCTACGACAGCACGGATGTCGTGCCGTTCGGAGACCGCCTGGCGGCCGCGCCACTATCGTGTCTGTGGGCGTGAGGAAAAGCCGATGAAGATAATCGACAACACCTCACTGCTTCTCGGCGATGACCTAAAGGCGACGTTGGGGCGTGGCGCTCGGATCAAAATCGCAGCGTCCTGCTTCTCGATCTATGCGTTCGAGGCCCTGAAGGCGGAGTTTTCGAAGGTCGAGAGCCTGCAGTTCATTTTCACAGCCCCGACCTTCGTCGCGACGGATGTGACTGACCGCCTCCGCAAGGAGCGGCGAGAGTTCTTCATCCCAAAGACGACGCGAGAGCGGGGGCTCTACGGCACCGAGTTCGAGATTCAGCTTCGCAACAAGCTCACGCAGCGCGCAGTCGCGCGCGAGTGCGCCGAATGGATACGAAAGAAGGCTCGCTTCAAGTCGAACAAGACTAAGGCACCGATGCAGCAGTTCATTCACGCAGGATCGGAAGCCGGCGACGTCGCCTACATGCCGATTTGCGGGTTCACGGCCGTTGACCTGGGCTATCAGAAGGGCGACGCCGTCTCGAATCTCGTTACGCGCATCGACGATGCGGCGCACACACAGGTCTATCCTATAGTTATCAAAGGCTTATAGGCTATCTGAACAATCGAGTGGGAGTGACCGCCCTCGGCGGTCATCCCGAGCCTTTGCGAGGGATCTGCTCCCGCGTGATGTAGGCTACGCTGCTTTTTTACCTGGCGTCCCAAGGATCGATCACCGCCAGACCCGCCGCCTCGAACGCAGCTGCGTCCCGCGACGCCACCGCGAAATCGTGCGCCGCGGCGATCGCCGCGATATAGCCGTCGGGCGTCCGAAATCCCCGCCCTGCAGCACGCGCCCGAACGGCGAGATCGCCATAGCGCCGGGCCGACCTTGTATCGAACGGCAGGATCCTTTCGCCGAACATCGCCATCACGCCCTCCAGCGCCGCCGCGAGCCCATCCTTGCGGCGACCCTCGGGCAGGGCGCCGATGCCGAAGGTCAACTCGGCGATGGTCACGCTGGAGAGATGCAGCGTCTCCGCGGCCTGCTCGTCGAGCCAGTCACGGACCGCGGCATCCGGGGCCGGCTTCATCGCCTCAGAGATGACGTTCGTGTCGAGCAGGATCATCGCAGCCGCAGCGGTTCGGCCGGCGTGCCGTCGCGAGCCTCGCCGAGAGCTTCCCCGAGCGCGTCGACGTCGGCGTTGGTGACCCCGATCTGCCGGCTCATCTCCGCCAGCGCCGTGCCCAGCCGCAGCCGCCCCTCCGGCCGCACGGCCGCCTCCAGGATCGCCCGGATCTCCGCCTCCGTACTGCGATTGTGCTGCGCCGCCCGGATCTTCAGGGCGCGATGGGTCTCCTCGGAGAGATTGCGGATGGTGACGGCAGCCATGGAACGTGTCCCGCAGGCCTGAGGGGAAGAAGGGTGATATCAAAGTAGGGCCGTTGATATCGCCATTCAAGAGGGATGAGAATCGTTCGCGCCAATTCCGGGAGGGGGCCTTTCGGAATCAGTTGTTTCGATTATTGCGTTTGTTTCGGTTGTCCGCCCCCAACAGGCCCCTCGCGACAATTTTACTCTGCCAGTGCAGATTTCTCCGCGATGATCATCCGGTCTCGACCCCGACCGCGGAAAGTGCCCGAAATGAAGACCCACGCCGCCCGTGCCTCCCTCCTTGCCTCCACCCTCCTTGCCTCCGCCCTGCTGGCCCCGGCGGCCGGCGAAGCCTGCAGCCGGGCGGTCTATTTCGGGCTGGAAGGCCAGACCGTGACCGGCCGCACGATGGACTGGTTCGAGGCCGACCTCGGCAGCAACATCTGGCTCTACCCGCGCGGCCTGACGCGCAACAGCAACACCGACAGGCCGATCGTGTGGAAGAGCAGGTATGGCAGCCTGGTCACCACCCTCTACGAGGGCGCCAGCGCCGACGGCATGAACGAGCGGGGACTGGTCGCCAACCTGCTCTACCTGCCGGAATCGAAGTACCCCGCGGCCAGCGCCGCCGACGGCCGCCCGACCCTCGCCAACTCGGCCTGGGTGCAATACGTGCTCGACAACTATGCGACCGTCGCCGAGGCGGTGGCCGACCTCCGCAAGGAGAGTTTCCGCATGGTGGCGATCACGGCGCCGACCGGCGAGCCGGGCACGGTGCACCTGTCGATCTCCGACGCCTCGGGCGATTCCGCCATCTTCGAGTACCTGGACGGTAGGCTCGTGATCCATCACGGCCGGCAATACCAGGTGATGACCAACTCGCCGACCTTCGACCAGCAGCTGGCGCTCGACGCCTACTGGAAGGGCATCGGCGGCAGCACCTTCCTGCCCGGCACCAACCGCGCCGCCGACCGCTTCGTCCGGGCGTCCTACTACATCAACGAGGCCAAACAGTCGGCCGACCCGCGCACCGCCGTCGCCGCGGTCTTCAGCGTCATGCGCAACGTCAGCGTGCCGATCGGCATCAAAATCCCGGGCCAGCCCAACATCGCCGACACGCTGTGGCTGACCGTCGCCGACCAGAAGAACCGGGTCTATTTCTACCAGGACACCAAGAGCCCCGGCATCGTCTGGGCCGACATGAAGAAGCTCGACTTCAGCGAAGGCAGCGGCGCCCGCAAGCTGCAACTCGCCGGCAACCCCGACCTCGCCGGCGACCAGACGGCCAATTTCAAGCCGGCCGAGGTGTTCAAGTTCATGATCCCGAAGAACTGAGGTCGTCCCGCGTCCAAGCGGCCCGGCGGGCGACGAAGGGAAGCTCCAGCGCTTCGGGCTATCCGAATGGTTCCTGAAGCCCGCCGCCGAGCGGGAGGGGATCTATGTCGGGCAGCAATCGCCGGTCGGCGACATGCCCATCAACCCCAGCGTCCTGGGAACGCAGTACGTCACCCTCCCCATGACCATCGGCGTGGTGCTCGCGAACGCGGTCCTCACCGTCCAGACGCCCTGGTCCAGCAGGATCTTTCCCTATCTCGGCGTGGGCGCGGGCGTGGCGCGCCTGTCCATCCAGGGGGCCAATTCCACCAACCCCAGCGAGCCCGGCATCAATCATTTCGACTCGTGGCCCGATGCGTCGGCGACGGCCTTCGCGATGCAGTTCAAGGCCGGCCTGAAAGGGGAGGTAGCCCGGAACCTGCTCCTGTTCGCCGAATACAGGCACCTCACCCTCAATCCCACGCGCTACACGTTCGGCGAAACGCTGCCGCCGCACTTGCCGACGGATTCGTGGACGGTGAGTTTGGGGCGGCAGTCTTACAACCTCTTCGTTGCTGGTCTGCAGTTTAAGTTCTGAACGGCATGACCGCCAACCGCTCCCTCTTCGACCACACCTTCCTTGGTCGTGTCGCCAACCGCATCATCAAAGAATGCAGCGGCGTGAACCGGGTGACCTCCGACATCACCAGCAAGCCACCGGGACGATCGAGTGGGAGTGAGTATGGAAAGCTGCGGCTTCGCGGAGAATGAGTATGCTGAAGACAAGGCAGATCATGTTGTCGATAAGGACTGATCCGACTTTGAAGTCTCCTGTACAAATTGCACGGTGACGTTTTCTTAATTGCGCCTCGAGCGCCGCACGGAGAGTTTGGCAGCGTACGATATCGCGAGAAAGCCGCCGTGGGCTGCTGAGTGGGACTGACTGAACTGAAACGGTATTGACCTGACAGATTGCGCCACACCGGGTGTCGCGAAGGGAGGGGCCGGAGGCCCCGAGCGCAGCGACGCCCGGTGTGGCCACGCCGCTCCCGGCCGGGGGTAGGATGATGTAGTGAAGCACATCCAACCTCGAGCGGAGAAAGACATGACCACGGAGAAGAGGGTAGCACGGCGCAAGCTCACCTTGCTCGAGCTTGCCAGCCAACCCGGCAACGTTAGCAAAGCCTGCCGAATCGTCGGCTAGAGCCGCCAGCAGTTCTACGAGATCCGCCGTAACTTCCAGACCTACTGCGCCGGCGGGCTGTTCGACAGGATCGCCGGCCCGCGCAACCCACACCCCAGCCGGGTCGGCGAGGACGTCGAGAAGGCGATCCTCGACCATTGCAGGCCCACCCCTGTCACGGCGCCCTGCGGGTCGCCGGCGAACTGGCGCTGGGCGGCATCCAGGTCTCGTCGAGCGGGGTGCGCGGCGTGGGGAGCCACCACGACCTGCTCGGCAAGCGCGTCCGGCTGATGCGCGCAATTTGGTTTCGACTGCGCGCGCCGTCGGTTACCTTGCCGATGTTGCTCGGGGGCGGAATTTGATCTCGTATCCAACGACGTTTGTTGTCGGGGCCGGAGCCAGCTTCGATTATGGCTTTCCATTGGGCGTGACGCTCACCAAGCAAATCGATGATGCTCTGAACTTCAATAGTCCTAAGGCGCCAACAGAGCTGATGCGCTGCGCCATATCCTTGCTCGGCCACAGGAACGACAGCCAGATCGTTTCCAAAGCGCTATTTGAGCAAGCTCATGCGATGAGGGCGGCGCTAAAGACGCAGGTATCAATCGACTACTTTCTGTACAGCCGAGCGGACCAGCCAGATTTCGAGCTACTTGGCAAAATGGCAATCGCTGCTTGTCTGCTAACGGCAGAGAGCAAATGCACCGCTTTGTTGCCCCGCCATCCAGGCGAATCGATCGATCTCTCACAGTCTGAGAGTACTTGGCTTGCTCGTCTTTTCCAGAACGTGTTGGCGCCCGGTGTTCGAAAGTCAGAGATGGAGACGATCTTCGACAACGTCTCCTTTGTAGTCTTCAATTATGACCGCTGCATTGAGCATTACCTTACTAACGCCCTGGCTAGCCATTTCAGCATCCGTTTGCCCGACGCCGCTTCGATTGTGCGGGATCGACTAAAAATCGTGCACCCTTACGGCAGTCTGGGCCCGCTTGGCGACTCCAGTGGGTGTGTGCCCTTCGGGCACAAGTTCTTCCCGGAATCCTATGAGGCGGCTGACGGGATCTACGCCATGTCACGGCGCTTGCTGACATTCACCGAAAGTCAAAACGCAAAGGCAGATGACGCCAAGGCCATGATGGAACATGCCGTGCGGGTGGTTTTCCTAGGCTTCGGCTTTGGAAACCAAAACATGGATCTGCTTCGCCCGAACCGCACCAATATCCAAGAAATTCGTGGCACGGTGAAGAATGTGTCAGTGAGCAACCAGCGAGAGGTAGCACGCCAAATCTACACACTTACGGGGCAGACGATTTCTGACGACGATCTGCTCGATTGCGACTGCAGTGCGCTTATCTTGGACGAGGAGAAGTTTCTGACACGCAGCTGAGGGAAGCGGAGGTCGCAATGAAAAAACGGCCGGCGATGAGGCCGGCCGCTGTGGATGATCTGCATTATATGCCCGGCATCTGGCCTAGCATCGCTCGGACAGTTCCTTAGCGTGAAGTTCGCCGGCCGCAGTCAGCGAAGCCATGCCCTCCGCTCGAATTGGGGACGATTTCGCTCCCCGCCTTCAGGCCCGGCCTCGCGACCGGACCCGGCGGCCCAGCGATTTGACCCGGCGCCAGAGCGGCGACAGCACGCGGCTGGTCAATGGGATCGCCAGCAGCCCGATCACAAGTCCGGCCACGCCGAAGCCGGCGGCTTCCACCGCCCAGGCTACGACCGGCTTGGCCACGGGAACGGCGCGCGCGGCGGCGGCGCCGGCGTCGTGCAGCATGTGCGTCGGTCCGCTGAGACCATAGGCGTCGAAGCCGTGCAGGATGATGCCGCCGCCGACCCAGATCATCGCCGCCGTGCCGATCGCCGAGAGCGCCTTCAGGAGATGCGGCATGGCCCGCACGATCGCGCGGCCCGCGACGCGCAACGGCGCGGCAAGCGCCGATGCCGGCGAGAGCCGGGCCAGCGCCAGGCCGAAGTCGTCGGCTTTGACGATCAGCGCCACGGCGCCGTAGACCGCCGCGGTGATGCCGACGGCCACGACGGCGAGGATGATCGCCTGTTTCAGCCAGCCGTCCGCCGGCAGGGCGGCCAGCGTGATCGCCATGATCTCGGCCGAGAGGATGAAGTCGGTCTTGATGGCGCTCGCGATCTTCTGATCCTCGACGGTCCGCGCATCGAGGGCGACCGGCTCGATCGTCGCCTCGTGAGCCTGCGCCTCGTGCGGGAAAACGACTTCGTAGAGCTTCTCCGCGCCTTCGTAGCAGAGGTACGCCCCGCCGATCATCAGAAGCGGCGTGATCGCCCCGGGCAGCAGGAGGCTCAATGCCAGCGCCGCGGGGAGGAGGATCAGGAGCTTGTTGCGCAGCGAGCCGAGCGCGATCCGGCCGATGATCGGCAATTCGCGCGCCGGGCTGAACTCGGTGACGTAACGTGGGGTGACGGCTGTGTCGTCGATGACCACGCCGGCCGCCTTGACGCCGGCCTTTGCCGACTGTCCGGCAATGTCGTCGATCGAGGCGGCGGCGAGCTTCGCCAGGGACGCGATGTCGTCGAGCAGCGCCACGAGACCGCCGCTCATGGCCGCACCGCACGCCGCAGCGACCGGGGACGCCGAAGCGACCGGGGACGCCGAAGCGACCGGGGAGAGAAGCCCAGGGGGCCGGTCGCTGCCACTTCGGGATTTCCTCGTTCGCTCATGGGCTCGGCGGGCTGCCGGGATAACGTGTCAGGTGGGAGATGTCGAAGGCGTGGTCAAGGCAGGGCGATGACGCGCCTTCCTCTTGAGGGTCTTTGCGGACGAAGAAGAATCGCCTTCCTCCCCATTCAATGCACGGCTGTCGCATAAGAACTAGGGATCCTTCGCTGCGCTTCAGGGCGGGGATTACCCCGCCCGCGATGACACCTGTTATTGGGATCAACGTACTGCGGAACATCC
The DNA here is from genome assembly GCA_046296475.1 of Reyranella sp. Lineage (GTDB taxonomy): Bacteria > Pseudomonadota > Alphaproteobacteria > Reyranellales > Reyranellaceae > Reyranella. The sequence continues at coordinate 46,984 of JBKBLH010000028.1, forward strand.
AACAAAAGTGTCATCCCGAGCGCAGCGAGGGATCCTTAACTGCTACCGAACAAGGATCCCTCGCTAGGCTCGGGATGACAATTTTTGCTCAACTCACATCGCGCGCCATTTCCCCGGACAGCCCTGCATGTGAACGCGGAAGCAATTAATCCGTTCCGTTCAACCCATGTCGGAACGATTCCACGGCAACGCTACGCGGCGCCCGCTGAATCCTTCCTCCGGCCGTCCGTGTCGGTCTCCGCCTCCGAACGAGACAACCGCATCCTCTCCTCGCAATCCGCCCGCAGCAGCAGGGTCAGGATCCCCAGCTCGTTCAGCACCTCGACCGGATCGCGTTGCCGCGCGGCGCGGAGCGCGTCCTTCAGCCAGGCGCTGGTGCCGGGATGGGCGAGGATCCAGGCGATGCGTTGGTCGTTGGTCTTCAGCGCGTCGTCGGGTGGCGGCACTTGCTCCTCCGTCAGAAATAGCCCTGGCGCTTCTGGTTCTCGAGCGAGCCGGCGTCGCCGATGCGGCCGCGGCGCTCGGAAGATCGGGCGGTGAGGGTCTCGGCCACGACATCGGTGAGGGTGACGGCCTGCGAGGGTTCGGCGGCGGTCACCGGCCAGCAGCCCAGGGTGCGGAAGCGGACGGTCTCGCGGCTGGCTTCTTCGCTCGGCCGCCAGCGCATGCGTGCCGGGTCGTCGACCACGATGCGCAGCCCGTCGCGCATCACGACGGGGCGCTCGGCGGCGTGATAGAGCGGCGCCAGCTCGATGCGGCGGGCCAGGATGTAGAGCCACAGATCCTGCTCGGTCCAGTTGGAGAGCGGGAAGGCGCGGATCGTCTGGCCGGGCGCGAGCCGCCAGTTGAAGGCGCGCCACGGTTCGGGGCGCTGGTTGCGCGGCTCCCAGCCATGGCTGGCGCTGCGCACCGAGACGATGCGCTCCTTGGCGCGGCTCGCCTCCTCGTCGCGCCGGGCGCCGCCGAAGATCACGTCGAAGCCGCCTTCCGTCAGCGCCTGCTTCAGCGGCTCGGTGCGCATCACGGTCGTGTAGGCGTCGCCGTGGTCGAACGGGTTGATGCCGTCGGCGCGGCCCTGCTCGTTGGCGTGGACGATCAGGCGGAATTCGTGCCGGGCCGCGAAGGCGTCGCGGAAGGCGAGCACGTCCGCGAACTCCCAGGTCGAATCGACGTGAAGCAGGGGGATCGGCGGCCGGGCCGGATAGAAGGCGCGCAGCACCAGATGGGCGAGCACCGTCGAGTCCTTGCCGCCGGAGAAAAGCAGCACGGGATTGCGCGCCTCGGCGACGCCGTCGCGCAGGATGTGGATCGCCTCCGCTTCGAGCGCGGCGAGATGGCGGGGCAGGTCGGTCATGCGGGCACCGGTTCCGGTTCGCGTTGCATCGTCGGTTGAGCGGTGGGAGCGGCGGCGGAGTCGGCGGTCGCAGGTTCCCAGCCGAGGTCGCCGGCATAGCGCCAGGCCATGCGGCCCCGGTCGTCGAGCGCGAACAGGTGCAGCCAGTGATTGTCGAAGAGGGCACGCACCTCGGGGTGCCGCTCCAGGATGTCGGCGATCGCCTCGCGCGGCGCCTCGACCAGCACCGAGAGCCGCAGCGGCTCGTGGGTCAGCGCCTCGCCGTCATGCACCGACTGCCAGGGCAGGCCGGTCCGCAGGAGGCCGCCATTGCCCTCGACCACGCCGATCCCGCCGGTGACGTTGTGCAGCAGCTTGTTGCCGGCGCCGAAGGCCTGCGGCGCGACGCTCGAGCCGTAATACTGCAGGCTGATCCAGCTCGCGACCACGACCGGCGCGGTCAGGATCAGCTCCAGCACGCCGAAGCCCTCGTCCTGCCGCCAGTCATAGTCGTGCAGGAAGGCGCGGCCGGCGAGATCGTGGCCCGTGGTGCGCGCGCGCGGCGCGGCGATGAAGGCCTGGCAGCCGGCCAGTCCCCACTCGGGGCGCAGCTCGGCCCAGTCGCGGGCCCGCCGCGGAATGTCCCTGCCGTGCGTGGCGCGGGGCAGGCGCAGCGCCCGCTCGGCACGCGCCAGCATGCCGGCGGATTTCAGCCAGCGCCGTGCCTGGCCCAAGTCGTCGGCATGGGCGGCGGCGGGATGGTCGTCGGCGTAGATCGTCACCGCGTCGGTGGTGGTGTCGTGCAGCGCGCCGAGGAACAGCGTGTCGTCGGGGATGGCGATGCCCTGGGCGGCGAGGCCCTTGCGGACCTGGGCGTCGTTCAGCAGCGAGGCGAGCAGCCGGGCGTTGACCTCGCCCGAGTAGCCGCCGCAGGCGCCGCAATGCAGTGCGCTGGCATGCGGGTTGTTGACCGTGTTCGCGCCGTGTCCGGCGAGCAGGACCAGCCGCGCGAAGCCGTCGGTGAGCGACATCGCCTTGAGCACGCTCGCGGCCATCGCGAGCTTCGTGGCGTCGTCGATTCCCTCGGCCAGCCGCGGCGCCGGGTCGTTTGGCGCGGGATGCCGCTTCAGGGCGAGGCCGTCGGCCAGCAGCTTCCCGACATAGAGCGGCCCCGCCGCCTCGACGAAGGCGAAGGACGAGATCGCCGCCAGCTTGAAGCGGCCCCAGGCGCGCTGCGCCCGCGCCGCGATGCGCGCCGCCAGGTCGGCGCTTTCCGTCGCGGGCGTGGAGGTGCCCGAGCAGGTGAGCAGGGTCGGGGTCAGCAGCACCGGCAGCCGGTCCTCGACCACGTCCGAGGCGAAGCGCCGGTGGCCGAGCCGCAGGCCGAAGAAGCCGGCGAAGCCTAGGGTGCGGATGCCCGGACCGACGCTCTCCAGCGCCCGCCGGAACACTTCCGACCGCACGTCGATGCAGAAGGCCATCTGCAGCGCAGGGCGCTCGGGGGCGGTATTCGCCGTGGGCCTTGCGGCGAGCAGGGCGTGCAGCCGCCGCTGGGCGGCGCGCTCGGCCGCCTCCTGCAGGATCGTGTCGACGAGATCGTCCGCGGTAGCCGTAGCGGGTTCGGCGTGGGCGGCCATGGCGGCCTGCCACTGCGGCTCCAGCGCTGCGCCGTACTGGCGCAGCAGGGCGGCTTCCCAGGCGATGCGGATGGCGAGCAGGTCGGTCACGGCGCCGTCGGTGCCGCCGGCCAGCTCGGCCTGCCAGAGCCGGTAACGGGCGACCTGGGCCCAGCCGCCCAGGGTCGTCAGCAGCCGGTGGAAGCAGCTCTCCAGCGCCGCGTCCGTCAGGCCGAGGCGGGCGACGCTCTCGGCCAGCGCGGCTTCGGCGTCGGCCGGGGCATCGGCCACGCTCTGGGCGAAGCCTTCGAGGCCGACGATCTCCGGCGTCAGGTCGTGCATGGCGACCGCCCGCCACGCCGCCCAGGCGCCGCGCGGCGGGCCGCCGATCCACAGCGCCTGGCCCTGATCGAAATGGGCGGCGGCGAAGTGGCTGATCCGCTCCTCGACGAGCCGCGGCCAGTCGATCGCGGAGAGGTCGCGCGCCAGCTCGGCGACGGTCGGGATCGCCTGCGGCGCCGGCCGCTCGGCCTCGGCCGCCTGCCGGAGCGCCGCGAGCGTCTTCGGCCGTGAGTCTTGGGGCGCGGCGTCCAGCGCGGCCTGCAGATCTTCGTCGGCGATCTCGCCCGAGCGCAGCCGCGCGGCGTACCAGCTGCGCGGCATGGTGAGCGCGATGCCGGCGGTGCGCCGCAGCCGCGCGGACGCGGCGGCGAGCGGCTCGCCGGTCTGGCCGAGGAAGGGGTTCACGGCGACGCTCGAGGCCAGCGGCCAGAGCGGCGGGATGGACCGCGCCGCCCGGTCGGCGGCCTGCAGGATCGTGGTCGTGGTCATTGGAGTTGTCCTTGCGGTCGGGAGTTCACGATGGCTTCGAGGCCGACCAGCCGCCCAGCAGCCGGTCGATCGTGGCGTTGACGTAGAGGCCGTTGGAGAGGTGGACGCGCAGCCCCGTCGCGGCGGGGTGGGTCGCCCAGAGCGGGAACAGCGCCTGGGCAACCGCCACCAGCCCGAAGGTCAGCACCGCGAGCGCCATCAGGGTCCATTCGAGGCGGCCGGGCACCGGCGTTGCCGGCAGCACACCGGCGGTCAGCCATTCGGCGGCGGAATGGAGCGCGAAGTAGCCGATCGCGGCGGCGCTGGCGTAGAGCGCCGTCCGCCGGGTCAGCTCGCGCGGCGCGGCATCGGCCAGCCCCTGGGCGAGCAGGTAGGCGACGCCGAAGATCAGGATGGTGCCCAGCGCCAGCGCCTGCGGCGACTTGTGGTCGAAGCCGAAGGCGAGGCTGAAAGCGGTGCCGATGGCGGCATAGATCGCCAGCGCGATCAGGAAGGCGCGGCCGACGGCCGGCCCGTCGGGCACCGCGACCGGTCCGGGCCGCCGGATCGACGCCACCTGTTCGACCGCGCCGCCCGAGGCCAGGAAGGCGTGCGCCTTGTAGAGCGAGTGGGCGACGATGTGCAGCAAGGCCAGCGGGAACAGCGCGAGCCCGCACTGCAGGACCATGAAGCCCATCTGCGCCACCGTCGACCAGGCGAGCGAGGTCTTGACCGCCGGCTGGGTCAGCATGACCAGCGCGCCGAACAGCGCCGTGAAGCCGCCGACGATCGCCAGGGCCGCGAGGACGCCGGGGGCCGCGAGCATTACGTCGGCGAACCGTATGAGCAGGAAGCCGCCGGCATTGATCACGCCGGCATGCAGCAGGGCGGAGACCGGCGTCGGCGCCTCCATGACTTCGGTCAGCCAGCCGTGGGTCGGGAACTGCGCCGACTTCAGCACCGCGGCCAGCGCCAGCAGGGCGGCCGCGACGAGGGCGGGCCAGGCGACGTCGCCGCTGCGGGAAGCTGCGTTGATCGCGGCGATGTCGCTGGTGCCGAAGCTCGCCCAGACGAGGATCGCCGCCATGATCAGCGCACCGGCGCCGACGGTCGAGAACAGGGCCTTCTTGCGCGCCGCCCGCTGCGCCGCCGCGCGCTCGGGATAGAACAGCAGCAGCTTGTGCAGCGCCGCCGCGGTCGCGATCCAGGCGCCGACCAGCTGCACGAGATTGCCGGCCTGGACGAGCAGCAGGACGGCGGCGAGGGCGGTGCAGAGCCAGCCGGTGAAGTAGCCCTGCCGCGCCTCGCCATCGAGATAGGTGCGGGTGTAGCGCAGGACGATCCAGCCGACGAAGGCGACCAGCAGCAGCATGGTGGCGCTGACCGCGTCGAGCCGGACCGACAGGCCGATTCCGGCGAATCCGATCAGTGCGCTGGTGCCGGCGCCGTGCAGGATCAGGAGCACGAGCGACAGGATCGCGATCAGCAGCGCGCCCAGCGCCGCGCTCTCGGCGAGGATCGGCACCCCGCGCGGGCGCCGGCCGGGGCGCGCGAAGGCGAGGGCGGCGGCGAGGAGCAGCAGGAGGGGCGCGGCGAGCGGCAGCAGGGCATGCGACAAGGGAGTCACCAGGGTCGGAGGAGCGTGCGGCCCGCTATATGGCTGTCCCCAATGGTTTCATAAAATGCATTGTATGATGTAATTCGTTCGTTAATATCGAACGATATGGAGTCTCTGAACTACAATCACCTGCGCTACTTCTGGGCGGTCGCCCATGACGGGAACCTCACCCGCACCGCCGAGCGGCTGAACCTGACGCAGTCGGCGCTCTCGGTGCAGATCCGCAAGCTCGAGGAGCGGCTGGGGCACGCCCTGTTCGAGCGGCGGGGGCGGCAGCTGCATCTCACCGAGGCGGGACAGATCGCCCTCGATCATGCCGATGCGATCTTCGCCACCGGCGACGAGCTTCTGGGCACGCTGCGCCAGACCGGCGCAGCAAGGCAGGCGCTGAGGGTCGGCTCGCTGGCCACCCTGTCGCGCAACTTCCAGATGGAGTTCCTCGGCCCGGTGCTGGGCCGCACCGACATCGACCTGATCCTGCGCTCCGGCGGCGCGGCCGAGCTGCTGCGCGCGCTCGAGGCGCTCAATCTCGACGTCGTGCTGCTCAACCAGGCGCCGCCGGGCGACGCGCTGACCCCGCTGGTCACCCATCGCCTCGCCGAGCGTCCGGTCAGCCTGGTCGGCACGCCCGATCGCATGCGGTCCGCGGCGGGCCTCGCCCAGCGGCTGCGCGAGCATCCGATCATCCTGCCGACGGTGGACAGCAGCGTGCGCACCGGCTTCGACGCGCTGGCCGATCGCCTCGGCGTGCGGCCGCAGATCGTGGCGGAAGTGGAGGACATGGCGATGATGCGCCTGCTCGCCCGCGAGGACATCGGGCTCGCGGTGCTGCCGCCGATCGTGGTCAAGGACGAGATCGCGGCCGGCGTGCTGGTCGAAGGCGAGCTGCTGCCCGGCATCGTCGAGACCTTCTACGCCGTCACCATGGCGCGCCGCTTTCCGAACCCGCTCGTCCGGCTGCTCCTGACGCCGCACTGAACCGGGCCGCGGCTTGGACCGTATCTGGCTCCATGTCGAAGGTCGCCGTCCGCAACCTCATCCTCGTGCTGGGCGACCAGCTCACGCCCGCGATCACCAGCCTCGCCGCCGGGGATCCGGCGCGCGATCTCGTGCTGATGGCGGAGCTCGCTGACGAGGCGCGCTACGTGCGCCATCACAAGAAGAAGATCGCCTTCCTGTTCGCGGCCATGCGCCACTTCGCGGCCGAGCTGCGCGGGCTCGGCTGGACGGTCGAGTACGTGACCCTGGATGCGGAGGACAATCGCGGCTCCTTCACTGCGCAGCTTGGCGAGGCGATCGCCCGCCACCGCCCCGAGCGCATGGTCCTCACCGAGGCGGGCGAGTGGCGGGTCCGCGAGATGCACAACTCGTGGGCCGAGCGGTTCTCGCTGCCCGTCGACATCCTGCCCGACGAGCGCTTCTTGTGTCCGTCGGCCGACTTCGCGATATGGGCGGCGGGCCGCAAGCAACTGCGCATGGAATACTTCTATCGCGAGATGCGCCGCCGTACCGGCCTGCTGATGGAGGGCGACGAACCCGCCGGCGGCCGCTGGAACTTCGATGCCGAGAACCGCAAGCCCGCGAAGGCAGACCTCTTCATGCCACGCCCGCCGGTGTTCGAGCCCGATGGCGTGACGCAGGAGGTGCTGGCGCTGGTCGAGGCGCGGTTCGGCGATCACTTCGGCGACCTCGCGCCGTTCAGCTTCGCCGTCAACCGCGCCGAAGCCGAGGCGGCGTTCGACGCTTTCGTCGACAGGGCGCTGCCGAAGTTCGGCGACTACCAGGACGCCATGCTGGCCGGTGAGCCGTTCCTCTACCACGCCATCATCGCGCTTTATCTCAACTGCGGCCTGCTCGATCCGCTGCGCGTCTGCCGGCGTGTCGAGATCGAGTGGCGCGCCGGGAGGGTGCCGCTGAACGCGGTCGAGGGATTCATCCGGCAGATTATCGGCTGGCGCGAATATGTGCGCGGCATCTACTGGCTCAAGATGCCGGGCTACGAACACAGCAACTACTTCGGCCACACGCGCCGGCTGCCCGACTTCTACTGGACGGGCGAGACATCAATGGCGTGCGTGCGCGCGGCGGTGACGCAGACGCGCGAGCATGCCTATGCCCATCACATCCAGCGGCTGATGATCACCGGCAGCTTCGGACTGCTGGCCGGGATCGATCCGCACGCGCTGCACGAATGGTATCTGACGGTCTATGCCGACGCCTACGAATGGGTCGAGCTGCCCAACACGGTAGGCATGAGCCAGCTCGCCGATGGCGGCCTACTCGCCTCGAAGCCCTATGCCGCGAGCGGCGCCTACATCAACCGCATGTCCGACTATTGCAGCGGCTGCCAATACGATGTGAAGCAGCGCACGGGTCCGAAGGCCTGCCCGTTCAACGCGCTCTACTGGGACTTCATCTCCCGCCATCGCGGCAAGATCGGCAACAATCCGCGCATGGCCCAGATGGTCCGCACCTACGACAAGATTCCAGCGCAAGAACGCCAGCGCATCGCCGACAGCGCCGCCACCTTCCTGGCCAGCCTGTGACCGCGAAGCGCTACACCAAGTCGACCCTGCCGCAGAAGATCTGCGCCTCGTGCGGCCGCCCCTTCGCGTGGCGCAGGAAGTGGGCGCGCGACTGGGAGCAGGTGAAGACCTGCTCCGAGCGCTGCAAGGGCGACCTGCGCCGCAGGTCGAGGCGTGGAACGCCCTAGCGGCGCAGCACGGCCCCCAGCAGCATCTTCATGATCCGCTTCAGAACCATGTTCCCGCCGATGCGGCCGACCCGCCTCGCGAGCGGGCCGACGGGATTGGAAGAAGCGGGGGCAGCCGGGACACCCGGCCGCCTCGGCTCTTTCCTCTCGGCCGGCATGGGAGCGTTTTCCGCCCGTCGCTGCGATTTTCTCTGCGCCTTGCGGTTCTGGCGCGCGCGTTGCCTGGCCGCCCGCCGGTCCTGGAGGGTGCCGCGATCCGCGGACCCGCGACCTTGCGTATCGTCCTCGTTCATAATTCACATATGGTGAAGCACCGGCGGAAGTGAAGCCTTCTTCCGGCGAAAGTCGACGGGTGGCGAAGCGGCCGTAGAGGACAATCGGCCGCAACGAGGCCCGTTCGCCCCGACTTGCATCGCCGGTGCTTTCCCGCCAGCAACGCCTGCATGATCCGCCTCGACAACATCAGCAAGCAGAACGGCCACCAGATCTTGTTCATCGACGCCTCGATGGGCCTCCAGAAGGGGGAGAAGGCGGGGCTGGTCGGGCCCAACGGCGCCGGCAAGACGACGCTGTTCCGCATGATTTCCGGCCAGGAACAGCCCGATGACGGGCAGGTGACGATCGATGCCGGCATGACCATCGGCTATTTCAGCCAGGACGTCGGCGAGATGTCGGGCATGAGCGCGGTGGCCGCGGTGATGGACGGGGTCGGGCCGGTGAGCGCGCTGGCGGTCGAGATCGCCCAGCTTGAGGCCGCGATGGCCGATCCCGAACAGGCCGACCAGATGGACGCGCTGGTCGAGCGCTACGGCGAGGTGCAGGGTCGCTTCGAGGAACTCGACGGTTACGCGCTGGAGGCCCGGGCCCGCGAGGTGCTGGCCGGGCTGTCGTTCAGCCAGGAGCGGATGGACGGCGATGTCGGGCTGCTGTCCGGCGGCTGGAAGATGAGGGTGGCACTGGCCCGCATCCTGCTGATGCGGCCCGACGGCATGCTGCTCGACGAACCCTCCAACCACCTCGATCTCGAAAGCCTGATCTGGCTCGAGGATTTCCTGAAGAACTACGAGGGCGCGTTGCTGATGACCAGCCACGACCGCGAGTTCATGAACCGCATCGTCGGCAAGGTCATCGAGATCGACGGCGGCACGCTCATCACCTATTCGGGCAACTTCGATTTCTACGAGGTTCAGCGGGCGCTCTCCGAGAAGCAGCGGCAGGCGCAGTTCGAGCGCCAGCAGGCAATGCTCGCGAAGGAGATGAAGTTCATCGAGCGCTTCAAGGCGCGCGCGAGCCACGCCGCCCAGGTGCAGAGCCGGGTGAAGAAGCTCGACAAGATCGAGAAGATCGAGCCGCCTCGTCGGCGCCAGTCGGTGCGGTTCGAGTTCCGCGCGCCGCCGCGCTCGGGCGAGGACGTCGTGAACTTCAGGAACGTCCACAAGGGCTACGGCACGCAGCCGATCTATTCGGGCCTCGATCTCAGGCTGCGCCGCCAGGAGCGCTGGTGCGTACTGGGCGCCAACGGCGCCGGCAAGTCGACACTCCTCAAGCTGGTGGCCGGCGCGGCCGAGCCGGACGACGGTACGGTGACCTTGGGCGCCAGCGTCAAGATGGGTTACTTCGCCCAGCACTCCATGGATCTGCTGGACGGCGACGAGACGATCTTCGAATCGCTCGACGCTTCGTTTCCGCAAGCCGGCACCGGCGCGCTGAAGTCGCTGGCCGGCTGCTTCGGCTTCTCGGGCGACGATGTCGAGAAACCGTGCCGCGTCCTGTCGGGCGGCGAGAAGGCGCGGCTGGTCATGGCCAAGATGCTGTTCGATCCGCCCAATTTCCTGGTGCTCGACGAGCCCACCAACCATCTCGACATGGCGACCAAGGAGATGCTGGTCGCGGCGCTGGCCGACTTCGAGGGCACGATGCTGTTCGTGAGCCACGACCGCCACTTCCTGGCCGCGCTCTCGAACCGGGTGCTGGAACTCACGCCCGAGGGCGTGCACCAGTACGGCGGCGGCTACACGGAATACGTGTCCTCGACGGGCAAGGAGGCGCCCGGACTCCACCCGGGCTGATGCCTGCATGGCGGGAATCGCTGGCGCGGAGCGCCGTCCTGGAGCTGCTCGCGCGCTTCGATCCGCGGGTCGCAGGTACGCTCCCACTCGGGGTTTCGCTCCCGGGCAGCGACATCGACATCCTGTGCCACGCGCCGGAGCCCGATGAGGTGGCCGACTGCCTGTGGGCGGCGCGCGAGCGGCTTCCCGGGCTGGTCCTGCGGCGGTGGATCTCGGAGGGCCGGCCGCTGGTGGCGACGTTCGCCATCGACCGGTGGCCGGCGGAAGTGTTCGCCAGTGCGGTCGAGGTCGAGCGGCAGGCGGGCTGGCGACATTTCACGGTCGAGCGGCGGCTGCTCGAACTGGCTGGGGAGCCGCTCCGCCAGCGGGTTCTGGAATTGCGGCGCGCCGGTGCCGGGACCGAGCCGGCCTTTGCGGTGGCGCTGGGCCTGCAAGGCGATCCCTACGCCGCGCTTTACAGGCTGTCGCTGGCCCCGGACGCGGAACTGCAGGGATTGTTGATCGCCGCCGGTTTCGCCTAGGACCGGATGGTCGTGAGTGCCTGTCGGCTCGGGAGCGCTTCGTTCGTCGTTTCGCCGCAGGGCCGACGGGGTCGGCTCCCCAGCAGGGAGGAATTTGGATGCGCGTGATGGTGCTGGTGAAGGCGACCGCAGACAGCGAGAAGGGCTTCACGCGATCGCCCGAGGCGATGGCGATGATGGAGGCCATGGGCCGGTTCAACGAGGAACTGGACAAGGCCGGCATCCTGCGGGCGGCGGACGGGCTCAAGCCGACATCGGAGCGAAGGCGGGTTGCTTTCGACGGCGCCGGGCGGACGGTGGTCGAAGGGCCGTTCCTGCCGGCCCGTGATCAGGTCGCCGGCTTCTGGGTCTGGGAGGTCCGGGACATGGACGAGGCGGTCGCCTGGGTGAAGCGCTGTCCCAATCCCATGCCAGGACCGAGCGAGATCGAGATCCGGCCGCTCTACGAGCCCGCCGACTGGTCGTGAGACAATGCAGTGACTGTGCGCACGGTTTGGCCATCTTCTTGCGTTGTTTGTCGAGCGTGCGGGCCGCTGTCATTGACGGTTAAGGAACCGCAACGATAGTACGGTGCCGTTTTGGCGTACCCTGGCGCGGGAGATGGTTGGCAATGCGTATAGCGATGATCGGTTCCGGGTACGTTGGTCTTGTTTCCGGGGCCTGTTTCGCGCACTTCGGTCACGACGTTTTCTGCGTGGACAAGGATGCGGGGAAGATCGATCGGCTGTTGAAGGGTGTTATGCCGATCTACGAGCCGGGTCTGGACAAGCTTGTTGCGGACAATGTGGAGGCGGGTCGTCTGCGGTTCGGCACGGAGCTTGCGGCGGCGGTGGGGGATGCCGATGCGGTGTTCATCGCGGTGGGAACGCCGACGCGTCGGGGGGACGGTCACGCGGACCTGACCTATGTTTACGCGGCGGCGGCGGAGATCGCGGGGGCGATCCGGGGCTACACGGTTGTGGTGACGAAGTCGACGGTGCCG
>JBKBLH010000029.1:0-57791 GCA_046296475.1 Reyranella sp.
ATCCCCTACAAGCTGGTGACGATTGCTTCAGGGGCCGCGCATTTCGACCTCTTCACGTTCGTGTGGGCGTCCATCTTGACGCGTGGCCTGCGCTTCTTCCTCGTGGCAGCCTTGCTCTGGAAGTTCGGCGAGCCGATCCGGGCCTTCATCGAGAAGCGCCTCACCCTGCTCACCTGGATTTTCCTGTTCGCCCTGATCGGGGGCTTCGTCGTCGTTCGCTTTCTCTTCTAGGACGTCTCCATGGCTGCCACGCAGCGCCTTCCTCTTCCCAGCCAGCTCGGCCTCATCGCGCTGCTCGGCAGCGGCGTGATGATCGGCGGCGCCCTCTTCTTCCAGTATGCGATGGGCTTCCCGCCCTGCGAGATGTGTCACTGGCAGCGCTGGCCGCACATGGTGGCCATGGTCGCGGGCCTCGCCGCCTTCGCCTCGTCGCGCCGGCCCCCGCTCGCCACGACCTTCGTGGTGCTCGCCATCGCCGCCATCGCGGTCAGCTCGGCAATCGGGATCTTCCATGCCGGCGTCGAGTATCGCTGGTGGGCGGGCCCGCAATCCTGCACCGGCACGGTGCCGACGGGCCTGTCGGCGGAACAGCTGAAGAAGTACCTGTTCGGCGCCAGGATGGTGCGCTGCGACGCGGTCGTGTGGTCGCTGTTCGGCATCTCGATGGCCGGCTGGAACGCGATCCTGTCGGCCATCCTCGCGATCGGCCTCGCCTCTTCCCTCTCACGGATGGCCAGATCATGAAGACCGCCGACAACCGCAATCCCGGCGATCCCGACGCCCGCCAGGTGGTGGAGCGCACGATCCGCGTCGACCAGGCGGGCGAATTCGGCGCCGTGCGCATCTACGAGGGCCAGCTGGCGGCGCTGCGCTGGACCGGCCGCTCCAACAGCGAGACCGGCCGGCGGATCCAGCACATGGCGGCCCAGGAGCGCGAGCACAACAAGGTGTTCGACCGGCTGCTGGTCGAGCGGCGCGTGCGGCCGACCGTGCTCTCGCCGCTGTGGAGCGTGGCGGGCTTTGCGCTGGGCGCGGCCACGGCCCTGATGGGCGACAAGGCGGCGATGGCCTGCACCGTCGCCGTCGAGGAGACCATCGAGGAGCACTACGCCGAGCAGGCCGCGGCGCTGGGCGACGACGAGAAGGACTTGCGCACGACGGTCGAGAGGTTCCGCGACGAGGAGCTCGAGCATCGCGATACGGCACTGGCGGCCGGTGCCGAGCAGGCCCCCGCCTACGAGGCGCTGTCGGCTGTGATCAAGACCGGGTCGCGGCTTGCGATCTGGCTGTCGACGCGAATTTGAGCAGCTTGGCGACGACGAAGAAGATCAGTTCTGATCGAGTTCGCTGTCCCAATAGAGGAAGTCGCGCCAGCTCTCATGCAAGTAGCCCGGCGGGAAAGCCCGCCCGTGCTCCTGCAGCAGCTGCGTCGAGGGCTCGACCGGCGCGCAGCGCAGGACCAGACCGCTCTCCTTGAGGAGCATGTTGCCCTTCTGCAAGTTGCAGGGGCTGCAGGCGGTGACGACGTTCTGCCAGCTCGTGCGGCCGCCACGCGACTTCGGGATCACATGGTCGAAGGTGAGTTCGCTGGTGGCGAAATCGCCGTTGCAATACTGGCAGGTGAAACGATCGCGCAGAAACACGTTGAAGCGGGTAAAGGCCGGCCGCCGTGCTGCCGGCACGTATTCCTTGAGCGCGATGACGCTCGGCAGCCGCATCTCGAAGGTCGGGCTGTGAATCGTGCGCTCGTACTGGGAGACGACGCTGACGCGATCCAGGAACACCGCCTTGACGGCATCCTGCCACGACCAGACGGACAGCGGAAAATACGACAGGGGCCGAAAATCGGCGTTGAGCACCAGCGCGTGGCAGGACTCAAGGCCGGGCGTCACGGCTAGGCCCGCCGCCGCAGCATGGGACTACTCGGAAAATCGATGCGGTCCAACATGCCGGCCATAGTGGCCGGACTCTCCGCAAAACACAATATGCGGGAACGACCGTCACCGACATGTCATGGAGCCGGGTCTTATCGGCTGAGACGCTCCCGGGCCCCGGCCTCGGTCCCCAGGGTGGCGGCGGCGGTCGCCAGCGCCACCACCGATAGAACCATCACGGCGGCATACCCGCCGGTCAGGTCATGCAGCACGCCGCCGATCCAGGCGCCGAGGAAGCCGCCCAGCCCCATGCCGATGGCGATCAGCCCGTAGATGCGGCCGAAATGGGCGCCGCGATAGCGCAGTGTCGCGAGCGTCGAGATCATCGGCCCGCGCGAGCCCATGCTGCCGCCGAAAAGCAGGACGAAGGCCCACAGCCAGAAATCGTCACCCGGCCCGCGCACCATCGCCAGCGCCCCGACCCCCGCAATCGAACAGGCATAGGCCAGGATCGCCGCCAGCCGCCGGCCGCCGCGGTCGGCCAACCAAGAGAAGCCGATCATGCCGAGCGGCGTCAGGAAGCCTGCAACCGCCATGGCGCGTGCCGCGTAGGGCCCCTCCATACCGCGCTCCAGCAGATAGACCAGGGTTTGCGGCATCAACGCGAAGATACCGATCGAGGTCAGCGCAAACGACGAGGTCAGCGCCCAGAACGGCCAATCGCGCAATGCCTCGCCGACCGTGACACCGGGCGCAGCCGTCTCGCGAAGCTTGGCGAGGCCTGGCGCGCCGCGCTCGATCGTCTTCCACGGGAGCACGAGCAGAAGCGGAACGAAGACCGCGCTCACGCCCGAGAATACAAGATAGGCATGGCGCCATCCGTCGGTCTCGATGAGATACTGCGCCGCGGGGAAGGTCGCCATCGCGCCGACGCCCGACGCCGACCAGGTGACGGCAAGCGGCACGCCGAGGCGATTGGCGGGGAACCAGCGGCCGATCAACGACGACGAGAGGATCCCGGAGAGCGACGCCGCCCCGAACCCCATCATCAGACCGAGCGACAGATAGAGATGCCAGAGATGGCTGGCCTGGGAGGCGATCGCGGTGCTGGCCGCCGCCGCAGCCACGCCAACAACGGTGAGGGCGCGCAGACCGAAACGGTCGAGGATCCAGCCCGCGATTGGTGCGGCGGTGCCGCCGACCAGCAGCGCGAAACTGTAGATCAGCGTGACCGAGCCGCGATTGGCGTCGAAAGCGTGCTGCAGCGCCGGCACGAAGACGAGGAACGTGTCGCTGATCGAGCGACTGGCCACGCCGAGCGCAAAACACAGCGCCACGAGCGCCCACGGCAACGCCGATCCCATCTTCTCCAGCCTCGACGAGAGCGGCATCGAACGCAAGCCGGGAGACGGCCCGGCAGGCTTGCATTCTCCGCATGTGCACGGCAGCTTCGGCGCCCGGTTTTCACGCTGCGAGGGCCACGGTGGACGACACTCTCATAATACGGGCCGGCTTCAACGGCCCGCGCCTCTCGGGCAATGGCGGCTATGTCGCCGGCATGCTGGCCGAGCGTTACACCAAGGCCTTCGGTGGCGATGGCGCGGTCGAGATCACGCTGCGCGCGCCGATTCCCATCGAGACGAAGATGCGCCTCGTGCGCGAGGACTTGGCGTTGACGATGCGCGACGGAGACACGCTGATCTGCGAGGCACGTGCCGGCAAAGTCGACCATCTCGATCCGCCGAAACCGCCGTCGGATTGGAACGCGGTGATGCACCAGGATGCGGTCGGCGGCTGCGGCGAGGGCAGCGACTTCCAGTGGTGCCTCGTCTGTGGCCGCAGCCGCGCCGTCGGCGACGGGCTGCGCGTGTTCGGCAGCCACTCCGGAAACGGCACGTCCCTCTCCTGCTACGTGCCACACGCCAACCATGCCGACGGCGACGGCCGCATCCGGCCGGAGTTCCTGTGGGGCACGCTTGACTGTCCCGGTGCCTGGGCCGTCCAGGATCCCGAGGACATGCGCCCCGCCCTCACCGGCCGCATGACCGCCAAAGTGCTCGACGCTCCAAGAGTCGGCGAACGCTGCGCCGTCGTCGGCTGGCGCATTGGTGCGGAGGGCCGCAAGCTCTATTCGGGCACGGCGCTCTACACCGACTCCGGCCAGCTGTGTGCGATCGGCCATTGCACGTGGATCGTGTTGAAGGAGTAGCGACGGTAGCTCGCCGCTCGCTCGTGATTCGCGCTCAGCGCTCCCGCACGAAGATGACGGCGGCCTCGTCGGCATAGGCCTGGCGCCAGCCCGGCAGCCGGGCAAGCAAACGATTGGCCGGCTGGTCGGGCGGCATGAAGGTCCAGTCGATGCGGTTGCGCTCGAGCAGCTGCTCCAGCGGCTCGCCGCCGCGCAGGCCGATCGTGTCGGCGTAGCGCCGGATGAAGTCGCGGCCATAGAGCTCGCCACGGCCGTCGATGAAGGTCGGCACGCCGGCATGGATGAGATAGCCGCCGAACACATAGTGGTTGAGCACGCGGCCGCCGATCCCCGCCTGCTTCACATAGGCCATCGCGGTCGAGGGCATGGTCGAGAGCGGCGGCACGATGCCGCCATAGCGCACGAGCCCGAGCGCGATCAGCGCACAGCAGGCGACTCCCGCGGCGACGGCGGCACGCCCGGCGGGCAGCGCAAGCGCGGCGGCCTGGCCGGGGAGCGAACCGTCGCGGCCTGCAGCGGGGTCAGGCCGCAGCGCCGGCCACTGACGCGCCAGAAGCGGAGCCAGCGCAAGCGGTGCGAGCATGGCCAGCAGTTCGGCATTGAAGGCGTAGCGCAGATAGAGGTGCAGCAGGCCGAGCACGATCAGCAGCCGCAACAACGGCAGCTTCAGGCCGCGTGACAGGGCGGCATAGAGGGCAATCAGCAGCACCAGCTCCTGCAGCGGCGCCTTCTGGAAGTCGGGTGACTTCCATTCCGCGATGAAGGCCAGCGTGTCATCGATGGCGAAGATGCGGAGCGTAACCCAGATCGATTCCGGTCCATAGGGTGTGATGCAGGCCGCGACGAGCGAGGCAATGCCGAACCTGGCCCACCCGGACAACAAGGCCTTGCGCTCCGCGGCGTCGCGCGCGCCGACCACTGCCTCGACCGCGAAGGCGACACCCAGCAGCAGGCCCATGATGAAGCTGCCGTGCAGGTTGACCCAGAGCAGCATGACCAGGAGCAGCAGCGGCGCGGGCGCACGGCGTTCCTCGACGGCGCGCACGAGGCCCGCCATCCAGAGCAGCATGAACGGGAAAGCGAGCACGGCCGGTCGCGCGAGGAAGTGCGGCAGGGTCATCGCGATGGCGGCCAGCACGAAGACGGCAGCCGGCACGGGTCGCAGGTCGCGCAGCAGCAGCCGAAGCATCATCGCGAAGGAGACGGCGAGTGCGCCCGCGGCCAGTACGGTCACGCCACCCCAGCCGCCGAGCTTGAACGCCACCGACATCAGGAGCTGCGAGAGCCACTCCTTGGCGATCCACGGCTGGCCCGCGAAGGAGAAGGAGAACGGATCGGCCGTCGGCACCACGCCCTTGGCCAGCATCCAGTTGCCGACCGCGATGTGCCAGTGCGTGTCGGGATCGGCCAGCAGCGGCAAGCCGCTGCCGTTGGCGAGACAGATGAAGAGGAGCAGTCCCAGAACCAGCGGCCAGGAGAGGGACCAGGCCGAGCGCGGTTCTGCGACCCGCGCTTGACCGTCCTCGGGAAAATCAGGGGAAACCGTGAGGCCGGACGTGACGGCCATGCGGGGTTAGCTCCGAAATCAGGGGAACAAGCACCCCTAATCAATTGATATACATTACAATATCTTTGAACACTACTAATAGATTGCAGAGCATTCCCGACGGCGGGATCGTTCCTCCGACGAATGCGCGAAGGACAGACTATGCAGACGGCTCCCCTCCTCAAGGATCTCGTGCTCGTGGGCGGCGGCCATTCGCATGTCCATGTGGTGAAGAGCTTTGGCATGAAGCCGATGCCGGGCGTCCGGCTCACCCTGATCGGGCGGGACATCGAGACGCCCTACTCCGGCATGATCCCGGGCTTCGTGGCCGGCGCCTATACCTTCGACGAGTGCCACATCGACCTCGCGCGCCTCTGCGCCTGGACCGGCGCCCGGCTCATTCATGCCGAAGCGACCGGCCTCGATCGCGCGAACCGTCGCGTGCTGCTGAAGGATCGGCCGCCGGTCTCCTACGATCTCGTGTCGCTCGACGTCGGCTCCTCGCCCAGCATGGACCAGATTCCTGGCGCGGCCGAGCATGCAACGCCGGTGAAGCCCATCGCCGAACTCGGCCGCCGATGGCTGGGCTTCCTCGAACGGGTGAAGGACTGGCAGGGCGCGCTTCGGATTGCCGTGATCGGCGGCGGCGCAGGCGGCGTCGAACTGGCCCTGGCCATCGACCATCGCCTGCGCCAGGTCGCGCGCAACGCCGAGGTCTCGGTGACGCTGGCGACCAAGGGCGAGATCCTCTCGGGCCAGGCGGTCGCAGCGCGGCGGCGCATGCGTTCGATCTTCGCGCGCCGCGGCGTGCGGCTGCTGGAGAATGCCGCGACGACCCGCATCGACGTTGATGCGGTTCATCTCGAAACCGGCGAGCGCCTGCCGGTCGACGACGTGTTCGTCGTCACGCAAGCCAGCGCTGCCGAGTGGTTCGCCGACACCGGCCTGCCGCTGGACGAGCGCGGCTTCTTCGCGGTCGAACCGACCCTTGCCTCGAGCGGAGATCCACTCGTGTTCGCCGCCGGCGACTGTGCCAGCGTGACAGTCCATCCACGCCCCAAGGCGGGCGTCTTCGCCGTGCGTCACGGGCCGCCGCTCGCCGCCAACCTGCGCCGTGCCCTGCTCGGCCAGCCGCCGGAACCTTTCACGCCGCAGCGCCGCTACCTGTCGATCCTCGGCACCGGTGACGGCCACGCGGTTGCCACACGCGGCGTCTGTGCGTTCGAGGGCTCGTGGGTCTGGCGCTGGAAGGACCATATCGACCGCAAATGGATGCGCATGTATCGCGAGCCGCCGGCAACGCCGATGGACACAGCCGCACGCGCCGCGCCACCCGATCCCGCACTGGCCGATGCCGAGGCGAGAAGCCTGCTGGCCGATGTCGGCATGCGCTGCGGGGGGTGCGGTGCCAAGGTGGGCGCCGGCGTGCTCGATCGCGTGCTGGCGCGGCTCGGTCCCTCGCCCGGTTCCAACATCACGATCGGCCTCGATGCACCCGACGACGCGGCGATGATCGAGGTGCCGCCGGGCCAGGCGCTGGTGCAGTCGGTCGATTTCTTCCGCACCTTCATCGACGATCCATTCGCCTTCGGCGAAGTCGCCGCCGTGCATGCTCTGGGTGACGTCTGGGCTATGGGCGCACAGCCGCACAGCGCGCTCGCACTTGCGGTCGTACCGGGGGCGGCGGAACGGCTGATGGAGGAAGATCTCTTCCAGATGCTGTCTGGCGCGCGGCGCATCCTGGACGGCGCGGGCTGCACACTGATCGGCGGCCACTCCGGCGAAGGACCGGAGGCAGCGCTGGGCTTCTCGGTGAACGGACTCATCGTCGCTTCTCGAGCCCTTCGCAAGGGAGGGTTGAAGCCCGGCGACAGGCTGGTGCTTACGAAGCCGCTCGGCACCGGTGTAATCTTCGCGGCGGCGATGCGCGGCATGGCGAAGGCGCGCTGGATCGAAACCGCGCTCGCCTGGATGCGTACGCCCTCGGGTGATGCTGCACGTGCGTTGATTGCTGCAGGCGCGCATGCCTGCACGGATGTGACGGGTTTCGGCCTCGCCGGTCATCTCGCCGAGATGATTCGCGCCAGCGACGACGTCATGGTCGATCTGCATCTCGACGCGCTGCCGGTTCTTCCCGGCGCGATCGAGCTTCTCGCACGCGGCTTCGCGAGTTCGCTGCAGCCTGCAAATCTGCGCGCGCGGCACATCATCGAAGGCCTCGATCGCGCCTCCGGTCACTCGAAGATTCCGTTGCTGTTCGATCCGCAAACCGCGGGCGGATTGCTCGCTGCACTGCCTGCCGATGCATCGCTCAGCGACCACATGACTCACATCGGCACGATAAAATCACGAGAAGAATGCGTGACAGAGATAAGAATCGTGATCTAGATGCAATCAGGAGCGGTGCGACGTGTGCCGTTCCTCGACATAGACAGGGAGATTTTCAGATGGCTGCGAAGAAGAAGGTTGCGAAGAAGAAGGTCGCAAAGAAGAAGACCGTTGCAAAGACGAAGACCAAGACCGCCGCCAAGAAGGTTGCGAAGAAGGCCGCAAAGAAGAAGGCTTCCAGCCGCAAGCGCGGCTAGACTGATGCGAGGGCCCGGCAACGGGCCCTCCAGCATCGGGAGGCGACGACGGCGACATGGCACACGCTAAGGCAAGCATCGGCACGACCAACTACGCAACCGTCATCTCCACGGGCCACGGTGGACATCACAAGCTCACCGCCGACGAAGGGCCGGAACTGGGCGGCGTGGATGCCGGCCCCGCCCCCTACGATCTCCTCACTTCGGCTTTGGGCGCCTGCACGGTCATCACGCTCCGCATGTATGCCGAGCGCAAGCAGTGGCCGGTGACCGCGGTCCACGCCGACGTCCATTTCAGCCGCGACGGCGACAAGCAGCGCATCGACCGCGTCCTCACCATCGAGGGCGCCGTCGACGACGAGCAGAAGAAGCGCATGGCCGACATCGCCGAGCGCACGCCGGTGACGCTTACCCTGAAGAACGGCCTTGAGATCAGGACTTCGCTTTCTCCGTCGTCCTGAACGCTACGTCCTTCCCCGCGCCTTCCACGCCTCGAAGTCGCGCTTCGCCTCTTCGCCGGCGACGGGGAACAGCCCCTTGAGGCTGCGTCCACGCGCGACCTCGGCTTCGGCAAATTCCTCGTAGGCATAGGTGTCGAGCGCCTCCTGGGCGACGGCCTCGACGATGTCGGGTGGGATCACGAGCACCGCATCGCGATCGCCGACGATCACGTCGCCGGGATAGATGGCGACGCCGCCGCAGGCGATTGGCAGGTTGAGGTCGACCGGACGATGGGCGATCGGACTCGGTGGCGAGGACGGTCGGCGGTGATAGGCGGGCAATCCCGTCTTGTGTACACCGTCGGTGTCGCGGAAGCCGCCGTCGGTGACGATGCCGGCCGCGCCGCGCGCCTTCAGCCGGCCGACATAGAGATCGCCCGCCGACGCCGCCCGCGAATCGCCGCGCGAGTCGATCATCAGCACATGGCCCGGCGGGCACTCCTCCATCGCCTGCGGCTGCACCATCGAACGATTGGCCGATGTCGGTCCGTCCTTGTCCTCGCGCGATGGGATGAAGCGCATCGTGAAGGCGAGTCCCACCATGCGCGGCTGCTCCGGCCGGATCGGCCATACGTCGTACAGGGTCATGCTGCGCAGGCCGCGCTTGTTCAGCACCCCGGTCAGGGTCGAGGTGCCGACCCTCGCGAGCGCCTCTCGCAGATCGGACGACAGGACGGTCATGGTATTTCTCTCCCTCGCTTTCCGCCGGACGTTAGCCGATAATTCCGCACATGCGCGTCGAAATCCTCTGTACCGGCGACGAGATCCTCACCGGCAAGACCATCAACACCAACTACAGCCACATCGCCCGCCGCCTCGTCGAGGTCGGGCTGGGCGTGCACTGGGGCACCACGGTCGGCGACGACCGCGAGAGTCTGCTGAAGGCCTTCCACCAGGCCGGCGAGCGGGCCGACGCGGTTATCGTGAACGGCGGGCTGGGGCCTACGGTCGACGATCTCTCGCAGGAGATAGCGGCGCAGGCCTGCGGCGTCGAGCTGGTGCTCAGCGACTACTGGATGAAGCGCATGGAGGAATCCTATGCGCGGCGCGGCCGGGTCATGCCGCCGAACAACGTGAAGCAGGCGATGCTGCCGGCCAATGCCGAGTTCATCGACAATCCGATCGGCACGGCCTGCGGCTTCGCCGTCACCATCGGCAAGGCGCGCTTCTTCTTCACCCCCGGCGTGCCACGCGAGATGCGTCGCATGATCGACGAGCAGGTTCTGCCGCGCATTCTCGCGATGAGTGGCGTCACGGGCGTCACCCGGCTGAAGCGCTTCCACACGTTCGGCATCGGCGAGTCGCGTGCCGACCAGATGCTGGGCGACATCGACGTCTTCAAGGACGGGGGCGGCATCAAGCTCGGCTTCCAGGCGCACTACCCGCAGCTCGAGACCAAGCTCGCGCTCCGCGCCGACGACGAGCCGGCCCTCACCGCCCTGCTGGCGCCGGCCGAGGCCGAGGTGCGCAGGCGGCTGGGCAACTTCATCGTGGCCGAGGACGACCAGACCATCGAAGGCGTCATTCTGGGCAGGCTGCTGGCGACCGGATCGACCCTCGCAATCGCCGAGACGTTGACCGGCGGCCATCTCGCCGCCCGCATCGCCCCACTCCCGGGTGCCGAACGGGCGTTCCGGCGCGGCACCATAGCACGCGATCTTACCGAACTCGGTGCCACCGCGGTCACGCCCGACCAGGCAGCGAGTGTGGCCAAGGCGTTGCTCGCCTCGAGCGGCGCCAGTCACGCGCTGGCCGTCCTGCTGGAACTCGACGAAGGGGCCGACCGGCCGGACATGGGTGGCTCGATCTGCATCGGCCTCGCCGACGCGAGCGGCACCGTCACGCGCCAGGCCCGCCTGGTCGGTGGCCGCGACTGGGTACGCATTGGCGCGACCGAGCTCGGCCTCGACTGCCTGCGCCGCCAGCTGCTCGGCCTTCCGGTGGATGAACGCATCGACTTCGAGCGGCGCTGACACGCCGCCTTGCTGAACGGACAGGAGCAACCAAATGGCTGTCGTCGAAACCGAAAAACACGGGCAGATCTTCGTCGTGCGGATGAACCGGCCCGACCGTCTGAACGCGCTCAATCACGAGATGCGGACGGAACTGTCGGCAGCGTGGAACGCCTTCCGCACCGACAAGGACCTCGAGGTCGCGATCTTC
This sequence comes from Reyranella sp., assembly GCA_046296475.1. Taxonomy (GTDB): domain Bacteria; phylum Pseudomonadota; class Alphaproteobacteria; order Reyranellales; family Reyranellaceae; genus Reyranella. Next base: position 10,878 of record JBKBLH010000029.1, read on the forward strand.
ACAGGAGCCGGGCGCGGCTTCTGCGCCGGCGAGGACATGAAGGAGTCGCTGAAGGACGGCGCGCCGGGCGGTCGCCGGCCGGAGATCGAGGACCCGTTCATGTCAGGAAAGCTCGAAAAACCGGTGATCGCCGCGATCAACGGCTTCGCCATGGGCGGCGGCTTCATGCTGGTCGAACGCACCGACCTGCGCGTCGCCGTACGCGAGGCCGTGTTCGAGGTCTCCGAGGCCAAGCGCTGGCTGCTCGGCGGCTACAATCACGGCCACATCGCCAATCTTCCATATCCTGTCGCGATGGAGATGGCGCTCGGCTTCCGCTTCACCGCGCAGCGATTCTACGAGATCGGCTTCGTCAACCGGCTGGTCGATGCCGCCGAGCTCATGCCGACCGCGATGTCGATGGCCGAGCATCTGCTCACACTGCCGCCGGCGTCGCGTGTGAACACGGTGCACATGATGCGCCAGATGCGTCCCGCCCCCGGCCCCGACCTGCAGCAACTGGCGACCGCTCTGCACGAGCACGGCGCGAAGAGCGACCTGATGGAATCCCGTGCCGCCTTCGCCGAGAAGCGCAAACCCAGCTTCAAGGGTTGGAACGACCCGGAAGACCGTTATCGGCTGCCGACTCTCGAGAGCGTGAAGAAGAGGTAGCTAATACGCCTGCCCCTCGCATCGGGCGGCGACGGTCTGGATGATCGCGCCGCGGGTGTCGGCGTAATAGATGTAGGTCCCGGTCTCCAGTCCGCGCTTGATGCCGATGATGATCGTATCGCTCGGCACGATGTTGTTCAGCAGGACGAGATAGCGGTCCGCCAGCTGCACCGAGGCGCGCACTGGCGGCGCGCCATTGTAGATCACGGTCGGCTCGCCGCCGCGATTGACGATGGCGAACTTGGCGCCGTCGTCGGCGACGCAGACCGACTGGCCGTCGGCATTCAGCGCCGGGACGGGTGTGAGCACCGTCGACCGGCCGGCCATCGGGCCGGGTAGCGGCGCCGAGGGCGGCACACCCCAGGGGGCGAACTGGCTAGGCTGGTCGACCGGTGGGACCGGCTTCGGCTTCGGCCTGGCTTGCGGCTTCGTTCCGGCCGCCTGTTTCGACTCGGCGGCAGGCTTCGTCTCGGCCGGCCGCGCAGTTTCGGCCGCCATGACCTGCAGACCCGGCCCCTTCATCGCGCGCGTCGCAAGGTAGCCGCCGACTCCGATGAAGGTCAGCAGAACGGCGGCAACGACCAGAATCGAACGCTGGCGTGCCATCGCATCGGCGTGCGGCAGATGGGCCGGTGGCGGAGCAGGCCTGGACGGAAGCAAGAGCCTGAACGGCCGAGGAGCCGGCGCGTTGACGGCGGCTTTCGCGACGGCCCCGGACGCGAGTTTGTCCAGCAGCCTGTCGACGACGGTCGCCTTCCGGGCGGTCGCGGCCGCCCGCGCGGCCGCAGCCGCCTGCTCTCGGCGGGCCCGCTCGGCATCGAGCGCCGCCTGCACCCGCGCGTCGTAGCGCGCGCGGGCCTCCGGATCAGAGAGCGTCTGGTAGGCATCGGTGATCTGGCGGAAATTGAAGGCCGCGAGTTCGGGATTCCCCGCCGCCACGTCGGGATGGTAGCGCTTGGCCAGGGCGACGTAGGCGGCACGGATCATCGCCGCGTCGGCCGTTCTCGGCACGCCCAGCACCAGGTAATGGTCGACGTCGATCCTCATCGCTGCGGCAGTCTACCGGATTCTGCCGTCGTAGGCCCGGATTTCACGCATCGAATGTTTTTGCGGGGGACGAGCAGCCTCCGCTGGCCCTATCCTGCAGGAAAAGGAGGAAGCACCCAATGACCTACCAGTCGATCGAAGTGCGCAAGCTGACGCCGTCCATCGGAGCGGAGATCTTCGGCGTCGATCTCGGGAAGCCGCTCGGCAACCAGCAGTTCCAGGAGGTGCACGATGCGCTGATGGAGAACCTGGTCATCTTCTTCCGCGACCAGAAGATGTCGATAGAGCAGCACAAGGAGTTCGGCCGGCGCTTCGGACCGCTCCACGTCCATCCCAACGCCCCCATCACCTTTCCCGAGCATCCCGAGATCCTGGTCATCAAGGCCGACGAGAACTCGAAGCATGTCGCGGGCGAGGAATGGCACACCGACGTATCGTGCGATCTCGAGCCGCCGATGGGGTCGATCCTCTACCTCACCGAGGTTCCGCCCGAAGGCGGTGGCGATACACTGTTCGCCAACATGTACCGCGCCTACGATACGCTCTCCGAGCCGATCAAGCGGATGCTGCAGGGCCTGACCGCGCTGCACGATAGTTCCAAGGCGCACTACTATCGCACGAAGGCCACCGACCGCGACGACATCAAGTTTCCGAACGCCGAGCACCCGGTCGTCCGGACCCACCCGGTGACGGGCAGGCAAAGCCTCTACGTCAATCGCGGCTTCACCCTTCGCATCCCGCAGCTCAAGCGCCACGAGAGCGACGCCCTGCTCGAGATGCTCTACCGCCACATCGAAACGCCGGAATTCCAGTGCCGCTTCAAGTGGCAGCCCAACTCCGTGGCCTTCTGGGACAATCGCTGCGTCCAGCACCACGCCATGTTCGACTACTTCCCGCACCGCCGGTACGGCCACAGGGTCACGGTCTGCGGCGACCGGCCCTTCCTGCGCCCGAACTGACCCTCGTTGCCGGGCGGCCTTTACAGCCGCCCGGCCTTCGCCCTATACCCCTGCCCCATGCTGCGTTTCGCGACCAAAACGACCACGACCACCAAAACGACCACCATCGGTGGGCCGGCGAGGACGTGCGCGTAGAGTCGAACGTGACATAGGACGACCTCACAGGCCCCGCCGGTTTCGGACGGGGCCTTTGTCTTTCCAAGGCATCCGTCTGCCGGCCTCAACGAAGGAGACAGACATGCCATCCAGACCTCTCGCCGGAGCGCCCCTCACCGTGGCGATCGTCGGCGCCACCGGCGCCGTCGGCGTCGAATTCCTGCGCTGCCTCGCCGAGCGGCGCTTCCCGGTGAAGGAGCTGCGCCTGCTGGCCTCGGCCCGCTCGGCGGGCCGTGAGCTCTCGTTCGACGGCAAGGCCCTCGTGGTCCAGGAGCTGACGGACAAGAGCTTCGAGGGCGTCGACATCGCCCTGTTCTCGGCAGGCGGTGGCATCTCGAAGCGCTATGCCCCGATCGCCGTCGCGGCCGGTGCCATCGTGGTCGACAATTCCTCGGCCTTCCGGATGGACCCGGAGGTACCGCTGGTGATTCCGGAGATCAACGCCGGCGCCATCGCCACCCACAAGGGTATCGTCGCCAATCCCAACTGCGCGGCGATCATTGCCATCACGCCGCTCTGGCCGATCCACCGGCACAATCGCATCCGGCGCATGAACATCGCCACCTACCAGGCCGCCTCCGGCGCCGGTGCGGCGGCGATGGACGAGTTGGCCAATTCGACCCGCGCCTATCTAGACGGCCGCGCCTTCAAGCCGAAGGTCCTGCCTCATCCCTACGCGTTCAATCTGTTCAGCCACAACACCGCGATCGATCCCGCGACCGGCTACAACGACGAAGAGACCAAGGTCATGCGCGAGACCCGCAAGATCTACGGCGACGAGGAATTGCGGCTGTCGGCAACCTGCGTGCGGGTGCCGGTGCTGCGCGCCCACGCTGCCGCCGTCACCTTCGAGTGCGAACGTCCGATCGACGAGGCCCGCGTGCGGGCGCTACTCGCGAATGCAGCCGGAGTGCGCATCGTCGACGATCGCGAGCGCAACGTGTTTCCGATGCCGCGCGACGCCAGCCAGCAGGACGACATCCTGGTCGGGCGCATCCGCCAGGATCTCGGCGACCCGACCGGCCACTCGATCTCGCTGTTCGTGGCCGGCGATCAGCTGCTGAAGGGCGCTGCGCTCAACGCCGTGCAGATCGCAGAGCATCTGCTCGCGGCCTGATCCGGATGAGCGCCTCTCCCCAAACGGGGAGAGGGCGCCTGACGGAACGCGCTACTTCTTCTTCCCGTCGCGTGCGGCGTGGCTGGTTTCGCCCATGCTCTTCACCAGCTCGTATACGCGGCGGCGCACGGGCTCGTCGCGGATCTTGTAGTAGGCCCGCACGAGCTGCAGCGTCTCGCGCTTGATCAACGGATCTTTCTCGGTCGCGAAGGGGGTGCCCGCCTCGCCAAAACCACCGCTACCTCTCTTGACTTTGGCGGCCATCGGACGGCCCGAGAGCGCGTTTGCGGGCATCTCTTCGAAGAAGTAGGAGACCGGCACGTCGAGGGCGTTGGCGAATTCGTAGAGCCGGCTCGACCCCACGCGATTCGCGCCGCGCTCGTATTTCTGGACCTGCTGGAAGGTGAGGCCTACGGCTTCACCCAGCTTGGTCTGGCTCATGCCGAGCAGGGTACGCCGTTGCCGCATGCGAACACCGACATGGGCATCGACGGGATGTGATCTGGCCATCTTCCCTCTTCCACGACGTTCAGGAGCCCATGAACCGATCGGTCGCCTCATGGCGGATGCCTGTTCGGTTCTTTCGAGCACTGCAACCCGACGTTGCCTCCCTCCGCACAATGCGTCCAATATCGTTGGCAGCGCGTTCTGATACCGTTAGGGTATCGATCATGGATTTGAGAACGCTTCGCTGTTTCAGCGCCGTCGTGCGCGAAGGTCATTTCGGGCGCGCCGCCGTTTCGCTGGGCATGGCTCAACCTCCCCTCACCCGCCAGATCCAGAAACTGGAGCGCGAACTGGGCGTCGTCCTGCTCAACAGGAGCCAGAAGAAATTCGAGGTCACCGAAGCGGGGCTGCTGCTCTACGAGCGCGCGCGGCGCCTTCTGGACGGCGCCGAGCAGGCCGAGGCCGACGTGAGACGCCTCGGAACCGGGGAGACCGGCCGCCTCGTCATCGGCTTCGTGCGCTCCACCCCCTTCACGATCCTGCCGGGCATCGTCGTCCGGTTTCGCGCCGCCTATCCCGACGTCGAACTCGAGCTGCGCGAAATGAGCAACCCGAACCAGGTCAAGTGCCTCGAGAACGGCATCATCGATGTCGGCCTGCTGCGTCCGCCGATCAGCAGCCGTTCGCTGAAGATGGTGACGCTGATCCGGGAACCCTTCATTGCCATCGTCCCGGTGGACCATCCTCTCGCCAGACGCAGCACGACCACCATCCGGCAACTCGCCGCGGAACCCTTCGTCATGTATTCGCGAGCCGGCTCGCCGCTGATCCACGCCCGCGTGATGGACATGTGCCGGCGGGCCGGGTTCGAGCCTCGCATCGCCCAGTATGCCGATCAGATTCATACCGTCGCGAGCTTTGTCGGGGCGGGCCTGGGGGTCGCCCTGTCGCCCTCGACGGTGACCAGCTTCAACATGCCCGGCCTGCGCTGCCTCACGGTCGCCGACAGGCCCGCGCCGCTGCCGGTGGTGGCCGTATGGCGCACCGGCAACGCCTCCGCCCTGGTGCGCAACTTCACCCGCATCGCCCGCGAAGCCGCCTCGGCGTGGCAGCCCCCGGACTTGCCGGGCTGAAGCACGCCTGCTCAGTCGGCCTTCTTCGAGAGCATCTTGAAGTCCGTATCGAAGACGAGATCGTGCTTCTGGTTGCCGCACATCGCATCATCGACCTCGAACTTGCCGGCCGGATGTGCGGTCGCCTTGTCGTCGTCGAACTCCATCTCGCCGCCTGTACAGCCCGCCGCCTTGACGGCCTCCACGAGCTTCGCGCGCTCCTGGTCGGTGACGGGGCGATCCTTGGCCATGGCCGGGAACGCAAGGCCGGCAGAAAGCAAAAGGACGACGGGGACGGTGAAGATCGAGCGCATCTGATATTCCTCGGACTGGATTGCAGAACCAATGCAATGCTTTTGCGGGATCGGGGTTCCCGGCACCCCAACGGGTGGTGGGATCAAAATCGGAACGGCCGCCACTGGTTGAAATCGTCAGGGCGGCGCCCGCGTACCGCAACAACGGCGGACCGCCGCAGTTGAATCGCCCGTACGTGAGGGGATTTGAAAATGGCTGCACGACCGAGCTGGGAAGGGCATCTGCGCCTTTCCCTGGTGACTTGTCCTGTCTCCTTGTGGGCGGCGACGACCGAGGCGGAGACCGTCCGCTTCAACCTGATCAATCCGAAGACCAACAACCGCATCCGGATGAAGACGGTCGACGCCGGCACCGGCGAGGAACTCTCGCGCGGCGACCTGGTGAAGGGATTCGCGGTCGCCAAGGACGAGTACGTCCTGCTGGACAGAGAGGATTTCCAGAGCGTGAAACTCGAATCCACGCGCATCATCGACATCGAGAAGTTCGTGGCGCGCGAGACCATCGATCGCCTCTACTGGGACACGCCCTATCACCTCGTGCCCTCGGGCAAGACCGGCATCGAGGCCTTCGCCGTGATCCGCGAGGCGATGAAGCGCAAGGGCATGGTGGCGATCGGCCGGCTGGTGATGAGCACCCGCGAGCGCGTCTGCGCCATCGAGATCGAGGAGGACGGGCTGGTGCTGACGACGTTGCGCACGGCCGAGGAGGTGCGCCAGCTCGATGAGATCGGTCATCCCGACCTCCCCAAGCCGAACGAGCAGATGCTCGAGATCGCCGAGAAGATCGTGGCGCAGCAGTCGGGCGAGTTTGACCCGTCTGACTTCACCGACCGCTACGAGGACGCGTTGCGCGCGCTCATCGAGGAGAAGAAGAAGGGCAAGCCGGTAAAGAGCAGGCCGGTTCGCGAGCCCGAGGATTCCGGCGTCGTCGATCTGATGGCGGCCCTGAAAAAGAGCCTGCAGGGCAGTGGCCCCGGGCGCGAGCGCGCCGAGCGCTACACCGCCGCCGCCGCTCGCGCGACCCGGGAGAAGCCGTCGCCGCGGGGGCGCCGGGCGGCCTGACTAAGCCGGCGCGGCCGCATTCAGAACGAAGAGGACGCGGGCGATCCGGTCGGTCCGGTTGGCCCAGGCATGGTTGGTGCCGCGCTGGATCAGCACGTCGCCCGCCGTCATCAGCGTCTCGCCGACATCCATCAGCGCCCAGATCTCGCCCTCGATGACGACCGCGTAATCGACGCTATGGGTCTTGTGGAAGCCGGGGTGGCGGGCGGCCCCGTCATGCGCCTGCGCCGCGCCGTACTGGCGGAAGACCTCCGCCTGGTTGCCGTAGTTGCGCTCCCCGTCGGGCGGAAACTCGACGATCCGCACGACATTGCCGGCGGGCGGCGGCTCCAGCCGGAACGGCCGCGCCGTCGGGTCGGCCTGCCCCGCTTTGTTCGACGCCGGAACAGCGTCGAGCAGCCACAGGTTGGTCAGCCCGACATTGGGCGAGTGCGACGGCGAGAACGGATGCGGCGCCGGCCCATCCTCGAGAAACACCGAGCGTCCCTGGCTGTCGTGGCCCGTCACGATCCGGCGAACCGGCTTGACCATGCATCGTCTCCCTGAGGTTTCGACGCACTATGCCTCACTCTCCCGCGTCGTTCACCGCCAAGCCTTGCAGACCGGATCCAAGTCGCCCCTCATGCTCCCACGGAGGACCGAACGATTCCATTCGCCAGCTGCCCCAGCCCCGCGCGCTAATTCGAGTTGGCTAGCAATAACAGAACGGCCCGGGGCGCGAACGCGAATCGACTCTACGTATCCGTGCACGCGCACTCGCCGGGAGCGGGCCGCCGCCTACGGCGACCGACCACATCGGCCAGCGGTCGTCGTTGCAGAAGACGCCTTGGAAGTCTAGGTATGCCGTCGTGCGGGAACCCACATCGTTCCGTTCGAGCCGTTCATGGTACCCGAGAACGCCAAACCGGAGAGAGGCATGCAAAGTTCAGCTTCCAGCGGCCCAGCGTCGACCACGACTGCTGCCAGCACTGACGGAGAAGCAACAGCCAAAGAACAAATGCCCGAACTCTCGGACCATGATCAGACCAGACTGGCGATGGCCGCACTTTTCGCAGCGCTTGTTCGATCATTGCACGATAAAGGTAAGTGCGATCTGGAACGCTTTGACGAAGAGATTGAGCGGCTTCATCTCGAAATGGGAGAGGAAAAATCTCCTCCCCTCATGGCAAGACGGACATTGCGGTGGACGCACAAGTACCTGCGACTGGGCAAACTGGAGTAAGTGACGACACACAATAGTGAGTTGGCTGCTTTGAGAGCAGCCGTCATCTGCGGAACCTTGAAAGAATGCGGTGCCATATTGATTGCGGCTTCGGTTTCCAGGACGGCGAAAAATCCCCATCATATTGCGGGATCACCATTTCCGGAAAACGCTTGCCATCCGTAGGTCGCAGTAGGGGATCACCGACCAGATCTCGGTCCATGTACTGCTTGTAAGTCAGGCGTTGGCCTTTGACTTCCGGCACCAAGAGATCAAGAAGTTGATCAGATGGAACCAACTCTCCGAATGTATCGCGATGCGCGCGGATCAACTCGGCAGCACAATCGCTCAGTCCGAATATCTCAAATAGGCAGGCCGCAACGATCAGACTCCGTTTCTGGGCGGGAACGGTCCGACGATGGGCCTCACGATCGAGCGCGAAGGGAAGGTATTGTGTGCGGGGATCGATGGAATTCAGGCGCGCACATTCTGCAGGATCAAGATCGAATCCGATGATACGCAAGTGATCGCCGAAGACTGACCAATACGAGGCGACCCCACCGCGCGCGCCGACATCCACGACCGTGAACGGCTGTTCCTTGAATGCGCCAGCTTTGACGAGCGCAGCCGTCATTCCTGGCGAGTAGTTGATGTGAAGACCAGACATGGCGCGAAAGTAGCAGTGAGGTGGAGGTGTTGATAGGGGCTTGACCCACTCTTCAGATTGACGCTGACAGCGGGACCATCGAGAACGCTTTGCTTCCGCGACGATTATTACGGCCCGTTGGTCGACTGAAAGTTTCGCCACTTCTCGGCAAGGGTCGACGCACTCGACAGCAGCGACGCGCCGGCGCCCAGGTAATTGGGCTGGTGAGTTGAGTTGAGGGCCCGGTTGCTCAGCAGGATGCCCGAGTTGCCATAGCCCATCCCGGCGATCTGATGGTCGTAGGCCCGCCGCGCCGCCTGTGACCGGATGGTCAAGGCCTCCACCTCACCGGCCGCCGCCGTGTCTCCCAGGATATCGCTCGGGCTGCCTTCGAGGTCGGTGCCCTGCGCCGCCAGTCTGGCTTGCTGCTGCCCGATCTGCTGTGCGGTCAGGCGCCGCCGATTCTCTTCCGCAACCTGGCCGCCCTGAGTCGCATCAGCCGCCTGCCGTAGCATCAGTTCCTGGTTCTGTGCGGCGACCTGCGCCTGATAGCGGGCCTGAGCGGCGTTTGCGCTGGCAGCCTGCGCCTGCGCATTCTGCTCACCGACCTGGCCGACCACGCTCATGATCGTGCTGAGCGCGGTCAGGGCGAGTGCAGCGGGACCCCACACGGGCTGCGGAATCCTGACGGCCGCGAAGCTGTTGCGATGATAAAAGCCCTTCATGCGGCCTCCTTTTGAACGACACGAAACCGGCCATTGGCCAAAGTGAACGGTTCACCTAGCTCGAAGCCTAACCAACGTAGCCAGCGGTGAGCGGCGGCATAGCGGTCGTCGACCACGTTGCGCAGGACCCCAAACATCTTGAGCCACTGTTCCACCGTGCGGCGGGTTTCGACCATGAAGACACGGCGATGCGCGGCGACGAGCGGCGACCCCAGCAGCCACGGAATCCCCGTCGAACCGATAAGGCTCAGGGGCGCCACCCCGGCCATGCAGATGATCCGTCCATCACCCCGGTAGGTCCACGCCTCACGCGCGGCGGCGAGGCTCTGCAGCAGGCCGTCGATCGGATCGAGGCCCAGCGCCAGCACCTCCGCCCGATCCTCGGCGCGCAACAGCGGTGCGAGTTCGCGGGCATCGTCCTCGGTCGCGGGGTACATGGTGATCATCACGCAATCCTGATCACGTTGAGGGTGCAGTCTTTCCCTTGGCCGGACTGGTTGTAGACAAATCCACCGCCCGTGCTGTCTGCATTCAGGGCCTGTATCCGGATGTCGCCCGGCGGGTTTGTAAACATTCCACTCAGGCTTAGAGAGACGACAGCAGGAGTGACAGCGCTCGGCCACGTTGTGGTCGTGCTGGCCTTGACGTTCGTGCCGTCCGTCAGGCGCGCCGACACCCTCGCACCGGACGCGCCTGCATTGAGGGTGACCGTCCCCCATGCCAACCAAACTCCGGAGGAGCCTTGGGCGAACGTTGGTCCCGTAACCCAGGAACCCGTCGCCCCAATTGCCAAATTGCCACTCAGAGAAACCGCATTTTGCGCCGGCGTGAACCCGCCATTGGCCCGCGGCAGCACGCCCGTCACTTGGCTCGTAGCGAGGTCGATGATCAGGTCCTTCCACGCCAGCGCGCTGCCCATCACGCCGAGATACTGGTCGGAATCGCCGCGCGGCACGCGGATATAGGCGCTGCCATCGTGGCTGAGGATGTCGCCCGACGTCGTGAGCTTGTCGAAGTCCCCGATATCCGCCTGCAGCGCCTGGATCAGCGCGTAATTGCTCTGTTCCGTCGCCGGGTCGCTGATGCTGAAGGTCGAGGTGCGCCCCACGATCTCGGCGAGCTGCTGCATCGCCATGTAGATCTGGTCCAGCCGCGCCTCGATCACCTCGGGGTAGTAGCCGCCCTGGTTCGAGAGCACGGTCGTCTGGGTGTAGGGCACAGTGCGCACGATGGTCAGCTTGGTGCCGGTGGCGATCGGCGAGCCGGTCAGCGGATAGGTGACGCTTCCCCCGGTCCGGCTGCCGATGCCGGTCACGCTGTACTGGCTGGCCGACAGGGTCGTCTCGACATCGTCCTCGTCGGTGTAGATCACCGTGAGGTGCGAGGCCGACAGGATGGGGAAGGAGTACGGGAACACCGTCGCGCTGGCGTTGCCGTCGTGGATCACCTTGTTGGTCGTGGTCGTCAGCGCCATGGCTCAGGCTCCGGCTTCGATCTTGGGAATGATGGCGACCAGCGTCGCCGGGAGAGGGTTGGCCTGCCGCACGAACACCCGGCCCTGCGCGTTCCAGCCCGGATCGACCAGCACACGCTCGTCGCCGGTCGTGAGCATCGTCGGATAGCCCGGCTGCTCGGTCGTGCGCTCCTTGATGTCGACGAGGCGGTCGGAGGTCGGCCCGGCACTCAGGCCGCGCGTGTCCTTCACCCGCAGCACCACCTCGCCGATGACCTTCTGCCGGCCCTGCAAGGTCGGCTGCCCGGCCTCGATGTTCAGCGTCTCGAGATCGCAGGTGTAGGGCAGCCCCGCCACCACCCGGCCGCAGGCTCGGGGCAAGGTCACCTGCCCGTCCGTCACCGTGGCGGCCGGCTGCACCGAGCCGTCGCCGAGGATCGCGACCTCCCGCCCCTCGAGGTGCCACAGCCCGCCCAGGGTCAGGGTCGCCAGCGCCCAGTCGGCGATCGCCGTCGCCTGCAGGGAGGTGTGCGGCGCCGTGTCGAGGGTGGCGCTCACATGCGTGCTGTCGGTGTAGGCCGTGACCGTGACCGTCACCTGGTTCTGGCCGCTGCGCAGGATGTACTGCTTGCCGACCGAGGCGCTGGTGAAGGGCGTGTGCCCGGCCGCCGCGACGGTGACGGTGTCGCCGGCATTCCAGCTCGCCCCGGAGAGCGCCAGCGTGTCCGTCGTGTCGGTGTTCCACCCGTCGTAGCGCACCCCCGAATCGACGCACCAGGCCGCTTCCACGTTCGCGAAGTAGCGGCTGGCCATGCGCTCCACGTAGCGCACCGTCTGGCCGCCCACCGTGCGCTTTACCGCCAGATAGAGGATGCTCTCGTTCCCCTCCTGCACCGTGGCCACGCTCTCGACGGTGCCGTCGGTCACGTGCCGCGACCAGGCATAGACATCGTGTTCCTTCAGGTAGGTGAAGCCCAGCAGCACGCCGTCCGACCGCACGCACCAGACGATGCCGTCGGGATCGCGGGCATAGGCCCATTCCTCGATGGTCTTGCCCTCGAACAGGTGCCCGGCCAGGATCGAGAGGTTGCGCCCCTGGAAGCTGTCCGACGCGAACTCGTAGGCCACGTCGCGGACCTTCCGGCCCGAGGCGGTCACGTAGAGCGCGCTGCTCTCGGTGCCGATCGGCGGCACGTCGGAGACGCCCTCGTAGGACTGCGGCTTCACCGCGCAATTCGCGGGCGTCATGACGTCGGCCTGCGCCCCGGCCCAGGCCTTCCACACCGCCCCCGAGGTCCAGACCAGCAGCACGTTCAAACTGAGCAGGTGCCGGATCTCGTTCACCTCGCGGCTGGCGATGGTGCGGGTGATGGCGTCGCTGTCCTTGGACGGCGAGCTGGTGTTCATGTTGTTGAAGGCGGCCGAGGCCGACGACCACAGGGTCTGCGGCTTCTCGTTCGTGCGGGCGTACCACTGCCGGCCCTCGTGGTAGGTCGAGCAGCCGGGATAGTGGTCGGTCGTGTCGAAGGGGTTCTTGTCTTCCGGCGGCGTGTCGGACGTGTCGGGCGCGACCGTCGAATCGGTGAAGCCCGTCGTGCCGTCCCCCGCCCGGCCGATGAAGCCATAGACCCCGTTCTTGCCCTTGTAGACGTTGTAGGAGTTGGCGCCGGCGGCATCGGTCCAGGTGATCTTGGACGTCTGCACGTTGGACGAGACGGAGGCCGAGGCGACGCTCTCCTCGCCCGTCTCCTCACTCACCGCCGTCACCACGTAATCGAAGCCCGAGCCGGCCGACGAAGAAGCGAGCGCCGTCGGCGGCTGCTGCGTCGGGGCGTAGGTGATCGCCGTCAGGGTCCATGACGCATGGCCGGTGCGGGTCAGGTTCCGCGGCGCGTGCGACGGATGGGTGAGCGTCATCGTGTCGGCGCTCTGCACGAACTTGAGCCGCGGCAGGTCGGCCTCGGCATAGGGCGTCGCCAGCGTATAGTGCCGCGCCGCCGTCCCGCCCGAGGTCCAGGCGCCATAGGCCGAGGTGTCGACCCCGATGGAGAAGGTGTTGGCCGTCAGCACCGTGATGTCGACGCTGCGGCCGTCCAGCTCGACCATGCCGCCGATCCCGTCGAGGAACACCCGGTCGCCGGTCGACCAGCCATGCCCCGTCACCGTCACGACGCCGGGGTTGTTCTGCGTGATCCCCGTGATGGTCCCCGCCGCCTCCAGCACATAGCCGCCGTCCTTCACGACGCGCATCTTCTGGTGGCCGAACTCCAGCACGTAGGTCTGTTCGGTGTTGAAGGCGAAGGGCACCAGCCGCGAGCGCCGGGCGGCGTCCAGCACCGCCCCGACCCACGCCGTCCCCGCCCGCGTCGAGGCCCCGCCGAACGGATGCGCGAACCAGTTGAGGCAGGTCGCCAGCCCGACCTGGTACTTGGCCAGATCGACGCGCCCGTGCAGCGCCGGGGAGATCTCGCCGGCGGCGAACGACGGCAGGACCAGCGGCATCGGCATCAGCGCCAGCTCCCGTTCAGATACGCCAGCGGCCCGTCCTCGAAGCCGCGCACCGCCAGCGATTCCGCCACCTCGAAGCGCTCGGTCGAGGATCGTTCGTTGGCGCTGTCGGCCTGGGCCTTCTCGACCCGGTCCTGCGCATGCCGGGCCAGCCGCTCGGCGAGGTCGGCCTTCTGGGTGATCGGCAGCGCGACGGCAGCGGCCAGGCAGTCGACGAAGGCCAGCACGAAGGCGGACGAGAAGCGGCTGGGGTCCGTCACCCGCTGCGAATAGACCGCGTTGGCGACGGCGTCGTTGCAGTAGAGGAACGGGTTGGTGCCGTCCGACGCGATCTCGAACGGGATCGCCATGCCGTTCCAGCGCGTCCAGGACCAGCCGGAGCCGAAGTCGAGCCGCCAGATCTTCAGGCAGTCCGCCGGATAGGCGTAGCTGTAGCCCCAGCGCGTCGGCGGCGTGCCCGACGAGGCGAGCGGCTGCGACACCCGGTTGAAGTTCCAGTCGAGCATGCCCAGCAGGTCGTCGCGGATCGTCTCGTACCAGCGGTTGATCTCGCGCGCCTCGGTGCTGTTCTCGCTGAGGTCGGCGACCGTGGCGCGGGTGCCCAGCCGGGAGAGCGCCATGTTGGCGATGTCGATGTCGGTCGCCATCAGATCCGTCCCGCCAGCGCGGCCGTCTTCTGCGCCGATCCCGCCGAGCTGCCGACCCAGTAGGAGACGACCGACACGAAGGACGCCCCGAGGCTGCCCAGCAGGATGTCGGCGAGCCGCTGCGAGCTTTCCGGGATCTCGCGGTTGATCACCAGGTAGAGCATCACGAAGAAGCCCACCGTGATGATCACGCTGACCAGCGGCGCGCCCCAGGCGATGGCAGAGCCGGCCTTCGCCAGCTCGACCGTCTGGTTGCGGGCGCTGGCCACGTCGGCGAGCTGGGCCTTGAGCGCGTCCAGCTCCATGCGCTTCTCTTCGGCCGCGGCCTGGATGACCGCCTGCTTGAACTGCAGCGCGAGGTTCGGATCGGCCGCGACCGCGCGCTCGATCTGGTCGGCGTCGCCGGTGCCGAGGATGTCCTGGGCAACCTGCGTGACCTTGCCGACCGCCTTGCCCGTCTTGTCGCCGAGGATCCATTCCGCGACGGTCGGCGCGAGACCGAGCAGCAGGGGGATGAGCGGCATCTAGGCCTCCAGCGAGAGAAACATGTCGCGCTCGGCCGCGCGGCGGGTGACGAGACCAGGCAGCACGCCGTCGGCACCGCGGTTCCAGCGCCGGAACTGCCCGGCAGCCCCGGCCGTATCGCCGGCGTTGAGGAGCCGGAGAAGGGTCGAGTTGCCGAAAGCCCTCGCCCCGACGTTGAAGACGAAGCTCACCAATGCATCGAACTGCATCTGGGTCAGCGGCACCTCGACGAGGCGGCGCACGGCGCTCTCGGCCGTGGCCAGATCGGCGCACAGCCACTCAGTCGCCTGGTCTTCGGTGCAGGTGTCGCCGCGCCGGACGTTGTGCGTGTGCCCGTAGCCGATGGTCCACGGCTCGCCGGTGACGCGGTTGCCCGGGTCGGGATAGGCCTCGGTTGCGAGGCCCTCCGAAACCTTGATCAGCTGGAGCCCCCGGCCGGATGTGACCAGGAGGGCATTGGCGTCATGGCTCATGGCGTCCTCGTCGTTGGAATGGGCGACCACAAGCGCTGCCAAAGGCCGTCGATCTTCACGTCCTGCGCGTCGTTGCGGCGTTCCGCGGCATCGAGCCGGTGGGTATGGGCGCTGAAGCGGCTCTCGGTCGCGCCCTGCAGGGTAGCGACCTGGGCCTGCAGGCTGCGAACAGCCGCCGTGGTGTCGTCGAGCGTGGCCAGCGTGCGCTGCGAGAGCAGGACGAGGAGCGCCATGCCACCCGCCACCATCCAGCGATAGGCCTGAATACCCAGGCCGCTCATGCGTCCACCGACGGCTTCGACACGGGAAACGCCGGATCGTTGCCATCGATCTGCGGCAGCGCCGAAAGCAACGCCCGGCGCGGCTCATGCGCCGGATCGACCAGCACCTCGATACCGAGGATGAACACGCCACCCTGGCGTTCGATCGGATCGAGCGTCGAGGATGGCATGGCGATCGACCGGCCCCGCACCTTGTCGGCCTGCTCTTCCGAGAGAAGGATGAACATCGGCATCAGACCTGTGCTCCCACTGAAGTCGCCCACGCCTGCACGGCGTTGTACTGCGCCAGTTCCTGGGCGTCGGAGAGCGGACCGCCGACCACGACGAAGCCCAGAGAGGCCGCACGAAACAAATCCGGCGTGCCGGCGTTGTTGCGTGCAAGCGCAAACAGCGATGAGGTCGGCGCGGCAGACCCAGGCGCCGCGGCCACCGCATCAGTGAGCCTCACGCCCCGGTCATAGGCCAGTACCGCCGTACCGCCGCCTGCCCGGCTCACCACCTTCAGGCCGCGACTGTCGGCAAGGGTCAGGGCGACGGACACACCGACATGGTTCAGGTGCCCAGCCATGTTTGAGGCGTTGCGGTTCAGGAGCGAAAGTACCCGCGTGGGGGTATCGAACGCACCTGCACTGCGGCCGGAATTGGTGACGTTGGTGCATTCGTAGGCGCCGATGCGTTGGTTCGTACCGGTACAGTTGACGCCGTGGGAGGCGGGCACGAAGCCGAGGTCGATGTAGCTGGTCGCGCCATCACCGGCATAGCCGCGGTCGATCGTGAAAGCCGGAGAGTTCGCTACGGTCGCCAGGCGTCGCTGTTTGAGCGACGTCAACGCCTGCGTTTCGCTCTCCGCCCAGAAGCCCCAATAGTCGTCGGTCAGCGCCCAGGCGCCCGACGCCTTCTCGCTGAAGACGAACTGGTCGACGACGATCAGGCGCGCAAGGGAGACCGCGCCGCCGTTGGCCGTGACGGCGTCTCGCCACGCCAGCGCGTCGGCATCGAAAGCCCGTCCGCCGCCGCCGCGCACCCTGTTGAGAAAAGCGATGGTCATGCTCAGGCTCCGACGTAGACGGTGAGCTTCTGGCCGTTGGCGCCGATCTGAGTCATCGCGCTCTGCGCTTCTTTGCCGGTGATCTGCACGGTATCGCCGCCCGAAAGCGGGATGCCCGCGTCTAGCGCACAGGTGCCGCCGGTCGGATCGAACGCCGCATCGCCGTTGGCCTTTGCGCTGCTCACGATGACGATACGCCGCGCGGCATCGGCCGGGATCAGTTCAGCCGAGACGCCGGTCATGGTGACGGTCGTCCGGGTGAGCGCCGTCCCGGTAAGGTTCGTCAGCACGACCGGCAACGGCTTTGCCTCCGAGACAGGAACGGCGCTGCGCCGGAGGGCGGACTGGTAGGCGATGTCTTGAACCATGGATTCTTCTCCTCGCGCTGGTGGGCGGGGCCGGTCCCGTCCCGGGACCTGCCCCTATGTGTTCACCGCGCCTCGCTCACTGGACGAGAACGACCTGGTCGCCGGGCCTCGCGGCCTTCACCGGTGCTCCGTCGCCGCGGCCGGCCAACGGATCGCCGAAGATCGGCGCCTCGCCCGCGCTGCGGCGCCGCGGTGCATCGACCGGCACCAGTGACAGGCCCGGCGGACCGGACCACAGGATGCGCGCACCGATCGGGTGGAGCTGGACTCCGTCGTAGAAGGGATTGTCGACGACGAGGTACTCGGCGGTCTTGTCGCTCTTTTCAATCTTGGCCATGACGATGCCTCCGTTCAGCTCACGGTGAAGCCGGACGCGTAGGCCCTGCTGGCCTGACGGTCGTGTGCGAGGAAGGCGGTGAACGTGCCCGCCGTCAGCGGACCGGTCGCCACCGTGTAGTTGGTGCGCAGGTAGCGCTCGGCATCGAGCGGCACCTTCACGCGCAGCACTTCAGTGCCCGCCGTCAGCGCGGCCTTGCCGATCGCCCCGGAGTTCGCGAGTACGACCGGCGAGGAGAAGGCGGCATTGTCGTCGGTTTCCAGCGCGAAGGTGACCGTCGCGGCGCCGGCGGCGGTCACGCTCTGCGTGACCAGGATCACCAGTTCCAGCGGCTCGCCGTTGCCTATGTCGCGTGCCGCACCGAGATCGACGATGTCGGTCGACGCGGCGGTCGTGGTGACGGCTTGGTCGGTGCCGAAGGTATTGAGCTTGTCGTACATCATGATGCGCTGTTTCCTTTCCTGTGCTGCCGCTTACGACACGGTCGCTTCGGCGAGCGTGATCTGGTCGCACTTGCGGATCGGGATGCCGCCGAAGCTGTCGAACAGGCGGCCGTCGCTCTCGTCGAGCGTGCGGCGGATGTTGGTGTTGTTGGTCGTGTTGGAGACCGCGGCGCCGAGGTTGCGCTGGATGTCGAGCCACTGCTTGACGGTGCGGTTCATGTACCAGGCCGGCCGGCACATCTTGATGTTCGGGATCTTGTTCATGGCCCGCATCATCAGCTTGACCAGGTCGGCGGGAGTCGAGCCCGCGAGATCCGACACGTCGATGTTGCCGATGCGCACCACGTAGCGCCAATCGCGGACGGTGAGGCCCGCATCCCACTTATAGTGGGTGCGGTAGCCCTGGTAGCGATTGCCCGCCGCGTCGAGCAGCGTCTGCTCGCCCAGGTCTTTCATCGACAGGCCGGCCTTGCTGCCCTTCGGGAAGATCCCGTGGACGGTGAGATCGCCCCAGCCGACCAGCCAGATCGACGTGTTGTCCGATCCCGAGCCGCCACCCGAGATGAAATTGTTGGCAGTCTGCGACGTCGAGGTCGACGTCGTGTTGTAGCGCGGCGCGAACCCCATGAACCGCTCGGGATTGGTCGCGGTGTTGCCATAAAAGAGCACGCTGGCGAGCTGCTGCGTCAGCCCCTCCAGGAAGGCGCGGTCCTCGGACAAGCGATAGGCCGCGGTGTTGCCGTTGAGGTCCGCGAGCGCCTTGTCGATCTCCGAATAGGTCTCGAGCATGCCGCACGAGTCGGTAATCTGCGTGCTCGTGCTCTTGGTCGGCACGATGCCCTCGTTGAATCGGCGCCAGGTGCCGGTCGGCAGCGAGGTCTGCACGCTGGTGCGGTGGCCGGTGGGCAGGTTGCCCTCGTTCCAAACCATGTCGTCGGTGATCTCGTTCATCTGCGACAGCAGGCCGATCACCTGGGCGATGCTGCCATTGGGATCGATGACCTTCGACCAGTCGGCCAGGGTGGGATTGGTCACGGAGAGTGTTGCCATGGAGCCGGGTTCCTAATTGTGCTGGGAGTTGGGGTAGAGGGACCGGGGGTCCGGTGCGCCGCTGCCGCGGCCGGCATTGCCGGACACGAACGAGTCGTCCTTGATGCTGCGGGCGACCTTCACCATCCCCCGGATCAGACCCGGATGATTGGTGAAGCCCAGCCCTTCGAGATAATCGATCGTCTGCCGGTCGAAGACCCGCGACAGCGCCGCCCTTGCCTCGCCCAGCGCCTCGGGCGAGAACTCTTTCTCAGAGCTCGCTCGCCATTCGCCGGTCTGCTTCGTCCAGCTGGCCGCGGACTGCTCGCTGACCGCCCGCGCGATCTCGCGGTCCCGACTGACCGTGAAATCGATCAACCGCTGCGCCGTCTCGGGCGCGATCTTCTCGCTGTCGAACAGCTTCATGGCATCGGCGAACACCGGATCGTCGGCGCGGTAGCCCTCGGGCAAGGAAAGACCCGAATAGTCGAGGGGCGTCTGGGCAGCCGATCCGGCCGCTCCGTCCGGCTCGGCGCCGCTCTGCGGCGCCGCGATCTCGTGCTCCGGAGCCGGGCCGGCTTCGGTCGCGGCGGGCTGTGTCACCGATGTTCTGGTCTCGATCGTGTCAGCCATCGTTCTGCTCCTCCGCGGCCCAGGTCGCCAATTCGGCTTCCATCTCGTTGAAGCGGGCCTCCGTGCTCATCAGTTCGGTCATCTCCGGCACGTGGCGTTCGAGTTCGCCCAGCAGTTCGATGCCGATGCTGCGGCGCCCGGCGCGGTAGTCCTGGTGCCGCTGCGCCTCGAGGCCGCCCGGGACATAGCCGTCGCCGCGGATGTCGCAGAGGCCGAGCAGACCGTGCATGAAGCGGCGGCCGGATTCGCTCGCCATCACCGCGCAGAGATCGTCGGCGACGCGCTCCCGCGCCTGCTTCTCCAGCCGCTCCGCTTCGCGGACCTGCCTTGCATCGTTCGGATCGTGCATCGCTCAGACTCCCAGTACGGATTGAAGGGCATTGCGGCCGCCGCCGACCTCGGTCTCGCTGAGGGTCTTGGCGCCCTCGGCCAAGGCGCCGGCCACCTGCAACGCCTGGGCGGCCTCGGCGCGAAGCGCACGTTCCGCGCGGAGCCGCGCCACCACGTCATCGGCCAGAGTGATCGACGCCGGCGCGCCCAGCTTGTCGGCATAGACGTCGACGCTCTCGTCGGCGTTCAGCTTGTCGAGCACCTCGGGCCGCGTGGCTGCGATGCTGCCCGCGAACGCCCACAGACGCTCGACGGAGCCGAGATCGGCCGCCTTCTGGGCCTGCGCGAGGATCGAGATCAGCTCGACGTCGAGCGGATAGCCGTGCAGTTCGCTTGGCAGCTCCGGGAACAACCCATGCTCGGCCATGATGGCGAAGGTGCGCTGGACCAGCGGCTGCAGCAGGTCGTCGTGCAGGTTCTCGAGCACCGGCCCCAGCATCTGCATCTTCTCCTCGCGCCGGACGCTGATCTCGAGCTGTGTGCGCGGCTGAACCCCGTCCATGTCGGAGATCATCAGGAAGAGGTCCGCGAAGAAGGCCGACCGGATGGTGGCCTGGGTTCGCGAAACGAGACGCTCGACCTCGGCGATGGCGCCGGGAGCAGTCTGGTAGAGCGGCCACATCCCCGCTCCCCTCTCCTGGGTGGTGAAGTAGTTGATGGCGCCCGGCAGCACCGACGAAGCCGAACCGCGCAGGCTGACATGGGCGCCCATCGGAGGGTTCACATGCTTGTCGACGGCGTTGTGCTCGCGCTTCTTCAGTATCTGCAGCGACTTCACGTCGGGTAGCGCGTCGTGGCCGGGGCCTTTCGAATAGGCATCGTTGCCGAGCGGCGACCAGCGTGGCGTCAGCGCCGGGAAGTGCGAGTAGCCGCCGCAATGGATGAATTCACCCTCAGCCTGCCCACCACCTTCGCGCCAGTAGACCGATCGGAACTTCTTGCCCGCCGCGTCGAGGCGGCCCCGCTCGTAGCCCGTGTTGGGCTCGATCATGTGCAGGAGGACAATCTCGGTATCCGCATCGGCGCCGCGTGCCCGTTCGGAGATCTCTGCGATGCCATGGTCGGGCCACCGCGCCTCGATCTGCCGGTAGGAGTACATGAAACGCCGCGCCAGCGTGTCGACGCGGCCGCGCCAGTCGAGGCCCAGCCAGTATTCCCCGGTCGATACGGTGTAGAGGCGGATCACGTCCTCGCGGTCGAACTCGACGATCGCGCAGCCGGTGCCGAACTGACCCAGTTCCTCGTAGATCGACGGCAGTGCCGAATAGAGATTGCCGGCGTTGAACACCATGCGCATGCGCTCCGCGCACTCGTCGAGCCACACCTTCACCGGCGCCAGGGCGCTCACGCGGCGATCGGGGATCGATAGCCGGAACCACGGCCGCGCCGGCGAAGTGACGCCAGACATCAGCCCGGCGACCAGCGTGCGCAGTGCGAAGAGCGCGGTGGGATCGAGGATGGCGGCATTGGCCTGGGCGCCGCGGCCGCCCTGGTTGGGCGACGAGAAGAATTGGCCGCGCCGCGGACTGACGAAGCGCGACAGCTCGCGCCAGCCAGGCTCCCAGGATTGGCGCTGCCGCTTCAGGACGTTGAGGCGGCCGTCGATGTGGCGCCGCAGGGCGGGATCGAGGGCCAACGCTCAGCCCCCCAGCATCGTCTTGCCGCGCAAGGCGGTAGTGGACGCGGCATCGGTCAACCCGAGGCCACCCGTCGCAATCGTGGAGGCATATCCAGCCATCGCGGCCGCGCGCTTCTTCTGGGCCTCCCGTGCCTCGCGTACCGACGGATCAGCCATCGACGGGGCAGGTTCGGGCGCCGGCGGCAGGGCCGGCGGCGACATCGGAGGATAAGCGGCCTGTCCGCCACCAAAAATTCCCAAGGGACTTTCTCCTGTGAGAAGCGAGCCCCTGAGTTACTGATGAACCGGATTTTTAGGATGCAAGTGGAAAACAGAGGAGTATGGAACGGAGCAATCACCGCCAATCGGTTGCTCGACCCAGCGATCCAGCGGCGCGTATGATCCGGCTGTGAAGGACGCCTACCGTGAAGCGCAGAGAACTACTTGTCAGTGGCCTCGGCATGGCACTCGCGAAGGGCGGGACGGCCTCGGCTCAGCGGCCGCCGGACCCGAAACGCCGCACCCTGCGGCTGATCACCCGGACCATCGACGTCAACGGCAGACCGGCCCGGCGCTATGGTGTCGAGCAGCCCTCAGGCGCGTTCGGCCTCACCCTGGATGAGGGGGACATGTTCGACGTGCGGCTCGAGAACGGCCTGGACGTCCCGTCCGGCCTGCATTGGCACGGACTCAATCCTCCGTGGCGGCAGGACGGGGTGCCCTGGATTTCCGGGCCACCGGTCGCGCCCGGCGCATTCGCGGACTACAGCTTCCCTGCCCTGCCCGCCGGCACGCGCTGGATGCATTCGCATTTCGGCCTCCAGGAACAGAGCCTGCTGGCGGCGCCGCTGATTGTGCGCGAGCAGAGTGCCATCCGCAGCGGACTGCAGGAGATCGTGCTCTTCCTCGAGGATTTCTCGTGGACGCCGCCCGGCGCGATCTTCGAGAGCCTGCGCCGCCCCCGGCCAATGGAGATGGGGCGCCTGGGCACGGGTAGCGTGGGTATGGGCACTCCCGACCTCAACGACGTCACCTACGACGCCTTTCTCGCCAACGACCGCACGCTGGCCGATCCCCAGGTCGTCGATGTCGAGAAAGGCGCCGAAGTGCGCCTGCGGATCATCAACGGTGCCGCTTCGTCGAATTTCGTGATCGATCTCGGAGGCGCCGACGGCACCGTGCTGGCTGTCGACGGCAATCCGGTAGTGCCGTTGGTCGCCCGCCAGTTCCCGCTGGCCATTGCCCAGAGAGTCGACATCGTGGTGCGCCTGCCGGCCGACGGCGCGGCCTTGCCGATCCTGGCGCGCTGCGAGGGCCGCACCTCGCAGGCCGGCATCGTCCTGAGCCCCCGCGGCGCCCGCGTCACCCGACTTGCGGAAGCGGCGGCGATGGCAGCGCCGGCGCTCACCCTGATGGACGAGATGAAGTTGCGGGCGCAGCAGCCGCTCGGCCAACGGCCGGTCGATCGCTCGGTGCCGGTCGACCTCACGGGCAACATGATGGCCTATACTTGGGGCATGGGCGTCCATGGGCTGGAAGGCGCGCCGGTAACCGTCGACAAGGGCGAGCGGATCGAACTGGTGATGCGCAACACCACGATGATGTCGCATCCCATGCACCTGCACGGCCATTCCTTCCAGGTGACGGAAATCGACGGGACTCCTCTCGCCGGGGCGGTGCGCGACGTGATCCTGCTGCCGCCCCGTGCGACCGTGAAGGTCGTCTTCGACGCCAACAATTCCGGTCTGTGGGCCTATCACTGCCACAACCTCTATCACATGGCCGCCGGCATGTTCGCCACGGTGGTCTATCGCGGCTTCGACTAGCGCCACCCCATGAAGGAAAACCTCTCCCTCAACGCCTTCACCGCCATCGACGAGACGGGACAGGCGGCGACCTATATCGCGGCTCTGGAAGCCTTCGACCGGATCCGTGAGCTGCAGGAGCTGAAGAGCCTCGAGCGCGCGATGGTCGGCCCGGGCAGCGCGATCCTCGATGTAGGCTGCGGCTTCGGGCTGGAGACGATGCCGCTCGCGCGCCGCGCCGGAGAGGGCGCAACGGTGTGCGGCCTCGACAGGAGCGAAGCCTTCATTGCCGAGGCACGACGCCGCGCGGGCGAACAGGGACTTTCGATCGACTACAGGGTCGGCGATGCTTCCACGCTTCCCTACGCCGACAAGTCGTTCGATCACGTGCGTGCCGAGCGTCTGCTGATCTACTTCGACGATGTCGAACGGATCGTGGCCGAGATGCGCCGCGTCTTGCGTGGCGACGGCGTCATGGCCCTGATCGAGCCCGAATTCTGCACGACGACGGTCAACGTCTCCGACCGCGCGCTGGTCCGCCGCGTCATGGCCTACGAGGCCGAGACGGCCGTTGCGCAGAGCTGGCTGCCCGGAAGGCTCGTCCCCATGCTAGCCGATCTCGGATTTGCGCATGTCTCAGTCGCCAGCAGAGTCGTCGTCTTCCCGCAACAGCTGGCTGCCGACTATTTCCTGGGCGCTGCAACGAAAGCCGCAAGCGCAGGGGCCATTTCCGACGCCGAGTTGGCGGCGTGGACGGCAGAAATCAACGGTCTGCTCCAGGCCGGGAGACTGTTTGCCTCCGAAGGCTACTTTCTTTTCACGGGCCGCAAGGGCGCCTGACCTGCAGTTCTTGTCTGCCGCCGTCGCATCGCAAGGGACGGTGCTCTCGTTTCCCGCCTGCTTCGGATCGGCTGGACGCCCCGTTCGGGCCTCCCCGGCAATGCTGGCCAAGCAGAGCGACCGCCTTCAATGCCTTGGCCACCGCCGCCCAGGGCTCACTTGCGGGGAGGGCGCGGCGCCGCCATCCTCCGCGCCGCATGAAAGCCTGGCTCGTCCGTCACGTCGGCCTCTCGCGTCCCTACCGCTTCGAGCGCACGATCGCCGTTGCCGTGGCGCTGTTGTTGGCGACGGCTGGCGGCGCCATCGTCCTCGTTTATGGACTGGCGGATGACATTGCCGCCGGATCGCCGGCTGCGTGGTTCTTCGCCTATGTCGGCGGGCTGCTGGCACTCGGCATAGCCTGCGCGCCCTGGCCACGCATCACAATGGTCGTGCTGTCGCTGGCAGCACTGGAACTGGGTATCGGGCTGGGCGCCGCAGTGATGGCCGAGCATGGACGGGGCGCCGCGGTCGGGCTCTTCCCCGATCGCGGCGTCCGCAGCGCCACACGGGTGTGGCATCCGCTGCTGCAGGCTGCAAACGTCCCCACGCCGGCTGGCACGCGCACGCGCTTCCATGTCGATTCGCAGGGGTTGCGCGGCCGGGAGCGCTCGCCCGCCGAGTTGAAGGACCGCATCGTCATCGCCGTGTTCGGAGGATCGACGACTGAGAATATCGCCTTGTCCGACGGCGAGACCTGGCCCGAGCGACTAGAGACGCTGCTGGGCTCGGACCGGTTCGCGGTGCTGAACCGCGCGGTGAGCGGCAACGGCACCGTCCAGCACGTGATCCGCACGGCCTTCTACCAGGACGCCTACGGCGTCGCCCCGCGCTGCGCCGTCTACTATGTCGGCGGACAGGACATCAGCAATTCGCACGTCCGTAACCTCGATCCCGGCTACGCCGAGTTCCACACGCCGAACCTGGTCGACGCCGTGGAAGCTCGCTACGCCGATCGTGCACCGGTCGCCGTGTCGCCGATCCTGCGGCTGCTGCGTTACGGCGCGACCTCGCTGCTCGACACGGTGCGCCCGGCGGAAGATCCTGCGGGCAGCCAGAGCGCCCTGCCCGATCCCGCATTGGAGGCGATCTTCACTCGGAACATCCGCAGCATCTCTGCCATCAATCGGGCCCGCGGCGTGCGCACGGTGTGGATCGGCGAGTTGCTCAACCAGGCCCCACCGCCGTCGGACATCGCCCCTCAGGCAAAATGGACGCTCTTCATCGACCTTAAGGACTTGCACCGGCTGCTGGCGCATCTCCGGTCCGTCCTGAAACGCGAGGCGGTCGCGTTGGGCGATATCCATATCGACTTGGATGACAGCAAACTGGAAGACAGCCAATTCGTCGATATCGAGCACTTCTCGGCGGAGGGGGCCCAGGCCTTCGCGACGATGATCGCGCCAACCATCGCCGCAGCCTGCGGCCCGGCCCAGTAAAAGGGCCCGCCCTCACTTCGGATCGCGGGGGGCGGGGCTCAAGACACCGAGCGGCCGGTCAGCCGTCGCCCAGATGCCTCCCAGATCGTCTCTTCGGACGATTGCCGGAACATGACGATGCAGCGACGCCGAGCCCAGCGTCTATCAGTCTGCGAACGGGTCATAGTCGGACTCGATCGTGACGGCGACAGGCGACCTCGTCCCGCCGCCAATCTCGAACCGACTCTCCCCAGGCAGATCGGCGACGGGATAGGCGAAGGTGAGCGCGAGGCCGTCGGCGTTGTCGGGTGAGGACAGGCCGCGCTTCTTCATGTCCTCCTTCTTCTCGAGCCGGATCGCATTGTGCAGGTCGAAGCCGTACTCGCGGCCCGTAAGCTCGGCTATCAACTCGGGATCGTCAGGGATTGCCCCGGTCTTCAGCCAGGCGCGCATCGACGCCCACATCTCTGCGGCCTTGTTGGCGGTGAGGGGCATGCCATCACCCAGTGTGTAGCGATCGGCCCGGCCGCCGAAGTTGACGCCGACGACCAGGTGCCCCTGCAGCATCTGGCGCACGCGATCGACCACGCCGGCGCCGATCCCGCCCTCGTCGATGAAGATCGCCCCTGCGCGATGCTGGATGGCCTGCTCCGCCACCTTGCCCGACAGGACCATGAGATCGCCAACCCGGAGCTTGATGGCGGGAACAGTGCGGGCGTCGCGGCCGCGGCGGAACCAGATTGTGCTCTGGTCATCGCCGCCGCGCGCGCAATCGACGCCCATCACCAGCGGCTGGCGCAGATGGCTCTCGGCCGAGCGGCGGGCCGCGGCCACCACCGTCTCGCCATCGATGAACTGCATGGCCCCTCCCCTCGGGAACTCGCCTTTCACGCGGATGCGGAAGAAATCGCTGTCATCGCCATAATCGGCCGCCCAGCGCGCGATCTCGTCCTTATCGGTCAGCGAGACCTTTCGGCCGTCGACCTGGTGGCGCTGCCAGCGATGGCGGAAGCGGCCGAAACATTCGCGGAAACGACCTGTGTTGCGAGTTGGATTGCCGGTCGCCAGCCACAGAATCTCGGTGTCGCGATCGGTGAGGGCGCCTTCGATCGTCTCCCACACCAAATCCGGAATGGCCGAGGCCTCGTCGAAGGCGACGAACAGGCGGCGCCCCTGGTTGTGCAGGCCAGCGAAAGCCTCGGTGCTGCGAAGGTTCCACGGTACGGCGTCGATACGCCATGTCCGCTCATGCGCTGGCTCAACGCTGGCGATCGACATCGCCGTGATCTCGAACCAGTTCGCGCAAACCGCCAGCCGCAGCCACTTGGTGAGTTCGGGCCAGGTCTTGGTCTTGAGCTGCGTGGCCGTATTGGCTGTGACGACCCCCCGCGTATCGCGGAAGGTGGCGAGCGCCCAGATGATGATCCATGCCACTAGCGCCGACTTGCCCACGCCATGCCCCGAGGCAACAGCGATCCGAACGGCCTCGGCCGCGCTCGGAAGGGAACTTCCGATCTGCCGAAGCACGTCGCGCTGCCACGGCTCTGGGCCTGTCTCCTTCTCGACCACTGTTCCCGCCTCGCCCCACGGAAATGCGAACAGCACAAAGCCGAGGGGATCATGAGAATAGGCCCCGATCTCGACGGCGAGAGAATCGAGTGCGCTTGAATGAGAGGAGTCCGGAAGCTCGAGCACAACTGCGGGACTTGATGAACCGGACTCCGCTTGCGCAAGAGCAAAGCACTCCTCTCACCTCAACGATTCCCCCCCGCGCTTGGTGCGCGATGATCAGGCCGTCGGCTTGAGCTCGAGTTTCGCCAGATACTCGGCCTCGCACTCGTAGGTCATGTCTTCGAGGGCGAGGCCGATACTTTCCATCGCTGTGTCCACGTCATCGTCCGCGACATCGTACTTGTTCGCGAGCCGATCCAGGACCGTCCGGATCTCGGCCTCCGCATCGCATTGGTCTCGTCGCAATGCGTCGAGCTGGACACGCGGATCGGCCGGGCCGGTGAAGTACTGGGCGAGGTCTTTAAGGAGCGTGCGTCCTGCTTCCATGTCCCTCTCCTTTTCCTTGAGAGTCAATGCATGGACGCTGTGATTGTTGCGTGACCGACCCGCCCACGGTGACAAATTGCAACGGTGGCCAAGACAAAAAAGAGGCCCGACGAGCGGGCCCCTCTTGCTGACAAACTCAGTTAACCCGGCCAGTTCGCACGGATTCGGTCGATTTCGGTCTGGCTGGGCCGGTATGGCGGCGCCTTGGGGTCGAAATTCTTCCAGCCTGCGGCTCGATACTCAGCGCCTCGGGCGGCGGGATCAATCGGGCTCGAGGCTGCCAGGATTGCCTCGATCCGCGATGCATCGTCGTCGGGGACGCGGGCCGTCACCAGCGTACCGCCGCGGCGCACCGCCTCGGAATAGACTTCGGCATGCTCGCGGTCCGTGCCCGCTTCCGCCAGCGCCCCGACAATGCCGCCGGCTGCCGCGCCGCCGGCCGCGACGGCAGCGGTGGAGGCGAACCAACCCGCGGCGACGACGGGGCCCAGGCCCGGGATCGCCAGCAGGCCGAGACCCGCAAGCAGTCCGGCGCCCGCACCGAGAGCGCCGCCGATGCCGGCGCCGGCGGCCGCCTTGTTCACGTCGTCGACTTCGGCATAGTCCGCGCTCACGTACTTGTTGGCAACGATGCTGATATCGCTGCTGGGCACGCCCGCCTTCTCCACGGCATCGACAGCCGCGCGGGCCTGGGCGTAACTATCATAGGCTCGGCTTACGGTCTTCATTTGCTGTTCCCTTCGGAAGGTTACTGGTTCGCCGTGACGACGTTGCCCTTGTAGTCGACTGCGACCTCCACGGATTTCCCAGCCTGTTGGGCCGTACCGCGCCAGATCCCGTCATCGTCCTTCTTGAGGCCAGTTACGTTGCGCATGCCTTGGGCGATGACGCGGTCTCTGGCCTGGGCCTCGGTGAAGGAGTTCGCCCCCTTGAGCGGCGCGCCCGCCTCGGCCTCCTTCGGCTTGTAGGCGTCGGCCCGGCAGGCGCTCATGAACTCGGCCTGCGTGATCGTGCCGTCGGTCGCCACGGTCATGCCCGCAACTCGCATGAAGGACATGTAGCGGGTCGCCTCGTCGCCGGATACGTTCCCGTCACGGTTGGCGTCGGCCTTCTTCCACATGTCCTGGCACTCGGCGTCGGTGGCAGCGAAGGCAGGCATGGCAACCGCGGCCGCCACCGCGGCAAGGGCAAGCATCTTCTTCATTTCATCGTTCCTCCGAAGGAAGTTTATCAGTCAGCCGTCGCTCTCAACGTGCCCACCGGGAATGGTTGCCGCCATCGCACTGCAACTCGGCACGATGAGGCGCGTTGACCAAGGCAAGATTTCAGCCCGGAGGAATGCCATGACCAGAACCGAACAGCTTATGCAGGAGCGCGACGATCTGAAGGCCAAGATCGCAAGCGCGGCCAACGCCGAAACCGCCTCCGAACGAGACGCCGCCGATCTCAAGATGATGCAGCAGGAGTTGCTGGCGCTGGAGCAGCGCATCGCCCGCGAGGAGACCGCATCCAGCAAGGCTAGCCACGCTGGTTCGGCGTCGCTGACGGAGAAGATGGACAGGAAGCTCGACGCGGCCCTCGAGGAAACCTTTCCCGGCTCGGACCCTGTGTCGTTCCTGGAGGCCAAGCCGGTCAAGAAGGGGGATGAGTCGCTGACTGAGGTGAAGGCCGGGAAACGTTGACGGTTAGTCGATCGGGGTGGCGGTTGATGGCCACCTGAGCAACCAATCGCGATGCTGGCGCGAGGCGCGGAAGGCGGGTGCCTTCTCGAGGCCCTCCGGCAACATCAGATATTTGTCGTATCCGGCCAGCACAGGATTGGCGTTCAACTTGTCCAAGGTGAAAGGCAGCACCTCGATCAGCAGGTCGGGCCGATGGCGCTCAACTACCGGCCCGAGGGCCGCCAGCAGTTCGGGTTCGAAACCTTCGACGTCGATCTTGATCAGCGTACGCATGGCCGTCGACACCCAGCGCTCGAGCTCGGATGCGGCCAGGACGATCACGACCGTCTCGTCGATCTCTCCGGTAAAGATCTCCGAGAACTCTCGCAGCAGCGACCCATTGGTGAGATGCCCGACCGGTTCATGGAAGGCCTGAAGGCCTGACCTCTCGCCGACCGCCGCCTGATAGGCGGCCACATGACGCACCTCGTTGGCGGCCAGGTTGGCAATCAATCTGCGATAGGCTTCGGGTGCCGGCTCGAACGAGACGATCCTCTGCTCGGTGGCATTCCCAACGCCACTCTTGAAGAGTGCATCGAAGAATACAGTATAGAGCCCAGCGTTGGCGCCGATCTCCAGGACAAGGTCGTAGGTGGCCGCAACGTTCGCCTCGAGCCAGCGGAAGACCGGCACCTCGTACTCGAGCGCATTGAGAAACAGTGCTTCCTGGTCGAACTCGTTCCAATGCGGGATCAGGGCGACCTCGGTGCGTTTTCCCAGGCGAACCCTTCGGGGAGCAAAATCCATCCTTGGCCATTCGTGGCCGTTGCTGCAGATCGAATTGCGCACCCTGCGCTGCAGTCCCGCCGGCAGCAGCGTGCGACTGACCCAGGACCAGAAGGAGACATAGGCGAAGGCGAGGCTCCGCGGGCCCCGTGCCAGCCGGCCGTGTACGGCCCGTCCAATGGAATTGATCAACCGCCGATGCGCTCCCTCCCTGTAGATACCACCTCACCCACGAATGGAAAAGGCGGCCGGTCCCGGCCGTCTTCCCCCCGACGCCAGCGCCGAGGTCAGGCCCTGAGCTTGTGGACTTGAGCGAGGTGCTTTTGCAGCGTCGACAGCAGGTCCTTCCACACTGCTTGATGCGGCGTCCTCGCCAAAGCAGGTCCGCCCCACAGATCGCACACGCACTGACCCGGTGACCACCTCACATGGATCTGCAATCGCAGGATCGGGTAGCCGATTCGCCACGCATGGCGCTCCTGCCGTGCCACGTCAATGCTTCAAGTACTCGCGCCGCGGGGACCGCGCGGCTTGTGACCCTTCACATCCGCGTTCTGACTGCCGGGAATAGCGGCGCCGCCGTCGTCCCGGGTAACAGCTGGTGCTGACTTTCCGCGTTCCTGCTGTTGGGAGGGCGGTCCGCCCGCCCCGGGGTTCAACCGCTCGTATTCACGCTCCGGCAATAGCGGAGGTCGGGCGACGGGAGGTGTGGTGGACGCCGGGGGTCTTGGAGGCTTCGTCATGCCCGACCAATGCGACCTGCCGGCTATGGTTGCCAGTCAGCACAACTTCGCCGCCAAGCTCACAAGAAGGGTTTACCCCCGGTCACCGCGATGGTGGTTCCCGACGTGTAGCTCGAGCGCGGGTCCGCGAGCATCACATAGGCGGTCGCCAACTCCGCCGGTTGGGCGGCCCGCTGCATCGGCACGTTGCTGCCGAACGTCGCTACGGTCTCCTCCGGCATGGTGGAGGGAATGAGGGGTGTCCAGACCGGACCCGGGGCGACCGCATTCACTCGAATCCCATCCTTGGCGAATATCTGGGCCAAGCCCCCCGTGAAGTTGTGGATGGCACCCTTGGTTGTCGCGTAAGGCAGCAGCGTGGGATTGGGCACGTCGGCGTTGATGGACGCGGTATTGATGATGCAACCGCCCTTCTTCTTCAGATGGGGAGCGGCCGCACGCGTCAGCCAGAACATCGCATGGATATTCGTGCGGAACGTCATCTCCCATTCTTCGTCAGTAATCTCATCGAGAGACGTCAAGGTCGCCTGATGTGCCGCGTTATTGACGAGGATGTCGAGGCCGCCCAGCTCCTTCACCGCCCGGTCGACCAAGGTCCGGCAATGCCCCGAATCCTGGATGTCGCCCGGGACCAGAACCGCCTTCCGCCCAGCCTTCTCGATCCAGCGCGCCGTTTCACGCGCGTCCTCGTCCTCACAGAGATAGGAAACGAGGACGTCCGCGCCCTCGCGGGCAAAGGCAATGGCGACCGCGCGCCCGATGCCCGAATCACCGCCCGTGATCAGGGCGCGACAGCCCGCGAGCCTGCCAGCGCCGACATAACTCTCCTCACCGTGGTCGGGCCGCGGCCGCATATCCTCGGTGGTCCCCGGCATCGCCTGCTGCTGGGGTGGCTGATTCTGGGTCTTCTCCTGCTTCATTCTGTACTCCCGCAGAGCATTTCAGGATGAAGGCGCTCGGCCCGGCGCGGTTTCATCAGGAAGCGAAGATGGAAATGGCCGAACAGCCGGGCTTTACCCCGGCGGTTCCTGCCTCGATTCTACTGGACCTGCACAGGCTGGCTCTGGGCGAGCTTGTGGCCGGTGAAGGAACGTGTCTGCGGCGGCGGCAAGGTGCCAGCTTCCTTGAACTTCGCGAGCAGCTGCGCCTTTCGGGCCTTTAGCCGGTCGCCCAGATCGT
Source organism: Reyranella sp. (assembly GCA_046296475.1). GTDB lineage: Bacteria > Pseudomonadota > Alphaproteobacteria > Reyranellales > Reyranellaceae > Reyranella. Next base: position 42,597 of record JBKBLH010000029.1, read on the forward strand.
CGAGATCCATGCCGGCGTCCCGAGCTTCGGCGAACAAACCTTCCGAGCGCATCTCCTCTTCCTTGACATGGTGCTTGATCATTTCCGAGAGGACCTTGACCTTGGCGTCGTAGAACTCGTCCGACGGCGAGCCCTGCAGCAGCTCGGCGATCAGGACCTTGGCCCCGTCATGCTCGACATAGGCCTCGTCGAGAAGCTCCTCGTCCTCGATCTTTCCCTTGCAGGCCGGATAAAAGATCTCCTCCTCGATCGTGGCGTGAACCATCAGCTCGGTGCAGATCTCCTTTACCAGCGCGACCTTCCGGTCCTCGTTGCGGGCCTTCTCAAAGGATTCGAAGAGCTCTTCGACCTTGCGATGGTCGGCCTTCAAGAGAGCAACCGCGTTCTCATTCGTAGCCATGGAGTCTCCTATGGTATGTCTGATGTTCGCTGAAACGGACTTTGCCGCGCTGACGTTGCGATCAGTTCGGAGCAAGATTTGAAAGCCGCCGCGGAAATCGATGCTGGGCCAGATTGTCGAGAACCAACGTCGTTAGCCCAGCGCCGCCGATGACCAACCCTTCCGCTTCCGTGACGCCGATCAGTTCGAAGAGCGCCCTGGCGTCCTCGGCTGCCACGACCGGCTTACCGTGCCGAAAGGCCTCGTCGATGAAGCGTTGCCCCATCGGCATCGCCATCAGTCCTTCTGCAACACCGGGCGGGATCAGCACGGCGTCGTAGATGACAGACGGCGCGTTTGGCGCGGCGCGGTTCACCGGCAGCGGTTTGGTGGTGGAGTCGATGACGGCGCCGGCGGTCGGGCCGATCAATTCCGGCACCTGCCCCGCCTTGGTGAGGTCGCCCACCATCGACTTCACGATTGCGGAGTCGACGCCGTCGCCGACCAGGATCGCAATCTTGCGCCCGCGCACGAGCGGCGGTGCCCTGTCCATGGAGAGTGCCGGCGAGCTCAGTTCGGATGCCTTGGGATTGAGCGGACCCGACGGTGTCGGTGCGGACGGTGTCGGCGCGTCGGGCGTGCCCGCTGGCGCCACCTCTATGCCGGTCTGGCCGGAAACCAGGTCGGCGAGTTCGGGCGAGATGTTGCACAGGAGCTCGTTCATCACCCGGTTCCGGACGCCCTGATCGACCACCATGTTGAGCTCGAAGGCGAAGGCCGCGGCGATGTGATCCTTCTCCCAGTCGCTCATGCTGTTCCAGAACATGGTCGCCTGGCTGAAATGGTCACTGAAGCTGTCGCTGCGCTGGCGCAGCTTCGCACCGGCCTCCTGCACCGCGACCGAGCGGAATGCCGCGGCTGCCTTGGGGGAATGCATGGGGCAGCCACCGCCCAGGCTGTTGGGAAAATAGGAGACCCTGCCCGGATTGATGGTGTGACGACCAAACCCGTCACGCTGGTTGTTGTCGACCGGCCGCAGGGAGCGGTTGATCGGCAGCTCGTGAAAGTTCGGTCCGACGCGGCGCAGCTGCGTGTCGATGTAGGAGAACAGCCTGCCCTGCAGCAGCGGGTCGTTGGTGAAATCGATGCCGGGAACGACATGCCCGGTGTGGAAAGCCACCTGCTCGGTTTCCGCGAAATAGTTGTCCGGGTTGCGGTTGAGCGTGAGCTTGCCGACCTTCCGGATGGGCACCAGCTCCTCCGGAATGATCTTGGTGGCGTCCAGCAGATCGAAGTCGAACTTGTGCTCGTCGGCCGGCTCGACGATCTGCAGGCCGAGTTCCCACTCGGGGAAATCGCCCCGCTCGATCGATTCCCAGAGTTCGCGGCGTTGGTAGTCCGGATCACGCCCGCACAGCAGGTTCGACTCGTCCCACACCATGGAGCAAACGCCCTTGATGGGCTTCCAATGGAACTTCACGAAGCGCCAGCCGCCTTCGGCATCGACCAGGCGGAAGGTGTGAACGCCGAAGCCCTCCATGGTCGCGAACGTCCGCGGCAGGGCGCGATCGCTCATCGCCCACATCAGCATATGGGCGCTCTCCGGCGTCAGCGAGACGAAATCCCAGAACGTGTCGTGCGCCGACGCCGCCTGCGGGATCTCGTTGTTCGGCTCGGGTTTCACAGCGTGGATCAGGTCCGGGAACTTGTTCGCGTCCTGGATGAAGAAGACCGGCATGTTGTTGCCGACCAGGTCCCAGACGCCCTCCTGCGTATAGAACTTGACGGCGAAGCCGCGCACGTCGCGCGGGGTATCGGCCGAACCGCGCGAACCCGCGACGGTCGAGAAGCGGACGAAGACCGGCGTCTGCACCTTGGGATCGCGAAACACCTGCGCGCAGGATAGTTCCGACAGATCTTCATAGACCTGAAACACGCCGTGCGCGGCCGCACCGCGGGCGTGAACGACACGCTCGGGAATGCGCTCATGGTCGAAATGCGTGATCTTCTCGCGCATCAGGATGTCTTCGAGGAGACTCGGGCCACGCACTCCAGCCTTGAGCGAGTTCTGATCGTCGCTGACTCCGACACCCTGGTTCGTCGTCAGAACCTCGCCCGGCGGCATCGTATCGGGACGCATATCACCCGTCTTTGCCGTCTCCTGGCGGGCTGCATTGCCCTTGTCGAGGGGCGTATCCTGGCCCGCCGTGCGCGGATAGGGAGGCGCCATCTTCGGCGGTACAGGCTTCTTGGCCATGATGCATTCCGATCGGTTGTGCGTGAAGAGCGCACCAAACGGCATCCGCGAATGAGGGTTGCTCCAGAGGCTGCGAATTCTTCGTCTGCTGTGGGACGCCAGCACGCATGCTTTGCTGGAACTCCCTTTCGCGGCTCTGAACGACCATGACACCGCCTTCTTCCTATCCGTCGGCGTTGGGCGAGGCTCCTACCGCCTTCAGCGCAATGTCCCGACGGCTAGATGTTACCCCACCGCAGGCCCTGCGCGGCAGCCTCTCGATCACGTTCCCGCCGACGGCGTCCGGCATAACGGTTGTCTGTTTCCCCACCTACCGCGACGAGGCGCTCATGCGCCGTTTTGCAGAGACAGAAGTCGCGCCGGCTAGCCCATTCGCCTGCCTCCTCGGAGGTCTTCGCCGCGGCGAGTTCGGCAACGGCGTCCCGGTCCTCGCGCTCGTCAAAAAGGCAGAGCACCAGGTTGACACCCTCCGCGCGGGAAGTGGTCGCGGCGTGACGGCCCGCAAGCTTCAGGCGCGTACAGACGCGGCTCATCAGGTTGACGCCCTCTCGAAGGCGATGAGAATCAAAGGGGTCGGTGTCCAGTTTGCCGCCGAAGAACGATCGATCCATTTCGGCGACCAGGAGATGGACTCGCGAGGGAGCGTGCGAGAGTTCTGCCCATGGCACTTTTGGCAACGAAATCTCCGGAAGATGAGCGCACCTGACGGCCAAGCGCAGCGAAGTTCGCAGAAACCAGCGCCCCGCACCGTCCGATCGCTAACGGACAACAACGGAAGTACGGCGCACCGCACCTACCACCGGCGCAAGAGCTCGTCGGCCGTCGTCGCCTCGGACTCCAGCCGGAAGCCCGAATCCTGCAAGTGATGCTTCTTAGTAATGGCCCCAACGGTAATGGGGGCGTTCTTCTGCCTCGCGCGCCGCTGAGCGGGCACGGCGGCCGGCACCACGTCCGTCGGGCGGACCGGCAATAGCGAGCAGTGCGTCGTGGCGCTGCTCGTCCAGTTGGAACTGCCGGCGCCTGCGCCAGAGCGAGGATTCGATCTCACTTCCACCGGCCACTTCAACAAGACGGACAAAATCCGCCCCTTCCGTCACGGCGCATTGTATCAGCAGCCTGTTGCCCTCCCGCGAGGGCTGTACAGCGAAGCGGCCGGAGAGTTTGAGATGGCTGCAGGTACGCACCATCAGGTTCGCAGCAAATCTGAGCCTTGCACTGTCGAAGGGGTCGTCGTCACGCCGCCCTCCGGCAAAGCAGGGCATCAGTTCGCCTTCGAGAAGATAGGCGTCCCCGGGAGAACCGGCTAGATCGGCCCAGGCGCTACGAGGCATTGCCGTCTAGGGATTGGTGGGGCGGTGAAGGAGGCGTCGGGGCCTTGCCGGAGACCTGCACGACACCAACCTTCTTGAATGCCGCGGCGTCGCGGCGGGCTCGCAGGAGCCAGTCCGCCTGCGACCGACGGCGGCGGCCGTCCGCCAAAGCACGCAAGGCCGCGAGCTCGAAGTCGGTGCCCGTCTGTTCGGTATCGAGCGGCATCCTCATCCCCTTCGCTGGCCAATCCGTCGTGAAAACGTGAGCGGTTGGCAGCGGTTGCATGCGCGCTGTGAAAATCCGCGCATAGCTAATCGCTCTAAAGCTGCAGAGCGTTGGGTTGAGGAACTCGAGGGAGAAGGCCCTCGAAGCGTCTACCTCCCTGCCTCGGCAGCAGGGCTCTCAGGTGACGCTGCACTCCCGGGCCGGACGACCGCACGGAGCGCCTGACGTAGTTCGCCAGCAGTCATGTCGTCATGGAGGCCTGGCAAGAGTGCTAGAGCCTCGGGAATCGGCGCAACATGCTCGGCAGCGCGGACGGCTTCCAACCCTGCCTCATACCGGCCTTCACGAAGCGACTCTATGGCCAGAAGAATATGGTAGGCCTCTCGACGATTCGGGTTCCGCCTGAATCGTTCCAACACGAGCACGAACCGATGGATGCGCTGGCAAAGTAGGTGACGTGTCGCGTCCGCCAAATCCGTCATGACATCACCACTATCTCAACATTCACAGGCATCCAAGCATTTCGATTCAGCGCGGTGACAAGCCAATGGAGTAAAGTCTCATGCGAAAGCCTCGAATACGCAAATCGCTCACGAAGATTTGCTCAACCAAAATCGCACCGTGGGTGCGGATTTTGAGATTGCCAGCCGAAGCTGGCTGCCCACCTTGATCGTCATGCAACAGATCAAGGCCGCCTGCGTAATTCCTCGTGTCTCAGCGCGCGCGGAGGAAGGACATGGACAAGCAAATTGCAATTGCCGGCATCGAGGGTTCCCTCGCCGTCAATGACGACGGCGAGCTGGTCTATTCCAAGTCGGAAATGCAGACAGAAGTGCTGAAGCCCGAACAGGCCATTCGACGATGGCCGGCTGCTGCAGAGCAAATCCGTCGGGCTCTGGACAGGTTGGAGTAAGGCCTTCCTCGTCGGTCTCTGTCAGTTCGACTTGGCCTTTAGCTCTTCCAGCTGCTGCCGAGCGCCCGCAATCATGCAGGAGAGGTCGGCCGTCAGCATGACCATGTCGAAGCCACGTTTTACGGCGCCAGCTGCAAAAGGTGCCGCGGCGCAATGCATGACGCACTTGATTCCGGCCTTGTGGGCGGCTTCACGAATCCTGTCGCAGGTCGCGATGTGCAGCGGATCCGGATTGTCGCCGCGCGGCGGCAGGCCCAGCGCGAACGAGAGATCAGCGGGGCCGATATAGACGGCGTCCAGTCCGGGAGTGGCGCAGATCGCTTCGAGGTTTTCCAAGCCTTCCTTGGTCTCGATCATCGCCATGACGACGATCTCGTCGTTGGCCTTGGCGACGTAGTCGGCGCCACCGTAGTGAACGGCACGCACGGGACCGGAAGATCGCATGCCCACCGGCGGATAGCGGCAGGCCGCGACGGCCTTCGCGGCTTCCTCGGCATTGTTGACCAGCGGCACGATGATGCCGTAGGCGCCAAGGTCCAGCGCCTTCATGATGGCAGCCGGCTCATTCCATGCGACACGCACGACAGGGACCGTGTCGGTCTGCGATATCGCCTGCAGCATCGGCGCGACGTCCTTCATCTCCGACAGGCCATGCTGCAGGTCGACGCACAGCGCGTCGAACCCCTGCCGCGCCATGACCTCGGCGGTGAAGGTATTCGGCACCGAGAGCCAGCCCAGTGTCGCGCACTTTCCCGCGGCCCAAATTTCCTTGATCTTGTTCTTTCGCATGGCCGGACCTTTCATTCGTCCAAGAGTCTCGAGAGCGGCTGAATTGGGCACGATCCGCCACCCTGCTTCAAGGGTCAAACTCGCTGCGCGATCACTGGCGCGCTCTTCAGCCTCAGACCGGCAACGCCCCGCGCTCGTCGAAGGCCGGCAGGCCCGCTCGGATCCCGGGCGAATCGAGCCACTTGCGGGCCGCCTTCACATCCTTGAATACGCGCATGGGTCGCCTTGCGGCCGCCAGAATGCCCAGCAGACGCGCCATGAGCGCGTGCTTGTCGTCCGGCACGACGATCGCCAGCGGACCGTGCTCAAGGTCGCGACCCTGCAGTGCCCGGATGCGCACGCCGATGCTCAACATGTCAATCGCACTCATCTGCGTGTTGCCATTCGTGCCATCGAACAGTTTGCGATAGCCCAGCCCGTTTGCACCCACCACCGCATCGAGCATCGCATTCGCTTCGGCGAGGTCGACATTGCCGTCGCAGGTCACTACGAAGACCCGCCGGCGTGAGTCGATGGTCCAGTGCAAAGGCATTTCCGAAATGTCCGCAAAGGCGTACGAGAACGCGGGACGCCGAGAATGATCTCTGTTCCAAATGCTGGCAAGCGTCGCGGTCCTCTCCGTACCTTAGCGGGAGGTTTCGTCCCGTTGCATCGAGCAAGAGGTAGTTTGTAGATGATACCCGGCACTGGCGGGGAGATCGTGATGACAAGAACAAGGGCGGCGAAGGACGAACGGCGCGAGCACTACGCGTGGTGGATGCCGGTCGCGAGCCGGTGGTCGGACTGCGACGCCTACGGCCATGTCAACAATGCCGTCTACTATAGCTGGTTCGACACGGCGCTCACCACCCTCGCCATCGAGAGGGGCATCCTGCGGGCGCCGGGACAGACCTCGATCGGGCTGTGCATCGCGAGCGGGTGTGAATTTCTGGCGCCGGTTGACTTTCCCCAGACGGTCGATGTCGGCATCCGCCTTGGCCGCATCGGCAACAGCTCGCTGCGCTATGAGCTCGCGATCTTCGCCCGGGACAGCGAGACGCCGACCGCCGTCGGCCATTTCGTCCACGTCTATGTCGATGCCTCGACCCGCACCAGCGTTTCTCTCACCGAGGCACAGAAGGCAGCGGTCGCGGACCTGCTGACGGCGTGAGGCCGGCTTTTTTCCCGCGATACCGAAAGGGCGCGGCAACGCATATTCACTTGCCAGGAGATCGACCCGGGAGCAAACGCGCCTCTCCAGGTCTTCCAGGAGCACGCCCATGTCCGCCGAGACTCCAGCCGTCAGCCGCTTCCCTGTCCCCGCCCTCGCCGACATGCCGGCAGATATCCGCGAGCGTATCGAGAAGGTGCAGGAGAAGTCGGGATTCATTCCCAACGTCTTCCTCGTGCTCGCGCACCGGCCCGAAGAGTTCCGCGCCTTCTTCGCCTACCACGACGCGCTCATGGACAAGCCCGGCAACCTCAGCAAGGCCGAGCGCGAGATGATCGTGGTGGCGACCTCGAACCTCAATCAGTGCCAGTACTGCGTGATCGCCCACGGAGCGATCCTGCGGATCCGCGCCAAGGATCCGCTGATCGCCGACCAGATCGCCATCAACTACCGCAAGGCCGATATCTCGCCGCGCCAGAAGGCCATGCTCGACTTCGCCGTGAAGGTGAGCCAGTCCGCCCATCTCGTAGGTGACGAAGACATGGACATGCTGAAGCGGCATGGCTTCGACGAGGAAGACGTCTGGGACATCGCCGCCATCGCCGCCTTCTTCGGCCTGTCGAACCGCATGGCAAACGTCACCAGCATGCGCCCGAACCCCGAGTTCTATGCGATGGGACGCGGCTAACGACCTCCACCGGAGCGCGTGGGAAGGGCACTCCGGCTGCATGCAACGATTGGCTTGTTAACGCCGCTGGCTTCGCCATAATTATGCCAATGTCTGCCCAGCAGCCCCCGTTACAGACACGCACCCTGGTGCTGTTGGTGGCGCTGTTCGCGGTGACGTTGGCGATCCTCCAGCCACTTGCGCACGCGGTGATGCTCCGTACGGGCGGGCCGGAGGCGGCGGCCACCCTGTGGGGTGCGATTTGCCAGACCAGGGCGGACGGCGAGGCGGAAGCGCCGGGCTCACCCACGGCCAAGGTCCACGACTGCTGCTTCGGCCTCGCCCATTCGCCTGCGCTGCTGGGCCCGGCCGTAGCGGCCGTGTTCATCGACCAGGTCCCTGCCTCGGATCTGGTCCCCTCCCGGCATCATCATCCGACGACCGGGGCCATCCGCGACGGCCCGCAACAACCCCGCGCCCCACCGCTTCCGAACGACTGACAGTTCATCGTGCAACGCGCGCGTCCGTGACGCGCGTGATGCTCTGCGTCAGCCAATCAAGGAAGCAATCAATGTTGTCGATTCCCTGGGCGACTTCCGTCGCCTTCGCAGGGCTGGCGATTGTGCCGGCGCTCGCTCTGCCTCCATCCGCCATTTCCCTGTCCAGCCTTGCGGGAAGCTCTCTTCTTCCGGCCTTCTCCGGCGCCTGCAAGCGCACCGCCAGCTGGAAGGCCTCGACCGATTCCTCGGTTCGCTCCAGCGCCATGACCACTGGAGGCACTCATGCGCGCTAGGCCCGTCACAGCAATGCATCGTCGCATGGAAGGCCGATCCGGCACCATCCGGCTTCTTCTCGGCTCCGGCCTGCTCTTCATGACCATGCCGGCGTTCGCCCAGACCGCGGACCAGCCCTCAACGGCGCCGGTGGTCTTCCCGCCCGTGCTCGTTCAGGGCACGGGTGTGCCGATCGAGCAGACGACCGCCGGTCCGGTCCAGGGACTTCGTGCGCTCACGGCCAAGTCTTCCACCAGGACGTCAACACCGATCGAGCAACTGCCGCAGAACATCAACGTCATTACGCGGTCCCTCATCGACAGCCAGCTCTCGATCACGCTCAGCGATGCGGTCAGGAACGCCAGCAACGTACAGCCTGTCGACACAAGGATGATCGGCAACGTCGAGCAGACCCCGGTGAAGATCCGAGGGTTCGGCGCGGAACTCTGGACCGACGGCTTTGCCGGCAACCTGTTCATCGCAGGCGACCGCGACGGGCTGGTGAATGTCGAGCGCGTCGAGGTCCTCAAGGGCCCCAGCGCGGTGGTCTATGGCGGCGGCGCCGGCGCGCCGGTCGGCGGCGTAGTCAACGTCGTCTCCAAGATGCCAACCGACACCGCCAAGTATCAGTTCGGCACGACCTTCGGCAGCTACTGGTACGCCAATCCCTATATCGACGTGAACCAGCCGCTGAACGACGAGAAGACGGTGCTGTTTCGCCTCACCTCCGAATACACCGGGAGCAGCAGCTTCATCGATGTCCTGAACTCTCGACGATTCAATATCAATCCGACGCTGACGCTGACCAACAAGACGGACACGACCCTGACGCTCCAGGGCTTCGTGTCGCAAGCCTACCAACAGGCTTACCCCGGCCTGCCGGTCAGCGGCACGGTCACCGGCGCCTACACCGTCGACCGGAGCCTGTACTTCGGCGACCCCAACATCATGCCGAGCTATTCGAAGATGTATGGCGTCACCGGAACCCTGGACCATCGCATCGACGATGTCTGGTCTGTCAACGTCAAGGCGCGGTGGAGCCGGTCGGAGATGCAGCAGAACTCCCAAAGCGCGTTCCTGGACGCCACGGGCACCGGCGGCACGCCGTTGTTCCCGCCGTCGACATTCGATGTCAACAACATCGAGGTCTACGACCAGCAGCAGGAATTCAGCATCAACCCGACGGTGCAGGCGAAGTTCTCGACCGAGTCGACGAAAAACACGCTGCTGATCGGTGGCGACTTCAGTCGCGTCACCGACTGGGGGTTCATGAACGTCGATACCAACGGCAATTTCTGCTTTCTCATCGGGTTCGGCTGTACGCCTTCCCTCGTGAATCTGCAGAATCCGGCGTTCACGACGCCCTACACCTTTCCCGTGCCGGGACGTGGAGAAGGCGTTTCGTTCTTCAACTTCAGCAATACGTACCTGACGACGGGCTTCTACGCCCAGCTGCAGTCGACGATCAACGAACGCTTCCACGTTCTCGCCGGTGCCCGCGTGGCCTCGATCGACATCACCTACAATGAGTTCGCCAGCGGTTCGATGGTGACGCGCGTGACCCAGGCGACTCGGCTGCTTCCCCGCGCCGGCATCGTCGTCGATCTGGTCAAGGGACTGTCCGTATATGGCAGTTACTCCCAGGGCATGAAGTGGGTGCCGTTCTCGCAGACGTTCGCCAAGCCGGCACCCGAGTTTTCCACGCAGTACGAAGCCGGCGTGAAGCTCAACATCAACGATACCTTCACCGGAACCATGGCGCTCTTCCAGATCGAGCGCACGAATGTCCCGGTACGGCTGACCGCCCTTTCCGCCACGCTCTCCCAGCAGACGTCGCGCGGCTTCGAGGCCGACTTCCTCTACCAGCCCAATCGCAACTGGAGCGTGCTGGCGAGCTACGGCTACACGAGTGCGATCTTCGCCGATCCAGCCGGACCTGGCATTCCGGCGGGCTACCGGCTGCCCTTCGTCCCGGAACATTCCGGTCGCTTCTGGCTGAACTACCAGTTCGACGAGGGCGTTGCGCCGGGGCTCAGCCTGGGTGCCGGCATCTACGCCGCCTCCAACCAGTACGTGGATGCGGCCAATCTCTGGCAGACTGCCGGTTACTATACGGTCGATGCGAAGATCGGATACGAGACCGACAGGATCAGGGCCGTCGTTTCGGCCAAGAACCTGACCAACAACCAGTACTTCGTGCCGTACAGCTGGCTCGGCGGTCAGGTCGCGCCGGGAGCGCCGCTCTCGGTCTACGGCCAGCTTGCATTCAAGTTCTGACAGGAAGATCGCCATGTCCCTGACACGACGTCAATTCTCCGCCGCGGCCGCCACGGCCGCGGCGGCCGCTCAGCTGGCGGGAAACGCGCTGGCGCAACAGACAGGCGGCGCCGCGCCGTCCGCCGCGGCAGGACACAAGGAGGCTAGCCACGACATGTCGTCTATGCCCGCCCACTGGATGGGATCGGAGCAGATCGCCTTTCTGATCTATCCGCAGTTCACGGCACTCGACATGGTCGGCCCGCATCATATGCTGACGAGCCTGATGGGGGCGAAGGTCCATCTGGTCGCCAGGACGCGCGACCCGGTGCAGAGCGACACCCGGCTGGCGGTGATGCCGACCATGAACTTCGACGAATGCCCGGACGACCTCGACATCATCTGCGTTCCCGGCGGGTCGCGCGGCACGCTCGCGGCGATGGAAGACGAGGCCACGATGCTTTTCCTCAAGGACCGGGGAAGCCGCGCGAAGTACGTCACGTCCGTCTGCACCGGTTCGCTTCTCCTCGGCGCGGCCGGGCTGCTCGCGGGATACAGGGCGACATCTCACTGGGCGACGAAGGCGCTTCTGCCGATCTTCGGCGCCACGCCGGCAGACGGCAGGGTCGTCGACGACCGCAACAGGATCACGGGAGGAGGCGTGACGGCAGGGATCGACTTCGGGCTGGCCATCGTCGGTCGTCTCCGGGATCGTCAGTATGCCGAGGGCGTCCAGCTCATCGCAGAGTACGATCCCAAGCCTCCCTACTCGGCCGGCACGCCCGAGCGGGCACCGTCCGAGGTCACGGCACTGGTCGAAGGGATGTTCACCGAATTCGTCGCCGACGCCGACAAGGCGGGTCGAGCTGCGTTCGCAAGGTTCGGGAGGCTGTAGTGACGCAGCCAAGTTGCTTGAGCTTCTCCGGACGCGCCGGCTAGAGTGCAGCATGTCTGTCAAACAGCCAATTTCACGTATGCGCTCAATGGCGCTTATCGTGGCGCTGTTTGCGGTCACGCTCGCCACCTTCCAGCCTCTCTCCCACGCAGTCATGCTGCGGATGGGGGGGCTCGAGGCGGCGACCGCGATGTGGGGAAGCCTCTGCCAGCCAAATGCCGGCAAGGGAGATGCCGACTCGAAGGCGCCGGCAACCGCCGGGATCCACGATTGCTGCTTCGGGCTGGCGCATGCCCAAGCGCAGGCGCTGCCCTCTGGCGTCTCGATAGAAGCCGAGCCCTCGGAGGCCGCCTTGCGGGTCCGAACGGCGCACCATCACCCGTCAACCACAGCCATCCGCGACGGGCCCAACCAGCCGCGAGCGCCTCCGCTTCCGAACGTCTGACCTACTGTCCTGCACGTGCACGCCCACGGCGTGCACGCCGTTTCGCGTCAGCCACTTAAGGAAGCATAATGTCTTCGATCGTTCGGGCGACCGTCGTCGCCTCCCTTGGGCTCGTCCTCTTGCCCGCTATCGTTCGTGCCGAGGACGTAGCGCAGATCCAGGCGCCCGCCATGCCGGCCATCACCGTCACCGCGCCCACCGCCTCGCTCACCGTGCCGTCCGCGAAGCAAGCGGAGGAAGAAATCAACAAGACGCCCGGAGGTGTCGAAGTCGTGCCCGCCTCTCGCTATCTCGACGGCCGCGCCACCACCATGAAGGACATGCTCGACTACACGCCGGGCGTCTGGGTGCAGAGCAAATACGGCCAGGAGGATTCGAAGCTCGTCATTCGCGGCTCGGGCCTGTCGCGCAACTTCCACCTCCGCGGCGTGCGTCTCCTGCAGGACGGCACGGTCATCAACCAGGCCGACGGCGGCGGCGACTTCCACGAGATCGATCCGCTCGCCCAGCAGTATGTCGAGGTCTACAAGGGTGCAAACGCCCTGCGGTACGGCGCCATGACCCTCGGCGGCGCAATCAACTTCGTCTCGCCGACCGGACGCAGCAATCCGGGACTCGCCGCCCGCGTCTATGGCGGCAGCTACCAGACGTTCGGCCAGCAGGCGGCCGCCGGCTTCAATGATGGCCCGTGGGACGCCTGGCTGTCCTTCACCAACCTCAGCGGCAACGGCTTTCGCGAGCACACCAACCAAAGTCTGCAGCGGCTCAACGGCAATGTCGGCGCGCAGATCGGTTCCAACGCCGAAACGCGCTTTTTCTTCTCGGCCAACCAGATCCGCAACCAGATCCCCAGCTCACTGACACAGCAGCAATATCTCATCGACCCACGGCAGGCCCCGCTTGCCAACATTCTCCAGAACGCGCGTCGCGACGTCGATTCGTTCCGCTTCGCCAACACGACGGTCGTGGACATCGGCGACGACGCCCTGACGCTGCAGGCCTATCTCAAGGCGAAGTCGCTGTTCCATCCGCTGACCTTCGCGGTCATCGACAACAACCTGCTCGATTGGGGCGTGACCGGCCAATACAAGGGCTCGCGCCAGATCTTCGGTCATCGCAACGATTTCGTCCTCGGCGTGAACTATTTCGGCGGCACCAATCGCAACCGGCAGTTCGTCAACAATTTCGGCGTGCCGGGGGCGCTGACCAACGACAACACCGAGTTCTCGAGCAGCGTCGAGATCTACGGCGAGAACTGGTTCTACGCGACACCCGAGCTCTCGATCGTCACCGGCATCCAGTTCAACTGGGCCAACCGGACGCTGACGGACAACTATCTCGTCAACGGCAACGACTCCGGTGCCGCCGCCTATTTCGAGATCAATCCGAAGATTGGCGTTCTCTGGGAGCCGCGCAAAGACCTGCAGGTCTTCGCCAATGTCTCCCGCGCTTCGGAGCCGCCGACCTGGTCGGAGCTGAATCCCAGCGTTGCGCCGGGCTTCTACCCGCTCGCGCCCCAGACATCATGGACGGCCGAGATCGGCACCCGCGGCAAGCTGGGCGAAAATGTCGGATGGGATCTCTCGATCTACCGCTCGTGGGTCAGCAACGAACTGCAGCTGCTCGTCGTGCCGGGCTTCGGCGGCTCGGCCATCGCGGTCAACATTCCGAAGTCGATCCATCAGGGTGTCGAACTCGGGCTCAACGGCACGGCATGGCGCAGCGAACGCAACGATCGCGTCACCGGCCGCCTAGCTCTGACGGTGGGCGACTACCGATTCGACAACAATCCCACCTACGGCAACAACCAGCTTCCCGGTGCGCCGCCCTACTACCTGCGCGCCGAGGCCCGCTATGATTCGCCGGGCGGCTTCTACATCGGGCCGAACCTGGAATGGGTCCCGCAGGGTTACTATGTCGACAATGTCAACAATCCGGCTTTCATGGCCCCGGCCTATGCATTGCTCGGCCTGAAGGCGGGATATACCGGCCTCAAGGGTTTCGAATTCTTCCTCGATGCCCGCAACCTCACGAACCATATGTACGTGTCGAACGTCGGCGTGATCAACACCGCCACGGCGGCGAGCCCGCTCTACAATCCGGGCGACGGTGCCTCGATCTACGCCGGAATCCAGGCGCGTTTTTGAGTTGGAGTGCTATCGACCACGTAGACCCGCCGCTTCGCGGCACAATTCGTCAACAGGAGAAAACGGATGATTGGACGTCGAACTGCTATTTCTGCACTGCTCGTCCTGTCCTGGGCGGCACCCGTGTCCGCTCACGACTACAAGCTAGGCTCGCTGGAGATCGCGACGCCGTGGACCCGCGCCACGCCGGCCACCGCCAAGAGCGGCGGCGGCTTCATGACGATCACGAACAAGGGAACGACGGCCGATCGTCTCATCGCTGCCCGCAGCCCGGCATCGCTCAAGGTCGAGATCCACGAGATGAAGATGGACGGCCAGGTCATGCGCATGCGCGAGCTCGAGAAGGGACTCGAGATTCCGGCCGGGGCGACGGTGACGCTGAAGCCCGGCGGCTATCACATCATGTTCATGGAACTCAAGGCGCCGCTTGCCAAGGACGCCACGATTCCCGTGACGCTGGTCTTCGAGAAGGCGGGAAGCATCGACGTGAATCTCAAGGTCGAGGCCATGGGTGCCGCCGGCACCGGACACCAGATGCGATAGGTGTCCGTGGTGCGGCTCGACCGTTCAGTACCTCCCGGCACTCTCGGCGAGCCACTGTCGACGGCGGCGCGACGGGGAATTCTCGCGCTGGTGGTCTTCTTCCACGTGGGCGGGGGCTGGGCGCTGACGCAGGTCGAGCCGGTGAAGCTGGTGGTGGGCGATATCGCGCCGATGGAGGTGCAGATGGTGCCGGCGGAGGCGCCGGCGCAGATCGAGATCGAGGAGGCGGAGCCGCCGCCGCCGGTCGAGCTGAGGCCGCCGCCACCGCCGGAGCTGGCGGCCATCGTCGAGCCGCCGCCGCCCGACCTGCCGCCGCCGGAATTTCCGCTGGCCAAGGTCGAGCTGCCGCCGCCCGACGAACCGCCGCCGCCCCAGTTCAAGCCGCCGGAGAAGAAGGTCGAGCCCAAGCCCCGGCCGCCCGAGCCGAAGCCGGTGCAGAGGAAGC
>JBKBLH010000030.1:0-50987 GCA_046296475.1 Reyranella sp.
CCTGAGCGACCGTCGTGTTGGTCAAGCGTTTGCCCATGGTTTTCTGTCCCTGAGGATTGCGTTGAGGATGGTTACGAGCTTGCGCATGCAGGCGACGATGGCGACCTTTGCCGGCTTTCCGGCGACGCGCAGGCGATGATAGGTCAGCGCCAAGGGGAGCTTGCGGCGGATTGAGACGAGGATGCTCATATAGAGGGCGGCCCGTACGACGGGCCGGCCGCCCGCGATGGTGCGGCGGCCGCGCAAGGTGCCGCTGTCACGATTGAACGGGGCGACGCCTGTCAGGGAAGCGATCTCGCGTCGGCCGAGACGACCCAGTTCAGGCAGTTCGGCGATCAGGGTGCGGGCGATCCTGGGCCCGATGCCAGGAACGCTGATCAGGAGGTCCTCAGCCTCGCGCCAGGCCGGGGTTCCCCGGACGGCAGTGTCGATATCGTCGTCGATCTGTTCGAGCTGGGCCTTCAAAGTCGCCAACACGCGATCGACGCTCTTGAGGGTGCGTCGGACGGTGAGCATGCGCCGGCGGTTGCTCTCGGCGCCGATCATCTCGATGAGCTGACGGCGTCGCGCCATCAGTTCGCCCAACAGCCTGGACTGCTCGTCAGCGAGTGGCCGCGCCGGTGGGTTCACCGCCTCGGCGAAGTGAGCGATGACAGCGGCATCGAGAGTATCGGTCTTGGCCAGCCGCGCGGTGGCCCGAGCGAAGTCCCTGATCTGCCGGGGATTGACGACCGCCACGGGCAGGCCCGCCGCGCCCAGACCTGCCGCCACGATCGTCTCGAAGCCACCGGTGGCCTCGAGCACGATCAAGGCCGGTGCCAATCTACTCAGCCGCCCGACCAGGTCCTCGATGCCTTCTCCGTCACGGGCAACGGTGAAGGCTTCACCGGCAGGGCGCACATGAACATCCAGGCGATCCTTCGCCACATCGATGCCTACGAACATGGATCTTGGCTCCCATCCTTGCGCATGCGGGCTCGCGGTTCGGCCCAGGCGACCGTTCGGGATCACAAAATCAACGGTGGAGGCACCGAGCTCAGGAACGGGCTTGCAAGCCCCAGGAGCCTCCGGGCTCTCCACCGAGACCGCACCTGCAACTCTACGCCGGCGCGGTCGTCCTTTGATACAAGGAGCCGCGCGTAGCGCGGCGTCTCGAAGGATGGGCAACAGACGTGGTGCGCGTGCCCATGCTTCGAGACGGCTGCTGCGCAGCCTCCTCAGCATGAGGTTTCTTGCAATAAGTCACCAGGTTCAGACGTAGCCCGGTCCCTCGATGACCGGGTGGGCGATCAGGAACTTCTCGTCGATCTCGACGCCGATGCCGGGCTTGTCGAGGGGGCGGACGTTGCCGTCCTTGCCGATCTCCCACGGCGCGCTGCCCAGTTCGTCGCGGAACTTGTTGGCCACGGAGAGGTCGGCCTCGAAGTAGCCGCCATTGTCGATCGACGCGAGGAAGTGGATCGATACGGCGTGATTGAGGCCGGTCATCGAGCTGTGCGGATGGATCGGCAGCTTCCACATCGAGGCGGCGGCCGCGATGCGCTGCACCTCGGTGATGCCGCCGCTCTTGGAAAGGTCGGGTTGCAGGATCGAGATGTTGCCGTCCTCGATGATCCGGTGGAATTCGAAGCGCGTGTAGTGGTTCTCGCCGGCCGCCAGCGGCGTCACGCCCCAGCCCTTGGCCATCGCGTAGGAGCGATGGTCGTGCGCCGGAAACGGCTCCTCCAGCCACGCGATGCCCAGCTCGTCCATCGCCGGCATGACGCGGCGCACATCCTCGACCGTGTAGCCGGTGTTGGCGTCGGTCAGCAGGACCATGTCGTCGCCGAAGCGCTTGCGCACCGCCGTCATGCGGGCGATGTCGTTCTTTACGCTGTCGCCGACCCTGAGCTTCAGCGCCTTGTAACCTGCCGCGACCATGGGCCCCGCCTCGTCGGCCAGCGATTCCGGCGCTTGGTAGCCCAGCGAGATGCCGCCGGCATAGGCCGGCACCGGCCTGTTGGAACCGCCCAGAAGCTTGTAGAGCGGCCAACCGACGGCCTTGCCCTTGATGTCCCACAGCGCCTGGTCGAGACCGCTCATCGCCATGGCGGTGGCCGCGCCCATGCCGTGGCTGCCGAGCTGGAACTTGTAGATCTTGGCCCAGATGCCGACCGTGTCGGTCGCATCCATGCCGACCACGAAGCCCTTCAGGGTGGTGTTGATCAGGTGGCCGATGCTGCCCGGCGAGCGGGCATGGTGGCTCTCGCCCCAGCCCACGATGCCGTCCTCGGTCGTCACCTTGACCATCACGCAGTCGCGCTTGGTCATGGTGCCGATGCCGAGCGACACCTGCAGCTCCTTCGGCACGCGATAGCTAGTCGGATAGGCCTTTACGTCGACGATTTTCATATCTTTGTCATCCCGAGCATAGCGAGGGACCCTTGATCAACTGCCGCGCAAAGGTCCCTCGCTTCGCTCGGGATGACAAGGTGCGGCGAGCGCCGGCGG
Organism: Reyranella sp.; assembly: GCA_046296475.1. Classification (GTDB taxonomy): domain Bacteria; phylum Pseudomonadota; class Alphaproteobacteria; order Reyranellales; family Reyranellaceae; genus Reyranella. The sequence goes on from JBKBLH010000030.1 coordinate 2,491, forward strand.
TGCGTCACGCCACCTTGTATTTCTTCAGCACTTCGCGATCGATCTCGATGCCGAGGCCGGGGCCCGTCGGCACCTTCACGATGCCCTTCTTCTGCTCGATCGGCTCCTGCGCCAGGTGATCGCGCAGCGGGTTGGGCGTCTGCTCGAACTCGAGCATCGGCGGCATCGGGCGGAAAGCCGGCGGCTGGTCGGGCAGGGCCGCGAGGAACTGCACCGTGGCGGCGAGGCCGATGGCCGAGCCCCAGGCGTGCGGCACGCACTCGACGCCGAAGGCCGAAGCCAAGGTCGCGATCTTGCGGCATTCAGAGAAGCCGCCGGCGGCGCAGAGATCGGGCTGCACGATGTCCATCGCCTTCCGGGCGATGACGTCACGGAAGCCCCAGCGGGTAAAGTCGTTCTCACCACCGGCCACCGCCATGTCGAGCGCGCGCGTCACCTCGATATAGCCGTCATGGTCCTCGGGGCTGATCGGCTCCTCGAACCAGAGGATGTCCTGATCCTCCAGCATCCGGCCGAGCTTGATGGCGTTGGGCACCGAGAAGCAATGGTTAGCGTCGACCGCGAGTTTCACGTCCGGCCCGATCGCCTCGCGCACCGCCGTGACCCGCCTGGCATCGAGCTTGAGGTCGCCGAGGCCGATCTTCATCTTGATCGCCTGGAAGCCATCGCTCTTGAACTCCAGCGCCTCCTCGACGGCCTCGTCGATCAGCCGGTTCATGTCGATGAAGTAGAGCCCGGTGGCGTAGGGAATGACCTCGGTGCGATAGGCGCCGCCGATCAGCTTGTGCACCGGCTTGTTCACGGCGCGGCCCATGATGTCCCACAGGGCGATGTCGATGCCGGAGATGGCCGAGATCGCGATGCCGGTCGTGCCGTAGTCCTTGATCCTGTTGTAGAGGTCTTCCCAGATCGCCTCGACGTCGAACGGATCGCGGCCGATCACGCGCGCCTTGTACTGCGTCTCGACGAAGGTCTTGGCGACGGCCGCCGGACCGTAGCATTCGCCCCACCCGGTGATGCCCTCGTCGGTCGTAATCTCGACCAGGCAGGTCGAGCGCGTGCCGTAGACCCAGCCGCGCGCCGAGACGAACGGCTTGTCGACCTTGCAGCTCAGGATGTGGCAGACGACGTCCGTCACCTTCATCTTCGTTTCCTCCGGATTTTGTTAGCCGACTGATATCAGCAAATTGCCAAGTCTGTCCTGCCGGACCTTGTCGCCCGGTTCGACGACGGTGGTGCAGTCGAGCTGTTCGAGGATCGCCGGGCCTTCGAGTGTGGCGTCGAGCGGCAGCTTCTCGCGGGCATAGACCGACGTGTCGTGCCAGCCGTCGCTGAACCAGACGCGGCGCGTGCCAAGCTTAGCGGCCGCCAGTGTTGGTGCGCGGTCCGTCGCGGCCAGTGCGCCCAACGAGATTTCCGGGCGCACGCCGATCACCGCCGTGTGCAGGTTGACGAGCACCGGCGGGATCTCGGGCAGCTCGATGCCGAAGCGGCGGAAGTAGGCGGCGGCGAAGGCCTTGTGCAGGCCCGCGACGCCGATGTCGGCGCTGTCGACGCCGACCGACAGGATGTGGCTCTGCCCCTGGAACTGCATGTCGGCCGACAGGACTCGGCGCAGCTCGCGCACCGGCACGCCTTCGCGGCCGATCGTGGCCTCGCCCTCGGCCGCCTGCTCGGCATAGATCCGCGCCACCGTGGCGTCGTCGACCGCGGAGAGCGGCTTGTTCACCGTACGCACATAGTCGTGGCGCAGGTCGGCCACGACGCAGCCCAGCGCGTTGGTGATACCGGGCCGCGCCGGTACCAGCACCGTCGGGATGCCGAGCTCGCGCGCCAGCGCCGTCGCGTGCAGCGGGCCCGCGCCACCGAAGGCGAAGAGCGCGAAGTCGCGCGGATCGTGGCCGCGCGACAGCGACACCAGGCGCACGGCGCCTGCCATGCGGTCGTTGGCGATGCGGAGGATGGCAGCGGCGGCCGCTTCCGCGTCGAGGCCGAGCCGCTGGCCGACCTTTTCCAGCACGAGGCCGCGCACATGATCGAGAGTTACGGGATGGTCGACGCCCAGAAGCTTGTCGGGATTGAGCCGGCCCAGGATCAGGTTGGCGTCGGTAATGGTCGGCTCGGCCCCGCCGCGGCCGTAGCAGATGGGACCGGGCCGCGCGCCCGCGCTCTCGGGGCCGACTCGCAGCATGCCGGCCGCATCGACCGAGGCGATGGAGCCGCCGCCGGCGCCGATCGTGTGCACGTCGACCATCGGCACGTGGATCGGCATCGCATATTCGAGTTCGAGCTCGCCCGAGACCTGCGGCACGGCATCCTCGATCAGGCCGACGTCGGTCGAGGTGCCGCCCATGTCGTAGGTGATCAGGTTGGGATGGCCCGAGGCGCGGCCGGTATAGGCGGCCGCCATCACGCCCGAGGCCGGGCCGGACATCACCGTGTTCACCGCCGCCTCCGCGATCAGCTGCGAGGAGATCGTGCCGCCATTGCCCTGCATCACCAGCAGGTCGCGGTCGAAGCCCTTGGCCCTGAGCTCGGTGCGCAGCCGCGACAGGTAACGGTCCAGCACCGGCTGGACGGAGGCGTTCACCGCCGCCGTCACGCCGCGCTCGTATTCGCGATACTCCGACAGGATGACGTGACCGGCCGTGACATAGGCGTTGGGCCACAGACCGCGCACGATCTCGGCGGCCCGCCGCTCGTGCGCCGGGTTGATGTAGCTGTGCAGGAAATGGATGACGACGGCCTCGCAGCCCGCTGCCAGCAGCGCCTTCGCGGCGTCGGCGACAGCCGCCTCGTCGAGCGGCGTCAGGACCTTGCCATCGGCATCCATGCGCTCCGGCACTTCGAGTCGCACCTCGCGGTCGATCAGCGGCGTGAAGGTGCCGCGCAAGCCGTAGGGCTGCGGCCGCGTGCGGCGGCCCAGCTCCAGCACATCGCGGAAGCCCCTGGTCGTGATGAGTCCAACTCTCGCGATCTTGCGTTCGAGCACGGCATTCGTGGTCGTCGTCGTGCCGTGGACCACCGCCTGCAGCAGCGCCGGGTCGAGGCCCGCCGCGGCCAGCGCCGCCATAAAGCCGATCGCCTGGTTGTCGACGGTGGTCGGCACCTTGGCGAGCTTCACCTCGTTCGACGCCGGGTCGATCGCCAGCAGGTCGGTGAAGGTGCCGCCGACATCGATGCCGACGGTGAAAGTGCTCTTGGCTGCCATGGTTCAAACCGAAAGATATTGTTCGCGCAGGGAGTCGTTGGCCGCCAGCTCGGCCATCGAACCGCCGAAACGGATCTGGCCCTTCTCGATGATGTAGGCGCGGTCGGCGACGCCGAGCGCGAAATGCAGGTTCTGCTCGCACAGGATCACCGATACGCCCTCGCCCTTCAGTGCCCGGATCGAGTTGGCCATTTCCTCGACGATGATGGGCGCCAGCCCTTCCGACGGCTCGTCGAGCAGCACGCAGCTCGGATTGCCCATCAAGGTGCGTGCGATGGTGAGCATCTGCTGCTCGCCGCCCGACATGCGCCCGCCCGGTCGCTCCCGCATGCGCGCGAGATTGGGAAACAGCTTGAACAGCTTCTCTTCCGACCAGGTTGGCACGCCGGGCCGGGCCGCCTGCCGCCCGACTTCGAGATTCTCCATCACCGACAGTTCGGTGAAGATGCGACGCTCCTCCGGCACGTAGCCGAGGCCGAGGCGCGCGATGCGATAGGGCGGCAGGCGCTCGATGCGCTTTCCGGCGAAGCTCACGGTGCCGCGCGCGGGCGGCACCAGCCCCATGATGGCCTTCATGGCCGTCGACTTGCCGGCCCCGTTGCGCCCCAGCAGTGCCACCACCTCGCCCGCGCGCGCCTCCAGCGAGATGCCGTGCAGGATATGGGCACGGCCGTAGAAAGCGTGCAGGTCCCTCACCTCGAGCATTAGTGGCTGCTCCCGAGATAGACCGCGCGCACATTGGGGTTGGCCCGCACCTCCTGTGGCGTGCCACCGGCGATCAGCACGCCGCGGTCGAGCACGATGATGCGGTCGGCTTGGCTGAAGACCACGTCCATGTCGTGCTCGGTGAACAGCACGGCGATGTTGCGCGCGCGCGCCAGCCGCGCCGTCAGCTCCATCAGCGCGACGCGCTCTTTCGGCGCCATGCCGGCCGTGGGCTCGTCCATCAGCAGCAGGCGCGGCTCGTTGGCCAGCGCGATGGCGAGTTCGACCCGCTTCAGGTCGCCATAGGCCAGCACACCGCAGGTCCGCTCGGCCTGGTCGAGCATGCCGACTTGATCCAAGAGTGCGTCGGCCTCGGCGCGGAAAGCCGCGCCAAAACGCGACAGCAGCGAGCGCAAGCGGCCGACATGCGAGTAAAGCGCCATCTGCACGTTCTCACGGACGCTGAGCGAGGCGAAAGTGGCGGTGATCTGGAAGGTGCGGCCGACACCCAGCCGCCAGATGGTGCGCGGACGGACACCCACGATGTCGCGGCCTTCGAGGCGCACGATTCCGGAGTCGGGCGTGAGCTGGCCGTTCAGCATGTTGAAGCACGTGCTCTTGCCTGCGCCGTTGGGTCCGATCAGCGCCAGCATCTCGCCGGCCGAGACAGCGAAGGAGACGTCGGCCACCGCCTGGACGCCACCAAACGCCTTGTGCAGCCCCTCGACTTGGAGGACGGCCTGGCTCATGCCCGCTGCTCCCGCCAGCGCGCGACCAGGGCCTTCAGGCCGCCTACGAGTCCCTGCGGGAACAGCAGCACGATCAGCAGGATCACGCCGCCCATCACGGCGCGCCAGAATTCGGTATTGCGAGCCACGACGTCCCGCAACCAGGTGAAGATCGCCGCGCCGACCACCGGGCCGGTCAGTGTTTCGACGCCGCCCAGCAGCACCATGATCAGCCCGTCGGTCGACTGCGCGATCGAGATGCTCGACGGCGAGATGCTGCCCTTCGAGAAAGCGTAGACCGCGCCCGCAAGTCCAGCCAGCGCGCCCACCAGCACGAAGGCCGCCCACTGGAAGCCGCGCAGGTCTATGCCGATCGCCTCGGCGCGCAGCGGCGAATCGCGGCCGGCCCGCAGCGCATAGCCGAAGGGCGAGAAGAGCACGCGCCACAGGAAGAGGATGCCGGCGCCGCACAGGACCAAGGTCAGATAGTAGTAGGCGGTCTTGTCGGCGAGCCAGGCCGACGGCCAGACACCGAACACGCCGTTGCTGCCGCCGGTGACCGAATCCCACTGGAACACGATCGACCAGCTGATCTGCGCGAAGGCCAGGGTCAGCATGGCGAGATAGACGCCGGAGAGGCGCACGCAAAACCAGCCATAGACGATGGCGAACAGGCCGGCGATCAGCGGCGCCAGCAGCAGCGCGGCCTCCATCGGCAGTCCGAAGCGCTTCAGCAGCAGCCCCGCCGCATAGGCGCCGATGCCGAAATAGGCAGCGTGGCCGAACGAGACCATGCCGGCCGGGCCCATGATGAAGTGCAGCGAGACCGCGAACAGCGCAAAGCAGACGATGTCGGTCAGCAGGATCGTGGTGTATCGGTCCGCCGCCAGAGGCACGAGTGCGAGCAGCGCCAGCCAGACCAGGGCGAAGGTCCAGGACGGTACCTGCAGTCGCGGCGCCGGTTCGGCCGCCCGCTGCGCGGCCTGCGGCTTGCCCAGCAGCCCGTAGGGCCGCACGACCAGCACCAGCGCCATGATCAGGAACTCGACCACCAGGGTGAGCTTGGAGAAGGACACCTCGAGGCCGAACCAGGTCACGGTGCCAATGCCAATGCAGAAGGCCTTGGCGACGCCGATGATGATGGCGGCCAGGAAGGCGCCGCCTATGCTGCCCAGCCCGCCCACCACGGTGACCACGAAGGCGTCGGCGATGATGGCGAGGTCGAGCTCGAGATTGGCCGGCTCGCGTGGGATCTGCAGCGCGCCGCCCAGCCCCGCGAGGACCGAGCCCACGAAGAAGACCGAGGTGAAGAGCTTCGCCTGGTCGACGCCCAGTGCGCCCACCATCTCGCGATCCTGGGTCGCCGCCCGCACCAGCGCCCCCCAGCGCGTGCGCGTCAGCAGCAGCCAGAGGAGCGCCAGGACGACGGGACCGATGGCGATCAGCAGCAGGTCGTAGGCCGGGATGCGCCGCCCCATGATCTCGACGGCCATCGACAGGCCCGGCGCGCGCGGTCCGACCAGATCCTCCGCGCCCCACGTGAAGAGCGCGATGTCCTTGATCACCAGCACGACCGCGAAGGTCGCGAGCAGCTGGAACAGCTCGGGTGCGCGATAGATGCGCCGCAGCACCAGCACCTCGATCAGGATGCCGACCAGACCGACTGCGAAGGCGGACAACACGACGGCGCCCCAGAATCCCAGCGGCGTGCGGCCGAAGAACTCGATCAGTGAGCAGGCGCCGTAGAGGCCCAGCATGTACAGCGAGCCGTGCGCGAAGTTCACGATGCGCGTGACACCGAAGATCAGCGACAGGCCGGCCGACACGAGGAACAGCGACGCGGCCGCCGCCAGCCCGTTCAGGAGCTGGATGAGGATGGAAGCGAGGGTCACGCGACGGCCGAGGAAAGAGAAGGTGTCATCCCGAGCGCAGCGAGGGACCATTCGCGATGTCTCAAAGGTCCCTCACTTCGTTCGGGATGACAATTTTGCCGTCAGTTCTTCGGCCGCATCTTCTGGACGTCGGCGTCGCTGGGCAGGGCATCCTTGCCGTCGACGAAGCGCCAGTTCTTCATGTAGCCCTTGCCGTCCTTCACACCGATCTGGCCGACATAGGCGCCCATGGTCGACTGATGGTCGATCGGCCGGTATTCGATCATGCCGAAGGGCGTGATCAGCGTGAGACCCTTCATCGCCGCAACGAGCTTCTCCTGGTCGAGCGAGCCCGCCTTCTTGATCGCCGCGGCCGCCGACATCACGGTCGCGTAGCCGACCACCGAACCCAGGCGCGGATAGTCCTTGAACTTGGCCTGGTAGGCGTTGAGGAACTTGGTGTGCTCCGGCGTCTTGAGCTCGCTCCACGGATAGCCGGTGACGTACCAGCCGTCGGGCGATTCCTCCTTCAGCGGATCGAGATATTCCGGCTCGCCGGCCAGCAGGTTGAAGACCTCGACGCCCTTGAACAGGCCGCGGGTCTGGCCCTCGCGCACGAACTTGGCGAGGTCGGGTCCGAACAGCGACGAGAAGATCGCATCGGGCTTGGCGTCGGCCAGGGCCTGCGCCACGGCGCCCGCATCGATCTTGCCGAGCGGCGTCGCCTGCTCGGCGACGAATTCGACGTCGGGCTGCTTCTCCTTCAGGAGTTTCTTGAAGGCGGCCGTCGCAGACTGGCCGTACTCGTAGTTCGGATAGACGATCGCCCAGCGCTTCTTCTTGAGCTTGACGGCATCGGGGATGAGCATCGCCGTCTGCATGTAGGTCGATGTGCGCAGGCGGAACGTGTAGGCATTGCCCTGGTCCCAGACGATCTTGTCGCTCAGCGGCTCGGCGGCGATGAACAGCACCTTGCGTTGCTTGGCGAAGTCGGCGACGGCGAGGCCGACATGCGATGGGAAGGTGCCGATCAGGAAGGCGGCACCCTCGCGGCTCAGCAGTTCCTCGGCCACGCGGACGGCATCGCCTGGATTGCCGTTGTCGTCGCGGCTCACGATCTCGATCTTGCGGCCGAGCACGCCACCGGCGGCGTTCACTTCCTCGACCGCCAGCTCGATGCCCTTCTTGTAAGGCTCGAGGAAGGCTGGAAAGACTTTGTAGCTGTTGAGCTCGCCGATCTTGATCGGTGCCTGTGCGGCAGCCGGTCCGACGAGCGACAGCGCCACGAGCGCGGCGGTGCCGGCGAGCAGGCGATTGCGGGTCAGCATGACATCCCCCTCTTCAATACGTGAAACACACCCTGTGTGAACCGACCCTAGCGAGGCCGGCCCCTCTCCCACAAGCGTTCAGTCGGCAAAGCTCGACCGCGCCTGTATTCCCCAGTGACCTTCCTGACGGGTCACGATGTAGATCGTCTCGAACGTGCCGAGCCGCGAGCCGTCGGCGCGCCAGCGGCTGAACTTCACCTTGAGATGTACCTTGTCGCGGCCGACATGGATCGGCGTTCGCTCGTCCCAAGTGCTGTGGTGCCAGCCGTCGCCGGCGCGAGCGACGAAGTCGCCGAGCTTGTAGTCGCCGTGGTTCGGCCAGACGACGACCTTCCCGCCGGCCAGCCGTACATGCGGGAAGTTGCAGGCATTGTTGACGGCCGGCTCGTCGTGGCGATTGAGCCCGTCGATGTAATCGTCCATCGCCTTCATCGCGGCGGCGAGCGCGTCCTCGTTCATCGTTGCCCGTCCCCCAGCTTGATCTCGGCTGGTGTCAGCCCGCCCACTCTCGCATGCGGGCGGCCGCCGATCGAGGCGGCGACGATGAACACGATCTCGTCAGGCCGCGGACCGTCGGGCACGCTGAACTCGATGGCGTCGAAATGGCTGCGCACGTACGCCGCCGTCACATGATGCAGCGGGATGTCGATGCGCGCGCCGGCCGTCGCCACCTTCACCGTCGAGGGTACGATCGACTTGGCGCCGCCCATGGCGTGGCGGATGCCGTAGCCGCTGGGCTGGTGCCATTGGGCAGCATGTTCCAGCTCGCCGTTCAGCCCGACGATGGCGCCCTTGCCATAGGCCTCCAGCTCGGGGCCCTGGGCGCCGAGCATCTTCATCACCCGCTCGGTTAGATCGATCGCCAGCGGCTCCAGCGCCTTCATCATCGGCTGGATGTCGGCCACGTGGCGGCCGGCATAGGGATTGGCGATGACGCCGCCGACCACGGCCTTGGTCACCGGCCGCGCCAAGGCCGGGCCAAAATCGTGGAGCGTCTCCTCGACCGTCGCCACGTACTTCCGCACTTTCACCAGATCGCTCATCCCGCCTCCGACAGAGCAAGCGGCGTGCCGCCCACTTCGATTCTCCAGTGCCCGCGCAACGACAGCGCCGCGCTGTCGATCAGACCGCGCAGCCGCAACCGTCGCGCTTCCTCCAATCCGCGATCGAGGGCCGCTTCGACGATCTCCGATGGCACGTCCCCAACCGCGACCGTCACGAGGCGGTCGCCGAGATCGCTGTCCGGATCGAGCGAACGGGCCGGCCGGCGCTCGATGGCAGGGTGATCGGCATTCACCGCATTCGCGATCATGGTTGCCGCCGCATCCGCCGCGGCCGCCGTCGCCGCCAGCACGGTCACGGCGTCCGCGATTCCGAGGGAGAAGGAGCGGCCCCCCCGGCCGGAGGTCGCGATGCCGCGCACCGGCCGCTCATGCGTGAGTAGTGCCACACCGTCCAAAGTCTTGCCTTCCTCCCCATTCAAATGGGGAGGTGTCGGCGTCATCGCCGACGGAGGGGTCGGACTGTGTGGCTGCGGCGAGCATGACCCCATCGCCCCGTGTGACGGGGCGCTTCCCCATCTGAATGGGGAAGAGGCTGGACCCGCGACGATGCCGGCGCGCAGCGAATGCCCCGGCGCCAGGTGGATCGCGATGTCGCCGCCATCGTTCACATAGGCCCTGTCGAGCACGCGACCGCGGACCATGGCCTGCAGCATCTCGTCGGCGACGGCGCCGGCGACGGCAGCCATCGGCGTGATGAAAGCGGCGCGGTGCGGCCAGACGGCTTCGGCCATGCGCCGCGCCACCGGTCCCTGCAGCAGCGGATAGGCCTCGCCCACCGGCCGGCGCAGCACGGCAAGCTCGCTGACCAAAGCCGGCAGAATGTCACCAAAGAGGTCGACGGCCTGCGCATAGGCGCACTCGACTTCGTCCGTCGTGCCGAACGCCTCGATGATGAGGTCGATCGGCCCGTGCTGCAGATGCAGCCGGCCGTCGGCGAAACGGGCGGCGACGGCGCTCATTCGATCCGCACCTTGTGGCGGGCCAGGACGTCTTCGAGCGTGATCGCGCGGGAGGCATAGCCGCCCAGCGCCGCATAGTCGTCGGCGCGCAGGGTGAATTCGATCGGCGCGACCAGCGCCGGAGTCGGGACGTAGCCGAACGATTTCTCCGGCATGCGCGCCACGTCGACCATCAGGGTGATGCCGCCGCCCGGCCAGACGTAGGCCGGCACGCCGCCCAGCGTGACCTTGGTGAGCGTGTCGCGCACCGAACGCGTGAGCCGCACCGGATTCTCGGTAACGCCGGCGCGCAGCGAGCCGCCGGCGCCTGCCATGAACAGCACGGTGCAGAGCGCCGGCTCGCAATTCTCGGCGATGCGTTCAACGACATGGCGCACCGGCGCCGGCATCTCGGACGGCTGCGGTTTCAACTGATCGTCGAGCGTGAACCAGGCCGAATGCTCGCCGGTCGTCGAGACCATCAGCAGCTTGAGGCCGGGCCAGGCCTGCTTCGGATCGATCCTTTCGATGATCTCCAGCGGGTCGCTGACATTGGTGCCGCCCCAGCCCAGTCCCGGCTCGGCGACCTGGAAGTAGCGGCCGGGCGTCGAGCGGCGGCCGCGCACACGGATGCCGGCGGGTTTCATGTCGAGGAAGACGCCGCCCTGATGCTCGCTCAGCACGCCGGTGATGTGATCGTCGACCACGATCACCTCGTCGACATGGTCTTTCCATTGCGGCGCGAACATGCCGATCGCTGCCGAACCGCAGCCCACGCGCATGCGCTCCTCGAGTGTTCCATTCACCACCGGCGGCCGGTCGGCCTGCACCACCACGGTCGAGCCGCCATCGATCGTGAGCTCGACGGCCTCGCGGTTGCACAGCGCCAGCAGCGTGTCGCAGGTGACGACGCCCTCCTTCTTGCTTCCGCCGGTGAGATGATGCACGCCGCCCAGCGACAGCATCTGCGAGCCGTATTCGGCCGTGGTGACGTGGCCAACCGCCTCGCCTTTCACCCGCACGGCTGCCTGCTCGCGCCCGAGATAGCGGTCGGTATCGATCTTCACCTTGACGCCGCAGTAGCTGAAGATCCCCTCGGTCACGACCGTCACCATGTCGACGCCATCTCGCTTCGACGAGACGATGAAGGGCGCGGGCTTGTAGTCGGGATAGGTCGTGGTGGCACCGATGCCGGTGACAAAGGCGCCTTCTCCTTTGCCCAGCTCTCCGCGCCAGGCTTCGCTGCCCTCGACGAAGGCGACGCGCGCCAGATCGGGCTTGGCCAGAAGGACCAGCGGATCGACCCGCACCAGCGCGCCATTCTCGTTGGCATAGCGGTCGCACGCGCCGGCACGGCCAGGGCGGATGCGGCACAGGACGGGACAGGCGTCGCAGCGCACGATGCCGGCGCTGCGTTCGGCCTCCGAGAGCGAGAAGTCTTCGCTCATTGCGGCTTTCCCTTCAGGGCAACGATGGCCTCCCGTAGGCGGTGCGGCAGCAGCGGGACACGATGGACGCGCACACCAGTCGCGTGATGGACCGCCCCGAGGATGGCCGGCGCCGTCGGCACCAGCGCCGGTTCCCCGATGCCCTTGGCACCGGAGGGACCCAGCGGCTCGCGATCCTCGACCACGAGGCACTCGATCTCGGGCACGTCGCCGACGGTGGGGATCAGATAGTCGTGCAGGTTCTCGGTTCGGCCGGGCACGTACTCCTCCATCAGCGCGAGGCCCAGGCCCTGTGCCACGCCGCCATGGATCTGGCCTTCGACGAGAGTCGGGTTAATCGCGCGGCCAACATCGTGCGCCGCCACGATGCGCAGGACCTTCACCGTGCCCAGCTCGACATCGACCTCGACCTCGGCCAGTTGCGCCGCGAAGGCATAGGTCGCGTAGGGCACTCCCTGCCCGTTGGCATCGAGCGGCGTGGTCGGCGGATCGAAGGTGCCCTCGCCCATCAGCGGTCCGGCGATGGCGAGATCGATCGTCCGCACCTCGCCGCCATCACGGACCGAGAGCGTCGCACCGTCCAGCGACAGGATCGCGTCGGGGCCGGCATTGGCGAGGCGCAGGATCTTCTGGCGCAGGTCCTGACCGGCTTTCTCTGCCGCCTTGCCCGACACGAAGGTCTGGCGCGAGGCCGAGGTCTTGCCGGCATCGGCGGTGAGATCGGTGTCGCCGGTCACCAGCGCGAACTGCGACGCCGGCAGACCGACCGCATCGGCGGCGATCTGCACCATGATGGTGTTGCTGCCCTGGCCGATGTCGAGCGCGCCGCTGTAGAGCGTCAGGGTACCGTCGGGCGACAGGCCGACCCGCATGCGCGAGGGGTTCGACATCGAGGTGTTGCCGATGCCGTACCACATGCAGCCAATACCGATGCCGCGACGATGCGAACCGCCCCTCGCGTTAAAGGCGGCAATCTCCTCGTGCGCCTTCCGCCAGTGCGGCCGAAGCGCCTCCAGGCATTGCGCGAGCCCGGCGGAATGGGCGAGCGTCTGACCGGTCGCGGTCGTATCGCCGGCGCGCAGGGCGTTCCGATGGCGGAACTCCAGCCGGTCGATCCCGAGCCGGTCCGCCAGTTCATCCATCATCGCCTCGTGGGCGATGGCGGCCTGCGGCACGCCGAAGCCGCGGAAGGCGCCGGCCGGCGGGCCGTTGGTGAAAAATGCCTCGCCCCAGGTGCGCACGTTGGGGACGGCGTAAGGACCCATCGCATGGACCGGCACGCGATTGGCGACGGTCGGCCCCCACGACGCATAGGCGCCGGTATCGAAGGTCGCGGTCACGTCGCAGGCCAGCAGCTTGCCCTCGGCATCGCAGCCGAACCTCGCCTTCACCCGGGCGGGATGGCGCTTGGTGCTGGCCGCCATGCTTTCGGGCCGCGTGTAGACCAAGGCGACGGGCCGTCCCAATGTCCAAGCCGCGATGGCGAGCAATGGCTGCACCGAGAGATCGAGCTTGCCGCCGAAGCCGCCGCCGCACGCGGTCGGCACGATGCGCACCGCCTCCGGCTTCAACCGCATGAGGTTGGCGATCTCGTCGCGGTCCATATAGGGCGTCTGAGTGGTGGCATGGATCTCGATCCGGTCGCCGACCCTGCGCGCCCAGCCCGCCTCCGGCTCGATATACGCGTGCTCGACGAAGGCGGTTTCGAAGATGCCTTCGGCCACGGCCGCGCAGGCTTCGAAGGCAGCAGCCGCATCGCCGTGCTTGACGCCGCCCTTCAGCAACAGGTTGCCGGGCTTGTCGCTCTGGACCAGAGGCGCATCTGCGGCCATCGCGGCATCGACGCCGAACAAGGGCGGCGCGGGCGTCCAGGTGATCGGTACCTCGTCGTCCCGGATCGCCAGCACCTCGGCGCGCTCGCCGACCAGGGCGACGACCGCCTCGCCACGATAGCGGACCAGCCCATCCGCGAGGACCGGCTGATCCTTGATGTCGGGATAGATGCCGTAGCCGTTGAACGGCACGTCCGCAGCCGTCAGCACGGCTGCGAGGCGCCGGCGCAGCGGTTCGAGATCGCCCAGATCGAAGCGCGCCCGTGCATGCGGTGATCGAACGACGCGGATCCAGAGGGCATCGGGCGGAATGGCATCGGCGCCGAACAGGTCGCGGCCCGTCACCTTGGCCGGACCGTCGACCCGGACGATGCGCGCCCCGACGGCCTCTCCGGCGGCCGGCGAGATCGCAGGGGCAGGGGCCACGACGTCCATCACCGCATCGACGATCTTGCCGTACCCGGTGCAACGGCAGAGCACGCCTCCCAGCGCGTCCTCGACTTCGGCGCGGCTTGGCTTGCCGTTGCGTCGCACCAGTTCGTGCGCGGCCATCAACATGCCCGGCGTGCAGATGCCGCACTGGGCCGCGCCATGATCGAGGAACGATTGCTGGAGCGCAGCGATCGCGTCCTGGCCGCGTTCGAGACCTTCGACCGTCTCGACGCATCTTCCCTCGATCTGGCCCATGGCGACGAGACAGGAGCAGACCTGTCGGCCGTCGAGCAGCACCGTGCAGGCGCCGCAATCGCCGGCATCGCAGCCGACCTTCGTTCCAGTGAGGCCAAGGTCGTCGCGCAAGGCTGCCGCCAGCCGCGTGACCGGCGGACCTTCCCAACTCGCCGCCCTTCCGTTGAGGGTGAATTCCAGCTTCATGCGGCCACCTTCGACAGGAGGCGCCGCAGCAGGACCAGAGCCGCGTCGCTGCGGTACCTGGCACTGCCTCGTACATCATCGATCGGCGACAGCGGCGACAGTTGGGAAGCGGCGACGCGTTCGCCGAGGCGCGCGTCGACCGGAGCGCCGATCAGCGCCTCCTCCAGGGCCGGCAGGCGCTGCGCCACGGGCGAACAGGCACCCACGGCGACACGCGCCACCGCAACCCGTCGGTTCTCGACTTCGATCACGACCGAGGCCATGGCGATCGAGATCACGAGGTAGCGCCGTGCGCCGAGCTTCAGGAACGCGCTTCTTGAATCATGTTTCGGGCGCGGCACGTGGAGCGCCACGACGAGCTCGCCGGGCCGCAGCTCCGTCTTCCGCACTCCTGTAATGAAAGCGGAAATCGGAACCCGGCGTCTGCCATCCCCACTGGCAAGCTCCACCTCCGAATCGAGCGCCAGCAGGGCCGGCACGCCATCGGCGGCAGGCGAGGCGTTGCAGACGTTCCCCGCGATCGTCCCGCTGTTCTGGATCTGGCGACCACCCACCTCGCGCGCCGCCTGCTTCAGCCCATCGAACATCGGCGGCAGGTCTGCTTCGACGAGCTCGCTCCAGCTCGTGGTGGCGCCCAGTCGCCAGCCGGCGGAGGTCTCGGAAATGCCGCGCAGAGCGGCGATGCCCGTGATGTCGAGGACGTCCTCGGTGACGGCACGACCGACCCGCGCGGGATAGAAGTCGGTACCACCGGCCAGCACCGTCAACGGTCGGCTCAGTGCCTGGAGTGCCTCTTCAAGGCCTCGGGGTCGGAGATAATCGCCCATGTCGTTCGTGTACGTACGATGACACAGGCGACGTGCGAGTCAAACGAATGAGTCGGACTCAGATGATCCGCGCCAGAAGTTCGAGCAGCTGCTTCTGCTCCTGGGCATTGAGCGGCTTCAGGGTCTCGCGCGAGACCGCCGGACCGTTCAGCAACAGCCTGCCGACAAGCCGCTGGCCCTCGGTCGTCAGGCTGAGCAACGTGCGGCGCGCGTCGCCCGGATCGGGTCGCGAATCGACCAGTCCCCTTTCCTTCAACCGGCGCACCACGCCCTGCATCGTGGCCTTGTCCATGCCGACGAGACGGCCCAGCAGGTTCTGCGACAGCTCGGTATATTCGTCGAGCTTCGCCAGGCTCGAATACTGGGTCGGGGTGATGTTGGGATCGCCGATGCCGCTCTGGAAGATGGCGCTCGCGCGCTGATGGGCGCGTCGCAGCAGGTAGCCGATCTGGTCTTCGATGCGATAGGGCCTGGATGCCGCACTCGACGCAGTCTTCGACTCGAGCTGCTTCTTTGCAACGTTGCTTCGCATCGCCCCCCCGGCTTGCTGCCTCTTCGCTACACCGGCAAAGCGCTTCGCACAACGGTCACATAACACTCTTTGTCGAAGGTGAATGCGCGAGCCTGCGAGTCACCGACTCGGAATCGGAAAGCGAGAACTGTCCGGGCAGTTGCAACCCGTTTCAGGGATGACAGGGAGCCGCTCCCTGCTGCCGGATATTATTCTCATGCCTTCAAGGATTTCCGGCCGAGTTCTGCGACGCAATGGCAAGGACGATGACGCGCGGGCCGGGCGATGGCAGTGTGACCGCACATGACCATGACACAGGAAGAGGCAATGCCCGGCGCGCTCGAAGGCATCAGGATCGTCGACCTGACCAACATCATCCTCGGCCCCTACGGCACGATGCTGCTGGCCGACCAGGGCGCCGACGTCATCAAGGTCGAAGCACCGGAAGGTGACGCGGTACGTCACATCGGCAAGCCCGGCAAGACCCCGGGCATGGGACCGACCTATCTCTATGTGAACCGCAACAAGCGCTCGCTCTGCCTCGATCTCAAGAACAAGGACGCGCGCACCGCCCTGCTCAAGGTCGTGGCGACGGCAGACGCCTTCGTCCATGCGTTGCGGCCACAGGCCATCGAGGCGCTGGGGCTGAGCTACGAGGAGATCCGCAAAGTGAAGCCCGACATCGTCTATGTCGGCGCCTATGGCTATTCGGCCGAAGGTCCTTACGGAAAACTGCCCGCATACGACGACGCGATCCAGGCGCGCTTCGGCATCGCCGACCTGATGGGCCGTGCCGCCGGCGACGACGTCCCCCGCTATCCGCCGACCATCATCGCCGACAAGACGGTGGGCCTCACCTTCGCCTTCTCGACCCTGTCGGCCCTGATGCATCGGCAGCGGACCGGCGAGGGCCAATTCGTCGAGGTGCCGATGTTCGAGACCATGTCGGCCTGGCTGATGGTCGAGCATCTGTGGGAGCGGACCTTCACTGACGAGGGCGAGGTCGGCTACACCCGCCTGCTCGCCCGCACCCGCAAGCCCTACCGCACGCTCGATGGGTGGATGGCGATCCTGCCCTACAACGACAAGCACTGGCGCAACTTCTTCGAGCTGGTCGGCCGCGCCGAAGTGCTGCAGGACCCGCGCTATTCGACCATCAACGCCCGCTCGATGCACATCGGCGACATGTACGCCATGGTCGAGGCGCTGGCGCCATCGAAGACCACGGCCGAATGGGTCAAGCTGCTCGACCGGGCGCAGATCCCGAACGCCCCGGTGTCGAAGCCCGCCGACCTGTTCGAGGACCCGCACCTCGTCTGGCGCAAGCTCTTCAGGAAATATCCGCACCCGTCGGAGGGCGAGATCATGATGGTCGAACCGCCGATGACCATGAGCAGGACGCCGCCCGGCATCCGCACGATGGCGCCGCTGCAGGGGCAGGATTCACGCGCCGTACTGGCCGAGGCCGGCGTCGACCCGGCCGATATCGAAGCGCTGAAGAAGGCTGGCGCGCTTATCGAGCCGTAGCCTGGACCGCAAGCTCAGCGGCGGCCAGGTCCTCGAGCGCCGCGCCGACCGATTTGAACAAGGTGATCGACGTGCGATCGCCGGCGGCGCGGCCGCTGCGTTCACCTCGGGCCAGTTCGAACAGATCGGCGATCACGGCCTCGGCTTTGATTGCTCCGCTGGCGATCGGCTGGACGATGTCGCCCCCCTCCTTCAGCGCACCGGCCCGGGTATCGACATAGAGGCGGGCCCTTTGCACGGCGCGATCGTCGCTTTCGCGCATCTGCGGTGTGTAGGCTCCCACCAGATCGACATGCTGCCCCTCGCACAGCCAGTCGCCCTCCACCAGGGGAGCGTGCGAAAGCGTGGCGCAGGAAATGATGTCGGCGGCCCGAACTGCCGCCTCGCGGTCGCCGACAGCGCGGAGGGTGACGGGACGGCCGATCGCTTGGGGCAGCGAAGCCGAAAGCCTTGCGACGAGCGCGTCGGCATGGGCGGCCGTGCGGCCCCAGATCGCCACCTCGGAGATGGGCCGTACCTTCGCATGCACGCGGATCAGCTCGGGGGCCAGCGCGCCCGTGCCGATCATCAGCAGCCGCGCGGCGTCCGGGCGCGACAGGTAGCGCGAGGCGAGGCCCGAGGCGCAGGCGGTGCGCCGCTTGGTCAGCATCGTGCCGTCGAGCAGCGCCAGGGTGGCGCCGGTGCTGCCGTCGAGCAGCAGGTACTGGCCATAGATCGAGGGCAGAGAGCGCCTGCCGTTGTCGGGGAACACCGTCACGACCTTGACCCCGACCCTGCCCGACTGGCCCGTCGTCCAGGCTGGCATCAGGAGCAGCATCGCATCGGTTGAACCGGGACCGAGCGGTTCCCTGATCGGATGATGATGCCTGACCGGCATCTCGCAGCCCGCGCGGAACATCGTGTCGAGGCGGTCGATCAGCGCGAGGTCGTCCAGGGCGGCGTCGATCTCGGCCGCCGACAGGACCTTCACGAGAACGGGCCCCGCGTGGCCCGCGTGCCGAGTTCGGGGGCTACGAGGGCGCTCTGCCGCTCGAGCGCGCGCTGGTCGCGCGGCGCTGGGCCAGACGAAGGCGGCGGTTGTGCCGCCGCGTGGGCGGCCCTGAGGCGTGCGACCTCCCGATCCAACCGGGCCGCCTCGCCGCCGGCCTCGCGGGCACGGCGCCGGTGATGCCGGCCGGCCCACCAGCCCATGCCAAGTCCCGCCAGGACTCCGAGCATCAGCATGGCAATGACCAGGAGGTAAACCGGCATGACGATGATGTGCGGCAACGGCCACAGCGCGAGCTGGACGGTCTGCGTATTGCTGACCGCGACCAGGACGCCGATCAGGATGAAGAGCAGGAAAAGGACGCGAGAGAGGATCTTCATGAGGCGCGGAGCATGCCACACCCCGCCCCCGCGACGCGAGGCGGACGATCGGGCCGGGACGCTACTTCTTGTCGTCGGCGGCGGATTCAGGCGGCAGCAGGCCGGCCGCGCGAGCCGCCTCCTTGTTCAGCCGGTCGCGCAGGTCCTTGCCGGTCTTGAAGTATGGGACCCGCTTGGAGGCGACGGAGACCTGCTCCCCGGTGCGCGGGTTGCGACCGGTGCGCGGGTCGCGCTTCTTCACGGAGAAGGCACCGAACCCGCGCAGTTCGACCCGGTGACCGGACGCCAGGGCCTTGGAGATCTCGTCGAACACGGTCGCGACGATCCGCTCGACATCCCTTTGGTAGAGATGCGGATTCCGGGCCGCCAGGCGCGCAATCAGCTCGGACTTGGTCATCGCGTTTCCATGGCGGGCGTCTCGGCCCTGATAGTTATTAAGTCATTGATATTAAATCGGATAACGGCGTCGTCAAGCCTAAGTCCTTGAAAGCAAAAGAAAAGGCCGACCCTTGCGGGTCGGCCTTGCGGTAAACCATTACGAAAACGGCCTACTTGTCGTCTTCGTCGGCCTCGGCGCGCTTCTTGAGAGCGGCGCCCAGGATGTCGCCCAGGCTGGCACCCGAGTCGGACGAACCGAAGTCGGCCATCGCCTTCTTCTCCTCGTCGAGTTCGCGCGCCTTGACCGACAGCACGACGCGGCGCGAGGCCTTGTCGATGTTGGTGATCTTGGCGTCGAGCTTGTCGCCGATCGCGTAACGGTCGGGACGCTGCTCCGAGCGGTCGCGGCTGAGTTCGGTCTTGCGGATGAAGCCCGGGATGCCGTCCTGCACCGTGACGTCGATGCCGTTGTCCTGGATGCCGGCCACGATGACGGTGACGACGTCGCCCTTCTTGGCGACCGAGCCGACCTTCTCGAACGGATCGTTGGCGAGCTGCTTGATGCCGAGCGAGATGCGCTCCTTGTCCATGTCGACGTCGAGGACCTTGACCTTGACCTGGTCGCCCTTCTTGTAGTCGCGGATCGCCTCTTCGCCGGCCTTGTCCCAGCTCAGATCGCTGAGATGGACCATGCCGTCGATGTCGCCGGGCAGGCCCACGAAAAGGCCGAACTCGGTGATGTTGCGGACCTCGCCCTCGAGCTCGGTGCCGGCCGGGTACTGATCGGCGAAGCTCTCCCAGGGGTTGGCCATGCACTGCTTGAGGCCGAGCGAGATGCGGCGCTTGGACATGTCGACATCCAGCACCATCACTTCGACTTCCTGCGACGTCGACACGATCTTGCCGGGGTGGACGTTCTTCTTGGTCCAGCTCATCTCGGAGACGTGGACCAGACCCTCGACGCCCGGCTCCAGCTCGACGAACGCGCCGTAGTCGGTGATGTTGGTGACACGGCCCTTGAGCTTGAGGCCGACCGGGTACTTGGCACCCGCACCGTCCCACGGATCGCTCATCAGCTGCTTCATGCCCAGCGAGATGCGCTGCGTCTCGGGATTGAAGCGGACGACCTGCACCTTGACCTGCTGGCCGATGGTGAGGGCCTCCGAAGGATGGTTGATGCGCTTCCAGGCGATGTCGGTAACGTGCAGTAGCCCGTCGACACCGCCCAGGTCCACGAATGCGCCGTAGTCGGTGATGTTCTTGACGACGCCGTCGAGCACCTGGCCCTCCGACAGCGCGCCCATCAGGCGCGTGCGGTCCTCGGCGCGGGTTTCTTCCATGACGGCGCGGCGCGATACGACGATGTTGCCGCGGCGACGGTCCATCTTGAGGATGGCGAACTGCTGGGCCTGGCCCATCAGCGGGCCGACATCGCGCACCGGGCGCACGTCGACCTGGCTGCCCGGCAGGAAGGCCACGGCACCCGACAGGTCGACCGTGAAGCCACCCTTCACGCGCCCGAAGATCGTGCCCATGACGCGTTCCTGGTCCGTGAAAGCCTTCTCGAGAACGGTCCAGGCCTCCTCGCGGCGAGCCTTGTCGCGCGACAGGACGGCCTCGCCCTCCTTGTTCTCCATGCGGTCGACGAAGATGTCGACGACGTCGCCTTCCTTCACTTCCGGGGCGGCGCCGCCGTTGGAGAACTCACGCAGTGCGACGCGGCCCTCGGACTTGAGGCCGACATCCACCACGACGAAATCGTTGGCAATGCGAATGACGCGGCCCTTGACGACCGTGCCTTCGAAGCTCGACGAACCGCCCAGCGATTCATCAAGTAGTGCTGCGAACTCCGCGCTGGCGGCGTCGTTCGGGGTACGCAGGGCGCTGCCCTTGGCCATTCAAACTCTCCTTCATCGATCCCGGGCGAAACGCTGCCGCCCGTCGGCCAACCGGTTAAGTCCGGCGGATCCACTGCCTTGAGACACCGGCGCAGGAACGACACGTTCCGGCGCAGTCGCCGCTGGAAGTCTTCGATCCGCCGGCGGCGACTTACGGCCCGGAGGATCGAAAGCCCTTGCGCTCGATGAACGCCAGAGCGGCGGCAAAGGCCGCGTCGGCATCCATGTCGCTGGTATCGAGGTGGTAAGCATCGGGTGCGGCTTTGAGTGGTGCTGCCGCCCGTTCGCTGTCGCGACGGTCCCGCTCCGCCATCTCGGCAAGAACGCGCGGCTTTATAGTGTCGACACCCTTGGCGCGCAACTCCCGGTACCGCCGCTCGGCCCGCGCCTCGACGCTGGCCGTGACGAATAATTTCACCGGTGCACCAGGGCAAATCACGGTGCCGGTATCCCGCCCATCGAGTACGGCTCCCGTCTCCTGATTTGCAAATTTCCGCTGGAAATCCAGCAGGTTGGCGCGGACCTCTTGGATCACGGCGACCCTCGACGCCGCCTGGCCCGCCTCGTCCGTCCTCAGGTCCGGATTCGCGAGGTCGGACGGATCGAGGCTGGCGGCGACCTCGACCGCAGGACGCCCGGTCCTTTCCGCCTTCAATCCGACCGCCCGATAGAGCAGCCCGGTATCGAGGTGCGGCAAGCCGAAATGGTCGGCCAGCCGGCGGGCGAGCGTGCCCTTGCCGGCGCCCGCAGGCCCGTCGATGGTGATGACCGGCCCTCTCGTCACGCCGGCTCGATCCTGGCCCCCAGCGCGCCCATCAGCCGGGCGAAGCCAGGGAAACTGGTGTCGATCGGCGAGCCGTCGTCGACCGCCACGCCCTCTCGCGATGCCAGTCCCAGAACGAGAAACGCCATGGCGATGCGATGGTCGAGGTGGGTGACCACTGTCCCGCCGCCGACCGGTACCGCGCCGGTTCCGTGCACAAACAGCGTGTCGGCTCCCATCTCGTGGCGAATGCCGTTGACCGCAAGTCCGGCCGACACGCTGGCCAGCCGGTCGCTCTCCTTGGCCCGCAGCTCGGCCAGGCCCAGCATGCGCGTGGTGCCGCGGGCGCAGGACGCGGCCACCGCCAGGATCGGGTACTCGTCGATCATCGACGGCGCCCGCTCGGGTGGGACCTCGACCCCGGTCAACTCGCCGCCCCTGACCCGCAGGTCGGCCACCGGTTCGCCGCCGACCTCGCGCTGGTTCTCGAACGTGATGTCGGCGCCCATCTCGCGAAGCGTGTCGTAGAGGCCGGCGCGCAACGGATTGAGACCGACATTCTCGACGGTCACGTCGCTGCCCGGCCGGATGGCCGCCGCGACGACCGCGAAGGCCGCCGACGAGGGGTCGCCCGGGACGACGATGTCGCGCGCCTTGAGTTCGGGCCAGCCGACCACGGTGATGCGCTTGCCGCCGCCCTCGGCCGGTCCCACCCGCACCTCGGCACCGAAATGGCGCAGCATGCGCTCTGTATGGTCGCGCGTCGCCTCGGGCTCGATGACGGTGGTCTCGCCGGCGGTGTTCAGGCCGGCCAGCAGGATGGCGCTCTTGACCTGCGCCGAAGCCACCGGGAGACGATATTCGATCGGCACCATCTCGTCGGTCCCGACGATGGCGAGCGGCATGCGGCCGCCCTCGCGGGCCTCGAAGCGGGCGCCCATCTGCGACAACGGCGCGATGACCCGCTGCATCGGCCGGCGGCGCAGCGAGGCATCGCCGGTCATGAAGCTGGTGAAGCGGTGGCTGGCCAGGATGCCCGACAGAAGGCGCGCCGAGGTGCCGGAATTGCCGAGGTCGAGCACGTCGTCCGGCTCGCGCGCGCCGCCGACGCCGAACCCGCGCACGCGCCATGTACCGCCGCCTTCATCGTCGACCTGGGCGCCAAGCGCCCGCAGGGCGGCGGCCGTCGCCAGCACGTCCTCGCCTTCCAACAGCCCGGTGATCCGGGTTTCGCCCAGCGCAAGGGCTCCGAACATCAGGGAGCGGTGGGAGACCGATTTATCGCCGGGTGCCCGGACGCGACCCTGCAACCGGTCCACGGGGCGGGCGATGAGCTTCACCGGAGCGGCATGAGCGGACAGGGCGGTCTCCACGGCAATAGCGAGGCGGAAGGCGGTTGCGACGCGGCGCCCTCCTAGCATGCCCGAATTTGGTTTTGACAGGGTGAAAGACGCGTGACATACGCGCTCCCTCGCGGCCCGTTCGGCCGATTCCAGCTTATTTGCAGGAGATTCAGCGTGGTCAAAGCGAGCTGGGGCACCAAACGCACCTGCCAGAGCTGTGCAGCGCGCTTCTACGACCTGAACAAGAGCCCGATCAAATGCCCGAAGTGCGGGCGTGAGCATGATCGCGAGGATTTCGTGAAGGTTCGCCGGGGCCGCGGTGCAGCCGCCGCGACGGCCGCGGCGGCCGCGGCCGCCGCCGCAGCAGCTGCCAAGGCGGCAGCCGCCAAGAAAAAGGTCGACGACCTCGACGGCGACGAGTTGCCCGACGTGGACGGCGACGAGGCGCTGGCGGCGGACGATCTCGACGACGACGAGGACGATATCGAGGTCGACGTCGAAGTCGATGACAAGGAGGAGGGCGACCGCTAGAGGCTGTTGCCAGCGCGCGAGGCAGGTCTTATAACCTCGCGCCTTCCCAAGGATTTCGGGGCCATAGCTCAGCTGGGAGAGCGCTACAATGGCATTGTAGAGGTCAACGGTTCGATCCCGTTTGGCTCCACCAAATCATGAAGGGCCTGGCCGGCAACGGCCGGGCCCTTTGTTGTTGCGGGGTTGCTGCAGCAACAGATCAACCCGTCAGCCGCCGAATGGCAGTCGATTGGCGCGCCGAGGCCGGGGTTTTCCGTTCAGTTGATTCGTTTGTTTCAGTTGTTTCGAATATCCGCCGAATTGGCCCGTCCCGAGAGGGTCCCCCTTCTCGATTCAGTATCAATCCGTGATGCTTCAGGTTGCCGTGTGAACCCGCGCCTCGAGCCTCGCGGGCGGTGTCAGGCTGTCGACCCAGCGATCGTCGGTCTCGTATCCCAGCGTCTCCAGGGCGTCGGGAAAGCGGTACAGGAAAGCCCGTGCCAGCTCTGGAGTGAATTCTCGCTTCCACTGCGCCACGTCGCCGGACCGGGCATGACGCCGGTTGGCCCGTGGAGCCTTGCCGAACAGGCTGTGCTCCCAGAAGCTCTCCCGGCAAACATTGAGCTCGGGCCCTTCGAATCCCAGGAATGACGCGATGTGCGACCAGAGGGCCAGCGATCGGTCGCTCCAGAGGTCTTCGTAACGGACCTCCAAGCAGTTCGGCCTGTCGTATTGCCAGTCCAGCATGGCGTCTATGGTGCTGCCGGTCGCGTTCTCGAGCTCGAACACATACTGCTCGTGGACTGTAGCGAAGGAATTGAGGCGTTGCTGGTACGGCACGTCTTTGCTGCCCGATACCTTTTCGTGGAGCCAAGGCTCATCCGCCTTCTTGTGGTAGTGCATGGCCGAAATCAGCACGTCACGCGGGTCGCGAATCAGGTGAAGCACCCGAACGTCTTCCCGACGAAGCAGACTCGCGTGCCGGGAAAATATCGAATTGTGATTGAGCAGAATGAACGGCGTCCTCAAGGCGCGATCGAGCCGGCCATACTGAGCCCAGAAGTCGACGTAATTCGCACCAAGCCTGCGAGAGATCGCCTTGAACACCGTGGACATCCAGACGGTGCCGGTCTTGTGATGCGTCGCGACCACGATGTTCTGCTTCACTGCAACTCCCCAGCCCGGCGGCGTATCCAAGCCCGGCCCAGCGAAGGCCATGCCAAGATCGCGTGGCACCGCTCCGTTCGATGCCGACCGCTATACTGCCCGCACGCGTCTCGTCCACTCAACGTCGGCGCGATACACTATTGAAAAGGATCATACGCCACCAGTGGCGGCAGCATCCCCTTGGAGCGCGGCGGCAACCGGGGCCGCCTGAAAATACGCCGTATCCACCCCCATGGTTGCGAGGGAGGTCATGGCTTTGTGCCAGAGCCCCGGATCCCGGGCAGCCCGGGCAACCGTCACCCGCTCGGGCCCTGCCGTCTTCCTGCGGTTGCCGCGGGAACCGGTCAGGCTCCGTCCAAGCTCCTTCTCCACCGCAAGGATGTGGTTGCGCCGCGCCAGGTCGGCAACGGCGTCGATCGGGGCCGATTGCCAGCGCTCTAGCCCCAGGTGGGACAACAGGGTCGACAGGACACGAGCAGGCTCCGCCCGGAGCGCATCCTCCGCCACCATCTGGACCGCGCCCGGCGCCGCTTGCGCCATGGCCTGATATGAAATGAACATCTTGGCGTAGGACGGCAATGCGCGCTCGAGGAGGTAGTTCTGGAACGTCCAGTCCAGCGCGGGGCCTCCGCCGGCTGGGCCGTTCGCCGCACGCACCTGATTCCCACCGCTGGTGAAGCGGCCGATGGCGTACTCGAGGGGGTCGCCGTAGACGAGGACCATGCGCGGTCCGGTCCGGTTCCAGGCCGCGGCGTCCACGTCCTCCACGGACACGGAAACGAACGCATGCGGGGCTAGATCAACCGGTACATGCCGATAGTTGATTCCATCATGCAGGTAGTCGTAACCGGGCGCAGAAAAGGGTGTGCCCGCCCACCACTCGAACTGCGAGGAAATCCTGTCGAACCCGGGACAGACCGTATGTCCGATGAAGAGATGGTGCGACGGGGCGACGTCGGGGGCCCATAGAAGAGGCCCCCCGCTCATATGGTCGAAGTTGAACGAAGGACCTGCAGGATCGCCGACGACCCGACCGCTCAACCGGTCGACGACGTGACCCCCTTGCTGGAGATGCGCCAGGAATGCGAACGCAAAGCGAAGAAACCAGACATCGACGCCGGGAACGCATGCCACCACTGGAAGGCTCTTGACGGGACGATGAGCAGGTCGCGCTAGATTTCGCAGCATCCGTTTGAGCATTTACACTGACCACCACTTGGCAGATCCCAAAGCATTCCAGGATGTTGGCTAGGTAGTTCACTCGGGAGGCCATAAAAGCCATAGGATCGGGGCGGCGGCAATCGCGAAGGCTCTCACCGTCGAGTTCGGCGAGCCGCCGGCCGTCCCTACTCCGGGCAAGGAAGGACCGCTTGCTTTGGCAACCCGGGCGATGCCCCTGCACCCGTCATCGGTCCGCGGTCCGGTCCAGCAGCCGCCGGGTGACGAGTTCGCGCATCACGAGGTCCGCCACCACGCGATTGCCTTCCGCCGAATGGTGGTCCGTCCGGTAGAGCGCGCCGGCGCCCCGGGCGTCGACGGCCGGCTTCAACGCATCGGCGGTATCGAAAGGGATGAGCCCCGCTGCGGCCGCGCACTCCAGCACCTTGCGAACCGCGCGGTGATGCGCTGTGCCAAACAGACCGTTGTCATCCCAGTAGTTGCGGCTGTACTGCGCCATCACCACCACGGGCACGCCCAGGGCCGCGAGCCTCCGCATCAGCACGCAGGCAACCGTCTCGCCCGTCCCGGCCGGGGCCCCCCGAACCTCGCGGAAATACCAGCCGCGCTGCAGACCGAGCCGTTCCGCCACCAGGCCCGCCAAGGCGAACCGTCCGAGCCACTCCGCCGCTGTGGGGAACCGGACCGGTTCCCCCGGCCTTCCGGGAACCGGCACGTTGTGCAGATTCAGATGCCCGCCCTTCGCCGTGAAATAGGGCTTTTCGCGATTCCACGCGACCTTCAGTTCGGCCCGCCTGATATCGCCTGGCGTGAAGCTGGCGATGACGAAAAGCGGCTTCACCTTCGGAACCAGTTCCTCGGTGCTCAGGACGGTCTGGTCGAACGCGTATCCGCTGACCCCCGCATTGACCACCCTTCGCCCAATCATGTCCTGCAGATACGCGGGCCAAGCCTCATTGTCGTTGACCTCGTCGCCCTTGGCGAAAGACGATCCGGTGACGAGAATCGGAGGCTCGGCGAGAGACGACCGGGGCGTGGAGCGACGGAAACCGTCGGCATCCGAATTATAGGGCTCCGACGCGCAATTGGCCGGCGAAGCCCAGCCCATGGTCGCGTCGTAGGCGTACTGGCACCTGTCGCTGCCGGGACCGATTCCCATGCGTTGGTGAACGAGATTCGGCCACTTGACGAGCCCCTCCGGCCCCCAAAGGAACAGACGGTAACCGACTTCTAGAAAAGCCAGCGAAAGCAGAACCGACGTCAGCACCACGGCGATTCGCACTGCCCAACCCGTCGACGTCGGGCGGGACTTCCGCACACCTTTCCCGGCACCGTCGGCTGCCCCGCGGTCTACGTTCATCGTCTCACCTCCCGCACGATCAATATCGCTTTCGACCGCCCGCGAGGGAATGTAACGCCCGCCATCGGGTTGCGGCGGGGAACGCATGCGCGCTCCGAGAGTTCCTTCGCATTGTCAGGAAGATGACGGAATTGCCAGGCCTGCCGCTGCTCGCGCAAGCGCTCCGTCGTGCGCCTCGAGTTCATCCATGATCGAGAAGTGGTTTAAGCCAGCGAGCGGCATCAACTCGCTCGCCAGGCCCGCGACGCGACGCGCCTCGTGATAGGCCACCGACTGGCGCTGCAACTCCGGCAACTCCGCGGTGCCGTATGCCAGGACGACGGGCGCGCTCTTCTTCGGCAGGTGCAGGAGCGGGCTCGTCCGCGCGGCTTCCTCCGCCGAGAGATTCAGTTTGTCGTTGAGATAGTTCAGGCGGCAGGGCTCGACATCGTAGATTCCGCTGATGGCCAGACCGGAATCGACCTCGTCCATGGCCAGCGTTGTCGCCGTCAGGTGTCCGCCCGCCGACCAGCCGGACACGATCAGACGATCCTGCCCCACGCCGTAAGACGGCCCTTCCCGACGCAGCCAGCGTACCGCTTCGGCAATCTCCTCGACGATGGCAGACAGGGTGGCTTCGGGCGCCAGGGTGTAGCCCAGGAAGGCGACGTCCATGCCGTTTGCGAGCGGCCCCGCGGCCATGCAGGCGAAGATCTCCTTGCTGTTGCGCTGCCAGTAGCCGCCATGGATGAAGGCGAACAGCGGCGCCTTGGCCGCCCCGCAGCGATACAGATCGAGTTTGTTGCGCGGCCGTGGGCCGTAGGCGAGGTCGAGCCCTTCGGCATGGAGCGCCCGAAAGCGCTCGCTGCGTTCGATCCAGCCGTCGCGGCGCGGGCCCGAATCGGCCACTGCATTGGTATTGTCATAGGCCTTGTCCAGCTCGGCCCGCGTCATGCCCCGCCACACGATTTCACCCATCGTCGGATCTCCCATTGCAGGCGTCTCCTCTAGCACGGCCCTTCCCCGCCTTTCCTTTCGATGCGAACGTCGCGCCGATGTCGTCCACTGCCCGACCGACCGCGATACGCGGCCCCGCCCTCACCTTCACCGACGATCCGTTCCGTAACGGACTCGAGCGGACCCTGGTCCACGAGCCCGATGCGATCGTGGCGATGCAGCACGGGTACATCACGCACTTCGGACCGGCCGCGCGCGTCGCCCCGCTGCTGCAAGCCGGCACGCAAGTCCGGGAGTTCGGCAGGGACGCGCTGATCTCCGCGGGCTTCATCGATACCCACGTGCATTTCCCGCAGACGCCGATGATCGCCAGTCACGGCGCCCAGCTCCTGGACTGGCTCGAACGCTACACTTTTCCGGCCGAGCTGAAGCTCGCCGACCCCGCCTACGCACGGCGAGTGGCGCGCGCCTTCCTGCAGGAGAACCTGCGCAACGGCATCACGACGAGCTGCGTCTATTGTTCCGTCCACGCCCATTCGGCCGACATCCTCTTCGAGGAGGCGGAGGCGCTCGGGCTGCGGCTGGCGGCCGGCAAGGTGCTGATGGACCGCAATGCCCCAGCCGGGCTGCGCGACAGCGCCCAGTCCGCTTACGACGACTCGCTGGCCCTGATCCGCAAGTGGCACGGTCGCGGACGCCTGCTCTATGCGATCACGCCGCGCTTCGCCCCCACCAGTTCGGCCGATCAGCTCGCCGCCGCCGGCGCGCTGTGGCGCGAGCATCCCGGTTGCCTGATGCAGACGCACATCGCGGAGACCGAGGCCGAAGTCGCGTGGGTCCAAGAACTCTTCCCCGACCGCGGCAACTATCTCGACGTCTACGATCATTACGGGCTGTGTGGTCCGGGCGCGGTGTTTGGCCATGGAATCTGGCTGGGCGATGACGAGTTGCAGCGACTGCACGCCGCCGATGCCGCGATCTCCCATTGCCCGACCTCGAACTTCTTCCTCGGCAGCGGCATATTCGACATCGGGCGCGCCAAGCGCGAGGACCGGCCGGTTCGCGTCGGCCTCGGAACCGATGTCGGCGGCGGCACCTCCTTCTCGATCCTGCAGACACTCAACGAAGCCTACAAGGCATCGCAGCTCAACCGCCATCCCCTGTCGGCCGCGCACGCCTACTATCTCGCCACGCGCGGCTCGGCGGCGGCCCTGCATCTCGAAGACAGGGTCGGCAGCATTGCCCCCGGAATGGAAGCCGATCTCGTGGTGCTCGACATGCGCTCCACCCCCCTGATCGCCTTCCGCATGGACGAGGCGCGCGACTTCGCCGAACAGCTCTTCATCCAGATGATCCTGGGCGACGACCGGGCTGTCCAGGCCACCTATGTCGCCGGTCGACTGGTCCACGACCGTTGACGTCGGATTGCTTTCCCTAGGGTTAATTTTCCGCGACAGACCATAAATATGGTGGCCGAGGGGCCGGATTGGGGCTAGGCTTTCTCCGGTAGCTGAGGGAGGGTTTTTATCCGTTCGAGGACATGTCCCCCGACGGAAACTGGTTCACCGGTGGAACGTCCACCGCGTGCCCTATCGGCCTCACCCTTCAGTCAGACCATCGATCGTCAACGCCTCCGCTCGCCGGGGGCGTTTTTGTTTTGGGCGATCGCTCCCAGTCCTCTGACCATGACACCGGAGTACGAATATGGCCAAACGCGCCGCACGCCGAGCCAAGCTGCACGCCATCGACAGCGCCCGTATTCACAGCGTCGTTTTCGACCACACTCCGGCAAATGATCGAGACCAGAGCTATATCAAGAAAATCCGGCCGAGGAGCGACAATCAGCGCGTCCTGATGGAAGCGATCGAGGGTAAACCTCTCACCGTGGCCCTCGGGCCCGCCGGCACCGGCAAGACCTACCTGGCGATCGCCGCCGCCGTCGAAGCCCTGGAGAACGGCACCGTCTCGCGCATCGTGCTGTCGCGGCCGGCCGTCGAAGCCGGCGAGAACCTGGGCTTCCTGCCAGGCGACATGCGCGAGAAGCTCGACCCCTATCTGCGTCCGCTGTGGGATGCGCTGAACGACCGGATGGGGCCCAAGCGCCTCGCCCAGCATCTCGACGATGGCACGATCGAGATCGCCCCGGTGGCCTTCATGCGCGGCCGGACGCTGAACAATGCCTTCGTCCTGATCGACGAGGCCCAGAACTGCACGTACGGCCAGCTCAAGATGCTGCTGACGCGGCTGGGCTGGCACTCGACGATGGTCATGACCGGCGATCCGGATCAGACCGACCTCCTACCGGAACTGTCCGGTCTGGCCGCGATCGGGAGCCGGCTGGAAGGGCTCGACGACGTCGCCGTGGTACGTTTGACGCAGGAAGACGTGGTCCGCCATCCGCTCGTCGGGCGCATGTTGTCGGTGCTGTAAAGCCACCGAATTTATCCACATATCGCAGCGATCCGGCCGATTTGATCAAAAAGGGAACAAATTGGTTGGCCAGCACTTTCTGCCCGGAGGCGAACGGGCAAAAAATCCAATCCGGACATAGTGTTAAAGGAGGGATGACAGGCGCCTGTCATCCCTCCCGCATTGAGTCAATATGGTGACGTCCGCGTAACGGCCGTGGGACGTACGGCTTCTGCACAGAGTTCCCCACATGGTGCTGACCGCCTTGTGCAGGGGTCGGCGCAGAGCCATTTTCCGCTTCCAGATGACCGACGAAGCCGACACCGACCTGCCGCCCAGCGAGGGCTCTCTTTCCGACGGAATGCGGATCATCGCGGAGTTCGTGCGGACCTTGCCGCGCAAGCCCGGCGTGTATCGCATGATCGCCGCGGACGGCGAGGTTCTGTATGTCGGAAAGGCACGCTCGCTGCGCAGCCGGGTGGCCGCCTATACGCAGCCGACCCGGCTGGCCACGCGGCTGATCCGCATGGTCTCGGCGACGCGGACCATGGAATTCGCCGTCACCGACAGCGAAGCCGAGGCGCTGCTTCTCGAGAACAACCTGATCAAGCGGTTCCGGCCACGCTTCAACGTCCTGCTGCGCGACGACAAGTCGTTTCCCTACATCGTCATCCGCCGCGATACGGAGTGGCCCCAGCTCGCCAAGCATCGCGGCACGCGCGAGCCGGCCAACGAGTATTTCGGGCCGTTCGCCTCGGCGACCGCTGTGAACCGCACGCTCTATGCCTTGCAGCGCGCCTTTCCGCTGCGCTCCTGTTCGGACGGCGTGTTCTCGACCCGAACGCGGCCCTGCCTGCAGTACCAGATCAAGCGCTGCACAGCTCCCTGCGTCGGTCGCATCGACAAGCCGCAGTACGACGCCATCGTAGACGATGTGCGCGGCTTTCTCGGCGGGCGCAATCGCGAGATCCAGCAGACCCTGTCGCAGCGCATGGAGCAGGCCTCGGCCAATCTCGAATTCGAGAGCGCCGCCATCCTGCGCGACCGCATCCGCGCCCTGGCGCACATCACGTCGCACCAGTCGATCAGCCTGCCGTCGATCGACGAGGCCGACATCTTCGCGGCGCATGCGGAAGGCGGGCAGATCTGCATCCAGGTCTTCTTCCTGCGCGCCGGCCAGAATCTCGGCAACCGCGCCTACTTCCCGAGCCACGGCAGGGAACTCGACGAGGCGCAGGTGCTGGAAGCCTTCATCGGCCAGTTCTACGAGGCACGGCAGGCACCGAAGCTGATCCTGACCAGTCATGAGGTTCCCGAGCGCGAACTCATGGAAAGCGCGCTGGCTCTGTCGGCCGGCCACAAGGTCGAGATCCGCCAGCCCAAGCGCGGCGACCAGAAGGACGTGCTCGACCAGGCCAAGAACAATGCGCGCGAAGCGCTGGCCCGCCGCATGGCCGAGCGCGGCACGCAGCGCACCCTGCTCGAAGGCGTGGCCCGCGTGTTCGGCCTCGACGCACCGCCCGAACGCATCGAGATCTACGACAACAGCCACATCCAGGGGACGGCGGCGATCGGCGCGATGGTCGTCGCGGGTCCCGAGGGCTTCAACAAGAACGCCTATCGCAAGTTCAACATCAAGGCCGAGGGGGCGGCCGGCGACGACTTCGCCATGATGCGCGAGGTGCTGAGCCGCCGCTTCGGTCGCGCGCTCAAGGAGAATCCCGAGCGCGACGACGAGCATTGGCCGGACCTGCTGCTGATCGACGGCGGCCAGGGACAGCTCGAAGCGGTTCGCCAGGTGATGAGCGAACTCGGCCTCGAAGACATCGCGGTGGTGGGCATCGCCAAGGGACCCGACCGCGATGCCGGGCGCGAGCGCTTCTTCATGCACGGCAAGCCGCCCTTCTCGCTCGAGCCGCGCGATCCCGTCCTCTATTTCCTGCAGCGGCTGCGGGACGAGGCGCATCGCTTCGCGATCGGGACTCATCGCACCCGCCGCGCAGCGGACATGACGCGCTCGGCGCTCGACGAGGTGCCAGGCATCGGCGCCGGCCGCAAGCGCGCGCTGCTCAATCATTTCGGCAGCGCCCGCGCGGTCTCCGGCGCCACGTTGGAGGACATCAAGTCGGTTCCCGGAATCTCGAATGCGCTCGCCCAGAAAATCCATGACCACTTCCGGGGCGGCCGGTAATGTCCGGTTCGATGCTGTTCAACCTCCCCAACATGCTCACCCTGTCGCGCATCGTCGCGATTCCACTGGTCGTGGCCTGCTTCTGGCTCGATCGTGGCTGGGCGCAGTGGTTGTCCATGGCGCTGTTCGTGGCGGCCGCGGTCACCGACTGGTTCGACGGCTATTTCGCGCGGCGCTATCATCAGATTTCACGCTTCGGCCGCTTCCTCGACCCGATCGCCGACAAGCTTCTGGTGGCCGCCGCCCTGGTCATGCTGGTCGACAACAGCACCTTGGCCGGCCTGAACGTGCTGGCCGCTCTCATCATCCTGGCGCGCGAGATCCTGGTCTCCGGCCTGCGCGAGTTCCTCGCGGAGCTGCGGGTCGGACTGCCGGTCAGCGCGCTCGCCAAATGGAAGACGGCGGTGCAGATGGTGGCGATCGCCGCGCTGCTGGTCGGCGATTCCGCGGCGCACTGGGTCACCCAGGCCGGCATCGTCCTGATCTGGATCGCCGCAGCGCTCACGCTCATCACCGGCTACGATTATCTTCGCACCGGATTGCGCCACATGGCGGAGGACGCTCCCTCCTCGGGCGGCCAGAAGTGAAGATCCGCTATTTCGCCTGGATGAAGCGCACCGTCGGCGTCCCCGAGGAAGAGGTGACGCCCCCCGCTGGCATCGACACGGTCGGCGACCTCGTCGTCTGGCTGCGCAGTCGCAGCCCCGGCCATGCCGAGGCGCTGGCCGAAGGTGCGGCCTTCGGCGCCGCCGTCGACCAGCGCACCGCGACCTTCGACGTGAAGCTCGCCGGCGCGCGCGAAGTCGCCTTCTTCCCGCCCTTCACCGGCGGCTGACATGACGGTGCGCGTCCAGGAAGCTGATTTCGACGTCGGCGCCGAACTGGCCCGCCTCACCGACGGCAATAAGCGGATCGGCGGGCTCGCGGTGTTCGTCGGTCTCGTGCGCGAGATGCATGTGCGCGCGGGCTATCACCGCGACCGGGTCGACGCGCTGACGCTCGAACACTATCCCGGCATGACCGAGACGGCGCTGCAGGAGATCGAGACAGAGGCCAACCGGCGCTGGCCGCTCGAAGCGACGCTGATCGTGCATCGCTACGGCCGCATGGAACCAGGCGAACGCATCGTGCTGGTCGCCGTCGGCTCGCCGCATCGCGAGGCTGCCTTCGAAGCCTGCGAATTCCTGGTCGACTGGCTGAAGACCAAGGCGCCATTCTGGAAGCTGGAAGACACGCCCAAGGGCGAACAATGGGTCGGCGCCCACGAAGGCGACGACGCCGCGGCGGCGCGCTGGGAAAAGAAGTAGGCGACGCCCTGCTTCAGCCGAGGGCCACGAGAGCAAGATTCGTGACACCGCGCTGGCGCAATCTGTCGGCCGCCATCAGGGCCCGCTGACCGCTGCGGCAGGCCAGCACGACCCGGCCATTGGGCGCACCCAATTCGTGGATCGTATCGACGACGAGCCGCCGCGCCCCGGCAAAGGGCGAGACCGGCGCCTCGTCGAGGCCGCGCAGGTCGACGACGATGTCGTCGGAACGCACCTGCTCGGGCGCGATGAACGCCACGCGCTCCTCCGGTTCGGGACTGCCGGTGAAGTCGAAGCCGCCGAACCCGACGCGCCGGGCGTCGAAGGTGACGACACGGCCCAGGACCGCCGGCTTGAGTCCGAGCAGGTGATGCAGCGTGAGATGCGCCTGCAGGCTGCCTACGGTCGCGACGGCGGTGCCGATCACGCCCACCGTGGCGCAGGTGCCGCCATCGACCGAGACTTCGGGGAACACCGCGCGATAGCTGGGGCCGCCGCCGCAGAAGACGCCGGCATAGCCGGTCATGCCGATCACCGAGGCGCTGACCAGCGGCCTGGCGACGGGGTGGCAGACGTCGCTCAGCATGTAGGTCACGGCGAAACTGTCGGCGGCATCGACCACGATGTCGGCGTCGGCGACCAACCTTGCCGCGTTCTGCGGCGTCAGTCGCTCGGCCACCGCGTCGACGCGGACATGCGGGTTGTAGCGCTGCAGCATGGCGCGCGCCGCCTCGGCCTTGAGCTTGCCGATGTCGGCCATGCCGTAGAGCGGCTGGCGATGGAGGTTGGTCTCCTCGACCGTGTCGTGATCGACGATCGTGAGCCGGCCGACTCCGGCACCGCTGAGATACTGCAGCACCGGGCAGCCGAGGCCGCCGGCGCCGACCACCAGCGCCGACGCGGCGGCCAGGCGCGCCTGCCCGGACGGACCGATCTCCGGCAGCACGGCCTGGCGGGCATAGCGGTCGGTCATTTCCGTCTCGTCGCGGCGATCCAGGCCTTTGCCTGCGCGATCGGATGGTCATGGTTCACGATGTCGCCCACGACCGAGGCGATGTCGGCGCCCGACTTCAGGCAGAGCAGCGCCCGTTCCAGGGTGAGACCGCCGATCGCGACCAGCGGCCGGTCGCCGATCAGCTTCTTCCATTCGGCCAGGCGCTCGGTGCCCTGCGGCGCCCATGGCATCTGCTTCAGCTTGGTCGGCCAGATCGGTCCCAGCGCGACATAGTCGGGATCGATGGCCATGCCCTTGTCGAGTTCGGCATGATCGTGCGTGCTGACGCCGATCCTGATGTTGGCCCGACGAATTGCCTTCACGTCGGCATCGACCAGATCCTCCTGGCCGAGATGGACCCACGAACAACCTTCGTCGATCGCGACCTGCCAGTAATCGTTCACGATCAGGTCGGCGCCATGCTGCGCGCAGACAACCTTGGCCTCGCGTACCTGACGACGGACCTCGGCCTCCAGCTGGTCCTTGATGCGCAGCTGGATGAGCTTCGTGCCGATCGGCACCAGCTTCGTCACCCAACTCGAATCGGGCACCACGGGATAGAACGGATCGAGCATCTCATCAGTCTCCAAGCGCGGCCTTGCCGATCACCGGTGTCGACGGCATGGCCATGTCGCGCGGCTCCATCGGGCGCGCCAGATAGGCGACGCGACCGGCTTCGACTCCGAGCGCAAAGGCGCGCGCCATCTCGACCGGGTCGCCCGCTTCGGCGACCGCCGTGTTGAGCAGCACCGCGTCGTAACCCAGTTCCATCGCTGCGGCGGCGTGCGAGGGAACGCCCAGCCCGGCATCGACCACCAGCGGGATCTCGGGAAAGTGCGCGCGCATCGAACGCAGCCCGTAGACGTTGTTCAGGCCGCGTGCCGAACCGATCGGCGCGCCCCACGGCATCAGCACCCGGCAGCCCGCCTCGACCAGCCGTTCGGCGACCACCAGATCCTCGGTCGTGTAGGGAAACACTTCGAACCCGTCCTCGGACAGGATGCGCGCCGCTTCGACGAGCCCGAATACGTCGGGCTGCAACGTGTCGGCCTCGCCGATCACTTCCAGCTTGATCCACGGCGTGTCGAACAGTTCGCGCGCCATATGGGCGGTGGTCACGGCTTCCTTTACCGAATGGCAGCCCGCGGTATTCGGCAGCACGCGCACGCCCATCGACTGGATGAGCGACCAGAAGGCCTGACCGGCGCGACCGGTGCCGCTCTCGCGCCGCAGGGACACCGTCACGACTTCCGCGCCCGACGCCTTGACTGCGCGTTCGAGCACCGCCGGCGAGGGATAGCGCGAGGTGCCAAGCAGCAGCCGTGACTTCAGCTCGACGCCGTAGAAGGACGACATGGTCCTATCCTCCCTGCATCGGGGCGACGACCTCGATCCTGTCGCCGTCGGCCAGCTCGGTGCGCGAACGCGCGGCGGCGGCGACGAAGCGGCCGTTCACCGCCGTCGCGATCTTGCGACCGCCGAAGCCGAGACTTTCCAGCGCCGCGGCCAACGTGCCGGGCGAGACCTCATGCATGTCGTCGTTGAGGAATATCCGCATCTCTCGTCTCCAGAAGAACGGCGTCGGCGACCTGCCGCGCCAGCCAGGGCGCGAGCAGGAAACCATGCCGGAAAAGCCCGTTGGCGTGCAGTACGCGGCCGTTGCGCCGGATGCACGGCAGGTTGTCGGGAAAGGTCGGCCGCAGGTCGGCGCCCAGCTCGACGATCTCGGCCTCGCCGAAGGCCGGGTGCAGCGTGTAGGCCGCGTTCAGCAACTCCATGGCCGAACGCACGCTCACGGCGCGCCGTTCCTCGCTCTCGATCATCGTGGCGCCGATCATGAAGACACCGTCGCCGCGTGGCACGATGTAGAGCGGGATGCGCGGATGCAGCAGCCGCACCGGCCGCGACAGCGACACGTCGCGGGTCCGCACCACCAGCATCTCGCCGCGCACCCCGCGCAGGTCGGGCAGTTCGTCACGCGCAGCAAGACCACGGCAATCGACGGCGAGGCTCGCGTCGACTTCCGATGGCTTGCCCGCCACGCCGAAGCGAATTGGAACACCGCGCGCTTCTAGGCCGGCGGCGAGCGACGCCAGCGCCTTGCGTGGCTCGAGATGGGCCTCGTCGGCAAAGAAAAGCGCGCGTCGGAAGCGGCCGGCGAGATCGGGTTCGAGGGAAGCGATCCGGTCGCCGTCGACCCATTCGTAGCGCTCGGTCCGCGCCGCGAAGCGCGTGAGGTCGGCGGCATCGCGCGGGGGCGTGAGAACCAGGCTGCCCTGGCTGACGGTCCCGGGATAGTGGCGCCGCCACCAGTCGATCGACGGCTCGCCAAGACGGGCAACGATCTCGTCGGTGGTCGCCCGCTCACACCACGGCGCCAGCATGCCGCCGGCCATCCACGAGCAGGCGCTTTGGCCCAACCGGGCGCTGCGCTCCAGCACCTCGACGGCGATACCGCGTGCGGCGAGTTCCGTCGCGCAGGCCAAGCCCGCGACGCCCGCTCCGATGATCGATACGACAGGACGATCCAACGACTGCTCCCGTTCCTACGCCGGCATGACCCGGATCAGGTTCAAAGGGTTCAGCCGCTCGGCCGTCTCAGCCCTCTCCGCGTGGAGACCGGGCACCCCTCGGACGTCTTCGAGAAAAGGGGATCGCAGGCCCCGATGTCAAGCCATCCGATCAAGCCGCCAGCGAGGATGCCGGCGTCATGAGATGCGTGGCTTCGCCGAAGCCCTCGCTGTCGGGCTCGCGCACCAGCTTCTGGAAGTCCGCCATGAGGGTCTTGGCGATGGGGCCGGCCTGGAAATGGTGCTGGTCGATCGAGCCGACCGGCACGATCTCGGCGGCGCTGCCGCAGAGGAAGACCTCGCTCGCATTGTCCAATTCCTCCGGCATCACGTCGCGTTCCTCGACGGTCCAGCCGCGCGCCCGCGCCATGCCCATCACCGCACGGCGCGTGATCCCGTCGAGGAAATTGTGCGGCGTCGGCGTGACCAGCCGGCCGTCGATCACCAGGAAGATGTTGGCGCCGGTCGTCTCCGCGATGCGGCCCTGCCAGTCCAGCATCAGCGCATCGTCGAAGCCGGCCTTGAGCGCGCGGTCCTTCTCGATGCCGCAGATCACGTACAGGCCCGCCACCTTGGCGTGGCCCGGCGCGGTCTCGGGCGAGGGCCGGCGGTATTTCGCCATCGTCACGTTGATCCCCGCATCGCGCGCCTGCACCGACAGGCGGCCTTCCTGGGCCCACGGGGCGATGGCGAGATGGACCGTCGTGCCGATCGCCGACACGCCCAGCACT
This sequence comes from Reyranella sp., assembly GCA_046296475.1. Taxonomy (GTDB): domain Bacteria; phylum Pseudomonadota; class Alphaproteobacteria; order Reyranellales; family Reyranellaceae; genus Reyranella. The sequence continues at coordinate 40,458 of JBKBLH010000030.1, forward strand.
TCCGAGCCTCGCCAGGCGATCGGGCGGATATAGCCCGCGGTGAGGCCGTTCGCCTTCACGACGGCGCGGGTCGCCTCGTCGATCTCCTCGCGCGACCAGGGGAGGTCGTAGTCGAGCAGGTTGGCCGAGCGGATCAGGCGGGCGCTGTGGGCGGACAGGCGGAACACGCGGCCGTCATAGATGCGTTCGCCCTCGAAGACGGCCGATCCGTAGTGGAGTGCGTGGGTGAGCACGTGCATGCGGCTCTCGCGCCACGGGACCAGCTTGCCGTCCAACCATATGAAGCCGTCGCGATCGTCCATGGTTAAGGACATTGCGATATCCTCTCTCGATTAATTCCAAATAGGTCTCTGAGGACTCCCTCAGAACAACTATCCGTCTCAATATGTCAGTAATGCTGACCTTGTCAATTACACTGACCCTGTGGGCTGCGCGGCGGTGAATTTCAGGTGAGGAGGAGAGGCATGCCCGGATCACCCTTCTGCATCGCCCGCCGATAAGCCGGACGGGCGGCGACCCGCTGGAGATAGGCGCGAATCGCGGGATAGGGCGCGAGGTCGAACGGCAGGAAGTTGCGCATCGTGGTCAACGAGAAGACGGCCATGATGTCGGCCGCCGTGAACTCGTTGCCCGCCAGATGAGCCGCCTGTTCGAGCCGCGTCTCGACGACGCCAAGGGCAAGATCGAGGCGGGCCTTCATGGCCTTGATCAGCGGATTGTCGGCCGGCAGATCGAGCCGCCCGAGGATCATGTTCCGACCCGTGGCTGGCTGGAGCGTGCCGTTTGCGAAATGGAACCAGTAGAGGAACTGCGCGAAGTCTGGGTGATCCGGCGCCAGCACCAGCCGTCCCTTCCCGTATCGGGCGACGATGTATTCGACGATCGCCCCCGATTCGGCCAGCAGCACGTCGCCGTCCTGGATCACCGGCGCCGCGCCGAGCGGATGCAGGGCCTTGTACTCGGGCGGCGCGAGCCTCGTGACCGCGTCACGGTCGTAGACCTTCAGCTCGTAGGGGATGCCGAGCTCCTCGCAGAGCCAGACGATCCGCTCGGACTGCGACATGCCGAGATGGTGAACGGTGAGCATGGTGCCCTCGCAGGGTTTGAGAAAATTTCCGACGGGAGTGCGCGCGACCGGACCGGTTTGCGCGGGGTGTCAACGCAGCCCGCCCGCACTATAAGGGATGGCGTGGAATCCAGAGCCCCCGCCAATCCGCTATTCCTGCGCGACGAAGAGCTGCGCCAGGGCATCGAGCTGATGTTCTATGCCTATCGCGACTTCACCTTCGAGATCGACCAGAGACTCAAGGACTACCAGCTCGGGCGCGCCCATCACCGCGCGCTATACTTCATCGGCCGCCATCCGGGCCAGACCGTCGGGCACCTGCTGTCGATCCTGAAAGTCACGAAGCAGTCGATCAGCCGCGTGCTGAAGGACCTGATCGAGCAGGGATATGTCGAGCAGAAGAGCGGCGCGCGCGACCGGCGCGAGCGCCTGCTTTGGCTATCGCCCAAGGGCCAGGAACTCGAGCGCGATCTCACCGATCGCCAGAGCCAGCGCTTCGCCCGCGCCTATCGCGAGACCGGCGCCGAGGCGGTCGAAGGCTTTCGCAAGGTCCTGCTCGGGCTGCTCGACCCGCCCGAGCGCCTCGTGGTCGACAAGCGGATACGCGGGGGCGGCCGCTAGCGCGCGATGGATGCGTCGACCGACAAGCCTCACATCCTGGTCGTCGACGACGATACGCGCCTGCGCGAACTCCTGAAGTCGTTCCTGTCGCGCAACGACTTCCGCGTCTCGACCGCTGCCAGCGCCGCGGAGGCACGTCAGCGACTGAGTTCGCTCGACTTCGACCTCATCGTGCTCGACGTCATGATGCCCGGCGAGACCGGGCTCGAGTTCGCGACCGAGCTGCGCCGCACCGACGACGTGCCGATCCTGATGCTGACGGCGATGGTCGAGACCTCGGATCGCATCGCCGGCCTGGAGCGGGGCGTCGACGACTATCTCGGCAAGCCCTTCGAGCCGCGTGAACTGCTGCTGCGCATCCAGAGCGTGCTGCGCCGCGGCCGGTCGGCCGGCACGGTCGCCGCATCCGACGCGCAGCGGCAGGTGACGTTCGGCCCCATGCAGTTCGACCTCGAACTGGGCGAACTCACCGACAAGGGCAAGCGCGTGCCGCTGACCGACGCCGAGATCGCGCTGATGCGCGCCTTCACCGGCCGCATCGGCGAGGTGCTGAGTCGCGAGACGCTGTGCAGAATCATTGGCGCCTCCGTGAACGAACGCGCCATCGACGTGCAGGTGACGCGGCTGCGGCGCAAGATCGAGCCCGATCCGTCGTTTCCACGCTATCTGCGCACGGTGCGTGGCCAGGGCTATCGGCTGGTGGACGCATGAAGTGGAGTGCGGTCGGCGACATCTTCGAGCGCATCGCGCAGTGGTCGGACAAGCATTCGCCGCAGACCCTGTTCGCGCGCGCCCTCCTCATCATCGTCGTCCCGATGCTGCTGCTGCAGGCCCTTTCGGCCTGGTGGTTCTACAGCCAGCGCGGCGACAACGTCACCAACCGCCTGGCCATCCTGCTGGTGCGCGACCTTCGCCTGCTGATCTCACTGCGGTCGGACTTCCCCGACGACGAGCATCGCGACTGGATCCTGCGCCGCTCCGCCCAGGACCTGCTGCTGTTCGTGTCGTTCCGCAAGGGCATCGTGCGGCCCTTCAAGGAGCCAGAGTATTTCGACATCGTGGCACGCGAGGTCCAGGGCGCGCTCAACGCCGACCTGAAGCGGCCGTTCTTCCTCGACAACAATATCGGCGGCGGCCAATTGCTGATCGAGATCCAGCTGTCCGACGGCGACGTCATGGATGTGCTGGTGCCGCATGTGCGCCTCACGTTCGGTTCGAGTTTCGCCTACGTCCTGGCCCAGCTCGGCCTCGCGCTGGTCCTGTTCGGCCTCGCCATCTGGTTCATGCGGCGCGAACTGGTGCCCATCGAACATCTGGGAGTGGCGGCGGACGCCCTGGGCAAGGGCCGCGACGTGCCCGACTTCGCGTTCTCCGGCGGCACCCGCGAGGTGCGCAATGCCGCCACCGCCTTCCATACGATGCGCATCCGCCTGCGCCGCTCGATCCAGCAGCGCACCGAGATGCTGGCCGGCGTCAGCCACGACCTGCGCACGCCGCTCACCCGCATGAAGCTCTCGCTGGCCCTGCTGCCGGACTCGCCGGAGGTGCGGGAACTGTCCGACGATGTCGACGACATGCAGCGCATGATCGAAGGCTATCTCGCCTTCGCGCGCGGCGAAGGCGACGAGGACCCGGTGATGTCCGACCTCTCCGAGATCCTCGAGGATGTCGCCGCCGGGGCGCGCCACGGCAATGCCAGCCTCGAACTCTCCTGGAAGGGCGACATGAACGTCGAGTTGCGGCCGATCGCCATCAAGCGCTGCCTGACCAACATCGTCTCCAATGCCCAGCGCTACGCCAGCGAGATCAGGATCGAGGCCGTTCGCGGCCGGACGTCCGTCGAGATCACGGTCGACGACAACGGACCCGGTATTCCACGCGAAAAGTACGAGGACGTGTTCCGACCCTTCCTGCGTCTCGATCAGTCGCGCAATGCCGCGACCGGCGGGGTGGGGCTGGGCCTCAGCATCGCCCGCGACGTGGCGCGCAGCCATGGCGGCGACGTCACGCTGGCCAGCTCGCCACTGGGCGGTTTGCGCGTGATGGTGCGAATTCCGCTGTGAGCGGCGCCCCGGGACTTGCGGCGCGGCCGCCTGTGATAGAGTGAGGGAAATACTTCAGAGAGAAATGCCCAAGACAATGTCCAAGACACCGCTCCAGTTCACGCACGTCCCGCATCCGTCGCCGCTGCCTGCCGAGAAGCGCGCGGAGTTGCTCAAGAATCCGGGCTTCGGCCGCGTCTTCTCCGACCACATGGTCACCATCCGCTATCACGAGTCCAAGGGCTGGCACGATGCCAAGGTCGAGCCGCGCGCACCGATCCCCATGGATCCGGCTGCAGCCGTCCTGCATTACGCCCAGGAGATCTTCGAGGGCCTCAAGGCCTATCGTACGGAAGATGGCGGCGCGACGCTGTTCCGGCCGCTGGAGAATGCCCGCCGCTTCCAGCAGTCGGCCGAGAGGCTCGCCATGCCCGTCCTGCCGGAAGACGTGTTCCTCGAGGCGGTCGATCAGCTGGTGAAGGTCGACCGGGCCTGGATCCCCGAGGGCGACGGCAGCCTCTACATCCGGCCGTTCATGTTCGCCAACGAGATATTCCTCGGCGTGAAGCCCTCGTCGGACTACCTGTTCATCGTCATCGCCTCATCGGTCGGCGCCTACTTCAAGACCGACGCGCCGGCGGTGTCGGTCTGGGTTTCCGAGGATTTCACCCGCGCGGCCCCCGGCGGCACCGGTGCCGCCAAATGCGGCGGCAACTACGCCGCCAGCCTGCAGGCGCAGGCCGAGGCGACGCGCCACGGCTGCGACCAGGTCGTCTTCCTCGATGCCGTCGAACAGCGGTGGATCGAGGAGCTGGGCGGCATGAACATCTTCTTCGTGTTCGACGACGGCTCCATGATCACCCCGCCGCTCGGTGGCACCATCCTGCCCGGTATCACCCGCAGCTCGCTGCTCACCCTGGCCAGGGATAAGGGCATCAAGGTGAGCGAGGAGCGCTACTCGATCGAGCAGTGGCGCAAGGATGCCGCCAGCGGCCGCCTGCGCGAGGCCTTCGCCTGCGGCACCGCCGCGGTCGTCACGCCGATTGGCACGGTGCGCAGCAAGGACGGCGAGTTCAGGATCGGCAATGGCGGCTCGGGCGCCAAGACCGAGGAGCTGAAGGCCGCCCTCGTCGGCATCCAGCGGGGCCGCACGGCCGATCCACATGGGTGGATTCACAGGGTTTTCTAGGCCGCGTCTAGAATAGCCTGCCGCCGTTCGGCACCGGCTTGGTCGGCGCGATCAGCACGACGCTGCCATCGGCGGCCGGAAAGCCGAGCGTCAGCACCTCGGACATGAACTTGCCGATCTGACGCGGTGGGAAATTCACGACCGCCGCGACCTGACGGCCCACCAGCTCGTCCGGCGTGTAGTGCACGGTGATCTGCGCCGAGGATTTCTTCGTGCCGATCTCGCTGCCGAAGTCGATCAGCAGGCGATAGGCGGGCTTGCGCGCGCCTTCGAGCGGCGCGGCTTCGACAATGGTGCCGACGCGGATGTCGACACGCTCGAAATCTTCGTAAGCGATGGTTGTCATGATGCGCGAAGCCTAGAGACACCCGCACAAAAGAAAAGGGGCCGCAACTGCGACCCCTTCCCGACGCTTACGCTGAAACGCTTACTTCTTGGCGATCGCGGCCTTGACCTCTTCGGTCAGCTCGGCGACGCGGGCGCTGAGCGCCGACACGGCGTCGGCCTGGCCCTTGGTGTAGAGGTCGGCGAGTTCCTTGGTGTTGGTGATGGCCGAGTCGTACGACTTCTTCATGAAGTCGATCTGCTTGGCAGCCTTCTCCTCGACGGTCGCGGCGGCGAGCACTTCGCTGCCATGCTTCGAGAAATCTTCCATCGCGGCGCGAACCATGTCGCCCTGGCGCTGCGCGATCGTCTTCATCTGCTCGACGGCGGCGGTGTTGAGCGAGGTCATGGTGGCGAAGTTCTTGCGGGCGGTCTCGACGAACGTCTCGACGTTCACGGCCGGGAGCTTGAACTCGCCGGAGATCTTGCTGAAGTCGAAATCGGCGAAGGGGTTCTTGAAGGCACCGTTGGCGTACATGAATATCTCCTTGAGGGACGAAGCAAGCTGAGCTGGGGTGCCCCGCTTTGCTGCGGTGCACAATGAAGCTCAATTTAGGGATGCATTGCAGCGAGTCAAGGGGTGTTTTTGTGCACTGCACAAAATGTTCACGCCTCGGGCGAAACCGGGGCGGCCGACCGGACGCCCGCATCGGGAGTTTTCACATATCTGTCAAAGAGTTGCGACCAGCGCTCTGCCGTTTTCAGGCGACCGTCGAGGGCGGCCATCGTCTTGGAAAGGTCCTGGGTCTCGTCCCGGTCGAACACCCGGGAGACGGCATAGTGGATCGCCAGCAGCCCGTTTTGACGCAGCGCACCGGGTAATCCGTCGCTGGCGACCGAGGCGGCCTCCAGCATCGCCGCCATGGAGCGGCGCAGGGGCGGACCCATCGCGATCGCCAGCATCGGGTCGCGCGTGCCGGCGCGGCGGAGCGCGCGCAGGGCGGCTCGGTGGGGCCTGAGCGCGTCGTAGCGGCGCATCATCACGTCGAACAGCCGGTCGCGCGGCGTCTCCTCCGGATCGACCGAAGACGGGGTCCCGGCCATTACTTCCGCATCGATGCGTGCCATGAAGGCAGCGGCCAGGGAGACCTTGTCGGGATAGACGCCATAGAGTTCCGCAAAACCCAGACCTGCCGCCTGGGCGACATCGCGGAGCGCCACGCCGGCGTAACCCTTCTCGGCGATCAGGCCGAGAAAGGCATCGAGGGCTTTTTCGCGGACATCGTTCACCCTGCCAACTCCTTCGAACGCTGCGTCGCCGCCGCGATGGCCTTGTCGAAAACCGGCTGGATGCCGTCGCTGGCCATCAGGACCTGCAGGGCTGCTGCGGTCGTGCCGCCGGGACTGGTGACGTTGACGCGCAGCTGCGACGCCGGCTCCGCGGATCGCTTCAGAAGCTCCCCGCTTCCCACCACCGTCGCCCGGGCGAGTTGCATGGCCATGTCGGCCGGCAGTCCGGCCTTCGCGCCGGCGGCGGCCATCGCCTCGACCAGCAGGAAGACATAGGCCGGGCCGCTGCCCGACAGGGCGGTGACGGGATCCATCAGCGCCTCGTCGTCGGCCCACAGGACCTGGCCGACCGCCTCGAGCAGCTCGTGACAGCGCTTCTTTTCCGCCGCCGTCACGCTCGCCGCCGCCGTGGCGACGGTGACGCCCTGCCGCACCGCCGCCGGCGTATTCGGCATGGAGCGCACGATCCTCGCCGTATGACCGAGCCGGGCGGCGAAGTAGCCCAGCGTCTTGCCGGCCGCGATCGACAGGAAGACCGAGCCCTGGCTGGCGAACCGCCGGAGATCGACCAGCGTCTCGTCCATCGACTGCGGCTTGACCGCCAGCACCACGACCTCCGGCGTCTCCTGCATTTCGGCCGAGGAGGAGACGACGCGGACGCCGGCATGCCGCGGCCGGATCGCCTCGACCGGCTCGGCGACGACGATGTCGGCGGCCGGCAGGCCGCGCGCCAGCCAGCCGTCCAGCATGGCGCCGCCCATCTTGCCGCAACCGACCAGCAGCAACTTGCCCATGTCGGTCAACGTCCCTTGAACCGGGGCGCCCGCTTCTCGCGGAAGGCGGCCGCGCCCTCCTTGCGGTCCTCGGAATTAGCGATCGTCTCGAGCTTGTAGCGCTCCGGCACGAAGACCTCGGCGGGACCCCGCGGCAGGGTCTGGTTGGCGAAGTCGCGCAGGGTGCGGATCACCAGCGGCGCGGATTCGGCGATGACCTTGGCCATGCGACGGGCCTCGGCCCGCTCCTGGCCGAGCGGCACCACCTTGTTCACGAAGCCCACGTCGTAGGCGCGCTTCACGGAGATTTCCTCGCCGAGCAGCAGCAGCTCCATCGCAACCTTGTGCGGCATGCGCGAGACGATGCCCGGCATCAGGCCCCCGAACACGCCGACCTTGGCCTCAGGGTACATGAACTTGGTGGTATCGGCAGACACCATGAGATCACAGGTCATCACGAGGCAGATACCGCCGCCGATCACCCAGCCCTGGGTGGCGGCGATGACCGGCTTGCTGAGCGCGTGGCTGACATGCGGCACGGCCTTCCACATGGCGGCAGGCGGATTGTGCAGGTCGGCGCCGACGCAGAAGGCCGGACCGTCGGCCTGCAGCACCGCGACCTGGTCGTCGCCCTCCTCGAAGGCGCGATAGGCCTCGTAGAGCCCGTCGCACAGTTCCTGCGTGAGTGCGTTGCGCTTCTCCGGGCGCATCATGGTGATGGTGGTGATACCCTCGCTCGACTCGACTTTGACCAGACTCACGGCGTCCTCCAGTGCTTCTTGCGCCGGATGCTACCAGCCGCCCATACTCGCCGCATCAGGAGACCTGACATGCAAACGCGCAATCCGTTCATCGACGACCTCACCAAGGTGGCCAACGGCGCCATGGGCGCGCTGACCGGCATGAAGGACGAGGTCGAGGCCCGCGTGCGCGACCAGATCGCCAAGATCCTGGACGGCATGGACATCCCGCGGCGCGACGAGTTCGACGCCGTCAAGGCGATGGCCGCCAAGGCACGCGAGGAAAACGAAGAGCTGAAGAAGCAGATCGCCGAGCTGCAGGCGAGGCTCGCCGGCCCTTCCAGTCCCGAAGCGTAGGACCGAAAGATGCGCGTCGGAGTCGAGGTTGGCGGAACGTTCACCGACCTCGTCGCCGTCGAGGGCGGCCGGCTGGTCGTCACCAAGGTGCCGAGCACGCCGAAGTCGCCCGATGTCGGCGCCTTCGCAGCCCTCACCGCGTCGGGCATCGATCTCGCGCGCATAGAGGATCTCGGCCACGGCTCGACCGTCGCCACCAACGCCGTGCTGGAACGCAAGGGCGCGACCGTGGCCTTCGTCGCGACGGCGGGCTTTCGCGACCTGCTGTTCATGCAGCGCCACGACCGACGCAACATCTACGATCTCTTCTACGCCAAGCCCGCGCCGCCGGTGCGCCGCAAGGACTGCTTCGAAGCCGTCGAGCGCCTGCGTGCCGACGGCGCGGTCGAAACGCCGCTCGACGAAGCGAAGGTGAAGGCCGAGCTGCTGCCCGCGCTCCGGGAGGGCGGCTACCGCGCGGTCGCGATCTGCCTGCTGAATGCCTATGCCGATCCGGTGCACGAGAAGCGCCTCGCCGCGCTGAGCGGCGCGGCGCTGCCCGGCGTGCTGGTGACCTGCAGCCATCAGGTGGCGCGCGAGTTCCGCGAGTTCGAGCGCGCCTCGACGACCCTGCTCTCCGCCTACGTGCAGCCGGTGATCGACGGCTACCTGCACCGCTTCGAGAACAAGCTCGCCGAAGCGGGCTTCAAGGGGCGCTTCACGGTGATGCAGTCCAATGGCGGACGACTGCCCGCCGAGGCAATGCGCCAGAGCGCGATCACGGCGCTCTACTCCGGCCCCGCGGCCGGCGTGGTCGGCGCCACTCGCCAGGCGGCCCGTTCCGGATACAAGGACCTCATCACCTTCGACATGGGCGGCACCTCGACCGACGTCTGCCTGGTGCAGGACGGGCGACCCTCGCTGGCGGCCGAGACGGAGATCGACGGCCTGCCGATCCGCACGCCCGTGCTCGACATCGTGTCGGTCGGCGCGGGCGGCGGCTCGCTCGCCTGGGTCGACGATGGCGGCATGCTGAGGGTCGGCCCGCAGAGCGCCGGCGCCGATCCCGGTCCCGCCTGCTACGGCCGCGGCGGCACGGAACCCGCGACGACCGATGCGCATATCGTGATCGGCACGATCCGGCCGGGCGCGTTTCTCGGCGGCCGCATGAAGCTCGACGGCGAGGCGGCACGGCGTGCCTTCGAGCCGCTGGCCGAACGTTTCTCTCTCAGCGTCGAACAGGCTGCCTCTTCCGCCTTGCAGCTCGCCGACGCAAACATCGTGCGCGCCATCCAGCTCGTCTCGACCGAACGCGGCCGCGATCCGCGCGACTATGCGCTGGTGCCGTTCGGCGGCGCGGGCCCGCTCCATGCCGCGCGCATCGCCGAGGAGCTCGGCATCTCGACCATCGTCGTGCCGCCCAATGCCGGCGTGATCTCGGCCTACGGGCTGGTCGCCTCGGATTACACCAAGTTCGACGCCGTCACGCGCAAGATGAAGCTCGACGACGGTGCCGCTCGCGAAGCCGGCCGTCTGTTCGGCGAGATGCGGGACAGACTCGCCGCGCAGTTCGCCGAGATGAAGCTGCCGGGCGAACTCGACTACACGCACACGCTCGACATGCGCTTCGTCGGCCAGGCCTTCGAGGTGGGCGTCGAGATTCCGGCCGACCGCCTCGGCTCGCTCGACGCGGCCTCTCTTGCCGGACTCTTTGCCGACGCCCATCACCGCACCTTCATGCACGGCGCCAATCTCGACCGCCCCGTCGAGATCGTGACCCTGCGGGTCGGCGCCACCCTTCCGATCGGCGGCGCCCCGAAGCTCGACCGCGAGACGCTCGCCACCCGCGCGCCCGAGCAGGCGAAGATCTTCCACGGCGAGGCCTGGCTCGACTGCGACCGTCACACGGCCGAAGCGCTGGCCGCGGGCCAGCAGATCGTCGGCCCGGCCGTGATCGAGGGCTACACCGCCACGACCTGGGTGCCGCCCGGCTGGACGGCCGGGCTCGATACGTCTGACAATCTCATTCTACGGAGGACGTCATGATTCATCGGAGCGGGGGGCCCCCCCGGGGCCACCAAATAAAATGAGGCCCCCCACGAGGGGGCCGCGCAGGGGAAAAAAAAGAGCGGGGGGGGGGTGGCGGGGC
>JBKBLH010000031.1:0-50500 GCA_046296475.1 Reyranella sp.
GCCTTGGTGACAGGCGAGCTCCCAGCCGGGCCGGAGGATTGGCGGCAACCAATCCTCCGGCACTGCACTCTGCACCAAATCAAAGACACAAGGTGCCCGCGTCATACGCCGACGGAGTGGTCATCCCCCTCCGTCGCAGCGACACATGACCCCTCCGTCGCGCTCTGAGCGCGACACCTCCCCATTTGAATGGGGAGGCGGATGATCTCGATCAGGCGCTCTTCAACAGCGCCATCACCTGATCGAAGGCGCGGTCGGCGATCTCGTCGATCTCGGCCTTGGTGCGATTCTGGATCGGATGCGGGACGTAGACGACCGCCGGCTCGAAGCCCAGCGCATCGCTTTGCGCGGTGACGCCGTCCACGAACTCGGTGGTCACGATGTTGACGCCGGGGAGGCCGCGGCCGTCGAGACTATGAAGGTCGTGCAGACTGCACGATGTGCAGGACCCTCAATCGCTTAAGGCGATCACCGCGAGCTGCGCCTCGGCCGCGATCGTCTGCAGCACCGAAGGCGGCGCGACCTTGGTGTTGGTGGGCTTGCGATAGCGCTTGGTCGCCACCCCGGCCGACTTGAAGTGGCCCTCGAGACGGTCGAGGAACTCGGCGCCGCGCGACTTGCCGATGTCCATCAGAGCCACGACCCTGCCGTCGAGCGAGGGCGGCGGTGCAAGGCGGGCGCGCCGCGTCGGCGAGGTCTCGGCGGTGGGATCGCGCAGTCTGCTCGAATGGTTCATCGCCTGATTCATGGCTCGATGCTCCTCAGCGGATCTCGTGGGTGACGGCCTGGCATTCCTCGCGCACGCGCTGTCCCGGCCAGCCGCCGATGATGGCGGAGAATAACCCGGCCGGACCGCCGGCGCGAACGATCAGCAGACCGTCAGGCTGAAATTTGTCGACGATCTTGTCGGCCATCGACGCGGGCAACCCCTCCGGCACGCCCTGGGCGCCGTGAACCAGATCGCGGCCGGGTCGCTTGAGGGCCTGGTAGAGCTCGTCCTCGATGCGCCGGCGATTCCAGCCCCCGTCCTTGAAGATCCTGTAGTGCTCGGGCGAGAGCACCAGCACGGCGTTGCCCGAATCGCAGAGCTTGGGATGGCCGACCCCGAACAGGCCCATGGCGAGCGAGCGCGTCAGCTCCTCCGGCGTGCGCGATTTCTGATCGATGAAGCCGTGCACGCCCTCGCCATGGAACAGCGTGACGGCGCTCTTGCCGGGCGCGATGCCGCGCCGTTGCGCCAGCGGCTCCCAGTCGGGATCGGATTCGTCCTCGGCGAAGCAGAAGGTGTACTTGCCGGGATTGCCGAGGGTCGCGCGATCCATGCCGCCGGGCAGGCCGCCGCCGACGTTACGCACGATGAGCTGCAGCGCCCGGCCGATCGTGGCATTGGCGCGATTGCCCTGGCCCAGCGCATTGACGCCGGAGTTCATGCCGACCGCCTTGGCGGCCGGGCCGTTGATGATGACCAGCGGCCCGGAGAAATGCGTCGTGCAGAGCAGCCCGTGCAGCACGAACAGCGGATCGAGCGCCGCCTCCAGCACGCCCAGCACGACCGGCATGTATTCCGGCTTGCAGCCCGCCATCACAGCGTTGATCGCCACCTTCTCGACCGTGCAGGGCGCGAGGTTGGGCGGGATCAGGCCGACGATCTCGTCGGGTTTGCGGTCGGTGCCGCCCAGCATGCGCAGGATGCGCTCGTCGGTCGGCGGCACGACGGGCAGGCCGTCGCTCCAGCCGCGCTCGAAGCAGGCCTCGATGGGATCGTCCCATTCGCCCACCGGGATCTCGCGCGACTTCAGGCCGGGATCGCCGTAGCGCGCGATCAGCGCTTCCTGCACGCCGGGCTCGACGCTGCGCGAGCCGCAGCCGGGCTGCCACGCCGGGAGGCCTTCGCCCGCCGCCGCTTCGCCGGCGAGGCGGACCCACTCGGCGCGATCCCAGCCCACGGTGCGCCCGACCTCGCGGCCGCCCTCGAACCGGATCAGGGTCGGGACCGCCTCGATGTTGAGATGGAACGAACGTTCGAGCTGCTGGTCGTCGAGCACGCGGCCGACGCCGCGGGGGAAGGCGGGATCATCCTGGGTGATGACGGTGAGTGGGCCGGCCCTGTCGAGGCTCTGCATCACCGGCTCGACCAGGACGCAGGTATGGCACTCGTGCTTGGCGACGATCACCAGCCCGTCTGCGGGCAGTACCTCAATCATTGAGCAGAGCCTCCACCTGGGCATCGATGAACGCGGCATCCTCGGGGTTGTCGCGCGGATTGCCGGCACGATGACCCCATACGGACGGAATCTCCACCAGCTTCCCGTACTTGAGATACGGCAACTCCTCGCGATTGTCGTCTGTCTGGAAATAGAGATCGGTCGCCGAGGGCATCAGCAGCACCCTGGCCTTGATGCCGGCCAGCGCCATCTGCAGATCGCCGCGATAGAGATCGTTGGCCGAGATGTCGCCGTGCTGCCAGGTCCAGAGCTGGGCCAGCAGGTCGCGATGGTCGCGCCGCAGGAAGTTGGCCTCCCACGAGCGCACCAGGAAATCCTCGAGGCTCGCGAAGCCGAGCCCGCGCCACATCTCGCGACGATAGAAAGTCTGGCTGAGCGCCCAGCCGGCATAGATGCGGCCCATCGCCCGCAGGCCGAGCTGCGGCGTCGCCGCCGCCTCCAGCGTGGTGCGAATGCCTTCGAGGAAGACGAAATTGTGCGGCGCCGTCTTCGCCGAGCCGCAATTGACCACGATGCGCTCGACCGACTCGCCGAACAGCGCCGCCCAGTGATAGGCCTGCTGGGCGCCCATCGACCAGCCATAGACCAGCTTCAGCCGGTCGATGCCGAACAGTTCCAGCAGCATACGCCGCTGCAGCATGACGTTGTCGTAAGTCGTGACCTCGGGAAAGTCCGGCGTGTTGGACGGCGACGAGGACAGGCCGTTCGTCAGCATGTTGGGGATGACGATGAAGTAGCGGCTGGGATCGAGGCAGCGCCGCACGTCGACCAGCCATTCGATGTCGGTGTGATGGGCGCCGTAGCTGGTCGGGTAGAGGATCACGTTGTCGCGCCGGGGCGACAGCGCGCCGTAGGTCTTCCACACGATGCGCGCCTGCTTCAGGGTGCCGCCGCGCTGCAGCCGCACATTGTCGGCCGCCCAGGTTCCTTCGTTCGTCCGCATCCATCAACCTTAGAGCGTTTATGGGCGAGATTGAATCGAGCCGAGCATTCCAACACCGACCTCACCCTGAGGAGCGAACGCAGTGAGCGTCTCGAAGGGTGGGAACGAGCACCGTGCCTGTTGCCCATCCTTCGAGACGCGCCGCTTCGCGACGCTCCTCAGGATGAGGTAGGAAAGACTCTAGCCGAAGCTGCGGATGATCTCCCCATGAGTCTGGGTATAGCTCTTCGCGACGAATTTCAGGTGCGGCCGCAGGTGCCGGTGCGCCTCGGGCAGGTGATGGAACGGGATGTTGGGCAGCAGATGGTGCTCGGCGTGATAGGGCAGGTTCCACATCAGGAAGCGCACGATCGGATTGGAGATCGTCGTGCGCGTGTTGGCGAAGCCGTCGTCGCTGTTGGGGCAGAGCGTGTGCTCGGTCAGGAGATAGAGCCGCAGCAGCGGCAGGCCAATCAGCAGCGGGAAGAACCACACCCACAGAACGACGTCGGTCCTCAACAGGATCGAGCCCACGATCAGCCCGGCATAGAGGGCGAGCAGCCAGCGGCCCCAGCGCTTCACTTCGGGCCAGGCTGAGTCGTGGATGTAGGTGACGTCGCCCCTGAAGCCGAAGGGAAACAGGAAGATGTCGCGCACCCGGATCATCAGGAACGGGATCGAGCTGATCCGGAACAGGTAGTTCTTCCAGGTCCGCGGGGTCCCCGAGGTGATCAGCTCCGGATCGCGTTCGGGGTCCTGCGTATAGCGATGATGGGCGAGATGATAGTGCCGGTAGAAGCCGGCATTGTTCAGGATCGCCGCGCCCGAGAAGAAGGCGAGCAGGTCGGCCATCCAGCGCGTCTTGAACGAGCCGTAGTGCACCGACTCGTGCATCGCGCCGAATAGCGAATTCACGAAGATGCCCTGCAGCAGCAGCGCCGGCAGCACCCACCAGGTGCCGCGCGTCTCGAGCACCAGCCAGCCGCCCAGCACCAGGAGCGCAAGATGGGCGCCAGTCTGGACAAGGCCCTTGCGGTCGTCGCGGGCATAGAGGCGCTTCAGCACCTCCGCCGGCACCACCCGCATCTGGCGGGCGCGCTGGCCGGTTACGGTATAGGCGCCCATAGACCTTCCTTGTAGGCGTGTTCGGTGGCGGCCTCGCGCTTCTTCTTCTCCTCTTCGCTCAGGCCGATCTGGTCGCCGACCATGCGCGAGATCGAGGGGAAGGTGCCCTTGGGCTGGACATAGTCCGGCGACCACAGGCGAGAGCGCAGCAGCGCCTTGGCGCAATGCAGGTAGGCCTGGCGCACCGAGACGACGATGGCGCATTTCGGCGCCTTGCCCTGTACCGCCATCGATTCGAGCAGCGCCGGATCGACCGAGAGGCGGGCCGTGCCGGCGACCCGCACCGTCTCGTTGACGCCGGGCAACAGGAAGATCAGCGCGACCTCGGGGTTCTCCAGCAGATTGCGCAGCGTATCGAGCCGGTTGTTGCCCGGCCGGTCGGCCAGCGCGATCGTCTTCTCGTCGAGCACCTTGAACGAGCCCGGAGGATCGCCGCGCGGGGTCACGTCCTGCTTGCCCGCGGCATCGGCGGTCGAGATCAGGCAGATCGGCGAGAGTGCGATGAAGCGGCCCATATGGGCATCGATGCGGCCGATGTCCTTGACCGCGGCAGTGACGCTGACCGGCGCGTAGGAGGCGACCAGCGCCCGGGCGCCCTCGTCGTCGAGCAGCGACGGTTGCGTCGGGGCAGCCGAAAAAGGCAGTGAATCGGGCATTTTCTAGACCTCCGGATTTTGCAAGGCAGGGTAGCAGGCCCCCCTTCCCGGCGAAACCATGTGACGCAGGAAGTCGTTGGTCAGCCAGTCACTGCAAAAGGAGGACCAGATGAGCAACTACGATCCGAACCTCGGTCCAGGCCGCTCGGGCTACGATCCCAGCGATCCTTACGAGGCTCCGAACAATGGCCGTCCGGGCTATGTCCTGCTGGCGGCGCTGGCTGGTATCGCCCTGGTCGGAGGCTTCCTCTACTTCGGCAATCCGATGAACGACGGCATCGGCCGCGAGCAGGCGCAGGCACCGGCGCCGATCGAGCGTACGGTAACGGGCACGCTGGCGACCACGCCCAACGCCGAGGCGCCGGCTGCCGTTCCGCTTCCGGCCCATACGGCTCCCGCCGCGACCCCGGCATCGCCTCAGGAGTAAGGGGATGAGCGATCATGAACCCAGGCTGAACAAGCCCCTCCCCGAGGACGACGTGGCTTTCCAGCCGCGCACGCCGAGCCGAGGACTCTATCTGGTGGTGGGCGTGGTGGCCGCGGCCGTGGCGGCAGCAGGCCTGATGTTCTTCTCGGCCGATCGCGCCGGGCGGAGCGACGTGGCCCGCAACCCGGACCCGGCGTCGATCGACGCGCGGACCAACGAGACCCGGACTCCGACCGTGCCGCGGGTGACCCCGATCCCGGCCACGCCGACCGAGCCGGTCACGCCGGCGCCCAGCCAGCAGCCGTAACGAGAGCAGCGCCCGGACAAAAAAGAGCCCGACCGCGAGATCCGCGGTCGGGCGCACAGGCCTTTGTTCTCTGCACGCCTGACGTAGCACAACCTGTTGTGGGCGCTGGCGAGTCAATCCTGCAGACCTGACCTGCTACTTCTTCATTACATCGCGAGTTCGGCTTGCAGCGTGGCGCCGAGCGCCCGGAAGGTTTCGGCGCGCGCCGACGAGCGCCGCCACGCCAGGCCGATACGGCGATGGGGGACGGCGCCGGACCTGGCCGTGACGTCGAGGGGCCGCATGGTCACGTCGAGGCCGCGCAGGATGCCGGCGTCGATGGCCATCTGCGGCATCAGCGTCACGCCCAGGCCGTTCGCCACCATCTGCGCCAGCGTGTGCAGGCTGGTGCCGTTGAAGCCGGCGTTGCGCCGCGCGCCTTCCAGCTCGCAGGCCGCTAGCGCCTGGTCGCGCAGGCAGTGGCCATCCTCCAGCAGCAGGAGATTCTCGTCGGCGATGCTGGCCGCCGGGACGTGGCCCGCGGGATAGACGATCGAAAACCGGTCCTCGCCGAGATCCATCACCTCGAGATCGCCCAGCGCATAGGGCAGCGCCAGCAGCACGGCGTCGAGTTCGCCTGCGTCCAGCCGCTCCAGCAGGCGGGCCGTCTGGTCCTCGCGCAGGTAGAGCTGCAGCTTCGGGAAACGCTCCCGCAGGCGAGGCATCGCCCTGGGCAGCAGGAACGGCCCGATGGTGGGGATCACGCCGAGATGCAGCGGGCCCGAGAGCGGATCGCGCGCCGCCTGCGCCAGGTCCACCAGATCCTCGGCCCCCTTCAGGAGGGCGCGCGCCCGGTCGGCCACGGCGCGCCCCAGAGCTGTCGGCACCACCGAGCGCTTGGTGCGCTCCAGCAGCGGCGCGCCCAGAAGCTCCTCCAGCTCCTGGATGCTGGCGCTCAGGGTGGACTGGCTGACAGTGCAGGCCGCCGCCGCCTGCCCGAAGTGGCAGCGATCGACCACCGCCACGAGGTAGCGCAGCTGGCGCAGGGTCGGGGTGGGCTTCATCAGGGGCATGTAATCGGTTTTACCGATTATTCAATTCGGTATTTTGAGTTTCAAACGATCTTAGAATGCTCCTAAGTAACCCTTGCGAAGAGTTAACCAAGGAGTTTCAAGCGTGTCCCTCATCAACACCGAGATCAAGCCGTTCAAGGCCACCGCCTACCAGAAGGGCAAGTTCATCGACGTGACCGACGCCGACCTGAAGGGCAAGGGCAAGTGGTCGGTGGTGTTCTTCTACCCGGCCGACTTCACCTTCGTGTGCCCGACCGAGCTCGAGGATCTGGCGACGAACTACGCCGAGTTCAAGAAGCTGGGCGTCGAGATCTACAGCGTCTCGACCGACACCCACTTCAGCCACAAGGCGTGGCACGACACGTCGGAAGCCATCAAGAAGATCGAGTACGTCATGGTCGGCGACCCGACCGGCACGATCACCCGCAACTTCGGCGTGATGATCGAGGAAGCGGGCCTGGCCGATCGCGGCACCTTCGTGGTCGACCCGGACGGCAAGATCCAGATCGTCGAGATCACCGCCGGCGGCATCGGCCGCGACGCGAAGGAGCTGCTGCGCAAGGTCAAGGCGGCCCAGTACGTCGCCGCCCATCCGGGCGAGGTCTGCCCGGCGGCCTGGAAGGAAGGCGAGAAGACCCTCGCCCCCAGCCTCGACCTGGTCGGCAAGATCTGACGGCGTAGCCCGAGGAAAAGAGATCCCTCGACTTCGCTTCGCTCCGCTCGGGATGACGGTTTCTAAAAATTCCGTCGTCCCGACCGGAGCCCGAAGGGCGGAGTGGAGGGACCTCTCTTCTCTTCACGACGACGAGTTTTCGATTAGGAGTACCTCCCATGTTGGACGCCAACCTCAAGACGCAGTTGAAGGGCTATCTCGAGCGCCTGACCTTGCCGGTCGAGCTGGTGGCGTCGCTCGACGACGGCGCGAAGTCGGCCGAGCTCAGGGAGCTGCTGCAGGAGATCGCGAGCCTGTCGGACAAGGTGACGTTCGCCGAGGCCGACGAGGACATGCGCAAGCCCTCCTTCGCCATCGTGCGGCCCGGCACCGACATCTCGGTCCGCTTCGCCGGCATCCCGATGGGCCATGAATTCACCTCGCTGGTGCTGGCGCTGCTGCAGGTCGGCGGCCACCCGAGCAAGGAAGCGCAGGACACGATCGAGCGCGTGAAGGGCCTCGACGGCGACTACACGTTCGAGACCTATTTCTCGCTCTCGTGCCAGAACTGCCCCGACGTGGTGCAGGCGCTGAACCTGATGAGCGTGCTGAACCCGCGCATCCGCCACACCGCGATCGACGGCGCCCTGTTCCAGGACGAGGTCGAGAAGCGCGGCGTGATGGCCGTGCCGTCGATCTTCCTGAACAGCCTGCCGTTCGGCCAGGGCCGCATGAGCCTGGAGCAGATCCTGGCCAGGCTCGACACCGGTGGAGCGGAACGCGCCGCCGAGGAGATCGCCGCGAAGAAGCCCTACGACGTGCTGGTGGTCGGCGGCGGCCCGGCCGGCGCGGCCGCGGCGATCTACGCGGCGCGCAAGGGCATCCGCACCGGCATCGCCTCGGAGCGCTTCGGCGGCCAGGTGCTGGACACGATGGGCATCGAGAACTTCATCTCGGTCTCCCACACCGAGGGCCCGAAGATGGCGGCCGCTCTCAGCCAACACGTCAAGGACTACGAGGTCGACGTGATGGACCTGCAGACGGCGACGAAGCTCGTCCCCGCCGCGACGCCGGGCGGCCTGGCCACGGTCGAGCTGCAGAACGGCGCGACGCTCAAGGCCAGGACGATCGTGCTCTCGCCTGGCGCGCGCTGGCGGCAGATGAACGTCCCCGGCGAGGCCGAGTATCGCAACAAGGGCGTGGCCTACTGCCCGCACTGCGACGGCCCGCTGTTCAAGGGCAAGCGGGTGGCGGTGATCGGCGGCGGCAACTCCGGCGTCGAGGCGGCGATCGACCTCGCGGGCCTGGTGAGCCACGTCACCTTGATCGAGTTCGACGGCCAGCTGCGCGCCGACGCAGTGCTGCAGGCCAAGCTCCGCTCGCTGCCCAACGCCACGGTGATCGTCTCGGCGCAGACCACCGAGGTGCACGGCGACGGCGCCAAGGTGACGGGCCTCGCCTACAAGGACCGCACGACGAATGAGCAGAAGACGATCGAGCTCGAGGGCATCTTCGTGCAGATCGGCCTGGTGCCCAACACCGAGTGGCTGAAGGGCGCGATCGACTTGAGCCCGCGCGGCGAGATCGAGGTCGATGCGAGAGGCCAGACCTCGGTCCCCGGCATCTTCGCCGCCGGCGATGCGACGACCGTGCCCTACAAGCAGATCGTCATCGCCATGGGCGAGGGCGCCAAGGCCGCGCTGTCGGCCTTCGACCACCTGATCCGCAGCACCCCGGTCGAGGTGAAGCAGGCGGCTTAGGCCGAAAGGCAGATGACCCTGGACCTCACGGCCCGGGTCGTCGCTATCGCTGCGCTCCCGCTCTCATCCAGTGCGGGGGTCGATCCCAGCGTCGCACCGTTTTGATTCGTTTCCCGGGATTCGGGAGGCAGAGCCACCCAGATCAGGCCTGCGCTGCCATCAACCAGCGGTCGGCATCGGCCAGATCCGGCAGGATGAACTCATCGGAGAACGTGGCGCGCAGGCGGATCAACGCAGCACGTACATCGGTCAGGTCGTCCGGCCGGGCGAGCGCGGCCAGGTCGACGAGGGCGCGCAGCTCCAGTGTGCGGGCGCCCAGGCGCTGGCTCCAGGCGGCGGCCTCCGCGGCAAACTGCACCGCCTCGCAACGGGCGTCCTGGTCGACGGCACGCGCGCGCAAGCGCACGAGTTCGGGGGCGTAGAAGGCGATGTCGTGCTGGCGCGCGATGATGATGCCCTCGTCGAGCACCTGGCGCGCACCGTTGCCATCGCCATCGAGCAGCAGCGCCTCGCCGAGCAGGGCCGCAAAGTAGGGCACCATCAGTTCCGCGCCCGTCGCACGATAGGCATCGAGGCCGGCTGTAATGGCGCGCGCACCGGCGCGCGTATCGCCAATCTGGGCACGGGCCCAGCCAGCCAGCACCTGCTCCCACGTCGCCCAGTAGGGGAAGGTGTGCAGGCGGGCGAGATCGTGCAGTTCGGCGCAGGCAGCCAGCGCCTCGACAGGTTCGCGACGGCCCTGGCGCACCGACGCAAGAAACGAAAGTGCAAAGGCCTGGCTGTGTGGATGCTCCAGGGTACGGGCGAGGGTGACAGCCGCCTCGCAATCCGCCAGCGCGCCGCCGGCATCTCCGACGAACCAGCGGATCCAGCCCCGGTTGCAGAAGGCCAGCACGGCTGGATCTGAGCCGTATTCGTGGCGGTGGTCGGCATGCGCAATGGGATCGTGCAGGGCCAGCGCCCGATCGAGCTGGACCTGGGCCTCCTCAAAGCGACCGAGATAGAAGAAGTTCAGGCCGAGCGGACGATGGACCTGCAGGCGCACACCGGCGTCGCCCGACTGTTCGGCGAGATCGAGAAGCTGGCCGCCGATGCGCTGCGCTTCTGTTGGACGGCCGCGCACCATGAAGAAGGTGAGCAGACCGCGCAGAGCACGGAAGCGGTGATTGGCATTGTCGACACGGGCGCACAGGGCCTCGGCGCGGCGGTAGGCGGCTTCCACTTCGGGAGCGGCGTTGCCGCGGGCGGCAATCATCTGAGCGCCGAGTGCCACCTGCAGCGACAGTTCGAGTTCGTCGCGCGCGGGCCCGCCGGGAAGCTGGGCGACGACCGAAACGGCCTCGCGATAATGGCGGGCTGCCTCGCCATAGGCCGAGCGCTCGGTAGCGCGCCGGGCAGCGCGCTGCCAGGCCTCGACGGCATCGCGCAGCAAGCCGGCCGCCGCGCAATGCGCGGCGTAGACCTCGGGCTGGCGGTCGACCAGTTCGGGGAAAGAGGTTCGCAGCGTCTGGGCAATGCGGCCGTGCAGCTCGATGCGGCGCTGGCGCAGCATCGATTCCTGCACCGCCTCCTGGATGAGGGCGTGGCGAAAGCTCAGCCGCGCCAGGGGCGGCACACCGTGCACGTCGAGGAATTCGGCATCCGACGCAACGCCGAGCTGGCGCTCGACCTCTGGTTCGGGCTGGCCCGCCACGGCTGCGAGCAGACCGAAGACGAAGGTCTTGCCCAGGAGCGCACCGATCTCGAGAAGGGGCCGCGCCCCGCGCACACGATCCAGCCGCGCCATCAGGAGGTCGCGCAAGGTGGCGGGAATGGTAGCCGGTGCGCCGGCGCTGCGGGCTGGCGCGCTCTTCATCTCGCGCACCAGCTCCTCGATGAAGAGAGGCACACCATCGGCGCGCGCGACGATCCGATCGACATCGTCCGCCGGGAAGCTGCCCTTGCCGGCGGCAGCCTCGACCAGACGCCGGCCTTCCTCCACACCCAGCCGCTGCAAGGCAATCTGGGTTACGCGCAAGCGCGAGGGCCAAGGCGGCTGGAACTCGGGTCTCGCGGTCATGACGATCAGCGCCGGCGTCTGGATGACCCTTTCGACGAGATTGCCGATCAGTGCCAGCGTCGATTCGTCGGCCCAGTGCACATCCTCGATCACCAGCAGCCGCGGCCGAGGCGGCGAACCGGCGAGCACCCAGTCGCAGAGTGCCTCAAGCAGTTCGGCACGCTTGCGTTCGGGCGAGAGACGCGGCCAGTCGACATCGAACAAGGCGGCCGCGTCGAAGAGGCTGGCCAGTGCCGCGACACGAATCGGGCGCGCGACACCGCGGCGCGCGAGGGCGGACGCGAAGGAGGCGGCGTTGTCGACGGAAATCGTCGCCGCCGAAAGACCGGTATCGTGTTCCAGCGCCTCTATGAAGGGACGCAACGTGCTCGTCGCGTCGTAAGCAGCGCAGCCGATGACGATGATCTCGGCCTGCATGTCGAGGTTCTCTGCCGCGACCACGCGGCGAACCTCGGCTGCGACGCGGGATTTGCCGAGGCCTGGCTCGCCGATCAGCAGGGCGGCGGCACCCTGTCCCGCCTTCGCGCGGCTCCATCGGTCGAGCAGCAGTCCGATCTCCTGCTGGCGACCGAGAACCGGCGAATGCGGATCCACGGTATCCATTCGGTCGCGCACGCCGCTTTCGCGATGGACGATGACGATCTCGACCTTTTCATCGAGCCCGCGCAGCTCGCGCATGCCGATTTTCTCGAGGACGAAGAACGGCTGGACCAGCGAGGCAGTGGTGCCGCTCATCAACACCTGGCCGGGCTCGGCCTCGGTCTGGATGCGGGCGGCGACATTGGGCGTCTCGCCCAGCAACGCATCGTGCTCGGTATGGTCCCCGGCGCTGAGGTCGCCGGCCACGACGAGGCCGGTATGAATGCCGATGCGGACTTCGAGCGCGCCGACCGCCACGCCCGACGGCAGCGGCAGCGAGGGCAGGCCATCGCGGATGGCGAGTGCGGTGCGCACGGCGCGGCGGGCGTCGTCCTCCCAGGCCGTCGGCCAGCCGAAGGCGATCAGCAGCCCGTCTCCCAGATAGCGCGCGACGTCGCCGCCCATGCGCCGGGCCGAGCGCACGCAGAGCTCGCGAAACGCCGCAAGGACCAGACGATAGGTCTCCGGATCGAGCCGCACGGAGAGTCGCGTCGAGCCGACGAGATCGCAGAAGAGAACGGTGACCTGGCGAAGCTCGCTGCGCGGCATCGGCACAGTCGACACGGGCCTTGGCGATCCCGGCTGCGGTGGTCCGGACCCGGCGGGGATGCTGCCGATCTGCAGGCCGCAATTTCCGCAGAAGCGATGATCCGGTGGGTTGATGGTCTGGCACGCGGCGCAAACGAGCGAGAGCTTCACGCCACACGCGCCGCAGAATCGCATGCCGTCCGGATTCTCGAATGCGCAGCTACTGCACTTCATTTGCGGGGTCGTTCGCTTGTGCCGGCTAAAATTGTACCCTAGTCTGCAAAATCATTCAGCAACCGATGGAGGCGGTCGTTTCGCCGCTTCCTCACTTGTGTCGGGGGGCGCATGGCTGAGCGGGAGAAAGAGGCCGCCTATGGTCCGTCGGGACTGACCAGGGACCTCATCCAGCAACATCACACCGCATTGATGCGCGACCGGCGTGTCACCGAAGCCGTAAAGGCCGCCCGCAAGGGCGGACGCGCAGACGTGAGTTTCTTCATCAGGTCCAGGTCTGCGCCGTTCTTCGACGACCATGGGAAACCGACAGTCCCGGGTTTCGCACCCGAGATGATGCTCGAAGGCGATTGGGAGTCGCCCGATATCCTCACCGTTGAAGCCGTCGCGAAGAAAGGGGCATCGGCGCGAGGCTATGTCGCCAGTTGTTGCGTCGATCTTGCGCGCATCCCGAACGTCGATGAATTCTTCCTGCAGCTGCTGGCCCAGTTCGGCCCCGTCCAGTTGGCTCCCCAGTTCACGCCCAACCTCGCCCGATCGGTTCCATACATCTACGCCGATCACGACAAGCTTCTCGCCAACAATTGCGCCACCCAGATCGACGGCGCGACAACCGCCTATGACGGCCGCGGCGCCATGGTTTGCGTGATCGACATGGGCTGCGACTTCGCGCACCGCAATTTCCGGTATCCCAAGCAGAATGAGCCGACAGGCAAGCTGACCGGCAGCCGGCTCCACCGGCTGATCGAAATGAATTCCGGCGGCGGAGCCACTGATTACACCAACGGCACGATCGAGGACTGGATCGCCGATCCGAAACCCTACGATGCATCGCCCTACAAGCCGCACCATGCCAAATACCACTGCACCGACCCGACCGTCGGAGGGGCGCACGGCACGCTCGTCCTCGATGCTGCCGCCGGCAATGGCAACGGCACGGCGGTCCGCGGCGTCGCACCCATGGCGGATCTCTGCTTCGTGCAGGTCTACGTCAGCGATACCGACGGCCGGCGCTGGGTCGGTGGCGACGCCATTCTGGCGGCCGTGAAGAAGGCGATCAATATTCTCGAGCTCGACAATCCCGCCAGCAACCGGCCCACGGTGTTCAGCATCAGCCTCGGCACCAATGACGGCCCCCATGACCCGACGGATCATGGCGACGTGCCTCCCTCGTCGGGTGAAAAGGCGTGGAACGTCAAGATCAACAACCTGTTCGGCAACGGCAAGAACGGGCGCGCCCTGGTGTGGTCGGCCGGCAATCAATATCGCGGGAATCTCCACGCCACCGGCATCACGAAGCGCAGCGGCGGCGCAACCTCGGTCGCCACGTTCGACGTCCGCGTGCCGCGCGGCGACAAGCGCAGCAACACCATCAAGATCTGGTTCGACAAGCCCGATGGCGTCGACCTCCTGCTGCACGCCGGACTGGCGGATTTCAAGAGTGCCACGGGTGCCATGCCGGCACCCGCCAGGGCACCGAACGATCTCGCCGATGAGGGCAGTCGACTCGCCGGTCGCATCGAAGCGGCGACCAAGTACGGAAGTCTGGCCGGCAGCACACTCCACTATTTCAGCATACGCCTCGATCCGAGGGTGGACCTCGATCGGTGGGAGACATGGCGCCTCGAGGTCAAGGGGCAGAAGATGGACAACGGCGTCGAGCAGGATTTCGATCCCATCAAGCTCGATGCATGGATCGAGCGGGACGATGCCGATCAGGCGGCATTCCGCGAACCTCCGCACAACAAGGTTCCGACGCCAAACAGCAACATCGAGCCGCTGGGAACGTTGAGCGCCAACGCGGCGGGCGTGGGCAATGCGATCGTCGTCGGCGCAATCGGCACGGCAACCTACCAGGTAGGCGATCCGATCGATGCGCCGGGCGTCGGCGGCGCCATGCCCTTCAGCTCCGCGGGCCCGACCCGCAACGGCCTGCAGAAGCCGGACATGTGCGCCCCGGGCGAAATCATCATGGGCGCCAAGTCGCTCGGCGATCCGGTGCCGACCGGCACGGGAACGGGCAAGGCGGCGATCACCGCGATGTCGGGCACCAGTCTCGCCGCCCCGCATGTCGCGGGACTGATCGCTCTGGCCTTCGACAAGATCAAGCGCAATGGCGCGGCATATCCCGCCGGCTATCCGAGCTCGAGCGGCATGCGGACGCTGCTCATCGCGTCGTTGCGACCCAACATGCCGGGCGGCGTCAATCCCATCCAGTGGGATCCGCAACGCGGGTTCGGCTGCATCGACGCCGTCAACATCCTGAAGTGAGGCCGGCAGCGTGGTTCCCGACGGCCCACCCCTTGCCAATCCGATGCAGCTCGAGGCGCCCGTCAAGCTGACGGTGTCCTATACGGCGAGCTGTCCGCTGGACTGCCGACACTGCTATGCCGATTGCGCGACCGATACCGGGCACGGCGAACTGACGACGCAGGAATGGATTCGCTTCCTCGACGAGCGACTTGAGGCCGGAGTGATCTCCCTGCTGTTCGAGGGCGGCGAGCCCCTGGCTCGATCCGACTTTCTCGATGTCCTCGCCAGCTGCGCGCCGCGCGCGCTGACCAGAGTGCGGACGAACGGGTGGCTGATCACCGCCGATCTCGCGGCACGATTGCGTGCCCTGGCCGTGGGCACCGTACTGGTCGACTTCATGGGCGCGCGCGCCGACAGTCACGACTGGTTCGCCCGCCGCGACGGCGCCTTCGAACGAGCCTGCAACGCCGTTCGCCTGCTGGTCGAGGCGGGCGTGCCGACGCAGATGCTGATCATCCTCAACCGCCGCAACATGGGCGAGCTGCCGGCTTTCCTGAAGCTCGCGCAGGAGCTCGACGTTCGCACCGTCGGAATCCTGCGTCTCTATCCGATCGGCCGCGCGAAGCATCTTTGGAGCGAGCTTGCCATGACGCTCGAAGAGCAGATGGCCGTCCTGAACGCGCTCCGTCCGCCGGCGGGCATGAAGGTCATGCAGTCGTGGCATCCCAACGACGGCAACTGCTGCTGGCAGATGGCGGCGGTGACCCCCGTCGGCGAATCGATCGGATGCTCTTATCTCCGCGAATTCGTGAGCTACGGCAACGTGCGCGAGGTGGCTTTCGAGAAGACCTGGAATCACCCGCTCTACCGCGAACTGCGGGCCGGCAAGGTCGAGGCGAGCTGCGGTTCCTGCGCCGACCGCGAAGGCTCCCATGGCGGCTGCCGGTCCACGGCCTACGCCTATCACGGCCGATGGGCGGCGCCCGATCCCTTCGATACAGAACTCAACCGAGGAGTAGACCTCCGTGACCTTCCAGAATGGATGCTTCAGGCACGCCCCCGGCCTCCGGATAAGACGCCTGCCTGAGCTCAACAGCTGCATCGTGTTCAAGCCCGGCGTTCCGCATCTCTACACGCCGAACCTCAGCGCGTGGCTCGTCCTCGAGCTTTGTCCGGGCTTGACCGATCTGGAACTGGAACAGGCATTCATGAACGCCGCGCTGCCGGTGCTCGACGAAGAGGAAGCGAGGCGGCAGGCACAGCAGGGCGTGGACGTGTTGCTGGAGCAGGGGCTGATCGAGCGGACATCCGGACAAGATGCATCACAGGCGCCTGCCTGAAGCCGACGGGAGAGCGAGATGAAGGAACATGCGATAGTCGAGCGCCTTCGGGAACTCATCCGCGAAACAGGGCGGCTCGACAGGCCGTCGGTCGGCCTCCTGGAACCCGAGATCCGAAGCGGCGACAAGTTTCTCCTGCGCGATCCGTTCGGCGGCAAGGCGGCATCGACGGCCGGCAAGAAGGCGGATGATCGCGTCAAGCAGAACCGGGCTGTCGGCGCGATCGTCGTCGAATGGGGCTATGACGTGCCTGCGAACAAACTTCAGGGCTTCATGGATTTCCTCGATACCCACGAGGTCGCCCTGCTCGACGCTCAGAATACCCTCGGCGTGCCGGCCGGCGTGCGCTATCGCGGCACCTATTCCGTCTTCTCCTCGTCGGAAAAGGGTGCCGGGCAGTTCCGCACGATCTGGAGCTACAAGGACTTCGGCGATCTCGACCTGATGAGCGACGAATACGAAGCCGGTACGACGTTCGCTTCCCTGATCAGGCTTCTGAGAAGCTTTGCCGACGACAGCCCGGGTGCCGCGCGCAGCCAGCAGATCTACCTCCTGGCCAGTTCGTCGAGGCTCACGGACCAATAGGCATCAACCGCCTTCGACGTTCCTGGTTCGCCGTTCCGGCATCACGCGGATCGGCGCGTCGGCCAGGCGCAGGCCAGCGCGTGGCGCGGCTCGTCCTTCTCCCGACGCGGCAGCACGGCGATGGCCTGCGACGAGGGTGCCCGCGGCCAGACCTCGGTCCCCGGCATCTTCGCCGCCGGCGATGCGACGACCGTGCCCTGCAAGCAGATCGTCATCGCCATCGGCGAGGGCGCCAGGGCCGCGCTGTCGCCGTTCGACCACCTGATCCGGAGTGCGCCGGTCGAGGTGAAGGAAGCGGCTCGACCTTCGGCCAACACGCCAAAACCCCGTCGTCTCGACCGGCGCACGCGTAGCGAGGCGGAGTGGAGAGACGACGAGTAATTTTCGTAGGCCGCCGCCCGCGTCGACGCCGCGCGTCGATGCAGGCATTGCTGTCGTGCCGCGCGCGAGGGAGGGCCCTTTCCCCGACAGTTATTTCGTCTAATTCGTTTGTTTCGTTTGCAAGGCCTGTCTCGCCTCTTCGCCGCGGCGTGCCAGCACTGACAGCAGCCCCGGCGCGGGTCCCGGACACGCCCCGCAGCAGGCCGGGCGCGACGAAAATCGCCTGGCCCGCCGCGGCCTTCCTCACCCCGGCATCTTGTCGATGAAGCCGACCACGGACGCGAGCCGCCCGTCCGGCGCCAGGGTGCAGAAATCGACACCCTCGACGACCGAGGGCCCGTCGGCCGGACCCAGCGACCAGGTGAAGCGCAGATAGCGCGCCCCCGCGCTGCCGGAGGGGCCGCCCGCGGGGCCGCCCGGGGAACCACCGTGCGCGTCGACCGTCGAGGTGCGCTTGAGCACGAAGCCCGGGAACTTCGCCTGCACGCCCGCCAGCATGGCATCGATCCCGGCCGGCCCGTCGCCCGCCATCACCGGATCGCGGTAGATCCCCGTCTCGGTCCAGGCCGCCGCAAGGCCGGCGCGGCGGCGCGCGGGATCGGTCTCGTTCCAGGTGGCGACGTAGGCCTCGACGACGGCGTCCGGCGTGGCGATGGGATGGGACATGGCTTCCTCCTGCGGATGGTTGATCCACGCGGGAGATAGGCCGGCACGTGCGAGGTGGCGATTGTCTGGGAGGTAATGGCGGCGATCGAGTGCAGGCCAAGAGGACCAAGAAATGATTTGCACTTGATGAGGATCCCAAGTTGCTGCCATCGTGAGAATGCAACTACCACGTGGCTCTCCTTGATTTGCCAGGAGTAGCATTCAATAGGATTCTTCAGTGAAAGAGATTCGCGGTGATGCAAAGAACATTCGCACGCTACTTAGCGGTGCTAGGTTCTCTGTCGATTATTATCAGCGAGAATATCGTTGGGAGTCGAAGCAGATTGCCGAACTGGTCGAGGATTTAAGCGAGAAGTTTCTTGAGAGTTACGAGGAGGGCGATGAACGTAGTGCCGTTGAATCCTACGGGCATTACTTCTTAGGATCGATAATCATAAGCAACAAGGACGGCCGAAAGTACATCATCGATGGTCAACAGCGTCTACCCACGCGTCGCGGCTTTGCCGAAGTAGCGCCGGATCCGCCCGTTCAAACGCCGACGCCGCATCCCATTCAGCAGAGAGCACTTGAGGCGCTCCAGGCGACACGTCGCCAAGGTTATACCGCGGGTCTCGTTGTCCTTGCGACCGGTCTTGGTAAGACTTGGCTAAGTGCCTTCGACAGCGCCTCTTTTGAGCGTGTACTGTTTGTGGCGCATCGAGAAGAAATTCTCTCCCAAGCTATGGCGACATTTCGATCGATGCGTCCCAATTCGCGCCTTGGACGATACAGCGGCGCAGACAAAGACGTTGATGCTGAAGTCTTGTTTGCATCGATTCAAACGCTGGGGCGGTCTGCTCAGGCCCCCGCTGCGGATGGGATTTGTTTGTGGCTTGGGCTTGAAAATCCAGTCACCGAGAGTCCCTCCGCGACCCCCCTGGCCACTCTCAGCCCATTTTTCCAGCCGCTTGCGGCTTATCTCCGCCTCTTCCTTAGTAACAGTCCTCATCCATTCCCAGTTCGGTACGGCGCGCGCGCCAGGATTCTCGAAGAACGCTTCGAGAGAGCCGTACGCGATTTCGATCCGCGCGCGCGTCGTGGGGTTCAGGAGAATGTTCTCAAGTCTCGTGACGTAGCGCAGATTGTCGGGGCGATTGTTTTGTCTGTTCGTATCGATGTGATCGACAACGTGGTCTGTCGACGGCCGGGGCCCGTGAAAGGCCGCTGCTACGATCCGGTGTACCACATGGCCGTTGATCTCAAGGTAGCCTGAGTGCCTGTTTAGTTTGCCGAACGTCCAGATCCTATCGAGCTTTCGGCGCCGCCCTATCGGCCTCGGGCGCCGCAGCACCGCGCCGTTGTCGCGCACAAGATAACTTTCCTCCTTGAAGGTGCACATGAGTTGCTTCTCGAAAGTAGCGAGCAGATCGTTGAGAAGCGGCCGCTCGGCAACCGGCTCGGATGCTGGCACCCGCGCGGAGGGATTCGTGTCGTGCATGGCACGGCTCCTGTAATCGTTCCGGGGAGTTTCATCAGCATTTCCGGTCGAATGACCGGCGCCGGTTCTTTTACTTGGCGGCAATACTCCGATGTGCCAGGCGCCGCCTTATGCTCACATGCACGCTGCAAGACTGCCCGGCGGTTCGTTCGGAGTCAACAACCGGCGTCCGGAACGCCGATTAGCCGATTCTACCCGATTGTACCCAATACTATCCGACTCGCGGATGAGGGGCGGGTACTGGGTCTTGCTGCTTCGAGGTTCATCGCACGACATCATTCTGAGGGTATTCCGAAGCCTTGCGTCTCAATGGATGGGCAACAGATGCGATGCTCTTATCCATTCTTCGAGACGCGCCCCTGCGGGGCGCTCAGCATGAGGGTGTCGGGGTGTGGGTGCCGTAAAGGGCGGGAGCCACGGCTGTCGCGGCCCGGCTGAACCTCACCCCCCCGCCGCCTTGATCCGCTCCTCCAGCATCCCCCGGATCGGCGCATCCGCCGGCAGCAACGCGAGCAGCGTCTTCCAGCGCTGCAGCGCCGCCGGCTTGTTGCCCGCGGCTTCGGCGGCGACGCCCAGGTAGAACAGGGCGAGCGCATTGCGCGGCTCGGCCTTCTCCAGCCGCTCCAGCACGGCGACGGCCTGCGCCGACGGCGCGGCACCGGGGGCCAGCTGGCGCACATGCGCCTCGGCCCAGTCGGCCAGGATGCGCGCGTCGACGGGGGCCAGCGTGTCGGCGCGGGCATAGGCGTCGGCGGCGTTGGCGTTCTCGCCCAGCACCTTCCAGGCATTGGCCAGGCGCAGCCAGCCGGCGCGGTCCTGCGGCGCGTCGGCGAGGCGCGCGGCCAGCCCCTCGACCATGGTGCGGATCGCCTGCTGGCGCTGCTCCGGCGTGAGCTGGGCCATCGCCTCCTGCTGCTCGCGGCTGGGCGTCGGCATGGTGGATTGAGGTGTCTGGGTGGGCGGCACTTCGATCCCGGCCGCTTTTGCCACGCGCGCGATCTCGGCGCGCAGCATCGGCAGCCAGGGCGCGTCGGTTGGGCTCTTGGCCTCGAGGTCGCGCCAGCGGGCGATCGCGGCCTTCGAGTCGCCGCTCTGCGCCTCGTGCAGGCCGAGATAGTAGAGGATGCGCGCATCGTCGGGCCGCGCCTTCAGCGCCCGCTGCAGCGCCTCGAGCGCCGGTTGCGTGACGGTGCCGCCGGCCTCCAGGGTCAGGCCTTCGCCCAGGGCGGCCAGCGCGTCGGCGTCGTTGGGGTCCTGTGCCAGGCGGGCGCGCGCCTCGGCCAGCAGGCCGGCGACGTCCATCTGGCGCGGCGGGGCGGGATGCTCGGCGCCCCGGTCGGCGAACGGCGCGGCGGGCAGGCCGGGGCGGCCGGTCTGGAGATAGAGGCCGAGCGCCAGCAGCGGCACGAACAGCGAGAGCGCGGGCGGCAGCCACTTCTGCACCGCGTCGGAGGCGCGCGCGGCTTTGGCGCTGGACGCGGCGGCGTCGCCGGCGGCCAGCATGCGGCGCTCGATCTCGGTGCGGGCGGCGGCGGCCTCGGCGGGCTTCAGCGTGCCGGCGGCGCGCTCGCGCTCCAGCTCGGCCAGCTGGTCGCGGTAGATCGCCAGT
This sequence comes from Reyranella sp., assembly GCA_046296475.1. GTDB lineage: Bacteria > Pseudomonadota > Alphaproteobacteria > Reyranellales > Reyranellaceae > Reyranella. Next base: position 20,898 of record JBKBLH010000031.1, read on the forward strand.
TCGCCCGAGAGCCGGTCCCGCGCCGGCAGGCGCATCCGCAGCAGCGGCCAGAGCAGCGCGGCGACGGTCGCGGTGGTGAGCAGGGCCAGCAGGAATTCGAGCATGGCCGTCAGCCCTTCAGGAGCGCGTCGAGGCGGCGGCGCTCCTCCTCGTCGAGCGGCTTCGGCGCCACGATGGGTGTGTTGCGGCGGCGGCGCGCGGCGAGGAGGAGTGCGGCACCGGCGACCAGCAGCAGGAACGGCGCGCCCAGCCACAGGATCAGCGTGCCGGCCTTGAAGGGCGGCTTCAGCAGCACGTAGTCGCCGTAGCGCGCGACCATGTAGGCGAAGACGTCGCCGTTGCTGTCGCCGGCGACGAGCCGCTCGCGCACCGCCCGGCGCATGTCATGCGCCACCTCGGCCGAGGAATCGTCGATCGACTGGTTCTGGCAGACCACGCAACGCAACGCCCGCCCGATCTCGCGCGCCCGCGCTTCGAGCGCCGGGTCGGGCAGGACTTCGGACGGCTCGACGGCGAGAGCGGGGAACGCGAAGAGCAGCGCGAGGAGGCAGAGCAGGCCGCTCAGAATCTTCCGTCGTCCTGAGCGGAGCGAAGCGTAGTCGAAGGACCTCTTTTCCGCTCGATCGGCCGTGCGCCGGAAAAGAGGTCCTTCGACTGCGCCACCCTTCGGGTGGCTTCGCTCAGGACGACGGAGGGGGTGGTGTGCGCCGATCATCTCACCGCCCCTTTCAGGAACGGCAGGATCGTCTCGTTCAGGTCGCGCTCGGTGATGGGGCCGCGATAATGCCGCCGCACGATGCCGTCGCCGTCGATCAGGTAGGTCTCGGGGACGCCCGACAGCCCCCAGTCGAGGCCGGTCTTGCCTTCGAGGTCGAGGCCCGCGAGTTTGAACGGGTCGCCGAGCTTCTTCAGCCAGGCGAGCGCGTCGTCGCGCTTGTTCTTCCAGGCGATGCCCACGATGGTCGCGCCCTCGCGTTCGCTGAGCCGCGTGAACAGCGGATGCTCGGCGAGGCAGGGCGTGCACCAGCTCGCGAAGAAATTGACGATCACCGGCTTGCCGGTGCGCAGATCCGCGTCGGTGAGCGGCGCCTCGCCGGGCCGCAGCGCCGGCAGGTCGAGCTTCGGCGCCGGGCGGCCCACCATCACCGAGCCGATCGAGGCCGGGTCGCGGCCGCTGGTCAGCGACCAGGCGAAGAAGCCCGCCATCAGCGCGAGCGTGAGCAGCGGCAGGATGAAGAGCAGGCGGCGCATCTATTCGGCTGCTTGCAGAGGTGGCGGCTGAAGCGCGGGCTTGCGCGACGGCGCGCCGATGCGCAGCCGCCGGTCCGACAGCGAGACGAAGCCGCCGAAGGCACACAGCGCCGCGCCCAGCCAGATCCACGGGGCCAGCGGGTTGAGATAGAGGCGGATCACCCAGCCCTGCTTCGGATCGCCCTCGCCCAGCGTGGCGTAGAAGTCGCGCAGCAGGTTGGTCTGGATCGCCGTCTCGGCCACCTGGCGGCGCTGCACGGTGAACAGCCGGCGCTCGGGCTGCAGCACCGTGTAGGGCTTGCCGCCGACGCTGACATTGAGCGTCGCGCGCTCGGCGACGTAGTTGGGGCCCTGCACCTGCTCGATGCGATCGAGCACCACCGAGTAGCCCGCGAAGGCGACCCGGTCGCCGGGCTTCATGGTCTGCATCAGCTCGGTGCTCCACGACGAGGTCGCGACCGAGCCCAGCACGACGACGCCCAGCGCCGCGTGGCTGATCACCATGCCCAGGGTCGAGCGCGGGATGGTGCGGAGCGTGCCGCTGCGGAACCGGTCGCCGAGCGCGGCGAGGCTGCCGACGATCAGCCAGACGCCGAAGCCGAAGGCCAGCGCCGCAAGCGTCGAGCGGCTGTCGATCATCACCATGGCGAACAGCGCCGCCGCCAGCGACACGGTGAAGGCGAGCCGCAATCTCATGAGGGCGGGTCCCAACTCGGCGCGCTTCCAGCCGAGGAACGGGCCGACGCAAAGCGCGGCGAACAGCGGTGCGCAGAGCGGCACGAAGGTGGCGTTGAAGAAGGGCGGGCCGACCGAGACCTTGTTGCCGGTCAGCAGGTCGAGGAACAGCGGATAGAGCGTGCCCAGCAGCACCGTGGCCGCCAGCGTGCACAGGAGCAGGTTGTTCAGGATCAGCGCGCCCTCGCGGCTGACCGGCTGGAACAGGCCACCGCCCTGCAGCTGCGGCGCGCGCCAGGCATAGAGCGCGAGGCCGCCGCCGGTGACGAACAGCAGGAAGGCCAGGATGAACATGCCGCGCGCCGGATCCTGCGCGAAGGCATGGACCGAGGTGAGCACGCCCGAGCGCACCAGGAAGGTGCCGAGCAGCGACAGCGAGAAGGCGAGCAGCGCCAGCAGCACCGTCCAGCTCTTCAGCGCGTCGCGCTTCTCGACCACGATCGCGGAGTGGAGCAGCGCGGTGCCGGCCAGCCACGGCATCAGCGAGGCGTTCTCGACCGGATCCCAGAACCAGAAGCCGCCCCAGCCCAGGATGTAATAGGCCCACCACGAACCGAGCGCGATGCCGAGCGTCAGGAAGCACCAGGCCGCCAGCGCCCACGGCCGCACCCAGCGCGCCCAGGCGGCATCGACCCGGCCTTCGAGCAGCGCGGCGACGGCGAAGGCATAGGTCACCGAGTAGCCGACATAGCCGAGGTAGAGCAGCGGCGGATGGAAGGCGAGGCCGGGATCCTGCAGCAGCGGGTTGAGCCCGTTGCCGTCCGGTGGCGCGGGATAGACGCGCGCGAACGGGTTGGACGTGAAGAGCAGGAAGGCCAGGAACCCGACGCCGATCAGCGCCTGGATGGCGAGCACCCTGCTGCGCAACGTGTCGGGCAGGTTGTTGCCGAAGACCGCGACCGCCGCGCCGAACAGCGCGAGGATCAGCGCCCACAGCAGCATCGAGCCCTCGTGGTTCCCCCACACGCCGCTGATCTTGTAGAGCATCGGCTTGGCCGAATGCGAATTGTCGACGACGTTGAGGACCGAGAAGTCCGACGTGACATAGGCCTGCGTCAGCGCGCCGAACGCCAGCAGCACGAGGAAGGCCTGCGTCAGCGCCGCGGTGCGGCCGAGCGCCATCAGGCGCAGGTCGCCCCTGCTGGCGCCGACGAGCGGCAGCGTGCCTTGCACCAGCGCGACGGCCAAAGCCAAAATCAGCGCAAAGTGGCCGAGTTCGGGTATCACGACGCCTCCAACGGAAGCGAAAGGTCCCTCGCTACGCTCGGGATGACAGCATTTTTTGGTTTAACGCACTGCGCCAACCTCGACAAAATTGTCATCCCGAGCGCAGCGAGGGACCTTTGAGTCACAGGCGACAGCCCTGCGTCGTCACCGGGGGTGCTCACTTCTTGTCTTTCCACTGACCCGACTCCTTCAGCGCCTTCGCGACCTCCGGCGGCATGTAGTTCTCGTCATGCTTCGCGAGGATCTCGCGCGCGGTGAACACGCCGTCCGGACCGAGCGAGCCCTCGGCGATCACGCCCTGACCCTCGCGGAACAAGTCGGGCAGGATCCCGACATAGACGACCTTCACCGTCTTGTTGGTGTCGGTGACGGTGAAGCGCACCGTCTGCCCCTCCTTCTGCACGCTGCCCTGCTCGACCAGCCCGCCCAGCCGGAAGCGGCGGTCGGGGCCGAGGTTCTTCTCGGCGACCTGGGTCGGCGAATAGAAGAAGACGAGGTTGTCGTTCAGCGCCGTAAGCACGAGTGCGGCGGCGACGCCAAGCGCGCTCAGCGAGCCCAGCAGCAGCCAGAGGCGGCGGCGTTTCGGGGTCATCGGCGCTTCTCCAGGCCGCGTGCCGCCAGCTCGCGCCGCACCTTGCGCCGCGCGCCCAGCGAGGCGATCGCCAGCCCACCGAGGATCACGGCGGCGGCGAGCCAGGAGGCGAGGATATAGGCCGCGTGATTCATGCCGCGGCCTCGGCATTCTCGAGGCGGCGGCGGTCGATCTCGGTCTCGGTGCGCAGCAGCACCAGCCAGACGAACAGGAAGAGCAGCGCGACCGCCATCCAGAGCAGCGGCACCAGGATCGAATTGTGGATCGCCGGCGCGTCGAGCCGCGTGATCGACGCCGGCTGATGGAGGGTGTTCCACCAGTCGACCGAGAACTTGATGATCGGCAGGTTGATCACGCCGATCAGCGCCAGGATCGCCGCCGCGCGATCGCCGCGCTCGGGCGAATCGTAGGCGCGGCTCAAGGCGATGTGGCCGAGGTAGAGGAAGAACAGCAGCAGCATCGAGGTGAGGCGCGCGTCCCACACCCAGTAGGTGCCCCACATCGGCCGGCCCCACAGCGAGCCGGTCAGCAGGCAGACCGCCGCGAAGCTCGCGCCGACCGGCGCCGCCGCGCGCGCCATCAGCGCCGCCAGCGGATGGCGCCACACCAGCAGCGAGGCGCCGAGTGCCGCCAGCAGCGCGTAGCCGCCCATCGACAGCCAGGCCGACGGCACGTGCACGAACATGATCCGCACCGTCTTGCCCTGCTGGTAGTCCTCCGGCGCCACGAAGAAGGCGAGATAGAACCCGACCGCCAGCATCAGCACGGTGGCGAAGCCGAGGCCCGGCAGCACCCTCTGGCTGAAGCGGCGGAAGCGTGCGGGATTGGCGAGAAAATGCAGGTCGGCCATCGGCCCCATCCTCCCTATTCGCCGGCTTGCCGCAAGGCTGCGGCAATCGCCCAAGGCGTCGTGGCCAGGGCGACCAATGCTAGAGCGGCGAGGATCGCAACATGTGTCACGATGCCGTCACCCGCCGCCAGGGTCTCGATCGCGCCGGCGCCGAAGATGAGCGTCGGCACGCAGAGCGGCAGCGCGAGCAGCGCCAGCAGCGCGCCCGATTTGCGCGCGCCCAAGGTCAGCGCCGCCGCGAGCCCGCCGATCAGCGACAAAGTGGGCGTGCCGACCAGCAGGGTCGCGCCCAGCGCCAGCAGGCTCTCGCCGTCGAGCCCGAAGGCGACGCCCAGTATGGGCGCGAGCAGGCTGAGCGGCAGGCCGGTCACGATCCAGTGAGCGAGGCATTTGGCCAGCGCCGCCAGCTCGAGCGGCCACGGCGCCAGCAGCAGCAGGTCGAGCGTGCCGTCCTCGTAGTCGGCGGCGAACAGCCGCTCCAGCGACAGGAGGGCGGCGAACAGGGCGGCGCACCACAGGACGCCGGCGGCGATGCGCGCCAGCACGTTGGTCTCCGGCCCGATGCCCAGCGGGAACAGCACCGTCGCCACCACGAAGAAGGCCAGCACGACGCCGACGTCGCCCGGCCGCCGCAGCACCAGCCGCAGGTCGCGCATCAGCAGGGTGGTGAAGCCGCTCATGGCGTCTTCCCCACACGGCCGCCGCGCAGGTCGAGCCGCTGCGCGCCCTCGATGCCCAGTTCGGCATGGGTCGCGGCGATAGCGAGGCCGCCCGCCGCGAGATGAGCCTGCAGCGCCGTCCGGAAGGCCGCCTGCGCGGGCGCGTCGAGCGCGTTCAGGGGCTCGTCGAGCAGCCAGAGCGGCGCCTGGGACAGCGCGACCCGCGCCAGCGCCGTGCGGCGGCGCTGGCCGGCCGAAAGCGTGCGCACCTCGCGTGCGGCCAGCGCGCCGAGATCGAAGGCGACCAGGGCGCCGTCCAGCCGGTCGCCGGCCTCGCCGCCGCGCAGGCGCTCGGCGACGGCCAGGTTCTCGGCCACCGTGAGATCGCCCTTCAGCCCTTCCAGATGGCCGAGCCAGGCCAGCCGGCCGCGCCACGTCTCGGGATCCTCGGCGACATTCACCCCCTGCCAAGCCACGGTGCCCGCCTCGGGCGGCGTCAGCCCGGCCAGGGCCCGCAGCAGGCTGGTCTTGCCGCTGCCGTTGCGGCCGGTCAGCGCCAGCAGCTGGCCCGCGCCCAGCCCGAAGGACAGGCGGTCGAACACCGGCCGGCCGCCGCGGCGGCAGGACAGGTCTTTCACCTCGAGAAGCGGGGGCACCATGGCGCGCCGTCCTAGAGCATTTCCGGGCGAGATTGAATCGAGCCGAGCATCCAACACCGACCTCACCCTGAGGAGGCCCGAAGGGCCGTCTCGAAGGGTGGGAGCGAGCACCTTGCCTGTTGCCCATCCTTCGAGACGCGCCGCTTCACGGCGCTCCTCAGGATGAGGGGGGTGGGTGAAATGTCCAACGGAAGATGTCTAGCATGTCCGCTGCGGCCAAAGAAAAAGGCCGTCATCTCGGGGGAGGTGAGATGACGGCCTGAGCGCCTCCGAGGAGGCTAGAACGTGGCTTTGGGGGGACCACGTTCGGGGGAGATACAAGACAGAAGATGGAAGCGAGGGGTGGCCGTCGCTAGACCCAAATGGGGCAAAACGGGGGTATTTGGGCCTACGGCTCAAATACCCCCGTTTGGCAGGCGGCAGGGCCTGCAGGCGCGCAGCGCCGAAGGCCCGGGAGCCTGCACCGCTCAGAATAGATAAGGATTTCAGAGGCTTGAGGGTGTTGCGGCACCCGTGTCCATTCTGCACCGAGCCGGCTCCCGGGCCTCAGAAGGCCCTGCCGCCGGCCCGACGCTTCGACCCTTACGCCCTAGGCGTAAGGGTCTGCAGCGTCGCGCATCCCGTCACCCATGAACTGGTACGCCAGGATCACGAGGATGACCGGCACCACCGGCAGCATCAGCCACCAGTTCACGGCCACGACATTGATGTCGGTCGCCTCGTTCAGCAGCACGCCCCACGAGGTGATCGGCGGGCGCAGGCCCAGGCCGAGGAACGACAGCGCCGTCTCGGCCAGGATCATCGACGGGATCGAGAGCGTCGCCGAGGCGATCAGGTGGCTCATGAAGCCGGGCAGCAGGTGGCGGCCGATGATGCGGGCCGGTTTGGCGCCCATCATCTGGGCGGCCGCCGCGTAATCCTCCTCGCGCAGCGACAGGAGCTTGGACCGGACGGCGCGCCCCAGCCCCGGCCAGTCGAGCAGCGCCAGGATGATGGTGATGCCGAAATAGACCAGCAGCGGCGACCAGGTGACGGGCAGCGCGGCCGACAGAGCGAGCCATAGCGGCAGGTGCGGGAAGCTCTTGATGATCTCGGTCAGCCGCTGGACGACGCTGTCGATCCAGCCGCCGTAGTAGCCCGCGAGACCACCCAGGATCAGGGCGAGCGCGAACGACAGCGCGATGCCGATGATGCCGATGGTGAGCGAGATGCGGGCCGCGTAGACGATGCGGCTGAACATGTCCCTTCCCAATCGGTCGGTACCGAGCAGGAACAGGGTCCCGTCCTCGGGTGGGCAGACGAAGTGGAAGCGGCCCTCGATCAGGCCCCAGAACTCGTAGCTTTCGCCCAGGCAGAAGAAGCGCAGCTTCTGCGGCTTGGTCGTGTCGGGCGAATAGATGCGCTGCAGCGTCGCCGGATCGCGCTCCATCTTGAGGCCGTAGACAAACGGCCCGAGGAACGAGCCCTCGTGGAACAGATGGACGCCCTGCGGCGCCGCGAAGATGTAGCGCGAATGCCGCGTGTGCAGGTCGTAGGGCGCGATGAACTCGCTGATGAGCGTCGAGAAGTACATCAGCAGCAGGAAGACCATCGAGACGACGGCCGGCTTGTGGCGGCGGAAGCGCCACCACATCAGCTTCCACTGGCCCGCCATGTAGTAGCGTTCCTGCTCGGCGGTCAGCCTGTCGGCGACGTAGGGGTCCCACGGCTCCTGTGAGACGAAGTGGGGCGTGCGGCGCGGCGGCTCGGGTGTCGTGCCGGAGGGCGTCGTATCCGTCATGGCACCCTCACTTTTCCGACGTCGCGCCGAAGCGGATGCGCGGATCGAGCGCGGCCAGCGCCAGGTCCGAGATCAGCATGCCGATGACGGTGAGCACCGCCACGAACAGCAGGAACGTCGCGGCGAGGTTGACGTCCTGGGTCTTGAGCGCGCTCAGCAGCATCGGGCCCGTGGTCGGCAGCGACAGCACGACCGAGACGATGACCGAGCCGGAGATGACGTCGGGCAGCAGGCCGCCGATGTCGGCGACAAACGGGTTGATGGCATGCCGCAGCGGATACTTCACCAGCAGCTTCATGGGCGGCAGGCCCTTGGCCCGGCCGGTGACGACATACTGCTTCTGCAGCTCGTCCAGCAGGTTGGCGCGCAGCCTTCGGATCATGCCCGCCGTGCCCGACATGCCGATCACGATGACCGGGATGATGAGGTGCTGCAGCACCGACACGACCTTGCCCCAGCTCAGCGGCTGGTCGATGTATTCGGGGTCCATCAAGCCGCCGATCGACAGGCCGAAATAGACCTTGCCGACATAGAGCAGCACCAGCGCCAACAGGAAGTTCGGGATCGACAGGCCGATGAAGCCGATGAACGAGGCGACGTAGTCCCCCCATCTGTACTGGTGGGTGGCGGCATAGACGCCGATGACGAAGGACACGATCCAGATAAAGGCGATCGTGCTGGTCTCCATGACGATCGTGAGCATCATGCGTTCGCTGATCAGGTCGGCGACCGGCACCGTGTCCTGGCAGGAAAGACCGAAGTCCCAGCGGAAGATGCCGGCGACCCATTCCAGGTAGCGCTGCCACAGCGGGTGATTGAGGCCGTAGAGCTCGCGCAGCTCGGTGGCGCGCGCGTGGGCATCCGGATCGCCGCGCGCCAGCAGCTCCTCGATCTGCGAGGTGACGCAGTCGCCGGGCGGCAGGTCGATGATGAAATAGACGAGCGCGCTGATCACGAACAGAGTCGGGATCATCAGCAGCACGCGGCGGGCAATGAACTGCAGCATGTCAGACCACCTCTCGCCCGGTCGGGTACAGATCGGGCCGCGAGACGCGGATGTAATGGCCGGGCTCGGCCTCGGTCCAGAGAAGCGGGGTCTTGCCGTCGTCGCGGAACGGCTCGGGCCAGACCGTGGGATCGGACGCCTTGCCCTCCATCAGCGCCCCGAGGTCGAGGCGGGCGTCGGGATCGGGCATCGGCACCGCCGAAAGAAGGGCCTTGGTGTAGGGGTGCATGGGATTCTTGAACAGCTCGCCGGCGGGCGCGAGTTCGACCAGGCGGCCGGCGCACATCACGGCGATGCGGTCGGCGATGTAGTCGACCACCGCGAGATTGTGGCTGATGAACAGGTAGGTGAGGCCGAGCTGCTGCTGCAGGTCCTTCAGCAGGTTCAGAATCTGCGCCTGGATCGACACGTCGAGCGCCGACACCGGTTCGTCGCAGATCACCATGTCGGGCCTGAGCGCGAGCGCGCGCGCGATGCCGATGCGCTGGCGCTGGCCGCCCGAGAAGGAGTGCGGGTAGCGGCTGAGGTGCCGGCGGTCGAGACCGACCATCTCCATCAGCTCGGCGACCATCTCGCGGCGATAGGCATCGTCGCCGATCTTGTGGATGACCAGCGGCTCGACCAGGATGTCGAACACCGTCATGCGCGGATTGAGCGAGCCGAACGGGTCCTGGAAGATGAACTGCAGCTTGGTCCGGAAGCGGTTCAGCTCCTCGCCCTGGAGGCTCATGACATCGATCTTGCGGCCCCAATCGTCGAAGATCACGCGCCCGCCCTGGCCGGCATCGGCCGAGATCCCGCGCATCAGCATCTTGCTGAGCGTGGTCTTGCCGCAACCCGATTCGCCCACCAGGCCCAGGCACTCGCCGCGCTCGACGTCGAAGCTCACATCGTTGACGGCGCGGATGGCGCGCGTCGTGCCGCCGCCCATCAGCTGTTCCATCAGCGTATCGGCCTTGCGGATGGTGAAGGTCTTGGTGACGTGGCGAACCTTGAGGACCGGCGCGTCGGGATTGAAGGTCGCGGTCGGCTTCGAAACCGGCTTCTCCTTCAGGAGGTGACCGGTCGTGCCCTTGATCTCGCGGATCGGCTGCAGCCGCTCGCCCGGTTCCATGTCGAAGCGCGGCACCGCATGGAGCAGCGCCTTGAGGTAGGGATGCTGCGGATCGCGGAAGATGTCGCGCAGGTCGCCCGATTCGACGACCTTGCCGCGATACATCACGACCACGTCGTCGGCGACGTTGGCCACCACCCCGAGATCGTGGGTGATCATCAGCAGCGCCATGCCCAGCTCGGACTGCAGGTCCTTCATGAGCCGCAGGATCTGGGCCTGGATGGTGACGTCGAGCGCGGTGGTCGGCTCGTCGGCGATCAGCAGCGCCGGCCGGCAGACCAGGGCCATGGCGATCATCGCGCGCTGGCGCAATCCGCCGGACAATTCGAACGGATAGGTCCTGAGTGCGCGCTTGGGATCGGGGAAGCCCACCATGCGCAGCATGTCGACGGTCAGCCCGTCGATCTCGGCTCGGCTGAGCTTGCGCCCCGCCACGCCGCCCAGCGGGCTGCCGGGTTGCGCGCCGTGCAGCTCGACGGCCTCGCCGATCTGGTCGCCCACAGTATGCAGGGCCGACAGCGAGGTCATCGGCTCCTGGAAGATGATCGAGATCTGGCCGCCGCGGATGCGCCGCATTTCCGGACCGGCGCTGTCGATCCGCGCAATGTCGACGACGCTCTGGTCGGCGCGCGGATCCTGGAACAGGATCGAGCCCGTCGTGATCCTGGCGGTGCGCGGCAGCAGGCCCATGATCGCCTGGCTGCAGACGGACTTGCCCGATCCCGATTCCCCCACCAGCGCCACGGTGCCACCGGGCGGGATGGAGAAGGAGACCTTGTCGACGGCGCGAAGAACGCCCTCATGGACGCCGAACTCGACCGTCAGGTCCTCGACTCGCAGCAGATCCTTCATACTGTCTCTTCCTGACCCGCCACCACGATCCCCATCGACCTCAAGTTCGCGCGCGTCGCATCGCTGAGCGCCACGCCGGTCGCCCCCGCAGCATCCGCCGCGCGCACGACGATATCGTGAAAGCCCTCCAGGGAGGAATCGACCTTCACCATCCTGCCGCCTGTCGAACCTACCCCGAGCTGCATCCAGCCGTCCGACCGGTCCCGCTTGGTCGAGAAGTAGCTGAGCTTCATCCTGTCCAGGCGATCCCATTCCACCACGGTCCCGGCCGGGCCCTCGGCCCGGAGCGAGTCCGGGCTGAACACGAAGCGCGTCTGGTGGCGCAGGGCGGTGCGTATCAGAAAGAGGGCGAAAAGTCCGAAACCCAGCAACAGGAGTGCCGCCAGCCAGCGATTCATGTCGAGCAGCAGAAGCGGAGCCCCGCAGAGCACCACGCCGGCGGCCGCGCGCAGATAGTCCGCCACCAGCGTCTGCTGCGGATAGCGCAGATCGACGGAATTCACCTGCGCCCTCCCCCGATCGGCATCATGGGCCGAACAGCGCCCGCGCCGGACGCACCCGGATATTCTCCAGCGTTATCATTCTTTCCCACAGTAAGCTTAGGAAATCCCACGCTCCGGCGTCCATCGCAAGATGATGGCTGAGGATGCCAACCGGCTCCTCGGTCCCGGTGCGCGCCCGTGCGAGCGCCGTTACGAGGGCGCCGAGTGCCGCGTCCTCGCCGGGGAAGGCGCGGCCGTGCTTCCAGTCGATCAGATCGACATGCGTGTTGACCTGCAGCAGGCCGCGGACCGGATGCACCCGCGCCCGCGGACCGAAGGTCGAGAGCCCGCGATAGCCGATCTCCGGGAGCGTCGGCACCAGCAGGGGCGCGATACGGTTCCAGGGCGGCACCATCACGGCCAGCGCGCGGGATCCGAACAAGCGCTCGAGCGCCATCCGGCCGGTCGCCAGCTCGCCGAGGGTCATCATGGCCGGACGCTGCGTCCCCAGCTCGATGTTCTTCTCCGGGGCGAGCGCGTGATTGGCATGGGCATAGCCATGCTGCAGCACGTCGACGAGGGGTTCATCGGCAAGACGGTCGGCCAGCGCCGCAGTGGCCTGCGCCGGGACGACCGCGAGCGCGAGCGGCGTCGCCGTGTCACGCGCGAGGGCCACCAGGCGATCGAGGGGCGCCGACACGTCGCTCGCATCGTCGTCCCGCCACCAGAGTTCGGCGCTCCGGCCGGCATCGCGCCAGCGTGCGACCTCGTCGGCAAGTGCCCGCCAGCTGCTCATGGCGACACCATCTGCTTCAGCGCCGCGACCGTCGCGGCGGCGCCGCCCGCATCGACCGGGGGGAAGCTGCGGATCGAGGGACCGGCCCATGCCCTGCCGATGGCGGCCGCGAGACTCCCGGGCGTGAGATCGTCGGGTGCGACGGACGCGACCATGCCACGCTCGACCAGAACGCGGGCCCGGTCGGCCTGCTCGGTCTCGCGTGCCGTGCCGAACGGCACCAGGACGGCACGATCGCCATGGCACAGCGTTTCGACCACCGTATTATAGCCGGCCTGCGAGACCGACAGCGCCGCGTTGCGCAGCAGCGACGGGAAGTCGGCCCGCACCGGCTCGACGACGATGCCGTCACCGGCCGACGCGCGGATCGCCGCCACTTCCATGTCCGGCATGTTCGGCCCGACCAGAAGGCGCCACCGCCGGTCGGCCAGGGGCGAGAGCGGCCGCGCCGCGACGGCGGCATGAAGGAGCGGGGCGCCGACGGCTCCCCCTCCCGCCGACACGATTACTTCTCCCTTGCCGACAGCGTTGCCGGAAACCGGCCCCGCCTCCGAATCCATGACGTACCCCGTATAGAGAGCGCGGGCCTGGATGTCCGGCCAGGCGGGGAAACTGTCGTCCAAGCGTACCAGCGCGGGATCGGCATGGACCAGCACGGTGTCGAACGCCTCGAACGTCTGGACCATCTCGTCGACCCTCGCCGGCGACGCGGTGCGGCGCAGCACGTCGCGGATCGATGATACGATCCATGGCGCCGACGGCCGGTCCTGCGCCGCCTCGAGCAGCGGCAGGAGCTCGAAGCGAAGCTGCGTGCGACCGAAGGGAAACTGCTCGGTCAGAAGAATGTCGGGCTGCTCGGACTCGAACAGATCGAGCAGCTGCCGCGTTCGCCTTGCACGGAAAGCCTCGTCGACCGGCGTGCCATCGAGCCGCGCCAACTCCTTGAGCCGAGCATCGGCGGCGCGCACCGGCGGCAGTTGATGCAGCCGGGCACCGCCCAGCGACAGCCCGTCCACCGGGGCGCCGCCGGAGACCAGAGCCACGTCGAACCCATCCGCGGCCAGCGCCCGCGCGAGCGCTGCGGCGCGGCGCAGATGGCCGATGCCCAGCAGATGCTGCACGTAGAAGAAGACCCGCGCGGTCATGGCGCGAGCGGCACGTTGAGGCGCTCGATCGCCACACGCCCGTCGTCCTGCGCGACGAAGAAGTGCACGCACTTCCAATCGAGCTTGTGCGGCGGGCGGCCGAGCATGTTCCAGCCGGTCGCCAACGCGAGCAACGCGCGGATCGCGGCCTTGTGCGACACCGCGACCACGGGCTCGGTCAAGGTCGAACTCCAGAGCGACAGGCGGGCCATCGTCATGCGCGGCGATTCCCCACCCGGCGGATGGAAGTCGAGCCCGGCTGCTTCCGCGGTAGCGAAGGCCTCGCCGCCGGCCGCGCGCAGCTGCTTCACGGTGAATCCCTCCCAGACGCCAAAGCTCATCTCGCGCAGCCGCGAATCGACGGTGACGGCCGTCGACGGGCCAACGAGTTCGGCGGTGCGCCGCGCCCGCAGCAGCGGACTGCTCACCCGTTTCCAGCGATCGGCCGGCGCGGGCAGGCGCCAGTTCCGGGCCGCCGCCTCGCCTTCGGGACTGAGGCCGGTGTCGGTCAGGCCCTGCAGCCGGCCGCTGGCGTTCCACGCCGTCGGGGCGTGGCGCAGCATCGCGAAGGAAACGGCCCTCATCCGGCGATGCCCGGCAGGCTCGCCAGCGCCGTTCCGAGAGCATGCGCGGCGGCACGCTCGTCGTGATGCGCGGCCACCCTCCGGGCAGCGGCGGCGCCGAGACGCGCGCGCTCCGCGGGCTCGTCCAGAAGCCGGGCGACGGCTGCCGCGAAGGACGCCGCGTCGCCGATCGGCGTCAGCACCCCGGTGATGCCATCGGCCACGACCGCGGGTACGCCGCCGGTGCGGCCGGCGACCACGGGCAGGCCGGCCGCCTGGGCTTCGAGAAAGGCCATGCCATAGGCTTCATTGATCGCGGGCCAAAGGTAAAGGTCCGCAGAGGCGTAGAGCGCCGGCAGCTCGCCGTGCGGGACCGCGCCCGCGAACCGCACGCGCGCGCCGAAGGGCGCCATCAGTCCTTCGATCTCGCCGCGCGCGGGACCGTCGCCGACCAGCAGGGCGCGCCATTCCCTGTCGTCCAGCAGGCCGAAGGCGCGGGCCAGCACGCGATACGACTCGAGCTTGTCGCGTGTGCGCATCATGCCGACGCTGAGCAACAGAGGCGGCTGGCTGGGGTCGCGGCGGGAAGCCACCTGGAACGGCGCGACGTCGATGAAGGGCGGCAGCCAGGCCTGGCGCGCCGGCCGCCGAAGCCGCGCCTTCACGCCGGCGACATCCCGTGGATTGACGGTCAGCACGAGGTCGGCCGCAGCCAGCGCCCGCTCGACGGCACGATGGCCGGCCCGTGTCGGTCCCTGCGCCCGGCGCGGCGCATGCGAGGCCTCGGCAATCACGTACGGCACGTCCAGCGCCCGCGTCACCAGCGGTCCCAGCCAGTCGGGCTTGCGATAGTAGCAGTGATAGGTGAACCAGAGATCGAAGCGCTCCGGGTGGTGGACGGGCAGCGCCCGCCAGCGCGCGATCAACCGCCGGGCCTGCGCGCGCGCGCGACGCTCCAGCGTCGAATGAGCCTCGAACGGCGGCACACCGGGCGCGACCCGGCTCGAACGGGGCATCAGCACCCGGTGACCAAGACGTTCGAGAAGACGGACCAGACCGCGCGCCATCTCCCGGTCGCCGGACGGAACGGGATTGTCGGGCGCCTTCAGCGGCGTGTGCAGCAGCACGCGCACGCCTAATCCGCGGCGCGGGCGGCGACGGTTCCCTCGCCGGGCGTCCCCTCCAGGGCCGAAGCGATCCAGTCGACGCCGGCCTCGTAGGAGAAGCGCGTGCGCACGACCTCGCCGGCGCGCCGTGCCAGCCTCTGCCGCAGCGCGGGATCGGCGATCATGCGGGCGAGTGCCAGGCCCAGCTCCCGCGGCGACGCGGGCGGGACCAGCAGGCCGGTCTCGCCGTCCTCCACGAATTCGCCGATCGCCGCCGCCTGGGTCGACACCAGCGGCAGGCCCTGATGGGCCGCTTCCATCAGCACGTTGGGCAGGCCGTCCTGGTCGCCGTCGGCGGCACGCTTGCTCGCCAGGACGAAGAGATCGGCGCGGGCGAACGCCTCGAACACCGCCTTCTGGGGCTGGGCGCCGCGCCACAGGCAACGGTCGGCGAGGCCGAGCGCGGCCGCCTGCGCCTTCAGCGCCTCCGAGAGATCGCCCCCACCGACATGCTCGAAGCGCCAGTGCAGGCCGGCCGGCAAGGATGCCAGGGCGTTCAGCAGATCGTCGTAGCCCTTCTTCTCGACCTTGCGGCCGACCGACAGGATCACCACGGGATCGCCCCGGTCCGAGCCGTCGCGCGGCGCCCGCGCCGGCGGGGGCGGCGGCAGATGGGCGAAATCGAGCCCGTGATAGACCAGGCGAAGCTTGGCGGGCGTCGACGCCAGCTCCTCCAGGCGTTGCAGCCCGACCCTGGTGCAGGTCACCAGCCAGGCGCAGTCCTCTAGCTTTTCCCGAATTTCCCAGGGTTCGCTGGTCCAGATGTCCTTGGCATGGGCCGATACGCTCCACGGCAGGCCGCGCATCGTGGCCGCGTAGCGCGTCACAGACGCCGGCGTGTGCAGGAAGTGGGCATAGAGCCGCTCGATCGTGTCGGGCAATTCGGCCGCCAGCACCAGCGCCTGTCCCCAGCGTCGCACGCGGTTGGCGGTGCGGTCGCGCCGGAAATCGGCGAGGAACATGGTGCGCGCCGCGGCATAGCCGGGCAGATGGCGGGCTCTGTGCCAGGCCGCGAAAACGCGGCGCGTATCGTCCTCCAGATATTCGGGAAGATAGACGACACGCGCGGCGACCCGATCATGGACGGGATGTCGGGACTCGTCGGTGGGACGCCGCATCGACCACAGTTCCAGCGCCACGCCCCGCGCCTCGAGGCCCGCGATCTCCTGGGCGATGAAGGTCTCCGAGAGTCGCGGCCAGCCCTTCAGGACGACTGCGACCCTGGGCCCGTTCTTGGGGTTCGACATCGGTGTCCGGAGATCAGCTGCGATATCGGCCCGAGCGGGAGACCGGGTCCGCCGAGGCGGGCTCGCTGCCGGCGTGCACCCCGTTCATGTCCGGGGCATCGAGCGAGGCCGGACCACGATGGGGATGCGCGAGACGCTTGGAGACAAGTCGCCAGACGCTGCCCAACCCGTCGAGCAACCCCGGCACCACGACGTCGCTCGGCAGGCCCTGCTGCGGCAGCTGGCGCAGTGCCGTGGCCATCGCCTGCGGGTCGCGACCGCGGTTGGGATCCAGCATCTCGATCAGGCCGATGTTGCGCGCCGCGCGGGCGCGGATGAATTGTTCCAGCCGCGGATGGGTGCGCGGCACGATGATCGCCCTCTTGTCGAACGACAGGATCTCGCAGAACGTGTTGTAGCCACCCATGGCGACGACCCCGGCGGCGCTCTTCATCAGCGCGCCGAGATTGTTGGTGAAGGTGAGCGTCCGGATGTTCGGAAACCTGGCGGCGCGTTCCTTGAAGGCCTCGCGCGCCGCGGCCTGCATGAACGGACCGAAGACGACGACCGCTCCGTAGGGAATGTTCGGGTCGGCCTCGTAGGCGGCCAGCACCCAGTCGACCAGTTCCACGCCGTCGCCGCCGCCGCCCGGGGTCACCAGGATGAAGGGACCGTCGATCTCCTCCATTTCGTGCGGCACGTCGCCGTGCAGGGGCAGTTCGCGCCGCAGATAGCCGGTATAGACCATCTTGTGGCGCACCGAGGGCGGCACGTCGATGCCGGTCAGCGGCTTGTTGACCTGCGGCAGGCCGTAGACCCAGATCTCGTCGTAGAGATCGCGCAGCGCCGGCACGACGTTCTTGCGCTCCCACTCCCTGGCCAGCTGGGCGGGATCGTCCATCACGTCGCGCAGCCCGAGAACCAGCGGCGTGCCGCGATCCTTGAGCAGCCGCAGGGCGGGCCCGACCTCGCCCCGCAGCCCCAGCGGCTCCTTGTCGACGATGAACAGGTCGGGGCGGAAGATGTCGGCGGTGTCGCGGATGATGCGGGTGCGCATCTCGAGCGTATGCTCGACGTTCATGCGCAGGTTGGCCGAATCGTACTCCCCGTTCTCGATCTTCACGACGCCCGGGATGCGAACGAAATCCACCCCCGAACGGAATTCATAGGAGCCGACGACGGGCGATCCGGACAGGATGAGCACCGACACCGACTGGTCGGCCTCGACAATGGCATTGGCGATCGTGCGGCATCGGCTCACATGACCGAGACCGAACGAGTCGTGGCTGTAGAGAAGTACGCGCTTGGACCGGGTGCTGGTCGGCATGGGCCTCTCCCTCGCCGAAGCGGCTACTGCCCCGACCGGTGAACGACGGGACCGACTATGCCACAAGCCAGGGGAGTCGCGAACCCGGGTGCGTCAACCCGGCAAATATCTAATGTAATCAAGGCACTGATCGCCTATAGGGGGGAGGCACGACCGCGGCGGCGCAGGATTCATGGAACGCAGTCTCTTCTCCTACATCTGGCGGCACAGCCGGCCCGAGCAGGTCGTGATCCTGCTGCTGGTGGTGCTGGCGCAGGTCTTCTACTTCATGTCGCTGACGGTGCCGAAATCGGTCATCAACAACGGCATCCAGGGCAACGCGTTCAAGGACAGCAAGACCATCCCGTTCCTCGTCTGGGAGCTGGACCTTTCCGCCATCTTCCCGGGAAAGGTGATCCGCTTCTTCGACGGTTTCCAGGTCGACCAGCTCCAGTATCTCGTCGTCATGAGCTTCGTCTTCCTGGGCGCCGTCGTGGTGAACGGCCTGTTCAAGAAGACGATCAACACCCAGAAGGGCCGCATGGGCGAGCGCATGCTGCGCCGCCTGCGCTACGAACTCTACGATCGTATCCTGCGATTCCCGCCCGCCCATTTCCGCAAGGTGAAGCAGGCCGAGCTGGCCACCATGGTGAAGGACGAGGTCGAGCCGCTGGGCGGGTTCATCGGCGACGCCTTCGTGCAGCCGATGTTCCTGGGCGGCCAGGCGCTGACGGCGATCATCTTCATCATGATGCAGAACTGGCTGCTCGGGATCATCGTGATCGTGCTGCTCGCCGTGCAGATGTCGATCATCCCGCGGCTGCGCAAGCCGGTGCTGGTGCTGGGCCGCATGCGGCAGATCTCGGCCCGCCAGCTCGCCGGCCGCATCGCCGAGACCGCCGATGGCGTGCACGAGATCCACGTCCACGGCGCCGCCAACTACGAACGAGCCGACATTGCCGAGCGGCTGGGCGTGATCTTCAAGATCCGCTTCGACCTCTACCAGAAGAAGTTCGTCGCCAAGTTCTGGAACAACATCCTGTCGCAGGCGACACCCTTCGCCATCTACCTGGTGGGTGGCTACTTTGCGATCACCGGTCAGATGGACGTGGGCGCCGTGGTCGGGGTGCTGCTCGCCTACAAGGACCTGCCGTCGCCGATCAAGGAGCTGATCGACTGGGACCAGCAGCGTCAGGACGTGCAGATCAAGTACGAGCAGGTGATCGATCAGTTCCAACCCGAGGGCATGATGCCGCCGGAACTGCAGGCGCTGCCAGAGGGGCCGCCGCCGCCGCTCGGCAAGGAACTGGCCCTCGCCGGCATCGTCGTGACCGAGGACGGTCGCGTGAAGCAGCTCGACAACCTCTCGCTGACTCTGCCGGTCAACAATCGCATGGCGGTGATCGGCGGCGCGGGCTCGGGCAAGGACGTGCTGGGGCAGGTGCTGGCGCGACAGACCCTGCCGGCCAGCGGATCGATCCGCGTCGACGGCAAGGACTTCTTCCAGCTGCCCGAATACGTCATCGGCGCGCGGCTCGCCTATGTCGGCCAAGACACTTACCTCTTCCCGCTGTCCGTCCGCGACAATCTCCTGTTCGGCCTGAAGCTGCGGCCCGTGGCGCCGGCGACCTACGACGAGGCCACGAAGGCGCTGCGCGAGACCTTCTGGAAGGAATCGGTGCGTGCCGGCAATCCGGCCTTCGATCCCAATGCCGACTGGGTCGACTACGAGCTGGCGGGTGCCACCGGCCCGGCCGATCTGCTGCCCTGCATGGTGCGGGTGCTGAAGCAGGTCGACCTCGACGAGGACATCTACACGCTCGGCCTGCGCGGTACCGTCGATGCGACCCAGCGGCCCGACCTGGCGGAGAAGATCCTCAAGGCGCGGCATACGCTGCACGAGCATCTCCAGGACGGCACCTATGCCGGCCTGGTCGAGCCGTTCAACGACGACCACTACAACAAGAACCTGTCGGTCGCCGAGAACCTGCTGTTCGGCACGGCGCTGGGCAAGCAGTTCGACGGCGACAATCTCGCGGCCGATCCCTACGTGATGTCGGTGCTGCAGAAGACCGGGCTCGACGTCGACCTGCAGCGCATGGGCCTCAGCATCGCCGAGACCATGGTCGAGCTGTTCTCGGGCCTGTCGCCCGACAATCCCCTGTTCGAGCAGTACAGCTTCATCTCGGCCGACGAGCTGCCGAACGTCCGCCTGCTGCTGCAGCGTCTCGGCGGCAAGGGCATCGAGGCGGTGCCCGAGGCCGACCGCATCCGCCTGATGACGCTGCCGTTCCGCTACATCGAGGCCCGTCATCGCCTCGGCCTGATCGACGCGGCCATGGAAGAGCGCATCCTCGGCGCCCGCCGCGCCTTCGCCGAGGGCCTGCCGGCCGACCTGCGCAACGCCGTCGAGTTCTACGACTTCGAGCGCTACAACAGTGCCGCCACCCTGCAGGACAACATCCTGTTCGGGCGCCTGGTCTACGGCCAGGCCCAGGCGGCCGAACGGATCGGCACCCTGATCGCCCAGGTGTTCGACGAGCTCGGCCTGCGCGATTCGGTGATCGAGGTGGGCCTGGAGTACAATGTCGGCGTCGGCGGCAAGCGACTGCCGGCGACCCAGCGCCAGAAACTCGGCATCGCCCGTGCGCTGATCAAGCGGCCGCAGCTGATGGTCGTCAACGAGGCGGTCGCCATGTTCGACGGCCGCACCCAGGATCGCATCCGCGACAATGTCCTCGCGGAGGCCCGGGAAGCGGATCGCGGCCTGGTTTGGATCGCGAGCCGGCCCAGCCAGGCGGAGCCGTTCGACATGATCGTCGTTATGCAAGGTGGCCGTGTGGTCGCCCAGGGATCGCCGTCGGAACTGGCGGCAAAGGGCGGGCTCTACGCCGACCTGATGGCGTCGGGGTAGGCAGGAGGAGGACACGATGAACCTCAACGAAGAAGTGGAACTTCTCAAGGGCGTGCCGATCTTCGCGAAGGTCGAGCAGGCGAGGCTGAAGCTGCTGGCCTTCACCAGCGAGCGGGTGAACTTCGGTGTCGGCCAGGAAGTCTGTCACCAGGGCGATCCCGGCGACACGATGTACGTGATCCTGGGCGGCACGGCCGACGTGCTGATCGACACGCCGAGCGGCCAGATCTCGGTGGCCGAGATGAAGCGCAACAGCTTCTTCGGCGAAATCGCCATCCTGTGCGACGTGCCGCGCACCGCGACCATCAAGGCCAAGGAGCCGCTGGCCACGCTCAAGATCACCAAGGACATGTTCTATCGCCTGGTGGCGGAGTTCCCGGAGATGGCCATCGAGATCATGCGCGAGCTGGCGCACCGGCTCGAGGACACCAACCAGAAACTGCGCGCCGCCACCCGGGCCGGCTGATCCGATCGCAATGAGCCGGCTCGACAGTTTCATCGCGCGCATGCAGGCGCAGCGCGACTGCCTGAATTTCCTGAAGTCCGCGATCGACGCCGTGCCCGGTCCGATCCTCGAAGTCGGCCTGGGCAACGGCCGCACCTACGATCATCTGCGCGAGCTGTTTCCCGGCCGGGACATCTATGTGTTCGAACGCAAGGTGGCGGCGCATCCCGACTGCATCCCGCCCGACGACCGACTGTTCCTCGGCGACGCCGACCGCACGATCGACGAAGCCGCGCGCAAACTCGGCGCGACGGCGGCGCTGATCCACACCGACCTCGGCACCGGCGACCACCAGGCCAATGTCGAGATGGGCAAATGGCTGGGGCCCGCCCTCGACCGTCTGGCCGTTTCGGGCGGCTACGTGCTGGCCAACCAGGCGCTCGACGTCGCGCGCTGGCAACGCCTGCCCGAGCCCCCGGGCGTGCCGAGGGACCGGTACTTTCTGTATCGCGTGCGTTAGCGGCCGAACAGCTGCACGAGAGCCAGCAGCACGATCGCGCCGATCACCGACCCGATGAAACCGGCCGGCCGGCCGGCACGGTATAGGCCGAGTGCCTGGCCGCCATAGGTGGCGATCACCGAGCCCGCGACACCGACCAGGACGGTGATCCAGAAACCCTGGATGCCCACGCCGGGACCGATCCAGCGGGCCAGCAGACCCACGACGAAGCCGATCAGGATGGTGGCGATGATTTGCAGCATGGCGGGCTCCCCCAAGACTTCTCGCTAGATCTCGAACGTCGCCGACACCGGCACATGGTCCGACGCCTTCTCCCAGTCGCGCAGATCGACGTCGATGTGATGACTGCGGATCGCTCCCGCAAGGGCGGGGCTCGCGAGGACATGATCCAGCCGACGGCCACGGTTGGAGACGCGCCAGTCGTTGTTGCGGTAGCTCCACCACGAATAGAGCTTCTCGCTCTCAGGGACGAACTTGCGCGGCACGTCGATCCAGTCGAGCGAGGCCTGCAGCTTGCCGAACAGTTCCACTTCCACCGGCGTGTGCGAGACGATCTTCAGAAGCTGCTTGTGACTCCAGACGTCATGTTCCAGCGGCGCCACGTTGAGATCGCCCACCGTGATGCGGCGCAACCCCTTGCGCGCGCGCGGCCCGGGTTTGCGTTCGGCATACCAGGCCGCCATCTCGCGATAGAAATCGAGCTTGTGCGCGAACTTCACGTTGAGGTCGGGGTCGGGAACGTCGCCGCCCGCCGGGATGTAGAGATTGTCGAGCAGGATCGGATCGGCGCCGACATCGAGCGCGACCTCGATGTGGCGGCAGTCCTCCTTGCCGCAGCGGTGATGGACGGTCCCGGCGGCGAACGGCACCTTCGACAGGATTGCCACGCCGTTATAGGCCTTCATGCCCTGCACGAAGCGGTGTTTGTATCCCATGCGCTCGAACGCCTCATGGGGGAAGAACTCGTCCGGGCACTTGGTTTCCTGGAGGCACAGCACGTCGGGCTGGCGCAACTTCAGGTATCGTTCGACGTTTGCGATCCGCAGGCGGACCGAGTTTATGTTCCAGGTCGCAATGGTGAGACTCATCGCCGGGCACTATAGACGATCCGGAGACGATCTCGCCGGAAACATCCCGGCCAAGGAGGCCTGAGCCATGCGCATGGATGGCGACGAAAGCAGCAACATCGAGGATCGCCGCGGCGAGGGCGGCGGTTTCGGCGGCGGTGGATTCGGCGGCGGCTTTCCCATTCCGATCGGCGGCGGCGGGGGCGGACTGTTCAAGGGCGGCTTCGGCCTGGTGGCCTTCGTCGTCATCGCCATGATCATGGGCGCCGATCCCGGCGCCATCCTGAGCGACATTGCGGGCGGCGGCACGTCGAGCTACGCGCCCGCGCCTCCCTCCTCCTCGGCCAGCCGCACGCCGGGCACGCCGGCGCCGGCCGGCGATGCCGAGACCCAGTTCGTGTCGCGCGTGCTGAAGAGCACCGAGGATGTGTGGCAGGACATCTTCCGCGACCTGGGTCGCCAGTATCGCGACCCGAAGCTGGTACTGTTCCGCGGCGCCACGCGCACCGAATGCGGCGTCGGCCAGTCGGCGATGGGGCCGTTCTACTGTCCCGCCGACCAGCGGGTCTATCTCGACCTCGGCTTCTTCGACGAGCTGGCGCGCCGCTTCAACGCACCCGGCCAGTTCCCGCAGGCCTATGTGATCGCCCACGAGATCGGCCATCACGTGCAGAACCTGCTCGGCATTTCGGGCAAGGTGCAGCAGATGCAGCGGAGCATGAGCAAGCGCGACGCCAACGCCCTGTCGGTGCGGGTCGAACTCCAGGCCGATTGCTTCGCGGGCGTCTGGGCCAACCGCGCCGACAGGCAGCGCGGCGGCAAGATGATCGACGACAAGGACGTGGACCAGGCGCTGACCGCCGCTTCCGCGATCGGCGACGACGCGCTGCAGAAGCAGAGCCAGGGCAGAGTCGTGCCCGACAGCTTCACCCACGGCACCAGTGCCCAACGCGCCCGCTGGTTCCGCAAGGGGCTGGTCAGCGGCGATCCCCGCCAGTGCGACACCTTTCGCGCCCAACAACTTTGAAAGACCCGTCGTCTCGACCGTAGCCGCGCGAAAGCGCGGCGGAGCGGAGAGACCTACTCTCGACCAAAAGCTGCAAATCGTTGAGAGAAGATCTCTCCACTCCGCGCTTCGCGCTCCGGTCGAGATGACGGAGCTTTGCAGCTACACCAGCACGCAGGTCACCGTGCCGCAGCCGTCGACGAAGCCCGACAGCGTGTCGCCCTTCACCACCGCGGCGACGCCGTCGGGCGTGCCGGTGTAGATCAGGTCGCCGGCGGCCAGCGCGACGAGGCCCGACAGGTAGGAGATCGTCTCGGGCACGCTCCAGATGAGCGCGTTGAGGTCCGACTTCTGGCGGGTCTTGCCGTTGACGTCGAGCTGGATGGTGCCCTTCGACGGATGGCCGATCTTCGCGGCGGGATAGATCTCGCCGATCGGTGCGGACTGGTCGAAGCCCTTGCCCATGTCCCACGGGCGGCCCATGTCCTTGGCTTGGTTCTGCAGATCGCGGCGCGTCATGTCGAGGCCGACGCCGTAGCCGTAGACATGCTCCAGCGCCTTCTCGACCGGGATGTCGCTGCCACCCGACTTCATGGCGACGACCAGTTCCATCTCGTGGTGCAGGTTCTTGGTGGCCGGCGGATAGGCCACCCTGGTCGGATTCTTGGGGTCGGCGCAGACCACGATCGCGTCGGCCGGCTTGGTGAAGAAGAAGGGCGGCTCGCGGTCGGGATCGTGTCCCATCTCGCGGGCATGGGCGGCATAGTTGCGGCCGACGCAAAATATGCGCCGCACCGGGAACAGGTCGCCGGTTCCGTGGACCGGCACGCCGACGGTCGCCGGCGGCGTTACGACATAAGCCATCGCTTTCTCCCTCAAGAGCGTGCCTTTATGAAGGGCACCGGAGTACTGGGCAATGACCGACGAGAATGTGCTGATCGTACAGGCCGATTCGGCCGAAACCTCGCTGGGCTGGGCCACGCTGGGCGGCCGGCGCTGGCGTTGCACCGTGGGTGCAGGCGGCATCCGCGAGGACAAGGTCGAGGGCGATGGCGCCACGCCCGTGGGCGAATTCCCGCTGCGCCGGATCTACTACCGCAACGACCGGCTGGTCCTGCCCAAGGTCGCCCTGCCGGCGCGGCCGATCAACGAGCATGACGGCTGGTGCGACGACCCGCGATCGCCGACCTACAACCGGCTGGTCAGCATCCCCAACGAGTGGAGCCACGAGAAGATGTGGCGCGAGGACGGGCTGTACGACCTCGTCGTCGTCGTCGGCTACAACGACGATCCACCGGAAGGCGAATGGGGCAGCGCGATCTTCCTCCACATCGCGCGCGACGACTATGCCGGCACCCAGGGCTGCGTCGCCTTCTCGCGCGACGATCTCCTCGAGCTGCTGCCGCTGCTCACCCGCGACACCCGCCTGCGCGTGCTCTCGCACGCTGCGGACGAAGACGCGCCGCCGCCATCGGAAGAAGACGAGCGCATGAAGCAGTTCGAGGATTTCGACGAGAAGGACTGGTAGCGCGACGCCTACCCGACGACGCGCCCGATGGCGCGGGCGGTGTAGTCGACCAGCGGGATGATGCGCGCGTAGTTCAGTCGCGTGGGGCCGATCACGCCGATGGCGCCGAGGATACGCTCCTGCGAATCGCGGAACGGGGCGACCACCATCGAGCAGCCGGTGTTCGCAAACAGCGGGTTGTCGGCGCCGATGAAGATCTGCACGCCCGAGGCCGTGTTGGCCAGTTCGAGCAGGCGCACGAAGCTCTCGCCGCGTTCCAGCGCGTCGAACAGGATGCGCACGCGCTCCAGATCCTCGATCGCCGTGATGTCTTCCAACAGGCGCGCCTGGCCGCGCACGATCAGCGCACCGCCGCCCGGCTCGCCGGACCAGGTGGCCAGGCCGGATTCGATGACGCGCGCGGTGAGCTCGTTCAGTTCGGCGCGCTTCAGCTTGATGTCTTCGAGGATCAGCCGCCGCGCCTCGTCGAAGGTGCGTCCGCTCAGCCGCGCGTTGAGGTAGTTGCTGGCTTCGGTAAGCGCCGAGGGCGGCATGCCGATCGGCGTGTCGATCACCCGGTTCTCGACATGGCCCGACTGCGTCACCGTGACGACCAGCGCGCGGCCCGGCCCGAGATTCACGAACTCGATGTGCTTCAGCGGCTGTTCGGTCTTGGGCGCCATGACGAGGCCGGCGCAGCGCGACAGGCCCGACAGCATCGCGGTCGCCTGTTCCAGCGCCTCGGTGACGCTGCGGCCCGAGGGGGCACAGCGCGCCTCGATCGATTCGCGCTCTTCCTCGGAGACGTTGCCGACCTCGAGCAGGCCGTTCACGAACAGCCTTAGCCCGGCATCGGTCGGCAGCCGGCCGGCGGAGGTGTGCGGCGCGTAGAGCAGGCCGGCATCCTGCAGGTCGGCCATGATGTTGCGGATGGTGGCCGGCGACAGCGTCTCGGTCAGCTTGCGGGTGAGCGCGCGCGAGCCCACCGGCTCGCCGGTCTCGACATAGCCTTCCACGACGTGGCGCAGCACCTCGCGGGCGCGCTCGTTCAATTCCGCCACGGAGGCGGCTCTGTGACCTGTCGGGGTGTCGGCATGGGCACCCCCGGGCATGCCGATGCGGTGGATCGCCATGGCAAAAATGTAGGTAGTGCGGACAGCAGGGTCAATGAACCCCGTCCCGAACGGCGGATGGCGGCTGGATTCGCCTTCGCCGCGGCGCTACACACCGCCGCCCGCCCCTCAGGAGAAACCAATGCGCCCATCCGGCCGCGCCCCCGACCAGCTTCGCCCGGTTTCGCTGGAACCCGGCTTTTCCCGGCACGCCGAGGGGTCGTGCCTGGTCAAGTTCGGCGACACTCATGTGCTCTGCACCGCTTCCGTCGACGAGAAGGTGCCGCCGTGGATGCGCAACAGCGGCCGCGGCTGGGTCACGGCCGAATACGGCATGCTGCCGCGTTCGACCCATACCCGCACGGACCGTGAGGCCGCACGCGGCAAGCAATCGGGCCGCACCCAGGAGATCCAGCGCCTGATCGGCCGCTCGCTGCGCGCCGTCGTCAACCTGCAGGCCATGGGCGAACGCCAGATCAACATCGACTGCGACGTGCTGCAGGCCGATGGCGGCACGCGCACCGCCAGCATCACCGGCGCCTGGGTGGCGCTGCATTTCGCTTACGAGCGCCTCATCAAGGACGGCAAGTTGGCGGCCAATCCGCTCGCCGGCACGGTCGCCGCGGTGTCGTGCGGCCTGTGGGAGGGCACTGCCGTGCTCGACCTCGACTATCCCGAGGACTCCAAAGCCGATGCCGACGCCAACTTCGTGCTGACCGGCACGGGCGGCATCGTCGAGGTCCAGGGCACGGCCGAGAAGGATCCTTTCAGCGAAGCGCAGTTCCTCGAACTGCTGGCGCTCGCCAAGAAGGGCATCGGCGAACTCACCACGATGCAGCGCGCCGCCGTCGGTCTCGACTGATGGCACGCCGGTTCGACCTGCCGAAGCTCGTTGTGGCGACCCACAATCGCGGCAAGGCGGGCGAGATCCGCACGATGCTCAGCCCCTTCGGCGTCGAGATCGTCTCGGCCGGCGATCTCGGCCTGCCGCCGCCCGACGAGACGGGGACGACCTTCGAGGACAATGCGACCCTGAAGGCCCTGGCGGCCGTGCGCGCGAGCGGCCTTCCCTCGCTCGCCGACGATTCCGGCCTCAGCGTGCATGCGCTCGACCATCAGCCTGGCGTCTACACCGCCGACTGGGAGGGGCCGACGCGCGATGCCATGGTCGGCATGCGACGCATCCAGGACGAGCTGGCGGCACGCAACGTGCCGCAGACGGACGCGGCGCGCGGCGCGACCTTCCATTGCGTTCTGGCCTTGGCCTGGCCCGACGAGCATGTCGAGCTGTTCCACGGCACGCTCGATGGCGCCATCGTCTGGCCGCCGCGCGGCACCGGCGGCCACGGCTACGATCCGTGTTTCCAGCCCGCGGGTGATACGCGGACCACGGCGGAAATGTCGGATACCGAGAAGAACGCCATCAGCCATCGCGGGCGCGCCTTCCGGATGATGGTCGAGGCCTGCTTCGGATGAGCCGGGCGCCCCTGGGCGTCTATGTCCACTGGCCCTTCTGCAAGTCGAAGTGCCCCTACTGCGATTTCAACAGCCACGTCCGCGACGGCGTCGAGCAGGCGCGCTGGCGGGCGGCGCTGCTGCGCGAACTCGAACATGCCGCGCGCGAGGCGCCGGACCGGCGGGTCGAGACGATGTTCTTCGGCGGCGGCACGCCGTCGCTGATGGAACCCGAGACCGTCGCCGCCCTGATCGCACGGACGCGCGAACTCTGGGACAGTGCGCCGGAGATCGAAATCACCCTGGAGGCCAACCCGACCTCGGTCGAGGCCGGCCGCTTCGCCGCGCTGGCGGAGGCCGGCGTCAACCGCGTGTCGCTGGGTGTGCAGGCGCTCGACGCACCATCGCTGAAGTTCCTCGGCCGCGAGCATTCGACCGAGGAGGCGCTCAGCGCGCTCGCCACGGCGCGGCGTCATTTCGCCCGCCATTCCTTCGACCTGATCTATGCCCGGCCCGGCCAGACGCCGGAGGCCTGGGCCGAGGAGCTGGAGCGGGCCCTCGCGCTCGCCGGCGAGCATCTCTCGCTCTACCAGCTCACCATCGAACGCGGGACGCGCTTCTTCACCGAGCATGCCCGCGGCACCTTCGTGCTGCCGGACGAGGAAGCATCCGCCGCCATGTTCGAGCACACGCAGGCACGGCTCGAACGCGCCGGCCTGCCCGCCTACGAGATTTCCAACCATGCGCGCCCTGGTGCCGCCTGCCGCCATAATTTGATCTATTGGCGGTATCAGGATTACGTCGGTGTCGGGCCGGGCGCCCATGGCCGCTTCGCCGTCGGAGCGACCAAGAAGGCGACCCGCCGGTCGAGCGGCCCGGAAGCCTGGCTCGAGTTCGTCGAGCGCACGGGCCACGGCACGGCGGAAACCTCGACGATCGAGGGGCGGGACATGGTGGAGGAGGCGTTGATGATGGGACTGAGGCTGGCCGACGGCATCGACCGCGCCACCTTTGCGTCCGTCACTTGTGTCGACCCCGTCGAAGCGATCGACGCCGCACGGCTCGACCCGCTGGTGCGCGCGGGCTTCCTCGAAGTCGACAGCACGCGCCTGCGCGCGACGCCCGAAGGGCGGCAGCGTCTCAACGCGCTGCTGGAGCGGCTGGTCGCATGAAGCTCCTGCCCATCCTCGCGGCGCTGCTGGCTCTATCGAGCGCGGCCGTGGCGCAGCAGCAACAGCCGCCGCAGAAGCCGCCGGCCAAACCCACGGCCGCACCGGCCGCCAAGCCGGGGCCGAAGTCACCCTTCACGCCACCCGCCTTCAGGATCACCATCGCCACCGAAGGCGCCTTCCCGCCGTTCAACTATCTCGACCGCAAGGGCCTGCCGGCCGGATTCGAGATGGAGCTGGCGCAGGAGGCCTGCCAGCGCATCAAGGCGGAGTGCGAATTCATTGCGCTCAAGTGGGACGAACTCGTCCCCGGCCTGCTCGACAAGAAGTTCGACGTCATCATGTCGTCGATGGAAGTGACGCGCGAACGGCGCCAGCGCATGGGCCTGTCGCGCCGCTACTATCTCTCGCCCGGCGCTTTCATCGCCCCCAAGGGCGCCCCCTATGACGGGCCGCCCTCGCTCCTGCGCAACAAGCGCATCGGCATCCAGAAGGATTCGATGCATGCCGACTGGGCCGACAAGAGCTTCCGCCGCTCCGCCCAGCTCAAGCGCTATGCCTCTATCCAGGAAGCGTTGACCGCCCTGGCCAACGACGAGATCGATGCCGTGTTCGGCGACAAGGCACAACTCTGGCTGTGGAGCCGCAAGCCCGAAGGCAGTTGCTGCGAACTGGTCGGCCAGGACATCAAGGACACGCAGACGCTCGGCGTCGGCGTTGCCGCCGGCCTGCGCAAGGAAGACGCCAAGCTGCGCGACGCGCTCAACAAGGCGTTCGGCGAGATGATGGCCGACGGCACCTACAAGAAGATCAACGACAAGTATTTCCCGTTCGCGCTGAACTAAGCGCACCGATCTTTTATTGGAGCGCGCAACTCCAGAGGTTGTGAAGTTATGGGTCTTCGGCGGTAGTTGAATGCAGAGAGCAGGGTGCTCGAAGGCAGGATCTGCCTGGAGGCTATGTATTGGGTGAGGTCAGGCGAGGCCGAGACGCTTGGTC
>JBKBLH010000032.1:0-49391 GCA_046296475.1 Reyranella sp.
CGGGCATGCCGGAATGGGGCATGCTGCCGATCCCGACGAAGCTGGTGAAGCAGGGCGTGCGCGACATGGTGCGGATCTCCGACAGCCGCATGAGCGGCACCAGCTACGGCGCCTGCATCCTGCACGTCTCGCCGGAATCCTATATCGGCGGGCCGCTCGCTTTGGTGAAGACCGGCGACATGATCTCGCTCGACGTCGACAGGCGCACGATCGACATGAACGTCTCCGACGAGGAACTGGCGAAGCGCCGCGCGGCCTGGAAAAAGCCAGAGCCGCGCTACGAGCGCGGCTATGGCTGGATGTTCACCAGGCACATCAGGCAGGCCAACGAGGGCTGCGACTTCGATTTCCTCGAGACGGCATTCGGCAAGCCGGTCGCGGAGCCGTCGATCTACTGAAGCACCGGGCAGGCCGGAGCACGCTCTCGCCGTCCCATCCTTCACGAAACCGCAACACCCCGACGCCTAGAGGAGGTGTCGGGCGCTGGCAGTGGAGGAAAGACGAGCGA
Source organism: Reyranella sp. (assembly GCA_046296475.1). Classification (GTDB taxonomy): domain Bacteria; phylum Pseudomonadota; class Alphaproteobacteria; order Reyranellales; family Reyranellaceae; genus Reyranella. The sequence continues at coordinate 509 of JBKBLH010000032.1, forward strand.
TGCATTTCGACCTGCTCGAGCTGGGAGAGACGGCACTTCGCCTCGGCGTGGCGCTGCTGCTGGGCTCGGCCATCGGCTTCGAGCGCCAGTGGAACCAGAAGATGGCGGGCCTGCGCACCAACGCGCTGGTGGCGCTGGGTGCCGCGGGATTCGTCGCCTTCTCCGGGCTGGTCGGCGCCGGCGATCCGACGCGCGTGGCGGCGCAGGTCGTGACCGGGATCGGCTTTCTGGGGGCGGGCGTCATCCTGCGCGAGGGCGTGAATGTGCACGGCCTCAATACGGCGGCGACGCTGTGGTGCTCGGCGATGGTCGGCACGATGGCGGGCGCGGGCCATGGCGGGCCGGCGCTGCTGGCGGCCGGCATGATCATCGCGACCAACCTCATCCTGCGGCCGCTCATCCGGCGCGTGAACAGCCGCCTCTTGACCAGCAGCAACGCCGAGACGCACTACACCGTGGAAGTGATCTGCCGCGGCGCCGAGGAGGCGCAGATGCGGTCTCTGCTGCTGAACGCGCTGGCCCAGTCCGGTCTCGGCCTGCGCCGGCTCGACAGCGAAGACATCGACGACACGTCGAAGGTCACGGTGACGGCGCAGGCCGTCGCCGCCAAGCGCAACGACGCGGCGCTCGAGCAGATCGTCGGCCGCCTCAGCCTCGATCCCACCGTTACCGGCGTCACCTGGCAGATCGACCGCACGATTCCGGAATCCTGACCGGTCTGCCTGGGTCAGCCGAAGGCACCGGCTGCTCGCAGCCTGTCGAGTTCGGCGGCGCCGTAGCCCAGTTCGCGCAGCACCTCGTCGGTGTGGGCGCCGTGGTCCGGTCCCGCCCCCGGCGCCACCGGTTCGGCGGCGAACGACATCCGGATCGGGGCCGAGATCGAACGCGGCATGTCGTCCTGGCGGGTCGGCACGACCGCGCCATTGGCTACGGCCTGCTCGTCGTCCGGCACGTCGCGCAGAATGCCGAGCAAGCCGAAGGTGATCTCGTGGCGGCGCAGGCGTTCCTTCCATTCGGGCCACGGGCGGCCGGCGAAGACGGGATCGAGGATCGCCGCCAGCTCGGTGGCATGGGCGCGCCGCTTCTCGGTCGTCTCGAAACGCGGATCGTCCAGCAGGTCGGTGCGGTCCAGCGCCTGGCAGAGTTCGGGCCAGAGCTTGTCCTCGCGCACGATGGTGAGCTGGATCCAGCGGCCGTCGGAGGTGCGGTACTGGTTGGCCAGCGCGCTACGCGGCTTGGTGCGCGGCGGACGCGGCGCGACATAGGCGCCGAGCAGCGCGCCCTGCGCCAGGATCGCGTTCGACCACAGACCGCTCGCATGCAGCGAGGTGCCGACCTCGCTGCCCTCGCCGGTGCGCTCGCGATGCAGCAGCGCCATCGCAATCGCGGCGAACAGGTTCATGCCGGCCATCTGGTCGCCCTGGGCGGGCAGCGAGAAGGCCGGCGGGCCGCCCTCGTAGGTGAGCGCGTCGAGCAGGCCGGAGCGGGCGAAGAAGGCCGTCGAGTCGAAGCCGGGCTGCTCGGCGTCCGGACCCTGCTCGCCGTAGCCAGTCATGGAGGCGTAGATCAGGCGCGGGTTGGCGGGCTTCACGTCGGCATAGCGCATGCGCAGCCGCTCCCGGACCTTGAGCGGGAAGTTCACCACCATGACGTCGGCGGTCGCGACCAGCCGGTCGAACGCTTCGCGCCCCAGCGGGTTCTTGAGGTCGAGCACGACCGAGCGCTTGTTGCGGTTGGTCATGTGCCAGCAGAAGTTGACCGGATGCTGCGGAATCGAATGGGCCTGGCCGAGCTTGCGCTGGGGGTCGCCCTCGCCGGGCGGTTCGATCTTGATGACCTCGGCGCCGTAGTCGCCCATCACCGTCGAGGCGACGGGCCCGGCGATGAAGCTGGCCAAGTCGAGGACCCGCAGGCCCTTCAGCGGCAACTGTCCGCTCATTGAGTTTTTCCTTTCGAACGCCTACACCCAGCCTATCCGGGGAGAAGGCTTTCAGGTCAATGGCCGGCAGGTTTCGCAATTTCTGGCTGGTGGGCGCCTTCCTCCTCGTGATCCTCGCGGTCGGACTCGGGCTGCAGTCGGCCCTCTGGGCCTGCGTCGCCGCCGCCCTGCTGGGCATCGTGGGCGTCGTCACATTGCATGGCAACCGCTGGCGCAGCGGCGCGCTTCTCGCGACCGCGCTGGCGCTCAGCCTCGTCGCTCTCGACCTCTTCGCCGGCCTGCTCTCGCCGAAGGCCATGAACATGGGGGTCGTGACCCGCACGATTCCCCAATGGTGGCCGCCGCCCGACCCGATCCTGGGCTTCCGGCCGAAGCCCGACAGCGAAGTCGTGGCCACGGCCACCTGGGGTTCCGAGCTGATCTATCGTCAGACCTATCATTTTGATTCCGCCGCGGCGCGGGTGACGCCGCCGGCGCCGGACGCGTCGGACACCTACCTGTTCCTCGGCGATTCGTTCATCTTCGGGCAGGGGCTGCGCGACGACGAGACGATGCCCTCGCAGTTCACGAAACTGAATGCGCCGGCCGCCCGCAGCGTCAATCTCGGCGTGCCGGGCTACGGACCCAACCACCTCGTGCGCGCCTTCGAGGCCGGTCTCCTCGACCGCTACGCCGACCGCAAGGTGAAGGCCGTTGTGACCTGGATCATCCCGGCGCACCTGCAGCGGGTAACGGGTGACGGTTCCTGGCTCGGCTCCTCGCCGCGCTACGTGCTCGAGAACGGCAGGCTGAAGTACACCGGCACGTTCAACGAACATCGCTGGCGCGATCCCGTCGCCGGCCTCCGCTACCTGCTCGGGCAGCATTTCGCCTTCGTCGAGGCGATCGGCCAGCGTCAGCGCCAGCAGGAGCAGATCGAACTCTTTCTCGCCATGATGGCGAAGCTGCAGGCCGACGCGCGCGAAAAGTTCGGTGCCCCCCTCGTCATCGTCTATTCCTGGCCCGACGAGCAGACGCGCCATCGCTACGGCGATTCGAAGGTGGAGCAGCCGTTGCTCGTCGAGACACTCGCACGACTGCGCAAGCTCGGCGCCCCGATGTTCAGCGAATCGTCGGCGACCTACGGCCAGGACGTCGGGAAACTGATGATCCCGCACGACGGGCATCCGTCGGCCTTCACCTCGGAGCTGATCGCCACCGCCTTGAAGAAGCTGCTGCAAGGCTCCTGAGCGGCCGATTCCCTCAGTCGTACAGGTGGCAGGCCACGGCCCGGCCGCCGCCCATTTCCCGCATCGGGGGATCGACGTTCTTGCACACGTCCATGGCCCGGGGGCAACGAGTATGGAAGCGGCACCCCGGCGGCGGGCGCATGGCCGACGGCACTTCGCCGGTGATGATCTGCTGCGGCCGGCTCGCCTCGACCTCGGGATCGGGGATGGGTATGGCTGCCAGCAGGGCCTGCGTATAGGGGTGCAGCGGCTCCCTGTAGAGTTCGGCGCTCGAGGCGATCTCGACGATCCGGCCGAGGTACATCACGGCGATGCGGTGGCTGATGTGGCGCACCACCGCCAGATCGTGGGCGATGAAGATGTAGGTGAGACCGAGCTGCTCCTGCAGGTCCTGGAACAGGTTCACGACCTGCGCCTGGATCGACACGTCGAGCGCCGACACGGGCTCATCGCAGATGATCAGCGTCGGCTCGAGCGCCAGCGCGCGGGCGATGCCGATGCGCTGCCGCTGGCCGCCGGAGAATTCATGCGGGTAGCGGTCGGCCATGTCGGGCAGCAGCCCGACCATGTCGAGCAGCCCGGCGACACGGTTGCGATAGGCGGCGCGATCGCCTGCCATGCCGTGCACTTCGAGCGGCTCGCCGACGATCTCGGCCACCTTCATGCGCGGATTGAGAGAACCGAACGGATCCTGATAGACCATCTGCATGCGCCGCCGGATCGGCCGCATCCGGGCGCGGTCGTGGCCGGAGATGTCCTCGCCCTCGAAGATCACCTGCCCCGAGGTGATGTCGAGCATCTTCAGGACAGCCAGACCGGTCGTACTCTTGCCACAACCCGATTCGCCGACGAGGCCCAGCGTCTCGCCGCGCCGCACGTCGAACGACACGCCGTCGACCGCTTTCACGCTGCCGACCTGGCGGCGCATGATGGCACCGGCCATCAACGGGAAGTGGACCTTGAGGTCGCGCACCTCGAGGACGTGGTCAGGGCTTGAGTCGGTCATGGTAATGGCACGCTGAATGGTGTTCGGGACCGCTCCTGGCCAGGACGGGCCGCTCCTTCTGGCACAGATCGGTCGCGTGGCGGCACCGTGGTGCGAAGGCGCAGCCCGGCGGCAGATTGGCAAGGTTGGGCGGCTGGCCCTCGATCGGCATGAGGCGGGAGCCCGCCACCTGGTCGAGCCGCGGCACCGAGGCCATCAGGCCGATCGTGTAGGGGTGCCGGGGGCGGGCATAGATCTCGCGCGCCGGTCCCGATTCGACGATGCGCCCGCCGTACATCACGCAGACGCGGTCGGCATAGCGTGCAACGACGCCCAGATCGTGGGTGATGAGGATCAGCGCCGAGTTCACCGCCCGCGTCACCTCCTTCAGCAGCGCCAGAATCTGCGCCTGCACCGTGACGTCGAGCGCCGTGGTCGGCTCGTCGGCGATGATGAGCTGCGGCTGGCAGGCTAGCGCCATGGCGATCATCGCCCTCTGGCGCATGCCGCCGGAGAACTGGTGCGGGTAGGATTTGAGCCGACTCTTGGCATCGGGCAGGCGAACGCGGGCCAGCAATTCGGCCGCCATGTCCATGGCGGCGGCCCAGGGTGTCTTGCGGTGCAGGTTGATCGGCTCGGCGATCTGCAGGCCGATGGTGAGCGAGGGGTTGAGCGAGCTCATCGGCTCCTGGAAGATCATCGCGATGCGGTTGCCGCGGATCGACCGGATCTCGTGATCCTCGAGCTTCAGGAGATCGCGGCCGTCGAACACGACCTCGCCGGCCAGGATGCGGCCCGGCGGATCGGGAATCAGCCGCAGGATCGACATCGCCGTAACGCTTTTTCCCGAGCCCGACTCGCCGACGATGGCGAGCGTCTCGCCCGCCGCCAGATCGAAGGAAACATCGTCGACCGCCTTGACGGTGCCGCGCTCGGTGCGGAACTCGGTCGACAGACCACGGACGCTGAGCAGGGGCGCGCCCATCAGGCGCGCCCCGGTACGGTATGGGCCACGCTCAGTGCCCCATCTTCTTCTTCATCTCCTGGTCGACCCACATGCGGGCGTAGATCGGACCCGGCCGGACCGAGCCGGCGCGCAGTTCGCCAGCGTAGTTCTTCACCCACGGCCACCACGCCGTATAGACGTAGGGCGTCGGCAGCCAGATGTAGGGCGCGAGGTCGAGGATCTCGACCGTCATCTCGCGCAGCATCTTGATGCGCGTGGCCTCGTCCTTGGTCCGGTAGACCTCGTCCATCTTGGCATCGTACTTGGGGTCGGACCAGCCCGACGGATTCCACTGCTGCCCCGTGGTGAAGCTCTTGCGGATGGTCGTCGTCGGATTGGTGTGGCCGTTGTTCATCATGTAGCCAACGGTCATGGTTCGGGAAGTCATGGCGCTCAGGAAGGCGCCATACTCCATCGGCTGGATTTCCATCTTCACGCCAACCTGCTCGAGGTAGGCGGCGATCAGCGGCAGCAGGTCCATGTGATCGGGGCTGCAGGAGCAGACCTGGACCTTGAAGGTGAAGCCCTTCGGGTGCCCCGCCTCGGCCAGCAGCTTCTTGGCCTTGGCCGGATCGTACTTGAACAACTCCTGCACCGACGCCGGCATTTCCTTCAGCGGCTGGAAGTAGCCAATATAGTCGGGGTGCATGGGATAGGCGAAGAGTTCGGCGTTGCCGTTGTAGTAGGCCTTGACGATCTCCTCCTTGTTCACCGCCATGTTCATGGCGCGGCGCACGCGGATGTCCTTGAACGGGCTGTCGACGTCCTGGCGGAACGACAGGAACGTGCCGCTCATGTTCAGCCAGCGGTTCCACTTGAGCTGCGGTGCGCTCTTCTTCAGCGAATCGACGTTCTGCCAGCGGATGGCCTCGAGGATGTCGAGCTTGCCGGTGCGCAGGGCGGTGATGAACGTCGCCTCGTCCTTGATGGTGCGATAGGTGATCTTGTCGATGAACGGCAGTTTGTATTCCTGGCCGCCGATCTTGTCCTTGTCCCAGTAGTCCGGATTCTTGGTGTAGACGTTGGAGTTGCCCGAAACGAAGTCGGTCAGCATGTAGGGTCCGGTGCCCGTGACGTTCTTCCAGTTGCTGGCGCCGGCCTCGACGACCTCGCGGGGGTAGATTCCCGAGAAGTAGCCGTAGCCGAAGCGGTAGTCCCACTCGGCGAAGTAGTCCTTGAACTCGAAGACCACGGTATGCTTGTCGGGCGCATGTGCCTTGGCGATGTGGTCGAAGTAGCCCTTGATCTTGCGCGGGCTGCTGTCGAGCCGCGTATAGGCGTACAGCACGTCGTCGGCCACGAACTCGCGGCTCTTCATGACGCCGGCCTTCTCCGGCCACATGATGCCCTTGCGCAGCTTGATCTCGACGCGCAGGGGATTCTCCTTCCATTCCCAGCTCTCGGCCAGCTCGCCGCGCATGGCGTCGGACGGCAGCCAGGCGTCGGCGATGAAGGGATGCTTGCCGCCGGCCTTGACGCTCTTGCTGAGGTCGGCGGCGAACAGCTGTTCGTAGACCAGCCCGGTATCGTGGTTGTGCTTCCAGTTGAAGTCGTTCGCGTCCCACGATAGCGCCGAGAGCGTCACGTAGACCGTCCCGATCTCGACGCTGCCGCCGTATTTGGGCTTTTCGTCGTTGGCGAGGACAGGTCCCGCCGCAAGCATGGTCGCACCCAGGATGAGTGCTGCCTTGAGTCTCTTCATCGCGTTCCTCCCGTTGCTTCTTCTGGCTTCACCGGCTGCCGCGCATGCGCGGGTCGAGCAGATCGCGCAGCGCATCGCCGAAGACGTTGATGGCGTACACGACGATCGTGATGCAGAGCCCCGGGGCAAGCGCCAGCCAGGGGGCGAGATACATGAAGGAGCGGCCCGAACCCGACAGCATGCCACCCCAGGTCGGCGCCGGCGGTGGTACGCCGAGGCCGAGGAAGGCGAGGCCGGACTCGGCCAGGATCACGGCGCCCACCCGGGTGGTGAACAGCACGATCACCGGCGCCATCACGTTGGGCAGGATGTGCCGCCACAGGATGCGCGGCAGCGACGCACCGGTCGACTGCGCGGCATGGACATAGGCATTCTCCCGCACCGACAGGACCGCGCCGCGGATGATGCGGCTGCCGCCGATGCCGTAGAGCAGTCCCAGGATGACGATGACCGGTCCCATGCCCGGCCCGACCACCGAGACGACCACGATCAGGATGATGAGATCGGGGAAGCTCATCCAGGCGTCGACGAAGCGCTGCATCACCATGTCGAACTTGCCGCCGAGATAGCCCGACACGATGCCGATGAACACCGACACCACGGTGGCCAGCGCCGCCGCCGACAGGCCGATGATGACCGAGAGCTGGGCGCCGTACAGGCAGCGCGAGAACATGTCCCGGCCGAGATTGTCGGTGCCGAACCAGAACTTCTCGCTGGGCGGCTTCAGCCGGTTCAAGGGGCTGATCTGGTTGTAGCCATAAGGTGCCAGTACGTCGGCGAAGAGGCCGCAGAACAGGAAGATGACGCAGATGACGAACCCGAACGCGCCGAGCGGCTTGTCGCGGAACAGGCGCGCGATGAAACGCATGGAGCCTGCCGACGGTGCGGGCGGCGGGGGCCGGACGGACTCGGTGATCGCGACCATCAGCGGTACCTCACCTTGGGATCGAGCAGTCCGTAGCTCAGGTCGACCAGCAGATTGATGAACACGACGGCGACACCGACGATCAGGAACACGCCGGTGATGATCGGATAGTCGCGCTGGCTGACCGCCTCGAGCAGCAGCAGGCCCATGCCGGGAATGACGAAGATCTGCTCCAGGATCACCGCGCCGCCGAACAGTACCGGCGCCTGCAGGCCGACCAGGGTGACCACCGGGATCAGCGCGTTGCGCAATGCGTGACGCAGAATGGTGGTGCGGGTCGCCAGGCCCTTGGCGAGCGCGGTGCGGATGTAGTCCTGGCGCATCACTTCGAGCATCATGGTGCGCGTGAGGCGCATCACGACGGCGGAGAAGGCCTTGCCCAGGATCAGCGCCGGGATGAGCATCTGCCCCATCTGGCGAAGGGGATCCTCGGTGAAGGGCGTCAGCTTCACGTCGGGCGACCAGCCCCACCAGATCGACGGGAAGACCATGACGAGGGTGCCGACCCAGAAGCCGGGCAGTGCCAGGGCGAGGATGGCGAAGGAACGCGTGACGTAGTCGCCGATCGTATCCTGGGCGACGGCGGAATAGACGCCGATCGGGATGCCGACGATCAGCGCCACGATCAGCGCCATCACGCCCAGTTCGAAGGTGAGCGGCAGGCGGTGGAGGATGTCCTCCATCACCGAGGTGTTCTGCCAAAGCGACCGGCCCAGGCTGCCCTCGAAGAGGATGGCGCCGATCCAGCGGAAGTACTGGCTCCACATCGGCTGATCGAGGCCGAGCGCCGATTCGAGCTGCTCGCGACTCTTCTTGTCCGCGCCGATGTCGTTGGTCGACAGCATCATGTCGATCACGTCGCCCGGGATCATCCGTACGGTGACGAAGACGATGAGGCTGGCGAAGATCAGGGTCGGCACCAGCGCCAGAACCCGCCGGATGATGTAGGCATGCATCAGCCCGTTCCTCCTGCGACGGTCGCGTGCGGATCTATGGTTTCGAGCGCGCCATCGGGACGCCGCTCGACGGTTACCGTCGGCTCAGGCCGATTGAGCGCGCGCATGGCGGCGATGTATCTCACCCGTTCGGTCCCTCCCCGAGACGTCGCTGGGCCAGGTTTTTCCCGACCCGTTGTTGACCGCAGGCTGCCGGAACTTCATTCGGGCTGTCAATTGCCGTCGATTGTAAGCCGGCCCTCAGCCTCTAGGTGGTGAGGCGTCCTTGCGGTCCTGCCTTTGCCGTCACGAGGCATGGCGGAGCACGGCGCCGGCGCGAACGCCGGTGTGCACCCCGTCGCGCACGTTTATTTGGCCATTGACGATCGTTGCCTTGTACCCCGTCGCACGCTGGATAAATCGCGGCGCGCCACCGGGAAAATCGTTTACCAGTTCGGGCTGGCGCTCGATCACCGTGTCGGCATCGAACACGTTGACGTCCGCCCGCATGCCCGGGGCGAGAACGCCCCGATCCTTGAGCCCGATCACGCGCGCCGGAGCGGAGGTGATCCGCCGGATGGCCTCCGCCATCGTGAAGAACCCCTTCTCGCGCACCCAGTAGGACAGCACGAAGGTCGCCCACCCGGCGTCCATGATCTGCGAAACGTGCGCCCCGGCGTCGCCGAGACTGGGGAAGCAGTTCCTGCTCGCGAACATGTGGGCGAGCGCGTCGAGGTCCGGATTGAACATGCGCAGATTGAACAGGGCACGGCCCTCGGTCTCCCGCGACAGGTGCAGGAAGGTCTCGGACCAGTGCTCTTTTCGGGCCGCGGCCATCGCCAGCAGGTTCAACTCCTGGCCGGCCGTGTAGTCGGGAGACGGGCCGTTGCCGAGATAGAACAGCCTGTCGATGGCATAGCCGAGAATCTCCCTGAATCCCGCACTCTTCGCTTCGGCCACCAGCGCCGCGTGCATCGCCGGATCGCCGATCGCCGAAAGACGCTCCGCCAGCGGCAGGCCGCGCAACCGGCTCCAGGTCGCGCCCTTGGCCGGCAGCGATGCCTGCAGGCCGAAGATCATGCCGGATCCGCGAACCTGGGTGATCGCCGTGATGTCCCGTCCGGTGCACAGCTCTTCCAGCGCGTCGCGCCGCTCGGCCGCCAGCGCCTTGTCCCCGCCGCCCGAGCCGTAGCTGCACAGAACCCGACCGTTCGCGGTGTCGGCTATGGTCCTCAGCACGTCCATGTCCGCCCCGACGGCCTGCATCACCGCGTTGCGCGGACCGACCACCCGGGCGATCTCGACCAGTTCGGCGGGATCGGCGAACGTCCCGGGGATCGACCGTCCGTCCGGCAGCTTGTGCGGCGCGAAGCGGTTGGTGGAAAAGCCCACCGCGCCGCCGTCGATCGACCTCGCGACGACGTCGGCCATGCGCCGCCGCTCGTCTTCGGTCGCCTGCTCCTCCACGGCACGCTCGCCCATGACGTAGAAACGGACGGCGCTATGGCCCACGAGACCTGCGATGTTGATGCCGGGCTTCAGCTTCTCGATGGTGTTCAGGTAGCCGCCATAATCCTCCCAGGTCCAGGGCAGGCCGGTGAGGATCGCGTTGCGCGGTATGTCCTCGACGGTCTCCATCATGCCGGCGAGCAGTTCCTTGTCGGATGGCCTGCACGGCGCAAAGGTGACGCCGCAGTTGCCGAGCAGCGCCGTCGTCACGCCGTGCCAGCTCACCGGCGTGCAATCCGGATCCCAGCCGATCTGCGCATCGAGGTGGGTGTGGATGTCGACGAAGCCCGGGGTGACGGTCAGTCCCTCGGCATCGATCTCCTGGCGCCCGCGCCCGTCGACCTTGCCGACGGCGGTGATGATGCCGTTCTCGATACCGAGATCGCCGTGCACGGGTTCGCGGCCTGTGCCGTCCACGATCCGGCCCGCACGGATGACAATGTCATATGCCATGGCCCTTTCTCCCTCTTTCCGTTTGGAAAAAGCGTTGCCCGCGGACGGCAGGGGGTCAAGCCCGAATGGCGATCGCGACGTCGGTCCGCGATCGTCGACCGCTATGGGCGCTGCAGCGCCGCGCACTGGTCGAGGACCCAGGCCTTGCGTTCCTCGAATATCGCCGAGGGGCGGTTGACCTCGGGACGCTGGTGGAACCAGCCGATCGTGGCCATCCAGCGAATCAGCCGGAAATCCGCGATCAGGCTCAGCGCTTCGTCGGGGACGGGGCGGCTGGCGCGATAGCCGGCGAGGAACGCGCGCTCGATCTCGGCCGCGTTCGGTTTTGTCTGCCAGTGCGTCAGCGCCGTGGCGATGTCGTACTGGTGCCAGCCGAAGCCCGCATCGTCGAAGTCGATGACGGTCATCCGGTCGCCGTCGACCACGATGTTGCCCGGATGCAGGTCGGCATGGATCACGCTGTAGGCGGACGGGTCCCGGCTCAACCGCGAGAGCATGTCGTGCATCCGCTGCCGCGTGTCGAGCAGGAGACTGCGCTCGCCCGCCGTAAGCGAGCGATGCTCCCAGAACTCGCCCCAATGCGGGGTCATGCCCATCAGCCCGTCGCTGTCGAGCGCGTGGCGCTTGAAGCCCGGCGGCGGATGCCAGGCGCTGGCCTGGGTATGCATCGCCGCGGTGATGGCGCCCAGCTGTTTGAAGGACTCTTCGATGCGCTTCTGGTCTGAGGTTTCCGACAGCACATCGGAGAGCAGGCGGCCTTCGGTCCAGCTCGCGAGGCCGGCATAGCGCCGCTCGCCGGTCGCGGGGATCGTCACGGGGACATAGTCCCGGCCGTCGCGCGTCATCACGGCCTCGGGGACGTCGATGCCCGCGTTGGCCAGCGCCCGGATCCAGGCGCGCTCGGAAACCAGTTCCTCGAGCGTGTGATAGCCCGGCCGGTGCAGGCGAAAGACGTAAGGCCGGCCGTCGCGCCCGTCAGTGACACGGAACGTGACGTTCTCGGACAGCGACACCAGGGTCAGGTCCTGCGCCTCGATCGGGAAGGCCGCCAGCGCCGCGCGCGCGGCCGGTGCAAAGGTCCGGTCGACGGTCTCGTCGTCCATCGAGGGTTCAGCCGTCGACGTCCGACATCGTGGCATCGAAGGCGGTGAGGAACTCCTCCGCGTGGGCCTGCGTGAAGACCAGCGGCGGCCGGATCTTCACCACGTTCCTGTAGGCGCCGGCATTGCTCGTGAGGAAGCCGCGATCCTTGAGGCGGTTGATGATGTCGACCGCCTTGTCCATGTCGGGCTCGCGCGCGGCATCGGTGCTAGCGATCTCGACGCCGATGAACAGCCCGTGGCCGCGCACGTCGGCGATCGACGCGAAGCGGCCCTTGCGCTCGGCCAGCGCCGATTTCAGGAAGGCGCCCACCGCCGCGACGTTCGCGGCGAGGCCTTCGCGCTCGATGACGTCGATCACCGCCATGCCGACCGCCGCCTGCAGCGGGCTCGAGGCGAAGGTGTTGAAGTAGCGCGTCGCGGCCCGGAAGGTCTCGACCAGCGTGCGGCTCGCGGCGGTGGCGGCCAGCGGCAGCCCGTTGCCCATCGGCTTGCCGGTGACGACAATGTCGGGCCTGAAGCCCAGCACGTCGTATCCCCACCAGACGCCGCTGCGGCAATAGCCGGCCTGCACCTCGTCGGCGATCACCAGCCCGCCGGCCGCGTGCACGATCTCCGTGGCGCGCGCCATGAAGCCGCGCGGCACGTCGGGCAGGCCCTCGTTGGCGAAGATCGAGCAGACGATGAGGCCGGCGAAGCCCGTGCCGTCCGCCTCGAAGCCGCGGATGACCTGGCGCAGCCGGTCGAGATAGGCCTCGCAGAGTTCGTCCTCGCTGGCGCCGGGCACCAGCGGCCGCAGCATCTCGGGGAAGGGGATCGCCCGCACGTCGCCGCCGGTGTTCTGGCCGCTGCCGATGCGCGTCATCTTGCCGACCGCCTCGCTGTTGCCGTGATAGGTGGCGTTGGTGCAGACGATGCCGGCCTTCCCCGTGGCCATGCGCGCCATGCGCAGCGCCACCTCGTTGGCCTCGGTACCGGAGCAGGAGAAGATCACGCTCTCGATCTCGGGCCCGTGCAGCGCCGCCAGCCGCTCGGCGAAGGAAACGATGCCCTCGTGCAGGTAGCGGCTGTGGACGTTCAGCGTCGACTGCTGGCGCGCCATCGCCTCGGCGACGTGGGGATTGGCGTGACCGACGCAGGGCACGTTGTTGTACATGTCGACGTAGCGTCGCCCCTCGGGGTCGAACAGCTCGACCCCCTGGCCCCGCACGATGTGCAGCGGCGTGTTGTAGAAGAGCGGCGCACCGGCGCCGAACGCGCGGTCGCGACGGGCTGCCAGTGATTCAGTCGTCGCGCTCATGCTCTCCGTCCTACATCTTCCCCGAAACGATGCGGGCGCCCAGCGCCCAGCGATGGACCTCCGACGGGCCATCGTAGATGCGGAAGGCGCGCGAGTCGCGGAAGAAGCGTTCGACCACCGTGTCGCGCGTGATGCCGAGCCCACCCAGGATCTGCATGCAGCGATCGGCGACGCGGAAGTAGGCCTCCGAGCAGATCACCTTGGACATCGAGCTCTCGTTCGAGGCGCGCTCGCCCTGGTCGAGCAGCCACGCGGTGTGCCAGATCGACAGCCGCGCCTGGTTCATGTCCATCAGATTGTCGGCCAGCATGAACGACACGCCCTGGTGCTCGCCCAGCGTCTTGCCGAAGGCCATGCGATGGCGGGCGTATTCCGTGGCGATGTCCTGCGCGCGCATCGCCGCCCCGAGCCAGCGCATGCAGTGGCTGAGTCGCGCCGGGGCGAGGCGGACCTGGGCATAGCGGAAGCCCTTGCCGATCTCGCCCAGCACCGCGTCGGCCGGCAGCCGCAGGTTCTTGATCTCGATCACGCCATGGCCGCCGGTGAAGGAGGAATCCATCGTGTCGAGCGTGCGCTCGAGGCGGATCGCAGGATCGGGCAGGTCGGCCAGGAACATGGTGGCGTGGCCGTCCATCGGCCCGCCCTCGTTCCGGGCCATGATGATGGCGCAGCCCGCGCCGTCAGCGCCGGTGATCAGCCACTTGCGGCCGTTGATCACCCACTCGTTGCCTTCGAGGCGCGCGGTCGTGGTCATCAGGCTGGGGTCGGAGCCGGCGCCGCCGGGCTCGGTCATGCAGAAGATCGAGCGGATCTGGCCCGTCGCCATGCGCTTCAGGAAATGCTCGCGCTGGTCGGGCCGGGCCACGACGTCGAGCAGGTGGATGTTGCCCTCGTCGGGCGAAGCGCAGTGGATCGCCGTCGGCCCCAGGATCGAATAGCCCGCCGCCTCGAAGACATGGGCGCGGCCGACCTGGCTCAGCGCCTGACCGCCATATTCCTTCGGCACCTGCGGCGCGAACACGCCGGCCGCGCGGGCCAGCTCGTTCATCTCGATCCGCAGCGCGTCGGTCGGCCCGTGCGCTGTCCAGCGCGGATCGGTCTCGTAGGGGATGATCTTGTCTTTGACGAAGTCCTTCACCTTGGCGGCGAGGTCGGTGATCGCCGCCGGCGGCGTGAAATTGAGGTCGTCGATCTTCTGCTTGGTCGTCACGAAACTCTCCCGCGTTGTGGCCGGGAACCTAGCACGGGTCGGGGCGGCGCGGGATCGAGACGATCGCAGAGCAATATACAACTCCCAAACGATTCACCAATGAGTGGGTTGTTCTAAGTCGATTGTGTGGTTCGACGCAGCAAGCCTCCAATCGAAGTCGGCTTTCTGCGTCACGGCTTCAAGTCGCGGATGCCATCAATTGAACAATCGGAAGGGAAACCCACAAGAGTCGGTTGTGGACTCGATTGTTTACACCGCCACCTCTACTGTCTCCGAAGGTAAGCTCGTGCATGGGGGCAGATTTGGAAAAAGTGAACGCGTACGCTTTTTACGAGATGGCGCGCGAACTAGGCGATGTCCACTCGCTGTCTGATGGAGTTTCAACTAGGGATGCCGTTATTCCGATTATGAATGCCCGAAATCGCGTGAGGGCGATCTTGGGCGGAGATCCGATTCCCTTAGGTGTCTCGCGAAAGACCGCGGCCGATCTCGCTGGGACTCTGGACAGCCTAGGGTCTAGGAGGCCCCATGGGAGATGCGCGTCGCGATCTTGGTTTGCTCCAGGACTTCGAGCCGCACCAGGTAGTCGACGAACCGGAGCCCAACGCCGATCAGGCGGTAGCTCGACCAGGCGTCCGCGAGGGCGCGCTGTTCCCAGCGGCGGGCGAACCCGGCGAGGGCGTTGCGGCGCTGGCGCGCGGAGCCCGAGGAGTTGACGCGGCGGCGAACGGCGATGGCCTGAGCCCGGTTCAGTTGCTCCCACCGATACCAGCGAAGCTCGTCCTCCATGGCCTCACCGATCCGGCGGGCGACGGTCGCGAGCTTCTCCGGGCGGCTCATGGTGCGGTTCAACGCGGCCCGGCAGGCGGTGACGCAGAGAAGGTGCGGGTCCAGGTCGCGGAGCACCTTGAGGAGCGAGCCGCCTTTCGTGGCCTTGCCCTTTTCCCGCTTCTCCAGGTCCCCGAGGAACATCGCCGTCATGGGGCCGACGATCCTCTTCACCATGGCGCTTCCAACAGCGGTGGTCGCCTCCCGCTCGCCCTCCCGAGCTTTCTCTATGGCGCGTGCCGCCCGGCGGATGCCCGTGAGGGTCGCTTCCTCTTCGAGCCGCTTCTGTTCCAGGTACAAGTCAAGGACGGGCTTCGTCAACGCTTGCGCTTCCGCGTGCCGTTCATCGGCTTCCGCAAGATGATCTGCCGTCATCATCCTCTAGCTCTCCCCCGCGCCGCTCGCGGCTTCGCTGGCGGCATCCCGTAAGAAACCCGCGAGACGCCGCCGTGCTTCCATTGAAATTCAAGATCGGCTGTCGCGTAGTCGATGACCACCGCGCGAAGGAGTTGCCGAAAGAGCGCGTTCACCTTCCGACGGTCCAGCTTTGCGGCGGTCGTCTCTTTCCGCAATGCCTCTACTTGCATCACTAGCAACGGCGCGCCTTCGATCTTCGAGAGGGTGGCGGCTTGCTTTGTTTCAAGTTGCCCGATGGCCTTCTCTAGCAGTCTCAAGCGGCTCCCGAGAGCGCCCGTCATGCCTCGCTCAGCGATGGCAGCCGTGACGTTCTCCGCCCGCTCACGCGCGAGGGTTAGCTCGTCTTCTATGGCGCGAAGCTGGCTATCGATATCGGGGTCGCCTAACGGGGCGTCAGCGAGCAGCGATCCGATCTCTCGCATGACGCAAGCCTCTACGTCTTCCATGCGGACGCTTCGGTACTTGCACCGCGCTCCAGCCTTCGCCGCCGCGCACACAAGATAGGGGGAGCCTCCCGTAGGCCCCTTGCTCACACGGGTCATCGTGCCGCTACACAACGGGCACCGTGCAAGCCCCGCGAGGATGTTCTGAAGTGGCGCTGCGGTTCTAGGTGCCGCGCGTGACCGGCCCCCCGAAGCACCCACGTCTCGCATTTCCTGAACGCGCGTCCAGTCCGCTACGCTCACAACGGCAGGGAAGTGCTTGTCCACAGTGACGGCGGGATTGCGGACCTTTCGGCCGTTCTCCCATTCCACTCGATAGGCAATGAGGCGCCCCATGACGGCAGGGTTCTCAAGTATCTTCTTCACGTAGCTTCTGTGCCACCGCTCGGCGTTGAACGCCTTTACGTTCTCCCGGTTTAGCGTGGCCGCAATGCTGTGCTGTCCTACCCCGTCCAGCGTCATTTTGAATATTCGTCGGACGATGGCGGCTCGCTTCTGGTCAATCCGCAGGCGGCCGTTCGCGCCCGTGGTCAGCCAACCCGGCAGGCGCTTTGTCAGGGGAGTGCCGTCCGTAACCGCGCGCTGCCGTTTGTTGTCCCATGCCGCCCGCACCCGTCGCCCTTTTAGCTCGCTCTCTTCATGAGCACGAACGAAGGTAAGGATCGCCATTAGCAGCGAGACAGGATCGCTATCTAGGCTCCCCACGGTGTACGCCTTGCCGTCAGAAAGTGTGACGACAGTAACACCTGTTTCAACGATGCTTTCGAGGGTCCGCAGGGCCTTCCGGGCGGTTTGCCGGGAGATGCGGTCTAGGTTTTCAACTAGAAGATAGGAGCCCTTGGCGACGGCACCCTTCTGGACAGCCACAAGGAAGTCCCCCAGCCTTCCGTCTTCGGCGTTGCGGCCGCGATAGGCGGAGACGCCCAGGTCGCGGAAGGTGAGGCTGTCGTCGAGGTCGAGGTCGTGCTGGCGGGCGTATGCCTCGGCGGCGCTAAGCTGCCTCCGGGCGCTGTCCCCATGGGACTGCTCGGGAGTTGAGAAGCGCGTGTAGGAATAAGCCTTCGGACGCTTAGCCAGAGGTCGGCCCCACTTGTCAGAGACCGCCTATGTAAGTTAGGGTCCATGGAGCCGCAATGCTTGATGATCGGCCCGCCGGGCTCGGGCAAGTCGATGCTGGCCGCGCGCCTGCCCGGCCTGCTGCCGCCGCTCGATCCGGAAGAGGCGCTGGAAGCCTCGATGGTGCGCTCGCTGGCCGGCGACCTGGGCGAGGGAAAGCTCAGCCGCCGCCGCACATTCCGCGATCCGCATCATTCGGCGACCCTGCAGGCGCTGATCGGCGGCGGCGCGCGGCCCAAGCCTGGGGAGGTGTCGCTCGCCCATCACGGCGTGCTGTTCCTCGACGAGCTGCCGGAGTTCAACCGCGCCACCCTGGAGGCCCTGCGCCAGCCGCTGGAGACCGGCCGGGTGACGGTGGCGCGCGCCAACGCCCACGTCACCTATCCGGCACGCTTCCAGCTCGTCGCCGCCATGAACCCCTGCCGTTGCGGCCACCTCATGGACCCGACCCGCTCCTGCGCCCGCGGCCCGCGCTGCGGCGCCGACTATCAGGCCAAGCTCTCCGGCCCGTTGCTCGACCGCATCGACCTCACCATCGACGTGCCCGCTGTCGCGGCCGCCGATCTCGCTTTGCCGCCGCCGGCCGAAAGCTCCGCCGACATCGCCGCCCGCGTTGCCGCCGCCCGCACCGTCCAGCGCGAGCGGCTGGCCGAACTCGATGCCAGGGGAAAGCTGACGGCCGTCGAACCCGACCCGGCCGCCGGTCTCCTGGCCGACCGCGCCCGCAACTGGTCCAAGCCGCGCTGCAACGCCGACACCGACGGCGCCCTGCTGACCGCCATCGCCGAACCCGACGCCGAGGGTCGCGCCCTGCTGGCCCGCGCCGCCGAACGCCTCGGCCTGTCGGCCCGCGCCTGGCATCGCACCCTCAGGGTCGCCCGCACCCTGGCCGACCTCGACGGTTCCGACGCGGTGCGTCGCCTGCACATCGCCGAGGCCCTGAGCTACCGCCGCCCGCAGACGCGCTCGATGCTGGCGGCGTGAAGAGTGGCGAGGCGCTGCAACTGTGAATAGACTTTGCCAGCGTGACGGCTCAGCGCCTGTTGGTGGAAGTCTTGATTCGACTCTACGTAGCAAACACCGATCCGACCTGGTTTGATTTCCTTTCGCGGCAACCGCCTCTTGATGAGGTCAACCACTGGCAGCCCGGAGGCAAGCAACAGTTCAGCGCCTTGATGCCTGGTGAACTGTTCGTCTTTCGTCTCAGGTCGCCGATCAATCGGATAGCGGGCTTTGGGGTGTTCGCCAGGGCTGCCCTTCTGCCGCTGCAGCTCGCATGGTCCTCATTTGAACAGAAGAACGGCCAACCTGATTTCGAGGCGTTTCGGGCGGCCATTTTTCGATTGAATCCAAATAACCAGGGGACGATCGGATATCGAATACTCACACAGCCTGTGTTCTTTCCCCGAGAGCATTGGTTTGCGCCGCCAGAAGACTGGCCAATAAACACTGTCGGCGGAAAGCGTTACTCAACCGATACAATCGAGGGGATGCATCTGTGGGAAGGTCTGACGTCGCGCGCGGCCCTGCCAATAGCCAAGGGTTTCTCGGAACCCAAGCCCATGTTCGGAGAGCCGATGCTCGTACGTCCTCGATTGGGGCAGGGTGGCTTTCGGGTTAGCGTCATACAAGCCTATGAGCGCAGATGCGTGGTAACGGGAGAAAAGACACTGCCAGCGCTCGAAGCCGCCCACATCCTTTCGGTGAAGGACAAGGGCACTCACGAGACTTCCAACGGATTGCTGTTGCGTCGCGACTTGCACGCACTGTTCGACCAACACTACCTCACCATTACTCCCGACAAGACGCTGATCGTCAGCAAGCGCATCCGAGAAGAGTTCGAGAACGGCAGAGAATACTATGCATTGCATGGTCGACGCGTACGGGATCCATCGTCGATCGAAGACTTTCCTTCAGTGGACGCGTTGCGGCGTCACAACGACTTGTTCGTTGAGTAGGATTGCAGTCCGACTACATGGACGCCTGAGCCAAGGGCTTTTGATTGACGTTCGTACGGCTGGTCAGCCCCGTTCCCTTGACGTGCTCTCTCACGGATCGATCAGCACGCCCGGATTCATTATCCCCTTCGGATCGAGCTCGCGCTTAGCGCCGCGCAGCGCGCGCGCGAACAGCTCGGGCCGCTGCTTGTCGTAGAACGGCCGGTGGAAGCGGCCCACCGCGTGGTGGTGCGTGGTCGTGCCGCCATGCTCCACCGTGGCGGCGGTGCAGGTCGAGAGGATCTCCATGAACTGCTGGAGCGCGTCTTTCTTCGGGTCGTACAGGCCGCCGAAGGTGAAATAGAGACAGGGCCCGTCGGGATAGACGTGGGTGAAGCGGCAGGTGACCGTGCCGTCGCGGCCCGTCACCGCCTTGATCGTGTCCCGGGCGATCTTCGTGATCTTGGTGTGGAAGTCGCGCATGCGCTCCCAGGTCATCGCGGTCTCGAAGGTCGAGCCGAGGATGCCGCGCGCCACCGCGTGCTCGCCGTAGTGCGGCGCGCGGATGAACTTGTTGCGCCATGCGCCGGCGGCGCCGGAGCGGTGCGCGTTCTCGTCGTCGTCGCTCTGGTCGGCGACGCCGCCGTGGGCGGCGCAGATCTCCAGCGCGCGCTTCATCCAGGCGTCGAGCGGATGGTCGGGTGATTCGAAGGCCAGCACCAGCACGGCCTCCTCGTTGCTCCATGGGATGCCGGGCAGCGCCTCGCGCGCCTCGAGCAGGCGGCAGTTGGCGGGGTAGAGGCCCGCCTGGGTGATGTCGCGCACCGCATCGGCGCCCGCGTAGAAGTCGCGGAAGCGCACGCTCGCGGAGGCGCGGAAGGTCGGCTTCTTGCGCAGCCGCACCCAGGCCTCGGTGATGATGCCCAGGATGCCCTCGGAACCGATGAACATCCGGTCGGGGCTGGGGCCGGCGCCGGAGCCGGGCAGGCGGCGCGTCTCCAGCGTGCCTTCCGGCGTAACGACCCGCGTGCTCTCCACGAAGTCGTCGATATGGGTGTAGAGCGTGGCGTAGTGGCCGCCCGAGCGCGTGGCGATCCAGCCGCCCAGGGTCGAGCAGCGATAGGCCTGCATGTAGTGGCGCATGGTGAACGGCGTGTCGCGCAGCGCGTCCTCGATCGCCGGCCCGTAGATGCCGCCCTGGATGCGCGCGGCCTGGCTCACCGGATCGACCTCCAGCACCTTGTCCATGTGGCGCGTCGAGATGGTCACGACCCTGTCGAAGGCGGCCGAGGGCTCGATGCCTTTCACCACCGAAGAGCCGCCGCCATAGGGGATCGCCTTGGCGCCGATGCGGTCGCACCAGTCCAGCACCTTCACGATGTCCTCTTCCGTCTCGGGAAAGGCCACCGCGTCGGGCGGGTTGGGGACTGAGCGCATGAACATGCGCAGCGTGTCGAAGCCCGCCTTGCCGTAGCTGTGCTCCAGCCGCGTCAGGTGGTCGGTGCGCACCATCGCCTGCAGCGCCGACGGCACCTCGACGCGGCTCTTGCGCAGGGTGATCTCGTCGGCCTTCGGCGGCGGCTTCACGTCGAAGCCGGAGAGACCGTAGCGCTGGGCGATCTCGGCCTCCCACGGCCGGATCTCGTCCGGCGTCAGGTCCTCGTCGGCGTAGCCCCAGGCATAGAACTTCTTCTGCCGCCGCATGTTTCCTCCGATCGTTTCTTCATTTTGTCGTCTTTTTGCTTTTCAGGCCGCGAAGGCGATCGGCTTCGTCGTCCCCTTGATCTGCGTGCGATGCATGATGCGGCGCGCCGCCTTGTCGAACGGGTCGCGGCGATGCATGGTCGAGCGATTGTCCCACATCACCAGGTCGCCGACCTTCCAGACATGCTGGTAGATGAAGCGCGGCTGCGTGACATGCGCCCACAGCTCTTCCAGCAGCGCGTCGGATTCCTCCTTCGTGTAGCCCTCGACGAAGGAGTTGCGGCGGCGGCCGAGATAGAGCGTGGCGCGGCCGTTGACCGGATGGCGCAGGATCGCCGGATGCCAGGCGCCCGGCGCGACCATGGGATCGTCGGTCGGGGTCACGCCCTTCCTCAGATAGCCGCCGGAATTGTAGGTGCCGTCATGCTTCACCCGGCGGCCTTCGATCTTCGCGCGCAGCGCCGGAGGAAGAGCGTCACAGGCGGCCTGCATGCTGGTGAACCAGGTGTTGCCGCCGCTGGGCGGGATCTCCAGCGAATAGAGCATCGAGGCGTCGGGCGGCACGTCGAGATAGCTCATGTCGGTGTGCCAGACCGCCTCGCCGTCGCCCAGCGCGCCGATCGGGTCGCCCTTCGCATCGAGCACGTTCGACACGACATAGATGTCGGGATAGCCCGGCGGGCTGATGCGGCCGCGCTCCTGGTTGGGCGGCGGGTCGAGTTCGCCGAAGCGCCGGCTGAAGGCCAGCAGATGATCGTCGGTGAGCTGCTGCCCACGCAGCAGGATCATCGAATGCGCGTACCAGGCGCGCTCGATCGCGGCGAACTCCTCGTCACTGAAGTTGCGAAGGTCGACGCCGAGAATCTCCGCTCCGACGGCGTCGGTCACCGGGCGCACTGTCACGTCCATGCTGCTCTCCATCCTTGCCGTGATGATCGGCCGGCCGTGGCATGCGATCAAGCGCCCAGCGCCGGCACCAGCCATTTCAGCAGGGCCTCCGCGACGGCGGGCGACAGAGGTCCGCCGAAGCCCGCATCGAGCGGACCGGTCACGGCCTTCAGATTGTGACTGACCTGCGGGATCACGACGGCTTCCCCCGACACGCCGCGGTCGCGCAGCGCATCGATCAGCGGCTGCACGTCCTGCATCGGCACGACCTGGCGGTCGGCGCCGCCCTGCACCAGCAGGCAGGCGGTGCGGCTCTCCGCGAGCACGGATGCGGGGTCGAACGACAGGAGCTTCTGCAGGAACGGCCCGGCATAGAGCGGGAACAGGAGTTGCAGCTCGGGCGGCAGGTTGGTGGGCACGTGCCCGGTCTCGAGGATGGCGGCGATGGCGCGGTCGGTCGGCAGGCGCAGCGACGGCGGCGCATTGCGCGCGATCTGCTCGCGCAGGATCACGTCGAGCCGGCGGCCCGGCGTCGCCGCCAGCACCAGCGCGTGCAGCTTCTTCTTCGCCGCGAGAGTCCCGCTCGCGGCCAGGGCCAGCAACCCGCCCTCGCTGTGGCCCAGCAGGGCGGTGGCATAGGGCTTGATCTCGTCGTGGCGCAGCAACTCGGCATGCGCGGCCTCGACGTCGCCCACGAAATTGTCCCAGGCGAAGAAGGCTTCCTGCGCTTCGAGCGATCCGCGCGGCCGCGGTGTCGACTGGCCGATCCCGCGCTTGTCGTAGCGCAGCGAGGCGATGCCGTTGCGCGCCAGCAGCTCGGCGATCTCCTTGAGCAGGTCGATGCGCTCGGGCGCCAGCGGATTGTTGCCGTCGCGGTCGGTCGGCCCGCTGCCGGCGACCAGCACGATGCCCGGCACGTACTGGATCTCGCTGAAGAGCGGCATCAGCAGGGTCCCGGCCAGAGTGACGCCGTCGCCGTGTCCGGCGAAGCGCACGGCCCGCTCCTTGGTCCTGCCCTTCGCGTACCAGCCGCTTTCCGTGAGCGACCGTTGCGGCGGCTTCTGCGCCCATGCGGCCGCGGGCGCGAGCGCGCCGGCCGCCAGCACGAGGCGGCGTCTGATCAACCTTCCTTGTCCGGGCTGGGCATGCTGCCCATTGCATGGCTCATGGTGCGGCCGCCGAAGATGTGGACATGGAAATGGAACACCAGCTGCCCGCCATTGGGTCCGTGATTGGCCACGATGCGATAGCCTTCCGGATCGAGGCCGAGATCGCGCGCGACCTTCGACACGGCCCGCCAGAAGCCGACGATCTCCTCGGGCGTCGCCTTGGCGCCGAAATCGGCCTGGCTGATGTATTCGCCCTTCGGGATCACCAGCACGTGTACCGGCGCCAGGGGTGCGATGTCGTGGAAGGCCAGCGCGAACTGGTCCTCATGCACCTTCTTGCAGGGCAGTTCGCCGCGCAGGATGCGGGCAAACACGTTGGTGCGATCGTAGGCGGCGGTCATGGGGGCGTCGACGGACATGGCGGGCTCCGGGAAGGGCGATGGCGCTTCCTATATAGGAACGCTTCGCGCCAGGGCGGAACCCGAAAGGACTGAGGCCCCGAGGCCGGGGTTTACCCTTTGAGCAGCCTGGGCCGGCCCGACGCCTGGGTGCCGGCAGGGCGGGCCCGCGAGCGCAGGACGCCGACCAGCACATCGCGCGCCTCGTCGATCCTGGCGGCGAGATAGGGCGAGCCGCCGCCATCGGGGTCGGCGCCGCGCATCAGGCGACGATGCGCGGCGTGGACGCTGGCGAGATCGGCGCCCTCGGCGAGGCCGAGCACGTCGAGCGCTTCCCTGAGCGTCATGCCCTCGTCACCCTCTGCATCTGACGGGGCAGGTATGTGCCGTTGCGTTGAAGCAATCGGCGTCGTGTGCTTGAGATAGGCTTCGAGAAGCGCCGCGGCATGCTGCAGCGCACGCGGGTCGGGCGGTGCCGGGTCTTGCCACACCGGCGGCATTTCGAACGGCTGCGGCTTTCCGCGGAACTGCGCGAATACCGCGCGCAGCGGGACGAGGATCGCGCGCCATTTCAGGAACGTCGGCACCAGGATCATCGCGGCGCCGAGCAGCATCGCGCCGGCATATTGCTCGCGCATGATCATCATCACGAGCAGCGGAATGGCGACGATCACGAGCAGCAGCGCCATCCATCGCAGCGTGCGCACCATCGTCCTGGGATCGGAATGGATGAACCAGTCGAGGAACTTCGCCGCCGTGGCGAGCACGGAAAGGCCGAGCACGATGGCGCTGATGATGACGGCGTAATCCATCGAAGGTCTCCTTCGTCGCGAGCCTACCCGCAACGCTCGGCGAAATCAGCGACCTCGACTGCAAATTTGCGAATGTGTTTTCGGAGGACTCGTGGTTAGACTTCGTGCCTCAAAAAAAGGGGAGTGCAGCCGATGACTGAGCCCACCCGAGAATCGCCGACCGCCACGGTGGCACAGGACGCTAGCGTCCCGCCTCTCATCGCCCCGCTTCCAGAAGGTACGCAAGCGAACCTCCCGGCGGCGAAGAGTCCGATCGACGAATTCCTCAAGCGCAACGAGGAGGTCCTCGCGAAGGACCGCGAGGAGTTCCAGGCCTATCTCGTCGCCAAGCACGAGCAGGCGACGCGCAAGGCGCGCGAAGAGGCGGCGAGGCCCAAGGTCAAGACCAAGGTCAGCCGGCGCACCATGCTGAACGTCGCCGTCGGCACCGCCGCCGCCGCCGAGGTTGCGGTGCTGGGCTACAGCGCGATGAACGGCGGCTCCTCCTCCGACAACGGCGTCATCCGCGCGGCCGGCAACGGGCCGCAACAGTCGCCGATCACCCGCGAAGTCGTCGATTCGCGCGCCGACATCAGGGGCCAGAGCCTCGGCAACTGGGTGGCGCTGCTGCCGACCAAGATGGGCGGCGGCACCTATGCGATCGATCTCAACTCCAATCGCGTGCTGGGTTCGATCTGGTACTGGAACTACGGCGACTACAATCCGATCAGCCATCATCTCTGCGCCTTCCCGAGCTCCGATCCCACACACGGCTTCGAATTCGTGAACTCGACCCAGGGCGGGCAGAACTCGCTGATCTACGGCATTCCCACCAACGTCACGGCGGAGAACGTGCCGGGCGGCACCAACATCTACCGCGTGCGCTACGACGGCACGCAGATGCAGATGATCGAGAACGTGTCGGAGACGACCGGTCTGGGACTTGGCGTGCACGTCACGGTCAACCCGAAGGACGCGCAATCCTACTTCGTGACCGATGGGCAGAAGGACATCGCCGCCTGCTTCGATCGCACCACCTCGAAGGTGAAGGCGGCGCTGCGTTTCGACTGGACGCCGAACGTGCCGGAGCTGCGCGAGGCCTGGATCAAGGGCGGCACGCTCACCATCAAGAAGATCTATCCCGACGAGAAGACCGGCCTGTACAATTACCGTGGCACCAAGGGCAACAAGATCGACTGGGAAATGGTGCCGATGGGCGAGCTGTTCGTCGAGGAGGGCTCGCTGCCCGGCGAGGCGCCGCTGACGCTCACCGGCGCCGACGGCACGATCTGGCATCCCGAAGGCCGCTGGGCCGCGACGGTCGTGCGCCTGTGCGGCGGCATCTGCATCCTCGATCCGGAGAAGAACTTCGAGCCGGCCGCCTTCCTGCAGTTCAACAAGGACTCGCAGGACCAGTACAAGGTCGAGCAGATCGACAAGGACACGTGGCAGGTCGTGTTCGACAAGATCCACTCGCCGGGCCACGAGATCGGCTTCTCGCCCGACGGCCGGTTCCTCGTGATGATGAACAACCTGCGGGAAAACAACTGCTCGATCTTCTCCTGCAGCGATCCCGATCCGACCAAATGGCGCAAGGTGGCGCATGTCGAGGATCCGCTGTGGCGCGGCAAGTATCCCAACCCGTTCCACATGGTGTTCTCGCTGGACAGTTCGAAGCTCTACCTGTCCATCCTGCACCCGTCGCCGGCCTATAGCGGCATCATGGTGATCGATACCAGGACCTGGACCATCCAGAAGGAGATCCAGGGCATCGGGCCCGACCTGCAGACCCCCGCCATCACCTACGACGGCAAGTACGTGCTGACGCCGTTCAGCGGCTTCCAGCGCCAGTCGAGCGGCATCTCGGTCATCGATACCTCCACCGACACGCTGATCGGCATCCTGCCGAGCAACGGCGGGCATCATGACTGCGTGATCATCCCGACCAGGCTGGAGCACATGAAGCACACGCGGTCCTGTACGCTTTGAGGCTGCTCGCCAGCCTGGCGCTGCAGAATCTCGGGCGTCGCAAGGCGCGCAGCCTCCTGCTGATCATGGCGGTCGCCGTGGCCAGCGGGGTCGTGTTCACCGGCGCGACCCTGATGCGCAGCATCGACAGCAGCATGGCTGTCGGATTCACGCGGCTGGGTGCCGACATGATGGTGGTGCCCGAGGGCGCGCTGACCAACATCACCGCCGCGCTGCTCACCGTCGAGCCCACCGACCTCGTGCTCGACCGGGACCTGTTCGCCAAGGCGGGCATCGCCAGCGTGGGCCGCGCCGCGCCACAGAAGATCGCGAGGGTCGAGCATTCGGGCATCGGCAGCCACCACGATTCGGTCGATCTCATCGGTTTCGACCCCGCGCTGGACTTCACGGTGCGCCCCTGGCTGGTCGAGAAGATCAATCGCGACATGAGGCAGGGCGACGTCATCCTGGGGGCGGCGCGCGATGCGGCGCTCGGCTCCGAGCTGCTGATCTTCGGCAAGCCGCACACGGTCTACGGGCGGTTGGGCAAGACCGGCGTCGGCACGCACGAGCGTGGCGTGTTCATGACCTTCGACACGCTCGAAGCGCTGGCCGGCTCCGTGCATGGGCATGGCCATGGCGGCGGGCCACCCGCCGTGCTGCAGAAGAACAAGGTGAGCGGCTTCCTTGTCGAACTGGCGCCGGGTGCCACGCCGCTGCAGGCGCGTTTCGCCATCCTCTCGACCCTCAAGGGCGTCAAGGTCGTCACCGGCGATTCGACCATGAGCGGCATCCGCCAGGGGCTGGCCGCGCTGCTGAACGGCATCCTCGCGCTGATGGTGCTGATGTTCGCCAGCACCGCCCTGATGGTCAGCGTGCTTTTCTCGGCGATCGTCACCGAACGGCGCGGCGAGCTCGGCCTGCTCAAGGCGATCGGTGCGCGGCGCGGCCAGATCGTCGGCATGATGGTGATCGAAGCCGTCATCGCCACCGGTGCGGGCGGCGTGCTGGGCGTCGCGCTGGGCGTGCTGGTGATGCGTCTCTACGAGCGCTCGCTGGTCTACTACCTCGAGAATATTGGGGTGCCCTTCGTCTGGCTGGACGGGCCGCGCATGGTGATCGTCGCCGTGGCGGCGGTGGTGATGGCCTCGATCATCGGTGCTCTGGGTTCGCTCTATCCCGCCTGGCGTGCGAGCCGCCGCGATCCCTATGATCTCGTGCGCGGGGAGGGCTAGGCGATGCTCAGCTGCCGCGGCCTGCGCAAGGACTATGTCACCGAACGCGGCGCGGTGGCGGCGGTCGCCGGCATCGACCTCGACATAGCGGCCGGCCGCTATGCCGCGATCATCGGGCGGTCGGGATCGGGCAAGTCGTCGCTGATGGCGATGATCGGCGGCCTCAGCCGGCCCTCGCAGGGGGAGGTGACGGTCGAGGGCACCGACATCTGGAGCCTGTCGGAAAATGCGCTGGCGGCTTTCCGCAACAAACGCATCGGCTACGTCTTCCAGTTCGCGAGCCTGCTGCCGACGCTGCGGCTGGTCGACAACGTCGCGCTGCCGGCGATGCTGGGCGGTAGCGGCAGATCGTCCGCGACCTATGCGAGGGCGGCGGCGCTGCTCGGCCAGATGGGGCTGGGCGGGCATCTCGACGCCTATCCCTCGGAAGTCTCGGCCGGTGAGCAGCGACGGGCGGTGATCGCCCGCGCCCTGATCAACGAGCCTGCCCTGATCCTCGCCGACGAGCCGACCTCAGACCTCGACGAGCAGACCGAGATCGAGATCATGGACGAGCTGCTGGCGGTCAACCGCGAGCGTGGCACGACCCTGATCCTGGTGACGCACAATCTGGCGCTGGCGGAGCAGGCCGAGCAGATCGTGCACATCGCCCACGGCGCGATCGTCCCGTGAGTTCTGATTCCACCCCGCCCGACAAGGATGCGCTGATCGCCGATCTGCGCCGCCAGCTCGGTGCGGCGCAGTCCGAAGTGCGCGTGCTGCGGCGGCGACTGGGGACTGCACCGCCGGTCGACACGCCGCAGGCCCAGGGCAGTCTCCTGGACGATTTGCGCGAGGCAGCGCCGCGCAAGCTCGATGCGCCCCCCAGTGTCGCGGTGAAACTCGGGCGCCGGTTCGATCTCTGGCGATCGCCGGTGCTGGTCGGCGTCGTCATGCTCCTGATGACGGGCTTCGCGCTCGATGCGGCTGTCGGCCTGTACCAGGCGCGTGCGCTGCGCGAGGCGCGACAGGCCCGGCTGCTGCTCGAAAACACCGCGACGCGCTCGCTCTATGTCGAGCTGAAGGGAATTTCCTACGAGCCCGACGGCAAGTCCTACCGCATGACGCTCTTCCTGCAGAACACCAGCCCAGCGGGACCGCTCTACGTCATGCTGAACGCGGTCGCGGTCTATGTGCAGGCCGGCATGATCTGGCAGCAGGTACCGTCACGCCCGGCCGAGGGCGTGAGCTGGGGCGTCGTGAAGCTGGTGGACGGCTATACGTTCGACGTCATCTTCACGCCCGACGTGGCCAACTGGGCCGAGCTGATTCCGGGCTACATGCATGTCCGCATCCAGTCGGACCTGCTGGTCAGCGAGAAGGCCCAGCCCGGCAACGACGTGGTGGAGCGCCGCACGCCTTATTACGTCTATCTGAAGCCGCACGGCGCCAACGACGAGGAGATCAAGGCGCGCAGCAAGTCGACCCGCACGCCGCCGGTCTTCATTCCGATGCCGCCGCACTAGCGCTTGCGGCTGGCCTTCTCGGCGATGCCGGACAGGCCCTCGCGGCGGGCGAGTTCGTCCCACACTGACTTAGGTCTCACGCCCACGGCGGCCCAGAGGGTGAGGAGGTGGTAGAGCATGTCGGCGCTTTCGGCGATCAGCTTGGGCTTGTCGCCCTGGATGCCTTCGATCAGCGCCTCGACCGCTTCCTCGCCAAGCTTCTTGGCGATCTGCTGGCGGCCGCGGCTGAACAGGCGCGCGGTGTACGAGGTCTCGGGATCGGCGCCCTTGCGGCTGTCGATGACCAGATAAAGACGATCGAGCACGTGCTCGTCGATCGTGACGATGCTCGGCCGCTGGGGCTTCTTGGCTTTCTTCTTTTTCGCCATCCGGGAACTCCGTCGCCTCGGGGGACAGGCGATCGAATACTTGAACGCGCCTCTTGAACGGGCGTCCGGGACATTACGCGAAAACTACGCGGCGCGCGAGACTTGTCGCACCGGAACGCCCGAGCGCGCGAGATGTTCCTTCGCCTGCGCGATGGTGAACTCGCCGAAATGGAAGATCGAGGCGGCGAGCACCGCCGAGGCGCCGCCCTTCGTCACGCCGTCGACGAGATGATCGAGCGTGCCGACGCCGCCCGAGGCCACGACCGGCACCGGCACCGCATCCGACACCGCGCGGGTCAGCTCGAGATCGAAGCCCGACTTGGTGCCGTCGCGATCCATCGAGGTCAGCAGGATCTCGCCGGCACCCGACTCGGCCATGCGGCGCGCCCATGCCACGGCATCGAGGCCGGTGCCCTTGCGGCCGCCATGGGTGAAGACTTCCCATTTGCCGGGGCCGCTGCTGCGCGCGTCGATCGCCACGACGATGCACTGGTCGCCGTACTTCTCGGCCGCTTCGCGCACGAATTCCGGCCGCGCCACTGCGGCGGAATTGATCGAGACCTTGTCAGCGCCGGCCAGCAGCAGGCGGCGGATATCCTCGACCTGGCGCACGCCGCCGCCCACCGTCAGCGGCATGAAGCACTGCTCGGCCGTGCGGCCGACGACGTCGAGGATGGTGTCGCGGTTCTCGTGGCTGGCGGTGATGTCGAGGAAGGTGAGCTCGTCGGCGCCGGCGGCATCGTAGATGCGCGCCTGCTCGACGGGGTCGCCGGCGTCGCGCAGGCCGACGAACTGCACGCCCTTCACGACGCGTCCGTCCTTCACGTCGAGGCAGGGAATGATGCGGACCTTCAGCATCGCGCCGCTACTCGCCCTTCAGGACGCGAATCGCGTCGGGCACCGTCACGCGACCGTCATAGAGCGCGCGGCCGACGATGGCGCCGACGATGCCGAACTCCTCGGTCGGCCGCAGCTCGCGAAGATCGTCGAGCGAACTGACGCCGCCCGAGGCGATGACCGGGGTCGTGAGATGCTGGGCGAGCGTGACCGTGGCGTCGACGTTGACGCCACCCATGGCGCCGTCACGGTCGATGTCGGTGTAGATGATGGCGGCGACCCCGGCATCCTCGAACCGCAGCGCGAGGTCGAGCGCGCGCACCGTGCTCTGCTTCGTCCAGCCGTCGACCGCGACGATGCCGTCGCGGGCGTCGATGCCGACGGCGATCCGGCCCGGCCACTGCTTGCAGGCGGCCTTCACGAGGCCCGGCTCCTTGACCGCGATGGTGCCCAGGATGATCCGCTGCACGCCGGCGTCGAACCACTGCGAGATGCTTTCGATGGTGCGGATGCCGCCGCCCAGCTGGGTCGGTACCTCGACGTCCTTCAGGATGCCCTCGACCGCGGCGCGATTGACCGGATGCCCCTCGACCGCGCCGTTGAGGTCGACCAGATGCAGCCATTCGCAGCCGGCATTGGCGAAGGCCTTGGCCTGCGCGGCCGGGCTGTCGTTGAACACGGTGGCACGCTGCATGTCGCCGCGAAGCAGGCGCACGCACTTGCCGTCCTTGAGGTCGATCGCGGGGAAAAGAATCATGGCGGCGCGGCTTTAGCGCGTTGCGTCCGGAGATGCCACCCCCCGGATCATTGCGGGGCAATCCGCCGCTCAGCTCCTGCCGATACCCAGGATCCCGCCGATCAGGCGACCGATGTGGAACTTCGTCCAGATGTCGGCTGCGGCAAAGCTTGGACGGGCCTTCATGGCGGCCCAGTAGCGTGCCAGCGCCGGGCGCTTGGGGATCTCGTCGCCGAGGCCCGCGAACTCCATGCGTCCCAGGAACACGGTCCAGACGACATCGGCGACTCCATAGGTCGGTGGGACCAGCGCCGGGCGGCCGTCATGCAGCGTCTGTTCAAGGCGGTCCATGAAGCCGATGGCCTCCGTGCGACGCCGCTGCGAGAGCGCCACGACGGCGTCCGGTTCGAACGTCCTGATCCGGCCGGCGAACACCTCGGCGCGCGCTTCGTAGACGGAAGCGAGATCGGGATTGCGGGCAGCGTGCGCGAGGAGCTGGCGCCGGGCCGCTGCGAGCCGTTTCGGGATCATGATCCGCGCCAGGGGATTGCGGGCGAGGATTCTGCCGAAGGTCAGTTCCTCGATCGGATAGCCGTAGTGCAGATCGACCCAGGCCTTCGTCTCGGCGTCGACCGCAGCGCCCAGCGCATACGCCGCGATGTCGCGACTCTCGATCAGGATGCGGTCGGGAAGCACCAGCGTCGGGACCGTCATGCCGGGATTGAGGCGCACATAGTCGGGCTGCTGCTGTTCCAGCCGGTAGTGAATGTCGACGAAGACGCGTTCGTAGGCGATGCCGCCCTCGGCGAGCGCGAGACGCGCGATCATCGAATAGTAGGAGGATGGCGTCTGATAGAGGCGGGGTCGTGCGCCGGCGAACTCAGTCATGACCGTTCACCCAGGATGAAGGAGCCGCGAACTTTGCAGGACGCCAGGCGGCGGGCAACCGGCCTCGCGTTTTCTTTTGCGACGGCCGAGGCTAGTCTCCGCCCATGACCCGTTACACACCCGATCTTCTCGCCGACGATCTGGCCGACCTCACCGCCATCCGTCGCGACATCCATCGCCATCCCGAAACCGCCTTCGAAGAGGTGCGGACCGCGCAGATCGTGGCCGACAAGCTCACCTCGTGGGGCATCAAGGTTCATCGCGGGCTCGCCACGACCGGCGTCGTGGGCACGCTGAAGGGCAACCGGCCGGGCCAGAAGACGATCGGGCTGCGCGCCGACATGGATGCGCTGCACCTGCAGGAGAAGAACGACTTCGATTATGCGTCGTCGATCCCGAACAAGATGCATGCCTGCGGTCATGACGGGCACACGACGATGCTGCTGGGCGCGGCGCGGCGGCTCGCGGCGGCGCCTGACTTCGCCGGCACGGTGCACTTCATCTTCCAGCCCGCCGAAGAAGGTCTCGGCGGCGCCCGCGTGATGATCGAGGAGGGCCTGTTCGAAAAGTTCCCCTGCGACGTCGTCTACGGCATGCACAACATGCCGGGTTTCCCCATCGGCCACTTCGCCATCCGCACCGGCGCCATGCTGGCCTCGTCGGACAGCTGGGAGGTCACCTTCAAGGGCACCGGCGGCCATGGCGCCATGCCCGATCGCGGCACCGATCCCACCTTCGTGGCGGCGCAGTTCATCGTCGCGGTACAGGGCATCGTCGGCCGCAACGTGCCGCCGAGCCAGGCCGCGGTGCTGAGCGTCGGTCATATCGCCGCCGGCACGCCGGGCTCGCCCAACGTGATCCCGTCGGAGGTGCTGGTGAAGGGCACCGCCCGCAGCTTCTCGGCCGAGGTGCGCAACCTGCTGGAGCGCCGACTGGCGGAGGTCGCGGCGGGAATCGCGCAGGCCGGCGGCTGCGAGGCCATCTCCAGGTATCACCGCCGCTATCCGGCGCTGGTCAACGCCGCCGACCAGACCTCGGTCGCCGTGGAAGCGGCGGCGATGACGGTGGGCCGCGAGCATGTCGAGGCCAACACGGCGCCGCTGGCCGGCGCCGAGGACTTCGCCTTCATGCTGGAGAAGAAGCCGGGCGCCTACATCATGATCGGCAACGGCGGCACGGGCGAGGGCGGCTGCCAGAACGTGCATTCGCCGCTCTACGACTTCAACGACCAGATCCTGACGACCGGCGCGGCCTACTGGATGAACCTCGTCCAGCTCGAGCTGGGCGACGCCGCCTGAAGGGATCGTTCGTTCTTCGGCGCTCCCGGACATCGCAAAGCGATGTCCTGACGCTCAGAGGCCGAGCTTCGCCCGGCCTAGCCGTGCTCGAAGGACCAGCCGGTATCGGTCTGGTCCCAGGTGATGCCGTCCTGGACGTGCATGACGACATGGGCGTCGGCGGCGAAATCATAGACGGCGGCGCTCTCATGCATTGCGAAAGGCTCTTCGCTTGTCGGCAGCATCACGCCGTCGGACAGATCGCTGAGGACGACCAGGGAATCTTCCCCGATAGACGGCAGGACGTCCGCGGCACCCTGAACGCCGTGGACGAAGACTTCACCGGGCTCGCCGAACAGCCGGTCGAGCGGCGCCCCGAAAGAAACGGCCTCCGCGCCGGCTTCCGCCCAGCGTGACGCGGGCGTGGCATAGATCGGCAGGTCGCTGCGGTCGAACTCGACGAGATCGGTGCCGACGACGAAAAGCGGGTCGGCCGAGCTGTCGGAAGAATCCGAATGGCTCATCAAAAGACTTTCGTACCTAAGAATTCAAATAATGCGTCAAATTTAGCAAACAAGCTGTTGAGAATAAAGAGAGAACGGCCGAAACAGGCATTTCTTCGGATATTGCGGAGCCTTGGGTTGACGGCGCGAGTGGCCTAGGGTGCCGCCTGTAGCGGCGCAAATGCTTTGGCGGCACCCTGCAAATGCTTTGGCGACACGCACTGTTTCCGCCCGAACCGCTACCCTGTGGGTGCCCGGGGACGTTCCCCAGGGCGGCCCCGCCCCGTCACCGGACACCCGGCAGCTCTCATTTCGACCTCTGCAAACGCCTGCCGGTGCCCCATCTCAACGACGCCTCGAAGCGCTATCGACCGCGTCTCGTCGGGCCACTGATCAACAGCTCCTTCGCCTGCTTGGCTGCCTTCGGTCCACCAGCCAGCGTGTAGGTGGTCTGGACCGGCTCGATTTGGCAGCCCCTGAAGAGCCGACGGACCTCCGGGACGTCGTTGAGGCTGACGAGGAACCGGCCCTCGATCCGACGCAGCCGGTCGGCCAACAGCTCGAATTGCTCCCGCGGGAACTGGCCCCGCCCGTAGTCGTCCTCTGAGCCCCAATAGGGCGGATCGAGGAAGAAAAGGACGCCCTTCCGGTCGTACCGGTCCACGAACGCGTCCCATGGCAGGCACTCGATTGTCACACCGGCGAGCCGCTCGTGTGCGGCCTCCAGAAGTGGGACTAGCTTCGTCAAATCGAACCGGGCGCCCAGATTGTAGCTCACGCCGAAGTTGCGGCCGCGGACCTTGCCGCCGAAGGCCAAGCGCTGCAGGTACAGGAACCGGGCCGAACGCTCCAGGTCGGTCAGCGTGTCCGGGTCGACCTTCATCAGCCGCTCGAACTCTGCCCGGCTGCTGAGCTGCCACTTCAAGGTGTCCAGGAAGGCGACGTAGTGACGCTGCAACACGCGCATGAGCGTCGCCACGTCGCGCGACAGATCGTTGATGACCTCGGACTGCGCTCGGAACGGCCGTCGCATGAAGACGCCACCCATGCCGACGAAGGGTTCGGCGTACTGAGTGTGAGGGGTGCGCCGGATCCGCTGGATGATCGTGTCGGCAAGATTGCGCTTGCCGCCGATGTAAGCCGCGACTGGCTGCGTGGGGTGGACGGGGATGAGGGTACGAGTCGACTCTTTCACTATGGGGTGCTCTGCTGCCCGCTCCGGTGATCGCCGGTGGCGGGATGGCCATGGCTAGGCCAGCTGTAGTCATGCGCGGTGCCGCCGCGCGGTTCGCACCGTTGACGCGGTGCGGCCCCCGCCGATGGCCGGCGAGGAGATGTCGAGGAACGAAAGCATGCCTTCCGAAATCGAGAAACTCGCCCGGCACATCGTTGCCAGCCTGTACGACGCGACGGATGGAAGGCCGCAGCAATGGCGATCGCTGGCCGGGATCTCGGAGACGACGGAGACGAAAGCCGCCGTGCAGCTCGCCGTCGATCGAGGCTGGCTGCTCGTCGAGGGCGGACACAGCATCTGTCTGACCGATGCCGGTCGAGAGCTGGGGAGAAGCTAGGGCAATGGAGAAGACGCGGATCGAGGAGTTCCAGGACCTGTTCTTCGCTCGTGTGATGGGCGACCGCCGCAGGAATGCGGAACCAGAACCGTTGACGGTCGATCGAGCACAGGAGGGCCTGTTCGACCTGGCCAACGCGTTGCAACAGAGATTTCCGCCCTCGGGAGAGGCGGATGCCAAACCGGTGGCCGAAGAAGCCCTGCTCGAAGCCATCGCCAACATGGCCGAACACGGCGCCATGGAGGCCTTCGCCGGCATGCGGCCTCGCCTGCGACGAGCCGTGCGCGTACGCCTCAGGACATTGCTGACCGTGGTTGTAGCCAACGAGGCGGCGAGCAATGCCCGCATCAGCTTCCTTCCCCCCGGCTTTCCCGACGAACACGTCGGGATGGCGCTGCTGGCGACGATGGGCGTCGAGCTGCCGCGGGATCTCCGCGCGAAACTCGAATGAGTGCGACTTCGAAGGCGCGCGCATGAAGCAGGCTGGCCTGCCGAAGTACTTCGCGCATGGCATCCGGCGCCGAACTGTCGTCAGCCACGTCGACCGTCCTTCCCTTCGAACGTCTTGATGTGGTGCTCCTGGTGCTCGGGCAGCGGCCCGCCGCGCGCGGCGTCCTTCTCGGCATCGCTCCGGGGATGCCCCGACTTCATCAGTCGCCGATCAAGCCGCTCGTCTTCTTGCCGGATGCGGGCCGCCTGCTCGGGCGTGCGATGGCACCCGTAGAGGCTGTTCGCCGGATCGAAGGGTCGGCCGATGATGCCTTCGATCAGCGCGACCAGCTCCTCGACCGTGCGCAGACACCTGATGTGGATGAAGCGATGATACCGGCCGGCACTGTCGTCGCGTAGCCAGCAGAACCAGGCCGACGTGTCGGTCGGCACGTTCGGCGCCAGCTCGATGCCGAGATCCTCGTAGCTGGTGAACCTCTGCAGCGCATCGCCCAGCCAGAGCAGCCAGTGCTTGTCCGTCTGACGATCGAACTGATGCCACTTGAAGCCGGCCGACTTCAGCCAGTCTTCGCTGATCGGCTGCGGATCAACCATTGGACCCTCCGCTCACGTTCGACGGCGTCGCCGTCGTGGGCACATCGATCAGCGTCTTCATCGACACCATGACCGCCTTGAAGGCCTCTTCGATGCGCGTCACCTCGACCTCGGTGCGGCATTTGAGGATGCCTTCGTGCGCGGCGTGATAGAGCCGGTTCGCCGTCACGTCGGCATGCCAGATGGTGGCGTTGCGCGCGGTCACCATGCGCAGGAGAGCGCGGTCCTTTTCGCGGTCCAGCTCGGGCTCGGTGAGCCTGGTGTCGACGTCCTTGAAACTCATGTGATGGGTCCGATGCGCGTTCCGACCGACGTCCAGGTGACGTTGGCGTTGCCGATAACGGCCGCGCCGGCCGCACCGCCGCCCATCGGCGGTGAGCCTGGCTCGCTGCCTGCGCTGCCGCTGCTGCCGGCCGTGCCCCAAGCGCCACCCGACCCGCCCGACCCGCCCGTCGACGTGTAGAGATAGGCGGGAGGGTCTTCGCCGACGGGCGGCGCGTACACGTCGACCGAAGCCCCAGCGCCACCGGCGCCGGGCCCGGCAGAGGAGCCCGCACCGCCGGTCGACGCCGGGCCGGCCGGATAGCCGGGGCCGCCGGGCGCATTGTTGAAGCCCTGGCCGCCGCCGCCCCCGCCGGCACCGGCGGCGTCGCCGTTGCCGCCACCACCGCCACCACCACCACCGCCACGAATGACGCCCGAGAGGTTGACGATCTCGATCGGCCCGCTGGACGCATCGAGCGCGGCGCCGCCCGCGCCGCCGCCTCCGGTGGCCCCCGCGCCTCCGCTTCCGCCGGCGCCGGAGACGACACCGGCATTGACCAGCACCGGCTTCGCGCCGACCGGCCAGGAGCCGCGGATCAGGGCCGCAACGGACGTGCTGGTCGCGTAGACGTTCACGCCGGCATCGATATGGACCGTCACCGGCTGCTGTGGCAGGCCGGCATAGCCGTTGGCATTGGCCAGCGTGCGGAGGTTGAGGTTCGCCGTGTCGGCCGTCACGTGGATGACGATCGGCGCCTGCGGCGCCCCGATGCCGCCCTCGGGCAGGCCGGGCGCGATCACCTCCTCCGGGATCGGATCGTACATGCGCGGATCGTCGTCGATCATGACCAGGTCGACGGTGGTTTCGTCGCGCGGCTGGACGGCGATCGTCTTCAGACGACCGGCGTACTTCTCGCCCTGGCCGAACATGATCTTCGTCCGCTCCTGCTTCCCGTCCGTCAGAATGCGGGGCAGAGCGCCGGCGCCGACGATCAGCTTCGTGCCGTCGTCCCCACCATCGGCCGCGGCGAAGGGGCCGGTCATCGTCCCGTTGGGTGCGCTGATCGCCACGTAGTGGGCGCCGGCCGCAGACCAGTCGAGCCCATCGGTCAGGGTCATGGTGCGCGTCGCTGCGTCCCATTCGATGACCTCGGCCGACTGGCCCCAGGCCGGCAGGTCGTGGCTCACGGCGCAGGCGTCGCCATAGAGCACCATGAAGCCTTCCATCTCGGTGCCCAGCGACGTGATCGCGCGGCGATAGCGGTTCTCGCGGATCCTGTACCAGGCCATGGCGCGGGCCTGCGGCCGGTAGGTCACGCCGTGGAACTGGATGGTCGCCGGGTTGCGCCGCGGGCTGTCGTCGAAGGCCTCCTTCACCGTCGCCGGCTTCCAGGAGTTCGGGTTCATGTAGATCCCGTTCACCATGTCGGCGGTGGTCTCGTCCGGGAGCTTGTACTGGCGATTGAAGCTGCCGGGCCTGATGTTTCGCGGCGTGAACATCATTGCCGGCGCGACGACGGGGACGTCCCGCACCAGGCGCAGCTTGCCGCCCTGCACGACGCGCTCGGCAATCGACGCCCGCGCCACACGCGCCAGCGCTTCCCAGCACGTCACGGTCTGATCGAAGACGAAGTCGAACGACCAGCCCTTGTTCTCGAATTCCTGCTTGCTCGAGTAGACGCCGGCGAGGTCGATGCGGCTGTAGGGCTGGCCGGCGCCGTAGATCTCGTTATGGGCGATGTCGACGAAGGCGTCGCACAGGCTGCGCGTCGGCACCTCCTCGTCGTTCATCGCCTCGCCGTTCCACGTCGGCAGCAGCCGCGTGGCGATGACGTTGACCTGCCGGCTGGTCTGGCCGTTGAGGTCGCCCGTCGCCTCCATCTTCACGGCGATCCCGGTCAGCCCGGCATAGGACCGGGTCGTGGTGAGCCGGCCGCGCAGCCCCGCCCAATCGATCTGATCCCCGGACGAGGCCGACATATCCTTGGCGTTGGTGCGACGGGTGCGGAACTGCCAGCGGCCGGCCGCCGGCAGATCGTAGCCGTGCGTGTAGCGCTGCGGCGCATTGTCGGCCGCGCTGTGCGTCTCGGTGTCGATCGCGGTCCAGGAGCCGATCGGATCGCCCTGGGCGTCGATCTGCTGCGCCTCGATCTCGACGGTCGCGGTGCGTCCGGCGAAGCCGCCGCCGGAATAGGCATAGAGCCCGCGCGGCGCGATGAAATCCAGCTCGGCATAGTCGATGACGGTGCCCGGCGGGTTGGCGATGTAGGGCCCTTTCCAGGCATTGCCGCCGGTGTCGTTGGTCGCGGGCAGCTCGACCTGGGCGATGTCGCGGCAGGGCAGGAAACGCGTGTCGACGATGTCGGGA
The DNA here is from genome assembly GCA_046296475.1 of Reyranella sp. Taxonomy (GTDB): domain Bacteria; phylum Pseudomonadota; class Alphaproteobacteria; order Reyranellales; family Reyranellaceae; genus Reyranella. Next base: position 38,997 of record JBKBLH010000032.1, read on the forward strand.
TCGGGCACCTCGCCCGGCTCGACCTGCTGCGTGACGATCGAGGCGTAGGAGCTGATCGGCGTCTCGCCGATGCGGGTGGCCTCGATGCTGCAACGCCCCTGCGTCACCGCAAGGAAGGTGTGGATGTACTGCTTGTTGCCGACGTAGCGAGCGTAGGGCGGCATGATGTAGTCGGGCACGATCATGTGGCGGCCGTAGAGGACCGGGATCGGCTGGTCGAGGCGCGCCGTGTTCTGGCTGAAGCCGGTCGACGAATAGGTCGGCGAGGTCTGTGGCGTGCCGCCATAGCCGCTCGTCTGGTTCGTCACCTGCGGCGGCGGCGACGAAAACAGGGACATAATCCCCATGGCCGCGGCGCCCAGCGCCAAACCGATGCCGACCGTCAGCATCGATACGCCGACCGCGCCCAAACCCAGAACCGGAGCAAGGCCGATGGCGAGATAAGGCGCCGCGACCGCTATGGCGATCATCAGCACGATGCCGAGTATCGTCTGACTGGCGCCGCCGCCGGCGGGCGGCGTGAAGAACAGGACCGTGTCGGTTTCGCGAATGACGGTGCGCGACCAGTCGGCGCGCTTCAGCGGTTTGCCGTTGAACAGGCAAACGGTCGGCCGCACGAACTCGCGCACCCTCCGGCCGCCATAGGTGGCCTCGACCCGCCGCACCGAAGTGTGCCGCCGCAGCGCCGGCGCGCGGCTCACCAGCCGGCGCACCGTCATGGGGCGCTTGACGCTGTAGATCTCTCGCACATGCGGGTCGAAGGGATTGATCAGATGAACGACGGCGCCCATTACCTGGCCTCCGGTCGCCAGTAGCTGCGGACTTCCCAGCCGAGAATTTCCAGGTGGGTGAACGTGTGAAGCCGCACGCCGCCTTCGGGGCAATGCAGGATAGCCGGCTCGCCAGCATCGCCGACGTAGATCCCGACATGCGTCGCGACCCGGCCGTTCGCCATGAAGGCGGCATCGCCGTTCTCAGGTGCTCCCTTGACCTCGCTCCAGCCGAACGAACTCGCCCAGGCCGGCATGACCTTCGCCGTCGTACCGCGGCTGACCGGCGAGGGCATGAACGGCACGTCCCGGCCAAAGCGCTCGTCCTGGACCAGGCGGACGAAGGTCCAGCAGTCGTAGAGGTCGGGGCCTTCGGCGCCGACCTGGTAGCCGAGACGCAGATAGGCTTCGCTCCAGTGCACGCTCAAGCTCCTACCAGCGCCGGGAACTCCTCGGCCGTGTAGGTCCGTTTCGGGAAGGCACCGCCGAAGTCCATGTCGATACGGGCCGTGCAGACGCAGGTCAGCAGGTTCGCCTTCACGTCCGACAGGGTGAAGGCCGGAACGGGAAGCTTCTGAGGGATGCTCAAATCGCTTTCGAGGTAGGTTCGAACGCGGAGCGTGATCGGGCGATAGTCGGCCGCTGCGCGATCGAGCTGCGGGATCAGGAACCGGCTCACATTGTCGATCTGCAGCTGCAGCTGCGGCTTCGCCGTCGTGTCGATCGGCGCCATCTTGAGGCGGAAGGCTACGCTGATGAACCGCACCGTCTCGCCCGGCCGCACCGGTGCGTCCGGCTCCAGGGTCGCATCGACCGGTGCTTCGTTCGGCGTTGCCCACGCCGAGTCCGGCTGGCCCGCATCGTTCACGAACGACGGGTGCGCCAACTCCAGGCATGCGATCGCCACGTCCGCCGCCGGCGCGATCGCATACGCGGTCGGCCGGGTGCACGAGGGCGTGCGCGATGCGATCGCGCTGTACGACGGCGCCATGCTGGCGATGACGCTGATCCGCGACCTGGTGCGGCCGGCCGTCGACCTCAACTTCGGGCCGCAGGAACGCTATCCGCTGATCAAGGTCGGCCTCGGCGAGCAGAAGAACGTCGAGCTGCTGCTGAAGAGCATCCCGGAGTTCGTGTCGCTCGGCCTGCCGGTCGAAGCGTCGCAGATCTATCCGCTGCTCGGTCTTACCGAGCCGGCGGAGGGAAAGGGCGTGGTGCTGTTGCGACCGGCATTGCGTCCCGGGCCGGGCGCAGAACCCGGCGGGGCGTCGCCGCCGCCAGAGGAGGTTCGGGCTGATCCTTCGGGCGGCGGCGGTTCCTCCTCGCGCACGGCGAAGCTCAGCGCCGAACCGGTGCAAGCCACGTCCGACGCGGTCGACCGGCTAGCGGACGAGCTTGGCGACGAGGCGCTGATAGAGGACCTGCGTCGGCAGATCGAGGCGGCGATTACGGAAAGCACGTCATTCGACGAGTTGAAGGCCCGCCTGGAAGGCATGGCGAAGGGGCCAGCCGGGCAGAAGCTGGTCGAGATGCTGGCGCTTTCGATGTTCAACGCTCGCCTCGCCGGCGAGCTGGGCGCGCCGGTCCGGGATCTCTGACATGGCGGTCGGCGTCGACTTCAAGGCGCTGCCGCCGCAGGAGGCCATCGCCTTTTTCCGGCAGAAGGGCTATCGGGCCAGCTTCAGCTATCTCGACATGATGCATCGCGCGCATAGCGATGCCTTCACTGTCGCCGGCGTCGCGCGGCTCGACGTACTGCAGGACATCCGCGGCCTTGTCGATGATGCCATCGCCAGCGGCACGACGCTCGCCGACTTCAAGAAGGGCATGCAGCAGAAGCTGTCCGCGAAGGGATGGTGGCAGCCGGTCGAAGTCACCGACGAGGCCACCGGCGAGACGAAGACGGTCGATCTCACGAAGTCGAGGCGCCTTCGAACGATCTTCGAGACCAACATGCGCACCTCCTATGCCGCCGGGCAGTGGACGCGCATACAGCGGACCAAGAAGGCGCTGCCGTTCCTCTGCTACAAGACGGTCGGCGATGCCCGCGTGCGGCCCCAGCATCGCGCCTGGCACAACGTCGTGCTGCCGGTCGATCATCCCTGGTGGAAGACGCATTTCCCGCCGTGCGACTGGCAGTGCCGCTGCCAGGTCGTGCAGATGACGGCCGGGATGGTGAAGCGGGCCGGCCTTCGCGTGTGGGACGAGCCACCCGACGACGGGCCGCCGGTGAAATTCACGAACCAGCGCACGGGCGAGGTCACGATGGTGCCGAAGGGCATCCATCCGAGCTTCGCCTATAACCCCGGCGAGCAATCGAGCTTCCCGGACCCCGCGCGATACACGGGCGCGGCGTTTGGCAACGAGGCGGCACGCTTGGCCGTCCAGTCGCCGGCTTTTCCCGATCTGGTTGCGGGAGATATCGTTGGCGCCGCCCCGGTCGGCTGGGTCGATGATGTGATTGCCAAGGCGCTCGACGTGACCGTTCGTCGGGTCGACCTTTCGAGTGATACGCTGGAAAAGCAGGCTAGCCGGCACCCCGAACTCGCCCTGTCTGAATATCGCCAGCTGCCGGACCTGGTGCGCGATGGCCACGTGGTCAGGGACGAGGAAGTGGGTGTCATCGCCCTGTTTGGCATCCTGCGCGATCCGGACGGCCAGTCCCGGCTCTACAGGGCGGTCCTGAAGCGCACGGGGGATGGCGAGGCCCTGTTCCTGGTCACCTTCCACCGGGAGCGCGCGAGGCGGCTGCAGGCGGCCCTGCAGCTCACGCCAGTGCGGGACCAGGAGGCCCTTCGCAACGTCCGCCTGACGGCGGCGGGAGCTGTGGAATGAAGTGGCGGATGGTGGGGCCTGCATCGCCCCCACAACTAGGTCAAGGCGTCGCCGCCCAGCCTACCGGTGTGCAGGATAAATCGCCGTGTCGCACCCGCCGTTTCTAACCTATGTCCTGGTGCTGGTCGGTTCAACTGCCGATGGCAGGCTATTTCTCGCCCATCCAGACGGGCCAGAGGCCCCTTTTTTCGCGGCGGGCCTCCGTCTCAGCCTTGGCGTAGGAGAGGGCGGTTTCAACGAGCTGAGGGTGCTTGGCTAGATAGAAGCCGTAGGCCAGCCCGGCTTTCAGCGTGGCCATGGTCAGGTCGACGCCGGCACCGGTCAGGCAGGTCGATACGACCCGGCAGTACTTGTCCCATTCGATCGGCTCGCAGCGGACCTTGTTGTCGGCCTCCGTGAGGAGATCGGCGACGAGGGCGCGGGCCTTCATGCCGGCCACGGTTTCGGCGCGCTGGCGATCGCGGAGTTCGGCTGCATTGAGCCCCCACAGCCGGACGCCTGGCCGCATGCCGACCACGTTGATCGTGTCCCCGTCATCCACGAAGCCCACGCCCTCAAAGGTCGCCGGCAGGGCGCCGCACTCCCTTGCCGCCTTGGGCGGGCTCTTGGCGGCCACGGGCAGGGAAAATGCGACCAGCACGGCCGCCAGGAGGGGTGTTTTCATAGAGATGCACGGTGGTGGCGGAAAGTGGCCGCGAGGCGGCTCTGACGTGTCAAAAACCGCGATACGACGGCCTTTCGAGCGCTTTTCGTGGCTATCTGTACCAACTGAACATCTGAACCCGCCGTCGCGCGCGTCCGTCGCCCGCTAGGCGGCCCTTTGGACGCTGCTAAGTCCTTCATTCGATTGATTTGTTGGCCGCCGCCGCGCAGATTGCCGCCGCGACGCCTTCTGAACCAACTTTGGCTCGGAGGTCGCCGTGCCGCCAACTCTGACAATCGGGGCGAGCGGCCACTTTCGCATTCGGTGGCGCCGGAAAAGCTTGGTTCGGCGGCGTTTTATCCCGGTATCGTCCCGGCTTCGTCCCGGATTGTCCCGCGTCTGATCGCCGCCATACCTACTGATCCACTACACCGCCGAATTTGAATCATCCGCGTTGGGGGAAGTCGATGAACGGAGCTGAAAGTCTGGTCCGCACCTTGGTCAAGGGCGGCGTCGAGGTCTGTTTCGCCAACCCCGGCACGTCGGAGATGCATTTCGTGGGCGCGCTCGACCGGGTCGAGGGCATGCGCTGCGTGCTCGGCCTCTTCGAGGGCGTCTGTTCCGGCGCGGCCGACGGCTACTACCGCATGACCGACAAACCGGCCTCGACGCTGCTGCATCTCGGTCCCGGCCTCGCCAACGCGGCGGCCAACCTGCACAACGCCAAGAAGGCGGGCTCCGGCGTCGTCAACATCGTGGGCGAGCACGCGCTCTATCACATCAAGTACGACACGCCGCTGACCGCCGACATCGAAGGCATCGCGCGGCCCTTCTCGCACTGGGTGAAGACCTCGCCGACCTCCAAGACGGTGGCAGCCGACGGCGCGCTGGCGATCCAGGCCGCGAACGTGGCGCCGGGCCAGATCGCGACCCTGATCCTGCCGGCCGACACCGCCTGGGGTGAGGCCGATGGCGTGGCCGAGACGCCGGCCGCGCCGGCGCCGGCCAAGCCCTCCAAGGAGACCGTCGTGGCGGCGGCCAAGGCGCTCAAGATGCCGGGCGCGATGCTGTTCATCGGCGGCCGGGCGCTCCGCGCCCGCGGCCTCGAACTGGCCGGCAAGATCGCCGCCAAGACGGGCTGCAAGGTCCAGGGCGCCGGCGGCACCGCGCGCATCGAGCGCGGCGCCGGCCGCATTCCGGTCCTGCGCCTGCACTTCGTGGTCGAGAACGCGCTGGCCCAGCTCAAGGGCACCAAGCAGATGGTGCTGTGCGGCGCCAAGGCGCCGTTCGCCTTCTTCGCCTATCCCGGCAAGCCGTCGGTCCTGTCGCCGGACGATTGCGAGATCTCGACGCTCTGCCCGGTCGAGGGCGATCCGATCGGCTCGCTCGAGGCGCTGGCGATGGAACTCGACGCCATGAACGTGAAGCCGGAGGGAATCGCCCAGCCGAGCCGGCCGGAGCGTCCGACCGGCAAGTTCACGCTCGACGGCCTCGGCCAGGCGCTGGGCGCGACGATGCCGGAAGGCGCCATCGTGGTCGACGAATCGGTGACGACGGGCCGCGGTTTCTTCCCGTTCAGCGCCGGCGCCCCGCCGCACGACTGGCTGAACAACATGGGCGGCTCGATCGGCTTCGGCGGTCCCGTCGCGGTCGGCGCGGCCGTCGCCTGCCCGGACCGCAAGGTCATCTGCATGATCGGCGACGGCTCGGCGATGTACACGATCCAGTCGCTGTGGACGATGGCGCGCGAGAATCTCGACGTCTGCGTGATGATCTTCTCGAACCGCTCCTACAACATCCTCTACAGCCAGCTGGCCGACGTCGGCGCGGCCAATCCCGGCCCGCGCGCCATCGACATGCTGACCCTGGACCGGCCGACCCTGCAGTTCACCGACCTGGCGAAGGGCATGGGCGTGGCCAGCGGCAAGGCAGCCAACCTGGATGAGCTCACCAAGCAGCTCACCTACGCCATGGCGCACAAGGGTCCGTACCTCATCGACGTGATCATGTAGGGATCTCTTCGGAGAGCATCATGGAAGAAGCCCGCCGACGCACGCTGCATGGTCGTCGACGGGGCAAGAAACTGCGGGCCGGGCAGCAGTCGCTGCTCGACACGCTGCTGCCTCGCCTCGAAGTCGCCCTGCCGGCCGAACCCATCGTCACGCCCGACAACGAGGTCGCCGAAAGCGCCGCGAAGATCGATCTCGCGCAGGCCTTCGGCGGCACGCTGCCGGCCGATGGCGTGTGGCTGGAGGTCGGCTTCGGCGCCGGCGAGCATCTCGTCTGGCAGGCAGAGCATCATCCCTCGGTCGGGCTGATCGGCTGCGAGCCCTATGTGAACGGCGTCGCCAAGTGCCTGGCGCATATCGAGCGGACGGGCGTGTCCAACGTCCGGCTGTTCACCGACGACGCCCGCTTCGTGATGCAGGCGCTGCCGCCCCGGTCCCTGTCGCGCGCCTTCGTGCTGTTCCCCGACCCCTGGCCCAAGACCCGCCACCACAAGCGCCGCTTCGTGCAGCGTTCCAATCTCGACGTGCTGGCCCGTTTGATGAAGCCAGGCGCCGAGCTGCGGCTCGCCACCGACGATCCGAGCTACCTGCCCTGGATGGTCGAGCATGCCTGCCGCCATCCCGCCTTCGAGTGGCTGGCCGAACGCCCCGCCGACTGGCGCACCCGCCCGGCCGACTGGCCACCGACCCGCTACGAGCAGAAGATGCTCGCCGGCCACAAGCCGGTCTTCCTTCGGTTGCGACGGCGATAGCTCATTCGTTCGATCCCCGCGCTACCCACGTATCAGTCAAGGATCCCTCACTACGTTCGGGATGACACCATTTTCTGCATCGGTACGCCGCGCCAGTTCCAACGATAGTGTCATCCCGAGCGCAGCGAGGAATCCTTCTCTTCGCTGACGCTGCCATTTGAATGGGGAGGGTAAGGGACCTGCGTTGGACTGCTACTATATATAGAGTGCAGTTCAGGTCCCCCCCATAGAGGGCGCTGGAATCCCTTGCCAGTTGGCATTCGGAGGCCTATATGCGCGGCATCCTCATCGGGTTCACGGGATGAACCAAAGAAAAAGAGTGGGCCGAAAACCCGCTCTTTTCATTTGGCCCCATCCCAACGGCCCAAAATTGTCGAGAAGTGCCCACCGCGTGACCGATCTGCTGCGTCGAATCGAAGACATCGTTGCCCCGACGGTCGTCGGCATGGGCTTCGAACTGGTTCGCGTCGCCATGAGCAAGGGCGGGACCCTGCAGCTCATGATCGAGCCCGCCGACGGACGGCCGCTCGACGTCGAGGATTGTGCGACAGTGTCGCGCGCGGTTTCGGCGGTGCTGGATGTCGAGGACCCCATCCCGCAGGCCTATACGCTGGAAGTGAGTTCGCCCGGGATCGACCGGCCGCTCACGCGGCCCAAGGACTATGCGCGCTGGGCGGGTCACGTCGCCCGGCTCGAGACGGCGCTCCCGGTCGAGGGCCGGCGCCGCTTCAAGGGGACGCTGCTCGGCTTGGACGGCGACCTCGTCCGGCTGCGACTCGACGACGGCAAGGAAGCAGCGGTGCCGCTCGACGCCGTCACGCGCGCCAAGCTCGAACTGACCGACCGCCTGATCGAGGAACACCGTCTGGCTGCCGAAGGGGCGGCCGGGCAGACCCACTGAACGGACTGGCTAAAGCTTAAGGAAGAGGGAAGAGACATGGCGACGACAGCCGATATCCCGCGCCTCGAAATGCTGCAGGTGGCCGACATGGTCGCCCGCGAAAAAGGCATCGAGCGCGAGGAAGTGCTCGAGGCGATGGAACAGGCCATCCAGAAGTCCGGCCGCGCCAAGTACGGGCTGGAGCACGACATCCGCGCCGAGATCGACCGCAAGACCGGCGAGATCAAGCTGCTGCGCTACATGCAGGTCTCGGATGTCATCGAGAACGAGAACACGCAGGTCTCTCTGGCCGACGCCCAGCGCCGCAATCCCGAGGCCCAGGTTGGCGACTTCCTGACCGACGAGCTGCCGCCGATCGACTTCGGCCGCGTCGCCGCCCAGACCGCCAAGCAGGTCATCACGCAGCGCATGCGCGAGAGCGAGCGCAAGCGCCAGTACGAGGAATTCAAGGACCGGGTCGGCGAGATCGTGTCCGGCGTCGTCAAGAGGGTCGACTACGGCAACATCACCGTCGACCTGCAGCGGGCCGAGGGCGTGATCCGCCGCGACGAGACGATTCCGCGCGAATCCTTGCGCGTGAACGACCGGGTGCGCGCCTACATCTTCGACGTGCGCGAGGAGCCGCGCGGCCCGCAGATCTTCCTGTCGCGCAGCCACCCGCAGTTCATGGCCAAGCTGTTCACGCAGGAAGTGCCGGAAATCTACGACAACATCATCGAGATCAAGGCGGTGGCCCGCGATCCCGGCAGTCGCGCCAAGATTGCCGTGCTGAGCCATGACAGCTCGATCGATCCGATCGGCGCCTGCGTCGGCATGCGCGGCAGCCGCGTGCAGGCCGTCGTGCAGGAGCTGCAGGGCGAGAAGGTCGACATCATTCCGTGGTCGAGCGACACCGCCAACTTCATCGTCAACGCGCTCGCGCCGGCCGAGGTCAGCAAGGTGCTGATGGACGAGGAGAAGAACAAGACCGAGGTCGTCGTTCCCGACGACCAGCTGAGCCTGGCGATCGGCCGTCGCGGCCAGAACGTCAAGCTCGCCTCCCAGCTCACCGGCTGGGAAATCGACATCATGACGGAAACCGAGGAAAGCGAGCGCCGCCAGAAGGACACGCGCGAGCGCACCGAGCTCTTCAAGGCGACGCTCGACGTCGACGACGTCATCGCCCACCTGCTGGTGGCCGAAGGCTACGCGACCGTCGAGGACGTGTCGGAGGCGGCCATCGAGGATCTGGCCACGGTCGAGGGCTTCGACGAGGAAATCGCCACCGAGCTGCAGCGCCGCGGCCGCGAGTACCTCGAGAAGCGCGACGCCGAGCTGGCCGAGCGCCTGTCGTCGCTGGGCGTCTCCGAAGACGTCGCCAACGCCGAGGGTCTGACCCTCCCGATGGTGGTGGCGCTGGGCGAAGCGGGCGTGAAGACGCTCGACGACCTGGCCGACCTTGCCTCCGACGAACTGCGCGAGATCGTTGGCGAGAGCACCATGGACAACGACGCGGCCAACGCCATCATCATGAGGGCGCGCGAGCACTGGTTCGCAGACGAGGCCGCACCGGCCGACGAATCGGCGAAGGCCTGACGGGAGAACCGCGCTTGGCTCTTGCCTTCGACATGACGCAACCCCATCTCTCGGCACCCGCCGTCGGCCCGATGCGTACCTGCATCGCGACGGGCGAGACGGGCGCGCCGGAGACGATGATCCGGTTCGTCGTCGGTCCGGGAGGCGAGGTCGTTCCCGATCTGGCGCGACAGCTGCCGGGACGCGGCATGTGGGTGCGGGCCGATCGCGCGGCGCTCCAACGGGCGGTCGAGAAGAAGCTGTTCTCCAGGGCGGCGCGGGCGCCGGTGAAGGCGGCGGCGGAGCTCGTCGACCGGGTCGAACGGCTGCTGCTCGAAAGGGCCTTGGCCGATCTCGGCCGGGCGCGCCGCGCGGGTCGTGCGGTTGCGGGCTTCGTGAAGGTCGAGCAGATGATCGGCCGCGGACAGGCAGGGCTTCTCGTCGTTGCAGACGAGGCCGAAGGCGACGGGCTGCAGAAGCTGCGGGCCACCGGCCTGCCGCTCGAGCGGCTGGGCGATGCGGCGGCGCTGGGCGGAATTTTCGGCCGCGAACAGGCGGTCTACGTGGCGATCGCGCGCGATGATGCGGGCGGGGCCTTCATTGAACGAATTTCTGTCGGAGCGGCGCGCTGGCGCAGCTTCCGGCTGAACGGCGCCGGTTGACGGGCCGGGGCGGACCAAGGACAACAGCCGACATGACGGAACAGAACGAACAGAACAAGACGACCAAGCCGCTGACCCTCTCGACGACGCGCACGGGCGCGGCATCGAAGGCAGACGCGACGCAGGTGCGCCAGAAATTCTCGCACGGGCGCACGCGCGCGGTGACGGTCGAGGTCAAGAAGCCGGTGAAGCGCGCAGGCGCGACGCCCGCCGCGCCGGCCGCTCCTGCCGCGGCGGCACCCGCGCCGGCACCCGAGCCGCCCAAGCCG
>JBKBLH010000033.1:0-48941 GCA_046296475.1 Reyranella sp.
TGAGCCAGCCTTTCACCCTCGCCGTTTTCACCAAGAACCGTGTGAACCCGGCCTATGACGCCGCCCGCCTGGCCGCCGACCGGGTCGCGGCCGAGGCGGGCGCCCGCACCGTGCACTATGTCCCGGCGACGCCCGACCATGTCGGGGAGCAAAAGGCGCTGTTGGCGGAGGCGCTGGCGGCCCGGCCCGATGCGGTCCTGTTCAACCCGACCGACGACGTCGCCATGCAGGCTGACGTGGCGCGGATTTCCGCGGCAGGGATTCCGGTGGCGGTGTTCATCAATCGCATGGATGTGCCGGCCCTGACGTTCGTGGGATCGGACGATGTCCGGGTCGGCGAGACGATCGCCCGGGCCCTGTTCGAGGGGCTGGGCGGCGCGGGGAAGGTCGTGGCGCTGGAGGGCATGCCGGGCGCCCGCACCGCGCGTGACCGGAACGAGGGGCTGAAGCGCGCGCTCGCCGAAAGTCCCGGGATCGAACTGGTGGGATCGCGGATTGGCTATCTCCAGGAGATCCCGGCCCGGAAGGCGATGGAGGAACTGCTGCGAGCCCATCCGCGGATCGACGGCGTGTGGACGGCCAACGACGTCATGGCTTTCGGCGCGCTGACGGCGTTGCGGGAAGCCGGTCGGACCGCGACCGTGGTCGGCATCAATGGCCTGCCCGCCGCCATCGAGCACATCGAGCGCGGCACCATGCTGGCGAGCGTCGATTTCAGCGCCTTCAACATTGCAGCCATCGCTGCCCGCGCCGTGCTGCGGCATCTCGCGGGCCACGAGGTGCCGGCCGAGATCATGGTCCCGGCGGAGTTGATCGACCGGTCGAACTGCCACCGCTGGAAGGTGCCGTTCGCGCAGCGCCCGATCCCGAATTGGGCCGATTTCGTGCGATAGTGCCTACCATCATGTCGTTCAAAGTCTTCCTCGCGACGATGGTGATCCTGCTGAGCGGCGGCGCCGTCCATGCCCAGGGTGCGCGTCCTGCCCCGCCGGCGGCGCCCGCAGCCTCCGGGCTGATCGACCTGAACAGCGCCAGCCGCGACGATCTCATGACGCTCGACGGGATCGGCGAGGTGCGCGCCGACGCCATCATCCGGGCACGGCCCTTCAAGGCCAAGACCGAGCTGGTCGAGCGCCGCCTGATCCCCGAAGCGCTCTACGAGAAGATCGCCGACAAGGTGATGGCCCGCCCGCCGCCCGCCGCGCCGCCGGCGCGCCCCGCCCAACCGCCGCCCAAGCGGACGTGAGCGACGCCACGATCTACGCGCTGGGCACGCCGACGCCCACGCGCGCGCATCCCGGTGCACTCGCGGTCGTCCGGTTGAGCGGGCCGCGCGCGGGCGACGTCGTGGTGCAACTCACCCGCCGGCCCTTGCCGACACCGCGCCGTATGGTCCTGCGCACCCTGGTCGATCCCGAGACCGGTGAGGCCTTCGACAAGGGTCTGGTCGTGTGGTTCGCAGCGCCCGATACCGAGACCGGCGAGCCGATGGCCGAGCTGCATCTCCATGGCGGCCGTGCCGTCGTGGGGGCGGCTCTTGATGCCCTCGCGAATCTGGGTTTCTGCCGGCTGGCCGAGCCGGGCGAATTCACCCGCCGCGCCTTCGAGCATGGCAAGCTCGACCTCACCGAAGCCGAGGGCATCGCCGATCTGGTGGCGGCCGAGACGGCGGCGCAGCGGCGGCAGGCGCTGCAGCAGATGGATGGGGCCCTGCACCGGCTCTACGAGGACTGGCGCAGCCGGGGCTTGCGGGCGCTGGCCCATCTCGAGGCGGCGATCGATTTTCCCGACGAGGATCTGCCGGAAGGGCTGGCCGACGAGGTGCGGGTCGCCATTGCCGGCCTTCGGGACGAGATCGCGGCTCATCTCGAAGATTGCCGAGGCGAGCGGCTACGCGACGGACTGTCGATCGCGATCATCGGACCGCCCAATGCCGGAAAGTCCTCGCTGCTCAACCTGCTCGCCCGGCGCGAGGCGGCGATCGTCTCGGAGACCGCCGGCACCACGCGCGACGTGATCGAAGTGCATCTCGACCTCGGCGGCTGGCCGGTGGTGCTGGCCGATACCGCGGGCCTTCGCGACTCCGACGATGCGATCGAGCAGGAGGGCGTCCGGCGCGCGCGGGCGCGGGCGGACGCCGCCGACCTGCGGGTGCTGGTGCTCGACGCTTCCGGCGACTGGCGCGCCGAACTGCAGGCCATCGTCCGATCGACCGAAAACTGGACTCCGTCGCGGGACATCGTCGTGGCGAACAAGGCCGATCTCGTCGCGATCGACGATCCGCTGGTCGTCGCCCTGTCGACCCGGGACGGGACCGGCCTCCCCCGGTTGCTGGCACGACTGGAGCAGGCGGCTGAAGCGGCGATGCAGGAAGGCGCCGGGGCACCGCCGCTCACGCGGGCGCGCCATCGCGAGGCGCTGCTCGACTGCCAGGCGTCGCTGGAACGTGCGCTGCGTGCGCCGGAGGTGGCGCTGGCGGCGGAAGACCTTCGGCTCGCCCTGCGGGCCATCGGTCGCATCACCGGCACGGTGCGGCTGGATGAACTTCTGGACGTGATCTTCCGCGACTTCTGCATCGGGAAGTGAGGGCGCTGGAACAACTCGCGACACGAGACGTTCAGGTCGCGGCATAGTTCGCGACGCGCGAGTGGTGATGCATGCGCAAGGACAGTCTCGCCCCCTATCGCGCCAAGCGCGACTTCGACCTGACGGAAGAGCCGTCGGGAAAGTCCTCGTCCGTCCCGAAATCCGGGCAGCTCCGCTTCGTGATCCAGCGTCACGACGCGACCCGGCTCCACTACGATTTTCGCCTTGAGCTCGACGGCACGTTCAAGTCGTGGGCGGTGACCAAGGGTCCGTCGCTCGATCCGAAGGTCAAGCGCCTGGCGGTCGAGGTGGAGGATCATCCGCTCGATTACGGCGATTTCGAAGGCACGATTCCCGAAGGGCAGTATGGCGGCGGCACGGTGCAGCTCTGGGACCGCGGCTACTGGATCCCCGAGGGCGATCCGCATGAGGGGCTGAAGAGCGGCGACCTCAAGTTCACACTGGTGGGCGAGCGGCTCGAGGGAAGCTGGGTTCTGGTGCGCATGAAGTGGGACCGCAAGGGCGGCAAGCGCACCAACTGGCTGCTGATCAAGCATCGCGACGAGGCGGCGCATGATGGCGATGACGACAAGATCCTGAAGGATCCGAAGTCGATCGCCTCGGGGCGCACCCTGAAGGAGATCGCGCTGGGCACCGGCAAGGCGCCCACGCCCTTCATGACCGGCCGGAAGCGCGGCGCGGGTGCCGTGTGGCAGAGCAACAGGAAGGATGGCGGCGAGGCCGCTCCGGCCGCCAAGGGCAAGGCCAAGGCCAGGAAGGTCTCCTCGATGCCGACCTTCGTCGAGCCACAACTCGCCAGGCTGGTGGAACGTGCGCCGGCCGCAGCCGGATGGGCGCACGAGGTCAAGTTCGACGGCTATCGCCTGCAGCTGCGCGTCGAGGGTGGCGAGGCTCGCCTGCGCACGCGCAAGGGGCTCGACTGGACCGCGAAGTTCGCGGCCATCGCGCGGCAGGCGGAGAAACTGCCGGACTGCATCCTGGACGGCGAGGCGGTGGCGCTCGACGAACACGGCGCGCCAGATTTCGCCGCCTTGCAGGCGGCCCTCTCGGAGGGTGAGTCCGGGAAACTGATCTTCTTCGCGTTCGACCTGCTGTTCCTGAAAGGCGAGGACCTGCGGCCGTTGCCTCTGTCGGAGCGCAAGAACCGACTGAAGGCACTGCTCGAAGGATTGAAGGGCAGGCATGCCGGCCTGCGTTATGTCGACCATTTCGAGACGGCGGGCGATGCGGTCCTGCAATCGGCCTGTCGCATGCACCTCGAAGGCATCGTCTCCAAGGAACTCGCCGCCCCCTACAAGTCGGGGCGCGGCGGCAGCTGGACCAAGGCCAAATGCCGGGCGGGTCACGAGGTGATCATCGGCGGCTGGACCAGCGAAGGCCGGCGCCTGCGCTCGCTGCTCGCCGGCGTCCACCGCGGCGACGGCAAGAGCCGGAAGCTCGTCTATGTCGGCCGCGTCGGCACCGGCTTCGGTGAGAAGGTGATGCGCTCGCTCGTGCCGAAGCTGCGCGAGGTCGAGAGCAAGACCAGTCCCTTCGCCGCCGGCGCGAGTCCGCCCAAGGAAGCGAACATGCATTGGGCCCGGCCCGAGCTGGTGGCCGAGATCGAGTTCGCCGGCTGGACCGGCGCCGGCAACGTGCGTCAGGCTGCCTTCAAGGGACTGCGCGGCGACAAGCCGGCCGAGGAGGTCGAGGCGGAAGTCGCGGCAAAGCCCGGGAAGGTCGAGATGGCGAAGCCCACGCCCCGCAAGACGTCAAGGCGCAAGCCCGCGGCGACGACGACCGCGTCGGGCAAGGCGGTGGTGATGGGCATATCCATCTCGCACCCCGACAAGCCGCTGTGGCCCGATGAGAAGCCGCCGGTCACCAAGGTCGAGCTGGCGCGCTACTACGAGGCGATCGGCGATTGGATGATCGATCACATCGCGGGCCGCCCCTGCTCGATCGTGCGCACGCCCGATGGCATCGACGGCAAGCAGCACTTCTTTCAGCGGCATGCGATGGCCGGCTCGTCGCACCTCCTCTCCGAGGTGAAGGTGAGCGGCGACAGGAAGCCCTATCTCCAGATCGATCGCGTGGAAGGGTTGGCGGCGGTGGCGCAGATGGGCGCGACGGAACTGCATCCCTGGAACTGCCAGCCCGGGAACCCCGAATTGCCCGGGCGACTGGTCTTCGATCTCGACCCGGCGCCGGACGTGGGTTTCGACGCGGTGATCGCCGGCGCGCGCGAGATCGCCGCGCGCCTACGCAAGCTCGGCCTCGTGCCCTTCTGCAAGACGACCGGCGGCAAGGGCCTGCATGTCGTGGTGCCGCTGACCGACGACAGGATGAGCCCCGACTGGGATACGGCGAAGACCTTCGCCCGCGAGATCTGCCGTCGGCTGGCCGAGGACGAGCCGGACCGCTACGTGATCAACATGGCGAAGAAGGAACGGACCGGCCGCATCTTCCTCGACTATCTGCGCAACGACCGCACCTCGACGGCCGTCGCGCCCTTGTCCTCGCGCGCCCGGCCCGGCGCCACCGTGTCGATGCCGATCGAATGGACCCAGGTGAAGAAGGGCCTCGATCCCACGAAGTACACGGTGCGCACCGCGCCCGCGCTATTGAAGCGCAACAAGCCCTGGAAGGACTACGCGAAGTCCGCCCGTCCGCTGCGCGCCGCGATCGAGAAGCTCGTCAAGTCGGAGTAACGTGATGGCGAAGAAGAAAGCAATGCGTCCGACCTGGGAGGGCCATCTGCGCCTCTCGCTGGTGACCTGTCCCGTCGCACTCTACACCGCGACCGAGCGCAGCGCGGACATCCACTTCAACCTGATCAATCCCGAGACCAACAACCGCATCCGCATGCAGTCGGTCGATGCCGGGACGGGTGAGCCGGTGGATCGTGCCGATCTCGTGAGAGGATTCGCCGTCTCGAAGAACAAGTACGTGCTGTTCGAGAAGGACGAGCTGGATGCGGTGCGGATCGAATCGACGCGCATCCTGGACATCGAGGAGTTCGTCGACGCCGCCGAGATCGATCGCATCTACTGGGATGAGCCCTACTATCTCGCCCCGTCCGGCAAGACAGGCATCGACGCCTTTTCGGTCATCCGTGCCGCGATGGAGAAGCAGAAGAAGGTCGCGCTGGGTCGCGTCGTCATGCACCAGCGCGAGCGCATCTGTGCGCTGGAACCACGCGACGGCGGCATCCTGCTCACCACCCTGCGTACCCATGACGAGATTCGCGAGGCATCAGAAGTGTTCGACCGCAATCTGCCCCGGCCCAACGCCCAGATGCTGCAGATCGCCGAGAAGATCATCGAGCAGCAGGATGCGAAGTTCGATCCCTCAAGGTTCAACGATCGCTACGAGGACGCGCTGCGCGAGCTGATCGCGAAGAAGAAGAAGGGCGAACCCGTCGTGTCCGCCGAACCGGTGGAAGACGAAGAGAAGGTCGTCGACCTGATGGAGGCTTTGAAGAAGAGCCTCAAGGGCGGCGGTGGGCCGTCCCGTGAGAAAGCCGACCGCTTCCTCGAGGCGCATGGCCGCAAGGCCAAACCCAAGGCGAAGAAGGCCCGGCGCAAGACGTCGTCGCGCAAGCGCGCGGCATAGGGCTCACCGTTCCCACGCGACCGGCTGAGGAACCCCGTCGATGGTGATGTGCCGGAAGGTGACTCCATAGGCGGTCTCGATCACGCCTCCTGCCAGGGCAACCGATGGCGAACCGTCGGCCGCGACCTCGTGGTTGGCCAGCACGACGACGCGGTCGGCGAAGCGGGCGGCGAGACCCAGATCGTGGAGCACCACGATCACGCAGGCGCCGCGCGCCGCCTCGGCGCGCAGGATCGCCATCGTTTCCAGGGCATAGGCCGGGTCGAGGCTGGCGACGGGTTCGTCGGCCAGCAAGACCGCCGCTTCCGTCGCCAGGGCACGGGCCATCATCACGCGGGCGCGCTCGCCCTGGGACAAGGTGTCGACGGGCCGCTCGGCGAACCGCATTCCGTCGACGCGCTCGAGCGCCCGCCGGACGGCGTGCTCATCATCCCTCCGGAGAGGGCGGCTGAGATTGGCGCCATGGGGCAGCCGGCCGAGGGCCACGAGGTCGCGCGCGCGCAACGGCCAGTAGGCGGAAGCCGCCTGCGGAAGATAGGCGATGCTCGAGGCGCGAACGGCGGGACCAACGGAAGCCAAACCCTGACCTCGCAACTCGACGGCGCCGGCCGACGGGACATCGAGTCCCGCCAGATGGCGCAGCAGGGTCGTCTTGCCCGCGCCGTTGGGCCCGACGATGGCGGTGACCTGCCCGGCCTCGAACGCGAGATCGATACCGTCGAGCACCACCGCAGGGCCGCGCCGGCACACCAGGCCGCGTACGGCAATGGCACTTCCGGTCGTCTTCATGTGGCGAGCCAGGCGGCGTGGGCCTTGCGCACCGCGCGCACGAGGAACGGCGCGCCGACCAGCGAAGTGAAGACGCCGAGCTGCAGTTCGGACGCGGTCGGAAGCAGGCGCACGACGATGTCCGCGCCCAACACCAGCGCCGCGCCGACCAGCATCGAGGAAACGAGCGTCGCCCCCGGGCGGAAGCCGACCCGTGCACGGATGAGGTGAGGCGCGATCAGTCCGACGAAGCCGATGACACCCGCCACCGAGGTGGCGGCGCCCACCATCAGGCCGACGCCGAGGGTTAGGCGAAGTCCGAGCGATCTCGTATCGGCGCCCAGGCTGCGGGCGGTGTCCTCGCCCAGCGACAGGGCATCGAGCCAACGTCCGACACCGAGGACGATGGCCGCGCCGAGGATCATGAACGGCGCGGCGATGGCGAGATAGCGCAGGTCGCGATCCACGATCGAACCTGCCAGCCAGAGAGAGATTTCCTGGTAGGCGAAGGGGTTGGGCGACAGGGCCAGCACCAGCGAAATCAGCGCCGCGGCGATGGCGTTGATCGCCACGCCCATCAGCAGCAACGAGACCGTGCCCGTGCCCGATCGTACCGCGCCCATCAGCAGGGCAACGGCGATCGCGGCACCGGCGATGCCCGCGAGCGGCAGCGCCAGCGCGAAGGCGGCGGCGAGGCCGCTGTAGAAGGCGCAGACGGCGGCGAATCCGGCGCAGGCCGACACGCCGATCACGCCGGGCTCGGCCAGCGGATTGCGCAGCCAGCCCTGCAGCACGGCACCGCTGAGGCCCAGTACGCCGCCGATCAGCAGGCCGAGGGCGGCGCGCGGCAGGCGCAGTTCCCAGACGATGGCCCAGCCGATCTCGTTCCCCAGGCGCCAGGGCCACCAGGCCGGACCGACGGCCAGCGACAGGAGGAAGAGCGCGGCGACCAGCAGCGTGAGCCAGCGATTCATCGCCGTGCCTCCGCGAGCAGGCGCATCACCTCGAAATTGTCCGGCCCGGCACAGATCGAGTAACGCGTCGGCACCGAGGCGAGGCGGGCCCTCCCCGCAAGCGCGAGCAGCGCATGGTGGCCGACATACTCCGTGGCCCGTGCCGGATGGGCATTGGCGTCGCCGTCGAGCACCAGCAGGTCGGGCTGGCCGGCGAGCACGGATTCGAGAGAGAGACGGCCGAAGGAACCGATGCCCAGGTCGGCCGCCAGGTTGCGATAGCCCGAGAGACGCAGCAGCTCGTCCATCAGGCTGCCCTTCCCCGACGTGCCGCGATTGGCTTCGAGATAGATCGCCCTGCCGAGCGGCGCTCCCGTCCAGGTAAGCTGGCGCCGCTTCTCGCGCATGTCGGCGATCAGGCGCCCGCCCGTCTCTTCCTGGCCGAGCGCTTTGGACATCCGCTCGATGACGGTCTCGGCCTGCTCGATCGATGTCGCCCATGGGAGTTCGAGCAGGGGGACGCCGGCGCCGCGCAGCAGACGCTTGAGCGCGGCGTGGGTGTCTGCGCCCAGGATCACGAGGTCGGGCCGCAGCACGAGGATCGTTTCGACGGAGTCACGCACCGCTGCCAGCGCGGCGGCGCGGTCAGCCAGGACGGAAAGATGCGGGTCCTGCGACAGGTAGCTCACACCGACGAGCTGGCCGGGGGCGGCCAGCCGCAGGGCCATCTGATCGAGGCAGAGATTGAGCGTGACCACCCGCTGCGGTGTTTGAGCGGCTGCCGGAAGGGCCGCGAGCAAGAGCACAAGGCATAGGAAGGAGCGGATGAGGTTCTGAATCCCTCCGTCGTCTCGACCGGAGCACCGAAGGTGCGTAGCGGAGAGACCTTCTCTCCGCCACAGGCCGGCAAATCGTCGAGAGAAGGTCTCTCCACTCCGCCTCGCTACGCTCGGCTCCGGTCGAGACGACGGGTTAACTACAACGGGCATCATCTCACGACGCGCCAGTTCGTCAGGCGGCGAGTGGCGGACGTCCAGTCGACAAGCACGACCCTCGGTTCTGGCGAGGCATGGGAGAAGACAATCCCGCCATCGGTGGCGGCGACCGACTGCGCGGCGTCGAAGTCGAGCACGTCGCGACCCGTCCGGTTGCAGACGAGGACCGGCCGGCCGGTCGCGGCGGAGGCGCGCTCCCATTCGCCGTCGGGACCATGATGCCCGGGGGCCCAGGCGGCAGCGGACAGGAGGAGGTCGACGCCCTGCGCCGCCGTTTCCTCGACGAGACGGGCCGAATACATGTCGGCGCAGACGAAGAAGCCGACCCGGCCGATCCCGTCGACCGGCAGGACGGTGGGCCGGTCTCCCGGCGTCGACCAGGACTCCGATCCCACCCGTAGCGCATTGATCTTGCGATGCCGGCCGACGACCGAACCATCCGCGGCGAACAGGATCATGCTGTTGAACAGGATCGCACCCTCCAGGTCGGCTTCCGGCGTGCCCAGCACCAGGGAGGCCTTCGTCTCCCGAGCGAGCGCGCCTGCCCAGGCCAAGAGCGTCGGCTGCTCGCGAGCAATCCATTGGGTGCCCACGAGGTCGCGGAAGCCGTAGCCGCTCACGGCGAGTTCGGACGTCACGATCAGCCGCGCGCCGCTCGTTGCGGCTTTCCGCATGGCTCGTTCGATGGCGCGCCTGTTGAACTCGGTCTCCCCGGGTCGAGGCGCGAGGTGAAGCAGGGCAATCGTGGTCGTCGGGGCGGCGGTCGCTTGGGTCACGGTAGCG
This sequence comes from Reyranella sp., assembly GCA_046296475.1. Lineage (GTDB taxonomy): Bacteria > Pseudomonadota > Alphaproteobacteria > Reyranellales > Reyranellaceae > Reyranella. The sequence goes on from JBKBLH010000033.1 coordinate 9,701, forward strand.
AAAGCTACGCCACCGGCGAAGACTTGCAGCAAGTTTCGCCGGTGGCGCTGACGCATCGCACCGCTCAGAAACGGGCCTTCACGCCGAAGAAGGCCTGGAAGTACGGCGCTTGGAAGCCTTCCGGCTCCTCGTAGACCCGGTCCAGCACGTTTTCGGCGCGGGCGAACAGCTGGACCGACGGGATGACGTCGTACTGGGCCGTGAGTCGCACCAGCGTGTAGGGCGCCGGCGTCATGATCGCGCCGGTCACGGCGTTGGCGTCGAACCGGCTGTTGACCTGCAGCACGCCGACTCCGAACAGAGTATTCTCCCACGGCCGTACCTCGGCGCGGATGTTGAAGACATCGCCCGGACGGCGCAGCAGCGGCTGGTTGGCGTCGACGTTGCGGGCGATCAGGTGGGTGTAGTCGAAGTAGAGGTCGAACCACTTCACCGGGCTGATCTGCAGCGTGACCTCAAAGCCTTCGGTCTGGGCGTTGGCCACGTTCTGCATCAGGGCGAAGGTCGGCGGCGCGCACTGGATGAGGTTCGAGTAGGTATTGAAGAAGTAGGTGATGCCGGCCTTCACCTTGCGGTCGAAGATTCCCTGCTCCACGCCGAACTCGTAGCCGCGGCTGTACTCGGGCTGCAGGTTGGGATTGCCGCCGCAGAACGGCCCGGGGCCGAACATCTCGATCAGGGCGGGTGCCTTGAAGGCCGTGCCGTAGGATGCCTTGATCTTGGTGTCCGTCGGCGCCCACAGGTAGGACGCGCCGGCGCGCCAGGTCCCCACGGTGCCGAACATGTCGTTCATGTCGATGCGGCCGCCGACGTTGAGGTTGAACCCTTCGAACGGGTTGAGGCGAAGCTGGCCGTAAATGCCGGTCTGGGCCATCGTTCCCCAGGTCTGCGTATAAGGGGTGAACGGGCCGACCGTATTAGTGTAGGCCCACTGCCGGTCGTAGTCGATGCCGCCGATGACCTCGACCTGATCGGTGACGGTCACGAGATTCTTGAAATCGGCCTGTAGGCGGCGACCGTTGAACCAGCTGTCGGTGTTGAACGGAAACGGATTCTGCACGCTGGCATAGTCGAGATCGTGCCGCGTGATGGTGCTATAGTTGACGCCGACGACGGGCTTCCAGCGTCCGTCGAAGTACGAGCCTTCGATTTCGCCGCGCGTGTAGAACTGGGACGTGTAGGTGTTGGCGTTCGGATCTTCCAGCCCGACCTGGTCGTAGTTCAGCTTGGCGTCGATGTAGCGGCCGTACCAGTTGAACTGGGTGTTCTCGTTGATCTCGAATCCGAGCCGAGCCGCGAGCGTGATGTTGCGGTATGGATCGATGTCGACGAAGCCGCCGTTCGGCGTGAACCGGGCCGGCACCGGCGTGTCGTTCGGGCTGAACGTGCCGGCGACGCTCAGGTTGTAGTTGAAGCGGCCTTCACTACCGCGCACGTAGGCGCCGCTGTTGCTGGTCAGCCGCGTGCCGAGTTCGGTGAAGGCGGCGCCGTTCATCGGCCCCTTGCCGGCCTTGGTGACCATGTTGATGACGCCGCCCATGGCCTGGCTGCCATACATCGTGGACATCGGCCCGCGCACCACTTCGATGCGGTCGAGGTTTTCGGTCAGGAAGTTGCCGAAGTCGACTGCGCCGTTGCCGCTCGACGGATCGCTGACATTGACGCCGTCGATCAGCACCAGCACGTGGTTGGAATTGGAGCCGCGCACGAAGACGGAGGTCTGCGTGCCCACGCCGCCAGCTTGTTGTACGGAAACGCCGGGGACGGTCCTCAGCACCTCGGCGGCATTGCGAAGCTGCCGTCGCTGCATCTCCTCCTGCATGACGACGGTGTAGCTCGCGGTGACCTTGCTCGGGTCGGTTGGGAAACGGTCGGCCGTGACGACGACCGGCGGCAGCATGCCCTCCGGTTCGGTCTGGGCCTGCGCCGTCATGGCAACGGCGAGAGGCGACAGGAGAGGAAGCGTATACAGAATTCGACGGATCGGCGTCATCGACGGATCTCCCAAGACAGAGCACGCACAAGGCGCGTCACCGCTCGGTTGACCGTCCCGTTGGATTGTCCCGTCCATCGGAAGAGCGACGCTATCGCCGGCAGGTCTTCTGGCTCGCGGGTCTCGGCTCCTGTCCGTCTTCCCAGACTTTCGTCCAGTGACTCTTGGGCAGTCGCTCGCCGCTTACAGCTGCGGGTACAGCTGCCGATTGGCCCCCGAAGGAGCGGCACGGCATTCCCTGTTAGCCTCCGGTTAAGGAGGACCGTCGATGCGCACTCGTTAAGGCACGGGGGCGGCAGCCGTCAAGATTTCGTGAACCGCTGCCTTCCGACACGAGTTCCGATGTGGCTCGCGGGCTACACTTGCGAATGACCAGAGTCCTGCTGACCCGTCACGGACACGTCGACGGCATCCACCCCGCTCGCTTCCGCGGGCGCGCCGAGCTTGCCTTGACCGACAAGGGGTTGGCACAGGCCGACGCGCTGGCTGCCCGTATCGCGGGCCGGTGGAAACCGGTTGCCGTCTACACGAGTTCGCTGCAGCGCTGCGTCGTCACGGGTGGTCGGGTTGCGGAAGCCTGTGGCATTCCCGCGTCGATCCATGAGGGGATGGGCGACATCGACTATGGCACATGGCAGATGCGCACCCACGAGGAGATCGAAAGAGAGTCGCCGCAGGCCTATCGCCTATGGCGACGGAAGCCGCATCTGGTGCGTTTTCCCGGGGGCGAATCGCTGCAGGACCTGGTCGCACGGACGGCAAATGCGCTTCGTCTGATGCTGGACCGGCACGCCGGGGAGACGGTCGTCCTGGTCGGCCACGACAGCGTGAATCGTGCGCTGTTGCTGCAGCTTCTCGACCAGCCGCTGTCGGCGTATTGGCTGTTATCGCAGGAACCGTGCGCATTGAGTGAAGTGGAGATCCTGGCGGACGGCGACGTGAAGGTTGGGTTCATCAACGACACGAGCCATCTCGACCATCTGGACCGGGGCTGACCGGAGGCGTAAAGGGCGCGGCATGCGGGCCTTTTCATATGACGTGATCGTGGTCGGGGGCGGCCATGCCGGCTGCGAAGCCGCGGCCGCCTCGGCGCGCCTCGGTGCGCGGACCCTGCTTTTGACGCACCGGATCGAGACGATCGGCGAGATGTCGTGCAATCCGGCCATCGGAGGGCTCGGCAAGGGCCACCTGGTCCGAGAGATCGATGCGCTGGACGGGATCATGGGCCGGGCGATCGACCGCGGCGGCATCCAGTTCCGGACCCTCAATCTTTCGAAGGGGCCGGCCGTGCGCGGCCCTCGGGCGCAGGCCGATCGCAAGCTCTACCGGCAGGCGATCCAGGCGTTGCTGGCCGAGCAGGCGGATCTCGACATCCGCGGCGATGCGGTTGCTGATATCATCATCGATGCAAGTGGGGCGTGTGCCGGTGTCGTCACCGAGTCCGGCGCCGAGATCGGCGCCGGGCGGGTCATCCTGACGACGGGCACGTTCCTGCGCGGGCTGATCCACATGGGCGAGACCCGCATTCCGGCCGGTCGGGCGCGGGGCGACGGGGTCGAGGAGCCGTCGACGGCCCTCGCCCAGACATTGCATCGACTTGGCTTCAAGCTGGGCCGCCTCAAGACCGGCACGCCGGCGCGGCTGGACGGTCGCACGATCGATTATCGTTCGCTCGAGCAGCAGGATGGTGACGACCCGCCCCGGCCCTTTTCCTACCTGACCGGGCGCATCACGACACCCCAGGTGCCCTGCCACATCACGACGACCACGGCGGCGACGCACGAGATCATCCGCGCCAACCTCCACCGGGCGCCGATGTACTCCGGCCAGATCGAAGGCATCGGCCCGCGCTATTGCCCGTCGATCGAGGACAAGGTGGTTCGGTTCGGCCAACGCGACCGCCATCAGATCTTCCTCGAGCCCGAGGGGCTGGACGATTTCACCGTCTATCCGAATGGAATCTCGACCTCCCTGCCGAAGGACGTCCAGCTGGCCATGCTCCGGACGATTCCCGGCCTGGACCGGGCCGAGATGCTGCGGCCGGGTTATGCCATCGAGTACGACCATATCGACCCGCGGGAACTCCACGCGACGCTGGAGACCCGCCGCGTTCCGGGCCTCTATATGGCCGGTCAGATCAACGGCACGACCGGCTACGAGGAGGCAGCTGCCCAGGGCCTCATCGCCGGGTTGAATGCGGTCCTGTCGAAGCCCTTCGTGGTCGACCGGGCCGAGGGCTACCTGGGCGTCCTGATCGACGATCTGGTCTCGCTCGGCGTGACCGAACCCTACCGCATGTTTACCTCGCGCGCGGAGTATCGCCTCTGGTTGCGGGCCGACAATGCCGATCAGCGCCTCACCCGAAGGGGCATCGAGATGGGATGTGTGGGAGGCGAGCGGGCGACGGTGTTTCACGTGAAACACCAGGCGCTGGAAGCCGCCCGCCGTCTCGCCGGGGACTTGAAGATCAGCCCCTCCGCCTTGGCCAAGCGCGGAATCCCGATCAACCAGGACGGGGTCGCGCGGTCCGCATTGGACCTGCTGGCTTATCCCGAAATCGACTGGAGCCGGCTCGTCGGCCTTTGGCCGGAACTCGGGAGCGTGTCGGCAGAGGTTGCAGAACAGTTGACGATCGATTCCCGATACGAGGGATATCTAAGTCGGCAGCGGGATGACATCGCCGCCTACCGCCGGGACGAGGCGCTCGCCCTGCCGGCTGACCTCGACTATGGCGCGATCGGGAGTCTGTCGACGGAAGTCCGACAAAAGCTCGAATCCAACCGGCCGGCCACCCTCGGTCAGGCGGCCCGGATATCCGGCGTGACGCCAGCGGCCTTGGTGGCTCTCCTGAAGCATGTCCGCCGTCGGGCAGCCTGACATGGCGGACCTGCTCAACGATGTTTCACGTGAAACACGCCGTCAGCTGGAAATTCTCGTTGAAACCCTGGAGCGGTGGCAGAAAGCGATCAATTTGGTCGGCCGCAACACCCTGGACGGGGTCTGGAAGCGGCACGTCGTCGATTCGGCCCAGGTCGTTCCCCTGATTCCGGCGCAGGCCACAACCCTCGCCGATCTCGGCAGCGGCGGCGGGTTCCCGGGTCTCGTGATCGCGGCGATGAGGCCCGACCTCGATATCACTATGATCGAATCCGACGCCCGGAAAGCGGCGTTCCTGGGCGAAGCAAGCCGGAAGATGGGGTTGGCAAGACCGCCAAGGTTGGTCGTCAAGCGGATCGAAGCGGCGCCCCCGGCCAATGCCGAGGTCGTGACGGCCAGGGCCTTGGCACCGCTGACCCAGTTGCTGGAATGGTCCGACCGCCACAGGATGGATACCGCTATTTGCCTTTTCCACAAGGGCAAGGGCTGGCAGGCAGAGGTGGACGAGGCCAAGAAGAAATGGGACTTTTCCCCGGAAGCATTTGCGAGCGTAACCGATCGTGACGCCGTCCTCCTCAGAATCGGCCCCTACACCGCCGCAGATCTTCGCGATCGCCAACCAGAAGGGCGGCGTCGGTAAGACCACGACGGCGATAAACTTGGCGACGGCACTGGCGGCTGTCGGCGAGAAGGTCCTTTTGATAGACCTTGATCCGCAAGGGAATGCTTCGACGGGTCTAGGGATAGCTCGAAATGAGCGCTCACCCGGCTCCTATGAATTCCTGCTGGGCCTCAACCCGCTCGATGCATCCGTCCGGGCCACGCAGATCCCCGGTCTGGACGTGATGCCGGCGGCGGGCCAGCTCGCCGGCGCCGAGATTGAATTGATCGACCTGGAGCGCCGGGAGCACCGGCTGGCCGAAGCGCTGGCCGCACCCGGGAACGACGCTCGATGCCGCTGGACGATCGTCCTGATCGATTGCCCACCCTCGCTCGGCCTCGTGACCCTGAACGCGCTGGTCGCGGTCGACGCGGTCCTGGTTCCCCTCCAGGCCGAGTTCCTCGCGCTCGAGGGCATCGGCGCGCTGGGCAACACGATCGACCGGGTCAAGAAGCGACTCAATCCCAGGTTGCATATCTTCGGCGTCGTGCTGACCATGGTCGACCGCCGCATGACGCTCAGCCAGCAGGTCGTGGCCGATGTGCGGGCGCATTACGGCGAGCTGGTCTTCGGAACGACGATCCCGCGCAACGTCCGCATCGCCGAAGCGCCGTCGCACGGCATGCCGGTGCTGATCTACGACAATGCCTGCGCCGGCTCGCAGGCCTATATCCTGCTGGCGAGCGAATTCATCCGCCGCCGGCGCCTCGCCGCAGAACAGGCCAATACCCCATGAGCCAAGCACCCAAGCCACGCGGTCTCGGCCGCGGCCTCTCCGCCCTGCTGGGTGACGACGAAGTCGCTTCCGCGGTGACGCCCGCCGCACCCGCCGGCGCGCCGGCGCCGACGCCGGCCCCCGCCCGAACCGAACCGGCAGCGTCTGAGCCGACGCGGGCGGCCTCCGGCAAGCTGTCTCCGCTTACCCTGCCGATCGGGCAGCTCAAGCCCGGCAAGATGCAGCCGCGCACCAGCTTCGAGGGCATCGAGATGCTGGTCGAGTCGGTCCGGGAGTATGGACTTCTGCAACCCATACTTGTGCGTCCCCTGCGCGATGCGGCCGACAGCTACGAGATCATCGCCGGTGAAAGGCGTTGGCGCGCGGCCCAGAAGGCCCAGCTCCATGACGTTCCCGTCGTCATCCGCACCATCGACGATCACGATGCCCTCCAGATTGGCCTGGTCGAGAACCTGCAGCGCTCGGACCTGAGCGCGATCGACGAAGCGCAGGGCTACAAGCGGCTTGTCGACGAATACGGCCACACGCAGGAGGAGCTGGCGCGCATGATGGGGCGGAGCCGCCCGCACATCGCCAACACGCTCCGTCTCCTCGACCTGCCGCCGCCGGTGCAGGAGATGGTGCGGGACGGCGCCCTTTCCGCCGGCCAGGCCCGTACACTGATCGGTCTACCCGACCCGCTGGGGATGGCGCAGCGCGCCGTTGCCGAGAAACTCTCGGTGCGCGATCTCGAACGTCTCGCCGGTGAAACCAGGACGAAGGGCAAATCAGGGGGTGCCGGCAAGAAGACCGGTGCTGCTGCATCCGGCGCGGGCAAGAGTGCCGACACCAAGGCGCTGGAAAGGCGTCTCGAGGAGGCGCTCGGCCTCAAGGTCGACCTGACCCTGCGTGGTCTCGGCGAGCAGAGCGTGCTGACCCTGGAAATCCGCGACTTCGATCAGCTCGACACGGTGGTCGACAAGCTCACGCGGCGCTGACCTCAGTTCGCGGCCATCGCGCGATTGCCGCCGGCCACCTCCGCGCGGCCCCTGTCTGCCGATACTTCGTTTGCCACGCAGCGCGGATTGAGTGGAAGCCCCGGCCAGATGTCCACTTCCAGGAAGCGGATCTCGCCGGGGGCGAGATCGACCGTGGCTGCCGGCGCCGGGGTCTGCGTCAGCGGCGCGTGGCTCGCGACGCTGCACGTGATGACATGCCGCCCCGGCGCGACGTCGGCCCGAATCCAGGTGCCGTTGGCCAGCGAGCCGATCGGCTGCTGGTTGTCGTTGAGCGAGAACGCTACCTCCGACCCGAGAACCGAGCTGCGATACAGGTAGAGGGCGGACTGACCCGGCGATGGCGGGTCGAACCTCTTGCCTTCGACGTCGGCGGTGGGGCTCGCCATGGGAACGGTGGCGCACGCGCCCAATGAGAATGCGATCGCGAGAAGAATGCCCGAAGCGCGCACGTCGAACCCCACCTTTACGAGCCCCACCGTTACGGAACCGTGAAACGGAACGTGCCGGACCGATGGTCGTTCCTTGCCGGGCTTCAACGGAGGAACTTTCACACGCTTTGTGCGTTTGGAAGTCATGGCAAGTGAAACGCTGCACGAAGACCCGGCCAAGCTTGGCCCCGAGGTCATCGATCGCCATCGCGCGATCGTATCCCTCATGGAAGAACTGGAGGCGGTCGACTGGTACGACCAGCGCGCCAAGGCCACTGCAAATGCCGAGTTGCGGACGATCCTCGAACACAACCGGGACGAGGAAAAGGAACACGCCGCGATGGCGCTCGAGTGGCTTCGGCGGAACGATCCGAAGATGGACGAGCATCTTCGGACGTTTCTGTTCAAGCAGGGCCCGATCAAGGAGATCGAGGCCGGCATGAAGGGGGGCGGCGACGAAGGCGGCGAAACGGCCGCTGTATCCGACGGCAGCCTCGGCATCGGCAGCCTGCGCAAGAATTCGAATCGGTAGAGCAATGAAGAACCATCTGTTTCGTGATCGCGCGCCCATTACCGAAGCCGGCTGGGAAGAGATCGAGAAGGAAGCGAAGCGAACCCTGCGCACCCTGCTCGCGGCCCGTCGTGTCGTCGATTTCCGGGGACCGCTGGGCTGGGGCGCCTCGGATGTCGAGTTGGGGCGCGCCGATCCCATCGCCTCGCCGCCGGGCGGCGGCAACGTGCGAGCCTTGCTGCGCCGTATCCAGCCTCTGGTCGAATTGCGGATTCCCTTCGAGGTCTCTCGCGCGGAACTCGATGCGATCGACCGCGGCGCCCGCGATCCCGATCTCGACAGCGTGACGGCCGCGGCACGCGAGATCGCCATCGCCGAGGATCGCGCGATCTTCCATGGCTACGAGGCCGCGCAGATCACCGGCATCTGTGAAGCCCAGAAGGGCCAGTCGGTCGCGCTGGGCACCAGCCACGCCGACTATCCGGATGCCGTCGCCGCGGCGCTGAAGAAGCTGCGCGACGAAGGTGTCGAAGGTCCCTTCGCCGTCGTGCTGAGCGAGCAGCTCTACAAGGATCTGCAGGCTCGCACCGACGGCGGCTATCCCATCCTGAGCCACGTCCAGCGGCTGATCGACGGCGACGTCTACGCCGCACCCGGCCTCGACGGCGGTCTGGTGATCTCGCTGCGGGGCGGCGACTTCGAACTGACGGTCGGCCAGGACTTCTCGATCGGCTATCTCGAGCACGACACCGAGCGCGTGCGGCTCTACATCGAAGAGAGCTTCACCTTCCTCGTGCTGTCGCCGCAGGCCGCCATCCCGTTGACGCCGACCGGCAAATAGCGCCTAGCGCCGGGCCTTCGCCGAGCGCGCGGCCTGGCTCAACCGGAGGCAGAGGCGGCGCGCGATCGCCTCGTCGGGCAAGCCGGTTCGCTTGCACTCGATCTCAGCTTCCAGGATCGTCGTCAGGGCGAGGCTGAGGCGCGGCAGCGGCCAGGTGCGCAGGTGGCGCTCGAAACGCTGGCGCACCGGACCGCCGCGGGGCAGCCCTCGCGCCTTGAACAGGGCGCCTTCCAGATTGCCGCCCTTGGCCGCATGTCCCGACACGAGGTGCAACTGGTCGGCATGCCGTTGCAGCGAACGCACCAGCTGGACCGGGTTGCCGCCTTCGGCGAAGACCCGGTCGAGGGCGCGATCGAGCGCCGCGGGTTCGCCATCGAAGGTCGCAGCGATCACGTCGTCGATGCCGATCGAGGCCGTGTCGCCCAGCACGGCCATCGCATCCTCGAGAGTGATGGACTTGCCGGCATCGGTGCCCTTGTAGAGCAGCAGCTTGTCGATCTCGCCGCGGGTCTGGCCGCGATCGCCGCCCAGCCGTTCGACGATCCAGTCCAGCGCGTCGGGCTCGACGGTCAGGCCCTGCGCACGCGCGGCACTCTCGACCAAGCCTTCGAGCGCCGTCTCGGTGTCCATGTAGCAGGGCAGGGCCGCGAGCGTGGCCTCGGTCTCGGCCAGGGTGCGCAGGCCGGATCGCGGAGTCAGGTTGCCGGCCTCGACGATGATCAGCGCGTCGCCAGCGGGCGCCTCGACCAGGTTCTCCAGCGCCGAGACGGACTCCTCGCCGGCCGGGCGCACGCGGATGACACGCCGGCCGCCCATCATCGACAGGGCGCCGAATTCGTCGGCCAGTCGCGCCGGATCCTGCTTCAGGGAATCGCCGGCGATGTCGACCACCCGGAACGGATCCTTGAGGTCCTCGCAGATCGACTTGGCGAGCGCCACGGCGCGCTCGGCGACCAGACCGTCGTCGTTGCCGTAGATCACCACCCCCCTGACCTTGGGGTCGGGTTTCCTGAGGAAGGCTTCGACCTGGCGTGCTTCGATCTTCACCGCGCCTCCATAGCACGGCCGACGCCCGCGTGGGTTCAGCCCTTGTCGGTCGACGGTTCGACGTCGCTGCTCGCGGCGCCTTCGCCCTGCTTGGCGCGCTCGCGGGCGGCGCGCTTGGCTTCGGCCTTCTCGGCAACCTTGATGGCCTTCAGGCGCTCGCGTTCGCGACGCTCGAAATCGTAGTTCGGCTTGCGTGCCATGTTCCGGCTCCCTCCTGGCCCTGAAGCCCTACGCCACGACGTTTACGATACGGTTGGGCACGACGATCACCCGCTTCGGCGCCTTGCCGTCGAGCCCGCGGACGAGTTCGGGCAGCGCCAGCGCCGCGGCTTCCGCCACGTCCCTGGGCGCGTCCTTGGCCAGTGAAATGGTGCCGCGCAGCTTGCCGTTCAACTGCACTGCGACGGTGACCGTGTCGTCCACCAGCAGCGCATCTTCGGGCAGCGGCCACGGCGCGTCGGCCAGCAGGCTCTTGTGGCCGAGCGCCTGCCACAGTTCCTCGGCAAGATGGGGCGTCATGGGCCCGATCAGGCGCACGAAGATCTCCAGCGCCTCTCGCAGGGCCCAGCGCGTCGACTCGTCCTTCGCCTCGACCGAATCGATGGTGTTGGCGAGTTCGTAGAGCCGCGCCACGGCCTTGTTGAAGTGGAAGGCCTCGATGTCGGCCGAGAGGCCGGCGATCGCCTTGTGCGCGGCGCGGCGGAGCGCCATGGCGGCGTCCGAGAAGCTGGCGGGCTTCGGCGTGCCGATCGCCGGCAGCGTCTCGATCGCCTGCGAGGCGATGCGGAACAGCCGCTGCTGGAAGCGCCAGGCGCCGGTGACGCCGGCCTCGGTCCATTCGAGGTCGCGTTCCGGCGGGCTGTCGGACAGCATGAACCAGCGCGCGGTGTCGGCGCCGTAGTCGCGGATGATCTGGTCCGGGTCGACGACGTTCTTCTTCGACTTGGACATCTTCTCCGAGCGGCCGACTTCCACCGGGCTCCTGTCGGAGAGGCGCACGACCTTGCCGCCGTCCCGCTGGATCTCCTCCGGCGTCAGCCAGGTGCCGTCGCTCGCGCGATAGGTCTCATGGCAGACCATGCCCTGGGTGAAGAGACCGTCGAACGGCTCGTCGCGGTCGGTCATCCGGACCTCGCGCATCGCGCGGGTCCAGAAGCGCGAATAGAGCAGGTGCAGGATCGCGTGCTCGACGCCGCCGATATACTGGTCGACCGGCATCCAGTAGTGGTTCTCCTCGCGATCGAACGGCGCCGTCTCGAGATGCGGCGACGTGAACCGGTCGAAGTACCAGCTCGAATCGATGAAGGTGTCGAACGTGTCGGTCTCGCGGCGCGCGGGCTTGCCGCACGAGGGACACGCGACGTGCTTCCATGTCGGATGGCGGTCGAGCGGATTGCCCGGACGGTCGAAGGTCACGTCATCCGGCAGCTGCACCGGTAGGTCCTTGTCCGGCACCGGCACGACGCCGCAGCTCTCGCAATGGATCGCCGGGATCGGGCAGCCCCAGTAGCGCTGGCGCGAGACCAGCCAGTCGCGCAGGCGATATTGTGTGGTTCCCTTGCCGACACCCATCTCCTCGAGGCGCGCGATGACCTTGGCCTTGGCGTCCTCGACGCCGAGCCCGTCGAGGAACCCGGAGTTCACGATGACGCCATCCTCGACATAGGGCGCGGCGGCGATGTCGAGTGTCTTGCCGTCGGCCGGCGCCACGACCTGCAGGATCGGCAGGCCGTACTTGGTCGCGAACTCGTGGTCGCGCTCGTCATGGCCGGGGCAGCCGAAGATCGCACCCGTGCCGTATTCCATCAGCACGAAGTTGGCGGCATAGACCGGGACGGTCTTGCCCGGGATCAGCGGATGCCTGGCCAGCAGCGGCAGCTTGTAGCCCTGCTTCTCGGCGGTCTCGACCTCGGCCGCCGCCGTGCCGGTCTTGCGGCACTCGGCAACGAAGTTCTGCAGGCCGGGATCGCCCGCGGCGAGGCCCTGGACCAGCGGATGCTCGGCCGACAGCGCCATGAACGAGGCGCCGAACAGCGTGTCGGGACGCGTCGTGAAAATTTCGAGCTTGCCGTGATCCGCGCCGGATGCGTCGGTCAGTTCCCAGAAGACGCGCGCGCCGCGGCTCTTGCCGATCCAGTTCGCCTGCATCAGGCGCACCTTCTCGGGCCAGCGGTCGAGCGTGTCGAGCCGGCTCAGCAGCTCGTCGGCGAAGTGCGTGATCTTGAGGTTCCACTGGGTGAGCTTGCGGCGCTCCACGGGGGCGCCGGTGCGCCAGCCCTTGCCTTCGATCACCTGCTCGTTGGCCAGCACGGTGTTGTCGACCGGATCCCAGTTGACCCAGGCCTCCTTGCGATAGGCCAGCCCGGCCTTCCAGAAGTCGAGGAACATCTTCTGCTGGTGGCGGTAGTAGGAGGGATCGCAGGTCGCCAGCTCGCGGCTCCAGTCGAGGGACAGGCCCATCGACTTCAGCTGCTTCTTCATCGTGGCGATGTTCTCGTAGGTCCACTTCTTCGGGTGGACCTTCTTTTCCATGGCGGCATTCTCGGCCGGCAGGCCGAACGCGTCCCAGCCCATCGGATGCAGCACGTTGAAGCCCTTGGCGCGCTTGTAGCGGGCGATGACGTCGCCCTGCGTATAGTTGCGCACGTGGCCCATGTGGATGCGCCCCGACGGATAGGGGAACATCTCGAGCACGTAATACTTGGGGCGCGCCTTATCCATCGCGGCCCGGAAAGTCTGGCGCTCTTCCCAGACCTTCTGCCACTTGCTCTCGGTCTCGGTGAAATTGTAGCGCACGGTGGGTGCGGCTTGCGTGGACGACACGGCTTCTTCCCGAAAAGGTGTTCCCAGAAAAGACTGAGGCCGCAGCGGATGCCCGCTGCGGCCTCCCACGTCAAGCGCCAGCTCGAAACGGCTACGCGTCAGGCGGGGCACCCGGCAGGACGCGGCCGACCCGCCGCCACTCGGCCCGTATCGCGGCCGCGTCCTCGATGCTGCCGGATTGTTCGAGGGCGGCCGCCAGATCGCCCAGGCGGACCGCCCCCGCCGCGCGCGCGGCCCCCTTGAGCTTGTGCGCGAGATCGATCAGCCGGGACGCGTCTTCGCCTGCTGCCTCCATCTCGGCGACGAGTCCGGCGCCGGCCTCACGGAAGCGCAGGAGCACGCGGTCGATCATGGCGGGGTTGTCGCCGAACATCTGGGCGACGACGCGCCGGTCGATGGGGACGTCGGCTTCCCCGCCGGTCTCGCCGGCCCCCGGGGCGGCGGGTGCGCCCATCCAGCGGCCAACCGCCTCGCGCAGCCGATCGAGTGTCAGGGGCTTGGTGAGGTAGCCGTCCATGCCGGCGGCGAGACACTTCTCGGCCTCGCCCTTCAGCGCATTGGCGGTCAGGGCGACGATGGGCGTGTGGCGGCTGCCGTGGTTCGTCGCCTCTTCCGCGCGGATCTGGCGCGTCAGTTCGAAGCCGTCCATGTCCGGCATGTGGATGTCGGTCAGGATGAGGGCGTAGCGCCGTTCGCGCCATTTCGTCAGGCCCTCGATGCCGTCGGCTGCCGTGTCCACCGGCACCCCCAGGATTTCGAGCTGGCCGGTCAGGACTTCGAGATTGATCGGATAGTCGTCGATCGCCAGCACGCGGCCGCCCACGATCTCGACGGTCGCGATCGGGCGGGGGGCATTGGTGGGCCGGGCCTCGTCGGCCCTGGCCAGTTCGAGGGTGACGGTGAAGGTCGAGCCCTTGCCGGGCGTACTTTCGACCGTGACCCCGCCGCCCATCAACTCGGCCAGCCGGCGCACGATCGAAAGGCCTAGTCCGGTGCCGCCGAACCGCCTTGTCGTCGAGGTGTCGGCCTGGGAGAAGGGCTGGAACAGACGGGCCGCCTGCTCGGGACTCAAGCCGATTCCGGTGTCGGAAACCGACAAGGCGAGGCGCACGCGATGCTCGGACGCCGACACGGACCGCACATGGACGCGAACCTCGCCCACTTCCGTGAACTTGATGGCATTGCCGATCAGGTTGATGAGAATCTGGCGCACGCGCGTCGCATCGCCGCGCAGATGCTCGGGGGTGCCGGGTTCGATCACCGTGGTGACGGTGAGGCCCCGGTTCTCGGCCTGGACGGACAGGGTCTCGCCGGTGCCCTCGATGACGGCACGCAGCGGGAACGGCGCGTCCTCGAGTTCCATGCGGCCGGCTTCGATCTTGGAGAAGTCGAGCACGTCGTCGATGATGCGCAGCAGGGCGGTCGCGGACGTGCGCACGGTGCGCACCAGACGCTTCTGCCGCCGGTCGAGCGGTTCGCGTTCCAAGAGTTCGGCGGTGCCGATTACGCCGTTCATCGGCGTGCGGATCTCGTGGCTGATGGTGGCGAGGAAGGTCGACTTGGCCTGGTTGGCGGCCTCTGCCGCATCGCGCGCGGATTCGAGCTCGGACTGTCGTCGCTTGAGCTCGGTGATGTCGCGGTAGAGCGCCACCGTGCTGCCGTCCTTCAACGGTATGTGGGTATACTCGACGTGACGTCCACCCGGCCGCTCGCGCTCGAAGCGACTCCCCTTGGGATTGAAGATCAGCGCCATTCGATCCTCGACCGACAGAACCTTGCCATCCATGATCATGACGTCGCCGGCGGCCACTTCTGCCTGAAGGAGGTCGACGACCTTCTCGCCTATTCCGAATGAGTCCGACGGGAAGCCAAAGATCTTCCGCGCTCCCCTGCTGAAGAGGGCGAGCCGCTGTTCGGCATCGATCAGGGCCACCCCGTCGGTCATGCCATCGAGCACCGTGCTCATGAGCTGGCGCGCCGCGGCCGTCCTGTCGCGTTCTAGTTCGAGTTCGGTCTGCCGCCGCTTGAGTTCGGTGATGTTGCGATAGATGCCCAGCGTCCGGCCATCGCCCACCGGCCGGAAGATGAACTCGACATGCGTACCTGACGGCATTACGCGTTCGAACTGGCAGCCGGCCGGATCGAGAATGCGTGCGATCCGCTCCTCGACCGACAGCGCTCTGCCATCGACCACGACCTCGTCGCCTGCCGCAATCTGCATCTGCACGAGTTCCGCGAGGGTCAGGTTGTGGGCCATGTCCTCCGGGACGCCGAACTCCTTCCGGACAGCGTTGTTCATGAGGGCAATGCGGCCATCGGGCAGGAAAAGGCTGAATCCGTCCGTCATGGATTCGAGGATCGTAACCGTGAGTTTGTGGGCGGCCGCCAGCTCGTCGCGCGCCTGTTCCAGATCGGCCTGCCGCCGCTTGAGTTCGGTGATGTCGCGGACCAGCACCATCGTGTTGCCGTCGCCCACGGGCCGGAATGCGAACTCGACGTGGCGGCCGTTCGGCAGCACCCGGTCGGAGCGACTGCCCCTGGGATCGACGCAGAGAGCGATCCGCTGCTCGAGGGTGAGCGGCGTACCATCGTCTGCATAGAGGTGGTCGCCGACCGCGATCTGCGCGCGGATAATGTCGTCCAGCCTGACCGGGTCGGGCAATACCTCGGTCGCCAGTCCGAGCGCCTTTGGTGAAACCTCGCGGTTGGCATAGATGAAGCGGCGCTCGGAATCGAACACGGTGATGCCGAGCGGCAGACCCTTCAGGATGTCGGACATGAGGTTGCGCGTCGCCCGGACTTCATCCTGCGCCTTTTCCAGCGCCCCCTGCTTCTCTCGCAGAGCCGTGATGTCGCGATAGACGCACAGGGTCCGGCCGTCGCCCACCGGCATGAACAGGAACTCGACTTGGCGGCCCGAGGGCAGCCCGCGCTCGAAGCGGCTGCCGCCCGGCGCCAGGACACGCGACACCCGCTCCTCCACCGTGAGCGGCCGGCCGTCGACGACCACGCGGTCGCCGGCCGCCTCCTGGGCACGCACGATGTCCGACATCGTGGTGCCCGGCCGGATGGTCAGCCCGGCATAGGCGAACAGTTGCGACATCGTCCTGTTGGCATACAGAACCTTCTCGCCGTCGAGCAGGCCGACCCCGTCGGGCAAACCGTCGAGCACGACGCGCATCAGGCGCTCGCCGGCCTCGATCTTGTCGAGCATCCGTTCCAGGGCCACCTGACGTTGCTTTATGTCGGTGACGTCGCGGTAGATGCCGAGTCGCCTGCCATTGCTCAGCGGCCGATAGAAGCGCTCGATATGCCGGCCCGATCGGAGCACGCGTTCCGTCCTGCCTCCCTGCGGATCGACGATTCGCGCAAGCCTTTCCTCGACCGACATCGGTTTGCCGTTGGCGAAGACGCGATCGCCCGAGTCATGCTGCATTTGCAGGATTTCGGGCAGCGTTCTTCCCTGGATCGATGCCGTGGGCCCGACGTCGAAATAGTCGAGAATCGCCCGGTTCGAATAAAGGAGCCGCAGCTCGGCATCCAATAGCACGAGCCCGTCGGTCATGTTGTCCAGCACTTCGCCCAACAGGGCGCGTGTCGCGGCGGTCTCCGCGTGTGCCTGCTCCAGCCGGACCTCGCGTCGTCTGCGTTCGGTGATGTCGCGGTAGTGTCCCACGGTCCGGCCGTCGGAGAGTCGCTCGAAGCGGTATTCGATGTGCCGGCCGGAGGGCAGTTGCCGATCGTAGATGGCGGGCTCGCCGGCAAGGATGCGCCGCGCGCGCTCCTCCGCCGAAACGACAACGCCGTCTTCGACCATGCGATCGCCGGCGGCGTCGAGGATGGCGAGGGCATCGACGACCTTCATGCCGCAGGGGTCGGAGAGGTCGGCGAAATCGAAGAGTTCGGCCAGTGCCGGGTTGCCGTAGAGGATCCGGCCGTCGCCGAACAACGCGACGCCATCGCGCATGCTGCCGAGCACGGCCTCCATCAGCTCGCGGGCTTGCTGTGTCTCGGCGTGCGCCTTCTCCAGTTCCCGTTCGCGCTGCTTCAGCTCGGTGATGTCTCGATAGATGCCGAGCGTCCGGCCGTCGCCCACGGGCTGGAAGATGAACTCGACATGGCGTCCCGTGGCCAGCTCGCGGATGAACCGGTTTCCGCCGGGCCTGAGCGCGAGTGCGACACGCGCCTCGGCCGAGAGTGTCTGGCCCTTCTCCGCGATCGTCTCGCCGGCGGCGATCCGGGCGTGCGCGATCTCCTCCATCGTCATGCCCAGGCGAATCGCCTCCTTGCCCGGCAGGACCATGTGCTTGTGGAGGGCGTCGTTGACATAGGCCAGCCGGCGGTCGGCGTCGAACAGCGCGACGCCGTCGGGCATCGTGTCGAGGATCGTGCTCGTCAGCCTGTGTGCGTCCGCCAACGCGTCGCGCGCTTCCTGGAGTTCGCGCTGCCGCCGCTTGTGCTCGGTGATGTCGCGGCAGATGCAGAGCGTCTGCCCTCCCGCCAGCGGGCGAAACACGATCTCGCCGTGCCGGCCGTTCGGCAGCGGGCGTTCGAACCGGCTGCCTTCCGGCGCCAGGATCCGCGCCATGCGCTGATCGATCGTCAGGGTCTCGCCATCGAGGACGGCGACGTCGCCGGCGGCCTCCCTGGCCATGAGAATGTCCTCGCCTCTCGTGCCGGGCAGCACCGGCCCGACCCCGAGGAAGTCCTGCGCGGCCCGGTTGATGTGAACGATCCGGCGGTCGGCGTCGAACAGGGCGATGCCGTCCGTCATCCCATCGCACATGGTTTCCATCAGCCCGTGCAGCGCCGCCAGCTGCTCGCGCGCCGCGGCGAGTTCGGCTTGCAGGATGTCGAGTTCGGTGGCGGGCGCAGAGTCGCCGCCAATCGCATTACGGGTGCCTGACATGACTTGTTCTACACCCTTTCGGGTTTCCGGCTTGTAACGCGAGCGCCGGGAAGTGTTTCGTGTGTTTCGCGAGGCGCCGCCCGATCGACGGCGCAACGCACGAAACCAACGCGGCGGCTCGCGCAGTCGGTGGGAAACCGGCGGGGGCTACCTTCCTCCCATCGACGGACGGCATCCCGCCGCCCGCCACCTTCAAGGGGAGAGACTTCCATGTTCGCCAAGTTCGCCATCGCTGCCACCGCTGCCGTTCTCGCCGCCGCCATTGCCCTGCCCGCCAGCGCCCAGGCGCTGCCGAAGCAGCCCATCCCGACCTCCACGAACATGTCGGGCACCATGAACGTGCCGGCTCCCAAGCCTGCTCCTCCGGTGTCCCTGCCCTCCCGGCCGACGAACGGCACGATGAACATGCCCTCGCAGAAGCCGACCCCCGCCCCGCAGAAGCCGAAGCTGCCGTCGCGCTGAGAAACCCGACCAAGGCCGGTTCGTCGCCGGCTCCTCCAGGAACGGCGCCCCTCGCGGGCGCCGTTTTCATTGCTCGATTGGTGTCCCCCTCGCTCTCGAGCCGCGCAACGCACGAAACCCGACAACTCTTCCGAGCAGTTCTCTGGAAACGCGCCGCTCCTATCGTTCGCCATCGAAGGACGACATCCCGTCGCCCGCCACCTTCAAAGGGAGCATCCGATGTTTGCCAGGTCTGCCACCAAGGTTGCCACGGTCGCCCTTCTCGCCCTCGCGGCCGCTCAGGCGGCCAATGCCCAGCAGCCTCACGGCAATGGGGTCGAAGCGCAGTCGTCGTCGGCGACAGCCCCGCACTCGCTTTCCGGGTTCGCCCCTTCCGCGACCGTCTCCGGCGTGACGCCGGTGCCTTCACCGGCACGGGCGCCGACGGGTGCGTCGGGCGGAGTCGCACCGGCGGTGTCGAACCCGTCTTCGCAGCCGGCGCTGCAGCAGATCAGGCGCTGATCGCCGGCAGTCTGCCCGATCCCGCGCCCGCCCCGCCGGCGTCGTCGAGCAAGGATGGTTCCCATGCTTCGTTCTCTCGCCCTCTCCCTCCTCGCGCTGCTCCTTGCCGGGCAGGCGCAGGCCTTCAGCCCGGAGGGCGCCACGGCCCAGATCGTCGACCTGGGCAGCCAACACGGCTTCGCGATCGGACTTTCCGGCCTCGACACGAGCCTGGCCGAGAGTCCCTCGGGCGACCGGCTGACGATGACGCGCCTGGCGACGCTCGGTCTTTCCTGGTCGCGCGGCGGGTTCACCGTCGGTATTTCCGCGGGGCACATGGACTACGCGCAGTACATCCTGCCGAGTTACACCGTCGGAACGGCCAGGCTGGCGAGCGTTTCGATCAGCCACGCGATCTCGGACGTCTCCGGCGGAACGCTCTCGGTCGGACTGAGGGCCCACCGCTACTATTTCGAACAAAGCTCGATCGGCCTCCTGACGGGCAGCCTTCGCTGGTCGCGTTCATTCTGACGCCCTTTCATCCCGTCCGGTCCTGCGCTAACTTATTGCAGTGGCGAGGCCAAAAGATCACCGACCGCACCTCATCGTCGTCGAGGACGAGGCGTTTCAGCGCGACACGCTGATCGAGTTTCTGGGCGCGAATCAGTATCGCGCATCCGGCGTCGAGTCGGGCGCGGCGTTGCGCAAGCTGGTCGAGAAGGATCCACCCGCCCTCGTCCTGCTCGATCTTCGGCTGCCCGGGGGCGAGGACGGGTTCGCGCTCGCCCGCTTCCTGCGCGAGCGCAGCCGCAAGACCGGCATCATCATGCTGACGGCGAGCGGCGATACGATCGATCAGGTGGTGGGGCTGGAGACCGGCGCCGACGACTATGTCGCCAAGCCCTACGAGCCACGCGCCCTGCTGGCGCGCATCAAGGCGGTGCTACGCCGTGCCGGTGGCGCCGAAGCCGCCACGACCGGCGAGCGCGTGCGCATGGGCAGGTGCCTGCTCGACCTGCAGTCGCGCCGGCTCGTTGCACTGTCCGGCGAGGAAATTCCCCTGCGCGCGGGCGAATACGAGCTGCTGAAGCTGTTCGCCGAGAATCCCAACCGGCCGCTCACCCGCGACTGGCTGCTCGAGACCACCAGCCATCGGGAGATGGAAGCCTTCGACCGCGCCATCGACATCCGGATCCTGCGAATCCGCCGCAAGATCGAGGTCGACCCGAAGCGGCCGACGTCGATCCGCACGGTGCGCAGCGCCGGCTACATGTTCGTGCCGCCGGAAGACTGAAGCGGCCCCGTTCCGCCAAAGGGCCGTATCAGGAACCGCCGGCGATCCGAAGCTG
This sequence comes from Reyranella sp., assembly GCA_046296475.1. GTDB lineage: Bacteria > Pseudomonadota > Alphaproteobacteria > Reyranellales > Reyranellaceae > Reyranella. Next base: position 29,816 of record JBKBLH010000033.1, read on the forward strand.
CCGAGCACGGGTGAGGATGGCGTTCTCGATGTCGATGTTGGTGCGCGGATCCACCTGGGCGTCGACCCAGTTGCCGCCCCGCGGACTGGTCTGCTGCTTGAAGACCGAGACGCGGACACCGTCTGCCCGCAACTCGCGGTCCAGAATGGTGACCTGGACCTTCATGCGCTCGTTGGGCGTTTCCGCGGGCGTGTACCAGTCGGTGATGATGACGCCGCCGAACGGATCGGCGGAGACCAGCGGGATGAAGTTGATGGTGTCGAGGGAGGCCCGCCAAAGATACGCGTTCACCGCCACCCCGGTGCCGGTGTCATCCTTCTTCTGCGCCTTGGACCCCAGCAGACCGCCGGGGCCGAACAGGCTGCCCTCCTCCTGCTTGCCGCCGCCCAGTCCCTGACGGATGTCGTTGCGGCTTCGATCGCCGGACGGGCCGGTGGCCCTCTCGAGCTTGCTGCTGTCGTCGGCGCAGCCGGCAGCGGCGACAGCCACCAAAGCAGCCGCGACAATGCTCACGAATCTGGACGGTCCCGTCATAGAATGGCGCCTTGATCTTCCCATGGGCCGCAATTCTGCGGCGGAGACAGAGGCGGCGACCATAGGCTCAACGCCCCGTGAACTGCAAGCGGCGGGGCGACGCGGCGCAAATAGTTTCTTATAGGGACCTTATTCTGGGCAAAGTGGATTGCATTGAGAAACCTATTGAACTTGAAGCGTTGGGCGCCGTTCGGAGAGTCGGCAAAATGTGACAAAGACGCCACAGGTGCGGGCAGAATGAAGCCGTCGGGCGTCCATTTCTTGACCCCCGATTTGGCGAAGTGTTTTATAGCCTTGCCGCATTGGTGGATTCGGTGGGCCTTGTGTTCGGGCTTCCAGTTCCCGCCGGTCGGACAGGCCTTTTGGTACGTACCAGTCTCTGATCAATGAGAGAGGGAGAATGATGAAGAAGCTTCTACTTGGCTCGACCGCCTTGGTCGTCGGCGGGTTGATGGCCGCCCCGGCCATGGCCGCCGATCCGATCAAGCTCGGCGTGGGCGGTTATTACACGTTCTACGCCATCGCCGGCGGCATCCAGTCGACCTATGCCACCAACGGCACCTGGGCGCAGTACAAGGGCATCAACTTCCAGCAGGAAGGTGAAATCCACTTCATCGGCCAGACCAAGCTGGACAACGGCACCTCGGTCGGCGTGCACGTCGAGCTCGAGGGCTGGGCGCAGGGCAGCTCGGCCACGACCGGCGCGGCGTGGATCGACGAGGCCTTCCTGTTCGCCTTCGGCGACTGGGGCCGCATCGAGTTCGGCGCGCGCGATCCCGCGACCTATCGTATGTACTACGGCACGCCGTCGGCCCTGATCGGCTTCGGCGCCGTTCAGCACAACTCGAACTTCGCCTGGGCCAACCAGAGCGTCATCGCCAACAACAAGGCGTGGTTCCACGCCACGACGACGACCAACGCCGGTCAGTTCCAGGACGCGCAGGGCATCAACTACTTCACCCCGCGCTTCCAGGGCCTGCAGATCGGTGTCGGCTATCGTCCGAAGGTCAACGTCAACCCGCAGGGCGGCGCTGGCTCCGGCCTCGGCGTCGGTCCGGGTTCGGGCACGACCGGTGTCTGCGGTTACACCAACGCCACCTCGTCTCCGAACTGCCTGACGAACGACTACTCCTATCAGGACGTGTTCGACGTCGGCGCCAACTACCTGAACAAGTTCGGCGATGTCACGGTCGCTCTGTACGGCGCGTTCCTGTACGGCAGCTTCATCCCGGGCAACCAGCCGTTCGCCGGGGCCGCCAACATGGTGACCGGTGCCAACGCGACCAGCTGGAAGCAGTGGGTCGTCGGCGCTCAGTTCGGCTTCAAGGGCTTCACCCTCGGTGGCGCGATCGGCTGGGACAACCAGGGCCTCGGCTCGAACTACTACACCGGCCAGAACAACGACACCCGCTTCTACACCGCGGGTATCATGTACGCGACCGGCCCGTGGCAGATGTCGTTCAACTGGGTTGGCTCGTACAACAACAACGGTAACGGCTCCGTCGGCTGCAACACGATTGCCGTGAACGCTGCTACCTGCACCAATCCGGCCGCCACCGGCGTCCCGGGCGTGAACTCGACCGCCTTCGGTCCGGGTAACAACCCCGCCAACCTCGCTTTCGGCCAGGAGTCGGTCAACAAGTGGGAAATCGGCGTGAACTACGCGCTCGGGCCGGGCGTGAAGCTCACCGGCGGTGGTATCCTCTACTCGGCGTCGGGTCCGTCTGCTGCCGTCTCGGGCAACAGCTGGGGTCTGCTCCTGGGTATGGACCTGCGCTTCTAGTCGCAGGACATACGGCAAATCGGAAAGAGCGGGCGAAAGCCCGCTCTTTTCATTTGTGCCTCCGGCTCCCTCGCGTTCTACTGGGAGACTCGACGGCCGACCAGATTGACGAACAGGCTGGGCAAGTAGGTCCGTGACACCGGCAGGCGTTCGGTCGCCTGACGCGCCAGCACCGCCCGGTTGTCCTCGTGGTCGAGGACGACCTGGAAGAGGCCCTGTTCGACCGCGCCGGCCCGCGGGTCGAGTTCCGGCCGGCCGTCCCGCTCGATCCGGTAGGCGACGTCGAGGCCCACATCCCCGCCGCTATAGAAGGCCGAAGCGATCTCGATCTGCCCGAACAACAGCATCAGGCCGCGCACCGAGAAGCGCCAGTAATCGTCGGGTGTCGCCTGGAAGGCCTGTGACCAGGCCGCCGCGACGAAGACCAGCCCGCCGGGCCGCAGCGCCTCCTCGATGTTGCGGGCCGCGCGCGCGGGATGGCGCGTATGCTCGAGCAGGTGACAGCAGATCGCGAGGTCGAACGGCTCGTCGCCCAGCTTCGCCTTCAGGCTCCGCCGATCGCTGCAGATGTCGGCGACGCAGTCGACGTTGGCGCCCTCGACGAGATCGAGCCCGACGAACCGCGCCTTGGGCCCGAAACGTGTGGCCACGAGCTTGCGCCAGTTGCGCACGTTGCGGTCGGCCACCAGCGTGCGAGATCCCACCTGCAGGACCCGGGGCGCCCGCCGACCGACCGACTGGGCCACCCGGTCGAACATCAGGTCGATCTCTCTCGCGACGCTCGTACCTACGACCCGCAGCTCACCCGGCCGTAGCTCACCGGGGCGCTGCTCACCAGGAGTGGCGCCGCCGCCGGCCATCAGTCGCGCACCACCAGGATGTGCATGCGGCGCGGGCCGTGGGCCCCCAGCTCGATCGTCTGCTCGATGTCGCCGGTGCGGGACGGCCCGGTGATGGTGTTGACCGTGCGCGGCATCAGGTCCTTGCCGTAGCGCGCCCGCAGCCGACCCCAGACATCCTCGTAGCCGCCGACGATGTCGGACTCGCGCAGCACGACCACATGCGTGTCGGGCAGCAGGTTGAGCGAAACCGGATGGTCCGGCCCGGAGGCCATGACGACGGTCCCGGTCTCGGCAATGCCGGCAAAGGCGCCGGTGACCGAGACCTGGTCGCTGCCCAGGCCGCGGCCGCGGCGGATCGACAGCATCTTCTGGCTCGACCAGTCGTACCCCTCGAGAAGGGGCGAGGGCGCCATAGCGACCGTCGCGGGCAGGTTGCTGCGCGCGAGGTAGGCGCTCACTTCGCCCGGCACCTCGGCCGGTTCGACCCTCGCCACGGTGGCATTGAGCGTTTCGGCCCACTGGCAGAACAGCGCGACCTTGTCGGCCTGAGGCAGTTGCCCGCGCGCCACCGACGGCCCGCGCGGCGGGTCGGCCAGGCGTGCCTCGACCGCATGGCGGGCGTCGCCGCCGAGTTCGCCGCGACGCAGCGAGCGGCGGATGCCGCCCAGGATCTGGGCCCGGGCTTCGTTCGCGCCGTCGCTCATGTCTTCCTCTTCGCCCAGCGCGCGTGGAACGTGCCGCCGGGCTGTGGCGCGGGGAAATCTCGGAAGCGCGTCCAGCCGGAGGCCAGAGGCAGTGCACCGTAGCGACCGTCCGCGCGGCCGAACAATGCCAGCATGCGATTGGCGACCGCCGTCAGCCGGCGATAGAGGCCGGGCCGGCGGGCGGCGAAACTCCACAGGGCCAGCCCCTGGCGGACGGCCTTGGGCGTGAGGTGCTTCTCGAATTCGCGCTCGCGCCAGTGGCGCATGAGCTTGGGGAGCGGAATGCGCACCGGGCAGACGCTCTCGCAGCGGCCGCAGAAGGTCGAGGCATTGGGCAGGTTGCTCGCCTCCTCGACGCCCACGAGCTGCGGCGTCAGCACCGCGCCCATCGGACCGGGATAGACCCAGCCATAGGCATGGCCGCCGACGGCGCCGTAGACCGGGCAATGGTTCATGCAGGCGCCGCACCGTATGCAGCGCAGGATGTCCTGCATCTCGGTGCCGAGCACCGAAGACCGGCCGTTGTCGAGCAGCACGACGTGATACTGTTCGGGCCCGTCGAGATCCTCGCGCCGCTTCGGCCCGGTGTTCAGGGTCGTGTAGGCCGAGGATTCCTGGCCCGTCGCCGAGCGCGCGAGCACGCGCAGCAGCACCGCCGCGTCCTCGAGCGTGGGGATCACCTTCTCGATGCTGGCCAGCACGATGTGCATCCGGGGCAGCGTGTTGGAGAGGTCGGCATTGCCCTCGTTGGTCACCAGCATCGAGGAGCCGGTCTCGGCCACCAGGAAGTTGGCGCCGGTCAGACCGACATCGGCATCGAGGAACTTCTGGCGCAGGACATGGCGCGCTTCCGCGACGAGATCGTTGCGTTCGGTCAGTCGCTTGTCGAAGCCCAGCCTGGCGTGATGCTCGAGGAAGGTATCGGCCACCTGATCCTTGGTGAGGTGCACGGCCGGCGCGATGATGTGGCTGGGCGGCTCGTTGCGCAGCTGGATGATGTACTCGCCGAGATCGGTCTCGATCGGCGCGATGCCCAGCGCCTCGAGATGCTCGTTGAGCGCGATCTCCTCGGCCACCATCGACTTCGACTTGGCGACGGTGCGGGCGTTCACGCTCTGGCAGAGTTCGGCGATGATGCGCCGCGCGTCGGCGGCGGTCGGTGCCCAATGGACGTGACCGCCGAGGCCGACGACCTTCCGCTCGAACTCTTCCAGGTAGAAATCGAGATGGGCCAGCGTGTGGTTCTTGATGTCGCGCGCGCGGTCGCGCAACGCCTCGAATTCCGGCAATCGCTCGGCCGCCTGCCGTCGTCGCTCGGAGAAGCCGACCTTCAGCTTGGCCAGCGAATCCTGAAGGTTGGGATCGGCCAGCGCATGACCGACATTTTCCTTGAAGGCATGGGCGGTCGATTGCATCAGCTGCGCTCCGGTTCGCCGATCGCCGGCAGGTCGCCCATATCGGCCAGCACTTCCGCGACATGGCGCACGTGCACGGAACGGCCCTCGCGCTGAAGCTTGCCCGCCATGTTCATGAGGCAGCCGAGATCGCCGGCGAGCAGCGTGTCGGCTCCGGTCGACGCGATATCCGCCGATTTCTCGCCGACCATGGCGTTCGAGATTTCGGGGTACTTGACGCAGAACGTGCCGCCGAAGCCGCAGCAGACTTCAGGCGTCTTCATCTCCCGCAGTTCGAGTCCCTTCACCGATCCCAGCAGATTGCGCGGCTGCGCCTTCACGCCGAGTTCGCGCAGGCCGGAGCAGGAATCGTGATAGGTCACCGATCCGGCGTAGCTTGCGGCGACGTTCTTCACCTCCAGCACGTCGACCAAGAACGACATGAGTTCGTAGCTGCGCCCCGCGAGGCTCTCGGCGCGGCGCTTCATCGCCGGATCGTCGTCGAACAGGCCGGGATAGTGATGCGACAGCATTCCGCCGCACGAGCCCGAAGGTGCCACGACGGCGTCGTACCCCTCGAACGCATCGATGACCTGGGCGGCGATGGCCCGGGTCGTCGCCCGGTCGCCCGTATTGTACGCCGGCTGCCCGCAGCAGGTCTGGAGCGGCGGCACCTCGACCGTACAGCCGGCATCCTCCAGCAGCTTCACCGCGGCGAAGCCTACCGACGGCCGGAACAGGTCGACGAGACAGGTGACGAAGAGCGCGACGCGGCGCGGGCGGGTGGGGGGCATGGCGAGCGAGCTGGACACGTCCCGACCATGGCAGCGGCCAAATTGGCGTGCAAGATGGCCCGCGCAGGTTTGTCGCGGGCCGCTTTCCCGAGACGTTTCAGTTCTTGTTCGGAATCAGCACGATGGCGCGGCCGTCGCTGTTCATGCGGCCGGCCCAGTCGGCCGCCTGCGGGCCGGCGCCATAGAAGACGTCGCCACGCGCGGGCCCCTTGATGGCGGCGCCCGCGTCCTGCGCGATCATCAGGCGGCGATAGGGTTCGGTTGCGCCACGCTTGCGATAGACCGGACGGCGCGTGTCGATCCACACCGGGGTGCCATAGGGCGTGATCGTCGGATCCACGGCCATGCTGCGCTGGGCGGTGAGGGCCACGCCTTCGGCCCCGATCGGCGCCGACGTCTTGGTGTCCCTGAAGAAGATGTAGCGCTCGTTCTTGCGCATCACTTCGCGGGCCTGCTGGGGATTGCGCTTCAGCCAGTCGCGGATCGCCGGCCAGGTCGCATCCTCTTTCTTCATCACGCCCATCTCGACCAGCACCGCGCCGATCGCCGTATAGGGCCGGTTGTTGGAACCGTCGAACCCCAGCGTCATGGTGCCGCCCTCGGCGAGCTGGATGCGACCGCTGCCCTGCACCTGGACCTCGAACAGGCCGACGGGATCCTGGACGTAGGCGATTTCCAGGCCCTTGCCCTTCAGGGCGCCCGCGTCGATCTCGGCGCGCGTGTAGTAGGGCTTGTCGGTGAGGTCGGGCGGCTTGCGATAGACCGGCACCGTGAAGAGCCGCGAGGGAACCTTGCTTCCGCGCAACTCGGGCTCGAAATAGCCGGTAAACTTGCCGGGTACCTTGACGATAAGCGGCCGGAAATTCTGCTCGAAGAACGCCCGGGAGGCGCGCGCGTCGCCGGGTTTCACGGAAGCGGCCGCCTCGCAGATACGGGACCATTCGCCCGGGGTGATCGTCTTCTCGCCACCATCCGTGGCAATCCTGACGTCCGGTCCGGTCGTCAGCTTCGGGCACGAACGGCGAAAGGCGACGAGCGCCTCGGCGTGCCGGTCCTGCGCCCACCCGGAGATCTCGTTGTAGGAGGTGGGCTCCATCGAGATCCGCTGCGGCGGAGGGGAGCCGACCGGGGTTTCGGCACAAGCGGCAAGGAGGCCGGCCGCAGCGAGCAAGGCCGCAACACCGGCATGAAGGCTCCTTCGCATTCCCCGAGACGCCTCCCTAGCCTTCGCTTTCGGTCTTCACGAGCTGCCAGTTGGGGTCGCTCGACGTCGTGTCGCGACGGAACGTCCAGAGGTCGACGACCTTCTGCACTTCGTTCGGATTGCCGTCGACGATCTGGCTGTCGGCATTGCGCACGACGTTGATCTGCTCGCTGACGAAGCGCACGGTCACGACGGCGTTCGTGCCCTGCATCTCGGCGCCGGCGATATCCGACGCCTCGAAGCCGATCAGGGTCGTCTCGGCCTTTTCGTTGCGCTCGATGCGGCCGCGGATGGCGGCTTCGAAGCTGGCGTAGGTGGTGCTGTCGAGCAGCGGCTTCAGCGTGGCCGTGTCGCCGCGGGCGAAGGCCTCGACGATGGCGGTGAAGGCCGCGCGCGCCCCGCCCGTGAAGCCGATCGGTTCGAAGCCCGGATCGGCGGCGCGAATGGCGGCCACGCCGCCCGTCGCGGTCGGCAGGACGGTGGCGCGAATGCCGCCGGGACCGCTGGTCGGCGACGACTGGCGCGGCGCCGGCGCATTGGCCGTCGGCAGCGGCACGACATTGTCATTACCCTGCGAGGCATCGCCGACACGCGGCTGTGGCGGCGTGGGCGGCGTGAAGGGATCGCGTGCCGGCGGCTGTTCGTTGCCGGTGCGTTTGCCCAGCACGGACCGCAGCCGCAGGATCAAGAAGACCGCGACCAACCCGATCAGGATGATGTCGTAGTTGTTACCCACGATGGCGCTCCACTGTCGGAAATTACATAGGCTCCGAAAGGGCAAAGGGCAAGGCGAGCCCGGCCGCCGCATCCGGCGCGGTCCCGCGATTCAGGCCGCAAGGACCACAATGTCGACAGATTCGGCGACGCCGGCGACCCTGCGACGGGGGCGTCGCTCCGGCGCCATGGCCGCACGATAGCCCTGACGCTCGGCGAGCGCGTAGGTCTCGCCGTCCGTCAGGGCGCGGGTTCCCTCTTCCTTGTTGTGCTTCTCGAGCTTGGCCGCGAGGTTCACCGCGTCGCCGATCACGGTGAACTCGAGCCGCTCGCCGTCGCCCACCGCGCCGAACACCACGCGTCCGGAGGCGACCGCAAGGCCGATCTCCAGCGGCGGCAGACCGGCCGCGCGACGTTCCTCGCGCCAGGTGGCAGCCGCTGCCATCACCGCGTCGGCGGCCCGGAGCGCGTCGGCGGCGGCGGTTGCCGACGGCATGACCGCGCCGAAAGAAGCCAGGATGCCGTCGCCCAGGAACTTGTCGATGCTGCCGCCGGCGGCCGCGATCAGCGGGCAGACGCGTCCCTGGTAGTCCTGCAGGACTTTCATCACCTCGTCCGGCGGGAGTTCCGTCGACAGGCGTGTGAAGCCGCGCAGGTCGGCCGTGAGGATCGCGACGTCGCGCAACTCGCCCTCACCCGCCTTGATCGACATCGCCGCGCCGCGAATGCGGGCCGCGACGCCGGGATCGAAGAAGCGCGACAGATCCTGCGCCGCGGTGCTCTCGCTCACCGCCTGGACCAGCAGGTGGCGCGCCCGCGCGATGGCGAGCGCGAGCACCAGGGTGGTGAGCAGGATGGCGACGATCTTGTCGACCTCGGCGTGGATCAGAAATGCGTTCGAGGTCATGTACTCGACGAAGTTGTCGGTCGGATTGGCCGGTCCGCCGCGGCCACCCAACGCGTAGAGGATGAGCCCGATCCAGCCCGCGATCGCCGTCAGGCCGGTGAACACGACGAAGCGCGCCTCGAAACGCAGCGCGCGGAGCGCGATGAACAGGAACACGAAAAGCAGCGTCGGCACCTTCAGATAGAAGACGGCCGGCTGGGCGTATTTGTAATGGAACGAGTAGATCAGCCCCATCAGCAGGAGCATGTCGGCGATCACCGACAGGTAGAGCATCCAGGGCCGCAACAGCCGGGCGTAGGCGAGACCGAGGCGCACCAGGCAGAAGATGCCGTAGATCACCAGCACATCGAACTCGAAGGAGTAGTCCTCCTGAACCACCCCGCTCGCCATGGAGCTCGATTCGTAGACCGTGGCGACCAGCACCACGATGACGAGCTGAACCCAGCCGATCAGGATCTCGCTCTGCTCCTGCTGGCGCTCGATCGCCGCACGCACGCGATCGGGCAACTGGGCAGGATCGCCGCTGCCGTACAACCAGGCACGCAGGCGGTGCAGCATCAACGCTTCTCCAGCCAGAGACTGGCGGGAAGCGCATCCGGCGGCCGCGGCAGGCGCGAGATCACCGAGGCGGCCAGCCGGTCGGCCATGCGCCGCTCCGCCCAGACGCTGGAGAAGAGCGGCTTGAAGGCGCCGCTCGTCAGCAGCGGGACCACGCCCTGCTGCTCGTTGTAGGCGCGCCAGCCCCAGATCTCGGGATAGTCGAACGGCAGGAAGATGTCGTGGATGTGGACCAGCGTGCCGGACGGCAGGCGCGGCAGGACGCGGTTCAGCAGGAGGTCGACGTCGCTGCCCGGCATCAGGATGTGGCTGGAATCGATGAACAGCACGTCGCCCTGGACGAGGCCGTCGAAGACCGTGTCCGGGGCGGCCTGCAGGGTCGAGGACTTGACCCGCACGCCGGGCAGGTCGGCGATGTCCGCTCGCGGCGCCGGATCGATCGCCAGGATTTCGCCGACGCCGCCCAGGGCCTTGGACAGCAGGCGCGTCGAATGGCCCGAGCCGACCTCGATGACGCGGCGCGGCTTGCGCTCGCGGACCAGCGCATAGGCCACGGCAGCGTCGAGCGACGGGAACCAGGACTGCTCGAACATCGCCTTGCAGCTTTCGAGCGCCTCCGCGTGCGCATCGACCGCGTCGATCACGGCGGCGAACGGTCCGGCATGCTCCTCGAACAGGCGCTCGATCGCGGGATAGGGCGGCTGCGCTCCCGGCGGCGCCAGCAGGGGCGCATAGCGGTGCGGAATGAACCAGCCGCGGGGCTTCAGGCCGAGCACGGTCGGCAGTCCGAGGGCGAACCGCCGCCAGCGGCCGCGAAGCTTCGACTTGGCGCTCATCGCAATCCGTTCACGGCGTCAGCGTAAGGCCTTCATGGGCGACGAGAGCGCGCGGCAGGCCGCTCGGCGCGATGCCCGGGCGGGCGAGGGCGGCCTCCCGCGCGACGCCGTCCATGAACGCGTCGTCGTGACTGGGATCGTGATGGAAGATCGCGAGCGTGCCGACGCCGGCCGCATCGGCGACCCGCACGCCCTCCTGCCAGGTCGAGTGTCCCCAGCCGCGGTAGCGTGCGTATTCCTCGTCGGTGTAGCTCGAATCGTAGATCATCACGTCGGCGCCGCGGCAGAGTTCGACGATCTTCTCGTCGCGCCGGCCTTCGCGGTGTTCGGTGTCGGTGATGTAGCAGATCGACTTGCCGAGATGGTCGATTCGGTAGCCGGTGGCCCCGTTGGGATGGTTGAGCGGGATCGTGCTCACCGCGACGGCGCCGCACGACAGGTTCTCGCCCGACTTGAACTCCCGGAATTCGACGCGGGCCTGGAAGACGTCGAGGGACACCGGATAGAGCGGCGCCTGCATCAGGTGTCCGACCACCTTCTTCAGCGTGTAGGGCGCCTCGAGATGGCCGGCCCACATGCGCACCGAATTGCGATGGTCGAACAGCGGGGCGAAGAAGGTCAGGCCCGAGATGTGATCGAGATGCGTGTGGGTGAAATAGATGTCGATGTCGAGCGGCGGCTGTCGGGCCAGTTCCACGCCCAGCGTGCGAATACCGGTGCCTGCGTCGAAGATGAGGCGGCGGCCGCCGGCGGTGATTTCCAGACACGACGTATTGCCGCCATAGCGCACGTATTCGGCGCCGGGGCATGAAATCGATCCCCGCACGCCCCAGAAGCGGACTTTCAGACCTTCGACCAATCAACCCGTCCCACAGAGTGTTTCGCCAGAGTCCACAGGCAGGTGCATCCCGTCAACCGATGCGAGCCGGACCCGGTCACTGGCCGCATTCTTGCGTGGCGATCCGGGCGGCTGTTTTTCACGTATTCTTGCAGTCGGCTGTCGGATCCGGCGTCCCGACTGCGTTGCCTACCGGCCTGTTCGGAGCAATACTTTGTCTATGGAACCCATCAATCAGGCTTCTACCCCGGCACTGGCCGCGCCGCCCGTTCGTTGCGCCAAGTTCGCCATCGGCCAGGTGGTCAAGCACCGCATCTACCCGTTTCGGGGGGTGATCTTCGACGTCGACCCGGTGTTCGCCAACACCGAGGAATGGCTGTCCTCGATCCCCGAAGAGGTGCGGCCGCGCCGTGACCAGCCCTTCTATCACCTGCTGGCCGAGAACGCCCAGACCACCTACGTGGCCTACGTGTCGGAGCAGAACCTGCTGCCCGACGATACCGGCAAGCCCGTGTCGCATCCGCAGGTGCCGCAGTTCTTCAAGGAACTGAAGCGCGGCCACTACGTCTCGCGCGAGCGGGCGCTGCACTAGTCAGCGCAACGCCCCGGCGATCTGGTCGACGGTCGCGGTCCAGCCGACGATCGCGCCCTGGGCGCGGATCATGTCGAGCGCCGCCTTCTTGAACTCCGGGAAATAGCTCTCGGTCGCGTCCTCGGCGAGCAGGCACTCGAAGCCGCGGTCGTTTGCCTCGCGCATGGTCGTCTGGACGCAGACCTCCGTCGTTACACCGGCGAACACGAGATGCGTGATCCCCCGCCCGGCCAGGATGTCGCCGAGCGGCGTCGCGTAGAAGGCGCCCTTGCCCGGCTTGTCGAGCACGATCTCGCCGGGCCTCGCTGCCAGCTCGGGCACGATGTCGGCACCGGGTTCGCCCGCGATCAGGATGCGCCCCATCGCGCCGGGATCGCCGATCCGCAGCGACGGCTTGCCGCGCAGCCGCTTGGCCGGCGGACAGTCCGACAGGTCGGGCCTGTGGCACTCGCGGGTATGGATGATGGGCAGCCCGGCCGTGCGGAAGGTTTCGAGCAACCGGCCAACCGTCGGCACGATGGCCGATAGCAGGCTTACATCGTTGCCCAGCGTCGCACCGAACCCGCCCGGTTCGATGAAGTCGCGTTGCATGTCGATCACGATCAGCGCCGTGTGCGCGGGATCGAAGCTGAAGTCGAACGGCTGTGCGGCGATGGTTTTCATGGGCGCACCATCAGTGGTTCAAAGATTGGTGTCATCCCGAGCGCAGCGAGGGACCTTTGCGCGGCGGTAGTTGAAGGTCCCTCGCTGCGCTCGGGATGACAACGAGGCCCGGATGGGCACCCCATGCTCAATGCCCCGCCATCGCGCGGCCGATGGTGCCGACGTCGGCGGAGGCTGCGTCCGTCTGCAGCGCCAGCTTGCCGTCGAACATGACGACGATGCGGTCCGAGAGCTGGAGGATCTCGTCGAGGTCCTCGCTGACCAGCAGCACCGCGGCGCCGCGGTTGCGTGCCTGGACGATGCGGGCGCGGATCTCGGCGACGGCCGCGAAGTCGAGGCCGAAGCAGGGATTGGCCACGATCAGCAGGTCGCCCTCGCTCGACAGTTCGCGCGCCAGCACCGCGCGCTGCACGTTGCCGCCCGACAGGCCGCGGATCGCGGCATCCGGCCCCGGCGTCTTCACCTTGTAGGCCTCGATCAGCCTCCGCGCCGTCTCGCGCATCGGGCTGCGCCGGAGGCGGATGCCGTCCGGCGAGGAGGGCGGCTGGTCGAAGGAGCGCAGCGCGATGTTCTCGGCCACCGACATGTCGGCGACGCAGGCATTGCGCAGCGGCTCCTCCGGCAGGCAGGCGATCTTGTGGCGGACCATCTCGGGACGCGTCGCGGTGTAGACCTCGCCGTGCACCAGCATGCGGCCGGCCTCGTGGTCGCGCTGGCCGGCCAGGGTCTCGACCAGCTCGCGCTGGCCGTTGCCCGACACGCCCGCGACACCGACGATCTCGCCGGCACGGATGTCGAGTGCCAGTTCCTCGACCGCGAGCTGACCGACATTGTCGGCCACGCTCAAGCCTTCCAGCTTCAGCACCGCCTTGCCCGGCGCCCGGGTCTCGCGCTCGACCGCGCTGCGTGTCTCGCGCCGGCCGACCATCATCTCGGCCATCGTGTCGTTGTCGAGTTCGCGCGTGGGCCTGGTGCCGATCAGCCGGCCGCGGCGCAGCACGGTGACGGCGTCGCAATAGGTGTTCACCTCACGGAACTTGTGCGTGATGGTGACGATCGTGACCTGTCCGCTCGTCGTCAGCTGCTTCAGGGTGGTCAGCACTTCGTCGGCCTCGTCGGGCGTCAGCACCGAGGTCGGCTCGTCGAGGATCAGCAGGTTGCGCTTCAGATAGAGCTGGCGAAGGATCTCGCCCTTCTGCTTCTGTCCCGCCGCGAGGTCAGCGACGGGCAAGTCGACCGGCACGGTGAAGGGCGTGGTCTCGAAGAACGCTTTGAGGGCGCGCCGCTCCGCCGCCCAGTCGATCACCGCCGGCAGGTCGCCGCGCGACAGCACGAAGTTCTCCAGCACCGTCATGTTCGGCACGAGCGTGAAGTGCTGGTAGACCATGCCGAGCCCCAGCTCGTGCGCCTGCCGAGGATGGGCGATCGTCACCTCGCGATCGTTCAGCAGGATCTGTCCCTGGTCGGCGGCATAGTAGCCCATGGCGCACTTCACCAGCGTGCTCTTGCCGGCGCCGTTCTCGCCCAGCAGCGCATGGAAGGCGCCGGCCTCGATCTTCACCGACACGTCGTCGAGCGCGGCCATGGCGCCGAAGCGCTTGGTGAAGCCGATCAGCTCGAGCGACGGCGCGGTCACGCCAGCGCCTTGAGAACGGCGGCCGAGCTGGCAACGGCGCCGAACACGCCGCCCTGCATCTCGACCATCTTCAGGGCCGCCGCGTGATTGCCGGCATCGGTGGCGCCGGTGCAATCCTCGAGGATCAGGCATTCGAAGCCGCGATCGTTGGCCTCGCGCATGGTGGTGTGGACGCAGACATCGGTGGTGATGCCGGTCAGCACCAGATTGTCGATGCCGCGAGTGCGCAGCATCAGTTCGAGATCGGTGGCGCAGAACGAGCCCTTGCCCGGCTTGTCGATGATCGGCTCGCCGGCGATCGGCGCGAGCTCGGGGATGATCTCCCAACCCGGCTCGCCGCGCACCAGGATGCGGCCGCACGGGCCGGGATCGCCGATGCCGGCACCGATCTGCCGGGAGCGCCAGCGCTTGTTGGCCGGCAGGTCGGAGAGGTCGGGCCGATGGCCTTCGCGCGTGTGGATCACCGTCCAACCGGCTCTTCGTGCGGCCGCCAGCAACTTCCTGATCGGCTCGATCGGCGCGCGGGTGAGCGAGAGGTCGTAGCCCATCTTGTCGACATAGCCGCCGACGCCGCAGAAGTCGGTCTGCATGTCGATGATGACCAGCGCCGTGTTGGCGGCCCGCAGGTCGCCGTTCCACGGCCAGGCATAGGGGCGGGAGTCGATGTGGGTCTTGCTCATGGCGGCTCCTACTTGACCGCGCCCAGCTCGGCCGGCGCGCCGCGCAGGCTGCGGGCGGGCGAACAGGTGGCGATCATCAGGGCGAGGGTGAGGACGTAGGGTGCGGCGCTGAACAGGTAGTAGCCCTGGGTCACGCCGACCGACTGCAAGGCCGGGCTGATCGCGCCGGCCGCGCCGAACAGCAGCGAGGCCCACAGGCAGCGGATCGGATCCCAGCGCGCGAAGATCACCAGGGCGACGGCCATCAGGCCCTGGCCGCTCGACAGGCCCTCGTTCCAGCTTCCCGGATAGTAGAGCGACAGGAAGGCGCCGCCGATGCCGGCGAAGGCGCCGCCGACCGCCGTCGCCAGCAGACGGACGCGACCGACCGAAGCGCCGATCGCCAGCGCCGCGTCGACGCTCTCGCCGGCGAGGCGGACGATCAGGCCCCAGCGTGTGTTCTTCAGCGCCCAGGCCAGCGCAAAGGCCAGCACGATGCCGATCAGGAACAGCGGATTGACCTGCAGCGCCTGCTGCACCTGCGGGATGCTGCTCCAGGCGCCGAGGTCGAGCGCGCCGAGGTTGGGCGCCTTGGGCTGGATGTAGGGCTTGCCGAGGAAAAAGGCGAGGCCGGTGCCGAACAGCATCAGGCCGATGCCGGTGGCGATGTCGTTGACGCGGGGAAGCTGGCAGAGGGCGGCGTGCAGGGCGCCCAGCATCAGGCCGACTCCGGCCGCCACCAGCACGCCGAACCAGGGTGAGCCGCTCAGCAGCGCCGTGCCGTAGGCCGTCATCGCCCCCATCATCAGGGTGCCTTCGAGGCCGAGATTGATGCGGCCGCTGCGCTCGGTCAGGCACTCGCCGAGGCTCACGAAGATGAAGGGCGTGCTGACGCGAATGGCGCCGGCCAGCATGGCCAGCGGCACGCCCCAGAGACCGATGTCGCTGCCGTCCATGCTCAGCGTCCCTCCACCGCGCGGAAGCGCCACAGCCAGGCCCACGAGCGGCCGTACAGCGTCTCGCTCGCCAGGATGCAGACGAAGATGATGCCCTGCAGCACGACAACCGCCGCATCCGGCAGGTCGAGCCGGCGCTGCAGCAGGCCGCCGCTGGCGCCGATGCCGCCCAGCAGGATGGCGACGGGAATGATGGCCAGCGGATGATGCCGCGCGAGGAAGGAGACCAGGATGCCGGTGAAGCCGTAGCCGACCGCCAGCGACGCATTGGCCTTGCCGTGCACCGCCGCGACCTCGACCATGCCGGCGAGTCCAGCCGCCGCGCCGCCGGCGGCGCAGGCGATCAGCACGTAGCGGCCGACGTTCAGGCCCATCATGCGCGCGGTCTTGGGGTTGCCGCCGATCACCTGCATGGCGAAGCCGAAGGTGGTGAAGCGCTGCACGCCGTAGCAGAGGATGCAGGCCGCGATGCCGAAGGCTAGGCCCCAATGCACGTCGCTGCCGCCGATCGTGCCCAGCATGTTGGCGTCGCCGATCGGCGGGGTCGACGGCTTGTTGAGGCTCGACGGATCGCGCAGCGGGCCCTCGACGAAATGGTTCATGAGGGCGATGGCAATGTATGTGAGCAGCAGGCTGGAGATCGTCTCGTTGACGCCGCGATACTGGCGCAGGCCGCCGGCCAGCGCGATCCAGGCACCGCCGACGATCATCGCCGCCGCCGCCATGGCGAGATTGGCGACCAGCGGCCCGGAGGCGGCGACCGCGACGCCGGCCGCGGCCGCCGCGACGCCGCCCAGGACCAGCGCGCCCTCGTTGCCGATGATGATCAGGCCGAGCCGTGCCGGCAGCGCCGTGCACAGCGCCGTCAGGATCAGCGGCGCTGCGCGTGTGAGCGTGTTCTGGAAGGAGAACCAGCTGCCGAACGCGCCCTGATACATGAGCGCGTAGGCCTCGAACGGATCGACGCCGGCGTAGAAGATCAGCAGCAGGCCGAAGATCACCGCCGCCGCGAGCAGGGCCAGCGCCGAAACGGCGATGCGTTCGAGGGCGGTGTTCATGCGTACTGGCCGCTGACGCGAAGCGAAGGATCCCTCACTTCGTTCGGGATGACACTATTGTTGGGATTTGCGCAGTCCGTCGATGCAGCAAACGGTGTCATCCCGAACGTCGTGAGGGATCCTTGGGGAAGGGAAGAGTTCGATGTCACGAGGGCGCGCGCCGCGCTTACGACGTCGCGCCCAGTACGCCTTCGACCAGGTAGTTCATGCCCTCGAGCTTGGGCTCGGTCTGGGTGTAGGTCGTACCGTCGGCGATGACGGTGTTGCCCTTGTTGTCCTTGAGCGGCCCCTTGAAGATCGCGAAGCTGCCGTCAACGAAGCCCTTCCGGATCTCCTCGACCTTGGCCTTGGCCGCATCCGACACGGCGGGACCGAAGGGCGAGGTCTTGACGTAGCCTTCCTTGAGGCCGCCGCGCACGAAGTTGCCCGGCACGCCGCCCTTCTTCATCGCCTCGACGAAGTCGACGTAGATCTTCTCCCACTGCCATTCGGCGCCGGTGAGGTAGCCCTTGGGGGCCAGCTTGGCCTGGTTGGTGTGATAGCCGCTGGTGAAGATGCCGGCGCGCTCGGCGGTCTCGATCACGACCTTCGGACTGTCGACATGGCAGGTCACGACGTCGACGCCCTGTGCGATCATCGAGTTGGTCGCCTCGGCCTCCTTGACGGGGAGCGACCAGTCGCCGGTGAAGATCACCTGGGTTGTGGCCTTCGGATTCACCGAGCGCGCGCCCAGGGTGAAGGCGTTGACGTTGCGCAGGACCTGGGGGATCGGCTTGGCGGCGACGAAGCCCAGCTTGCCGCTCTTGGTGGTCATGCCGGCGACGATGCCGGCGAGATACTGCGCCTCGTCGATGTAGCCGAAGTAGCTGCCGGTGTTCATCGGGTTCTTGGCCTTGTTCCACAGGCCGCCGCAGTGCCGGAACTGGACCTTCGGATACTTGGCGGCCATGCGCAGCATGTGCGGGTCGAAGTAGCCGAAGGAGGTCGGGAACAGCAGCGTGGCGCCGTCCATGTTGATCATGCTCTCCATCGATTTCTCGACGGCGACGGTCTCCGGCACCTTCTCTTCCTCGACGACCTTCACGCCCGCCATCTTCTTGAGGGCCGCCGCGGCCTCGGCATGGGCCTGGTTGTATCCGTAGTCGTCGCGCGGGCCGACATAAATGAAGCCCACCACCAGCGGCTTCTGCGCCAGGGCGCCACCCGCGAGGCCGAGAGCGGCCGCGCTGGCCGCGCCGCCCAGAAGTGCCCGCCGGCCGATATTGAACTTGTCGCTCATGGAACGTCCCCCTTGCTCGCATCCCCGTGGCCGTGCGGCCTGGATGGGAGAGAGCAAGCGGTGTGCCACGCCCCGGAAGCCCGCAAAGCGGGCGAATCCGCCAATTGGTGACCGCGTGTCAGCCTGAAGTGTATGCAATTTCATCCAATTGCATTCGTTTTGAGCATGACTGAGTGCACTCCTTGCTTTGGCATCCATCTTGTATGCAACGCGGCATGCCTACCGACACCAACCCGACCTTGGCCGACAAACTCGCTGCGGCGATCGCCGACGGCATCCTCAACGGCAGGTTGCCGCCCGGCGAACGCCTCGATGAGGTGGGCCTCGCCGAACAGCATGGCGTGTCGCGCACGCCGGTCCGCGAGGCCCTGCGCCAGCTGGCGATGAGCGGCCTGATCGACGTGCGGCCGCGCAAGGGCGCGATCGTTTCCAAGGCGACGCCCGAGGAGATCGAGAGCCTGTTCGTGGCGATGGCCGAAATGGAGGCGACCTGTGCGCGGCTGGCGGCCATGAGCATGACGCCGATCGAACGGCGGCGCCTGCAGGCGCGCCACGAATCGATGGTGGCGCTGGCGGCCGCCGGCGAGACCGAGGCCTATTCCGATGCCAACGTCGCCTTCCACTCGGCGATCTATGCCGGCGCGCACAACGCGCCGCTGGCCGACTATGCGCTGAACCTGCGCCGCCGGGTCGGCCCCTATCGCCGCGCCCAGTTCCGCGTCGACGGCCGCCTGCTGCGCTCCAACCAGGAACACGACGCCGTCGTCCGCGCCATCGTCTCCGGCGACGCTGCCGGCGCCCACGCCGCCATGATCCACCACGTCAGCCTGGTCGAAGACGCCTTCGAGGCGTTTGCCGCGATCAACGCGGCTTAAAGCTATTCGTCGAAATAGAAACACGCCTCACCCTGAGGAGGCGCGAAGCGCCGTCTCGAAGGGTCGGCCTCAGGCGGGGTGCGCGTGCCCACCCTTCGAGACGCGCTCCTGCGGAGCGCTCCTCAGGGTGAGGTTTTCTTTGGAGCGCGCCACTCCAGTGGCGCAATCATGATTCATGAGCGCCACTGGAGAGGTTGTGAAGAAACCTCTGGCGCTGTGTTTGAAGTTTTGATTCGCTGATCAGGACGACAGTTCAGCGAGGGATCGATGGCCAAAGGCAGACCGCCGGGATTGCGCCTG
>JBKBLH010000034.1:0-46768 GCA_046296475.1 Reyranella sp.
GGCGAAGCTCGCCACGCCGCCGGCACCGCCCTGGATCAGGATCGTTTCGCCCTTCTGCAGCTTCAGGGCGTTTTCGATGGTGCACAAGGCCGTGAGGCCGATGAGCGCCAGGGCCGCGGCCTCGACATGCGTGAGTGTCGCCGGCTTCCTGGCGACGATGGCCGCGCCTATTGCCAGCTTCTCGACATAGGTGCCGTCGCGACCGGTTTCCAGGACACCGAACACCTCGTCGCCGACACGGAAATCCGACACGCCTTCGCCCAGCGTCGAGACGACACCCGAAAAGTCGCGTCCCAGGCTCAAGGGAAAGCGGGGCTGACCGGGATACTCACCGGCGCAGACTTTCGCGTCGGCGCCATTGATGCTGGCGGCGACCGTCTCGACGACGATCTGGCCCGGGCCGGCGACGGGATCGGGGAGGTCACCGACGATCAGAACCTCGGGTCCGCCGAACTTTTCGATGTATGCGGCTTTCATGAGGTACCTCTCAGACCACCAGGACGATCTTGCCGAAATGAGCGTTCGCCTTCATGTGCGCCAGCGCGGCGGCGGCCTCCGACAGGGGGAAGGTCTTGTCGATCGGCAGGCTGAGCTTGCCGTCCTCAATGGCGGACCACAGGTCCTTGCGGGCGGCCTGAACGATATCGCGCACCTCCTCAGGGCTGCGGGTGCGGAAGGTGACGCCGATATAGTCGATGCGCTTCAGCGCATGCAGGTCGAAGTTGAACTCGCCCTTCATGCCGCCCAGTCGCCCGACATTGACGATGCGGCCGAGGATGGCGGCAGCCTCCATGTTCTGGTTCATGACGCCGCCCGAGACCTGGTCGACGATCAGGTCGACGCCCTTGCCGCCGGTCGCTTCCTTGACCTTCTCCGGCCATTTCGGGTCGCGCGTGTCGATCGCTACGTCGCAGCCGAATTCGCCGAGGCGCGCACGGCGGCCGTCGTTGGTCGAGCTGCCGAGCACGACCGAGGCGCCCATGATCTTCGCGATCTGCATGCCGAGCAGGCCGACACCCGAACTGGCGCCCTGGATCAGCACGGTCTCGCCCTTCCTGAGGCGGCCGGCGCCGACCAGCGCGTTGTGCATCGTCTGCACGGCGACCGGCATGCAGGCGGCCTGCTCGTAGCTCATGTTGTTGGCCGGGATCTTGTGCGCGCGGCCGGCATCGGCCACGGCATATTCCGCGAAGCCGCCGGCCGCCGAACTCATGACCCGGTCGCCCGCCTTGAAGTCCTTCACGTCGGGGCCGACCGCCTCGACCTCGCCGGCACATTCGAGGCCGACGATCGTGCCCGGGCCGCCGATGCGACCGTGCGCATGGCCGGAAGCCACCGCGAGGTCGGCGCGGTTCAGCGAGGCCGCCTTCACCTTGATCAGGATTTCGTTGCCCTTCGGCGCGGGCTTGGGGGCATCGGTGTACTGGACGCCCTGGTCGGTGACGACGGCTGCCTTCATGGCGGATCTCCCTTGGAAACGGCTTGCGATTCAGACGACCTGCTTAGCAGGAGAGCGTCGAGCGGCCTATGCCCGAGCAGATGCCGGCTGCACGTTCATTCGTTGTGAAGGATCCGTATATACACTAGATGTGAGTAATTCAGCGCGTGAGAAATGACATGAAAATCAAGCAGCAGGTCCAGGAGCTGTTCCCCACGCCGCTCTGGATCCTCGACATCGCCCCCGCCGATGCGGCGCCGTTCAACGCCAGGCTCAAGGCCGAGATCGAGACGATCATTTCGCCGCGGCCCAAGCTGCAGAGCGGGCGGAACTGGCAGACGCCGCACGACCTGCATACGCGACCGGGCTTCGCCGAGCTGGCCAGGCTGATCGAGGTCTCCGCGAAGAGCGTGCTGGAGTATCTTCAGCTCGAGCGATTTCCGCTGATGATCACGGGCTGCTGGGCCAACGTGAACCCGCCGGGCAGCTACCACCCCACGCATGCCCATCCGAACAACTTCCTGAGCGGCGTGTACTATGTCGACATTCCCGGCACCGGCACGGAACTCGTCTTCCAGGATCCGCGACCGATCTCGATCATGCCTTGGAGCGGCAAGCCCACGCCCGTGACCGCGAATGCGTCCGTGGCCCAGCCTCAACCGGGCCGGATGGTGATCTTCCCATCCTGGCTGCGCCACCATGTCCCTTCGAACGAAGGCACGACCGAGCGCATCAGCATCTCGTTCAACCTGATGTTCACGAATTACGCCGAAACCCTGGCCGCGCCGCGGTGGAAGGCGTCGGCGGGCGCTCCGTAGCGGCAGCCGGCGTGCCTCGTCAGGCGATCCTGCTCGCCATACCCTGCCAGTAGCGGTCGCGCAGCAGGCGCTTGTAAAGCTTGCCGGTCGGATGGCGCGGCAGTTCCTCCTCGAAGTCGACGCTGCGCGGGCACTTGATGGCCGAAAGGTGCTGCCTGCAGTAGGCGATCAGCTCCTCGGCGAGTGCCGGGCCGGCATCTTCCATGTGGCGGGGCTGGACGACGGCCTTCACCTCCTCGCCGAAGTCCGGGTTGGGCACGCCGAACACCGCGCAGTCCATCACCTTCGGGTGGTTGATCAGCAGGTTCTCGCATTCCTGCGGGTAGATGTTCACCCCGCCGGAGATGATCATGAAGGCCTTGCGATCGGTCAGGTGCAGGAAGCCGTCGGCATCGAGGTAGCCGACGTCGCCGAGCGTGCTCCAGCCCTTGGCATGGCGCGATTCGGCGGTCTTCTTCGGGTCGTTGTGATACTCGAAGGGGCGGCCCTCGGCGAAATAGACGGTGCCCGATTCGCCGGTCGGCAGCTCGTTGCCCTCGTCGTCGCAGATCTTGAGCTTGCCGACGACGGCGCGGCCGACCGTGCCCTTGTGCGCCATCCATTCCTGGGAATTGCACATGGTGAGGCCGTTGCCTTCGGTGCCGCCGTAATATTCCCAGATGATCGGGCCCCACCAATTGATCATCGCTTCCTTGGTCGGGATCGGGCACGGCGCGGCGGCGTGGATGGCGCACTTGAGCGACGACACGTCGTACTTCGCGCGCACTTCCTCCGGCAGCTTGAGGAACCGCACGAACATGGTCGGCACGACCTGGGTGTGCGTGATCTTGTACTTCGGAATCAGGGACAGATATTCCTCGGCGTCGAAATGCTCCATGATCACCGAGGTGCCGCCCAGCCGCATGACGCTCATGTTGAAGCGCAGCGGAGCCGCATGATAGAGCGGCGCCGGCGAGAGATAGACCGTGTCGCTGTCGATGCCGTAGAGCTTGCGGCTGACCGCCAGCAGCGGATTGTCGAAGTCGATCGGCTGCTTCTCGACCACCGGCATCACGCCCTTGGGCCGTCCGGTCGTTCCCGACGAATAGAGCATGTCATGACCGGCCGTCTCGTCGGCGATCGGCGTCGCGGGAAAGCGCCCGACCGCGTCCTCCCACGAGTCGTAGCCCGCAATCGTGCCGTCGATCATCAAGCGATGCGGCGCGCCCGTCATCAGCGACACCAGCTCGGCCGCCTTGTCGGCCAGCGCTTTCGACGTGACGAACAGCCGGGCGCCGCAGTCGGTGACGATATAGTCGACCTCGGCGGCGGTGAGGCGCGAGCTGATCGCCGTGTAGATCAGGCCCGAGCGCTGCGCCCCCCAGCAGATCTCGAAGAAGCGTGGATTGTTTTCGAGGAAGAGGGCGACATGGTCGCCGGCCTGGAGTCCGAGCGAGCGGAAGAGCTGCGCGATTCGGTTGGACTGCTCGTCGAGCTGGCGATAGGTCACCGTCTCGCCGCTGCCGGCCATGATGTAGGCGGGCTTGTCGGGATGGGTGCGGGCGTGATGATAGGGGTGCATGACGGCCGCATAAGAGCCGACGGAAAGCAGGCTCGCAAGCGTCGTGCTCTGTTTCAGGGATTGGTGGACCGATGACGAATGTGACGGTGCGGAGCGAACAGGCCTGCTTTGGCGGGACGATCGGGTTCTACAGCCATGCCTCGGCGGAGACGGGCACCGAGATGAGATTCGCGGTCTTCGTGCCGCCGAATGCCTCGGCGCGGCGCCTTCCTTCGCTCTACTTCCTGGCGGGCCTCACCTGCACGGAAGAGACCTTCATGATCAAGGCGAATGCCTTGCGTCATGCCGCCGAGCTGGGACTGGTCCTCGTGGCGCCGGACACGAGCCCGCGCGGCCTCGGCCTGCCGGGCGAGGACGACGACTGGGATTTCGGCACGGGGGCCGGCTTCTATCTCGATGCCGAGGCCGAGCCGTGGAAGCGGAACTATCGAATGTACTCCTACGTGACGAAGGAGCTGCCGGCGCTCGTCGAGGCCAACTTTCCGGTAGAGGCAGGCCGGCGCGGGGTGTTCGGCCATTCGATGGGCGGCCACGGGGCGCTGGTCATCGCACTCCGGAATCCACAGGCGTATCGCTCGGTCTCTGCCTTCGCGCCGATCTGCAATCCCGTGGCCGTCCCCTGGGGCGAAAAGGCTTTCGGCCACTATCTCGGTGCCGATCGCGCGCGCTGGTCGGCGTGGGATGCCAGCGAACTCCTGAAACATGGGAGCCGTTTCCCGGCCCCGATTCTTGTCGACCAGGGCCTGAAGGACCAGTTCCTCGCGCCTCAGCTTCGGCCCGACGCGCTCCAGGCGGCGGCCGACGGCGCGGGACAGGAACTCGTGCTGCGGCGGCACCAAGGCTACGACCATTCCTACTGGTTCATCCAGACCTTCGTCGAGGACCATCTGAAATGGCATGCCGAGAGGCTCCGCGCGTAGGTCCGCGCAGTTGACCCGGTTCCACCCTTCGGCTTTATTCCCTGCGCACGACGATGTGCCCCCGTGGCGGAATTGGTAGACGCGCCTGACTCAAAATCAGGTTCCTCACGGAGTGTTGGTTCGAGCCCGACCGGGGGTACCAGTTTGTTTTTCGTCGCGTTGCAAGCGACTGATCGTCCTATAGTTCTCGGTTGGTGGGACAATCGCAAACTAGGACGACTCGCAGGCCTGTCGAGTGAGCGTGGCCATCACGCCCGCGCTGGGGCATGAGGCGATGCGATCGCCCGACAGCGCGATGTTTCCTCTACTGTCGAAAGCAGACATCGCTCCGCTCCCGGGAAATGTCCGTTAAGTGCCAATAGGCGACAACACGGCACGCCGCGTCAGTCGTAATATTGCCCTGCCGGTTATTCGCAGCGCTTGCAGAAGGTAGTGCCGACAGAAGCGGTCGATGGGGTGGCCCGCGTTCGGAATCGATCGAGCGGGCTGTCCAAGGACGCCAAAGGGCGGAGCCGCCAGCCTTGAAAAAAAAGAGCGATGCCAACATCAACCATGCTCGGAGTTTCTGCATGCTGTTCTAAAGGCCTGAGTCCATCAGCAGGTTGTGAAAGCGCTGGCCCGCTGCGGCATCGCCGAAGCGGGGCAAGCGTGCCGTTGAGAGGGAAAGCCCCGGCGTCGCCGCTTTGAGCTCGGCAATGTACCTTCTGGCCGCGTCGGTTTTCCCGGCAGCGACCAGCAGACCAGCCAGCACGAGTACGTTGCGCTTCATGTCAGGCTTCTCTTCGTGAAGCTTTGTGGCGGTTCGCACCGCTTCATCGATGTCACCGATCAGCATCTGGCCCAGCGCATATTCGCGGCAATGCCTGTGGTAGTTGGCGTCGTCGGAGCCGACGTCGAGGGTTTCCCGCAGGATACGCATGCCCTCGTCCTTGTTGCCGAGATGGAGCTCGGTGACCCCTAGCATGCCCTTGGCCGGAACAAAGTTTGTATTGGCCTTCAAGGCCTCGCGCGCCTGATCGTGAGCGGCGCGCGAATCGGCATAGAAGTCGTGCAAGGCCATGGCCTTAACGGCTCGAGCAACGTAGCTCCGGGAATCCAGGACGATGGCGCGGTCAAGCGTGAACATGATTTCGTCGCACGTTGCCTCGGGTACGGCCGTTGCAGAGTAGTCGGCGAAGCGGAACAGCGCGTAACCAAGCATTGCCCGCGCCATCGAATGCTCCGGAGCACGCTCTATTGCCAGGCGGGCCGTGGATACTGCTTCGCCGCTGCCGTCGAGCCACCTGACAAAATAGCCCGCGGTCTTGTCGAGAAGTTGCGGCACTGCAAGCGTTGCGTTGTCGGAATTGCGCAGTCGTTCGAATATCTGCGCCTTGACCCTGATGCGGATGGCAGCGGCAACGTGCAACACAATCTCGTCCTGCAGGCCGAACACGTCGTCGAGCTGCCGGTCGTAGCGCTGGCTCCACACCTGGGCCGAGGAAGAAGTATCGTCCAGTACGAACGATAGCCGCAGCCGCTTGCCCGCTGCCTGCACCGAACCCTTGAAAGTAAAGTCGGCTCCAGACGTCTCCCCAAACCTCACGGTAAGCGCGGTCTGCTGGCCGAGCGCGTCGCTGATTGCATCGGTCAGTCCTT
Organism: Reyranella sp.; assembly: GCA_046296475.1. Classification (GTDB taxonomy): domain Bacteria; phylum Pseudomonadota; class Alphaproteobacteria; order Reyranellales; family Reyranellaceae; genus Reyranella. The sequence continues at coordinate 6,376 of JBKBLH010000034.1, forward strand.
CAGCAAAGGCCTTGGCTTCGTCATCGCCGCTGATGAGACGAATTGGCAGAACGGCAACAACCTTCTTTTCGGAGGCCGGGGGAGCGGCAGGCGCCGACGGTACAGAGCGGGGCGCGTCGCCAGGGCCGCCGACATGGTAGATGGCGACCGGGTCCTCGATGTTCTTGAGATTCTGGGCGCCGCCATCAATGAAGCTGATGTCGGCCATCTTGCGACGGACCTCCTCATAGACCTTCGCCGAAACGCAGATCGAACCGGGAGCCGCGATGGCTTCCAGCCGGGCTGCGACATTCACGCCATCGCCGTAGAGATTGTCGCCTTCAACGATCACGTCACCGATGTTGATGCCGATACGGAACAGTAGTGGTCTGACATCGGATTGGGCGTTGCGCTGGGCGATGGCGCGCTGGCATTCGACGGCGCAGAGCACAGCGGACACTGCGCTCGCAAATTCAGCCACGACCGAGTCGCCGGCAGTGCCGAAAATGCGACCGTGATGCTCGGCAATGATAGCATCGACGATCTGGCGGCAGGCCCGCAGGTTGGCAAGCGTGCCGGTCTCGTCCTCGCCCATCTGTTTCGAGAACTGGTAGATGTCGGCGGCGAGGATGGCCGCCAGTTTTCGCTGGATCGCTGGCATCGGGCTCGATCCTAGCGGATGGCGCGGCTAAAGCGGTAGTCTTAACGCGCCGGGTACTCAGGGCACACGTGATGCTGCCGTAAGCTGGGTGCCCGCGCCGAACGGACCGATCCATTTGGTGATGCAGCTCTAGCGGCCGTAGACAACGCCGCCGTCGATCCTTCCCGTGGGTGAAGGCGCGTGGCGGCCTTCCGGCGTAAGGCGGGTCTCGTACAGGCAGCGCACATCAGGCCTGGATGTCGTTCCTTGCCGATGTCCGGTTCGGGCCACAAGCAGATGTGACGGCGTGTCGGTGCATGTCCGCTTTGCCCTCGAAAGCGGATATCGTTCCACGTAGAAGGCTTGGCCTGCTCGTTGGCCGAGGTGGGACACCGAGATTTGGAACGTGCTGAATCCAAAGAGAATCACGAGTGTCTCACTTGCTGGTAACGTATTGATCTTGTTAGCCTGTTCTGCTCCGACCGGGGTGTACCACCCTGCTTTTTGCACCCTGTAAATCACTCCATGAAGAGGTGCGAGGCGTGACGCTCAAAGTTGACCTGTTCTGGTCGTTTCGCAGTCCATACTCCTACTTGGCGCTGTCGAGGGCGATTCCGCTGACGAGGCGCTACGATCTCGAGATCCTCGCGCGACCGGTCTACCCTCTCGCCGTGCGCGTGCCGGATTTTTTCAAGCGTACCAATCCCCAGTTCGCTCCCTACGTTCAGCGAGATGCACTCCGCGTCGCACAATGGCTCGGCGTGCCGATCCGTGGTCCGCGTCCGGACCCCATCGTCCAGGACATGAAGACGCTGGAAGTGGCGGCCGAGCAGCCGCGCATCCGCCGCCTGACAAGGCTTGGCGCCGCCGCACAGGAAGCGGGCCGAGGGCTGGCGTTCATCGACGAGGTCAGTCGTGTGCTGTGGGACGGGACGGTCGACCAATGGGATCAGGGCGACCATCTTGCGGGGGCTGCGACACGTGCCGGTTTGGATCTGGCCGCTCTCGACGCCGCGATCACGGCGGCTCCAGCCCATTACGAAGCAATCATCACGGAAAACGAGCGCGCTCACGCCCAATCCGGGCACTGGGGCGTGCCTACTTTCGTGTTCGAGGGGGAGCCATTCTTCGGACAGGACCGTATCGATCTTCTCGTCTGGCGCCTGAAGCAGAAGGGCCTCGGGGAGCGGATGGCCTGAGCGACGCCCCTTTCCCTTCCGGCAATGTCAGATCGAGCCGCCCGACTTCGTCTCGCCTTCCGATCTGACCGGCGGCGGCGAGTCGGCGCTGTTCTCGCTGCGATCGCGATAGAGGGCGGCGCGGCCCAACAGCATCAGCGTGACCGGCGTGGTCACGGTCACGAACACCGCGATCAGCACCTCGTGCATCACCAGGCGCGACTGCAGAACCGAGAACAGGAGCATGGAGGCGAGCAGGATGCCGCCGGTCCCCCAGGTGGCGCCCAGGGAGGGGGCATGCAGGCGATCGTAAAAGGCCTTCAGGCGCACCAGGCCGATGGCGCCGACCAGCGTCAGGCTGGCGCCGAGCAGGACGAGGAAGGAGACGAGGAGGGCAACCCAGAGCGGCAGATCGGCGGCGTGGCTCATTCGATGATCTCTCCGCGCATCAGGAACTTGGCGAGCGCCAGGGTGGCGACGAACCCCAGCAGGGCGATCACCAGCGCCGCCTCGAAGTAGAGCGTGCTGCCCGTCCGCATGCCGAAGACCAGCAGGAGCAGCATCGCGTTCACATAGAAGGCGTCGAAGGCCACGATGCGGTCCTGGGCCCGGGGACCGCGCATCATGCGAAAGGACGCGGCGACCATCGCCAGGCCGAGCAGGACCAGGGCCAGCAGCAGGGACCAGGAGAGGATCAGTGCGCTCATGCCAGTATCTCCAGCAGCATCCGCTCGTAGCGGTTCTTGATCAGGTCGATCCAGTGCGCCTCGTCCACCAGGTCTAAGACGTGGATCAGGAGTTTTTTAGCGGTCGAATCGTACTCGACCCAGGCCGTGCCTGGCGTGCAGGTCAGGATGCAGGCGAGGATCGCCAGCGCCGCCGGCTCGCGCAGCTCCAGCGGCACGATGACGAAACCCGAGACGCTCCGGTGCCGCCCGGGGAACAGGATCAGCCGGGCCACGGCGACGTTCGAGCGCCAGACGTCGACCAGGACGATCGCCACCAGCTTGGGAATGAGATGCCAGCGCCTGATCCGCGACCTCGGCGGTTGCAGCGCGGCTGTCACGTTGGAGGCCGCGACGCCGATCACGATGCCCAGCACGAGATGTCCCAGCGACAGGCCGTTCAGGAGCAGCCACATCGCGAGCAGCGACACGGCCAGCAAAGGATAGGGCAGAAGGCCGCTCATTGGAGGCCTGCCTTCGCCGGCGGAACGCGCGGCGCCGACAGGACGTCCTCGACGTACGAAGATGGCGTCAGCACGGAGCGCGCGGTCTCGTCCATGTACTGCATCACCGTTCCGCCCTTCACGGCGAGGACGAGCGTGAGCAGGAGCAGGGCGGCGACCGGGGCCACTTCCACCGCGAGGATCCGGGGGACGACCGCATCGACCGGTGCCCAGAAGGCGCGTATGCCGACGCGCGAGAGCGTCATCAGGGTCGCGACGCCGGCCAGGAGCAGGAGCACGATGAAGGTCCAGTTGGCGGCCGGTAGTCCCGTGGTCGCCCCCTCGCCGGCCGGTGCGAAGAGGGCCGCGAGCAGGGCCAGCTTGGCCACGAACCCCGACAGCGGCGGCAGGCCGACGAGCAGCAGGGTGCAGGCGACGAAGCAGGCGCCGAGAAGCGCCAGCGTGCCGGGGAAACCGATCCCGCCCGAGGTCGCGGCATCTTCCTCGTCGGGCTCGGCGCCCATCGCTTCTGCCGTGACCGCGATCAGGTCGGCGCCGGGGTTCTGGCCGCGCTCGATCAGCTCGATCAGAAGGAAGAAGGCGCTGATCGTGAGGGTCGAACTGGCGAGGTAGAACAGCGCGCCGCCGGTCACCTGGGTATCCGACAGGCCGATCGCCGCCAGCACCGTACCGGAGGAGATCATGAGGCTGAAGCTCGCGATCCGGGTCATGGCCTGCGAGGCGAGCACGCCCACGATGCCGAAGGCGATCGTCGCCAGGCCGCCCGCGAACAGGAGCATGCCGCCATAACCCGCGACGTCTCCGGCCTCGCCGCCGAACAGCATCGGCCGCAGGCGGAGCAGGGCGTAGAGGCCGACCTTGCTGAGGATGGCGAAGATCGCGGCCACGGGCGGGGCCGCTGCGGGATAGGCGCTGAGCAGCCAGAAGCCGAGCGGCCACATCGCCGCCTTCACCAGGAAGGCCATGGCGAGGATCGCCGCCCCCACCTCGAGCAGCACCCGGTTCCCGGCCTCAAGTGCGGGAATGCGCGCGGCCAGGTCGGCCATGTTCAGTGTTCCGGTGACGCCGTAGATCAGGGCGACGCCGACGAGGAAGAAGAATGCCGCGGTCAGGTTCACGACGACGTAGTGCAGGCTGGCCTGCACGCGCCGCGGCCCCGAACCGTGCAGCAGCAGCCCGTAGGAGGAGGCCAGCATCACCTCGAAGAAGACGAACAGGTTGAACAGGTCGCCGGTGAGGAAGGCGCCGTTCACGCCCATCACGAGGAACTGGAACAGCGTATGGAAGTGGTGGCCGACCGTATGCCAGCGGGCCATCGAGAAGATCAGCGACGCCGTCGCGAGGACGGCCGTCAGCAGGATCATCATCGCCGACAGGCGATCGAGGACGAGCACGATGCCGAACGGTGCTGGCCAGTTGCCCAGCAGGTAGACGCCGGGTGCGTTCGTATCGGCGGCCTGCAGCAGAAGCATGGCGATCGCGAGGTTCGCGAGCGTGGAGAAGAGGTTGATGACTCCCTTCAGGAACTGCCGGCGCTCGTCGTAGACCGCCAGCAGCGCGCCCGCCACCAGCGGCAGCACGACGGGAGCGATGATCAGGTGGTGCGCCCAGCCCGCCATCACCGCTCCTGCCCGTCGACATGGTCGGTGCCGGTGAGGCCCCGCGCCGCCAGCAGCACCACGAGCAACAGGGCGGTGGTCGCGAAGCCGATGACGATCGCCGTCAGGACCAGCGCCTGCGGCACTGGATCGGCATAGTCGGCAAGCGTGCCCGTGGTCGAGGCGAGGACCGGCGGCGCGCCGGAGCGCAACCGGCCCATGCTGAAGATGAACAGGTTGACGGCCAGGGCGCAGAGCGAGAGGCCGATGACGATCTGGTAGGTGCGCGGCCGCAGCAGGAGCCAGACGCCCGAGCCTGCCAGGATGCCGATGCAGGTCGCGAGGAGGAGCGCCATTACCCTTCCTCACGGGCCGGCTGCATCGGCGTTGCGCGCGAGGCGCGCAGGTTGCGCACCGACTGGTGGGCGAGCGCGATCAGCATGAGCACCGTCGCGCCTACGACCAGGCCGAACACTCCGAGGTCGAAGACCATCGCGGTGGCGGCGGGCACGCTCCCGATCAGGGGAATGTCGATATACTGCGAATGCGAGGTCATGAAGGGATAGCCGAACAGCCACGAGGCCATGCCGGTCATCGCGGCCAGCAGCAGGCTGAGCCCGATCCAGTTGACCGGCAGGATACGGAGCCTGTCCTCGACCCAGATCGTCCCGGAGGCGAGGTATTGAAGGATGAAGGCGGTTGCTAGCGTGATGCCGCCGGCGAATCCGCCGCCGGGCAGGTCGTGGCCGCGCAGGAAGAGATAGATCGCGAGCACGATGATCACCGGGAACAGCCATTTCATGGTGACCGAGGGCACCAGCAGATAGTCGGCGACCGTGTCGCCCGCCTTGCGGTCGGGCTCGGCGTCGTCGAAGGCGTTCTGGCGGCGCTGCTGCAGTGGCGAGCCGATATTGTCGGACGCCGGGCGGAACCGGCGCAGCAGGGCGAAGATCGTGAGGGCGACCACGGCGAGCACGGTGATCTCGCCCAAAGTGTCGAAGGCGCGGAAGTCGACGAGGATGACGTTCACGACGTTGCGTCCGCCGCCTTCGGTATAGGCGCGTTCCAGGAAGTAGCTGCCGACCGTCTCGGGCAGTGGCAGCATCATCACGGCATAGGCCAGTATCGCCATGCCGGCGCCCACGACGACGGCGATGGCGAGGTCGCGCGAGCGACGCAGTCCACGCCGCCACGGATTCTCGTCCGTCCTTATCTCCTCGAAGCGCTTGGGCAGCCAGCGTAAGCCCAGCAGGATCAGGATCGTGGTCACGACCTCGACCAGGAGCTGCGTCAGTGCCAGGTCGGGCGCGGAGAACCAGGCGAAGGTGATGCAGGTCGCGAGGCCCGCACCCCCCAGCAGGATGAGTGCGACCAGCCGATGATACTTGGCTTGATGTGCGGCGCCGATCGCGCAGCCGGCCCCGGCCAGCCAGACCAGCGCGAGCGCGGGGTCGAGGCTGCTCCAATCCGGTCCCTGCATGTCGAGGTTGCCCATCGAGATCGGCGCAAACGCCACGAGGGCGGCTGCCAGCAGCAGGATCCGCAGCTGGGGCTGCAGGCGGCGCGTGCTGAGTACCATCTCCGCGGCCCGCGACCATTTCAGGGACAGGACGATCACGCCCCGTTCGAACAGATGGCGGCCATTCAGGTGCCGCAGCACTGGCGGTCCCACCGGGCTGTGCCGCAGGTAACTCCTGAGCGCGAGGTAGAGCAGCGCCCCGGCGGCCAGGGCCACGGCGCTCATGATCAGGGGTAGGTCGAAGCCGTGCCAGATGGCGAGGCTGAAGGCTGGCGTGCGGTCACCGAGCACCGATTGAACGGCCGTGAGCAGGTAGGGGCCCACGGTCTCCGCCGGAAAGATGCCGACCACGAGGCAGGCCAGCACCAGGAACATGCTCGGGACGCGCATCCAGAACGGCGGCTCGTGCGGTTCGCGCGGCAGGTTGGCGGGCCTGGCGCCGAAGAACACGGAATGGATGAAGCGCAGCGAATAGGTGACGGCGAAGGCGCTGGCCAGCACCGCGACATAGGGCTGGGAGGTGTCGAGCACCGAATGGATGTGGGTCTCGATGGCCTCGGCGAAGAACATCTCCTTCGAGAGGAACCCGTTGAGCAGCGGGACACCGGCCATCGCCGCGCTCGCGACCATCGCCAGCGTGGCGGTCACCGGCATGTAGTGGAACAGGCCGCCCAGCCTGCGCATGTCGCGGGTGCCGGTCTCGTGGTCGATGATCCCGGCCGCCATGAACAGCGAGGCCTTGAAGGTCGCGTGGTTCATCATGTGGAAGATGGCGGCGACGGCCCCCAGCGGACTGCCGAGGCTCAGCAGCATGGTGATCAGGCCGAGATGGCTGATCGTCGAATAGGCGAGAAGCCCCTTGAGGTCGTGCTGGAAGATGGCGAAGAAGGCGCCCAGCAGGAGCGCCGCCATGCCCGCCAGCCCAAGCAGCCAGAACCATTCCGGTGTCCCGGCCATCACCGGCCACAGGCGCGTCAGCAAGAAGACGCCGGCCTTCACCATCGTCGCCGAGTGCAGAAGCGCCGAGACCGGGGTCGGCGCCGCCATGGCGTTGGGCAGCCAGAAGTGGAACGGGAACTGCGCGCTCTTGGTCAGCGTGCCCAGCAGGATGAGGATGAGCGCCGGCAGGTAGAGAACGTGCGAGCGGATGGCCTCGCCCGAGGCCAGCACCTGGTCGAGATCGTAGCTGCCGACGATCTGACCGATCAGGACGACGCCGGCCAGGAGCGCCACGCCCCCGAAGCCGGTGATGACGAGGGCCATGCGGGCGCCGTCGCGGGCGCCGGGAGTGTGGTTCCAGTATGCGATCAGGAGGAACGAGAAGATGCTGGTCAATTCCCAGAAGAACAGGAGGATGATCAGGTTCCCGGCGATGACGATCCCGAGCATGCTGCCCATGAAGGCCAGCAGGAACGAGAAGAAGCGCGGCACCGGATCGTTCGGCGACATGTAGTAGCGCGCATAGAGAACGACCAGGAATCCGATGCCCGTCACGAGCAAGGCGAACATCCAGGCGAACCCGTCGAGACGGAGAGAAAACCCGAGGCCCAGTGCGGGAATCCACTCGGCCTCGCTGCGCAGCACCTCGCGTTCGACGATCGCGGGGTAGGCGGAGATCAGCAGGAAAAGGCAGATGAGCGCGACGCCGCCGGCCAGCCAGGCTTCCGAGTTACGCGCGTTGGGGCGGAACGTCGCAGCGAGGAGGCTGCCCACGAAGGGAAGTACGATCAGGATGGTCAGCAGTACGTCGTCGGTCATGAGCCTTGGCGATGCGCATCGGGAATGTGTCTGGGGCTGACTCTAGCATCTTCGGACCAAATAGTTCCCTCGCAGACGAGTCAGCGTCCGATCGTGCCGGACGCGTGAGAATTGTACTTTGGTATGGGGCGCTGCCTGCTCATGGACGATGGCGGCGAGCGGGATTCTGGGACAACGTGCCCTCGTGTTCACTCTCGCAGGGAGACATGCCATGGCATTCATCACGACGAAGGACGGGACCCGGATCTTCTACAAGGATTGGGGCCCCAAGGATGCCCGGCCGATCGTGTTCCATCACGGCTGGCCGCTCAGCGCCGACGACTGGGACGCCCAGATGCTCTTCTTCCTGGGCAAGGGTTATCGGGTGATCGCCCATGATCGTCGCGGCCATGGTCGCTCGACGCAGACCGACACCGGCAACGAGATGAACACCTATGCCGCCGACGTCATCGAGCTCGCCGACCATCTCGACCTGAAGAACGCCATCCATGTCGGCCATTCGACCGGCGGGGGAGAGGTGGCCCGCTATGTCGCGCGCTCCAAGCCGGGCCGTGTCGCCAAGGCGGTGCTGGTCGGCGCCGTGCCGCCGATCATGGTCAAGTCGGAAAGGAACCCGAAGGGCCTGCCCATCGAGGTCTTCGACGGCTTCCGCACCGCGCTCGCGGCCAACCGCGCGCAGTTCTATCTCGATGTCGCCAGCGGCCCGTTCTACGGCTTCAACCGCGATGGCGTGAAGGCGGTGCCGGGCATCATCCAGAATTGGTGGCGACAGGGCATGATCGGCGGCGCCAAGGCGCACTACGATTGCATCGCGGCATTCTCGGAGACCGATTTCACCGAAGATCTGAAGGCGATCACCGTGCCCACGCTGGTGATGCACGGTGACGACGACCAGGTGGTGCCGATCGCCGATTCGGCCGAGCTGTCGATCAAGCTGCTGAAGCACGGCACGCTCAAGGTCTACGAGGGCTATCCGCACGGCATGCTGACCACGCATGCCGACGTGCTCAATCCCGACCTGCTCGCGTTCATCAAGGCTTGAGAAGGCGATCGACATCGATGCGGGGCCGTATCTCCCGCATCGATGTCATGACCGGCCCTGCGTCGGTCGTCAGATCATCATCACCTTGCCGGTGGGCAGGTCGTAGTATGCACCGACGACCTTGAGCTTTCCGGCGGAAACCATGTCGCCGAGAATCGGCTTCTCGGTCTGCAGGCGGCGGACGTTGGCCTGCACGTTGGCGATCATGGCACGGTGCTGCAGATCGGAGCCTGGCGTCTTGAGGACCGGCTCGATGCCGGGCTTCATGGCGCGCACCAGGTCGGCGATGTGGCCGGGCAGGTTGTTGCCCTTCTGCAGGGCGTCGACGGTGGCGTTCACCGCGCCGCAGCTCGTGTGGCCCAGCACCATGATCACCTTCGTTCCCAGGACGGCGGCGCCGAATTCGAGACTGCCCAGCCCGTCCGGCGTGACGAAGTTGCCGGCGACGCGAACGGCAAAGAGTTCGCCCGGTCCTTGGTCGAAGGTCAGTTCCGGGGAAACACGCGAATCGGCGCAGCCGAGGATCGCGGCGAAGGGCCTCTGGCCCTGGGCGCGGGCGGCACGAGTCGCGGAGAAATCGCGCTCCGCCAACTTGCCGGAGACATATCGAGCGTTCCCCTCCATCAGAAGAGCAAGCGCTGCATCGGGTGTCTCGGCCAAACGGGCCGGCTGCGCGATGGCCGAGCCTGCCGTCATCGCACCCATCGCAGTCATGGCCGCGAGGCCGCTCATTCCCGAAAACAGGCGACGACGAGATAGACAGACGTTGCACATGTCACTCTCCCTTGTGAAAGGGACACCCTAACCACATTAAATTCATGCGCAATGAACTTGAAGGCATAGCTGGGAGTCGGACCGGTCACTCGCCTTCTCAGGCGACCGGCCCTTCGATCCCGGTGACGGGAAGACGCGGGGGCCCATTGCGTCGCGCCGCCGCCAGACGTCGAGCTTCGGCCTCGCGGCCCGAGGCCAGATAGGCCTGCAGGAGCGTCGCTTCCACCAGGTCGCCCTGAGCGCGACTGCCGCCGATCCGTTCGCGCTCGGGCAGCATGCGCTCGATCAGGTCGATGGCCGTCGCATGGTCGCCACGCTGGTAGGCGGCGAAGGCCCGCGCCACGCCGGGGATGACCGATCCGGACGGATAGCGTCCGGCGCTCGCCAGCTCCTCGATAGCCCTGATCCACGCTTCGAGCGCTGCATCGTCGCCGGTGGCGGCGTAGGTCAGCGCGACGTGCCAGTCGGCGAGTGACATCCCGGGACTCGGCAGCTTCTCGCGGGCATAATCCGCGAGCTTCGCCCAGCGCGCGGGATCGCGGGGATGGCCCGCCAATTCCGAGCGCCACAGGAAGGCCGCGGAATCGGACAGCTTCTGGTGAATGGCGCCGCGATGATCGTCCGCGCAGAAGGCCTCATTGTAGAGGCGCAGTCCCCCTTCGAGATTGCCGGCGTGCAGTTCGAACAGGCCGAGATGCCAGCTGAGATGGCCGAACAGCCCGCCGCCCCGATCGTAGAGCGGCAGCCAGTCGCGCAGGAATTCGATGCCGGCATCCTGCTCGCCGGTCTCGTAGCAGAGATGGGCGAAGGCATGGGCGCCGTAGGCGTTGCGCCGGTATTGGGCGAGGGAACGCTCGATCATCGGGCGTGCTTCGTCGTGCCGGCCGATTTCCGACAACGCCATCCCGCGATGCGCCTCGAACCACCAGTCTTCGCCGTAGTGCGGGGCGAGCCCGTCGAGGAAGTCGGCGAGGTCCTGCTCACGCCCTGGCAGTCCCGACATGCCGATCAAGCCGCCCTGGTTGGCGGCGAGGCTCAGCACCAGCGCATCGCGCGGCCATGTCCGCACATGGGCGCGGATCGCCGCCAGCGCGGCGACCGGCTGTCCGGCGAACAGGAAGCGAAAGGCCTCGACCTGGCTCCGCTCGCGCTCTGAGATCCCCGCGGCAAGCGACGAGGCCGTGGCGAGATCCGCACGCATCGCCTCGAGCTTGCCGGCGAGTTGGGCGGCGCGGGCCCGGCCGATATGGGCCGGCGCGAAGTTCGGGTCGGCCGCGATGGCGCGGTCGAACGCGGCAGCCGCGCCGGGATAGACCGTCAGCAGCAGATCGACGCCCTCGACATAGGCGTCGCGCGCCGCGGCACTCGCGGTGGAGAGGGTAAGGCCGTAGCGGTCCGTCAGCATGTGACCTCCAGATTGATTGCCACGGCCTCCGTCACGCTGCGCGCGCCACTTCGGCCGCCGCCAACACCATCGACGCGCATTTCTCGCCGATCATGATGGCGGGAGCGTTGGTGTTGCCGCTGGTCAGCGTCGGCATGATCGAGGCGTCGGCAACGCGCAGTCCGGCGATGCCGTGGACCCGGAGCTCGGGGTCGACCACGGCGCGCGGGTCGTTGCCCATCTTGCAGGTGCCGACCGGGTGGTAGGTCGTCTCGGCATTGTTGCGCACCCATTCGAGCAGGTCGGCGTCGCTCTGGAGATGGGCGCCGGGGGCGATCTCGTGGCCGGTGACTTCCTTTAGCGGCGATGTGGCCATCAGCTCGCGGCCCTTGCGCAGCACGTTCACGATGCCGGTGCGGTCGTGCTCGGTCGACAGGAAATTGAAGCGGATCGCCGGCGGTTCGGCGGGATCGGCCGACTTGATGTGGACCGAGCCCGTGCTCTCCGAACGCAGCACGTTCACGTTCATCGTGATGCCCTTCTGGGCTGAGACGCGGCGCTCCTTGCCGACCATTTCGTAGAGGAAGGGTGCGATCGAGATGGTGGCGTCGGGAGTCTCGAGGCCCACGCGCGTGCGGAAGTAGAGGCGGATCGGCACGGCGGTCGATGCCAGGAAGCCGTCACGGAACAGCGCGTACTTCAGCGCCTCGCGGGCCAGCCGCCAGCCGCGCGCATTGTCGTTGAAGGTGAGGTTCCTGCCCGTGATCTCGAACTTCATGCGCGGCGAGTAGTGATCGCGCAGGTTCTCGCCGACGCCAGGCAGCTCGTGGATCGGCACGATACCGAGCGCGCGCAGCCGGTCGCCCTGGCCGATGCCGGAGAGTTCGAGCAACTTCGGCGAATTGATCGAGCCGCCGGAGACGATGACCTCGCGGGTCGCCCGCGCTTCACGTTGCTGTCCGTTGACTGAGTAGCGCACGCCGACGCAGCGCTTGCCGTCGAGGATGAGGGTCTCGGCGATCGCGCCCTGGTCGATCTGCAGATTGGCGCGCGAACGCGCCGGGTCGAGGTAGCAGAAGGCGGTACTCTGGCGGCGGCCCTTGGTGATGGTCACCTGCGACATGCCGATGCCTTCCTGCGTGGCGCCGTTCTGGTCGGGATTGTAGGGTAGGCCCATCTTCTCGGCCGCCTCGATGATCTTCTCGAGCAGGGGCACCTTGTGGCGCGGCGTGTGGGTCACGGGGAGAATGCCGTCGCGGCCGCGGAACTCGTCGGAGCCGCCCTCGAACCGTTCCATGCGCTTGAAGATCGGCAGCACGTCCTGGAAGCTCCAGCCGCGATTGCCGAGCTGGGCCCAGTGGTCGTAGTCCTGCGCCTGGCCGCGGATATAGACCATGCCGTTGATCGAGCTTGAGCCGCCCAGCATGCGGCCGCGCGGCACCGCGATGCGCCGCCCGCCGGAGCCTTCGTCGGGCTCCGAGGAGTAGCACCAGTTGACCGCCGGATCGTCGATCATCTTGGAGACGCCGACCGGGACCTTCGACCAGAAGAAGTTCGAGCCCTGGGTGCCCGCCTCGAGCAGCAGGACGCGATGCCTGCCGCTCTCCGTCAGCCGGCTGGCGACGACCGCGCCCGCGGACCCGGCACCGACGACGATGTAGTCAAAGGTCGAGTCGTTCTTCATTTGCGTTCTCCCTCGGTCCCAAGGGGAGCAGCCCTTTCACCCGCTGACAAGTCTGCACGCACGGGGACCGTCTTCCGGTTTCGCCCACGGGAATACCCTGCCATGCTGGCTCAGTTCCGGAGTCCTCATGCCGCGAAGCCCGCTCGATCTCTTTCACCTGACCGGCCGCACCGCACTCGTCACCGGTGCCCGACGCGAGATCGGCCGCGCCATTGCCGTGGCTCTGGCCGGCGTGGGCGCGAAGCTGGCGATCCACCACGCCGATACCGAGGAGGAGAGCACCGACGCGGCTTCGGTCGTGCGCGAAATCGAGCAGGCCGGCAGTACGGCGCGGGCCTTCGGCCAGGACTTCGCCGTGGCCGACGCCGGACATCGTCTGGCGGCGGCGGTCTCGGCATGGTCACCGGTCGATATCCTGGTGCTCAACGCGTCGGTCGAACTGCCGGAGCCCTACGATGAGATCACGCGCGAGCGGTTCGACCGGCAGATCGCGGTCAACCTGCGCAGCCCGCTGGAGCTGTTGCAGGATCTCGTCCCGTCCATGGGCGCACGCGGCTGGGGACGGGTCGTCACCATCGGCAGCGTCCAGCAGGTCCGGCCGCATCCGCAGATGATGGTCTATGCCGGCACCAAGGCGGCGCAGCTGAACTGGTCGTGGAACCTCGCCCGGCAGTTCGGCGGGCAGGGCGTCACGGTGAACAACCTGGCGCCCGGCGCGATCCTGACGGCGCGCAATCGCGTTCAGATGGCCGCCGAGGGCGAGGCGCTCGTCCAACGGATTCCGACCGGCCGGCTCGGCCAGCCCGCTGATCTCGTGGGTGCCGCGCTTCTTCTCTGCTCGGACGCGGGCGCCTACATCAACGGTGTCAATCTTTACGTCGATGGGGGCCGCGCGATCGCCTAGGATCACGCCTGCACGTCAGCAGGATCACATGGCCGCCGCTCCCGAGACTCGACTTTCCGCCGCTGAAACAGACGCCCTCACGAAGATTGCCGGAACGATGGTTCCGGAGGATGCCGCTCTCGGCATGCCGGGTGCCGACGATCCTGCCATTCTGGACGATATCCTGAAGTCGATCGGCCGGGACCTGCCTCTCGTTCGCGACGCACTGGCCGCGATCGAGGCAAAGTCGGGCGGGGCGTTCGCGGAGATGGACCAGGCCGCGCGGGAAGCGCTGATCAACGAGTGGTATCCGCGCGGCGGTGCGCCGGCCCTCGCCCTCGGACGGGTGATCGTGAGTGCCTATTATCGTGACGATCGCGTGCTGCTGGCGCTCGGTCATGAAGCCCGCGCGCCTTTCCCCAAGGGCTATGTGCTGGAGCAGGGTGACTGGTCGCTGCTCGACGTCGTGCGAAGCCGACAACCTTTCTGGCGCGACGATCGGGTTACCCCGGCGGGGGATCGCTGACATGGCCGGCAACGAGAAGGTCGATGTCCTGATCATCGGCTCCGGCGCGTCGGGTGCGGCCGTCGCGTGGAGCCTGGCCGAGACGAAGATGCGGATCCTGTGCCTGGAACAGGGCGACTGGATGAAGCCGACCGACTTTCCCAGTAACGGCCGCGACTGGGAAGCACGGCGCTACACCGATTTCGAGATCAGCCCCAACCGCCGTGGGCGCGACACCGACTATCCGGTCAACGACGACAATTCGCTGATGAAGATCGCCAACTTCAACGGCGTCGGTGGCGGCACGATCATCTACACGGCCCACTGGCCGCGCATGCATCCCTCCGATTTCAGGGTGAAGTCGCTGGATGGCGTGGCCGACGACTGGCCCGTCGACTACTGGGCGCTCGAGAAGTTCTACGAGGAGAACGACCGGATGATGGGCGTCTCCGGCCTCGCCGGCGACCCCGGCGTGCCGCCGCGACACCCGCCCATGCCGCCGATCGCGCTCGGCAGGACAGGCACGCGCTACGCCCAGGCGATGAACCGGCTGGGCTGGCACTGGTGGCCCTCCGACAGCAGCATCGCCACCATCGACTACGAGGGCCGTGCCCGCTGCATCAACCTCGGTCACTGCACGCCGGGCTGCGCGCAGGGCGCCAAGGCCAGCACCGACATCACCTACTGGCCGCTTGCGATCCGGGCCGGCGTCGAGCTGCGCACGCGTTGCCGGGTGCGCGAGATCACGACCGACGAAAACGGCATGGCCGCCGGCGCGATCTACTACGATGCCGACGGTGTCGAACACTTCCAGCCGGCCGAGGTCGTCATCCTGGCCTGCAACGGAGTCGGCACGCCGCGCCTGCTGCTGAACTCGGCCTCCGCGAAGCATCCGAACGGGCTTGCCAACTCGTCGGGCCTCGTCGGCCGGAACCTGATGCTGCATCCGTGGCCCATCGTCACCGGCTATGTCGACGAGCCGCTGGACGGCGGGCGCGGGCCGATCAACACGATCTGGAGCAAGCAGTTCTACGAGACAGATCCGTCCCGCGACTTCGTGCGCGGCTACACGCTGCAGTTCGGCCGTGGTACCGGCCCGGCCAACCAGGCGATCGTCGGCGCTGCCTCGGGCCTGCTGCCCTGGGGTCGCGAGCATCATCGCCGGTACCGGCGGATGCTCGATCACCGGCTGAGCATCGGCGTGGCCTGCGAGGATCTTCCCGAGGAGCACAACAGGGTAACCCTCGATCCGGTGCTGAAAGACGGCAACGGCATCCCGGCGCCGAAGATCGACTATGCGATCAGCGAGAACACGCGCCGCATGATGGAGCACGGCATCGCCCGTGCCGAAGAGATATTGACCGAGGCCGGCGCCACCGATCTCTACGCGTCGCGCACGGCGCTGAACTATCCGGGCCACCTGCTCGGCACGGCGCGCATGGGCACCGATCCGGAGCGGTCCGTGGTCAACGAATGGGGCCGCAGTCACGACGTGAAGAACCTGTTCATCGTCGACGGCAGCATCTGGGTGACGTCCGGTGGCGTTAACCCGACCTCCACCATCCAGGCTCTGGCACTCTACGTCGCGGATCAGATGAAGCAGCGACTGGCGACACTGTTCGATTGAGGAGTCCTCCGCGCCGCGACGTCTCGCGTGAGGAAACATTTGCTCGAACAGTCACGCAAATCGACGGACTCGTTTCATTGACCATCGCTGCTGTCACGGCCACGTTTCGGTCATGACGATGCTCGCAAACCTGCTCGCACATACGATCGGTCTACGGCCAGGCGACGTCGGTGCGACCTGTCGTTGTCGGTGCCGGAGACCTTAGCCGACTTCG
This sequence comes from Reyranella sp., assembly GCA_046296475.1. GTDB lineage: Bacteria > Pseudomonadota > Alphaproteobacteria > Reyranellales > Reyranellaceae > Reyranella. Next base: position 22,350 of record JBKBLH010000034.1, read on the forward strand.
ATCGGCTCTCATCGGACCATCACTTTTCCAAAGACGCCATTTCCTGCCCGGACCTGCGGAGTAGAGTCATGCCGACGCCAGCTGAACATGTCATCGATCTGAGGCGCCGCTTCGATGAGGCAGCGCCGGCGCGCATCCTGCGGGCGGTGCTCGGCGAGGTTTTCACGGGGCGTATCGCCGTCGTCTCCTCGTTCGGCGCCGACTCCGCGGTCCTGCTTCAGATGGTGGCGGAGGTCGATCGTACGACGCCGGTGCTGTTCGTCGATACCGGCCGTCACTTCCCGGAGACCCTGGAGCATCGCGATCGGCTCGTGCGCCATCTCGGGCTGGGCGATGTCCGCAGCATCGGGCCGTCGCGCGAGGAAGTGGCGCGCCGCGACGCCGATTTCAGTCGCGCCACCTGGGATCCCGACGGCTGCTGCGCCTTTCGCAAGACTGCACCGCTGCAGCGCGCACTGGCGGGCTTCGATGCCTGGATCACCGGCCGCAAGCGCTTCCAGGCGGCAACACGCCGCGAACTTCCCGTATTCGAGGTCGACGGTGCACAGGCCAAGATCAACCCGCTGGCGCGCTGGAGCCAGGCGGAGATCGACGCGTACGCGACACGCCACGGGCTGCCGGAGTATCCGCTGGCATCGCGCGGCTATCCGTCGATCGGCTGTGCACCGTGCACGTCCGCCGTCCTGCCGGACGAGGAACCGCGTGCCGGGCGGTGGCGCGGCTTCGCGAAGACCGAATGCGGCATCCACCGCCCCGCTGCCGCCTTGCTGGCCGCGGAGTGAGGGCAGGCCGGGAAGCCAGGGCGGGTGTTTTGCGCTAGTCTGGCTTCATGATCGACAAACTGGAATTCCTGATGGCGCTCTCCCAGGAGCGGAATTTCAGCAAGGCGGCCGAGCTGTGCGGGGTCACGCAGCCCACCTTCTCCGCCGGCATCAAGAGCCTGGAGGACATGCTCGGCGTCATGCTGGTGCAACGGACGTCGCGCTTCATCGGCTTCACCCCCGAGGGCGAGCGCGTGCTCGACTGGGCACGCGGCATCGTGGCCGACACGCGGGCGATGCGGCAGGAGGTGAGCGCGCTGCGCAAGGGGCTGAGCGGCCGGCTGCGGATCGCGGCCATTCCGACGGCACTCGCCATGGTCTCGGCGCTCACTACGCCGTTCCGGGCACGGCATCCCAACGTGAAGTTCACCATCCTGTCGCGGACCTCGATCGAGATCCTGTCGATGCTGGAAAACCTCGAGGTCGATGCCGGCCTGACCTACATCGACAACGAGCCGCTCGGCCGGCTGCGCGCGGTGCCGCTCTATACCGAGCAGTACCGGCTGCTGACCTCGGAAAGCAGTCCGCTCGGTGAGCGCGCGAGCGTCACCTGGGCCGAGGTCGGCCGGATCCCGCTCTGCCTGCTGACGCCGGACATGCAGAACCGGCGCATCATCGACCAGCTCCTGAGCGAGGCCGGCGGCCAGGCCGACCCGACGCTCGAATCGAATTCGATGATCGTGCTGTTCTCCCACGTCCGCACCGGCCGCTGGGCCAGCGTCATGCCGCAGAAGCTGGCCGACACGCTCGGCCTGACCGAGCATCTGCGCTCGATCCCCATCGTCGAGCCAGATGCAACCCATTCGATCGGCCTCGTCGTGCCACGTCGCGAGCCCATGACCCCCCTCGCGACGGCGCTGGTCGCCGAAGCAACCCAGCTGGCGGCCACCCTGGCCTGACGATCGTGGACCGGCACCCAAGAGAGCTGCCTTGATAGGTTTGTTCTATTGCACCACCGAACGGCGCTATTGAGGACAGGCAGCGGGGCGCAGAAACTTCGCCGCAGGAGCTGGCGAAAAGAACCTGCCGGCCGCTATGGATGGAGTGCACGGTGTCGTCGCGTTGGAACGAGGCCGAGGCCACGGAAATCGTCCGTCGTCATGACGGGCGGGAGGGACCGTTGCTGCCCATCCTGCACGATCTGCAGGCGGCTTTCGGTCATGTCCCGGAGCCGGCCATCCCGTTCCTTGCGCACGCGCTGAACATCACGCGGGCCGAGGTTCACGGCGTCGTCTCCTTCTATCACGACTTCCGTCGCCAGCCGGCTGGCCGCCACGTGCTGAAGCTCTGTCGCGCCGAGGCCTGCCAGTCGATGGACGGTGAGGCCTTCGCCCAGCGCATGCTCGACCGGTTCGGACTCGACTGGGGCGGCACCACGTCCGACGGGAGAGTCACGATCGAGGCGACCTTTTGCCTGGGCCTCTGCGCCTCCGCGCCTGCGGCGATGCTCGACGGCGAGCCGATGGCGCGGCTGAACGAAGAGTCGATCGACGAGATCGCCCGCGAGGTCTCGCGATGACGACACGCTTCTTCGTGCCGTGCGACGCCGCCGCCCGTGCCGTCGGCGCCGACAAGGTCGCTGCCGCCCTGCGTGAGGAGGCCCGGCGGCAGGGCATCGACATCGAGATCGTACGCACCGGATCGCGCGGCCTGTTCTGGCTGGAGCCCATGGTGGAGGTCGAGACGCCGGGCGGGCGGATTGCCTTCGGGCCGGTCGCTGCGCGCGATGTGCCGGGCCTGCTCGCGGGCGGGTTGCCGATCGGTCCCGGCCATCCGCTGTGCCTCGGCCGGCCCGAGGACATTCCTTTCCTGAAGCGCCAGACGCGGCTCACCTTTGCGCGCTGCGGCATCATCGATCCGCTGTCGCTTGCCGATTGGCGGGCCCATGGCGGCGGTCGCGGCCTCGAACGCGCCCGCAGCCTCGGCCAGGCGAAGGCGCTGGAGGAGGTCACCCGGTCCGGCCTGCGCGGCCGCGGCGGCGCGGGCTTCCCGATCGGAATCAAGTGGAAGACGGCAGCCGATGCGTCGGCCGATCGCAGGTACATCGTCTGCAACGCCGACGAGGGCGATTCCGGAACCTACGCCGACCGCATGCTGCTGGAAGGGGATCCCTTCACCCTGATCGAGGGGATGGCGATCGCCGGCTTCGCCGTCGGCGCGGCCAAGGGCTTCGTCTATATCCGGTCCGAGTATCCGGATGCCGTTCGAAGCTTCGAGCGCGCAGTGCAACTTGCCGAGGCCGACGGGTTGCTGGGCGTCGAAGCGGGGTTCGAAATCGAGGTCCGGATCGGCGCTGGCGCCTATGTCTGCGGCGAGGAAACCGCGCTGCTCGAGAGTATCGAGGGCCGGCGCGGCCAGGTTCGCGCCAAGCCACCACTACCCGCTCACAGGGGGTTGTTCGGCCGGCCGACGGTGGTGAACAACGTGGTCTCGCTGGCCACTGTCCCGTGGATCCTTGCCGAGGGCGCCGAGGCCTATGCCGCCTTCGGCATGGGACGGTCGCGCGGCACCATGCCGATCCAGCTCGCAGGCAATATCCGCCACGGCGGCCTGTACGAGGCTGCCTTCGGCGTGACCCTGGGCGAGCTTGTCGACGAGATCGGCGGCGGCACGCGAAGCGGGCGGCCGGCTCGGGCGGTCCAGGTGGGCGGCCCCCTGGGCGCCTACTTCCCGCGTCCGTTGTTCGACACGGCGTTCGACTACGAGGCCTTCGCGGCGCGCGACGGGCTGATCGGGCATGGCGGCATCGTCGTGTTCGACGACACGGTCGACATGGCGCGCCAGGCCCGCTTCGCGATGGAGTTCTGTGCCGTCGAATCCTGCGGCAAGTGCACGCCCTGCCGCATCGGCTCGACCCGCGGGGTGGAGACCATCGACAAGATCATCCGCGGCGAACGAACCGCCGCCAACCTCGAACTCATCGAGGATCTCTGCCAGACCATGAAGTTCGGCTCGCTCTGCGCTCTGGGCGGCTTCACGCCCTACCCGGTGATGAGCGCGATCAGGCATTTTCCTGAGGATTTCGTCCGCCCGCCCGTGAGCGCGGCTGCGGAATAGAGGACCTGTCATGCCGCTCGTTTCCGAAATCGACTACGGCACGCCGGCCAGCCGCGCGGCGGAGCAGGTCGCGGTCACCATCGACGGCCAAGTCGTAACGGTGCCGGCCGGCACCTCGATCATGCGGGCGGCGATGGAGGCCGGCATCCGGGTGCCGAAGCTCTGCGCCACCGATTCCGTCGAAGCCTTCGGCTCCTGCCGCCTGTGTCTCGTGGAAATTTCGGGCCGTGCGGGAACGCCGGCCTCGTGCACGACGCCGGTGGCGGCCGGCATGGTGGTGTCGACCCAGACCGAGAAGTTGAAGAAGATCCGCAAGGGCGTGATGGAGCTCTATATCTCCGACCATCCGCTCGACTGCCTGACCTGCGCGGCCAATGGCGACTGCGAACTGCAGGACATGGCGGGCGCGGTCGGCCTGCGCGAGGTGCGCTACGGCTATGAGGGCGAGAGCCATACGAAGCAGGAGAAGGACGAGAGCAACCCTTACTTCACCTTCGACCCTTCGAAGTGCATCGTCTGCTCGCGCTGCGTGCGGGCCTGCGAGGAAGTGCAGGGCACCTTCGCGCTCACGATCCAGGGCCGTGGGTTCGATTCGAAGGTGTCGCCCGGCACCGCGTCCGATGACTTCCTGAGTTCCGAATGCGTGTCCTGCGGTGCCTGCGTGCAGGCCTGCCCGACGGCAACGCTCTCGGAGAAGAGCCTGATCGAGATTGGCCAGCCCGAGCATTCGGTGGTGACGACCTGCGCCTATTGCGGCGTCGGCTGCAGCTTCAAGGCCGAGATGCGCGGCGAGGAACTCGTACGCATGGTGCCGTGGAAGGAGGGCAAGGCCAATCGGGGGCACTCCTGCGTCAAGGGGCGCTTCGCCTGGGGATACGCCCATCATCGGGAGCGGGTCCTGAAGCCGATGATTCGCGAGAGCATCGACCAACCGTGGCGCGAGGTGAGCTGGGACGAGGGGATCAGGCGGGTCGCCTCGGAATTCCGGCGACTGCAGGAGAAGCACGGTCGCCTCGCCATCGGCGGCATCACCTCGTCGCGCTGCACCAACGAAGAGACCTACGTGATGCAGAAGCTGATCCGCGGCGGCTTCGGCAACAACAATGTCGATACGTGCGCGCGTGTCTGCCATTCGCCGACCGGCTTCGGTCTCAAGCAGGCCTTCGGCACCTCGGCGGGCACGCAGGACTTCGACTCGGTCGAGCAGAGCGACGTGATCCTGGTGATCGGCGCCAACCCGACCGATGCGCATCCCGTCTTCGCCTCGCGCCTGAAGAAGCGGCTGCGCCGGGGCGCAAAGCTGATCGTCATCGATCCGCGCCGGATCGACCTCGTGCGCACGCCGCACGTCGAGGCCGACTATCACCTGCCGCTGCGACCCGGCACCAACGCCGCGGTGATGAATGCTTTGGCTCACACGATCGTCACCGAGGGCCTGGCCAATGAGCGGTTCGTGCGCGAATTCTGCGACCGCGACGCCTTCGAGTACTGGGCGGCCTTCGTGTCGGAGCCGCAGAACAGCCCGGAAGCGGTCGGTCTGGTGGCGGGCGTCGATCCCCAGGCGATTCGCGGCGCCGCGCGGCTCTATGCCACCGGCGGCAACGCCGCGATCTACTATGGTCTCGGCGTCACCGAGCACAGCCAGGGCACCACGACGGTCATGGCGATTGCCAATCTCGCCATGGTGACCGGCAATCTCGGAAGGCCGGGCGTCGGCGTGAATCCACTGCGCGGCCAGAACAACGTCCAGGGCGCTTGCGACATGGGCTCGTTCCCGCACGAGTTGACCGGCTATCGCCACGTCTCCGAGGATGCGACGCGGGAGATGTTCGAGAAGATGTGGGGCCGTCCGCTCGACGCCGAGCCCGGCCTGCGCATTCCCAACATGTTCGATGCGGCGGTCGAGGGCACCTTCAAGGGACTGTATGTCCAGGGCGAGGACATCCTGCAGTCCGACCCGAACACCGCCCATGTCGTGCAGGCGCTTTCGGCGATGGAGTGCGTCGTGGTGCAGGACCTGTTCCTGAACGAGACGGCGAACTACGCCCATGTCTTCCTGCCGGGCGCGACCTTCCTGGAGAAGGACGGCACCTTCACCAACGCCGAGCGCCGCATCAATCGCGTGCGCCGGGTGATGACGCCCCGGAGTGGCATGGCCGACTGGGAGATCACGCTGGCGATCGCCCGGGCCATGGGCTTCGAAATGCCGTACCGGCATCCGTCGGAGATCATGGACGAGATCGCGGCGCTGACGCCGACCTTTGCCGGCGTGTCCTACGATCTCCTGGACAAGGTCGGTTCGGTCCAATGGCCCTGCAACGGAATGGCGCCGCTCGGCACGCCCGTCATGCATGTCGGCGGCTTCGCCCGCGGCAAGGGCAATTTCCTGGTCACCGAATATGTGCCGACCGACGAGCGGACCGGCCCGCGCTTTCCCTTGCTGCTCACCACCGGCCGTATCCTCACTCAGTACAATGTCGGTGCACAGACGCGCCGGACCGGCAATGTCGTGTGGCATGACCAGGACCTGCTGGAGATTCATCCGCACGATGCCGAGCAGCGCGGCGTGCGCGACGGCGACTGGATCAGGCTCGACAGCCGCGTCGGCAGTACCAGCCTGCGCGCCAGGATCACCGACCGGGTGGCGCCCGGCGTCGTCTACACGACGTTCCACCATCCCGAGACGCAGACCAACGTGGTTACGACCGAGTTCTCGGATTGGGCGACCAATTGCCCGGAATACAAGGTCACCGCCGTGCAGGTGTCGCCGTCCAACGGCCCCGGCGACTGGCAGAAGGACTATGCCGAGCAGGCGCGGCACAGTCGGCGGGTCGCGGCGGAGTAGGCGGGATGTCGTCGGAAAAGCTCGTGATGATGGCGAACCAGATCGGGCGGTTCTTCGTGCCGCAGCGTGGTGTCGATCCGGCGGCCGCCATTGCAACGCATCTCCGCAAGTTCTGGGATCCCCGCATGCGGGCCGCCATCGTCGCGCATCTGGACAGGGGCGGGGAGGGGCTCGACGAGCCCGTTCGCCAGGCCGTCCTTCGCCTGAGAGACGGCCGGTCATAGCGCCCGGCGACGCCGAACGGCTTGGCGAGATCGAATCGGGCCGCGTATGGTGTGCGTGAGCATACGAGGCATGTTGCGGCTCCGGACCATGCTCCCGGTCGGCCGGCCCTTATCGATGAGCGTCCCGATCCATGAGACGGCTGATTTTTCCGGTGCTTCTATCCGCCCTGCTCTCCGGACAGGCGTGGGCCCAGAGCGACGATGCGGCCTATTGCAAGAAGCTCGGCGAATACGCGGCGCGATACCTCGGCGATCCCGGCGGCAACGGTGGCACACGCCCGGACTTCGACATCATGGAAGGCATCGACAAGTGCAACAAGGGCAACACGGCCGCCGGCATCGCCATCCTGGAGAAGAAGATCCGCAGCAAGGGCTTCACGCCTCCCGCGCGCTGAGAGGAGGCGAAGGCTGGTCGTTCGATAGTGGGAAAAGCGGCCCTTTCAAGGCAACTGCCGATTGTGAAACGGGACCATGGACAGGCGATGGCCAGACGGGGTGAAATGTTGCTATCGTAACGACGGTGCAGCTTGCGCGCCGGAATTTAAGGACACTCACGCTATGGCTTCAGGTACCGTCAAGTGGTTCAACGCCACCAAAGGCTACGGATTCATCCAGCCCGATACAGGTGGCAAGGATGTCTTCGTCCACATCAGCGCGGTCGAGCGGGCCGGACTGAACGGCCTGAATGAAGGCCAGAAGATCAGCTACGACGTTCAGGTCGAGCGGGGCAAGGAAGCCGCGGTCAACCTCAAGGCCTGACGTAGCAATCCGTATCCTCGCCGTGCTCGGGTGACCGGATGAAGCGAAGGAAACGAACGAAACGATCGTAAGCTCGCCTCTCCAAACGACGGGGTGCTAGCCTTTAAGGGCTCCGGGATACCGCACACGCGGGTTCCGGAGCCCTTATTTCATGGGCGGGGAGCGGTCCCGCACGTTTTTTTGACTTGAGGGGCCAACGCTGGAGCGGCGTCGACGGCATTAATCGTTTGACTCCGTTTGCTGCGGCAAAAATTATCCAGCGTTCGGCACGGTCGCGTGATTGCTGCAGGCAGGATTGAGTATGCGGAGCTTGTCGGCCCTTCTGGTACTTGCGCTAGCGCTCATTGCGACTGCCTTGGGTGCGACCAAGCTGAGCGCCTCGACCATCGTGTCGCTGCCGTCCTCGGAACGCCAAGGCCTCTTCTTGCGGGCGGATGCGCAGGAGACGCCGAGACTGCGGTTGACGGGAATGATCGAGGCGGGCGACGCCGAGAAGCTGAGGGGAGAGCTGATCAAGCTCCAGGCCTCCTCGCCGGCGAAACCCGGAATGCCGCTTGCCACGATCGAGCTGAGCAGTCTCGGGGGAAACCTGTCGGAGGGCATCCGGATCGGCGAACTGCTGCGGAGCTTCGGGATCGTCGCAGTGGTCCGCAAGCAGGACGTTTGCCTGTCGGCCTGCGCGCTGGCTCTGCTCGGCGGCACCACGGCTCGCGCCGCGGCGGCCTATCCGGCGGATTGCAACGTCGAGATCGGCGGCAAGGTCGCGTTCCACAATTTCTTCCTCGATCACACTGCGCTGCGCAGCGGGACGCATGACGATCCCGTGGCGAGCCGCCTGCAGGGTTTCGCCGACGCGCGCGGCGGCGCGGCGATGCTCGTTCGCTACGCTGCCGACCTGGGGCTTCCGCCGTCCTTCGTGGCGAACCTCATGGCGAGGCCGGTCGAGGAGTTTCAGTACGTCGAGACCATCGGTGAATTCCTGGCGCTGAACCTCTGCCCCGTCGGGCTCGATCGCCCGGCCCTGCCGTTGTCCCACCAGGCCGTCAATGTCTGCAACAACTCGCTGGCCGCATTTGCGCCCCTGTCCGCCTTCATCGTCGGCCCCATCGCCGCGCCTCGGGTCCGCCAGTACATGCTGGAGCGCGTCCAGGCCGGAATGAACGCTGCCGGGACCAGCGGCCGGCTCGCGGACCAGCTCGCCACCTGGTCGGTGATGCGCAACAAGGACGAAGTCGGCAGGCTCTACGACGATCTTCGCGCCGCGGGCGTCGCCCTGCCGGAAGTGGTGGGACCGACTTTCGAGGTTTCGCTCAACCGGTCCGGCCGCGTCCGTCCGGCCTGTTATGTGAGCCTGTCGGCGACCGATCCGGACCGGTACGAGGTCGTGCTCCAGGGCGAGCGCGGCCTCACGGAAGCGATCCGGAAGCCGCCCGCCCATGCACGACGCATGTTCCTGTTCGACCGCCTCACCGTTGCGAACCAGCGTCCATCGTTCGACCTGCGCGACGTCGTGCTTCCGGACATCGAAGGCCGGCAGGCGTCGCCGCTCAGCTCCGGCGTGGCGCCCCGTCGCGTCGACGCGGGCGAATAACGGCGACCGGCAGTATCAGCGGCCGCCGACGACCCAGCCGGTTTCCTTCGCAAACGCCTCGAAGAATTCCGTCTCATAGGCCCGTTCCGGTGCCTCGCGCACGAGGCTGTCGATCCGCTCGGCATCGCGACCGACCAGGATGCGCCAGCGCTCGTTGCGCACGCCGTCGAGGATGATGGTCGCCGCCTCGGCCGCCGTGGTCGGTGCCTCCTCGAGGAATCGCCGGGCACGCTCGGCGATCATCTTGCGGACATCGTCGTCCGAAAGCCTCGTGGCGTCGATACCCATCGAAGCGATGCGGGCCCGCGCCAGCCCGACCTCGTGCGCCGTGATCTCTTCGGTCTGGTTGCCGCTCTGCAGCTTGCGTGAGTTGGCGATGATCGACGTGCCGATGTGGCCGGGCATCACCACCGAACACTTGATATGCGGGGCATTGAGGCGCAGGTCGGTGATGAGCGCCTCGGTGAACCCCTTCACGGCGAACTTGGCGGCGGCGTACGCGGTCTGCGGGATGTTGGGGGCGATGTAGGCCCAGAAGCCGTTCACGCTCGACGTGTTGACGATGTGGCCGGCGTCGGCGCGCTGCAGCATGGGCATGAAGGTCCGCGTGCAGAGATAGACGCCGCCCCAGCAGATGTTGAACGTGCGCTCCCACTCGTCGCGGGAGTTGACGAGGAAGCTGCCGCCGCCGCCGATGCCGGCATTGTTGAACAGGAGATGGATACGATCCGTCTCGTGCTGTTCGGCGAGCTCGTCGCGAAAGCGCACCACCTGCGGCTCGTCGGCCACGTCGGCGACATGCGTGGTGATGCGCTGGCCCTGGTTGAGCCCGGCCGCCTCGCAGAGCCGCCTCGTCTCGGCCATCGCACCGCCCGACACGTCGGCCAGCGCGAGGCTGCAGCCCTCGGCCGCGAGCTGCCGCGCCAGCTCGCGACCCATGCCCGTGCCGCCGCCGGTGATGACCGCGATCCTGCCTGCGAAGTCTTTCATGAATTCCTCCCTGACAATGCAAGCTTAGCTCAAACCTGCGCGATCGACAGGCGGGTTGCCGCCACATTCGCGGGCTACGCACCGGCCCCCTTCCCGAGGAGATGACAGTGCCCGTTTCGATCGCCCGCCGTGCACTTCTGGCCGCGCCGCTGCTGTCCCTGCCGGCCCTTGCCGACGATGCGGCCTCGTCGCTGCGTGCGCTCGAACGGCGCCATGGCGGCCGCCTCGGCGTGGCGATGCTCGACACGGCGGGCGGCCGGCGCGTCGCCTATCGGGGCGACGAGCGGTTCCCGATGTGCAGCACCTTCAAGTTCCTGGCGGCGGCCCTGATGCTGGCCCGCGTCGACCGCGGCGAAGAGCGGCTCGACCGCCGCATCGTCCTTGCGGCGAGCGATCTCGTCACCTACTCGCCGGCTACCAAGGAGCATGTCGGGCCGGGCGGCATCACGGTCGGCGAGATCTGTGCAGCGGCCATGACGCTGAGCGACAACACCGCCGGCAACCTGATGCTCGCGAGCTTCGGCGGTCCTGCGGGGCTGACTGGCTTCGTCCGGGAGCTGGGCGATACGGTGACGCGACTAGATCGAATCGAGACCGATCTGAACGAGGGCACGCCCGGCGATCCACGCGACACGACCTCGCCGCTGGCGATGCTCGGCACCATGCAGAAACTCGTCGTGGGAGACGCTCTCTGGGCAGCGTCGCGAGAACGGCTCGTCGGCTGGCTGGTCGCCAGCAAGACCGGCGACAAGCGGCTGAAGGCCGGGATGCCGAGTTCGTGGCGGGTCGGGGACAAGACCGGCACCGGCGGCCACGGCAGCGCCAACGACATTGCCGTCGCCTGGCCCCCCGGCCGCGCGCCGGTCCTCGTCACCGCCTACTACACGGGCTCCACGATATCGGACGAGGCGCGCAGCGCGGTGATCGCCGAGGCCGGCCGGATCGCGACGGCCGGGCTCGGCTGATCCGGCTCCGATCAGGCCGGCAGCTTCGGTGCGCTCGGGTGCCTGGGCAGGAAGGCGGTGAGCAGGCCGAGCAGCAACAGGAAGGGCGTCACCTTGTAGACCGCCTCGATGCCGGCACGGTCGGCGATCTCGCCCAGCGCGGCGGCGCCGAGCCCGCCGAGCCCGAAAGAGACCCCGAAGAACATGCCGGCGACCAGCCCGACCCGGCCGGGGAGCAGCTCCTGCGCATAGACCAGGATGGCGGAGAAGGCCGACGCCATAATGATAGCCACCGTGACGGCGAGGATGCCGGTCCAGAACAGGTTGGCGTAGGGCAGCATGAGGGCAAAGGGCAGGGCGCCCAGGATCGAGAACCACATGACCGGGATGCGGCCCATCCTGTCGCCAACCAGGCCGCCCAGGATCGTGCCGGCGACGATGCCGACCAGGAAGGCGAACAGGAAGAGCTGCGCCGTCTGGACCTCCACGCCGAACTTCTGGATCAGGTAGAAGGTGAAGTAGGAGCCGAGGCTCGCGCTGTAGACGTTCTTGGAGAAGAGCAGCGCGACCAGGATCGCGACCGCGATGCCGATGCGGGTCTTCGACAGGGTCACGTGACCGGCGGCTGCGGCGGTCTTGCGGGCCATCGGCTTCTGGCTGGCGCGGTTAGCCTTGTACCAGTGGCCCACCTGGAACAACACGATCATCGCGACGAGGGCGGCCGCGGAGAACCACAGGATGCTCCGCTGGCCGGCCGGCACCACGATGAAGGCCGCGAGCAGCGGGCCTGCGGCGGAGCCCATGTTGCCGCCGACCTGGAACAGCGACTGCGCCAGGCCATAGCGTCCGCCGGCCGCCATGCGCGCGACCCGTGACGCCTCGGGATGGAAGACCGAGGAACCCATGCCGATCAGCGCCGCTGCGAAAAGGATCAACGGATAGGAATTCGCCTGCGACATCAGCAGGAGGCCGACCAGGGTGAAACCCATGCCAACCATCAGGGAATAGGGCTGGGGCTTCCTGTCGGTGTACATGCCGACGACCGGCTGCAGCATCGACGCCGTGCACTGGAAGGCCAGGGTGATGAACCCGATCTGACCGAATGACAGTGCGTATGAATCCTTGAGAATCGGATACAGCGCCGGCACCAACGACTGCATCATGTCGTTGAGCAGGTGACAGAAGCTCAAGGAGAGGATGACGGCGAACGTCGTGGTGTCGGCGGAGGCGGCGCCGGAAAGAACCGGAGTCGGAGGGGCAGAGACGGGCGAGGCGCCGGCTGCCATCGTATTGTCGGACATTTCCTTACTCTAGGCGGCGCCACGCGCCGTCGCCAGTACGGGCCCGGCAAACCAGCCTTGCGGCGGGGAAGGTAGCGAACCGCCTTGAACTTTCGTCGCGCCAATGCGTTGCATTGCTTGTGCGCACCGATGTCCCAGCCCGCCTCGACCGCCTGCCGTGGAGCCGCTTTCATCGGCTGGTAGTCATCGCCTTGGGCATCACCTGGATTCTCGATGGCCTGGAGGTCACGCTGGCGGGCTCGGTGGCCGCAGCCCTGCAGACGAGTTCGCGCCTGCAACTGACCGCCGAGCAGGTCGGGCTGACGGGCAGCGCCTATCTCGCAGGTGCGGTGCTGGGCGCGCTGTTCTTCGGCCATCTCACCGACCGGCTGGGCCGCAAGCGGCTGTTCAACGTCACGCTCGGCGTCTACCTCATCGCCACGGCGGCAACGGCATTCTCCTGGGACTTCTACAGTTTCCTCCTGTTCCGCTTCCTGACGGGAGCGGGCATCGGCGGCGAGTATTCGGCGATAAACTCGGCGATCCAGGAACTCATCCCCGCCCGCCTGCGCGGGCGCATCGATCTCGCCATAAACGGCAGCTTCTGGCTCGGCGCAGCCGGCGGCGCGCTGTTGTCCGTCTGGCTGCTGGATCCCAACGTGCTCGACCCCGACATGGGCTGGCGGGTCGCCTTCGCCAGCGGCGCCGTGCTGGGCCTCGTCATTCTTTACCTGCGCCGCTTCCTGCCGGAGAGCCCGCGCTGGCTGATGATCCATGGCAAGCCGCGCGAGGCGGAGGGTGTCGTCGAGGAGATCGAGACGCGGGTCGAGGCCGACACGGGGCGGAAGCTGGAGCCCGTGACGACCACGCTGTCGCTGGGCGATCCGCACAGGACGACGCTGGTGTCGGTGGCGCGCACCTTGCTGAAGCATTATCGCAGCCGTACGACGCTCGGGCTGGTGCTGATGGCCTCTCAGGCCTTCGTCTACAACGCGATCTTCTTCACCTATGCGCTAATCCTCACCAAGTTCTACCAGGTGCCGGCGGACAAGGTCGGCCTCTACATCCTGCCCTTCGCCATCGGCAACTTCCTGGGGCCGCTTCTGCTGGGGCCGCTGTTCGACACGCTCGGTCGCCGACAGATGATCACGGCGACCTATGCGATCTCGGGTGTGCTGCTGGCGCTCACGGGCTGGATGTTCGATGCCGGCCATCTCGATGCGACGTCGCAGACGGCGATGTGGAGCGTCGTCTTCTTCTTTGCCTCGGCGGCGGCGAGCGCAGCCTATCTCACCGTTGGCGAGTGCTTCCCGCTCGAAATCCGGGCACTCACCATCGCCCTGTTCTACGCCTTCGGCACGCTGATCGGCGGGGTCGGCGGACCGTGGCTGTTCGGCGTGCTGATCGCGGGTGGCAGTTCCACCGAAATAATGTGGGGCTACCTGTTGGGCGCGGCGCTGATGATCGCGGCGTCGCTCGTGACGCTGAAGCTCGGCATTGCCGCGGAGTGCAAGCCGCTGGAGGAGGTGGCGCCGCCTCTCTCCAGCGTGCAGCGTTCGTAGGGCTACGCCACGCGGACCGGCCGGGCGCGCTGGTTGTAGAGCATCTTGCGGATGCGCTCCTGCTCCTCCGGCGGCAGCTTCTCGCGATCGACCGCGAAGTCGGCGCCGACCGCCATGCCCTTCTGGACGGCGGGGCGCGCGCCCAGCTCGTCGAACCAGCGCTTGAAGTAGGGAAACTCCTCGATGTCCTGTCCCTGGAACTTCCAGTTCACGGTCCACGGATAGCAGATCATGTCGGCGATCGTGTACTGGTCGCCTGCGAGATACCTGTGCTTGTAGAGACGGTTGTTCAGCACGCCGTACAGCCGGTTCACCTCGTCGGTGAAGCGGCGGATCGCATAGCTCTGGTCGCCTTCCTTCGTCTGTTCGACGCGGCGGAAGTGACCGCACTCACCGCTCTTCGGCCCCTGGTTGGCCATCTGCCAGATCAGCCACTCGTTCACTTCGTGCCTGGTTCGAAGGTCCTGCGGATAGAACTTCCCGGCCTTCTCGGCGATGTACATCATGATGGCGCCGGACTCGAAGACGACCAGCGATTTGCCGCCGTCAGCCGGCGCATTGTCGACCATCACCGGCATGCGGTGGTTGGGGTTCATCTCCAGGAAGGCGTCGGTGAACTGTTCGCCCTGTCCGATGTTCACCGGCACGACCTTGTAGGGCAGGCCGCATTCCTCGAGCAGGATGGTGACCTTCTTGCCGTTCGGCGTCGGCCAGTAGTGCAGATCGATCATTCGATTCCTCCGAGGAGCGGCATTTGGCGGGAGGACGGCAGCCTCAGCCGGTCGTCGCTGCCCGTCAATGGTGTATGTTCACTGCAAACCAACGGCCCGGGGAGACGCGCAGGTGGCGGACGCAAATCACGATCCGAGATCGATTCGCCGGCTGGAGGATGCCCGCTTTCTCACCGGGCACGGACGCTACGTCGAGGATATTGCCGAACCTGCGGCGTTACACGGCTACGTGCTGCGCTCACCGCACGCCCATGCCGTGATCCGGTCGCTCGACGCGTCCTTGGCGGCATCCATGCCAGGCGTCCATCTGGTCGCCACCGCCGACGACCTGGCGGCGGACGGCCTGGGCTTCATGCCGTGCCTGGCGGCCGTCAAGCCGATGATCGTGCCGCCCCGTCCGGCCCTCGCCTCGGGTCGCGTCCGCCATGTCGGCGATCCGGTCTGCTTCGTCGTGGCCGACAGCGCGGAGCTCGCGCGCGAAGCAGCGGAGCGGATCGAAGTCGACTACGAGCCGCTGCCGTCGGTCGTCGATGGCGGCGCGGCGCTGGCGGAGGGTGCGCCGTCCCTGTGGGACGAGGTGCCGGGCAATCTCGTCTATCACGTGCAGCGCGGCGACCATGCCGCCGTCGCCGAGGCGATGAAGAGGGCCGCCCATATCGTCGAAGTCGACGTCACGAACAACCGTGTCATCGTCGTGCCGCTGGAGCCGCGCGCCGGCATCGCGCGCTACGATGCGGCCACCGACACGATGGAACTCGAACTGACGGGGCAGGGGCTGCATGGAATCCGCCGCCAGCTGGCGGAGTTCATCTTCAAGGTGGCGCCGGAGCGGATCCAGCTTCACGCTCCCGATGTCGGCGGCGGCTTCGGGATGAAGAATTTCCTCTATCCCGAATGGATCCTGCTGCTGTGGGCCGCGCGCAGGTTGCGGCGTCCCGTCCGCTGGCTCGCCGATCGGGACGAGGATTTCGTTATGGGGGCTCAGGGCCGCGACATCGAGGCAACGGCACGGATCGCGCTCGATGACACGGGACGCATTCTCGCGCTCGACGTCGAGATGGTCGCCAACCTGGGCGCCTACCTGTCGGGCAACGGGCCCGGCGCGTCGGTGGTCGCCGCCTCGACGGCGCAGGGCGGCGTCTACGACATCCCCGCGATCGCCGTCGACGTGCGCGGCGCGGTTACGAACACGACGCCGGTCGACGCCTATCGCGGCGCCGGCAAGCCCGAGGCCAACTACATCGTCGAACGCGCCATCGAGGCGGCGGCGCGTGTTCTGGGTCGCGATCCGGCGGACCTGCGGCGGCAGAACCTGATCTCGTCTTTCCCGCACAGGACCGCGATGGGCATGGCCATCGACTCCGGTGACTTCGTGGCCAACCTCGACGCTGCCGTGGCACGCATGCCCGGCTTCGAGCAGCGGCGCGCGGCGGCGAAGGCGCGGGGCCGCCTGCGCGGCCGGGGCGTTGCGTGCTTTCTCGAGACGTCGCGCGGCGCGCCCAACGAAGGGGCAGAGGTGCGGTTCGAGCCGGATGGCAGCGTCATGATCGCGGTCGGCACCGAGTCGAACGGACAGGGGCATGAAACCGCCTTCGCCCAGATCGCCTCGAATCATCTCGGCCTGCCGATCGAGGCTTTCCGCTACGTCCAGGCCGATACCCGCGCCGTAAGGAGCGGCGCCGGCCATGGCGGCGCCCGCTCCATGCATATGGGCGGCGCGGCGCTGGTCAAGGCGATGGATGCGGCGCTGGCGAAGGCGCGCCGGCTGGCTGCCCACCTTCTTCAGGCTAACGAACAGGAGATCGAGTATGACCGCGGGCGGTTCAGGGTGCATGGCACGGACCGAAGCATCGACCTCGCGACTCTCGCCGCCAGCGCGCAGGATGCTGCGAACCTGCCGGAGGGCATGGCAGCGGGACTAGGGGAACATGTTCTCAACATCATGGATGTCTTCACCTTTCCGAGCGGCTGCCACGTCGCAGAGGTCGAGATCGATGCCGAGACCGGCGCCGTGGAACTCGTGCGCTACACCGCGGTCGACGACTATGGGCGACTGATCAATCCGATGCTGACCGAGGGCCAGGTGCAGGGCGGGCTGGCGCAGGGTATCGGCCAGGCGCTGCTGGAACACACGGTCTACGATCCCAAGTCCGGCCAGCTGCTCAGCGGCTCCTTGATGGACTATGCGCTGCCGCGCGCGGGCGATCTGCCATTCTTCGACATCGAACTCGTCGAGCGGCCTACCGAAGCCAATCCGCTCGGCGTCAAGGGCTCGGGACAGGCGGGCTGCATCGGCGCACCCCAGACGGTGATGGCCGCCGTGCTCGACGCGCTGCGTCCGGCTGGCATCGAGCGTCTTGAAATGCCCGCGACGCCCGCAAGGGTCTGGGAGGCGCTGCAGCGCGCCCGGGTTCAGGCCTAGCCCACCGTCACCGGCGAGAAGTCGACGTACCAGCTCTTGGGATGGACGTAGCCCTTGACCTTTGACGAGATCGCGTTCGGCCAGACATCGTGGACGAACCACACGAACACGGCCTGGTCGACCATACGGGTATTGATCTTGGCCAGCACCTTGTCGAGCTCGGCCGGATCGGGCGTGTTGCGCGCCTCGGCGGCGAGCTTGTCGAACTCGGGATCGTTGATGTAGCCCCAGTTCGAACCCCTGGGTGGAACCTGCTGGCTGTCGACGAAGCGCATGAAGGCGTTGTGCGGGTCCATCGTGTTCCAGCTCACGTTGATGGCATTGAACGAGGCGGCCTCGGGTGCCTTGGCGCCCTGGCGCATGAAGTTCAGCAGGGCGTTCCAGTCCATCACCTGGAACTCGAGGTCGACGCCGACTTCGGCGAATTGCTGCTGGATGAACTCGTTCATGATCAGCGGGTACATCTGGCCCGAGCCCGAGGTCGAGATCGCGACCTTCAGCTTGAGCTTCTTCTGCGGCCCGTAGCCCGCCTCGGCGAGCAGCTTCTTCGCCTCAGCCGGGTCGTAGCGGATCTTGAAGTTCGGATTGCCGAACCAGGGATGGTCGGCCGGCACGCACCCCACGGCCGGGGCGGCGAGTCCGTTCAGCAGCTTCACCATGGCGTCGCGGTCGACAGCGAGGTTCAACGCCTTGCGCACGCGGATGTCGGCGGTCGGGGCGCCAGGCAGCATGCTCAGCGTATAGGGCCACATGTGCGGGATGGCGTTCGTTTCGATCTTGCAGCCGGCGGCCCGCAGCTTGTCGAGCGAATCGGGCGCAGGCGCCTCGATCCAGTCGACCCGGCCTGACAGGAGGGCCGCGGTGCGCGTGGAGACGTCGGGGATGGGCAGCAGCACCATGCGCTCGCTCTTGGGGATGCGCGCCTTGTCCCAATAGTCGTTGTTGCGCTCAAGCTCGGCGCGCTCGCGGGGCGTCCACGACTTCATCTTCCACGGTCCGGTGCCCGACGGCGACTTGCGATAGGCCTGCCAGTCGCGCCCGACCTTCTCGAAGTTGGCAGGGCTCGCGATCGGGAAGCGATTGAGCAGGGACGGGAAGATCGTGTTGACCCCGTTGGTCTGCAGCTCGACCTTGTAGTCGTCGATCTTGCGATAGGCGACCACGGGCGAGACGGCGGCGATCAGGATGCTGCGCCCGGCCCGATCGAAAAAGGGAGACTTGTCGTTCAGGGCCCGGTCGAGAGTGAAGATCACCGCGTCGGCATTGAAGTCGGACCCGTCGTGGAATTTCACGCCCTGGCGCAACTCGAAGATCCATTTCGTGGGGTCGGCCGGGTCCTGATACCACTTGGTCGCCAGGCCGGGCACCAGCTTTGCCGGCGCCGTGGCCGACGACAGGTCCCAGGCGACCAGCGGGTCGTACATCGTGTAGCCCATGAAGCGGATGCCTTCGGTGCCCTGGTCGGGCGCACCGTCGGTCGCGGGAATGTCAGCGAGTGTCATGGCGATGCGCAGGGTCGAGGGCTGCTGCGCTTGCGTCACGCTCGACGCGATGAAGGGAAGGGCGGTGCCGGCGAGAAGCGCGGCGCGACGGGTGAGCATGGGAAACCTCCGTGGTTCCGCCGGACGAAGCACGAAGTGAGCCATGGGGCGTGCCACTGGCGCCCTGCTGGACGAGGCATGCTTCTTGCTGCTCTTCTGCTGATCATGGCCGCGCTGAACACGCTCACTGCCACGCAGCTCTCGCAACGACTGGACGCGGGAACGGCAACCGCCGAGGCGATCGTGCGCGATCATCTTCAGCGCATCGACCAGCGCGACGCCGATGTGCTCGCCTGGTCACATCTCGCGCGCGACGCTGCCCTGCAAACCGCCAAGGTGCTCGATCGCGGACCACGCAGGGGTCTCCTGCACGGCATCCCCATGGGTGTGAAGGACATCATCGATTCCTTCGACCAGCCGACGACCTATGGGTCGCCGATCTACCGCACGCACCAGCCACTCGCCGATGCCGCGACCGTGGCGTTGGCGCGCGATGCTGGTGCCATCCTGCTCGGCAAGACCGTGACCACCGAGTTCGCCAACCGGCACCCGGGCCCGACGAAGAACCCGCACAATCCGGCGCACACGCCGGGTGGCTCCTCGTCGGGCTCGGCGGCGGCGGTCGCGGACTTCCAGAGCGTGCTGGGGACCGGCACGCAGACCGGCGGTTCCGTGATCCGGCCTGCCGCCTTCTGCGGCATCGTTGGCTACAAGCCGAGTTACGGCCACTTCGCACCAGCCGGCATGAAGGCCAACACCGAGTGGCTGGACACGATCGGCGCCTATGCGCGCAGCGTCGAGGACATCGTTCTGTTCCGTGCGGCGCTGATGGCGATGCCGTTCGAGCCGATCAAGAAGCTCGACCGGCCACCGAGAATTGCCGTCGCCTTCACTCATCATCGCAACGAACTCTCGCCCGAGGGCATCAAGGCCGTGAACGATGCGGCGGCCGCTTTCGCCAAGGCCGGCGCCCAGGTGAGGGAGATCGAGCTGCCCGCGCCGGTGCGCGACATGACCGAGGGCCAGAAGACCCTGTCGGCCTTCGACGGGCCGCGTGCCCATGCCGACGAGACGCGACGCTTTCCCGGGCTGCTGAGCGAGAGCCTGAAGAAGGACAAGCTCGAGGCCGGCTCGAAGATCGACCATGCGACCTGGGTCGCCGCCCGCAAGCTGGGCGAGACTGGCCGTGCCGCGGTGGATGTGCTGTTCGACGAGATCGACGTCATCCTGACCGCCCCGGCCAAAGGGGAGGCGCCACCCGGCCTCGAGCGCACGGGAGACGCCACCTTCAATCTGCTCTGGACCTACCTCTGGATGCCCTGCGTGACCCTGCCCCTGACGAAGGGGCCGACCGGCCTGCCGGTCGGAATCCAGCTCGTCGGGCGCCAGCATGAGGATCGGGACTTGCTCGACATCGCGGCCTGGGCGCGGAGCGTGCTGTCATGAAGCCGATCACCGCCGTCGAAGCCGTCGCCGCCATCGAGGCCGGCACGCTCACCTCCGAGCAGCTGGTGCGCTCCTGTCTCGACCGCATCGCCGTGCGCGACGATGTCGTGAAGGCCTGGGTGCATATCGATCCGGACCAGGCGATTGCACAGGCCAGGGCCGCCGATGCGGCGAGCGGCGGGCTGTTGCGCGGCATTCCGGTCGGCGTGAAGGACATCATCGACACCTACGACATGCCGACCGGCCACAACTCGCCGATCTTCGCGGGGACCGTGCCGTTCGGCGATGCGGCCTGCGTGGCGCTCTGCCGGACTGCCAATGCGGTCATCATGGGCAAGACCGTGACGACGGAGTTCGCCAACCGGCATGCCGGCGCTACGACGAACCCGCACAATCCCGCGCATACGCCGGGCGGTTCTTCGTCGGGTTCCGCTGCAGCTGTCGCCGACGGACACGTGCCGTTGGCCTTCGGCACGCAGACCGGCGGGTCCGTCATCCGCCCGGCGGCCTATTGCGGCGTGGTGGGATACAAACCGACCTTCGGCGACTTCTCCCGCGTCGGCATCAAGATGCAATGTCACTCGGTCGACACGCTCGGCCTGATGGCGCGCACGCTCGACGACATCGCCCTGTTCCGCGCGGCCGTGCTGAAGTTGCCACCGGTCCGTATCGACCGCACGATCGGCCGCCCGCGCATCGGCGTCTGCCGCTCGCCAGTCTGGGACAAGGCCGAGCCCGAGACCAAGGCGCTGATCGAGGAGACGGCGACGCGCCTTTCCGACAAGGGCGCGTCCGTGATCGACGTGGCCTTCGCCACGCCCTTTACCGACATAATCGACGATCATGCGGCGATCACCGGCTTCGAGAGCGTGCGCAACTATGCCGACGAGCGGTTGCGCAACCCCGACAAGGTCAGCGACGAGCTGATGAGCGGTCCGATGAAGCGCGGCCTCGCCGTCTCCTTCGACCGCTATGTCGCCGCCCAGCGCAAGGCGACGACCTTCAAGGCGCATGTCGACTCGCTGTTCGACAAGGTCGACCTGCTCCTGACGCCGAGCGCGCCCGGCGAGGCGCCTAAGGGGCTGGCCTTCACCGGCGATCCGGTCTTCAACTCGATCTGGACGCTCGCGGGCACGCCCTGCGTCACCCTGCCGGCCGGCACCGGTCCACGCGGCCTGCCGCTCGGGGTCCAGCTCGTCGGCCGGCGTCACGACGACGACCGCGTGCTTTCCCATGCCGCCTGGGTGGCGGCGCATCTGAACTGAGGCGACGACATGCCCACGATCAACGGTGAACGACTGCTTGGCGACCTGCGGCGCATCGCCGATTTCGGCCGCTACCAGACCGGTGTGCATCGCCCGCATCTCTCACCGCAGGATGTCGAGAGCCGGCATTGGCTCGCCGCGCGCATGAAGGAAGCGGGCCTCGAACCCGTGATCGACGGCATCGGCACGGTGATCGGCAAGAGCCCCAAGACCGGTCCGCGCATCCTGATTGGCTCGCATTCCGACACCCAACCGCGCGGCGGCTGGCTCGACGGCGTCATGGGTGTGATCTACGGGCTCGAAGTGGCGCGGGCACTGGCGGAGGATCCCGAGACGGCGCATCTGGCGGTCGACGTGGCCTCCTGGGCCGACGAGGAGGGGCATTGGGGCCAGATGACCGGGAGTCGCTCCTTCATCGGCATCTTCTCCGAGGCCGACATCGACAAGGCCAGGCACCGCGACGAGGGCACGCCGATGCGCGAGGCGCTGAAGGCGGCCGGCCTCGAAGGCGTGCCGCGAGAGCATCTCGAAGAGGGCAGGTATCGAGGCTATCTCGAAGCCCATATCGAACAGGGCGGCCTACTCGAAGCCGGCGACAAGCGCATCGGCATCGTGACGGCGATCGTCGGCATCATGCAGTTTCGCCTGACCTTCAGCGGCATCCAGAACCATGCCGGCACGACCCCCATGCCGATCCGCAAGGATGCCGGTGTCGCCATGATGCGGCTCTACAACGACGTGATGGACAAGTTCCCTGCCGTCTCCGGTCCGCGCAGCGTCTGGACGGTGGGCAAGATGGTCCTGGAGCCGGGCGCGCCGGCGATCGTGCCGGGCCGGGCCGAGATGATCCTGCAATTCCGGGATGCCGACCAGAAGGTCCTGCAGGCCTTCGAGGCGAAGCTCATGGAGATCGTGGCCGATCACCAGAAGAACAGCCCCTGTACCGTCGAGTGTGTGAACCTCTCGCGCACCCAGCCGCTCCTGATGGACGAGCGCTTCCTCGAGGCGATCGAGGAGTCGGCCGCCCTCCATGCTCCCGACAAGCATGTGCGCATGCCGTCGGGTGCGGGCCACGATGCGCAGGTGATCGGCCTGAAGATGCCGGCGGCTATGATGTTCGTGCCTTCGATCGGCGGCATCTCGCATCACTTCACCGAGAACACCCATGACGCCGACATCGTGCTGGGATGTCAGGTCTTCGCCGACGCCACTGCGAAAATTCTCAAGGGAAACTGACGTCCGACAGCGCTATCTTTCTCCTCGTCGAGCGAGGAGCAGGGATGTCGAAAGTCACGCGCGCCACCAGGGCGCTGGAGCAGGCGAAGGTCGCCTTCACTGTTCATGCGTACGACTACGATCCCGGCGCCGACAAGGTCGGGCTGCAGGCGGCCGAGGCGTTGGGCGAGGCGCCGCAGCGCGTGTTGAAGACACTGATGACCCTCGTCGACGGCAAACCCGCCTGCGTGATCGTGCCGTCCGATCGCGAGGTCTCGATGAAGAAGCTGGCGGCCGCCTTCAAGGGGAAGTCGGCCGAAATGATGAAGCCTGCCGATGCCGAGCGGATGACCGGCTACAAGGTCGGCGGCATCAGTCCCTTCGGCCAGATGCGCGCCGTGCGGACGGCGGTCGAGGCTGAGGCGATGGCGCACGAACTGGTCTATCTCAACGGCGGCCAGCGCGGCCTGCAGGTGCGGATGTCGCCGCAGGACGTCGCGACGGCGCTGAAAGCCGTCGTGGCACGCCTGGTGGCGTAGCGGCTTCTTCTACTGCGCCGCCGCCAGATAACGGGCAAGGCCGCCTGCCTTGTCGGGCGGCAGCCGGGAAGGCGTGCCATTCAGGCGAATGCCCAGGTCGCAGGCTTCCTCGGCCGAGAGCTTCGCGAGGTTCTGCAGCTTCTCGAAGTCGGCCGGCGTGAGACCGGCCTCGGCAAGCAGCGCCTGGGCCTCGGTATCGTTCGGCACCGGCGGCGGCGCACCGGCGGCCGACTTCAGTACCGTGCGACCGGAGCGATAGGCCTTCTCCATGGCCGCGAGCATGTTGCGCATGAGTTGCTGGGCTTGTGGATCGAGCCGGTCGGCATGCTGGATGCCGATCAGCGCAAGCTCGCGACAGGCCTGGACGTTGGCGTCGCGCAGGTGCCGCATCAAAGCGATGCGGGCCGCCAGCACGCTCTCGGCATCGGTGGTGTCGGCCGCCTTCAGGGCGGGCACGATATGGGTGGCACGCAGCTCGCTCATGAGCACCAGGGGACGCGGCGCGCCCGTGGTCGTGGGATTGCGCAACTCCTCCTTCAGCGAGGCGCGCAGCCGTGGCTCGGCGTCGGGCACGTCGGCCAGCACCAGCCCGACCAGCGGCAGGGTGCGCGCCTCCGCCATCGCATTGTCGACCACGTGGGTGTCGTCGTCGGTCAGGACATCCAGCCCATAGATCGCGCCGGCGGTCGCCAGCGCACCGGCGATCGCCGCCGCGACGGCCCGCGTCAGACGCTGCCGGGAGGAGACCGTGCTGCCAAACAGATAGAGGGCGGCGCCCGCCGCCAGGGCAACGACGACGACGACGGCGATCTTCTCCAACAGCTACTCCTGTTTGCAGGCACGGCCGAACATGGTAATCGCGCTACCCTGCCGCATGGATGCGGTAGAATGTGGGCAAGCCGGACCGCAATCATGCCTATCCATATCGACATCTTCCATCCCGGCCGGCTGGTCATCGCCGTCGTGCGCGGGGCATTCATAGTAGAGGACGTCCGTGACGCGGTGCATCAGGTCCTCGCAAGCGACGTTCTGCACTATGGCAAGCTGATCGACATTGCTTCGCCCACCGCCCCGATGGATATGGCCGGAGTCGAGGCCATCGCTGCTCTCGTCTCACGGAACGACGGCAAGCCACGAGGCCCCGTTGCCTTCGTCGTCAGTCCGGGCCAGGCGGCCGACAATGCCGA
>JBKBLH010000035.1:0-44237 GCA_046296475.1 Reyranella sp.
GCCAGTCGGGCGCCGCCGGCGTCGCGTCGGGCCTCGGCGGCGTCGCACGAGCGGCCGGCGGCGCGGCAGCCTCTCCGCTGCGCCGGGCCGCGCAAAGCGTTCGCTCGAGCTTCGCCGACGGCGTCAAAAGCGGCTTCGGAGCCACCGGCGGCTCCTCGAGCATGCGAACGGTCGCGAATGATGCCGGTTCGGCCGCACCGGCAGCCACAGGCTCTGCCGCCAGCCCGCCGGCTTGGGCGCAGCGCATGCGGCGTGGGCAGACCATGAGCCACGGCGTCACGCTCGCGGCACACGCGATCCGATCGGGCGACAGCCACGGCGGCGGCTCTTCCATCAATCTCTCCGGAGGCGACCGCACATGAGCTTCTTCAAGCGACCCGCAACCCACTATGGAAAGACGCCCGAGCCCGAGACGCCGTATCAGCGCGCGGCGCAGATCTGGGATGATCGGATCGGCTCAGCGCGTGTCCAGGCCCGAAACTGGCGTCTCATGGCCTTTGGCTGCCTGATCCTCTCCGCTGGCTTCGCTGCCGCGCTGGTCTGGCAGTCGGCGCGCGGGACCATCGTCCCGTGGGTGGTGCAGGTCGACAATCTCGGCCAGGCGCAGGCGGTCGCGCCAGCGCAAGCCGACTACCGCCCCACCGACCCGCAGGTGGCATGGCATCTGGCGCGGTTCATCGAGCAGGTCCGCTCGATACCGGCCGACGCCATCGTCGTGCGGCAGAATTGGCTGCGCGCCTACGAGTTCACGACCGATCGCGGCGCGGCGGCCCTCAATGACTTCGCCCGCGCCAACGATCCGTTCACCCGCGTCGGGAAGCAGCAGGTGTCGGTCGAAGTGTCGAGCGTGATCCGCGCGTCGCCTGACAGCTTCCGCGTTGCCTGGACCGAACGCCAGTACGAGAACGGCCAGCTCTCCACGACACAGCGCTGGACAGCCATCCTGACCATCGTGATCCAACCCCCGCGCGACGCAGAGCGGCTGCGGGCCAATCCGCTTGGGATCTACGTCAACGCCATCAACTGGTCGCGGGAGATGGGGCAATGAGAGATCATCTCCGCCGATCCGCGAGCCGCGGCTTCCGCCTATCCGGCTCTGCGCTTTTGCTGATCTCCGGATTGGCGCTGGCCGGCTGCGCGACCAACCGGCCGCCACAGGTCAGCTACGACGCCGATGTGCCGCCGCTCCCCCCTGTGCCGGCTGCCATCACGGAGGCGCCACCAAGGCCGCTTCACACGCCGCCCGCCTGGACACCCGCGCGCGGTGGCGCTGCCGCAGGGACGCCGGCGGGCCGCGTGGAGAATGCCAACGCCGCCGCGCGCGTCGAACCACGCCGCGAGGGGTATTACAACTCGATCCAGATCTATCCCTGGAGCGAGGGCGCGCTCTATCAGGTCTATGCCGCTCCCGGGCAGATCACCAACATCGCGCTGGAACCAGGCGAGAGCCTGACCGGCGCCGGCCCAATCGCTGCGGGCGACACGGCGCGCTGGATCATCGGCGACACCGAGAGCGGCTCGGGCATCACCCGGCGCGTCCATGTCCTCGTGAAGCCGACACGTCCAGACATCACGACCAATCTAGTCATCACCACCGACCGTCGCATCTACATGATCGAGCTGCGCTCGGGCGAACGCCCCTATATGCCGGCCGTCGCCTGGGCCTATCCGCAGCCGCCCGCCTCGCAGAGACAGGCAGTGCCCGCTACGCCAGTGATCCCGGCCGTTGCGGCACGGAACTATCGCTACGGCCTCACGGGCGACACGCCGCCGTGGCGGCCAATCTCGGTCTACGACGACGGGCGCCGCGTCTATGTCGAGTTCCCGCGTGGGATCGTTCAGGGCGAGATGCCGCCGCTCTTCGTCATCGGCGCAGATGGCGAACCGCAGATCGCCAACAGCCGGATCCACCAGAACATCCTGATCGTCGACCGCTTGTTCGGCGCCGCCGAGCTCCGTCTCGGCAGTGGCGAGCGCCAGCAGACGGTCCGGATCGTTCGCACCGATGGGAGGCCCGCGTCATGAGCGAGCGCGACACGCCCAACGAAGCCGACGCACCGCTGGTCGGCACACAGCCCGGCGACGCCGCTGCGCCAATGCGGCTGCGCGCCGAACCGCCCCGGGTCACCCGACTGTCGCGAAAGGTGCTGGGCGGTATCAGTCTCGTCGTCGCCCTTGGGGTCGGTGGCGCGCTCATCTATGCGCTTCAGACGCGCAATATCGGCCCTGGCAGTGAGGAGCTTTACTCCACGCAGAACCGGCGAACCGCGGACGGGCTCGCCGGCCTGCCACGCGACTATACCGGTCCGGTGCTTGGGCCTCCGCTGCCCGGGGATCTGGGACGCCCCATCCTCGATGCGCAGAATCGTGGCCAGCTCGTCACGCCGTCGATGGCGGCAGCGCCCACCGTCGATCCGGTCGAGCAGCGCAGGCGCGCGGAAGAAGAAGCTGCCCGAACGAGCCGCGTCTTCTTCCAGACGGAGGCGCGCGTCGCAGCTCCGATTGCGACAGTTGGCGGACCAGGCAGCCCGAGCCTCTCTGGGCTGGGTCTTCCGAGTCAGCCAGGTGCAGCGACGGCGCAGGATCGCCAGCTCGCGTTCCTGAATGCGGGCGTGGACCGCCGCACGGTCTCGCCAGATCGCGTGATGGGTCCGGCATCGCCCAATGTGCTTCAGACCGGCGCCGTCATTGCCGCGGCCCTCATCACCGGCATCCGATCCGACCTGCCGGGCCAGATCACCGCGCAGGTCACGGAGCATGTCTACGACAGCCCGACCGGGCGCATCCTGCTCGTCCCACAGGGCACGCGGCTGATCGGCGAGTACAGCAACGATGTCGGCTTCGGTCAGCGCCGGGTGCTGCTCGTCTGGAAGCGGCTTATCCTCCCGAATGGCCGTTCGATCGTCCTGGAACGTCAACCCGGAGCCGACGCGCAAGGCTATGCGGGTCTTCAGGATGGCGTCGACTATCACTGGTGGGATCTCGCCAAGGCTGCCGGCCTGTCGACACTGCTGTCGGTCGGCGCCGAACTCGCCGTTGACGATCAGGATCGGCTGCTCCGGGCGATCCGCAACGGCGGGCAGGACACCATCAACGACGCAGGCCAGCAGGTCATCCGTCGGCAACTCAATGTCGCGCCGACCCTGACGATCAGACCGGGGTTCCCCGTGCGCGTCATCGTCACCCGCGACCTCGTGCTCGAACCTTATGGAGGGTTGTGATGACCAAGCTGAAGCTCGGTCCGATCATCGACGACAAGCCGGTGAAGGTGACGATTGAACTCCCTGCGCCGCTGCATCGAGACCTCGTCGCCTACGCCGCAGCACTCGGCCGCGAACAACGCCAGGCCATCGGCGAACCGACGAAGCTGATCGTGCCCATGCTCGAGCGCTTCATCGCAACCGATCGGGGGTTCGCCCGCGCGCGCCGCGATGGCAGCCAACGTGCGGCACGCGCCGATGCTCAGGACGGATAAGACGCTGACTAGCGAACCATGCCTGGTCTCTCTCTGACAGGGATTTCGCCAGCGCCAGCAAGCGCTCGAGATCCTTCTGCAGGAAGCCACTCGAATGAACCGCGCCATAGCGGAGCATGGCGTCCTCGATCAGGCGGAAGGTGATGCCGGAATGGCCGCATCGGACATGAGCGCTGCCCGCCAGCGTGACGCCACCGCCGTGAGCAACGATCTGCATCAGCGATTCCCGCGTCACGGATAACTGCTCGATACGCAGAGCGTCACTCGGGGCGCCGAGATGACGCCGAAGGTAATCTCTTGCGAAATGGCCCGTCGGCAAGTCAGTCACCACGAAGTGCCGATGCCCCAAGTCACGCCATCGAACCGTCTTCTGATCCGCTAGCGGGTCTCCCTCCGGCATCGCCAGATAGACATGTTCGTTCCACAGATCCGTCACTTCATAGCCCCTTCCGGGCGATGCTTCGACGACGACACCGACATCAAGTTGCCCGCGCCGCACGGCCGCCACGAGCTCAGGCGAACTTGCCTCGCTGAACCGCAGCCGGGTGCCCGGCCGCGCGCGCCGGAAAGTACCGAAGAGCTCCGACAAGAAGCCCATGGTCAGTGGCCCGAAGACGCCGACCCTGAGGTGTCGCCCATTGGCCGCGGTCGTCCTTGCTCTTTCGAGCGCCGAATCGATCTGGTGGGCGCCGGGGCTGGCGTGGTGCAGGAACTGCTTGCCTATCTCCGTAAGGTCGACGCCGGCGCTGTGACGGCGAAACAGTTGGGCGCCGATCTC
The DNA here is from genome assembly GCA_046296475.1 of Reyranella sp. GTDB lineage: Bacteria > Pseudomonadota > Alphaproteobacteria > Reyranellales > Reyranellaceae > Reyranella. Next base: position 4,254 of record JBKBLH010000035.1, read on the forward strand.
ATCCTCGACATCCCGGATGCGCCGACTGATCGCCGACTGATCGCCGACTGCTCGACGCCCAGGTCCTGTGCCGCGCGCCGGAAACTCCCGCTCTGTGCGGCGGCGATGATGTAACGCACATGGCGCAGCTCGATCTTCGATCTCGGCACGATGGTTCCCCATGATGCAAAGGTCTTTGCAAACGTAGCCCCGTCAGCCCCCGAGAACTGTTCCGATCAAATTATGGGTCTTCTCCGTCTCCTCGCTACCGCCGCCCACGAAATCCTTAAGTGTCACACATTCGACTGTTGCTACGTCGCTAGCGGACTTCCGGATCGCATCTCGCCGGTGCAAGCAGTAAATGGTGCGTGATCTGAACAGCGCAATTACGGAGCGGAACGCGTGCGGCGAGTCGTGCAGATTCTGTGGGCTGACGGGTGTCCGGCCGCGCTGTCAGGACTGATAACGCCCCGCCGATTTCTACGCCAGAGCCCGAAATTGCCGCACGCCTCTCGGGAGGGACTTCCGGCATCGGCACCTATCGTTCTCAATCGCCAGCGACAGCCGCTAAGGAGATTGGATATGGGCCAAAACGAGCCTTTGGAAATCAGGAGGACCATCAGGCGGCACCAGCTGCGAGAAATGGTGCCGCTGGCCGACAGCACGATTTACGAGATGGAGCAGCGCGGCGAATTTCCACGCCGCTTCGCGCTGTCACCGCGCTGCATCGTCTGGGATCTCGGCGAGGTCCACGCCTGGTTGCTGGCGCGGCGCGCGAAGCCGATCCATCGCGCGCAGCATCCCGACGTCACCAAGCGCAAGTCCCGCCCGGTCAAAGGGCAGGATCGAGCGCGATAGACGGCATGACTGTCGGCAGCAGCGTGGGAGCATACTTCCGGCCCTCGACCCAGGCATCGACGGTGTCAGCCCATTCCTGCATCATGTGGCGACGCTGAACCTCGTACTCGGCCTTGTTGTAGACGCCACGCGATGAGCGCCCGTCCTCGTGCGCCAGGCACTTTTCGATCCAGTCGCGGTTGAAGCCCAGCTCATTGAGCAGCGTCGAGCCCGTGCGGCGCAGGTCATGCACGGTGAACGGCTCCAGCGGCAGCCCCTCCTTCTTGGCCTGTTCGACGACAGCGTAGGTGACCCGGTTAAAGGTCGCCCGCGACATTGGCGCGTCCGCATCGTAGCGGGACGGCAGCAGATATCGGGAATTACCAGCGCAGGTCTTGAGCGCGATCATGATGTCGAGGGTCTGCCGGCACAGGTAGACATTGTGCGGCTTCGATCGCTTCATGCGCTCCTTCGGGATCGTCCAGACAGCGTTTTCGAAATCGACTTCATCCCAGACCGCGTCCTGCAGCTCACTCTTTCGCACCATGGTGAGGAGGTAGAGCTTCATGCCGAGCCGGATCGTCGGCAGCGTCGCAACATGCTCGAGTTGCTTGAGCATGATGCGGATCTCGGTCGGGGAAAGCGCCCGGTCCTTGGGCGTGAACGTGGCAATCGAAGCAGGACCGACGTCATCGGCCGGGTTCGCGACCTTCTCGCCGTGGAGGATGGCGAAGGCATAGATCTGCTTCAGGATATCCCGCACATGGATGGCCGTCGCAGGCGCGCCCCGTTCCACGATCTTGGCGCAGTGGGCGCGCAGGTCATCAGGCGTGATTTCGTTCAGCAAACGGTTCTGCCAGACCGGCTTGAGTTCACGCTCGAATATAGCGCGGCGCATGGCGCGCGTGCTGTCCGCCATGGGCGCGCCCGTCAGCCACTTCTCGCCGAACTCGCCGAAGCTCTTGGCCTCCTTGATCCGGCGCTTCTCCCGCTGCTTCTCGATGGCGGGGGACCGCCCCTCGGCAATCATGCGTTTCGCGTCCAGGCACAATTCCCGCGCCCGGGCGAGCGAGATCCCATCTCGGGCGTACTTGCCGAGATGGACGGTCTCCCGCCTGCCGTTCAGCCGATAGTCGAGCCTGAACGAGATGCCGCCTGTCGGCGCGACACGCACATACATGCCGTCACGATCGGTCACCTTGTACATTTTGGCTTTTGGTTTCAGGCACTTGAGTGCCGCATCCGTCAACATTCTGGGCCTCCTCGCGGAAAAGTACCGTCACGCGGTTTTTAGAGGCTTTTGACGGGGATCTCTGTTTATGTTCAGCATGTTAGGCTGAAAGAAGTACCGTCATTAGCCTCAGTCGCTATGACGGTACTTTCGATTTTCCGGATGATCAACGGGGGCAGGGTCCGTCAGCGGGCACGACAGACGCGTTTGATGCCCACCGATAGCTATCGATAGGTCTGGGCTGAAATATTTTTGTTTTTCAGGTGGTTACGTCGTATTCTGGCGTAGTTTCGGATACCTTCGGATGGGCAAAAATTATTCCCACTCGATCGTGCCCGGCGGCTTGCTGGTGATGTCGTAGGTCACGCGGTTGATGCCGCGGCATTCGTTGATGATGCGGTTGGCGACCCGGCCGAGGAAGGCGTGGTCGAACGGGTAGTAGTCGGCGGTCATGCCGTCGGTCGAGGTGACGGCGCGCAGCGCGCAGGCCTGGTCGTAGGTGCGGCCGTCGCCCATCACGCCGACGGTGCGCACCGGCAGCAGCACGGCGAAGGCCTGCCAGATCTCGTCGTAGAGGCCGGCCTTGCGGATCTCGTCGAGATAGACGGCGTCGACCTGGCGAAGGAGGTCGAGCTTCTCCTTCGTGATGTCGCCGGGGATGCGGATGGCGAGGCCGGGGCCGGGGAACGGGTGGCGGTTCACCAGGTCGGCCGGGAGGCCGAGCTCGCGGCCGAGAGCCCTCACCTCGTCCTTGAACAGCTCGCGCAACGGCTCCACCAGCTTCATGTTCATGCGTTCGGGCAGGCCGCCGACATTGTGGTGGCTCTTGATCGTCACCGACGGGCCGCCGGTGAAGGACACCGATTCGATCACGTCGGGATAGAGCGTGCCCTGGGCCAGGAACGCCGCGCCGCCGATCTTCTTCGCCTCCGCCTCGAACACGTCGATGAAGAGCGCGCCGATCGTCTTGCGCTTCTTCTCCGGGTCGGTGACGCCGGCCAGCGCCTTCAGGAAGGTCTCCGAGGCGTCGGCATGGATCAGCGGGATGTTGTAGTGGTCGCGGAACAGGCGCACGACCTCGGCGCCCTCGTCCTTGCGCAGGAGGCCGTGGTCGACGAACACGCATTGCAGCTGGTCGCCGATCGCCTCGTGCAGCAGCACGGCCACGACCGAGGAGTCGACGCCGCCGCTGAGACCGCAGATGACCTTGCCCTTGCCCACCTGTGCGCGAACCTGCTCGATGGCGCGCTCGCGGAACGCGGCCATTGTCCAGTCGCCCTTGGCGCCGGCGATATTTAGCGCGAAATTGCGCAGCAGCTTGGCGCCGTCGGGCGTGTGCATCACCTCGGGGTGGAACTGCACGCCGTAATAGCCGCGGCTCTCGTCGGCGATGGCGGCGAACGGCGCGTTCTCACTGGTGGCGACGACCGAGAATCCGGCCGGCAGCTTCGTCACGCGGTCGCCGTGGCTCATCCAGACCTGCTTGCGGTCGCCCGGCTGCCAGACGCCGTCGAATAGGCGGGTCGAGGCCTTGACCTCGACCTCGGCGCGACCGAACTCGCGGTGATGGCCGCTCTCGACCGAGCCGCCCAGCTCCTTGGCCATGGTCTGCTCGCCGTAGCAGATGCCCAGCACCGGCACGTCGGCCTTGAAGATGGCGGGATGGGCGGCGGGCGACTGGCCCTCGGTCACCGAGGCCGGGCCGCCGGAGAGGATGATCCCGCGTGGATCGAACGCCTTGATCTTCGCGTCGTCGACGGACTGGAAGGGCAGGATTTCACAGTAAACCCCGGCCTCGCGCACGCGGCGGGCGATCAGCTGGGTAACCTGGGAACCGAAATCGACGATCAGCAAACGGTCGGTCATGGGGCGATATAAGCGCGACGGGCCGGGGCGGCAACCGTTGTCCCTAAAGGTCCCTCACTTCGTTCGGGATGACAGCGCTTTTTTGGTCGGCGCAGTGCGCCAACCCGACAAAAATTGTCATCCCGAGCGCAGCGAGGGACCTTTCGCTTTCGGGCTCACCCCTCCGCCGCCAGCCTCCGCCGGATCAGCGGGGCGCCGAGGTCGCGCCAAACGTAGGCGATCTCCTCGACGTCGGTGCCGCCCAAGGTGTCGATCCGCTCGCCCACCCGCTCGCCGCCCAGCCCCTCGTAAAAGAAGCGGGTCGGGTTTTCGGCCAGCATCCACAGGATAGCGGTGTCGCAGCGGTCGGCCTGCAGCTGGCGGAACAGCGCGCCCAGGAGCTTGCGGCCGAGGCCAAGGTTCTGGAAATCCGGCTCGACGTAGAGCGTGTAGACCTCGCCGACCTTGAGCTCACGGCCGTCCAGGCCCTCCGGCGGATCGCGCACCGGGCCGCAGCTGCCGAAGCCCACCACGCCCATGTCGCGGTCGTCGGCCACGAAGACGCCGCGCGCCTCGGCCGGGTCCTGCAGGAGCTGCGACCACCAGGCCGACTGGCGCACGTCCGACATGGCGACCAGCATCGCGTCGGGCAGCAGGCCGGCATAGGTCGCCTGCCAGGTCTCGACATGGACCCGGCCGATCGCGGCGGCGTCGTGCCGGGAGGCGCGGCGGATCCGGATCATTCCTCGCTCGCCTCTTGAGGCTTCTCCTCCGGCGCGGCTGCCTTCTCGTCCGGCTTGCGCACCAGGGCCGCGCCGAAGAAGCCGTCGGTGCCGTGCTTCAGGGGCGACAGGCGCAGATAGGGCCCGTTGTCGACCTCGGGCGGCGGCTCGGTCGAGATCACGTCGCGCCACAGCGCGCCCACCGGCACGACCTCGAACCTGTCGTTGCGCTCCAGGAAGGCGGCGATCTGCCTCTCGTTCTCGGCCGGCAGCACCGAGCAGGTGGCGTAGATCAGTCCCCCGCCCGGCTTCACCAGCTTCGCCGCGGCATCGAGGATCGCGGCCTGCTTCGGGATCAGCTCCTCGAGGTCCTTCGGCTGCAGGGTCCAGCGACCGTCGGGATTGCGCCGCCAGGTGCCCGTGCCGGTGCAGGGCGCGTCGACCAGCACGCGGTCGAAGGCGCCGGCCTGGCGCTTGAGCCATTTGCGATTGTCGGCATCGATGGCGCGGCGCTCGACGTTGTGGGCGCCGGCGCGGCGCAGCCGCTGAGCCGAGCGGTCGAGGCGGGACTCGTAGACGTCCATCGCCACGACGCGGCCCTTGTTGTTCATGCGCGCGGCCATCGCCAGGGTCTTGCCGCCGGCGCCGGCGCAATAGTCGGCGATCTGCATGCCGGGCTGGGCATCGACCAGGGCGGCGACGAGTTGCGATCCCTCGTCCTGGATCTCGACCAGCCCGTTCTGGAAGGCCTCGCCCTTCACAACCGACAGCCGCTTACGCAGGCGCAGCCCGTCGGGGGCGTAGCGCATCGGCTCGGTCTCGATGCCGTCGCGGGCCAGCGCCTCGCGCGCCTGCTCGACGGTGGCCTTGAGGCGGTTGACGCGCAGGTCGACCGGCGGCGGCGTGTCGAGGGCGGAGACCTCGCGGCCCCAGCCCTCGCCATAGGCCTCCTTGAAGTGCGGCGCGACCCATTCCTGGATGTTGAGGCGGACCCAGTCGGGCTGCTCGGGATGGGGCAGCGAATGGCCCTCCATCTGGCGCAGCGCGCGATACTCGGCCTCGTCGAGCCGCGAGGGGCGGTAGGTGCCGCCGTCGAACAGCGCTTCGAGCCCCGGCATGTCCAGCCCCTCGACCAGTATCAGGTCGGCGGCGACGATGGCGCGGCCGCCGCGGTCGGGATGGCGGGTGCGCGCGAGCCACCAGGTGAGCTGGCCGTAGCGGCGCAGGATGCTCCAGACGCGGTCGGACACGGCGCGACGGTCGCCGCCGCCGATGAAGCGGCGCGCCCGGAAATAGGCATTGGCGACGAGATCGGCCGGCCGCTCGCTATGGCTGACGATTTCGTCGAGGAGTTCTATGGTGGCCGCCACCCGCGCGCCCGGTGTCACGTCTGTCTCCCTGTCAAAGCATGCCGCTACGATGAATACGCCTGACGCGCAACGCCCGCGCTCCGAGCTTCTCCGCCGCACCATCCTCGTCCTCGTCTCCGTGGCGATCGGCCTCGGCCTGATCGAGCTGGGGGTGCGCGGCTCGACCTGGACCTGGCTGTTCGCCTGGCCGAACTACGTGCTCGACGCGCGCAAGGTGCTGGCCGAGACCGACAATGGACGCTCCGTGCACGACGAGCGGCTGGGCTATCGGCCGCGCCCCGGCTACGCCGCGCCGGGCGTCACGATCGATTCCGAGGGCCTGCGCGCGACCGGGCCCGCGCCCGCGGGCGACAAGGCGCCGATCCTCGCCGTCGGCGATTCCTTCACCTTCGGCGAGGAGGTGAGCGACGCCGAGAGCTGGCCCGCGGACCTGCAGCGGATCACCGGCCGCCGCGTGCTGAACGGTGGCGTGAGCGGCTACGGTTTCGACCAGATCGTGCTGCGCGCCGAGGCGCTGGCGCCGCTCTACAAGCCGGGCGCCATCGTCGTGGCCTTCATCGCCGACGACATCCGCCGCACGGAGATGCGGCGCCTGTGGAGCGCCGACAAACCCTACTTCGATCCCGAGGGCGACGGGCTCGTGCTGCGCAACGTGCCGGTGCCGCCGCGCGCGCCGCCCGAGACGACCCTCACCTTCTGGCAGCGCACGATCGGCTACTCCTACGCCTTCGACTTCCTGATGCGGCGGCTCGACCTGCTGCACGACTGGTTCGGCGACCATGTCCGCGTCCACGAGAAAGGCATGGGCGAGCAGATCGCCTGCCGGCTCACCGTGCGGCTCGCAGAGCTGCAGAAGCAGAGCGGCGCGCCGGTGCTGCTGGTCGCCGCCTACGACCCGGTCGTGTGGGACGACCCGAAATTCGCCGCCGAGCAGCGCCGGCTGACGGCGGACCTGCTGGACTGCGGCCGCCGCAACGGCCTTGCCACGCTCGACACGTTCGAGCCGCTGGCCGCGACGCCGCGGCCGCGCGATCTCTACGTGCTGTGGCACATGAACGCGGCCGGCAACGCGTTGATGGCGAAGCTGGTCGCGGGCGCCCTCGGCGGCAGGGGCAACTGAGATGCTCGGTCGGACCGCCCTGGTCCTCGGCTCGGTGCTGGTGACGCTGCTGGTGCTCGAACTGGGCTGCCGCCTGTGGCGCGGTCCGGAAGCGCTGCTCGACTGGTCCAACATCATCCTGCGCGAGCGCCAGGCCACGCTGAACGCGGGCGCCGGGCGGCTGAAGCGCGACAGCGAGCTGGGCTTCGTGCTGCGGCCGGGCTACGCCGCCGAGGGCGTCACCTACGACCTGCACGGCCATCGCCTCACCCCGGTCCCGGCCGGCATGGCGCTGGCCGAGCCGCCGGTGCTGGTGGTGGGCGATTCCTATGCCCATGGCGACGAGGTGAGCGACGGAGAGACCTGGGCGGCGCTGCTGCAGCCGCTGATCGGCCGCCGCACCGTCAATGCCGGCGTGAGCGGCTACGGGCTCGACCAGACCGTCCTGCGCGCCGAGCAGCAGGTGCCCGAGGTGAAGCCGGCGGCGCTGGTACTGGTCTTCATCGCCGACGATCTGCGGCGCAGCGAGATGAACCGCGTCTGGGGCGCGGAGAAGCCCTATTTCGAGCCGGCGGGCGGCACGCTCGCCTTGCGCAACGTCCCCGTCCCGCCCTCGCCCGCCCCGGCCACGACGCTCGACCTCTGGCAGCGCCTGTTCGGCTGGTCGGTGCTGGTCGACACCATCCTGCGCCACAAGGGCTGGCAGTACGAATGGTCGATCGACCATGTTCGCGTGCTGCCGCGCGGCGCCGGCGAGGCGATGGCCTGCCCGCTGCTGAAGCGGCTCGCCGGGCTCGAGGTCCCGACGCTCGTGGTGGCGGAATACGATCCCTATGTCTGGAAGAATGCGGAGTACGCTGGCGAGCAGCGCCGCCTCTCCCGCAGCGTACTGGACTGCGCCCGCGCCGCGGGCCTCGGGGCGCTCGACCTGTTCGAGGCGATCGACGAGGGCGTCAAGCGCGACGGCTATGCCGCGATGTTCCGCTCCTCGCACCCCGGCCCGCTCGGCCACCGCATCGCCGCGGAGCGGATCGCGGCGGCCCTGAAAAAGGAGGGTTACATCCCGCCGCGATAGTTCGGCGCCTCGCGCATGATCTCCACGTCGTGCACATGGCTCTCGCGCAGGCCCGAGCCGGTGATGCGCAGGAACTGGCAATTGGTCTGCATCTCACGGACCGTCGCATTGCCGGTATAGCCCATCGCCGCCCGCAGGCCGCCGACCAGCTGGTGCAGGATGCTGCCCACGCCGCCCTTGTAGGGAACCCGGCCCTCGATGCCTTCCGGCACCAGCTTGAGCGTGCTCTGCACCTCCTGCTGGAAGTAGCGATCGGCCGAGCCGCGCGCCATGGCGCCGATCGAGCCCATGCCGCGATACGACTTGTAGGAGCGGCCTTGGTAGAGGATCACCTCGCCCGGCGCCTCGTCGGTGCCGGCCAGCAGCGAGCCGATCATGGCGCAGTCCGCGCCGGCGGCGATCGCCTTGGCGAGATCGCCGGAATACTTGATGCCGCCGTCGCCGATCGCGGGAACGCCCGCGGCGCGGCAGGCCTCGGCCGCCTCCATGATCGCCGTGAGCTGCGGCACGCCGACACCGGCCACCATACGCGTGGTGCAGATCGAGCCCGGGCCGATGCCGATCTTCACGGCGTCGGCGCCGGCGTCGATCAGCGCCTGGGCGCCCTCGCGGGTGGCGACGTTGCCGGCCATCACCTGGGTGTAATTGCTGAGCTTCTTCACGCGCGTCACGGCCTCGAGCACGCCGCGCGAATGGCCGTGCGCGGTGTCGACCACGATGACGTCGACGTCGGCATCGATCAGCAGCTGGGCGCGGCGCAACCCGTCCTCGCCGACGCCGGTCGCCGCGGCGGTGCGCAGGCGACCCTTCTCGTCCTTGCTGGCGCCGGGGAACTTGTTCGCCTTCTCGATGTCCTTGACGGTGATCAGGCCGATGCAGCGGTAGCTGGCGTCGACCACCAGCAGCTTCTCGATCCGGAACTGGTGCAGCAGCCGCTTTGCCTCTTCCTTGGTTGCCCCTTCGGTCACCGTGACCAGGCGCTCCTTGGTCATCAGCGTGCTGACCGGCGTGCCGGCATCGGTCGCGAAACGCACGTCGCGGTTGGTGAGGATGCCAGCCAGCTTGCCGCTGCCGCGCTCGACCACGGGAATGCCCGAGATCTGGTTGGCCTCCATCAGAGCCAGCGCATCGGCCAGCGTCTGGTCGGGATGAATGGTGACCGGATTCACCACCATGCCGCTCTCGAACTTCTTGACCCGCCGGACCTCGTTGGCCTGCGCCTCGGGTTCGAGGTTCTTGTGGATGACGCCGATGCCGCCCGCCTGCGCCATCGCGATCGCCATGCCCGACTCGGTGACGGTGTCCATCGCCGCCGACATCAGCGGGATGTTGAGCTCGATGGTGCGCGTGAGGCGTGTACGGGTGTCGGTCTGCCCCGGCAGCACCGCCGAGGCGGCAGGCTTCAGGAGGACGTCATCGAAAGTGAGCGCTTCCTGGATCTGCATACCAACCTCCGTCGGGGAGAAACAAAAACGGCGGCCCTCGGAGAGGGCCGCCGGGTTGGCGAGCCTTTATACACACCGCCGCGCCCAAGCCAAGCACGGTGACGCGTAGCGGTTATGCACAAGTGCATCCAGGCGAAGTACCGTGACGCCGGTCTTGGTACGGCTCCAGCGGACCCTAGCCGCGGAAGCCGGTCCCGACGACGTACATCTCGGCCGAATCGGCCCGGCTGGCCTCCGGCTTGAAGTGGCGCACCTTCTCGAAGTCCTTCTTCAGCCGGTCGAGCAGGGTCCGCTCGGTGCCGCCGCGCAGCACCTTGGCGACGAAGGCGCCGCCCGGCTTCAGGATCTCACGGGCAAAGTCGTGCGCGGTCTCGGCGAGGCCCATGATGCGCATATGGTCGACCTGGGTCTCCCCGGTCGCCGCCGCCGCCATGTCGCTCATGACCACGTCGGCCGGCCCTCCCAGCAGTTCCGTGAGCACCGCAGGTGCATCATCGTCATAGAAGTCCTTGGCCAGCACGGTGGCGCCGCCAATCGGCTCGACCGGCGTGATGTCGATACCGATCACAACGCCTTTGTTCTTGCCCGAGCTGACACGCTCGACCGCGACCTGCGTCCAGCCACCGGGCGCGGCGCCGAGATCGACGATGCGGCCGCCCGGCTTCAGGATTTTGAACTGGTCGTCGATCTGCAGCAGCTTGAAGGCCGCCCGCGAACGATAGCCGCGCTTCTTCGCCTCCTCGACATAAGGATCGTTCAGCTGGCGCTGCAGCCAGCGCTGCGAGGAGACGGTACGACCACGCGCCGTCTTGACGCGAACGGTGGCTCGCCGCCCCGTGGGGACGCTGCCCTTCTTGTCGCGCGCCATGTTCAGTGGCTCCGGCGGCAGAGCTGGTCGGCTTCCCGGTCGGCCTGGCGCATCAGCTCCATCAGCACGCCCTCACGCAGGCCGCGATCGGCCACACGCACGACGGGGGCCGCCCACTGGCGGCAGACCGCCTCGAGGATCGCACCGCCCGCCAGCGCGAGGTCGGCGCGGTCGTCGCCGATGCAGGGCAGATGGGTGAGCTGGTCGACCGACAGCGTGGAAAGCTCTTCACAGATGCGCAAAATCTCCTCTCGGCCGATCCGCGAACCGTCGACCAGGGTGCGGTTATAGCGCTTCAGGCCCTGATGGTGCGCGCTGATCGTCGTCACGGTTCCCGAGGCACCGATCATCTGGACCTCGCCGCGCGCGATCGCCGGCGCAATCTGATGGCGCGCACAGAAGGATCGCAGGTCGGCCCGGATGCGCTCGACCATGTCGTCGTAGCAGGCCCGGCTGAGCGCCCGCTCGCGCGGCTGGCCGCGCGTGCAGGATTCGGTGAGCGTCACGACGCCCCAGGGCACCGACGTCATGCCGATCAGCTCGGTGGTCGCACAGCCCGGACGGCCGGGGCGTGGATTGACCCTGATCCAGCTCACCTCGGTCGAGCCGCCGCCGATGTCGATCAGCAGGGCGAAGGGAATCTCGGGATCGAGCAGGTTCTCGCAACTCGCCAGCGCCAGCCTCGCTTCCTCGGCTGGCTGGATGAGGTCGAAGCTGAGGCCGGTACGTGCCTTTACCATGCCAAGGAAATCGCCGCCATTGCAGGCCCGGCGGCAGGCTTCGGTGGCGATATGGCGGGCACGCGTGACGCGGTTACGTTCGATCTTGGACGCGCAGACGCCAAGCGCATGCAACGTGCGTTCAATGGCTTCACCGCACAGCGAGCCGCTCAACGCCACCCCCTCGCCCAGCCTGACCGGGCGAGAATAGGCATCGATCACCTCGAATCCCTCGACCGATGCCCTTGCCACCAGAAGCCGGCAATTGTTGGTGCCGAGATCGATGGCAGCGAAAGTGTGCGCAAATCGACCGCTGTGCCAGCCTCCCTTGGGCGTGGATTCCCCGGTCATTCTCAACTCTTTCCTTGTTGCATCGTAACCGAGGATTTCGCCGGCGGCGAGGCCCCGCTTGCCAATCCGGTCCGTCATCGCTAAATCGTGCGGCCAGCGAGGTCCGCAGGGTCCTTGGGGGATAGTTTAACGGTAGAACAACTGGCTCTGACCCGGTTAGTCTTGGTTCGAATCCAGGTCCCCCAGCCACTGCACACGGACGGAACTTCCGGATGAGCCTCCGCCCGATCGTGATCACCGGCGCGGCCGGCTTGGCGGGGCAGAATCTCATCCCCCGGCTCAAGGCCCGGGGCATGGGCCCCCTGATCGGCATCGACAAGCATCCCACCAACAACAGGATTTTCGCGCGGCTGCATCCGGACGTCCGGCTGATCGAAGCCGACCTCGCGACAGAGGACGGCTGGCAGGATGCGCTGGCCGGCGCCGGCACCCTGGTCCTTTGCCACGCCCAGATCGCAGCTCTCACCGAAGCGCCGTTCACAGCCAACAATGTCGTCGCGACCCAGCGGGTCCTCGGGGCCGCCCGCCGGCACGGCGTCGGGCAGATCGTCCATATCAGCTCGTCGGTCGTTAACTCGCTCGCCCACGATTTCTACACCGAGTCCAAGAAGGCACAGGAGAAACTGGTTCTCGACAGCGGCATCCCGACCTGCGTGCTGCGCCCAACGCTGATGTACGGCTGGTTCGACCGCAAGCATCTGGGCTGGCTGGCCCGCTTCATGGCCCGGACGCCGGTGTTCCCGATCCCCGGCCACGGCCGCTATCTCCGCCAGCCGCTCTATGTCGGCGACTTCTGCAACATCATCGCCGCCTGCATCGCCGAGCCGCGGCCCGGCCAGGTGTTCAACATTTCCGGCCAGGAGCAGATCACCTACATAGATCTGATCCGGGCGGTGAAGGAGGCCAGCGGTGCCAGGGCAGCCATCGTCCGCATCCCCTACGGGCTCTTCCGGAGCCTGCTCCAGCTCTACGCTCTGGTGGATAGAAACCCGCCCTTCACCGCGAGCCAGCTCGCCGCCCTCGTCGTGCCCGAGACATTCGAGGTGATTGACTGGCCGCGCCTGTTCGGCGTGAGGTCGACACCGATCCGCGAAGGCCTGCGGGAGACCTTCCAGGACCCGGTCTATTCCCGCGTCGTCCTGGAGTTCTGATCGTGGGCCGAGTCGCCATCATCGGAGCGGGCGCCATGGGACTGGCGGCCGCCCATCATGCCCTCAAGGCGGGGCACGAGGTCACGGTCTTCGAGGCCGACCGGGTTGCCGGCGGCATGGCTGCCCATTTCGACTTTAGCGGCCTCTCGATCGAGCGCTTTTACCATTTCGTCTGCAAGGCGGATCGACCGACCTTCGACCTGATGGAAGAGCTCGGCATCGCCGACCGCATGGTCTGGCGGACCACGTCGATGGGGTACTTCATCGACGGCAGGCACCATCGCTGGGGCGATCCGCTCGCCCTCCTCGCCTTTCCCAGGCTCGGCCCGATCTCGAAGCTCCGATACGGGCTCCACATGTTCCTGTCGACCCGGCGCACGGACTGGTCGTCGCTGGAGAACGTGAATGCCAAGGAGTGGTTCAGGAAGTGGCATGGCGAGCGGGCCTACCAGCTGCTCTGGAAGCGCCTCTTCGATCTCAAGTTCTTCGAGTTCGCCGACAACATCTCGGCCGCCTGGATATGGACCCGCATCAAGCGCGTCGGCACCTCACGGGCGTCGATCTTCCGCGAGGAGCTGGGCTATATCGACGGCGGCTCGCAGACGCTCGTCGATGCGTTGGTCGAGTCCATCGGCAAACGTGGGGGGACCCTGAAACTCGGTGCCCGCGTGAGCGAGGTCACCAGCGAGCAGGGTCGCGTCACCGGTCTTGTCGTCGACGGGGTTGCGCAGTCCTTCGATGCCGTGATCTCGACCGTCCCGACTCCGTTCGTGTCCCTTCTCGTGCCTGGCCTCTCCCCGGAAGCCAAGGCGAGGTACGATGCGATCCGCAACATCGGCGTCGTCTGCGTGCTGCTGAAGCTCGCCCGGCCCGTCACCCGGCACTTCTGGCTGAACGTGAACGACGCCACCATCGACATTCCCGGCATCGTCGAGTTCTCCAACCTGCGGCAGCTTCCCGACACGATCGTCTACGTGCCCTACTACATGCCGCAGACGCATCCGAAGTTCGGTCGCAGCGCCGAGGAGTTCGTTGCCGAGGCGTTCGGTTACCTGCAGAAGCTGAATCCGTCGCTGCAGCCGCGTGACCTTCTCGCGAGTCACGTCGGCCGACTCAAGCATGCGCAGCCTGTCTGTGAGCCCGGCTTCCTGGCAAAGATTCCCAAGGTGCAGACGGAGATCGAAGGCCTGCAGATCGCCGACACCTGCTTCTACTATCCCGAGGACCGCGGCATTTCCGAAAGCGTGCGCTACGGCAGGCTGATGGCGCAGGCGATCACCGATCCCGGCGTGTGGCGTGCCGAGAACCGATGAACCTGCGCTTCCTGAAGTTCCTGGTCACGGGCGGCATCGCCGCCCTCGTCAACCTGGTCAGCCGGTACGTGCTGAACCACCTGATGCCCTTCGAGGCGGCGGTGGTCATGGCCTACCTTCTCGGCATGACGACCGCTTACCTGCTGGCGCGTCGCTTCGTCTTCGACGCCTCGGGGCGCCCGGTTGCCTCTGAAGTCCGCCGCTTCGTCCTGGTCAACATGGTGGCGCTGGGCTTCGTCTGGGCCATCAGCGTCGGCCTCGCGCGGGTCGTGTTCCCCGCCCTTGCCTTCACCTGGCATGCCGACGACATCGCCCACCTGATCGGCGTGCTGGCGCCCGCGGTGACGAGCTATGTCGGTCACCGCTTCTACACCTTCGCCCGCAGGTAAGCCGCAGCCTACGCGTAGAGCACGATACCGCACACCGCGACCCAGGCCACTACGGTCGCCAGCAGCGGCAGGTCCGACAGCAGCGCGTCGGTCGGCGATTCGCCGGCGCCCAGCCGCTCCACCACGTACCAGTAGCGAAATAGTCCAAAGATCACCAAGGGAATGGTCGCCGTCAGCTTCTGGTTCGCCGACATCACGAACAGGCTGTAGAAGACCAGCGCGCCCGTCGCCGACATCTCGGCATAGCGCTCGATCAGCGCCGGAGAATACTTTTCCAGCACCTCGCGCCCGTCCGAGCCGCTGCCCAGCAACTCCTGCCGCCGCTTCACGGCCGCAAGGTACAGGGCGAGGCATAGCGTAGTGATCAACATCCAGCTCGACAGCGGCAGTTCGAGCACAACGGCGCCGGCACAGATGCGCAGGACGAAGCCGATGGCGATGCTGAAGATGTCGAGGACAGGCTGCTGCTTCAGCACGAAAGTGTAGGCGATGTTGAGCACCAGGTAGGCCGCGATCACTGCCAGAAGATAGGGCCGGAAGATCGCCGCTACGGCGAGCCCCGCCAAGATCAGGCCCAGAAGAGCGAGCGCGCCGCCAGGCCGCACGCGGCCGGCGGCAAGCGGTCGCGACAGGCGCTTGGTCGGATGCCGCCGGTCCCGCTCGATATCGTGCAGATCGTTCACGATGTAGCAGGCGGAAGAAGCGGCACAGAACAGCACGAAGGCCAGCAGCGAGAGCTTTATCGACTGAGAATTGGTGAACTCGCGGGCGAACACCAGCGGGGCGAAGACGAAGACGTTCTTCACCCATTGCTTTGGCCGAACCAGCTGGACCAGCCCCACCATCGTCGTCCCCGACGAAAGTGAATTCATTGCCCCAGGACACCCTTCATGTGCACCATCTATGCGGGCTCGCATGGACTCTGGCAATCCCCGCCGCCGGCCCCGCTCCCGGAGCCTTTTATTGACGTGGCCTTCGGCCGACCGACGAAGTATCGTTTGCCAACAATTGTTCGCTTCTCGGGCGCAGGACGGATGAGACCTGTTTCCTCCTGGGGACGCCTGAGCGCGGAGCCTCATCAAGTCGCCGAACTGTCCGACATTGCCAGGCTGGCCGAAGAGCTCCGCGGCAAGGGACCAGCGATTCCGCTCGGCATGGGCCGCAGCTACGGCGATGTCTGCCTCAATCCCGGCGGGACGCTGCTGAGCACGGCCAAGCTGGACCGCTTTCATTCGTTCGATCCCGAGATGGGTCGTCTGGTCTGCGAGGCCGGCGTGCAGCTCCGCGACATCCAGCGTTTCCTGGTGCCACGCGGCTGGGGCCTGCCCGTGATCCCCGGCACCCAGGTTGTGAGCGTGGGCGGAGCGATAGCCAACGACGTGCACGGCAAGAACCATCACCGGGTCGGCTCGTTCGGCCATCACGTTCGCAATCTCACGCTGGTCCGAACCGACGGCCAGGTCGTCGATTGCGGTCCCGGCGTGCGCCCCGATCTGTTTGCCGCGACCGTGGGCGGTATCGGCCTCACCGGGCTCATCGCCACCGCCGAGCTTCAGCTCCAGCCAGTGGCGGGGCCGTGGCTCGACACCGAGATCCTGTCCTATCGCAACCTCGACGAGTTCCTGACCCTCGCCGACGATTCCGAGTCGCTGTGGGAACACACCGTATCGTGGATCGACTGCACAGTCGGCAGCTGCCCCCGCGGCATCTTCCTGAGAGCCAACCCCGCGGTGGACCAGTCCGGCGAGCCGGCCTCGCCGCGCCGTCTCGGCGTGCCCGTCACGCCCCCGCTTTCGCTGTTCAACCGACTGACCCTGCCAGTGTTCAACAGCGTCTACTACCACCTGAACAGCCACCGAACCCGGGCCAGGCGACGACCGTTCGACACCTTCCTGTTCCCGCTCGACGACATTCAGGAGTGGAACCGGCTGTACGGGCCGCGCGGTTTCTACCAGTACCAGTTGGTCGTGCCGCGCGACGCCGGGCCTGCCGCCCTTCGGGACATCCTCGGCATCATCGCCCGCTCGGGGCAGGGCTCGTTCCTCGCCGTGATCAAGACCTTCGGCGACCGTGCCTCACCGGGCCTGCTGAGCTTCCCTACTCCGGGGATCACGCTCTCGCTCGACTTCCCCAACCGGGGCCCGCGCACCGAGCGGCTGTTCGTCGAGCTGGACGCGGTCGTGCGGAGTGCCGGGGGACGCCTCTATCTCGCCAAAGATGCCCGCATGCCGTCCGATCTCTTCGAAGCGGGCTATCCACGGGCACCGGAGCTTGCGAAGTTCCGCGATCCTGGGATGAGCTCCGGCATGTCCCGACGCTTGATGGGGCGGTGAATTGAACGAGAAGAAGCGCATCGTCGTAATCGGCGCGACGTCGGCCATTGCCGAGCATTGCTGCCGTTTGTGGGTGCAACGCGGACCTGTCGAACTGATCCTGGTAGCGCGGAACGTCGAACTGGCCGGGCGAATCGCCGCCGACCTGCGCGCGCGGGGGGGCCAGGCCGACGTCTCGGTCGAGACGCTGGACTTCCTTTCGGCCGAGGCGATCGCCGAAGCCGTGGCACGCTGGACGGTGCCGGGCCCGGTCGACCTGGCGCTGATCGCGCATGGCGTTCTGTCGCCCCAGCAGCCCTGCCAAGACGATATCGCGCGGGCCCGCGACTCGATCGAGGTCAATGGCGTCTCGCCGGTCCTATTCGCCGAGGCCTTTGCCGGCGCCATGGGCCGCGCCGGGCGTGGCACGATCGGAATGATTGGGTCGGTCGCGGGCGATCGCGGCCGACGGACGAACTATGTCTACGGCGCCTCCAAGGCGCTGATGGACCGCTATGCCCAGGGCCTGCAGCACCGTTTCGCCGGCTCGGGCGTGAAGGTCGTGCTGATAAAGCCCGGCCCGACCGACACGCCGATGACGGCTCACTACAAGGCCGAGGGACGGCGCCTCGCCTCGGTCGAGTCGGTCGCCCAGGGAACCGTCGACGCCCTGGACCGCGGAACGGCCGTCGCCTATCTGCCGCGCAGGTGGCAACTCATCATGTTCGTCGTGCGCGCCATGCCCGATTTCGTCTTCAACAGGCTCAACATCTGATGCTGAGAGAGATCTACGACGCGATCATGTCGCGCTGCGAGGCAGCCTTCGGACTGATCGCCGGCCGCCGCCTATGGCTGGCCTGGGGCGTGGCACTGGCGATCGCCCTGTCGCTGTTCATCTCCTTTCCCCGCATCAGCTTCTTTCTCGGCACCGACGCCCAGATCGTCAATTTCTGGCCGGTTCTCGAGCGTCAGGCTGCGGATCCGCTGGCGACGTCGGGAGAGCAGTACAAGGACCATGCGCTGCACGACGCCAAGCTCGCCTTCCGCCTCACCCTGCCGCTCACCATGACGGTTCTCCACATCGACTGGCGCGGCTTGCTGGCCATCCAGTTCGGGCTCGGTATCCTCTTGTTGGTGCTCGTCGGCAAGATCGCAATGGACCTGTTCGGCGACCGCATCGTGGCATTGGCCAGTGTTTTCGGCGTGGCGTCGATCTATGCCGGCAAGGCCGCCTTCCTGCAGCTCGGCGGCATGGGCGATGCCTATGCGTTTGCCTTCCTCACCGTCGCGGTCGCGTTTCGAAGTCCGCCCGTCATCGCGGCCGCCGTCATCGCGGCCGCCGTCATCGCGGCCTGCTTCACCGACGAGCGCGCGGTCATCGTCTCGCCCCTGCTGGTCGTCTATTGGGCGATGCGCCATAGCGACGGGCGCAGACCAGACTGGTTCAATCTCCAGACGTTCACCGTTGCCGGCGCCATCCTGGTTGCCGGCGTCATCCGCCTCGTCCTGATGTTCGGCTACGGCCTCCATATCCCGATCGGCGCCGGCAAGGATGTCGGTTTCAGCGTCCTGCCGCTCAACCTGCCCAATGTGCAGTACGAACTGCCGCACGTGCTGGCCGGCCTCTGGCTGTGGCCCCTCGTGGCCTGCATTATCCTCGTGAGGAACCGGTGGTGGTTCTCGCTGCTGGTGATCGCCGGTGTCACCGGCGCGATCGTGGCGGCATCGTTCATGGTGCTCGATGTCGACCGCAGCCTCGCCTACACCCTGCCGGTCCTGTTCGTTTCGATGGCCATCGCGGCGTGGGCCAGGCTCGGCCGTGAGGACCTGCGATCGATCGCGATCCTCGGCTTCCTGATTTCCCTCGCCTTCCCGGTCAACAATCTGCTGGGGGGCGTGAGCAACCGTTACTCGGAGGGAAATCTCATGCCGATCGAATTGGTACGCTTCTACAAGTACAGCACGGTGCGTTAGTTGCGGACCTGGTAGAAGCAGACGAGATCGCCGAGCGGTACCATCGTCCACCCGTCGATCGGATAGTCGACGAAGGAGCGCAGAATGGCATCGGCCTTGCCGTTGTCCAGGAGCCGCTTCTGGACGAACACGTAGAGACGGTCGACACGGCCGCGATAGACCTGGGCCTTCAGCCTTTCGAGCGATTCGAAGTCGGCCTGGTTGGACCAGCTCCGGGCGTGGCGAACTTCCAGCGCGATCTCGGGCGAAGGGAGGAAGATCAGGGTCCGTTTCCCCTCGGGGCCGGCCAGATCGATGGTACGGATGAAGGCAACCGCCTCCGCCGACGCGCTCATCTGCCGGAAGCCGCGATCGCCCATCGGATAGTGCTCGTTCGCCCAGGTGCGTGTCACGAACGACGTCACGCCATAAAGGCACGCCAGGCCCGCAATCGCGGCGAACGATGATCGCAGTAGCCAGGACCGGCTCGTGGTGAAGGCCTGGACGACACCGATGAACAGCAGGAGCGAAGGCACCCGGAGGTGGCGTTCGTCGAAGCTCACCGATTTTCCGGCCATCCACGTGATCAGGAAGACGACAAGTATCGCGGCGGACACGGAATAGGCGAAGCGCAGGTACTCGCCATAGGTTGCCCGCAGACGCACCCAGGTGACGGCGAAGGTCGCAACGGCAAGCGGAAAGAAGGCATAGGCCACGGCGTCGACCGACGTCAGGACCTGCCGTCCGGGATTGAGGAACAGGTAGTTCCCGAGGTCGAGCAGCGACAGGCTGGCGCTCCACAGGCAGCCAACACCGAACGACACATAGAAGAGCAGCCCGTCGGGGTGGGGCGGCGTCGAAATGGAGACCGCGGTGACGCCGCGCGTGTACCAGGCGAAGTAGAAGATCGCGCCCATCAGGCCGATCGTCACGCCAGCCACGGCCAGCTTGCGCACAGTGTCCCGATTGAGCCATGCCCTGTCGCCGCAGATCGCGACGCCGCCGACCACCGCGGCGCCGACTATGATGCCGCTCAGCTTGGCGAAGACCAGCACCGCCGCCCCCACCAGGAGTGGCAGTACGGCGAACCACCTGAGCTCACGAAGCCGCCAGGCCATGAGGATGAACCAAGGAGCGACGCCGAACAGCAGAACCTCGCCGCCCGAGTAGTTCGTGAAGGAGAGATTGAAGAACCTGTTGCAGGCGATGATCCCGAGCGCGAGCGCCGTCGTCTGCAGAGGAAAGCCAAAGGCGCGGTAGAGAGCGAACCACCCCCAGAGGCCCAGAACGGAGAAGGCGGCGACGACGACGATGATCGACAGGCCAAGGCTCAAGCCCAGCCGCTCGACCAGGCCTGGCAGCAGATGCTGGCCCGGCGTCCAGGTGGTCATGAAGGCCTCGACCTCCCGCGAGATGTCGGCGAGATCGGGGCTCAGCGAGTGATTGAAAGAGGCGGCGCGGTCCTGGGTGTACCAGCCGACGAATCCCCAGCCGCTGTCGGAGTACATGTTGGGCCGGACGATCGCGCCGGTAACCGTGTATGCGACCGTCAGGACGACGACCAGCGCAAGGCACAACTGCGGCAGCAGCGCCAGGAGACGGTCGGCTCTCCTGTTCGTTCCCCCAATCAATCGCCCCATCAAATGACACCGGCCGCTGGAAAATATGGCCGAAGTCTAGGGACATGGCACCGGCACACAAGGCCGATCTCCCCCGCAATTCGCGTTAGGACCGACTCCGCCGCCGCAATATACTGGGATCGGATGCAATCTTTCTCTCCGGCCGTGTCGGTCGTCGTTCCGACCTTCAACGAATCGCAGAACCTGCCACGCCTGGTGGGTCTGCTCGACAAGACAATGGGCGATATCGCGTGGGAGGTCGTCTTCGTCGACGATGACAGTCCCGATGGGACCTGGAAGGTCGCCAAGCAACTGGCCATGGACGATGCCCGCGTCCGCTGTATCCGGCGTGTCGGCCGTCGCGGACTGGCTGGGGCCTGCATCGAGGGCGCGCTCAGCTCGGCCGCCCCTTACGTCGCCGTCATGGATGCCGACCTGCAGCATGACGAGACGATCCTTCCGGCCATGTTGGAGAGGCTGCAGAACGACGATGCGGACATCGTCATCGGCAGCCGCTTCGTGGGCGACGGCAGCAGCGAAGGCGGGTTCTCCGCGCGGCGGGCCTTTGCGAGCCGTGTCGCCACGCGCCTCGCCGCCTTCATCATCGGCCGGCAGGTCTCCGATCCGATGAGCGGCTTTTTCGCACTGAAGCGGGAAGTGTTCGAGGCCGTGGCGCCCAGCCTGGTTCCGTCGGGCTTCAAGATCCTTCTGGATATCCTGGCCAGCACGCGCGGTCGTATGCGCGTGGCCGAGGTCGCATACCGCTTCCGGTCCCGGCAGGAAGGCCTTTCCAAGTTCGATACCCGCGCCATCCTCGACTTCCTCGGGCTCCTGCTGCACCGTCTGACGGGCGGGACCGTTTCGGTTCGCTTCCTGTTCTTCATGATCGTCGGCGCGATCGGCCTCGCGATTCACCTGATCGTGCTGCGACTGGGAATGCTGGGCGGGCTTGGCTTCGAGGTGGCGCAGTCTGTTGCGACCGTGGTCGCCATGACGTCGAACTTCCTGGTGAACAATCTGCTCACCTACAGCGACATGAAACTGCGCGGCATGGCCGCTCTGGCAGGCCTGCTGAAGTTCTATGTCGTCTGCGGCGTGGGCGCCCTGGCCAATATCGGCGTGGCGTCGTGGCTGTTCGTCTCGAACGAAAGCTGGTGGATCGCGGGCATCGCGGGCGTCATCGTCGGCGCCACTTTCAACTACACGATGAGCTCGATCTTCGTGTGGCGGCAGCAGCAGAACTGAGGCGGCGCGAAAGGCGCCGCCTCTTCGTCGCGTTCAGCGGGCATTCTCTTTCTCGAAGTCCGGCACGGCTGCGGAAGCCGCCGCAAACCGCGGCGCCTTGGTGGCCTTCAGGGCTTCCGCGCCGCCCTCGGTCTGCATGATCTTTGCCATGATCGCCTGCTGCGCCCGCTCGAAGACGCCGCGATTCTCAATCAGAAACTTCTGCGATTCCCGGAGCTTGGCCACGTAGCCGTTGATCTCGGGGATGACATAGCGCGCGACCATGTCCCAGCTGCGGCGCGTATTCTCCGGGTTGGCCCAGTCATGGACGAAGCCCACGACCGTACCGAAGCCGCCGCTCTTGGCATAAACGTCCTTGATGACCTTCACGAGATCGTCGGGGGTGCCGATCGTCGCAGCCGACCCCGGCGTGAAGGCGGTCTTGTCCACCGCCTCATCGGGGTTGGCAAAGGGCTCGGCGCCGGGCCGCTGAAGGGTCCCGACGATGTACTCGTTATGCCAGCGGTGCAGACCCACCCGCGCTTCTTCGCGGGCCTTCTCGCGCGTTTTGGCGACGTGCCAGCTCAGCAGCACGCGCCAGTTCCGACGGTCGACCGTCTGGCCATGCTTCTTCGCGGCATCCTCGGCGAACTTCCACTGCGTCGGGAGTGCCAGCAGCCCCTCATTCGACATCGAGCCGATCGAGATGATACCGATGCCGTGCTTTCCGGCGAGCGTCATGCCCGAGGGACTTACCTGCGACGCGACGACGAACGGCATGTCCTCCTGCAGCGGCAGGAGCTGCAGGGCCGCATCCTGCATCGTGTACCAGTCGGTCTTGTCGGTGACCCTCTCGCCCTTGAAAAGGCGGCGGATGATGCCGATGGCATGGTCCTGGCGGTCGCGCTGGACCATCGGATCGATGCCGAGCGTATGTGCATCGGACGCAAGCGCGCCCGGCCCCGAACCGAAGATCGCCCGACCACCAGTCATGTGGTCAAGCTGCACCATCCGCTGCGCGACGTTGTAGGGGTGGTGGTAGGGCAGCGAGATCACGCCGGTGCCTAGCTTGATGCGCTTGCTGCGTTCGCCGGCCGCCGCGAGGAACATCTCGGGCGAGGCAATCATTTCCCAGCCGCTCGAATGGTGCTCGCCGCACCAGAATTCGTCATAGCCCAGCGCGTCGAGCTGCTCGACGAGGTCGAGGTCCCGGCGGAACTGCAACATCGGATTCTCTCCGATGGGATGGTGAGGCGCGAGGAAGGCGCCGAACTTGAGCCGCTGCATGATCGTATCCCCGATTCTGGTGGTCTCTTGTTATCGATCCCGATCATGCCGTGTTCCGCCGGCACGCAGGAAGGGGATCGAATACCTGATTTCGGTCAGCGGACACGCAGCGCTGATGGGACGAGCCAGCCGTGGGAGGCAGCAAGCGGGATTGGGCGAAAGCGCCATGCGCAGGATCCGGGCAAAGAAAAAGGCGGCCCGAGCGGGCCGCCTCTTCCTTGTCCGTAGTCGTCCAGCTTACTGGATGACGATTTCGACGCGGCGGTTCTGCGGCTCGCGGACGTTCGGGCCGGTCTGCACCAGCAGGCCCTGTTCGCCACGGCCCACCACCGCGATCGCGGTCGCCGGCACGCCCTCACGCACCAGCGCGTCCTTGACGGCGTTCGCGCGACGCAGCGACAGCGCCATGTTGTAGGCCGGCGCACCCGACGTGTCGGTGTGACCCGTCGCCGTGATGCGCGCATTGCCCTTCTGCTTGTAGGCGCCGGCAGCCTGCTTGATCGTGTTCAGCGCCTGCGCCGACAGGTTGGCGCGATCCCAGTCGAAGAACACCATGAACGACGGCGGCGCAACCATCGGCGGCGGCGGCGGCGGAGCGGCCGGAGCCGCAGCAAACTTGTACTGCACGCCGGCGAGCGCAAGGATGTTCTGGTTCTGGAAGGAGACGTTGCCGAACGGCGTGTTGACGCTCGGGTTCGTCGTGCCGAGATAGCGGGCCTCGACGCCGAAACGGAGCTGCTCGTTCACATTGTAAGCTACGCCAAGCATCGCCTGGTAGGCGAACTGCGTGCTTCCCAGCGACGCGTTGCTGTCGACGAACGCGATACCTGCGCCGGCACCGATATACGGCGTGATCACCGAGGTCGGCATGAAGTCGTACAGCAGGTTGGCCATCACGTTGAGCTGACCGACCTTGCCGTTAATCGCTGTGCCCGGAATGTTGACCGAAGTCGGGATTTGGCCGTACCCGGCTTCGAGTTCGAGGCGCGGCCCAACAAAGTCATAGCCGACCTTGCCGCCGGCCGACCATCCGGTCCAAGTCTGGGTGTTGGGGTTCGAGCCGATGAACCAAGAAGCGCCGCCGCCCGCCCCGATGTAGAAGCCCTCTTGGGCATTGATCGCCTGGGCTCCAGCCACGCTCGGCAGCAGCAGTCCCAGACCCAGCAGAGCCAAACCAGCTTTCTTCATAATTCTTCCCCTCACTCTCGTGAAAATCACCGGGTATGGAAACAATAGCACAATCACCGCGCCCGCCTCACAAAACAGTTCTGGTATTGCGCAACCAATGCTGCACTGTGGCCTCAGTACAACACTTTATAGTCCGCTTAGTCCCGCGAGCACCATCTACTTGCAAATTTGGTGAAATATTCCTCCCAAGACGGCCGGCGATTTCACCTGGCCTTCGCATTCAACGATATCGAGGGTTCCCAGCAGGTCGGTCAGTTTGTCGGCCTTCGTTCTGGGGGCGCAGCGCGGGAGATTTGGAAAGGCGCCACGTCCCTTGGGTACAAGTCTGTACTGCCCGGTATAGGGTGGGAGATCTGGCACCAGCATGATTTCGAGCACGTCAGGATCCAGCGACGCCTCGGCTTCCAGGCCTTCCTGAGCAGCAAGGGTCAGTCTCTTGCGGCGAGGATCTGCGCGAATTCTGGCAAAGTCGAGCGCCCTCCTCGCCGGCTCCAGCGGATCTTCGACAATGAACCTGCCCACCATGGCCGCGTAGCCCGGGTGAAGGGCCTCAAGGGTCGCCTGCGCTGCCTCCATGAGCATCGCCCTCTCGTCTCCGAAAGAAGTGCCGCCGCGATGCCAGACGAAGAGGCCGGTCGCGGCCACGTGACGCCATCCTGCTGCGGTCGCCCGCAGGCAGAAGTCATTCTCCTCGCCGTAGCCGCGCCCGAACCGCTCGTGGTCGAATGCTCCGATCTGATCGAGACAATCTCGCCTTACGGCCATGCAAAAACCAACGCCCGTCGGGATCTCCACGACCGGCATGTCACCCGCTGCGCACAAGCTGTCCCACTGAGCGATGTCGGCGTCCGCAGGCAAGCGATTTTCGCAGAGGGTGGCCGGATAGCTCAGGATCGTGGCTGCATTGGAGAGGGGCGTGGCCGTCGCCGTCCGTGGCGAGCGCAGCGCCGCCAGCAGCCGGTCGAGCCAGTCCCCGAACACGCGGGCATCCGAGTTCAACAGCACGACGTCGCGATGGGGATGCAGCGCAAAACCGCGATTGACGGCCCTGACGAAGCCGACGTTGCGCTCGTTTTCGACCAAGGTGATCAAGCCGGCTTCGGCCAACGCCTGCAGTTCGCCCCGCAGCAACGGATCGGGCGAGGCATCGTCCACAACCACCAGTTCGAAACGTTCTCTCGTTGTTGCCCCGAGCACGCTATCGATCGCTCGAAGCGCCAGCGCCCGGCTACCGTAGACCGGTATGATCACGTCAACCGTGGCACGCGAGGAGTCAGGACGCCGGTGTGCCAGCAGGTCCCGGATATCGGGCGGCTGAGGAACCTCCGGAGCGACGGCATCCCGCCCCTCTCGGCGGCCGAACCTCAGCCAGTGGGCGAACGGCTCATAACCCGCCATGGCGACATCCGGATTGCGCCGGCGGTAATCGGCTGGAGAAAATCCCGCCCGAGGTGACAGGTCGCGACCCGATCCGACTGTCAGGTAATGGAACGCCGCAGCGTCCCAAGCCGTAAATGAACGTCCCGCCGAACGCGAATAGAGATCGAGATCCACGGTTCCCGGTCCGAGGCCGTTCTCCCGGCAGATGGCTCGTGCCCAGCCCGGCAGCAGTCGAGCGGCGACTCCCGCGCTCCCAGCGCTGCCCCGCACCGCAGAGAACAGCAGGTCGCTCGTCGTCCGAGGCGAGCGCCGGTCGCTCACCGGACGACCCACCGGTCGCGCAGTTCGAGGAGCGTGGCCAGAAGCTTGTCGGTATCCGCGGCCAGCGTTAAAGGCAGCACAAGACCGCGACCAAGCCTTCGCAGTCGTGCCGCCGGCGCGCCGATGTCGAATGCGATCACGGGCAGCCCCTGCTTCAGTGCCGCGGTCAACACGAACGACCAGGTCTCCGGCCAGATGGCAGGCAAGAAGACCGCGTGTGGGGCCGCTTCGTGAAGCAGACGTCCCAGGTCTTCCGACAAGAAGGGGCCGGAGACCTCGATACTCTTGGGCAGGGGCTCCGAGGCAGGGCCCAGCACGGAGAATTGCAAGGGCGCCCCGGCCTGCCCCGCAGCATCGGTCAGCGACTGCACCACACGCAGCCCTTTGCTGACATTCAATGCCCCCACCGTCACGATGCGGAGAGGCTCAGTCTGGCGAACACGTGGCACGTGCTCCGGCGGATAGCCTGCGTCGATCTCGGGCTCCCACACGGCGATCGGCCTCTGCAAATGGCGCCGCATCCTGACCGCGGCGTCCTCGCTTGGCGCCACGATTCGCTCCGCGCCTCCAAGGAAGGCCAGATGCTCGCCTCGCCAGGAGTGTGGATCGAATTCCCGCACCTCGGCACCGTCGTTCGCGACACAGCGGACGCAAGTCTCGGGCGGCGCCACGTCGCAGAAGGCTCCTTCCCCGGTGATCAGATCGATTCGCGGACACAACATGAAGTAGTCGTGTAGAATGACATGATAAGGAACGCCCAGTCGGCTCCCCAAATCACGCACCCATGACATCATCTCAAGCGGGCGATCGATGAGATGATTCACCACGATCCGGGCCACGCGCCGCTGACGGGCGAAATCGATCAGCAGGTCTCGACCGGACGCGAGGTCGAACGTTCGATCGTCGATGACCGCCAGTGTCGGCGCCGTCAGAATCGTCCTCGCACGCAGGACATTGCGACCCGTGTTCTCGATATCGCGCTCGAACAGATCCAGGAAATGGCTGCTTCCACCGCCTCGCCCGTGATGGAACACCAGCACCGCCTCAGCGCCTTCCCGCCATGGCGGACGATCGGTCCGGGCCTCCACTTCGTTGCGTGGGGATGTCTGCGAGGCCGGCTTCCCGAGATGATGGAACAGGGGATCCATTCCCGGCGGCCGCTGCAGGTTGCGACGCCGGTAGAAGGCCGGATCAAAGCCGGGTGCGGGCGCGCGGCGCGTCCGCCACCCCAAAAGAGCATAGTGGAGCAGCGGAGCGCGTGCAACGCGCCGGCGTTGCGCCTCGTCATCGAACTGGCGGAGGTAGAAATCCGGGTCGAAGCCACGTTCGAGCACGGCCAACCGCGTTGCCATGACGTGGAGCATCGCGGGCAAGAGCAGTCCGCTGAGCACGCGCCCAAGTACCATCCCCTCGACGAAAAGCGCAGCGAGTTCCGCGGATACAGCTTCGGTCGCGACAACTGCCGCGAGTCGGATCCGTCCGGTCCGCCGTGGGTAAGGCTTGTATCGCGAGGGGGTTCGGACGCCCATAACTAGCGATCCAGGCTGGTGCGCCGGGCCGTGAGTGAGAGCGCCGGATGGAAGCAGGGATCGTCGAGGATCGCATCCCCCCAGCTCTCGCGGAAATGCCGCCTCTCCTTTACGTAGCGCTTAGCCACGATCGATCTGCCTCGTGTCGCGGACTCGTGATGCGTCAGTACCGCGTGGGGTGTGAAGACGGTCTTCCATCCCCGCTGCCTCAATCGCAGGCAAAGGTCGACGTCACCGAGCTCGATCGGATATCGCTCTGCATCGAAGCCGCCAATCGCCTGGAATTTGTCCTTCTCGACGGCCAGGCAGGCTCCCGTGACGGCTGAAACCTCGTGCGGTACGGCGAGCCGGTCGAGATATCCCCGCTGCGCGGACCCGGCGCCGGCGTCGATGTGGGCTGCATAGCCGCCGAGTCCCACTACGAGCCCGGCATGCTGCAGCTTCCCGGAGGGATAGACGAGCTTGGCGCCCACCGCGCCGACGTCAGGGCGCACAGCCCAGCTCACGAGGTTCGCCAGCCAATCGGGCTGTATCGCCACCGTATCGTTGTTGAGAAATACGAGAACCCGGCCCTGGGCGAGCTCAGCAGCTTGATTGCACAGAGCCGAAAAGTTGAAAGGTCCAGCTGCATCGATAATCCGAACCCAGGAGTTCTGGCCAGCGCGATCGAGCAGATAGCGCGCAGCCGGCTCCTTGCTCCCATTGTCAACGATCACCAGATCGAAGTCGCGAGGCGTTGTCTTTTCCAGGCCAGACAGGCACGCCGACAGCAGGTCCGCACGGTCACGCGTGGGAACGATCAGCGTGGCCGTGGCCCGTTCCGCGACGAGCTCCGCCACCGTCACGGGCGCGTCCACCTCCGGCGCCCTCCACGGCTTGGAGAGCAGAATGCGGCGAATGTGGCCGACGGAAGCTACCTCCGCGGCAAGAAGCCTATCCCAGGTGGAAGGCCGCAGGAACGACGCCGAGGGGAGATCGGCATGCGCTTCGAGCGCCTGGCGGCGAAAGTACACCGCGCGGCCGACGTAAGGCCGGGCACGATGAAATATCGGACTCCAGTCGGGCTTCAGTTCAGGCGCGACATGCTGCCCTTTGGTGTCGATCGAATCCTCGTCGGCATAGAATATGGAACAGTCCGGGTGCTTCGACGCAAATTCGACCAGCGCCGCCATCGCATAGTCCGCGATGACATCGCCCGCCAGAACCGGAAAGACGAGGTCGGCGGCTTCGAGCCCCTCCCATAGGCCGGCGGCCCTCGCCTCGTCTTCGACCCGGAGGATCGGTCGCGCTCCCCAATGGGTCAAATTCGTGCCGACCAGGGCGAGCGACCAATTCGGATAGGTCTGTCGCTGGAGCGAACCGAGCGTAATTTCGAGGGCTTCGGCACCTTTGTCCTCCGGGGCATGGATGATCGCGCGGACCCGGGGCCCCCGGCGCCAGCACTCCCGCGGGGCCTCCAGCCCTTTTCGATCGAGTTCCCGCCGATTGGAAGCCCGCCATTGGTGGTAATGTTCGAGCGGCGTGGCGCCGAGAACCTCTTCGAGGATGCCGTTCGCATCCCTGAGACGGCCGACTGCCCACAAGCCCATCGACAGTAACGCTTTGCCCGCGCTCCTTTCCCACGCGCGGGAAATCACCTCACTGCGTGACAGGACTTCGCAGGATGTTAGGGAGAAGTCGGCCGCCATATGGGAGGCCGGCAGCACTAGGCTCACTTGACGGGTTCCTTCGGGTATCAATCCCACCCACTCTGCAGCGCCGAACAACGCGGCCGGCAACGCGGCCTGCGTTGCTGCTTCGTCACCGCTGAAACGAATGGCCAGGCGGTGGGCCGAGCAATAGAGGGACGTCGAGTAGCGCAGGCATATCCATCGGCCGGCCGGTACTCCACCGTTAAAAACCAGCTCCGACGGCCCTTCAGTCGCGCTTGACTGGCGCAATTCGACGCTCCTCAGGGACACGCTCCGTTCAACCACGGTCGATGGCCGACCAGGCCCCTGAATTTGACGCCACGATCACGATTTTCTCACTTCTCGCCGCTATATTGCATCGCACAATTTCACGGATTTGTTTATGATATTGCTCTTCTGCCTCTCTGAACGGCGAGGGGCCGACTGTCGACACTCTGGACGCAGAAACAACATAAATTCGCGTTTTGGCTCAGTCAGTAGTTTGATGTTACTTGCTCTCAACGTTGGGACGGCAAGCCGAAGAGAGGGAATTTGATGGTGTGCGCAGGGTCCAAGACGACGTGCCGCTGCGTTGGCGAGCGAGCTTTCCCATGACCCGGCGGGACGAAGTAGCGATTGTCGGCTATGCGTGCCGCCTCCCTGGTGCACGGGACAGCGACGCCTTTTGGAAACTCTTGCATCACAACCGATGCAGCGTGACCCAGATCACTCCCGATCGCTTCCCGACACAGGCCTTTTATCACCCCTCTGCCGACCAGATTGGCCGGAGCTATTCCTTTGCCGCCGGCGTAATCGACGATGTGTGGGGCTTCGACGCCACGGCATTCGGGATGAGTCCGCGAGAGGCGGAGCAGGTCGATCCTCAACACCGTCATCTCCTCGAAGTCGCCCACGATGCACTCGCGAATGCCGGCATTCGCCCGTCGCTTCTCGCCGGCAGCCCCGTCGGCGTCTACATTGGCGCATCTTCAGCCGATCATGCGACGCGCTTTTTCGCCGATCCCTCGGCGGCGGGCATGCACATGATGACCGGTAACTCGGTCAGCATCATGGCCAATCGCATCTCTTACACGTTCGACCTGAGAGGACCGAGCCTTGCCGTCGACACGGCTTGCTCGTCCTCTCTCGTCGCACTCGACCTTGCGGCGGAAGCCATTCGCAGCGGCGCCATCGAGACGGCTATCGTCGGCGGGGTCAACTTGCTCTTGTCGCCGTTCTCATATGTCGGCTTTTCACGAGCGTCCATGTTGTCGCCAACCGGTCTGTGCCGTCCGTTCGACGCATCGGCGGACGGGTATGTCCGCTCCGAGGGTGCGATCGTCGTCGTGCTGCGCTCGATGTCCTCGGCACTGAAGTCCCGCAGCCGCATTCATGCGGTAATCGTCGGCTCCGGCGTGAACCAGGATGGCCGCACGACGGGTATGTCGCTCCCGTCCGCCGATTCACAGCGGCGGCTTCTGGAGCAGGTCTACGGAGACTTCGGCGTTGACCCTGCCGACCTGAGCTTTCTCGAAGCGCACGGCACCGGCACGCGGGTCGGCGACCCGATCGAAGCCGATGCGCTCGGCAAGGGCCTCGCGCAGAAGCGCGCGCAGCCCCTCCCCATTGGCTCGGTGAAATCGAATGTGGGCCACCTCGAGCCGGTATCGGGCTTGGCCGGACTGCTGAAGTCGGTGCTGGCCCTTGATCACGGTCTCATTCCCGCGACTCTGCATCAGCACGCACCAAGTCCGGACATTCCCTTCGACGAACTAAACCTCGAGGTCGTCGCTCAGAACCGCCGCCTGGCAGATCGGCGTGGGCCGCAATTGGTCGGCGTCAACTCGTTCGGCTTCGGGGGCACCAACTCCCACGTCATCCTGCGCGGCGAGAAATCGGTCGCCCATCTCGTTCAGGTCAGCGCCGCAGCCACGCCCCCGCCACTGCTGTTGACGGCGCACAGCAGCAAGGCCCTGACGGACCTGGCCAACCGCTATGTCGAGGCGTGGCCCGCCACGACACGCGAGGCCAACGCGTTCATATCTGCGGCCGCGTATTTGCGCGACGCGCTACCCCACCGACTGGTTGTACGGGGTGAGACCACGGACGAGGTGCGGCATCATCTCGCCACCTTCGTCAAGGGCGAGACGTCGGCTGCGGTGCTGACGGGCCAAGCTTTAGGCAACGACCAACCTATCGCCTTTCTATTCTCCGGCAACGGATCTCAGTGGGCAGGCATGGGCCGGGAGGCGTGGGAGAGCAATCCAGTCTTCCGCGATGCACTTCGAGACATCGACGGTCATTTCGCGAAGGCGCAGAATTGGTCGATCGTCGACACTCTGTTCGCTGACGATCTGGCACCCCGCCTGCGGCGGGCGACCTATTCGCAGCCGCTGCTTCTCGCGCTTCAAGTGGCCAGCGTGCGGGCGCTCGAAGAGCGGGGCATCGTCGCCAGCGCCACCCTTGGTCACAGCGTCGGCGAGATCGCCGCTGCATGGTGCGCCGGCGCGCTCAGCCTCGACCAGGCCATCGACGTCGTGGTCGCCCGCAGCCGCAATCAGGAAAGCGTTCGCGGCAGCGGAGGCATGGCTGCGCTGATGCTGAGCGACCGCGAAGCTCGACGCTTTCTCAAGACAGCGGGCGCGCACAGCGTCGAAATCGCGGCCATCAACAGCTGGCGCAGCGTTACGGTCTCAGGAACCTTTGCTGAAATCGACCGAGTGCTTCAGGCCGCGGCAGACATGCGGATCAGCGCACGGCGGCTCGATCTGGACTATCCATTCCACTGCGCATTGATCGATCCCGTGCGCGGTCCCCTGTTGAACGAACTGAAGGGGCTGCGCCCCCTGCCTCCTCACAAGAAATTCGTGTCGTCCGTTACTGGCGGAGCCGTTGCCCCTGAGACGCTCGGTGTAGACCACTGGTGGCGCAACGTCCGCGAGCCCGTCCAGTTCGAGCCGGGATTGAACGCTCTGTTGAAAGAGGACATTCGCGTTTTCCTGGAGATTGGGCCCAGGCCCATTCTGGCGAGCTATGTCCGTGACGTGCTCAGGGAGGCTGGAGCCCGTGGCGTCGTCATCGAGACGTTGAGTGAGAACGATGGGCAGTCCGCGTTCGATCCGATCGAGCGGGCCGCGTCGAAGGTCGCAATGGCCGGCGGCAAGATCGAGATGCAGCGCTTCTTCGGCCCGGCTCCGGCTTCCGCCATCGTCCTGCCTCTCTATCCCTGGCAGCACACCCAGTTCAAACTGTCGCAGACCGAGGAGACGGCCACCACGCTGCTGCCGCGAGCACATCCACTGCTTGGAGCAGGTCTCCGCAAAGACAGTCTCGAGTGGTATTCCACGGTCGACCCGGTGCTCTACCCCTGGATCGCGGACCACAAGGTCGGCGCCGTCCCGGTACTTCCGGCGACGGCCTATGTCGAGATCATGCTGGCGGCCGCACGCGAAGCCCATGCGGAAGGGGCGCTCGAACTTCGCGATCTCGACATCGTTCGTCCGCTCGTTTTCGAAGGCAAGACTTCTTTCGAGACATGTGTCCGGCTCGCGCACGAGACGGGAATCATCGAACTGCTCTCCCGACAGCGCGGCGGGGGCGCCGGCGCCGACTGGACTTTCAACGCCCGGGGAATAATCGGCCGGTCTCCGGTCGCCGGCAAGACAACCGTCCTGCCCGCGGCGCCGGCCCATGCCGTCATCGTCCCCCAGAGCAGCGTCTACGCCTGGGCTCGCAATCTCGGCTTCGACTATGGCCCGACATTCCAGCGAACCCGGCAGGTCGTCTTCCCCGAGCCGAAGTTCGCGATCGCTACGCTCGACCGTCCCGAAACGCTGGCGGAAGGTACGCGCATCGTCGATATCACTGCATTTGATGCCGCTTTCCATGCGCTCTTCGCGACGGAGGAAGCTGGCGTCGCAGACATGCCGATGAAGAGAATGCTGCCCGTCCGTTTTGGCTGCGTGCGCGTCTTCCAGCTCGGCGCGGTGGTCACACGAGTCACCGCACGCATCCTCAGGCAGTCACCAAGCTCGATCGTCGCAGACATCGATCTGTGGGACGAGAACGGTACGATCGTCGTAGCCGCCCAGAGCGTCCGGCTCGTAGAAGCGCCGGCCGAGCTGGTCGCGGATCCCAGATCGCTCACCTACCGCACGGCCGCATGGCACCTCGAATGTGCCGGCAAACCGTCGACGCTGACATCGAGGCATGTTGCCCAGGCTCCCCTCACGGGTGGCACAGCCGCTCTTTCCGAAGCGTTGCTCCTGCTCGAGGCCGGGACCCTGCGTGCAGCTTGGTCTGCGCTCCGCAACCGTCCGCCCGGCGAACGCCACGAAAGTCAGAAGCCGACCGTCACCGACGACAGCGCTTCATGGGCCGAGTTCCTCCGGACCGCGCTGCTTTGGCATCTCGAGGCGAAGAAACTCGCAGTCGATACGGATGGCACACGCACAGTCGCGTCCGAATGTGACCTTCCCGAAATCGACTCCATCGTCAGCACGTTGCTGCTTCGACACCCGACTATGGGCGCGGAAGCCGCCAGTATATCGCATCTGGAGAACATCATCGGCCGTCTGAGCGACGGGGATCAAACGGCGGTGAGCGAACTCGGATCGGCACATTGGCGAAATCTCGGTGTGGCCTCCAGCCAGATCGGGTGGTTGCGCGATGCCGTCACGCGTGATGTCGCGGATTCGCTGTCGCGTCACGATACCCGCCGCCTGTTGCGGCTCTTGATGCTGGGTGCCGATCATGTTGCGACGGCCGTCGATCTCAGCATGCGTTTCTCCCACATCGACATCACTCTCACCGATCCGGACGACGATCGCCTCGAGCAGGCGCGCGCAGCCATCGGGGACGGCGCACCGCTCGTACGCTGCCTGACCTGGGGACAGCTCGAGAACCTGCAACCCGCCTCCCTCGACCTCGCCGTCGCCATCGATTCCCTGAGCGAAATCGCCGCCGGCAGCGACGACGGGATCGCAAGCATTACGAGGTTGCTGCGCCCCGATGCGCCGCTCATCGCGGGCGAATTGGCGCCCAGCGCCTTCTGGGACATCGTTCGCGGCAGCCGGCGCCGCTGGTGGGCACGGTCGGCCAATGCGGAATTCCCGGTCGGCGCCTTGCTGACGGATCAGGAATGGATCGACGAACTGGAGACGGCGGGTTTTACCAAAGTATCGGTGTCTCCTGCCTTAGGGGAAACTCGTGTCGGCGTGATCGTTCATGGCGTGGCCGGCGGCAACATCGACCGCGCTGTGGCTCCCGCCGCCGAACCGGCCGTCTTCTCGTGGCAGGGGACTGCGGCTGCCGATCTGCAGGCCGTCATCGCCCATCGGGGCGCCGAGACCGCGCGTCCAGACCAGGGTACTTCGGCAAGCCACGTTCTCACGATCGCTCTTAACGACGGCACCACCGACCCGGTCGATTCTCTCAGCGATCACCTGGATAAGATCGCCGAGCGGTGTCGGCAAATGGCGGACCAGTCAGGGCGCCTGTGGATCGTGGTCGACTTCGGTCCGGCCGAAGAACTTGCTCCTTTGGAGCAGCCGCTCTGGTGTGCACTGATCGGCGCAACGCGCGTTGCACGCAACGAGTATCCGGGCTTGCAGATTCGCTGCATTGGCTTGGCAGGCCAGCCACGTCTCAGCGCGATCAAGAGAGCCGCCGAGGAGATGATCGCCCCCGGCGAAGAACGCGAGCTGTTCTTTCTGGGCGACAGCAGGATTGTCTTCCGCGTCGAACGGGGAACCGCCGCTGCCCGACCGCCCGAGCCCATTGCCGATGATATGGCGTTGCGCCTGGTGACGCGTCAGGGATTCGGACGGGGCACGTTGGGTTGGATACCGGAACCGCGCCGGGCGCCAGAGGCCGACGAGGTCGAAATCGAGGTCGCGACCACCGGCCTGAACTTCCGCGATGTGATGTGGAACCTGCGGCTCCTCCCGGAAGAGGCCTTGGAAGACGGGTATGCCGGTCCCGGTCTCGGAATGGAGTGCGCGGGCACGATCGTGCGCACGGGTCCCGATGTCGAAGGCCTGATGGTTGGTGATCGGGTCCTCGCCTTCGCACCTGGCGCTTTCGCCAGCCACCTCGTCGTCAAGACTTTCGCGGTGAGCAAGCTACCGAGTCAGCTTACGTTCGAGGGCGCCACGACCTTGCCGGTTGCGTTTCTCACCGCATACTACTCCCTCGTACACTTGGCACGCCTCGAGGCCGGCGAGACCGTCCTGATCCATGGCGGGGCCGGCGCGGTCGGGCTGGCCGCCATGCAGATCGCCAAGCATCGAGGCGCAACCGTCGTCGTGACGGCCGGCAGCGGCGAGAAGCGAGCGCTCGTGCGCAGCCTCGGCGCCGACTTCGTCTGCAACTCTCGTACCCTCGGCTTCGCCGAGGAAGTGATGAACTTCACGGGCGGTAAGGGCGTCGACGTCGTGCTCAACTCGCTGGCCGGCGAGGCGATGATCCGCTCGATGGATTGCCTCAAGCCATTCGGTCGCTTCATCGAACTGGGCAAGCGCGATTTCTACGCCAACACCCATCTCGGCCTGCGGCCATTGCGCCGCAATCTGAGCTACTTCGGCGTCGACGTTGACCAGCTCATCGGCGCCCACAAGGCGCTATCGCGCCAGCTCTTCTCCGATGTCGTCGGCCACTTCACGGCGGGCGAATTCTCGCCGCTCCCGCATCGGGTCTTCGACGGCGAGCATATCGCAGAGGCGTTCCGCCTGATGCAGCGCGCCGGTCATGTCGGCAAGATCGTCGTCAGGCCCGCCCGACAAGCAAGCCTCTCGGAGATGCCGGCCAACACCTATCCGGTCAGCGCCGAGGGCTGGCATGTCGTAATAGGCGGCACAAGCGGCTTTGGCTTCGCGACGGCCGAGTGGCTGGCAGATCGTAATGCCCGCCACATCGCGCTGGTCAGCCGCTCGGGTCATCTCTCCGAATCCGTCGCCACACGAGTCGATGCGTTGCGCGAGAAGGGAGTGATCGTGGAGGTCGCAGCGGTGGATGTGACCGACGCAGACGCCCTCGAGCGCTTCTTCGATCAACTCGGCAGCGACCGGCCCGTCAAGGGCATCGTTCATGCCGCCATGGTGCTCGACGACAGGTTGATCCAGGGGATCGATCGCGAATCGATCGAAGCCGTCCTGCGGCCGAAGGCCAGTGGTGCCTTGCACCTCGAGCAGGTCGCCGGAAGGCTCGCCCTCGACTACCTGCTGCTGTTCTCGTCGGCCACGACGCTCTTTGGCAATCCGGGCCAGTTCAACTACGTTGCGGCGAACGCCTATGTCGAAGGCGTGGCGCGCCGCATGCGCACGAAGGGGCTTCCCGCGCTCGCGATTGCCTGGGGCGCGATAGAGGATGCCGGCTATCTCGCACGGCACATCGAGGCCAATGCTAGCCTAAAGCGACGCTTTGGCGCGACGCTGATGCCTTCCCGCATGGCGCTGGACGGGCTGGACTGGGCCTTCGACGCCGAAGGCGTCCAACTTGCGGATGTCTGTGCAATCGCCAGGGTCGACTGGGCCATGGCAAAGCGCGAACTCGCGGCGGTACGAGCCCCCACGTTCAACGCGGTCGATGCCGGCGCCGTGTCGCGCCAGGCGGGCCAGGCGGGCATCACTCTCGAACGGTTGCGCGCCATGCCGCCCGAAGAGGCGACCGAGGCCCTGCTCGACATCGTGGTGGAGGAGATTGCACGCGTCCTCCGACTGCCCCCGAAGGAAGTGGATCGCCATCGGCCGCTGGCCGAGATCGGAATGGATTCCCTGATGATGCTCGAGTT
Organism: Reyranella sp.; assembly: GCA_046296475.1. Lineage (GTDB taxonomy): Bacteria > Pseudomonadota > Alphaproteobacteria > Reyranellales > Reyranellaceae > Reyranella. The sequence continues at coordinate 40,920 of JBKBLH010000035.1, forward strand.
GCGCACGACCGTGGAGGCATCTCTTCAGATCGAGTTGCCGATGATGTCGCTGGCCAGCGGCATTACGCCCGCAGATGTGGCTCGACGCATGACCCCGCTCGTGACCGGCGATGCGTCCCAAGAGACCGTGCCGAGCGCCTTGGCGAAACTGTCGTCTAGCCACTTCGCAGAACAGGCAGAAGAAGCAGATGCTACGGAGCGCCGCGCCGCCATCAACGCAGTGATGCAGCGGGTCAAGACGATAGACGGGCCATTATGACCCAGCCGCGATCGAACGCCGCTCAGGAGACGGTCGATCGGGTTCGACAGGCACTCGGTCAGTCCGCCTCTGCGCAGGGCCGACCGGGCTCCGCCGCAGCAACAGGCGCCCGACGGGAGTTCGATTTCACGACGCTCCCCGAGTACGAGATCCTCAAAATCTGGAAGGCAGTCGGCGATATCACGAAGATCGGAAATCCCTTCTACCGCCTGCACGACGGCCGCGCGGGCAGTACGACGTCGATCGACGGGCGCACGATCGCGAACTTCTCCTCTTACGACTATCTCGGCCTGAACGGACATCCCGACATCGCCGCAGCGGCAAAGGACGCGATCGACCGGTTCGGCACCTCGGTGTCGGCCAGCCGGCTCTCGGCCGGTGAAAGGCAGGTCCATCGCGATCTGGAGGCCGCGCTAGCCCGACTGAGCGGAACCGAGGATGCCATCGCCTTCGTCAGCGGCCACGGCACGAACGTATCGGTCATTGGCGAATTGTTGGGACCGGAAGACCTCATCGTAGCGGACGCCGTCATTCACAACAGCATCGTCGAGGGTGCCAAACTGTCGGGCGCCAAGCGCATACTCTGCCCGCACAACGACCTCGATGCGATGGAACGCGCACTCCGGCTCAACCGGGCACGCTATCGACGCGCGCTGGTCGTCGTAGAAGGGCTATACGGCATGGACGGCGACGTCCCGGACCTCGCGGGCCTGATCAAGCTGAAGCGCCGCTACAATGCCTGGCTGATGGTCGACGAGGCACATGCGACCGGCGCGCTCGGCCGTACGGGTCGCGGTGTTGCCGAGGAACAGGGCGTCGATCCGGCCGAAGTCGAGATCTGGATGGGCACGCTCAGCAAGACGCTGGCGGCAGCCGGCGGCTATATCGCGGGAAGCCGCGCCCTCATCGAACTGCTCAAGTACACGTCGCCGGGTTTCGTCTTCAGCGTCGGACTCTCGCCACCTGTGGCTGCGGCGGCGAAGGCCGCCGTCGACGTGATGATGCGAGAGTCCTGGCGGGCGGCAGCTCTCCGTCGCAACGGGCAGGCCCTGCTCGAGAAAGCCAAGGCGCGTGGCCTCGACACGGGCTTGAGCATTGGCGCCTCCGTCGTCCCGGTCATCATCGGCAACTCACCGCAGACGGTGGTGCTGTCCGAGCGCCTGCTCGAGCGCGGATTCAACGTGGTGCCAGCCGTCTTCCCGGGCGTTGCCGAGAACCAGGCAAGACTCCGGTTCTTCGTCACGTCGGAGCATACGCCCGAGCAGATCGATGCCGTAATCGACGCGGTGGCCGAGGAACTGCCGAAGGTTCGCAGCAGTACCTCTTTCGTCAGCACGATCGCCGGTCGCTGACCGTCACATGATTTGGGAAGGGCATCGGCGCAGCCCGCGCCCGCGCGCTCGCCGCACTGTTGGCAGTCGTCCCCTCGTATCGCCGGATCGAGCACGAGTCGTGTTAGCGTACTGGGCATTGACTGGATCGTCCCGAATTTCGTGCTCTATCCTGCGACCACGATCGGCCAATTGCGGCCGATCACGCGCGGAGAGCCACCTACCGTGAAAGACCGCTGGACGAGGGATGCCGGCACCAGCAGGAGCTGTGAGAAATGGATCGAATGAAACGGCATATTTCCGTCATCGGGCTGGGCTACGTAGGCCTGCCGGTAGCCGTCGGCTTCGGCGGGGCCGGCTACCAGGTCCTGGGCTTTGACATCGATGGCCGCCGCATCGCCGAACTCTCCCGCGGTCACGACCGGACGGGGGAAGTCGAGCCCGCACGTCTCCAGGCGGCCGGTCTGCGCTACTCTTCGGATCCCCAGGACCTCGCAGCGGCCGACTTCCACATCGTCACCGTACCGACGCCGATCGATGCCAGCAAGCAACCCGACCTCGGTCCCCTGAAAGGCGCCTCCGCGACCATCGGCCGGACGCTCAAGCGCGGCGATATCGTCGTCTACGAGTCCACTGTCTTTCCTGGTGTAACCGAAGACATCTGCATTCCCGTCCTGGAGACGACTTCCGGCCTCAAATGGAAATCCGACTTCAACGTCGGCTACTCCCCGGAACGCATCAATCCCGGGGACAAGGAGCGCCGCTTCGACACCATCCTGAAGATCGTTTCGGCCGACACGCCCCAGACGCTAGACATCGTCGATGCCACCTACAGGGCGGTCGTAGCGGCCGGTACGCACAGGGCCGAATCGATCAAGGTCGCCGAATTCGCGAAGGTCCTCGAGAACACCCAGCGCGACGTCAACATCGCCTTAATCAACGAGGTGGCCCTGATCTCCGATCGCCTCGGGATCGATACGCGCGACGTGCTGGAGGCAGCCGGCACCAAGTGGAACTTCCTGCCCTTCAAGCCGGGGCTAGTCGGCGGCCATTGCATCGGGGTCGACCCCTTCTACATCGCCCACAAGGCCGAGGAAGTGGGCTATCACCCCCACGTCATTCACTCAGGCCGCCGGGTCAACGACAGCATGGGCTTGCACGTGGCCAACCGGGTGGTGCGCAACGTGATGCGGCATTCGGGAAACGGCCGTCCGGTCGTCACGGTACTGGGCGTGACGTTCAAGGAGAACGTACCCGACATCCGCAACACCCGTGTGGTCGACATCGTACGCGAACTCGAGGACTTCGGGATCACGGTACAGCTCCATGACCCGATGGCCGATGGGGGGCTCCTGCGCGAGGAGTACGACCTCGGTCTGACGCCGCTCAAGGAACTCAAACCCGCCGATGCCGTGGTCCTCGCGGTTGCCCATCGCGACTACCGAGAGGGTGGCTGGTCGATGGTCAAGCCCCTGTTGAAGGCCGCTGCGGGAGGCTTCGTCGCAGACGTAACGGGACTGCTCGACCGTGCCGATACACCAGAGGGCGTGACTCTCTGGCGCCTGTGAGGCTGCCAGAGCCTCCGTTGATAGCGTGAGTCCCTCCCGGCCAACCCGCTGGGACTCGGCAGCGAGGGCCTATCCTTTCGATGCCAGCGTAAGCGGCGGTCGACCGGAGGTGTTCGCAGCAGAGTCGATTCCGGAGCCGTAATATCCGCGGTAACGCGAA
>JBKBLH010000036.1:0-42931 GCA_046296475.1 Reyranella sp.
CGCCGCTGCCGCAATACACCGAGGATGCGCTGGCGCTGGAGTTCACGCGCCGCAACGGTGACGACTGGCGCTTCGTGGCCGCGTGGGGTCAATGGCTGGTCTGGACCGGCAGCCACTGGCATGACCGGCAGCGACCCGATCAAGGCCCGCTTCATGCGGCAGGACTTCTTCGAGTTCCTGCCGCAGTTCAAGCTGGTGATCGCTGGCAACCACAGGAGACGCGACATGGCTGACTGGACGCCGGAGATGGTCGAGGAGCGGCTGATCGAGGCGGCCGCCGTCCTGCGGCGGCTTCCCGCGCAACGGGGCCAAGGTTACTTCAGCACGTGGCCGCAGATGTTCGTCGAGTTCTCGGACCTGGTCGGCCAGAGCGCGGAGCCGATGCGGCTGCCGCCACCGTCTGCAGCCGCGATCGACCGGATGGAGGAGGTGTTGCAATGGTTCGCCTGGCTCGAGCCCATGGACTCGAAGATTGTCTGGCTGCGGGCCGGCGGCATGCGCTGGAAGGACGTCTGTTGGCGGGTGGGGTTGGCTCGGGCCGCGGCACATGAGCATTGGCTCTATGCGCTTTGCCTCATCGCGTGGCGGCTCAATGGCTGTGGTGGGCTGGAACGTCTTGGGCGGCGGTCGACGATTGCCCGGGTCCGGAGCGGACGCGGTTTACGCGCTGCCTGGTAAAGGCTTCGTTCATGGCAGGCCGAGGCGCGATGGCCGGCTGCTTGGGGACAATCGGCCATCGCCATTCGGAAGCGCATGCAGTGTGGGGGATGCAGCTTTCCATGGCTCAAGGCTGGGTGGGATAGAGCCTCCGACAGTTTCTCTAAGTCAGCTTCCGCCGTGAGTTTTGACAGCAATTGAAATCATTTCTGATGTTTCCAAGCTCAGAACTCTGACGAGATTGCTGATTGTTTCGCTCTCGAGCCATGGCCTGAGGAAGCGAGTCAGGTCATAATGTTCGAAGAGCGACAGAGGCCTAAAGGGTGGGCTTCATGATGCATAAAATGCGTAACATCAGATCGCACGACCGGCCGGATGGGTCGAGATGGCTAGCGCGGCTGCCTCGTCCGACGACCGGCACAGTGGGTTCGGCTCGATGGCGCGCCTGATCGACAAGGGCCGGCAGCTAGATGAGCTGGTCGGCGAGATCTACGACGCGGCGCTGAGCCGCGTGCCATGGCTCGAGGTTGGCGAGCGGCTCAAGGGTGCCATCGGCGCGACTACCGCCTCGGTGTTCGTGAAAAACAACGACGGGACCATCGACTCGCTTGTCAGGATGACGACGCCGCAGGCCGTCGAGGCATATGTCCGCGAGTTTGCGGCGCACGACCTGTGGCATCACGAGTCGGTCAAGCGCGGCATTCGGGGACGTGCGGCCCGGGGATCGGAGGCAGTCTCCGACAGCGTGTTCGAGCGCAGCTACTACTACAACGAATTCTCGCGCCTCTACGGCAACAATGCCTTCTACTGCTGCGGCGTCGTCGATGACCTGGAGACGGGCGTAGGCGTGGTCGCCCTGCACCGTACCCGTCGGGATGGCGACTTCAGCGACGAGACGATGCGCGCCCTCGACCACCTCAAGCCTCATCTGTACCGCGCACTCGACATCGCGCGGCGCCTGCGCCTCGCAGCAGCGCCGCAGGCGGACACATGGTCGCCGGTGGAAGCGGTCCTGCCCTGGGGCCTGATCGAGGTGTCGAGCGAGCTGCGCGTGCGACGCACCAACGCGCTGGCCGAACACGTGCTCCGCGCCGGCGACGGGCTGGGCACGGCCGGCGGCCGGCTGGTGGCGGAGGCGACGGCGGCCGACCGCCGGCTACGCGATCTGTTGCTGCGCGCCATCCGCACCTCTTCCGGCGGCGGCGCTGGCGGCGCTGGCGGCTATGTCAGCATCCCGCGCCCGTCCGGCCGGCTGCCCTATACCGTGCTGGTGACGCCGGTTGGCCGCGACCGCGTGGCGCTGACCGCCGCCTCGACGGCGGCAATGGCTTTCGTCGCGGATCCCGAACTCGTGCCAGCAGCCGACGGCGAAGCTCTGCGCGACTTGTTTGGCCTGACTCCGGCGGAGGCGCGCGTCGTCGCGCGCATCGCTGCCGGCGAGGGCCCTCGGCAGATCGCCCGTGCCACCGGCACCGGCTATCATACCGTGCGTACGTTGTTGGCTCGGGCCATGCTCAAGATCGGCGTCTCGTCGCAAATCGGCGTGGTCCGCCAACTCGCCCTGCTGCCTGTCGTCCGACCCTAAAGCTTAGACGGCGGGAAATATTCCGCCGTCATCCAACTGCGTGACGGCGGACCGCGAAGCTTTGCCTAGCCTTCTCCCTGACAGGAGGAGGGGCACATGTCGGGCAAGTCCAAGGGTCATTCGGTCGCCGTGGGCAACACGCCGCAGGCGCGCGACGACAACTACACGACAAACGAGGATGGAGGCACGCTCTATCTGCTCGACGTCCTTGAGAACGACCTCGGGGGCAACGCCCGCGTGCTGTGGTCGGCACGCCAGCAGGACCCTGCGAGGCCCGGCGACGAGCGCACGGTGCAGAGCGGCGTCCTCGAATGGCAGACGCTCGAAAGCGGCGCCCGTATCGCCATCACGGCCGATGGCCGCATCGCCTACGACCTGTCCGGTATCACGGCAACGATCGAGGCCTTGGGCGCCGGCGATGCCTGGAGCGACAGCTTCACCTACTCGATCCGGATGGCGAACGGCGCGATCAGCGTTGCCACGGCCACGATCACCGTGACGGGGACTAACGACGCGCCGACGGTGACTTCGGCCCTCCAGTCGGCCACCCTGATCGAGGTTGCCGATGGAGCCGCCGGCGAGAACGCCACGACGCACGTTGTCAGCGGTGTGATCAGCTTCTCGGACGCCGACACCGGCGACCTGCACCAGGCCAGCTTCGTTGCCCAGGGAGCTGACTATCGCGGTTCCTTCACCCTTGGCGCGCTTGACCAGGACGGCAACGCCGTTGGCTGGAATTTCTCGATCGACGATGCCCTGCTCGACAACCTGGGCGCCGGTGAGACTCTGACCCAGGTCTATCTCGTGACGATCGCCGACGGGCACGGCGGCAGCACCAGCCAGTCCGTCACCGTCACACTGACCGGTACCAACGACGCGCCGGTCATCGAGGCGCGGGCCGGTGACTCGTCGGGCGCTGTGCTGGCCGAGCAGACGGGAAGCCTGGTGGCGAGCGGCACGCTGAGCGTCAGCGACTCCGACCTGTCGGACCAGGCCGCGCTTGCCGTTACCGGCGTCACGGTGGCGGAGGGATCAGCCGGCCCGCTCACCGAAGCCCAGCTTCGGTCGTTCCTGACGCTCAACGCCGCCGTCCTCGCGGCGGATCCTGGAGCGGCAGGCAATCTGGGCTGGAGCTTCGATGCGGCCGGCACGACGTTCGACCATCTCGCGAGCGGCGAGACGCTTCGCCTGCAGTACTCGATCGAGGCGACCGACGGCAGTGGCGCGGCGGGCGTTGGCGTGGTGACGATCGTGATAACGGGCAGCAACGACGCACCGGTCATCACCTCGCCACCAGCGACGGTGATGCTGACGGAGATCGCCGACGGCGCGCCGGGCGAGAGCGTCTCGACGCTGACGGCCGACGGTGCCATCTCGTTCAGCGACCTCGACGTGTCCGACACGCACACCGCGACCGTCACTGCCCAAGGCGCCGGTTACCTCGGCGCGCTCTCCCTCGGCGCCGTCGATTCGTTGACCGGAACGGTCGCCTGGACGTTCGAGGTCGCCGACGACGCGCTCGATGGCCTTGCAGCGGGACAGATGGTCACGCAGGCCTACGACGTGACGATCGACGACGGCCAGGGCGGCAGCGCCGTCCAGACGATAGAGGTCATTCTCGTCGGCACGAACGACGGCCCGCGCATCGTCTCCGGGGCTGACGCCGGCGTAGTGCGCGAGGACGGGCCCGTGACCGCGTCGGGGACACTGGTGGCCGCCGACCCCGACGCCGGCGCCGTCCTGACGTGGTCGGTCGCCGGCGGCAACCCGGCGCGGACGGCCGACTACACCTTCTCGCTCGACAACTTCCGAATCGAAAAGAACGGCAGCGCGTTTTTCGAGGACGGCTTCGGGGACGGTTTGGCCCCGCCGCGGTCGCCCGACTTCCCGGGAGGTCTGCCGACCACCTACACCATGGCCGGGGCCATGTCCGAGGCAGACGGCCGCGTCGTCCTCGACTCCGACCAGGCCATCCCGGTGCAAGGCGTCGGAACGAACGATCCCTTCGTTGGTCAGCTCGCGCGCGTGCGATCCGACATCAACCCGAACGATCTGGCGCGCGGCCTGAAGATCGACGACGATTTCGTCGTCGAGGGCCGGTTTGACCTGGTGATCCCTGACGCCACGCGTGAGTACTATGGTATCCGCCTGAGCGACCGCCTGATCGGCGGTACCGGAACGCCACCCGATCAGCCGGGCGACGACGTGATCGAGCTGGTCGTCCGTCAGGGCGCCGACGGGATTAACCGCATCCAGCTACGCGAGCTAGATTTCGCTGCCGACACCGTTACAAACATTCAGGGGGTGCCGCTGATGCCGCCGCAGGGGGCCGATCAGGTCGTGCTTCGGCTGGCGCACGAAGCAAACACCGGCGTCCTGACGGCATCGTTCGACTTCCTCGGCGGAGGCGTCGTGCTGAGCACGCTGACGCTGCTACAGACGGCGCGGATCTTCGGTACCGAGACTCCGGGCTACGCCGGTGACGACGAGGTGTGGACACGCGCAGAATTCATCGCTGCCTCGCCGCAGTTCGTGTCGTCCAGCCAAGCCGGGACCTACGGCACCCTGTACGTCGAGCAGAGCGGGACGTGGACCTACGCGCTGGCCAATGGATCCGCCGCGGTCCAGCAGCTCGCGGCTGGCCAGACCGCGGTCGACACCTTCACCGTCACGGTGGCCGACGAGCACGGCGCGACCGATACGCGAACCGTGTCGCTGACCGTAACCGGTGCCAACGATGCGCCTGTTGTGGTGACACCAAACAGCACACGGTCGTTCGGGGAGGATGTCGCGCCGATACTTTCGGCAAGCGGACTTGGTGCCTTCACCGACGTCGACCTCGCCGACAGTCATGTCATCACGGCCGCGCTCCAGGATGCGACACTGTCAAGTGGTGGCGCCCTCTCGACGACGCTGGCGGGCTTGCTAGACAACGCCTTGACCGCGACGCTGACCCAGGCGACTCAGGGTTCGGGCAGCGGCACCTACCAGTGGGACTTCGCCCTGGCCTCCTCGGCGGTGCAGATGCTGGCTTCAGGAGAGACGCTGACCGCCACCTACCAAGTCACCGTCCGCGACAACCACGGCGGTCATGCCAGCCAGTCCGTCACGATCGACGTCGTGGGTGCCAATGACGCGCCGGCTATCACGACCACCGTCGGCGCCACGCCGCAGAGCGCCGTCCTGGTAGCGGAAAACACGACCGGCGCCTTTCTGATCCTGACTGCGGAAGATCCTGAGAGCCAGGCCGTTACCTTCTCGATCGGTGCGAACCCCGATGGTAGCTTTGACAACGGCTTCTTCACGATCGATGCCTCAACCGGGGCCCTTGCCTTCGCGGCGCCGCCCGACTTCGAGTTCACAGATCCGGGCAACGACGACCTGTACAAAGTGCGCGTGACGGCGACGGATAGCCAGGGCGCGAGCGACTTCCAAGATATATTCGTACGCGTCACCGACGTCGACGAGGCGATCGATGTCGTAGGCACGCAACATATCGATTTCTCGTTCGTCGCCGGTCGGATCGACACCTACGCAGGCTTCGACTGGCAGGCTACCGGATCCTTCTACCATGTCCTCGCGGATTGGTACGGCACTGGCAGCGCGGTCTACAATGGCTGGGCTGGCAAGCAATCGACGATGGCGCGAATCGACGGGTCCGACTTCTCCGTCGATCGGCTCGACATTTGGCAGCTGAACGGGGTCACGTCGGTCGACTTCGTGGGCTTCAACAATGGGGTGGAAGTGTACCGCCAGTCACACGGCGTGGCGCCGAGCCCGACGACGGTCGAGCTCGACTTCGCGGGCGTCGACCGGTTCGAGGTGACGGTGACGGACGGCGCCTTCAGTGGCAACGGCGTCCAGAATACCGGCTGGTGGTTCATCGACAACATCTGGATCGCCTGAGGTCGACGCCGGCGTATCGCGATTGCTGGTATTGCTGAAGGGGCGTGTAAGAAGCCGACAATCAAGAAGAGGGAGTTCGCCTAAGGCTAAGTGAACCATTCGTCTGGAAGGCTACTTCCGCACAGCCCAGAAGACTTGTCTGCAGACACTTTTCGCTCAGACAGATTTGATCAGATCGGTTAGATTTCTTGCCATACTCGGGAGAGGCGTGGGTGGCGTTAGGCACCGACACTTCGAACGACAAACCGGCGACCACGCCGCGACGCAGTCGCCGGTTCGGCGATCGCTCGGTTTACCCGGCGATGCGGTAGACGCGGCCGCGATCGTCGATTTTCTCGGACTCGATCGCGAGCCCCAGCTTCTTCTTGAGAGCGCCTGACATCGCGCCGCGCACCGTGTGGGCCTGCCAGTCGAGCGCCTTCACGATCTCGTCGATGGTGACGCCCTCTGGCTGGCGTAGCATCTCGATCAGCCGGGCCTGCTTGCTGGCGGGCCGTAGAGCCTTTGCTTCGGCGGGCGCGGCCTTCGTTGTGGTGCGCTTGGCGGTCTTGGTGGTGGTCTGCTTGCGGGTGGCTTTGGCCATGGTCGTCGCTCCTGATTGCGGGCCGCGACCGTCGCGGCTCCTACTGACCGGAGCCCCGCCAGCCGTAGCCGGTCGGGGCTGGAAGCCCGGTCAGTTGCTATTCTGCGTACTCGCCTTCGCTGAAGGCGCTGTCGGTGATGCGCTTCAGCAGGTCGCCGTAGTGGGCGAGAGTGCCGACGTGGCCCCAGTCGACCTCGTCGGGGCCGACGTTGAAGTGGTCGTCGCTCAGCGCCGTGAGGCGCGCGAGCATCGTGTCGATCTCGCTCTTCTTGGCGATGTAGGCGTCGAGGGCGGTGCGGCGCATGTCGGTCTCCGTCGTTGGTGACCGCATAAGCGCTTCGTTCGCGGCACGAGCCAAGCAAACAAGCCGATCATCGAATTGCTTTCTGCGGAGCATCACGACCATGGGATTACAGGCGCTGCGACCGCGCGTGCCGACGCTCAGCCTACAGACGGCGGCGTTACCGTCGAAGGTCGCAGACCCGTTCTACTCGTCGGCCGCGTGGATCGCGCTTCGTGACCGTGTGCGCCGTGAGGCACGAGGGCGATGCCAGGTACAAGGCTGCACGCAACGCGGCGCCATCGTCGACCATATCGTCGAGCTGAAGGATGGCGGCGCGCCGCTGGAGCGGAGCAACACGATGCTGATGTGCATGTCACATCATGGAGCAAAGACCGCCGTCGAGCGCTCGAAGCGCACGGCTTGGAGGCCGGGGGGAGCATGATCCTTGGGACCTTTGGGGCCGGCTGCCGGCGTGGGGCTCACGCAGAGAATTTTTCCCGTCTGCCAATACCTCCAAGAAAGGGCCCGTTTCGGGGCCCTGTCATGAAAGGCAACGATGACTGCTAAGACGGCTGCAACGCGCCGTACGGGCCGGAAACCGGCCCCTGTACCGACACCGAGCCCGGTATGGCCGGCGGATCGCGTCGAGCGCCGGCCCCTGGAGAGCCTGGTCCCGTACGCCCGCAACGCCCGCACCCACAGCCCCGGGCAGATCGCGCAGATCGCGGCGTCGATCCGGGAATTCGGCTGGACTTTTCCGCTTCTTGTGGACGAGCAGGGCACGATCATCGCCGGCCACGGCCGCGTCCTGGCCGCGCAGAGCCTCGGGCTTACCGAGGTGCCGGTAATGGTGGCGACCGGCTGGACCGACACGCAGCGGCGAGCGTACGTCATTCTCGACAACAAAGTAGCCTTGAACGCCGGCTGGGATACCGAGCTGCTGCCGGTCGAGCTTGGCGATCTGAAAGCGATGGGCTTCGACATGGGCCTGACGGGCTTCGGCGAGATTGAGCTTGGCAAGCTGCTCTTGGATAACGCGGGCGAGGGCGATCCCGACGAGGTGCCAGAGCCACCGGCTGAGCCAATCAGCAAACCCGGCGACCTGTGGATCTGCGGCGAGCACCGCGTGCTATGCGGCGATGCGACGGTTCGCGCCGACGTCGAGAAGCTGCTCGACGGCGACTTGGCCGACATGGCGTTCACCGACCCGCCCTACAACGTGAACTACGCCAATTCGGCCAAGGACAAGCTGCGCGGCAAGAACCGGCCGATCCTGAACGATGCGCTGGGCGAGGGGTTCGAAACCCTTCTCCACGCCGCCAGCGCCAACATGCTCGCGGTCACCAAAGGCGCGATCTACATCTGCATGTCGTCATCGGAACTCGACACGCTGCAGAGGGCGTTTCGCGAGACCGGCGGCAAGTGGTCGACTTTCGTGATCTGGGCCAAGAACACGTTTACGCTCGGCCGTGCTGACTACCAGCGCCAGTACGAGCCGATCCTCTACGGCTGGAAGGACGGCGCCGATCACTACTGGTGCGGCGCGCGCGATCAGGGCGACGTCTGGTTCTTCGACAAGCCGGTGAAGAACGATCTGCATCCGACGATGAAGCCGGTGGCCCTGGTCGAGCGCGCCATCAGAAACTCGTCGAAGAGCCGGGACATCGTGCTCGACGTGTTCGGTGGCTCGGGCACGACCATGATCGCAGCCGAACGAACAGGCCGGCGCTCTCGCCTCCTCGAGCTCGATCCGCGCTACGTCGATGTGGTCGTGAGGCGCTGGCAGGAGTCAACTGGACAGCTGGCGACACACGTACCGATATCTTAGGACTTAGCTTCAGATGAAGCCTTTGTAGACGGCTTGAATGCTAGCTGCCCTAGAGACTCCTGTTCTTGAAGCAGCCGCTCAAGGATCTTGCGTTGGCTGGTATCGGTGCATTCCGCAAGCTGCTTGCGAAATTGTCGGATATTGGATTTACGAATGAACTCTTCCATCGCATCCCCCGGTGCCAATAGCAGTACCAAGAATGGTCTGCTGGTAGAAAGCAGCAATCAACGGGTACTCATGCATATCTCGACCTGATCGAGCAATACTCCGCGCCTTGCTGACATGGCTTGGAATCAAATTGATGCAGTGCAATGCTTTGGGGATGGTTACGCGCCGAAGGTCACCCAGGCGGCTTCGGTCTTGGAATGGGGCAGCTGCCAGCGATCATATCCCCACGGATAGCTTCTTCGCTGGTCGCATCATCAAGGTCGGTTTGGAAGGTAGCGTGAAATCGGTTGACCATATTGCTCAGACCCACGGTCAGGCAGATGTCGATGATCTGCTGCTTCGTGAAGTACCTGGCAAGGTCGCCATAAGTCTCGTCATCGATAGGCTCCAACCGTGTTGATTTCTGAGCGTATCTGACGATCGCTGTTTGCGATGGCGGATAGAGCCCTTCCGGCAGGGGGTCGTCGCCGAGATGGCCCATCTGCTCTTCAGTAAGTCCGATGCTCCGACCGAGCACTGTGTGCGTGGGAATTCAATAATAGCAATTATTGACGACGGTCGCCGTAAGGTAGGCGAGTTCGGCATCCTTCGGAGGCAGACTGGAGCCGGATCGATAAACAGTCCGAACCATTTCGGAAAAGGCTCGTCCCGCTTCAGGTCTGTTCGCCAGGGCTCGGTAGAGATTGAGCATCTTGCCGCGCGCCTTGCCGGACTGCTCAAGGAAGGCACGACTGTCGACAGAGAGATCAGGATCATTTTCCTGCAGGAGTGGGATGCGGGCCATTCTGTCCTCGACAGTTTCTGACGGACGCAGTCAAGCGCCGAACAAGAAAGATGGCAAGCGGCCTACCTGATCACGAGCACTGAATTTGCGCTCAACCCCAGCCAACGCCCTGCGAGGGCTGGCCACTTAAGGACATCAACTGTGACTAACACCCGCGCCGGCCGTCCGGCGCATGTGCCGACCGACGAGACCCGTAACCTCGTGGAATCGCTGTCTGGCTTCGGCATCCCCCAGGACGAGATCGCCCGCCTGATTGGCATTGACCCCAAGACGCTCCGGTTCCACTACGCCGACCAGATCGAACTGGGAGGCATCAAGGCGACGGCAAAGGTGGCGCAGAACCTGTTCACCATGGCGTGCAAGCCGACCCGGGAAGGCCTGTCGGCGGCGATCTTCTGGCTGAAGGTGCGCGCCGGCTGGTCGGAGTACGCGCCGAAGCGGATGGAGGAGACGCTGGGCAAGAAGGAGGCTGCTGAGCGTGACGCGCTGACTGCGGGCGCCGACAGCGAGTGGGGTCGCCTGGTCAACTGACATGCAGCCATGGTCGCTGGCGGTCCCAGATTGGCGGGAGCGCATCCGCAATGGCCGGTCGCTGCTGCCCGATCTGCCGCACCTCGATCGTGCGCAGGCGGCCCGGGCGGTAGCGATCTTCAACAAGCTGCGTCTGCCAGATGTAATCGGCACGCCGGCGCTCGCGGAGGCGGGTGCAGACTGGTTCCGCGAGATCGTTGGTGCCCTGCACGGCTCGTTCGATCCGGTCGCTCGGGAGCGGATGATCCGGGAGATCTTCCTGCTGGCGCCGAAGAAGAGCTCGAAGACGTCCTACGCCGCTGCGCTGATGGTGACGACGCTGCTTATGAACGAGCGTCCGCGAGCCGAGTTGCTGCTGGTCGCGCCCACGGTGTCGCTGGCGCACATCGCCTTCAGCCAGGCGCTGGGTATGGTCGACAAGGACCCGGACGAGTTTCTCAGGAAGCGCCTGCACGTGCAGGAGCACCTGCGCAAGATCACCGACCGGCGGACGAAAGCGACGCTGGAGATCAAGGCGTTCGACACCACGGTGCTGACCGGCGTGAAGCCGACAGGCGTGTTGCTCGATGAACTGCACGAGATTGCCAAGGTGGCGGCGGCGGAACGGATCATCGGCCAGCTGCGGGGCGGCCTGCTGCCCAATCCCGAGGGCTTCCTGGTGTTCATCACCACGCAGTCAGATGAGCCGCCGCGAGGTGCGTTTCGAGCAGAGTTGATGGTGGCGCGCGCCATTCGGGACGGTAAAGCCCAGGGAGCGATGCTGCCGGTGCTCTACGAGTTCCCGGAGGATATCGCCAACGATCCGGCGGATCCGCCGGCGTGGCAGGACTCGCGCAACTGGTGGATGGTGACGCCCAATCGGGACCGGTCGGTCACCATCAAGCGGCTGGAGGACGACTGGGCCCAGGCGAAGGCCAAGGGACAGGGCGAGATCATTCGCTGGGCCTCCCAGCATCTCAACATCGAGATCGGGTTGGCCCTGCGGTCCGATCGATGGGTCGGCGCGGACCTCTGGCAGCGGGCTGCGGATAGGTCACTCACCTTGGACGCTCTGCTGGAGCGTAGCGAGGTGGTGGTGATCGGCATCGACGGCGGCGGGCTTGATGATCTGCTGGGCCTGGCGGTACTGGGCCGCGACGCCGTCACCCGACAGTGGCTACTGTGGTCGCGAGCCTGGGCGCACGGTTCGGTGCTGGAACGGCGCAAGAGCGAGGCCTCGGTGCTTCGAGACTTCGAGGCCGCCGACGATCTACGGATCGTAACCAACCTCGGCGACGACATCGCCGAGATCGCGGCCGTGGCCGAGCGGATCGACGAAAGCGGCAAGCTGGGTTCGGTCGGCCTCGATCCATTCGGCGTCGGCGCCATCGTGGACGCCCTGGCAGAGGTCGGAATCGCCGGCAACGACCGGGTGGTCGGCATCACGCAGGGCTGGAAGCTCACCGGTGCGATCAAGACGGCAGAGCGCAAGCTGGCCGACGGCACGTTGATTCACGGCGGAACGGCACTGATGGCTTGGGCGGTGGGCAACGCGAAGGTCGAGCCCAAGGGCAATGCCATCGTCATCACGAAGCAGGCGTCGGGCACGGCCAAGATCGATCCGCTGATGGCAGCGTTCAATGCTGTGGCGCTGATGGCGATGAACCCGCAGCCTGCCGGCAGGTCCTATCTCCGATCGAGCGAGATGCTCGTTCTCTAGAGTAGGCTAACGGCATTGGGGCGGATCCAGCTAGTGCGCCATAAGGACGGGAACGGTCATGCCGGCGAGTATCGAGCGGCTCGCACCGCCCAGTACGAATTCCCGAACCCGTGAATGGCCATACACGCCCATCACGATCAAATCGACGCCATAGTCGCGGGCACGCGAAAGGATCACATCGCCGACGTCGTCATCGATAGATATCTCTCGCTGGACCTTCACCTTTACACCATGGCGGCTGAGCCATAGGGCGACATCGGCACCGGGCTCCGAGCCGTGGCCGGACGACGATTGCGTGGCATCCACTGTAAGAACAATGACTTCCTCGGCTGACTTCAAGAACGGCAAAGAATTGGTCGCCGCAAGGGTCGACTCACGGCTGGCATTCCAACACAGCATTATCTTCTTGCCCGGTGGCGTTGAAACGCCGCCATGGGGAACGACAATAACCGGGCGGCCAGAGGCAAGTGCGGTGTTCTCGGCAAGGTCGGACGGCGTCGAAGTTAGTCCAGCAGACGCAGGTGGCCGCTGCCCAACTACGACTAAATCCGCGTAACGTGCCGAGATGACCAAGGCGTTGTCGGAGTAGCCATCGACGAGCCGCCACTCGGCGGCGATACCCTGGCCTTTGACGGCCTTGTTGAATGCAGCGAAGGCGACACCCTGCTGGGCCGCAATCTCGCTTTCGAAGGCACGATAGAGGTCATCCATCAGAAAGCCGCCGTCGGCGGTGGCTGGCGCTACGAAGGGCGGTCGTGCATGTTGCACGATGAGGTGGGCGCCGAATCGCTCCGTCAACGCGACAGCAAGCTCGAGACGATGCGCAACCGCTTCGTCCGCATCGCAATCGACTAGAATTGTCTTGAAGACCATCCGAAGCTCTCCTGCAGTTTGCTCATACATTAAGCGCATACGGTCAGAATGTTGAAATGACGGACCGCGTTACATCATGTCGCTTCTTGATGGTCGTGGCGCAGGAGGCGACCCAGTAGTTCGCAGGACCTTTACGGCAGCGTGTACCATGTCGTTCGCCCGCCGCCATGCTTGGCAAGGTGTCGCTTTTCGACAAGCTGCCGGAATTGCTGCTTCAAGGTGTTCCGGCTGGCACCGGTCAGTTTGATGATGTCGCCCATGCTGACGCGTCCATGTTCGCGTGCATGATCGAGAATGCGCAACGACAGGTCGGGAAGGCTGGAGAGAACGATCTTCTCGCGCTCGATCCTTTTGGCAAGACGCTTCATCTGCTGCTGCAGGGCGCGGAGGATGAAGTTCAGCCATGGTTGCCAGTTTGGAGCGGCACTACGGATCGTTCCTTGTGTCTGGCGAAGAGCCAGGTAATAGCCTTCCTTGCTCTGCTCGATGACGCTTTCGAGCGAGCTGTAGGGAACGTAGGCATACCCCGCCTGCAGCAGAAGCAACGTCGTCAGGATCCTGCTCAGTCGCCCGTTGCCGTCCTGGAAGGGATGGATCTCAAGGAAAACCACGACGAATACGGCGATTACGAGAAGCGGGTGCAATCGTCGTTGCTCGCGCTCGGAAGTCAGCCAGGCGACGAGTTCCGTCATGAGGCGCGGCGTATCGAAGGGTGTCGCGGTCTCGAACACGATGCCGATCTGTTTGCCGTCCTCGTCGAATGCGGCAACGCTGTTCGAGGACGTCTTGTAGTTACCGCGATGCCATGCGTCCTTTTCGCTGTGGGCGAGGAGATCGCGGTGCAGTTGCTTGATGTGGTTCTCGGTGATTGGGATGTCTTCCCAGGCTTGGAAGACGAGCTCCATCACCTCGGCATAGCCGGCGACCTCCTGTTCGTCGCGGGTGGCGAAGGACTTGATCTGCAGATTGGCGAGCAGTCGTTCGACATCCCGGTCGGAGAGCTTGCTTCCTTCGATGCGAGTCGAGGAGCCGATGCTTTCGATGGTGGCGACGCGGCGGAGCGCTGAGAGTCGTTCGGGCGCCAATGTGCCCAGCGCGCGCCATGCGCCTTTGAACTCATCGATTTCGGCGATCAGCCCGAGGATCTCCGGGGTGATGAGGATCGTCTCGGTATTAAGCCTAGCTTGGGTCACACCCAAATATACACCCATTTACACCCATTTGGGCAGACCCAAATAGGCACCCATTTACACCCAAACCACGAACTGCTCGTTCTGTAGGGGGGAACCATGATGAAGTTGCTGGGTGCCGCCCTGCGTGTCGTCGCAGTGGCGATGCCCGGACTGATGCGTGATGTCGCCGGCCTCGGCGGTGTCGGCCTCGTTTCCTACGGCGCCTGGATGATCTACCCGCCCGCCGGTTTCATCACCGCGGGCATTCTGCTGATTGTCGGCACCCTGATGATTGCGCTTGGCAATCGCGCGGCGAGCTGATGGCAGGATTGTTCGGCTCCCTGGCGTCCGGCCTGCGGCGCCGCGAGACCAAGGCGGCCGACGTATCCGGCCTGACTTGGTCGGCGCTGTTCGGCCAGCAGAACTCGCGCGCTGGCGTGTCGGTCAACGTCGACAGTGCGCTGAAGGTATCGACGGTGTTCGCCTGCCTGCGCGTCCTGGCCGACGGCATCGCGCAGGTGCCGCTGAAACTGTACCGAGAGAAGGCCGACGGCTCGAAGGAGCTGGCGAAGGACCATCCGGCCTACCGGCTGCTATCGCGCCGGCCGAACGAGTGGATGACGTCATTCGAGTTCCGACAGGTCATGATGTTCCATGCCGTTCTGCTCGGGAACGGCTGCGCCTACATCGGCCGGATCCGTGGCGCGCCGCGCGAGCTGATCCCACTGGTGCCGGGCAGCTTCGCGATCGAGCAGGCGGCCGACTACACGCTCACCTACCGGGTGACCGATCTTGGCGGCCGCACCACGGTGCTGTCGCGGGAGGACGTGTTCCACCTCCGAGGCCCGAGCTGGACCGGCACGGCCGGCCTGGACGCGCTGCAGGTGGCTCGCGAGGCGGTGGGCCTGGCGATCGCCACGGAGCAGACGCATGCGGCGCTACACGCCAACGGCACCCAGCCTGGCGGCGTGCTGTCGGTGAAGGGCTCGCTCGACGACGCGGCACGCGCCCGCCTCAAGGAAGCCTGGGCGCAGTACCAGGGCGGCCTGCAGAACCGGTTCAAGACTGCCGTGCTGGACATGGACAGCACTTGGACACCGCTTGCCATGAAGGGCGTCGATTCGGAGCACCTCGACACTAGGAGGTTCCAGATCGAGGAGATCTGTCGTGACCTGAAAGTGTTCCCGCAGATGGTGGGCTACGCCGACAAGACCGCCACTTTCGCCTCGGCGGAGGCGTTCTTCCTGGCCCACGTCATCCACACCCTCAATCCCTGGATCGAGAACTGGGAGCAGTCGCTGGCCCGCGACCTGTTCCCCGACGAGGACGACATCGTCGCAAAGTTTTCGATGCAGGGCCTGCTGCGCGGCGACAACGCGGCGCGCGCCACCTTTTACGCCAGCGGCATCACCAACGGCTGGCTAACCCGCAACGAGGCGCGGCGGTTGGAAGATCTGAACCCGATCGAGGGACTGGGCGAGCCACTGCTGCCCCTCAACATGAGCACACAGGCCGAGCGCTCTCTGCCGCTGCTGCCCGGAGGCAACTGACATGCTGCGTACCACCCGGCCGTTCGAGCTGAAGTTCGCGAGCGACACGAAGCCGGGGTCTTTCTCCGGTTACGGCGCGGTGTTCGACAACATCGACGACGGCGGCGACATGATCGTCAAAGGCGCTTTCAGGGACACGCTCGCCGAGTGGAAGGCCAAGGGCAAGATGCCGAAGATGCTGTGGCATCACGGTCTTGGCATGTCGTCGGAGGACCTGCTGCCGATCGGCTACTGGACCGGCATGGAGGAGGACGACCACGGCCTGAAAGTCGAGGGTCAGCTCATCGCCCTGGATACCGACCGTGGCCGCACCCTGCACGAAGGCATGATGGCCGAGGCGATCGACGCCATGTCGATCACCTACTCGGTCGTGGAGAGCTCCTACGGGAAGCTCGCGGGCGAGACCTTCCGCTCCATCAGCAAGCTCGACCTTTACGAGGTGGGCCCCGTGCTGTGGGGCATGAACGAGCAGGCCGGGATCGAGGACGCCAAGGCGTCGAAGAACATCAAGACCATCCGAGATTTCGAAAGCTTCCTGCGGGATGCAGGCGGGTTTTCGATTGCTGCCGCCAAGGCGATAGCCAGCGGCGGTTACAAGGCCAATCCGACCCCTCGGGATGAGGGCGGGACGGCGAAGGAGCTGGAGGCATTGCGTAACCGCGCCACCAGCGTTTTCTCCCCCTGAACCGAAGGACAGGACAATGAATATGGGCAATCTGCGCCGCATCGAGCGCAAGGATGACGGCGGCGCCAATGTCGCCGCCGAGGTCAAGAAGGTCGTCGACCCGCTGATGACGGGCTTCGAGGAGTTCAAGAAGACGAACGATCAGCGCCTGGCCGAGATCGAGAAGAAGGGGGCGGCCGATCCCCTGACGCTGGAAAAGCTCGGCAAGATCGAGGCCGACCTCGCCCGGACCGAAGAGGTGAACCAGAAGCTGGTCGCCATCGAGCGGGAGGCCAAGGCCGCGATCGAGCGCGAGCAGGAGCTGCGCGAGACCATCGACAGGCTGGAACTAAAGCTCAAGCGGCCTCTGGTCGGCGGCGAAGACCTCAAACTGCAGCGCAAGGTCACACACGCGACGTGGGCACGCGCGGCGGTCCTGTCTTCGATGGGGGGAACGCCGCTCTCGGACGAGCACCGCAAGGTGCTGGCCGACGTCGAGACCGAATGCAAGTCGCTCTCGATCCAGAACGACACGACCGGCGGCTACCTGGCGCCTCCGGAGTATGTGAAGGAGATCATAAAAGGCATCACCGAGATGTCGCCGGTTCGCTCCCTGGTCCGGGTCCGATCGACCGGGGCCAAGTCGATCATGCTGCCCAAGCGCACCGGCCAGTTTGCCGCGCGCCGCGTCGGCGAGCAGGAGACCCGTACTGAGACCACCGGTCTTACCTGGGGCATGATCGAGATCGTGGCTCCGGAGATGTGCGCGCTGATCGATATCAGTCGGCAGAACCTGGAAGATTCGGCGTTCGATCTGGAAGCCGAGCTGCGGCTGGAAGCCGACGAGCAGTTTGCGGTGAAGGAAGGCGCCGAGGTCGTGTCGGGCACGGGCGTCAACCAGTGCGAGGGGTTTTTGACCAATACCGACGTGGGCTCGACCGTCTCGGGGTCGGCGGCCACCGTGGCGGACGCCAACGGCCAGGCGGACGGCATCCTGACCCTGAAACACGCGATCAAGACGGCTTATACGCGCAATGCCACCTGGGCGCTGAACCGCACGACGCTCGGTTCGGTCCGCAAGCTGAAAGATGGAAACAAGCAGTACATCTGGATGCCCGGGATTGCGCTCGGCAAGCCCAACACCATCGACGGCGACCCGTATGTGGAAGTCCCCGACATGCCGAGCGAGGGGGCGAACACGTATCCCATCGCCTACGGCGACTTCGCCCGGGCTTATACGCTGGTCGATCGCCTCGCGATGTCGCTCCAGCGCGACAACCTCACCCAGGCGACCAGCGGCAATGTCCGGTTCCTGTTCTGGAAGCGTGTTGGCGGTGCGGTGACGCTGGCCGAGGCCATTCGCAAGCTGAAGTGCTCGACCTGATCGGTCGGCACGGACCGGACAAACATCGAAGGCGCGCTTCCATGAGGCGCGCCTTTTCTCATTCTGCTTTTGAAGGACTGTCACCATGCAAGACCTGCACAACAACATTCATCTGAAGCGCGGCATAAGCCCGGCTGCCGCTGTTGCGGACAACACGCCGTTCGTATCGCAGATCGCGGATCTTGCCGGGTATGAGGCTGCCGAGTTCGTGATCCTGACCGGCGCGCTGGCCGATGCCGATGCCACGTTCACCACTCTCGTCGAGCACGGGGACGCGGCTAACCTGTCGGATGCCACCGCCGTTCCCGATGATCAGCTGATCGGCCTGGAGACACAGGCGAGCTTCCTGTTCAGCGACGACGACAAGGTCTTCAAGATCGGCTTGCGCACCAGCAAGCGGTACGCCCGCGTCACAATCACGCCGGCGGCCAACACCGGCAACGCCTTCGTCGCGGGCGTGTGGGTGCTTGGCCATCCGCGCAACCGGCCGACCTCGAACCCGCCGGCTTGATCGGCTCTGATCGCATGAGGAGCCAGTCATGAAGGCGAAGGTCATCAAGGCATTCGTGGGGGCGCCCGATGGCGCCCTCCATCCGCGGCAGTTCGAGGTGTCGGAGCTGGTCGAGGGAGATCTCGCGAGGGTCGCTGTTGCCGAGGGGTGGGCAGAGGCGTTGGACGCCGCTCCAACGGAGCAAGAACCTCCGCGGCGACGATCGGCGAGCCGGTGAACCCGCCGCTTTTTGAGGTGGTGACGCCGGCAGTTTCCGCGGCGGCCCGCCGCCTGACCACGGCGGCGAAGGTCCAGGCGGCGCTGAGGCTTGGCGCCGTCGATAGCATGCTGATCGAGAGCATCGTCGACTCGGTCAGTGGAGAATGTGTTCGGTTCGCCAAACTGGCCCGCGCGGCGCCCGGTCCTGTGCCTACATTCGGCCTGGAAGTCCTCCGTGCCACCTGGCTGGGCACTGTTCTCGACCGGACATCGACGCTCATTCTGCCGTGGCGGACGCCTATCACGGCGGTGGGCAGCGTGATCGAGGATGGCAGCACCCTCGTCATGAACACCGGCTTCCGGCTGCTTGGCAGCTGCATGCTGGAGAGAATGGCCGATGACGCCCCGGTTTGCTGGTCGCCCGGCAAGATCGTGGTGTCCTGGACTGCCGGCTGGTCACTGCCCGCGGAGGTTCCGGCCGAACTC
Organism: Reyranella sp.; assembly: GCA_046296475.1. Lineage (GTDB taxonomy): Bacteria > Pseudomonadota > Alphaproteobacteria > Reyranellales > Reyranellaceae > Reyranella. The sequence goes on from JBKBLH010000036.1 coordinate 18,863, forward strand.
GAGGGCCAGGTGATCGAGCAGGTCAAAATGAAGTACCTGGCCACCGACCGCGACCCCGCGCTTCGCTCGGAGAATACGCCGGATGTGTGGTCCGGCAGCTACGCCGTCGCCGGCGGCGACAGCATTGGCGAGAGCGGATTGCTCAAATCCCTCGAAGCGGCGCTGTCGCCTTATCGCGAGTGGAGTGCGGGATGACTGCCGGTGACGTCGTCCGGAGCGCCGCCCGCATCATCGCCGCCCACGGCGAAACCATGACTCTCTCCCGCGAGGGCGAGGCCACCACGATCGGCTTGAAGGGCAAGCGGATCCCCGGCTCAACGGATGATGTCGGCGGCAGCGCCGAACAGCAGCGCTTCCGGGTCAAGATCGGGACGGCGGAACTGCTGGCGTCGGCCTACTTCGAGATCGAGTTCACCGGAGGCAGTGAGGCCCAGTACACGTTTGGCGCACCGGCAGCGAACCTCCATCGCGAGCGGGGGCAGGTCACGATTCGCGCCGTGACGCGATTGCGAGCCGGAACCACGGTTCGAGATCTGGCCGAAACCTATCTGGCGCAGATCCGCTCGGCCTTCCGTATGCGCCGCTTCGCCGCCGGCGCACGCACGATCCGCATCACCGCCGTGGCTCCGATGGGCGGCGGCTTCGACGAAGGCGGCATGTGGGTCGAGAGCCTGGCCCTCGCTTACGAAACCTACAACGTGGGTTAGTCGCCCGCGTGTGAACCGGCCGTCTGAAGGGCGGCTTTCTGTGTTGCAATAGAGGAGTCCCGCGATGGACAGCGCAAACAAGCAGACCGCGATCGTCGCGGAGGTGACGCAGGGAACGACACCGGCGACGCCCGGCTTCAAACTGCTTCGCGACATTCGCGTGAGTGGTTCGCCGGATCGTCCTGCTACCCGTTCCCCGGAACGCCGCAGCGACCGCATGGCCGCGAACATGACGTCCGGTCTTTACACGTTCCCCAAGAGCATCGAGTTGCCGTGGGCGCGCGATGCCGGCACAGACATCCTTCTGAGCAACGCGCTTTGCGGCACTTGGCAGACCAATGTCCTCAAGAACGGAAGCGCGGAAACTTTCTTCACGCTTGAAGAGCGCTATGAAGGCGGCATCACAGATCCATACCGCCGTCTCACCGGCTGCAAGGTTGATACCACAACCATCTCTTTCCGCACCGGCCAGCCGGGCACCATCACCTTCGGCATCCAGGCGCTGGCCGAGACTGCCGCCACAACCGCGATTGTGGGTGCGACCTACGCGGCGCCGACGCCGGGCCTCGATCCCTCGACGCCAGCAGACATCGTGGTCACTGATTGCTTCTCCATCTTGGGTGCGAAGGTCGTCAGCCTCGACATGACCATCGCGAACAACATGCGGCCTCAGCATTCGTGGGGGTCCAACTCGCCCTTCGGCATCGGGCAAGGCTTGTTTGATGTCAGCGGGCGCGTGCAACTCTACTTCAGCGCGTCCACGGACTATTCGACGTTCATGAACCGTCAGGCCGGGCTGGACCTCTCGCTGCTCATCGGAAACACCAACGCCCAGAAGGATGCGCTGTTACTGCCCTACTGCGACGTGTGGAACCCGGACGTCGATGATCCCGGCGCGACCGGCGACCACATGGTCACCCTGAACTTCATGGCCCGCTATGACACCGGTGAGGCGGCCGCCATCAAGATCACCCGCAACACAACCTAACGATCACGGAGTTTGACGATGGACGACAAACTGATCATTGCGGCCACCTTCCACCTGTTTGTTGGGCAGGGGCAGAACGCAGACGGCACCGACAAGCCGGCGCGGAGAGCAACCTTTTCCAAGGGCATGGTGATCGAGGCTTCCGAGATTCCCGAGGGACACACCGCCGACGACTGGGTGTCCAAGGGACTGGCCACGGCGGCCTAGCGTTGCCGCCTGCGCCGCCGGTGACGGCGGTGCGATACGGGCCCGCCGTGGTGGCCGGCTGCCCACCTGACACCCGACCGGAGAGATCAATGGATTACGAATTCGATAACATCGAGGAACTGCAGAGGAAGCGCGACATCGAGGCCGAGGGCACCGAGCTGGGCCTACCTGGTGACATCACGCTGGTCGTGCGGGCGGCCACGGATGCCAATCCCTTGTGGAGAACGGCCAGCGTCGCGATCGGCAAGGAGCTGCGGCGGCTGCGGAACGCCCGCGCCACCAACGAGCAGATCCGGAATTACCTGGCGCCGCAGTATGCCCGTCACCTGGTCAAGGGTTGGCGCGGCGTGAGGATCAAGGGGGTCGAGGTGCCGTACAGCGCTGAAGCCTGCACGGCATTTCTCCTGGCTGCCGACGACGCTTACACAGCCGTCGACGAGATCGTTTACGACACCCTGAACTTCCGCAGCGCCCGCGTCGGCGCCATCGTCGAACACGTGGGAAACTGATCCGCTGGGACAGCGAGAACGCCGGCCATGTCGCGGCATGGCAGCTCATGGCGGAGGCCGGCGGCCCCAACGCCGGGTTCGCGACGGAGCGGCTGCTGTCAGGTCGCAGTTCCGCGAGCTGGAAAGCCAGTTCGGCGAGATGACGGAGACGGCGAAGAAGCTCGGCCTCGCCCTGGAGCCCGTCGCCGCTGAACAGGAGAAGGCCACCGAGCGTCTGGGTCAGGACTTCATCGACAACCTCATCAACCCCGTCGCCGCCCAGCTGCGGGCATGGGAAGACGAAAAGGCCTCGATCCTGGCCAACGTCGACTACATCAGCCAGCACACCGACGTCATCGTCGACATGGCGCGCATCAACGAAGCGCTCCTGCGCAAGGAGGCCACCCTCAAGGAGCAGCTCTACGGCGGCGCGATCTCGCAGCTCGAGGGTGCGATCCGGCGTCTGAGCCTGGGCGACCTCGCCAACCTCTCGCCCACCACCATGCTAACGGGGGTACAGGCGGCATATCAGGCCACGGTCGCGCAGGCCCGCTCTGGCGACAGCAGCGCCATCGCGCGCGTCGCGGCCGAAGGCACGACCTTCGCGCAGGCGGCCCAGTCCTACTATGCGAGCGGTCCTGACTACCAGGCGCTCAAGCAGCAGATTCTCGATGACCTGCTCACCATCCAGTCGCAGATCGCCAGCGGCGGTAGCACGACGGGCTCTGCGCTTAACGACAACAATAGCGCCACGCAGGCTGCCCTTGGCCAAGTGGCCCAGCTTCAGGCTGTGGTCTCCGAACAGAGCCGGCAGATCGCAGCCCTGATGACCAAGCTCTCCGAGACCAACGACCTGCTGCTGCGCCGCGTTGTGAACGGCTGAGAAGGACGGCCGCATGGCCAGCACGATCTACCTAACGGGCTTCCCGGGTCCATCGGGCACGGTCGAATATCCCACGCTGACACAGTTCCCGGTCGATGTCGGCGCCGATGCCGTCGACCTGCAGTCGGCGCGGGGCCTGTCGTACCTTCTGGGCGCCGCGCCGCCCGACCCCGGCACCAACATCGTGCTCTCCGGCGGCGCGCCTTATCCCTCCGGCATGACCGATTGGCCGACGCCTTTCCAGGTCGAGTGGCCTGGTGCCCGAACGGTCATCTATCCGGCCGCCTCGCTCGGCCGCTCCACGGCGCCGGACGATACGCCGGCCAATACCTACGTCCCAGGCAAGCTGAATGGTCCCATCAACTACGGCATCAGCCTGTTCGACGGCATAGAACCCTCGCCCAGCGGCAAGGGCGGCGTCGGCGCGATCACCCTGATCGACCCGGATGGCGAGCTGGACGGGTTGATCGCTCTCGCCTGGGACGGCGCCAGCCTCGACATCCTGCGTGGCGATCCGCTCGCAGCCTTCTCGACCTATGAGACGGTCGGACGGCTCACGACCAACGGGTTGCTCTACGACCAGCGCAGAAAGGAGATCAGGCTGCGCGATCTCGGCTGGCAACTGGCTGCCGCCGAGCTGCACGGTATCCGCTACGGCGGCACCGGCGGCGCCGATGGCGATGCTTCCCTCGCCGGGCAGATGAAGCCCTACGCAGTGGGTCCGGTCTACAATTGCGAGCCGACACAGGTCAGTGCCGCGCTGCTGATCTTCCAGCTGTCTTGCAGCTCGATCCTGGCAGTCGACGCGGTGCGGGACGGCGGCGTCGCCCTCGTCTTCGATGCAGATCATGCCGACTGGACATCGTTGGCTGCGGCGACCGTGCCCGCCTCGAAGTATGCCAGCTGCCTTGCTCTGGGCCTGATCCGGCTGGGCTCTGCGGTCGTCTACACCCTCACCGTCGACTTGCGCGGGGACAACGATACCATCGACGGCCAGACCTATCCCTTTACGCGCGGCCAGATCGCCCGGCGTATCGCCACCGGACGCGGCACGATCGCGTTCTCCGATGCCCAGATCGACTTCGCGGCGCTGAACTACATGGAGCAGGAGCAGGCCGGCACGGTGGGCTTTTACTTCAAGAATGCGATCAGCAAGGCCGAAGCGCTCACCGAGGTCATGGCGGGCTGCCTGGGCTGGTGGGTGGTACGCGCCAACGGCCTGCTCGCCCTGGGCTTCCTGGAAGAGCCGACCCGCTCGCCGGCGCTGACCATCGACTACCCGGAGGACTTCGGCTCCTCCGAGCCGCAGATGATGCAGACCTACCAGGCACCGCGACGGGCAACCTACGTCGGTTGGCAGCGCAATTACACGCCGCAGGACCCCAGCCGGCTGGCGGGTTCGGTCGACGCGGCGGCGGCGCTGCTCTATCGGGGCACCGAACGCTTTGCCAGCTCGTCCGACGGCTTCCAGGCCAGCCTCTGGCCCACGGCGGCCGCGGTCTATGTGAGCGGCGGCTTCTCGCAGGAGGCGGCGGCTAATGCCGAGGCCGCGCGGCAGCAGCGCGTCATGGGTGTCCGGCGCGAGCGGTGGCGTGTGACCGTGCCCTGCGATCCATTCGCCAACCTGCTGGGCAAGGTGATCCAGATCTACGGCTTTCCGCGCTACGGCTGGGCCGGTGCACGCAAGTTCATCTGCGTCGGCATGAGCTTCGCCTCGTCGAGGTCTGTCGCGCTCGATCTATGGGGATAGCGAATGGCGCACAGGATACTCGACCGCGTGCAGGAGACGACGACCAGCACCGGAACGGGAGGGCTCACGCTCGCGGGAGCCACGTCGAAGATGCTGTCCCTTTCCGGCGCCGGCTTTGCCAACGACGACACCTTCTGGGGCCTGATCGAACACGCGACGGCCGCCGAGTGGGAGATCGCGCTCTGCACCTACGCCAGCGCCGGCGCCGGCAGCATCGCGCGCGCCGCGCCCCTCAAATCCAGCACCGGCGCCGCCGTGTCCTTCTCGGCCGGCACCAAGACGATCTCGCTGGTGGCGCCGGCGGCCGTGCTCACCCTCCTGGGCTCTCTCGAAGCGGTCGCCGCGCCCACCATCTCCGCAGGCGCGCTCACCGTCGATCTTCTGCTGGGCACCGTGCACAAGGTCGCGCTCAACGCCGACGTGACGAGCGTCACCATCGCCAACGCGCTGGCAGGCTTCGCCTCGGGCTTCACGGTGGAATTTACCGCGGACGGCACTGCCCACGCCGTGACGATGCCGGGCAGCGTTACCCCCCTGAACGGCACCTACACGCCGTCCAGCACCAACGGCTCACGCGATCTGCTCAACTTCGTGACCTTCGACGGCGGCGCGACGTGGCTGATGTCGATCGTCGCGCAGAATTACTAGGCGAGGGGCCACGATGAGTTCGATTGTCCGCCGCCTCGGCGTCATGGGGCAGACGGATGCGGACGTACTGTCGTGGCGCGACACCATCGTCGCCGCCGGCGGCAGTATCTCCGTTGCTATCCTTTCCATCGCGTCGCGCTTCGTGGCGGACGAGAAGGCGAGTGGCGCGTGGCCGCTGACCGACGACTACTGGCCGTTCTGGGGCGAAAACCTGATCCAGGCGACCGTGTCGCTCAAGCAGCGGCGCACCGTGACACTGGTCAACGCACCGGTCTTCACAGCGCGGCGGCATTTTGCGACCGACGGCACATCCAGATATCTCAACACCGGATTTATTCCCTCGACGCACAAGATCGCGGCCAGCACGCACAATTTTCGTCTCGCGGTCTATCTGCGCGACAATCTGTCGGGCAACACGTACGCGGCAGGTGCCGTCTCGAGCTCGAACAGAAACCTCCGTGTGCGTCCGCGCAATGGCAGCGTGGCCTATCTCGATGCCAACTCCTCTTCCGGCACCTACACGCTTCCCGCGGCGACCAGCGCCGGCTACACGGCCGGCTCGCGCGATGCTGCGTCAGGTGCCAGCAGCTACGGCTACAAGAACGGGGTTGCCATGGTGCAGACCGTCGCTCCGACGGCGTTCGGCTCGGCGAGCCTGCCCGTCGTCCCGATCTTTGTCGGCGGATACAACAACGCAGGCGTTTTTACAGCGCCCCGCGCCACTTCGATCGGCTTTATGGCGGTGGGCGCCACCCTCAGCGCGGCGCAGGAGCTGGCGCAGTACAACGCCGTGCAGGCGTGGGCCACTGCCGTGGGAGCAAACGTCTGATGTCGGTGTTCATCGTCCTCACCAACGAGGAGGCGGCCCACGTGCGCGGTCCGGCGTTGCCGCCTTATGCGCTGGAACCCATCGAACGGCAGGACGGCGTATTCATCGTCCCGGCCGGCGTGCTGGACCATCCGGCCTATGAGATGCACGCCGAATTCCTGGCGGTGCTCCCTCGTCTGGATAGCGCCGATCCATCCTTTCCGGCTGCACTGGATCCCTCCGAAGAGTGAAGCGGCCCATGACATTCCCGTATCCCCACGGCGCGCTGCCGATCGCCGTGGCGCCCTATGTCCTGCTTTCTGGCATGGCCGAGCGCGTCCTGCTGCTGTCGCCGCGCGACAGCGATCTGGCCACGCTGGTGGCCAACACTGCCGTCACGACGCTCCCGGTGACCAATCTGCAGAGCCCGGAGCCCAGCAAGAAGTGGCGCTCGACCTCGACGACCGGGCAATACATCGACATCACCCTGGCGGCGGGCCTGGGCTGCAATGCGGCGGCTCTCGTCGGCCATAATCTGAGCGGCGCCGGTCTGTGGCGGGTGAGGGGATACGCCTCGATGGCGGACGTCGGCGTCACAGCGGCGTCGGACACTGGCTGGCAGAGCGTGTGGGCGGGTGGCGTAAAACCCACGGACGCAGCCTGGGCACACCACCTTGCCCTCGTCCGCTGGACTTCCAGCGGAGACCATCGCTGGTGGCGCATCGAGTTCGCCGATCCTGCGCCGACCACGACCTATCTCGAAGCCGGGCGGCTCGTGCTGGGCGTCGCCTTTCAGCCATCGCTCAACTGTGACTTTAGCGGCGCGGTCGGCTGGGTACCAGACGATGTCCAGGAGCCGACGCCCTACGGCCAAACCTTCACTGATCCCCGGCCCTATCGGAAGCGGCGCTTCGTGCTGCCCTTTGGCGCCATGGACCAGGACGAGGCGCATGAGGGCGCGATGCAGTTCGCCCGCCTGCGCGGGCTCGCCGGCGACCTGATCTGCTGCATGGACCCCGGCGAGGTCGAACGCTTCCATACCTGGTCGATGCAGGGCCTGCTGATACAGGGCAGCCATGACTTCACCCCACAGCCGCTGTTCATGAATGGCCGGATGATGTGGGGATTTACCTTCACTCTCGTCGAAAAACTCTGAGGCGCTGATGTTTGCCGATTCAGTCATGGAGTCCTCGTCGACCACGGGGACCGGCAGCTACACGCTTGTCGGCGCCGTGGGCTACTCGCGCACTTTCGCGCAGGATTTTGCCAACGGCGACACGGTTGCCTACTTCGTTTCGAACCTCGCCAAGACCAGGTGGGAGTTCTGCACCGGGACGCTCACCATCGGGCCGCCGCGCACGCTCACCCGTACGGTCAGGAAGAGCAGCAACGCGGGTGCGGCGATCGACTGGCAGGCGTCCGACGTCTACTACGTCTTCTCGATCGCCTCGGCCGACGTGTTGTCGGGGGTGATCGCCGGCAACCTGGCGGCAACCCGCCCGTGGTGGGTCCGCACCGGCTCGCGCTGGTGGGACCATGCCGCCAGCCTTGCCGTCTCGTGGATCGACCGGCTGGCCACCGGTGCCGCCACGAACACCCGCATCGGCGTCTACGATGTCGTGAAGGATGCGTATTTTGCCGACGGACGCCGGCCGTGGACCTCCATCGGTGCCGCGAACAAGACGATCGCCGCCGCTGACATCGGCGGCATATTCACCCAGAACAATGCCGCTGCCGATCGCACCTTCACGCTGCCGGCACACGACGCCGCCGGTGCGGGACACGGCTTCACCCCGGAGCATGGCTATTCCGCCGGTGACCAGATCACCGAGGGGCATGCTTCCGCCTATAGTACGCTCTATATCCCGATGCCCGTCGTGACGACGTCGAAGCTCATCGGCATTCAGCTGGGCCAGAGCGCCGGCTATGTCGTGACCATCCGCACTTCTGGCGTCACCACCGCGTCCGTGACCGCTGGAAGCTGGAAATACGCCTTCGTCGCCGATCGCGGCTGGGGCTGATCGATGTCGCTCAGTCCTGAGACGCGGCCAGTTGAGCACCAAAGGAGCGGAGAATCATGACGTTGGAAGAGCGCGACAGGCTGGTGAAGGTCGAGCAGATCGTGGCCGGGCAGCAGGAGTCCCTGAAGTCCATCGAGCGCAAGCTCGATCACCTCACGAGCATTGCCGACATGGGCAAGGGCGCCTTGTGGCTGTCGCTCAAGGTCGGCGGCGTCATGGCAATGGCCGTCGCCGCGCTCTGGGCGCTGTTCGACAAGCTGCACAAGATCGGAGGCACACCATGAGCGACGCAATCGACAATCTCATCACGGACGTGATCCGCCGCGAGGCGGGATACTCGAACCATCAAGCCGACCGGGGCGGCCCGACGAAGTACGGCATCACCCAGGCCACCCTGTCCTCGTGGCGCGGATATGCCGTGACCGCGGCCGAGGTGGACGCTCTGACAATCCCGGAGGCGAGGCAGATCTACCGGACCGTGTTCTTCGGGGGCCTGGATGGAGTGACAGACCCCAAGGTGCTCGAGTTCCTGTTCGATTATTCGGTCAACAGCGGTACCGGCCGCGCGGTCAAGGCGCTTATGGTCGTGCTGGGAGCGCAGAAACTAGGAACGGTAGACCAGGCCACGCTGTTCTGGCCGCTGATCTGTGAGCGCCTGGACAACTTCCTCCGCATCATCGGCAACGACCATTCCCAGGCTGTCTTCGCGACCGGCTGGGCCAACCGCGTCACCGAGTGGTGGCGGCCAGCGGGCACGCCGGTCGCGGGGTTCTCACAGCTCACGCCCGCTGACGCCGACGGCATCCTCGTTAGGGGCGAGAAGGGCAGTGCCATCAAGAACCTGCAGGCCGCGCTTGGTGTCGTCGCTGACGGCGACTTCGGGCCCGCCACCGAGCGGGCTGTCATCGCCTTCCAGAAGGCAAGAGGACTGGCGGCCGATGGCGTCGCTGGCCCAAAGACCCTCGCCGCGCTCGGCATCACCCTGGAGGCCGCATAATGCCTCTCGTTCCACTGCTGCTCGGCGTCGCACCCACGGTCGCCAGTTGGATCCTGGGCGACAGGACCGGCGGGGCGGTCGAGAAGGTGACCGGCATCGCGCGGGAAATACTGGGCACCGATGACCCCGCGGGCATAGAAGCAGCGATCGCGCGTGATCCCAACGCGGCCCTGCAGTTCAAGACGGCGCTGATCCAGGCTGAGGCCGATGCTCGGCGACTGGAGCATGAGGCGATCCTGGCCCAGATCCGCGACGTGCAAAGCGCACGTGAGCAGACGGTGCGCCTGGCCGAGGCGAAGAGCCCAGTCGCCTACGGCGCCGTCGTGGTGTCGGCCATCGTGTTGGTGGGCTTTGCCGTCATGCTGTGGCTGGTCATCCGGGAGGAGGTGCCGGCCAACCAGCGTGACATGGTTACGCTACTGCTGGGAACGCTCGCCGGCATGGCGTCAAGCGTTGTCGCGTACTGGGTCGGCTCGTCCAACGGGTCGATGCAGAAGAACGCGGCTTTGGAGAAAGCGCTGGCGCAAAAATGACCGGGTGAAGGCCGGGACTTGTCGTCCTCGCGATCGCGACGAGCTTGCCGGCCGGATGGGCGGCGGCTCTTTTTGACGGTCGGTGCTTGCCCGTCGGCGCCGACGTCCAGCTGGAAGTTCTTGGTGTGAGCGGCAGGGGAGGTTCGTGCTCCAGCGTGAGGCGACTACGAACACGAAAAGAGAGCAGATGGGGGTATTGGGGCTCGCCAGTTCGGCGGGCTGGCAGATTAGTCGTCCGTTAAGAAGCTCGATTGAGTGGCGGGTTGATCGTGAACTGGGCGATCAGGTTTGCCAGGACCAGGCGCAAAAGGATCCTCAACCAGGCGAGGATGCGCCTGAAGTTGTATCCGACGGCGGATAGGACGGCGTTTGTGGCGTCGCCAGCCTGGCCCTTGAGGTAGCAGCGGTCGAGATGGCCGTCGGCCTTCATGTGGCTGATCACCGGCTCGATTGCGGAGCGGCGTCGCAGTTCTCGTTTGATGGTGCCGAAGACGCCGCGCTTCTGGCCGGAGATGAAGACGCGGGTTCGGCGCGTCGTGGCCGCGGAATCCCTTGTCGACATAGGCGCGCTCGATCTCGCGGCCGGTGAGGCGCTGTGTGTCCTCGATAACGGTCCGCAATGTGTGGCCGTCATAGGGATTGCCCGGCAGCGCCGCGGCGTGCAGCACGAACTGGCCACCCGGGGCGCGGGCGTTGGTGGCAACGATCGAGACCTTTACGCCGAACTCCCAGGGCGTGCGGGCCTTACCCTTACCGATGCACTCGACCTCCGAGGCATGGAAGGAATAGAGCTTCCAGCCGCGCTGGCGCTGCTGCTGGGAGCGGATCGACGGCGCGTGCGAGCGCGGCTTCGAACGCCGCCTCGATGGGGTGGCCTGCAGTCTTGCGGCGGATTTCGCGGATCAGCCGGCCTAGCCGTATACGCAAGAGGCGCAACTGTCGCCGGTGGCGGTTGAACTGCTTGGCGTGGGCATAGCGCCCCGCCATCATCGCCGCCCGCTGGGCGACGCAAATGTAGGATTGCCTCAGCCGCACGCCGTGACGGCGAGCCAGGCGATTGAGCCCCTTGATCGCCGCGTGCAGCAGCCTGGCGTCGGTCGGGAAGGCGATGTTCTTGGGCTGAACGGTGGTGTCGACCGTGATCCGCGCCAGGTCTCTGGTGCGCAGCGGCCGACGCGGCCTCGATCTGGCCCGCGAGACTCGTACGCCTTGCCGCCTTCGAACTTGCCTTCATTGTCCATGTTTGGGCTTGGCCACAGGTAGTGGCGAAAAAGGGGCGATGACAGTTCCCAACGAACGTGGGGCGCCCAGGGAGAAACAGTCATCGCCCCAAATGGGACGCCTCCGGGGAGAGAGAAGCCGCCCCAATAGGATGCCTGGACGGCGGGGAAACTGCCCAAGCATCTCCCCATATCTCAAAATGCAGTCGATGTGAAGTAGAGTTGGCCCACCTGCTCAGAAGCGGGTCGTGTCCCCGGTGGTGGTGTAGGAGGCCGCTGACCGGCCCGGCGATCATTGCCGCAGCGAAGGCCGCGCCGGGCTCGGTGCAGTACGGGACGGGGCTGACCACGCCGATACACCTCTCGACCGAGCAGTTCGCGATGCTGAACGACCTCAAGCTGACGCACGTGCGGTTCCGCGGGACCGGCCCGCTGGTAACCGACCTGCTAGGCGGCCACATCAAGCTCGGCATGTCGAGCATCACCAGCGTGGCGCCGCAGATCGCGGCCGGGAAGCTGAAGCCATACGCCATGGCCTCGCTCGAGCGCTCCTCGGTCGCGCCGACGATCCCGACCTTCAAGGAGCTGGGCGCAGGTGATGTCGACGGCACGATCGTCTACACGCTGCTCGCGCCCGCAGGCACGCCGCCGACGATGGTCACCCGGTTGAACCAGGCCCTGAACGCGGCCGTGGCGACGCCGGGGCAGAAAGAGGACCTCGCAAAGCGCGGCTTCGTGGCGATGGGCGGTACGCCGGAGGAGCTGACCTACTGGCTGAAGATTCAGAAGCCGATCTGGGTGCCGGTGCTCAAGGCGCCCGGTGTCAAAATAGCGAGCGCAACGGCTCTGCGTCTCTGGCCGCAATATTGACACAGGTCAAAGCACAGGATCACTTCTCACTCGATGTGCTATTACGAAGTTTGACTGGCGAGGGAGCCCATTATGACCTTTCGGCGTCCGCGATGACGAATGCAGCAGCCGCGTCCGCACCGTCCAGGTTGCTCGGCGCAACCGATCTGTCCGCGCGATCCGATCGCGCCGTCGAGCGGGCCATTCTTCTCGCGAAGCAGACGGGGTCGGCCGTCACCATCCTTCATGTAGTCGATGCGGAACTTCCGCGACGGACGGCCGATCGACTGGTCGATGAGGCCCGGACGTTGATCGGCGAGCATGTCGCGACGCTGAAGGGCGCCGAAGCGACGGCACCTGACATCAAGGTCGTGCTCGGCACGGACTACAAGGAGATCGAGGACGTTGCCCGGAAATCCGGATGCGAACTCATCGTCCTCGGCGTTCACCGCAACGAGACACGTGATCTCTTCCGTGGCACTACGGCGGAGCGCGTCATTCGCAGCCGTGCGTGCCAGGTCTTGATGGTCAAGGCGAGACCGCAATCCGACTATCGCCGCATCATGGTGGGGGTCGATTTCTCCGACTGCTCGCGGCGCGCCATCGAATTCGCAGTGAAGCTATTCCCGAATGCGGAGTTTCACCTCGTCCATGCGTTCGATGTCCCCTTCAAGGCTTTCCTGAGGAGCGACGACACTCGTCAGGAAGTGTCGAGGAGCCATGAGGAAGAGATGGACCGGTTCGTCAAGGGGGACTTCCCAGCGCTTCTTCCTCTCCTGCAGGTGGTGCCCGCTCGCGTGTTTCAAGTCCTGAAACAGGGGCCCGCCCGCGACGTGATCCAGGATCAGGTCGATGAGCTGAAGCCGGATCTTCTCGTTCTCGGTACTCACGGGCGGAGCGGCATCGCGCACGTCGTCATGGGAAGCGTCGCCGAGGATCTTCTAAGCTACCCACCCTGCGACATCCTCGCGGTGAGGCCTTGATGTCTCGCCTGGCCGTCGGTCCTGGTCGATCCGAAGGTTCCTCCCGGCAGGAGCATCAGGGTGGTGCTGTCACTACATAACGAAAGGGTTCCCATGAGTTCCATTCTCGTCACCGTCGACGACACGCCTTCCGCCATCGCCGCCAGGGGGCTTGCTGCGGCACTCGCTCGACAGTGCGGCGCCCAGGTGAGAGGCGTGACCGCGCTGGATGTCAGCGATCTCGATCGCGTCGAGCCGGTTCCGATCGGCGGCGTCCAATACGCCTACGACCGATTGCAGCATCGCAAGAAGCTGACGGAAGAACGGCGCGCAAGAATCGCCGAACTGCCGGACGTGTTTCGGCGTTCCCTGGCCGACGAGGGCATGGATGCTGTGTGCTCCATGATGGAAGCGGACGTGCGCGATGGATTGCTTCGGATGATCGAGACCTGCGACCTCGTCGTGACCGGCCGGGATGCAGAGTTCCATCTCGAGGCGGTCGAGGGGGTGACGCCCCTCGTCCACCACATCATCGCCAAGGGGTGCCGCCCGGTCGTGGTGAGCGGTCCCCAGTGGATCGAAAAGGGCCCCGTCCTGGTGGCCTATGATGGCAGCGCGCCGGCGGCGAAGGCGTTGCAGGTCGCGACGCTGATGGGGATTTTCGGATCTTCCGGGGCTCGCATCCTGTCGATCGGGCGCGAGCAATCGGCCGCCCTGTCCGTTGCTGAACGAGCCCGTTCATTCCTGGCTCTGCATGACATCGATGCCGACCTCGAGGCGGTCGCAACGACGGAAAACCCGGCCGATGTCCTGCTGAGGCGCGCTTCGGAGACGGGTGCGCGGATGCTCGTCATGGGCGCCTTCGGTCATCGCGGATTCCGGGAGATTCTCTTCGGCTCCACGACACGGCACGTGTTCGACAACGCTCCGGTTCCGCTCTTCATCTACCATTAAGTGAGTGAAAGGTCCTGCCTTCGCAGTTGACCCAGATCAAGGGCGGGCGCGGGGGTCTTCTCCAGAATTGCATATCGTGTGAGGTTGAGCCGTAGGCCGTTCCTCACGTGTGGCTTAGTCAACTGGAGAAGCAAGATGATCACGACCCGCAGGACCTACATGCCGTTGGCAACCTATCCGGAAGCCGTCGACGACCAGGCCATCCTGACGGCCGCCGGTTTCGCCATGTCCCTGGGCGGGACCCTCGAGGTCACGACCTTCTCCGTCGACATTCCCCGGGTAACATCGCCGCTGGCCGGCCTCTTGATCGACATTCCCGGGCTGGTTCAGGCGGCCGAGGACAAGAGCAGGTGGGAATGCAGCCGCCTCCACGACTTGATACGCGGGACCGGGGCTCCTCCCGCCGTGAACTGCTCGAGCAGGGAGGTTCGTCTCAGCGGACTGCTCGATGCCGCTGCCGCCGAGGCTCGCTACTACGACCTGGCCGTCCTTCCCTGGTCCCGCGACACGGTGTCCGCCCAGCATCTGATCGAGGCGGTCGTCTTCGGATCCGGCCGTCCGACCATTCTGGTGCCGGGTTCGGTCCGCCCCGCGCCCAGGCTCGATCATATCGCCGTCGCTTGGGATGGCAGCCGGGTCGCCGCCCGGGCGGTCGGGGACGTCCTTCCGCTTCTGGAAGAGGGTGGTCGTGTCTCCGTGCTGACCGTTCGTGACGAGAAGCCGCTGGCCGGGGCTGCTGTCGCCAGCCTTCTTGCCTCGTCGCTCGAGAAGCGGGGCGTGAAGGCAGATCCCATCGAGATCGCGCTCGGCGAAAAAACCATTGCCCAGGCGTTGCAGGACACAGCCCTGACCGAAGGGGCGCAGGTGCTCGCCATGGGAGGGTTCGGTCATTCCCGCATCCGCGACTTCGTTCTCGGTGGCGCAACCACGGGCGTGTTCGCGGATCCTCGCCTGCCCGTGCTGCTCTCGCACTGACCTCCGGGGGAGTTCGCGACCATGCGGAAGCCGACCTCGGGCGCCCCGGATGCAAGACCGGCGGGAAGGCCCGACGCATCAGGGGGTGTCAACGCCCAGCTCGACTTGAATCGCGGGTGGCATTCCCTGCAACCGACCGAGTGCCTGGCGGCGCTCGAAACCCGAGCCGAAGGCCTGGACGCAACCGAGGCCGCGCGACGCCTCGCGATCTGGGGGCCGAACCGCCTGCCGCGGGGGCGGAGTCGCGGCCCGCTCCTGCGGTTCGCCGAGCAGTTTCACAACTTGTTCATCTATGTGCTGATGGCAGCGGGCGTCGTGGCGGCGGCGCTGGACCACACGGTCGACGCGCTGGTGATCTTTGCGGTCGTGATCGCCAATGCCGTGATCGGCTTCGTCCAGGAGGGGCGCGCAGAGAGGGCCCTCGAAGCGATCCGCGGCCTGATCGATCCACGCGCCTCCGTGGTGCGCGACGGTCATCGCCAGACCGTTCCCGCTGACCAGGTCGTGCCCGGCGACATCGTCTTGCTCGAAGCCGGCGATCGCGTGCCGGCCGACCTGCGTCTCGTCAGGTCGCGCAACCTCCGGATCGACGAGGCGATCCTCACCGGCGAGTCGGTCCCGGTGGACAAGGCGGTCGGGCCGGTCGACGTCGCAGCGCCCCTAGGGGACAGACTTTGCATGGCGCACTCCGGAACCTTCGTCACGGCCGGTCAGGGAACGGGCGTGGTGATCGGCACCGGCTCGGCCACGGAACTGGGGCGGATAAGCGTGATGATCGGTGCCGTCGAACGGCTGGCAACGCCTCTCGTCCGGCAGATGGATCAGTTCGCACGGCAGATCACCTTCGTGATCCTCGGGGTATCCGGCCTCGTCTTCCTGTATGCCGCCTTCGCCCAGTCCTATGCGTTCGACGATGCGTTCATGGCAGTGGTCGGCCTGGCCGTTGCCGCCATTCCCGAAGGCCTGCCGGCAGTCATGACGATCACGCTTGCCGTCGGCGTTCAGCGCATGGCGCGACGCAATGCCATCATTCGTCGTCTGCCGGCTGTGGAGACGCTCGGGGCGGTCTCCGTGATCTGTTCCGACAAGACCGGGACACTGACCCGCAACGAGATGACGGTGACTGACGTCGTGACGGCGGATCGTCTGATCGCCGTGGAAGGCGTCGGCTATCGTCCCGAAGGTGGGTTTGTCGTCGACGGTGACGCGGTCGATCCGGCCGCCGATCCCGTTCTCGAGGAACTCACGCTGGCCGCACTTCTGTGCAACGACGCCGAGATCCGGCCGTCGGGCGAGGAGTGGATCGTCGACGGCGACCCGATGGAGGGAGCGCTCGTCTCGCTGGCCTGCAAGGCGGGGCACGACACCGCGGCCGCAAGGACGGGCTTCGTGCGCCGCGACGAGGTCCCCTTCGATGCCGGCCACCGCTACATGGCGACCCTGAACGCGCGCGATGGTCGTGCACCCGTCGTCTATGTGAAGGGTGCGCCGGAACGCATCGTGGAGATGTGCGCCTGGGCGGCCACGCGGGAAGGCGAAGCACTGATCGACCTGGATCGGTGGCGTCGCGAGATCGAGCGGCTCGGTACCGAGGGCCAGCGTGTCATCGGCATCGCCCGGAAGACCATGCCGGGACATGCGGGCGAAATCGCGCCCCCCGACGTGGAGGGCGGGCTCACGCTGCTTGGCCTGGTGGGGCTGATCGATCCCCCCCGGCCGGAAGCGGTGGCCGCCGTTGCCGAGTGCAAGTCGGCCGGCATACGCGTCAAGATGATCACCGGCGATCATGCCTCGACCGCGCGGGCCATTGCGCTGCAGCTCGGCCTCGCGACCGATCCCGTGACGGTCTCCGGGCAGGAACTGGACGGCCTGGATGAAGCCGAGTTCATGCGCCGGGCTCGCCAATCCACGGTCTTTGCGCGCACCAGCCCCGAGCACAAGCTCCGGCTCGTGGAAGCCCTGCAGCAGGACGGCTCCGTGATCGCGATGACCGGTGACGGGGTCAACGATGCGCCGGCCCTCAAGCGCGCTGATGTCGGCGTCGCCATGGGCGGCAAGGGCACCGAGGCCGCCAAGGAGGCGAGCGAGATGGTGCTTGCGGACGACAACTTCGCGTCCATCGTGGCAGCTGTCCGCGAGGGGCGCACCGTCTACGACAACCTCACCAAGGTGATCACCTGGACGCTGCCGACCAACGGCGGCGAGGCCATGACGATCATCCTCGCCATACTGTTCGGCCTCACCCTGCCGGTGACGCCGGTCCAGATCCTCTGGATCAACATGATCACGGCCGTTGCCCTCGGCCTCACTCTGGCCTTCGAGCCGACCGAGCCCGGGGCCATGCAGCGGCCGGCCCGGCAGGCAAGGAGTCAAATCCTGTCCGGACGGCTCCTGTGGCGTATCCTGTTCGTCTCGGGCCTGATGGTCGCCGGAACCTTCGGGATCTTCGCCTGGGCCGAGACCCGCAGCCTTCCGATCGAGACCGCGCGGACCATGGTGGTCAATACGCTGGTGGTCATGGAGATCTTCTATCTGTTCAGCGTGCGCTACGTTCACGGCAGCTCGCTGACCTGGCGCGGAGTCTTCGGCACGCGCGCCGTCCTGATCGGCGTCGGGATCGTCGTCCTTGCCCAGTTGGCCTTCACCTACCTGCCGCCGATGCAGGTGGTTTTCGGTACACGCGATCTGTCCATCGGCGATGGCGTGGCGATCATCGGGGTGGGGTTGGCGCTGCTTGTCATCGTCGAGATCGAGAAGCGCCTGTTCGCCCTGTTCGGCCGGCGGTCGGTCGATCGGGCAGGTGCCGCAATCTAGTACCAGATGTTCATCGGCAGGCCATGGCGGTCGCGCTCATGCTCCGGTCCCAGGCGCGTCGCCGTACCCTGTGCGATCAGCAGGGCCGTGCGGCAGACGGCCATGGCATCGAGCACGTCGTCGCGGGCTGCGCCCCGCAATGGTCGCGGCTCTCAGGTGAAGCCGTAGCGCGCGAGCAACTCGAGCCGCTCGGCAAGGCGGTCGGAATCGCCAGGAAGGCGTTTGTGCCGGCCAATATGCCGATCGCCGTTAGCCGCCATGGCGAGGTCATCGGCGATTTCGCGCAGACGCTTGGCGTCGATCTGGTCGTAATCGGCACACGCGGGCGCATCCCGGACGATCAGGCGTCTGCCCACCCGGCCCCAAGCTTGAGCAAGTCACCATGCTGATGCAAATAGGTTAGGTGCGTTTCATGACGGCAAAACGAACCACATAGCCTTTGCGAGGTCGGCGGCAATGACTGAGATCCTCCTCCAGTCCGTTTTTGGCGAATTCGCCATGCTGATCGTGCTGGCTGGGATGGTCGGGTTCGCCGGAATCCTGCTGCACCAACCGCTCATCGTGAGCTTCATTGCCGTCGGTCTGCTGGCCGGCCCCTCGATCCTCAACATCGTGCGCTCGAATGATCAGATCGACCTGCTGTCGCAACTGGGCATTGCCGTCCTGTTGTTTCTGGTCGGCATCAAGCTCGACGTCAAACTGATCCGCTCCCTCGGCGCCGTCTCACTCCTGACGGGCCTCGGCCAAGTGCTGTTCACGTCGGTCCTCGGATTCCTGATCGGCCTCGCCTTGGGATTCGGCACCATCGAGAGCCTCTATATCGCCGTCGCGTTGACCTTCTCGAGCACGATCATCATCGTGAAGCTCCTGTCGGACAAGCGCGAAATTGACTCATTGCACGGCCAGATCGCGCTCGGCTTCCTGATAGTACAGGACCTCGTTGTCGTGCTGGCCATGATCATCCTGTCGGCGGTCGGTATTGGCACGGCGGGCGACGCCGGCCCGGCCCGGATTCTGGTGGCGCTCGGTTCGGGGATGGTGCTGCTCGCCCTCGTCGTCGTGTTCATCAAGTTCGTTGCCGATCCCCTGACCGAGCGCCTGTCGCGCGCCCCCGAACTGCTCGCCGTCTTCGCCATCGGACAGGCGGCGCTGTTCGCCGCTGTCGCCGATTTCGTGGGCCTCGGGAAGGAGCTGGGCGGATTGCTGGCTGGCATCTCCCTTGCCTCGACGCCTTACCGCGAGACGATCGCGGCGCGCCTGGCGCCGTTGCGCGACTTCCTGCTCCTGTTCTTCTTCATCTCCTTGGGCGCAAGGCTTGATCTTTCGCTGCTCGGCGCCAATGCGCCCGCCGCCGCGATCTTTTCCCTCTTCGTTCTGGTCGGGAACCCGCTGATCGTTTTGGCCATCATGGGAGCCATGGGCTATCGCAAGCGCACCGGCTTCCTTGCCGGCCTTACGGTGGCGCAGATCAGTGAATTCTCGCTGATCTTCGTCGCCATGGGCGTGACGCTTGGCCATGTGGGTGCCGACGCACTTGGCCTCGTCACACTGGTAGGCCTGATCACGATTGCTGCATCGACTTACATGATTACCTATTCGCACCGCCTCTACGCCGTCTGTGAGCCGCTTCTCTGGGTTTTTGAGCGCCGAGGCACGCCGCGCGAAGCCGACGAATCCAACCTGCACCGGACGACGTCGTACGAAGTCATCCTGCTGGGTCTCGGGCGCTTCGGCACGGCCATCGGCACGCGCCTCCATCGCGCCGGCTTCCGCGTTCTCGGAGTCGACTTCAATCCCGACGCGGTCAGACAGTGGCGCGCGAACGGCCTTCAGGTCGAGTATGGTGATGCGACAGATCCTGAATTCGTGGCCAGCCTGCCGCTCGGCGCCGCCAAGTGGGTCGTATCGACGATACCGGTCCATCTTCCCGGCGTTAGCCAGGAAGATTCGCGGCGGACGATCCTCCAGGCCGTTCGCGCGACAGGCTTTGCAGGGAAGGTCGCCGTGGTCTCGCGTGTCGACGAGGATACAGACCTCCTGATCTCGGCCGGCGCGGATCTCGTGCTCGAGCCGTTCCAAGACGCCGCCGACCGAGCCGTCGAGTTGCTGGCCGGCGCACCCCTCGGGTCTTAAGCTTCAACAGCCTGTCCTCAGTGAGGCCGGCTCTCCTGATGGGAACTCTCCTCGCATTCCGAGGTGTATCCACGGTATCGACGGATTCAGGAGAGCCGCTCTCCGCGAGCGCGTATGGGAGGGATTGGGCGCGCTCCGCTCCTCTCTCCCCACTGGCCAGAAGCGACCGCGAAGCGCGTCCAGAGACATGGCATCCAGTTGGTCACTTCTGACCCAGCACCCTTTCCATCGCCGCATTCTTCTGCATCGAACTACTCGACGATCCTACCCAATAGGCAACAACACTGGACGCCATTCCAGCAAGCGTCCGGAGCAGCAGGGTGACCATATCGCGCTGATTAGCGGGCACCTCTTCGCGGATGACCAGCCATAGCATCGCGGCAAAGCCCACGAGCACGATCACCGACACCACGACGGGACCCCAGCGATGGGACTCCTAGCCTGAGCCAGGCTGATCGTCTGACTGCGCGCGCCCAGCACAATCATCAGCGCCTTGACCGCGCGGCCGGGACCGCTGTTCGCCGAATAATCGAACAGGAACTCAAGCACCCTGGAATCCGTCACACCCTCCAGGCCCCGAAAGAACACGGCGCGGTAGATCTGCCTCGCCTCCGGGATCGTCAGGGCCTCCACGTCGGCCGCAGTCACGGCATATCCGCGCCACGAGGAGAGGGTGGCCTGTGTAATGCCGTACTTCGTCGGTCCGCCCCGGTCGGCCGGATGGTTCGAGTAGCCTGCCTCACGGCGGATCACGTCCGTGATGAGATTGTCGATTGCGTCGCTCATGGTGTGCCTCCGATCTTGTGCAGCTTGTCGAACAGTGCCCAGAGCCCGGCGACGGCCATTGCCATGACGCCACCCACCTTGAACGACAACCACAAGGCGCCCTTGCCCATGTCGGCAATGCTCATGAAGTGATCGAGCTTGCGCTCGATGGACTTCAGGGACTCCTGCTGGCCGGCCACGATCTGCTCGACCTTCACCAGCCGGTCGCGCTCTTGCAACGTCATGGTTCTCCGCTCCTTTGGTGCTTACCGGGCCGGGTCTCACGACCGAGCGTCATCGAGCAGCCCCAGCCGCGATCGGCGACGATCCGCCAATCCCCTGAGGCCCGCGTCAGTGCGACCCGGGACCCGGTCGTCTTGTGGGGCACGTCGATACTGTCTTGCACGATGACGCTGGCGGCGAGCTTCTAGGTCGACATCGGGAACGGGATGTTTACCGCTCCGTCTTCAGTCCACATCATGCTGCCGCTGATTTCATCACCGAGGGCGTAGCCAAGATCGATGTTGTTGCACCGGGCACGGAAGTCACAGAATCGCGGGATTTCGCCGATATTGTGATTGCGGGCCGTCGCGGTGTAGGCCGTCGGTAGCGTCGCCGTATAGCCGCTGTCGTAGAGACCGTTGGGAGCATAGGCCACGGTCGAAGTGACCCCGCTACCGCTCGTGGCGGCCTCGCCCACGAACACCACGGAAGCTTCGTGCGCCGTGCTGCCATTGCCGAGATAACCCTTCATCTCGCCGATGTTGAAGGTGAACAGTCCGGCGGTCGCCGCCGGGGTTCCGCCCCATTGATAGATCGGCACGACAATGGTCGAGCCCGTGGTGACGCTGCCGTCGGCGGAGACGACGACATAGAGGAAGTTCGGCGGCGCGACTGGCGGTCAGCCCTGTCCATTGCAGATTCGCCAGGCTCACGCTCACTCGATCGTTCGGCCGCCCCTGCCAATCCTAGCCGTTTGCGGCCGTGACGACGAAGCGCGCCGTCGCCGTGATGTTCTGCGCCGTGAGGCTGAGCGAGCCGCTGGTTGACGGCAGGAAACTCGGCAGGCCGACCGTATTGACTGGGCCAGCGGCCACGGTCTGGCGGCGACCGCTCCAGACGGACAGAATGGTGTTGAGATACTCCACGCGCCAGGTGTCGGATGCCTGATCCCAGACGACATCGAAGCGGGCGCCGCCGGGGGTCGTCTTCGTCGCGCCATCGGGAGCTTCCAATCGGGAAGTCGGTGCGCGAGGCCGGCGTGCCGTTGACGAAGACCGTCCTGCGTCAAGGCTGTGGAGAGCGGCAGGATGACCAAGGACCTCGGCCTGCTGATCGGCATGAACCAGGCCTACCTGACCACCGAGGAGTTCCTTGCCGTCCTGGACAGCAATCTCAAGACCCAGATGGCCAGCTGGTAGGCCCCGTTTGATCGTCGCCGGCGCCGACGGTTGCCGCACCGGCTGGGTGGTCTGCCTGCGCGATGGCGACGGCGCCTTGGACATGAGGGTCGTCACGATACTGGCCGAAGTCTGCCAAGGTCTTGCGATCTTGGCCGTCTACATGCCGATCGGCCTCGACGATATCCCGTGGCCCGCTGGCGCCTGCGAGCGCGACGCCCGCGCTCTCCTGCTCGGCAAGACGAGTTCGGTCTTCCCCACCCCGTGCCGGCCAGCCCTGGACTGCTCCACGCATGCCGAGGCCAACGACCTCAGCAAGACGTTGGGCGTCGGGCTGCCCCGGCAGACGTTCCATCTGTTTCCCAAGATGCGCGAGGTCGACGCGCTGTTCCGCGGCAGCGAGACGTTGCGGTCGATCGTCTACGAGGCTCATCCCGAACTGGCTTTCGCGCGCATGAACGACGGCAGACCGCTGCTCAGCAGGAAGCGCCGCCCCGAAGGCTTTGGCGACGGCCTTCGTGCCCTCGTCGTGGCGATAGGAGTCGTGCTGCTCCTTGGCGACGAAGGCAGCGACGGCTCCGCCTGAACTTGGCTGCATGTTCAGAAGATGGAGTTCCGTGGCCATGCCGGCTCCAACAGTTCGAGTGCATGGTGCACTGCACGGTCGGAGAACTGGGACCCATCCGGCAGAATTATTGTGTTGGCGGAGCGGCACGGCAGGAACTACGGTTCCAGGTCTTCCGCCTTTGATGCGGTCGAGAGGGAGGTGATGATGCACTTCCGACCGATTTGTTTCATTTTCTCACTGTTGCTCCTGATCGTCACGGTTGTGCACTCTCATGCACAATCGGGCCCTGCTGAGCAGGCCGTGACACCGCGCGCCGAGCCCGCACCCGTCGTCGTGCTCGATATCAAGGGCGCGATCGGCGTCGGCGCCGGGCACATGCTGGAGGAAGGCTTCGCGCGCGCTCGCGCCGAGCGTGCCGGGCTGATCGTGTTGCGCATGGATACGCCGGGCGGGTTGGTCTCGGCAACGCGCGACATCATCCAGACGATCCTTGGTTCGCCTATTCCCGTGGCGGTGTTCGTCGCCCCTGGCGGCGCGCGGGCGGCCAGCGCCGGCACCTACATCGCCTACGCCGCCCATGTCGCCGCCATGGCGCCGGGCACGCATCTCGGCGCCGCAACGCCGGTCCAGATGGGGGCGCCCGGCGCGCCGTCGCCTCCGCAGCGTCGCGACAACGACAAGCCCGCAGAGAGCGAGGGCGGTGCGATGGAACGCAAGGTGCTCAACGACGCCGTTGCGTACTTGCGTAGCTTGGCGCAACTGCGCGGCCGCAACGCCGATTGGGCCGAGAAGGCCGTGGGCGATGCCGCGACCCTGACGGCTGAAGAAGCCGCCCGGGAGAATGTCATCGACCTGCTGGCCGGCAGCGTCGACGACCTGCTCGACCGTCTCGATGGTCGCACCGTGCGCACCGTTGAGGGCGAGCGCACGCTTGCGACGCGACATGCCCGGGTGATCGTCGTTGATCCGAGCTGGAAGACGCGACTTCTCACCATCGTCACCGATCCGAACATCGCCTTTGTCCTGCTGATGATCGGTGTCTACGGCATCATCTTCGAGTTCTGGAGCCCGGGCCTCACCGGTCCGGGGATCGTCGGCGCCATCTGTCTCCTCGTCGGGCTGATGGCCCTGTCGCTGATGCCACTCAACTTCGCGGGTGTGGCGCTCCTGGTAGCCGGCCTGGCGATGATGGTGGTGGAGGCCTTCACGCCAGGGTTTGGCGTGCTGGGCCTCGGCGGTATCGCGGCCTTCGTCATCGGCGGGCTGTTTCTGTTCGACCCGGCCGGCGCCGACATCCACTTCGCCGTGGGCTGGCCAGTGGTGCTGGCCGCGGCGGCGACCAACGCGCTGTTGCTCGTCGGATTGCTGGGCATGATCCTGCGCGTGCGCCGGCGCAAAG
>JBKBLH010000037.1:0-41687 GCA_046296475.1 Reyranella sp.
AAGTGGCCGAAGGCCATCTCGGCGGCGAGCGCGTCATCGTCCTGAAACCCATGACGTTCATGAACGAATCGAGCAAGGCCGTGGGCGAGGCGGTGCGCTTCCTCAAGGTTCCGCTCGACCGCATGGTCGTCTTCCACGACGAACTGGACATCGCGCCCGGACGGGTGCGCATGAAGAAGGGCGGCGGCGCCGGCGGGCATAACGGCCTGCGCGACATCGACGCCCATGTCGGCAAGGACTATCGCCGCGTCCGCATCGGCATCGGCCATCCCGGCCACAAGGACCTGGTGCTTCACTGGGTGCTGCGCGACTTCGACCGCGACGAGCGCGACCCGAAGGACGGCTGGGTGCCGAAGGTGCTGCATGCGCTGGCCGAGGAAGCGGCGCTGCTGGTCGAAGGCGGCGCCAAGGCCGACGAGAAATACATGAGCCGGGTGGCGCATCTCGCGCCGCCTCCCGATCTTCCGGCCCGCCTCGACATCAAGGGCGCCAAGGACAGCAAAGAGTAGATCATGGGCTTCAACTGCGGAATCGTCGGCCTGCCCAATGTCGGCAAGTCGACCCTGTTCAACGCGCTGACCGCCACCCAGGCGGCGCAGGCGGCCAACTATCCGTTCTGCACCATCGAGCCCAATGTCGGCCGCGTCGCCGTGCCGGATCCGCGGCTGGAGAAGCTCGCCGCGATCGCCGGCTCGGCCAAGATCATCAACACCCAGCTCGAATTCGTCGACATCGCCGGCCTCGTGAAGGGCGCATCGCGCGGCGAGGGTCTGGGCAACCAGTTCCTGGGCAACATCCGCGAGGTCGATGCGATCGCCCATGTGCTGCGCTGCTTCGAGGACGGGGACGTGACGCACGTCTCGGGCAGCGTCGATCCGGTGCGCGATGCCGAGATCGTCGAGACGGAGCTGATGCTGGCCGACATGGACAGCCTGGAAAAGCGCCTGCCCAACCTCGAGAAGAAGGCCAAGGGCGGCGACAAGGAGTCCGCCGCTGAAGTGCCGGTCGTGAAGAAGGCGCTCGAGGCGCTGCGCGAGGGCAAGCCGGCCCGCGAGGCCAAGCTTACCGACGACGAGCGCGCCGTGTTCGCCCGCCTGCAGCTCATCACCGCCAAGCCGATGATGTACGTGCTCAACGTCGAGGAAGGCTCGGCCGCGACCGGCAACGCGCACAGCGCCAAGGCCGAGGCCTTCGCCAAGTCGCGCGGCATGCCGTCGGTCGTTATCTCGGCCGCCATCGAGGCCGAGGTGGCGCAGCTCCCGGCGGAGGACCAGGCCGATTATCTTTCGTCGCTCGGCCTCGAGGAGACCGGTCTGGCCCGCGTCGTGCGCGCGGGCTATGCCCTGCTCGACCTCGTGACGTTCTTCACGGTCGGCCCCAAGGAAGCCCGCGCCTGGACGGTCCATCGCGATGCCAGGGCACCGCAGGCCGCGGGCGTGATCCATACCGATTTCGAGAAGGGCTTCATCCGCGCCGAGACCATCGCCTACGAGGACTACGTCACCCTGAACGGCGAGGCCGGCGCCCGCGATGCCGGCAAGCTCCGGCTCGAGGGCAAGGAATACGCCGTCAAGGACGGCGACGTGTTTCATTTCAGGTTCAATGTTTAACGCGCTTGCGCGTTAAACATTGGCGAGCGGCAGCGCTTATAACCAAGCGCGAGAACTCGCTCGGTGCAGAAGAGATAAGGATCCCTCGCTACGCTCGGGATGACAAAGAAACCGTGTCATCCCGAGCGTAGCGAGGGATCTTTGCCTTAACTCCCGATCGCCCCCCCGCCCTTCTTCGTGATCGCGATCACCGACGGCCGCGGCGGCATGCCCTCCTTGAAATCGGGCCAGCGGGTCGAGGGCTTCTCGAAGGTCGAGCCGCTGTCTTCGCCGGGATGCTGGATGGCGAGGAAGACCGTAGCATCGTCGGGCGTCAGGATCGGACCGCATACTTCCGCCCCGCTCGGCGCCTGGAAGAAGCATCGGGTCAGGCCGCGGCCGTAGCCTGCCGTGTCGGCAGCATAGAGGCCGTCGGCGATGCCCGCGGCGGTCGGCGCACCGTCGGTGGCGATCCAGATGCGCCCCTTGCTGTCAAAGGCGCAGTTGTCGGGGCAGGACAGCCAGCCATTCTCGGATGTTGCCCGATGATAGCGCGCACCGGGGTCGATGCCAGGCTTGCCCCCAACCAGGAAGATCGACCAGGTACTCTCGGTCGCCGCATGGTCGCCGTCCTTGGGCACGATCTCGATGACGTGGCCGTGGGCATTGCGCGCCATGGGATTGGCCCGGTTCACCTGCTGCTCCGTGCGCCGCGTGTTGTTGGTGAGCAGGACGTAGACCCGTCCGCTGACCGGATTGACCTCGACGTCCTCGGGTCGATCCATGGGCGTGGCCTTCAGCAGATCGGCGGCCATGCGGGTATTGATCAGGACGTCGGCCGGGCTCGCGAAGCCATTTTCGGCGGTCAACGGGCCCTGGCCATGCACCAGCGGCAACCATTCGATCTTGCCGTCGTCACCGAAGCGCGCGACGTAGAGCGTGCCCTCGTCGAGCAGGTTCCTGTTGGCGGCTCGATCCTGACGGTTGAAGGGTTTGGCGGTGACGAACTTGTAGACGTAGTCGAACCGCTCGTCGTCGCCCATGTAGACGACGACCCGCCCGTCCTTGGCCACCACGTGATGGCAGCCCTCGTGCTTGAAGCGGCCGAGCGCGGTGCGCTTGATCGGCATGGCCGAGGGATCGTACGGATCGATCTCGACGATCCAGCCGAAGCGGTTGGGCTCGTTCGGCTCCTTCTCCACGTTGAACCGATCGACATGCTGGGCCCAGGCGTACCAGGTCGCCTTGGAGATGCCGTAGCGCTTGTAGGCCTTGGCATCCGGCATCTTCTCGGCGTCGCCGCCGAAATAGCCGTTGAAGTTTTCCTCGGCCGTCAGCCAGGTGCCCCACGGCGTCTCGCCGCCGGCACAGTTGTTCAACATGCCCAGCACTCGCTTGCCGGTCGGATCGGCCGAAGTCTTCAGCTTGTCGTGGCCGGCCGCGGGCCCCGAAATCTCCATCGGCGTCGTTCCGGTGATGCGGCGCGCGTACTTGCTGTCCGGCACCACCTTCCACGCGCCGCCCTCGCGGGCGATCTCGATCACAGCCCCACCATGCGCCGCCATCTCGACCTCGACCTGCGGCTTGGAAGCCTTGAGGTTGACGGCGCGCCCGGAACCCAGGCCGGCGAACATGAGGCCCGGGTTGGTGTACTCGTGATTGACGACCATGAGGAAGCGGTCGTTCGAGGTGCTGCCGGCCGGCAGGGGATGCAGGCCGATGAAGTCGCAGTTGTAGCCGAACTGCTTTTCCTGGGCTGAAGCCGTCAGATTGGCCGGGTCGAAGGCCGGCGCGCCGGCGACGACCGGGTCACCCCAGCGGATCAGGACCTGTGCCTCGTAGCCCTCGGGGATGTGGTGCGTCCCGTCGAGCCCATGCGCGACTTCCTTGAAAGTGAGCGACGACGGGCCGGTCGCCTGGGCCATCGCGGTGCTGCCGAGCAGTTCGCGCCCCAGGGCGACGGCAGCGCCGGCGCCGACCAGGCCGCGCAGAGCGCCGCGCCGGCCAAGCCGCCGCTCGATCAGGTCGCCGATCCCGGGTTCCGCGCTGGTGTTTGATCCGATGTCTTCCGAATCGACGGCAACGTCGTGTTGGTTGTCCATCCCAATCTCCTGATCTTTGGAACCGGCATACCCCGCGCAGGCGATGGCATCGCTGCAATTTGATGTCCTTTTTGTTTCGCTCCGATCCACAGACCGAGTCAGCAAACCGTAGCCGGCAGCCTGTAGCACGCCGATGGCACCGTTCATGAAGAGACGAACATGAAAGCACATCTGTTGTTTACGGCTTCCGCGACCGCCCTGCTGCTCGCGGTCTTTCCCGCCACCGCCCAGACCAAGTATCCGGCCACGCTGGAAGGTCATGCGATCCTGCCGGCGATGACCCTCGTTCCCGCGCCTGCCGATGCGCCGCAGGAACTGCAGGTCTCCGGCCGCTATGCCGGCCCCGCCGGCCAGCGGGTCGATGCGCCGGAGAGCGTGCCGGGCATGTCCGCCCTTTCCGACAAGGCGGCGCCGCGGCCGACCGGGCTCAGCCTCCCGTTCAGGGGCCAGCCGGTGCAGGGCTTCTCGGGCATCCGCAAGCTGCCGGACGGCTCCTATCTCACGATCAGCGACAACGGCTTCGGCAGCAAGGCGAACTCGCCCGACGCCATGCTGATGTTCCACGTCGTCAGGCCGGACTGGAAGGCCGGTACGGTCGAGCGCGTGTCGACCGGCTTCCTGCACGATCCGGACCGCAAGGTGCCGTTCCGCATCGTCAACGAGAACACGCCGAAGCGCTATCTGACCGGCGGGGACTTCGACCTCGAATCGGTACAGCCGATCGGCGATTTCCTCTGGTTCGGCGAGGAGTTCGGCCCCTACCTGATCAAGACCGACAAGAGCGGCAAGGTCCTGCAGATCTTCGAGACCAGGGTCGACGGCAAGCCGGTGCGCTCGCCCGATCACCCGGCGATCACCATGCCGGCCGTCCCCGGCCCGGTGAAGTTCGAGGTCCGGCGCAGCAAGGGCTTCGAAGGCATGGCCCAGTCGCCCGACGGCAAGTTCCTCTATCCGCTGCTCGAAGGCCCGCTGCTGACCCAGTCCGGCGAGCCCGAGGCCCGGGACGGCAAGCGCTTCCTGCGCATCCTCGAGTTCGACGTGGCCAAGGGCGAGTACACCGGCAAGAGCTTCAAATACGCGCTCGAGGCGCCGGCCAATGCCATCGGCGACTTCAACATGATCGACGCCGGCACGGGCCTGATCATCGAGCGCGACGACACCGAGGGCGATGCGGCGCAGGCCTGCAGGGACGGTGCCGTGAAGGCCGACTGCTTCAACGTGCCGGCCAGGTTCAAGCGCATCTACAAGATCGACATGGGCCAGGCCGACGCCGACGGCTTCGTGAAGAAGGTGGGCTACATCGACCTGATGGACATCCAGGACCCGAACAAGGTCGCGCGCGCAGGCGCCAGGGACGGCAAGCTCACCTTCCCGTTCTTCACCATCGAGAACGTCGACCTGGTCGATGCCGACCACATCATCGTCGGCAACGACAACAACCTGCCCTTCTCGTCGGGTCGCGCCTTGGGCAAGTCCGACGACAACGAGCTGATCCTCCTGAAGGTCACCGACCTCCTGAAGGCCAAGTAGCTAGTCGGTCGCGTCGAGCGCCACCTTCTCGCGCTTCTTGCGGAGCGCGGGAAGGAGTGGCGCGACCAGCAGGGCCGCGGCAATCAGGAGACAGACCAGCGAGATCGGCCGGACCACGAAGATGTCGAAGGTCCCCTCGCTCAGGATCAGCGACTTGCGCAGATTGTTCTCGAGCATCGGGCCCAGCACGAAGGCCAGGACCAGGGGCGCCGCCTCGTAGCCGAACTTGCGCATCAGGTAGCCCAGCACGCCGGTCGTGATCATGACGAAGACGTCGAACACCGCATTGCCGGACGCGAAAACGCCGACGATGCAGAACATCAGGATCAGCGGGAACAGGATCTTGTAGGGCGCCTTCAGGACCTGCACCCACATGCCGATCAGCGGCATGTTGAGCACCAGCAACATGATGTTGCCGACATACATGCTGGCGACGATTCCCCAGAAGATGGTGGGGTTCTGGCTCATCATCAACGGCCCCGGCTGGAGGCCATGGATGACGAAGGCACCGAGCAGCAGCGCCATCACCACGTTGGGCGGGATGCCGAGCGTCATCAGCGGGATGAACGCGCCGCCCGCGGCCGAATTGTTGGCCGACTCCGGGCCGGCCACGCCCTCGATGGCGCCCTTGCCGAACCGCTCGGGCGTGCGCGACAGCTTCTTCTCGATCGCATAGGACGCAAAGGACGAGATCACCGCGCCGCCGCCCGGCAGTATGCCCAGCAGGAACCCCAGCACCGTGCCCCGCGCCACCGGGCCGGCGCTCGCCTTCAGGTCCTCCTTGGAGGGCCACAGGCTGCCGATGCGCGACTGAACGATGTCGCGGCGGATCTGCTGCTCGATGTTGGTCAGGATCTCGGCGACGCCGAACAGGCCCATCACCACCGGGATGAGGCCGATCCCGTCGACCAGTTCCAGGCGATCGAAGGTGAGCCGCGGCATCGCGTTGATCTGGTCGAGGCCGACCAGGCCGATCACCACGCCGACCGCCGCCATCAGCAGCGCCTTCGCCATCGAGCCCTGCGTCAGGAAGCTCAGGATCGAGAGGCCGAGCACCATCAGGCTGAAATACTCGGGCGGCCCGAACGCCACGGCGACCTTGGCCAGCATCGGCGCCACCAGCATCAGGGCGACGATGGAGAACGTCCCGGCGACGAAGGAGCCCAGCGCCGCGATGCCGAGCGCCGGGCCGGCGCGCCCGCGCTTGGCCATCTCGTGGCCGTCGATGCAGGTCACGACCGAGGCGGCCTCGCCCGGGATGTTGACCAGCACCGCCGTCGTCGAGCCGCCGTACATCGAGCCGTAGTAGATGCCCGCCATCATGATGATGCCGGACTCCGGCGTGCCCGAGAGCGTGACCGGCAGCAGCAGCGACATGGCCGAGACCGGACCGATGCCCGGCAGCACGCCGACCAGCGTGCCGATGAAGACGCCGAGGAAGCAGTAGAGAAGGTTGATCGGGTCGAGAGCGACCAGAAAGCCGTGGCCGAGGCCGGCGATGACGTCCATTTCAAGCGCCCATCAGAACGGGATGAAGTCTTCGATCCACGTGCCCTTGGGCAACTGGACGAGCAGCATCTTCTCGAGGACGTACCAGACCCCGACGGCCGCGATCAGCGAGACCGGGATCGAGATCGCGGGCCGCACCGGATCGACCACCGTCATCAGGAAAAGCAGCAGGGCGAGGCTGCAGATCACGAAGCCCAGCCGCTCGAACAGGAAGCCGAAGGCGATCAGTGCGACGACGACCAACAACACGTTGCGCCACCGGGCGCCCCGCCAAAGATCGCCCAGCAGAGGCCCCTCGCCACGCAAGCCACCGATCGCGATGGTGGTGGCGAAGGCCGCGATGATGAGGCCCAGCCAGAAGAACATGAACCCCGAGCCCGGCTCGCGCAGAGTCCCCAGCTCGAGCAGCCAGCCCTGCCAGGTGACGAAGGCGCCGACGCCCAGCCAGAAGAGCCCGCCCCAGAACTCGGCGCGTCGCAGCATCATCAGTTCTTCTTGGCCAACCCGAGCTGGTCGACGACGGCGCGCTGCTCGTCATACTGCTGCTGGGCGAACTTGGCGTAGTCCGCCGTGTTCATGTAGCGCTTGGGATAGTCGTACTTGGCCATCAGTTCGACGACCTTGGGGTCGTCGAGTGCGGCCTTGAAGGCATCGTGGAGCTTCTTCACCACCGCCGGATCCATGCCCTTCGGACCCGCGAGCCCGAACGGAGAATCGAGGATGAGGCCGAAGCCCAGCTCGGTCAGCGTCGGGACGTCCGGCCAGCGGGGATTGCGCTTCTCCGTCCAGATGCAGAGCAGGCGGAACTTGCCGGCATCCACCAGGGGCGCCCAGCCCGTGGCGTCGGCATCCGCCATGACATGCCCGCCCTCGAGCGCCGCCCAGCCCTCGGGACCGCCCTTGAACGGCACGTGGGTGAACTTCACGCCGGCCTTCTGGGCGATCTGCTCCATTCCTATGTGCAGCGACGTTCCGGCGCCCGGCGTGGCGTAGGTGAACTTGCCGGGATTGGCGCGCGCAAACTCGATCACGTCCTTGAAGGTCTTGAACGGCGAATCGGCTCGCACGACGACGCCGAACGTGTAGCCCGACGTATGGAGGATCCAGGTGAAATCCTTCATCGGGTCGTACGGCGTCTTCTGCATGTGCGGCAGCCGGAACAAAGTCACCGGAATCTGCGCGATCGTATAGCCATCGGGCTTGGCAGCGGCGGCCATGGCGGCCGGGCCGCTGGTGCCCGATCCACCGACCCTGTTGTCGACGACGACCGGCTGGCCGAGGAGCTTGCCGGCCGCATCGGCCATGGCGCGATGCCAGAGGTCGACGCCGCTTCCCGCCGGCCACGGCATGATCAGGGTGATGGGCTTGCTCGGGAAATCCTTGGCGCCCTGGGCCTGCAGCACGGAAGGAGCGAGCAGGCCGGCGGCGGCGGCTCCGGACGAAGCGAGAAGTGAACGACGACGCATGGGCAGCCTCCTCAGCTCTTCGCCAGTCCGAGCTTCTCCAGCGCCGCCTTCTCCTCGGCGTAGAGCTGGCGGGCGAACTTGTCGTAGGCAGCAGCCGGCATGTAGCGCGGCGACATGTCGTACTTCGCGAGGGTCGCGATGACTTCCTTGTCCTCGAGCGCGATCTTGAAGGCCTCGTCGAGCTTCTTCACCGCGAGCGGATCCATGCCCTTCGGGCCGCCCATGCCGAACGGCGAGTCGAACACCATGTCGAAGCCGAGATCCTTCAGGGTCGGCACGTCCGGCCAGTTCTTGGTGCGCTTCTCGGTCCAGACGCAGAGCAGGCGGAGCTGGCCCGCATCGACCAGCGGCTTCCAGCCCGTGGAATCGGCCTGCAGGACCGTGTGCTTGCCGAGCACGGCGGCGTTGGTTTCGGCACCGCCCTTGAACGGCACCATGGTCCACTTGATACCGGCCTGGGCGGCGATGCGCTCCATGCCGATGTGCAGCGAGGTACCGGCGCCCGGCGTGCCGTAGGTCACCTTGCCGGGATTGGCCCTGGCGTACTCGATCACGTCCTTGAAGGTCTTGTAGGGCTGGTCGGCCGCCGTCGTGACACCGAACGTGTAGCCGCTGAGATGCGCTACGTAGGTGAAGTCCTTCAGCGGATCGAACGCCGTCTTCTGCATCACCGGGAGGCGGAAGACCGAGATCGGAAGCTGGGAGAGGGTGTAGCCATCAGGCCGCGCCGTGGCAGCCATCGTGGCAGGGCCCAACGTGCCCGACGCACCGCCCTTGTTGTCGATCTGGAAAGGCTGGCCCAGCACCTTGCCGGCCTTCTCGCACATGGCACGGAGCGTGATGTCGCTCGATCCGCCGGCGGGCCACGGGACGATGAAGGTGATCGGCTTGCTGGGATAGGCCTGGGCGCGGGCAGCCGGCAGGTACAGCGGCATGCCGACGCCGGCCGCGATCACGGTTCCCAGACCACCCTTCACGAGACCACGACGACGCACCGTCATTCAATTTCCTCCCTTTGATTGCCGGGGAAATTGGCCGATGGTTCAATCGATGTAAAGCAATTGCATCGGCTGCGTCATCAAAGCATGCGCTTCATCCATCGTGCCGTCGCCTGCGCGTCCTGGTTGCCGCTTGTCTCGAGCTTTTCGATCACGCGCTGCCGGTCTTCGAGGTCGCGATTCTGGCCGAGCTTGATCTTGGTCTGGAACCGGGCGAGCGGCATGCGGAAGGCGACGATGCCCCTCGTCTGTGCCTCGGCGTTGCCAGGCGGAAGGCGGTCGAGACTCCACGAAGAGGCATCGGCGCCTTCATAGGCGGCCGCGAGCTTCGCAAGCACGTCCAAAGCGCCCGACGTGTCCTCGACGATCTGCGGCCGGCCATAGGCATGGACGGTGACGTAGTTCCAGGTCGGCACCTTCGGACCCGGCGTGTACCAGGTCGGCGAGACGTAGGCGTGCGGGCCCCAGAACAGCGCCAGCGACTCCGCCGGCCGCTCGAACAGCCTCCAGTGCGGGTTGGCGCGCGCGAGATGGCCGATCAGCGACCCATGCTCGCTGCCGTCGTCCTGCCACAGCAGCGACAGGTGGGTGGCGAAGGGCGCGCCGGCCTCGTCGGTGGTCATCAGGAGGGCCCAGCTGTGGGCCTTCATGACCTCTCGGCCGACCGTTTCATCGCCTGCGAAATGCCTAGGAAGATACATGATGCGGATTCCTTGAACGGCGCGGGCTTACCATGGTCCAATGCCTGCCACACAGGGAGGATTATTCATGGGCGAAGATATCCGTCTTAAGTCTGCCGCCGGCGAGATCGGCGCCTACCTGGCCACCCCGGCCGGCACGCCCAAGGGCGGCATCGTGGTCATCCAGGAGATTTTCGGCGTCAACCAGCACATCCGCGGCGTGACCGACAAGTTCGCGGCCGAAGGCTACCTTGCCCTTGCACCGCGCTTCTTCGATCACATCAAGCCCGGCATCGAGCTCGGCTATACGCCGGACACGATCGCCGAGGGCCGCGGCTATGTCATGACACCGGGCTTCACCGACAAGGCCGTGCAGGACGTTCAGGCGGCGATGGACGAGCTGAAGAAGCGCGGCGTCAAGAAGGTCGGCGTGACCGGCTATTGCTGGGGCGGCACGATCAGCTGGCTGGCCGCGACACGGCTCAAGCCGGATGCGGTGTCCGCCTACTACGGCGGCGGCATCCACGGCGCCAGGAACGAGAAGCCGACCGTGCCCACGCAGCTCCATTTCGGCGACAAGGACATGCACATTCCGATGGCGCACGTGAACGAGCTGCGCGAGCTGCATCCCAATATCGAGATCTTCGACTATCCGGCCGATCACGGCTTCCATTGCGACGAGCGCGGCAGCTGGGACGCCGCCGCCTCGAAGCTGGCGATGGAGCGCACGCTGCAGCTGTTCAGCAAGTTCGTGAACAACGGCTGACCTTGGCGCGACCTTGGCGAAGAAACCAGCGAAGAAGGCCTTCACCCCCGACGCGCGCGGGCCCCTGAACGGGGTCCGCGTCGTCGACCTGTCGCGCCTCGTGGCCGGCAACGTCCTGACGCTCCAGCTGGCCGATTTCGGCGCCGAGGTCATCAAGATCGAGCCGCCGGAAGGCGACACGTTGCGGTCGTGGCGGGTGAAGGGCGTCGAGACCGCCTGGAAGGTCTACAGCCGCAACAAGAAGAGCGTCGCCCTCGACCTGCGTTCCGACGCCGGCCGCGCCATCGTGCGCGAACTGGCGAGGACCGCCGCGATCCTGGTCGAGAGCTTCCGGCCCGGTGTGATGGAGGATATGGGCCTGTCCCCGGCCGAGCTTCATGCGATCAACCCGAAGCTGGTGATCGTGCGCATTTCGGGCTGGGGCCAGGACGGGCGTTATCGCCACAAGCCGGGCTTCGGCACGCTGATCGAGGGCTATAGCGGCTTCGCCTCGATGAACGGTTTCGCCGACCGCGAGCCGGTCCTGCCGCCGATGTACCTGGCCGACTGCATGGCCGCGCTGAACGGCTACGGCGCCGTGATGGTGGCGCTGCGCGAGGTCGAGATGAACGGCGGCAATGGCCAGGTTCTCGACCTGCCGCTGTTCGACCCGCTGTTCTCGATGCTGGGTCCGCAGGCCGCCAACCACAAGCTCACCGGCGAGGTGAAGGTGCGCACAGGCAGCCGCTCGACCAACGCGGCGCCGCGCAACGTCTACCAGACCAAGGACGGCAGCTGGGTCTGCCTCTCGGCCTCGACCCAGGGCATGGCGATGCGCGTGCTGGACAAGATCGGCCGGCCGGAACTGAAGGAGGATCCGCGCTTCGCGACCAACATCGAGCGGGTGCGCAACGGCGTCGAACTCGACAGGATCATCGGCGAATTCGTCGGTGCCCGCGATCTCGACGAGAACCTGCGCTACTTCGACGAGGCGGGCGTCACCATCGGCCCGGTCTACGACATCTCGCAGATCGTCGAGGACGACTATGTGCTGGAGCGCGAATCGCTGATCGAGATCGACGATGCGGACATGGGTGAGATCCCGACCCATCCCGTCGTCCCGCGCATGTCCGGCACGCCCGGTGCGCTGAAGACCGCGGCGCCTAAAGTCGGCGAGCACAACGAAGCGCTGCTGAAGCCGATGCTGGGCGCCGAAGAGTACGACAAGCTCCGTGCGTCCGGGGCGATCTCCGACGGCACGACCCCGGGAAAGAAGAATAAGAAGTGAACCGCCCCGTCCCGCCCGTCTGGCGTTCGATCCTCTACGTTCCGGGCAACGTCCCGAAGTTCATCGACAGGGCGCACGAGCGCGGCGCCGACTGCGTGCTGGTCGACCTGGAGGACAGCGTGCAGCCGGCCCAGAAGCCCGAAGCCCGCGCCATGCTGCCGGAGACCATGGAGAAGGTGGCCCGCGGCGGCGCCGACGTCGCGGTGCGCATCAACCGTCCGCTGCGGCTGGCGATCCCCGACATCGAGGCCGCGGTCCGGCCCGGCCTATCGGCCCTGTTCGTCACCAAGACCGAGGGCGTGCAACACCTGCGCCTGCTCGACGAGGTGGTGAGCGAGCTGGAGCGCGAGCGCGGCCTGCCGGTCGGCGGCGTCGGCTTCGCCGCCATGATCGAGCATCCGCGTGCCCTCACGGAGCTGAACGACATCGCCGAGCGCGGCCCGCGCGTGATCGCCATGATGCTGGGCGGCGAGGACTTCGCGCTGGAAACCGGCTCGGTGCCGGGCGACGAGACGCTCGAACTGCCCAAGCGCATGGTCGCCTTCGCCGCGCAGGCGCATGGCGTGTCGATGATCGGCATCCTCGGCACCGTCGCCGACTATTCCGACCCCGACGCCTACCGGAAGAGCGCCGAACGGGCGCGCCGCTTCGGCTTCTCTGGCGGAACCTGCATCCATCCCGGTCTCGTCGCCTCGCTGAACGAGGCCTTCACGCCCACCGCGGATGAAGTCGCCTATGCGCGGAAGCTGATCGCAGCCGACGAAAAAGCCGCGGCCGAGGGCCGCGGCTCGTTCTCGGTGGATGGCAAGATGATCGACATCCCGGTGATCGATCGCGCCCGCCGGCTGATCCAGCGGCATGAAGCGATCGAGCGTCGTCTCAGGCGCTAGTGCCAAGCGGCGCCGACGCCCCGCACATCAGTGCTTGTCGGACCACACCATCCGCTTCACGGCGTACATCAGGCCCGCCAGCGCCAGCAGGAACAGGATGACGCGGACGCCGGTGCGCTTGCGGTCTTCCATGTGCGGCTCGGCGGCCCAAGCCAGGAACTCGGTGACGTCGGAGGCTTCCTGGTCGAGCGTGGCCTTGGTGCCGTCGGCGTAGGTCACCTTGTCGTCGCTGAGCGGCGGCGCCATGGCGATCTTGTGGCCCGGGAAGTACTTGTTGAAGTTGTCGTCCTTCTTGACGTCGAACTCCTTGATCTGCTCGGGCGTCAGCTTGTCGTAGGGGACGTAGCCGGTGAGCAGGGCGTGCATGTAGTCCGCGCCGTTCGCCCGCGCCTTGACCATGACGCTGAGATCGGGCGGCGCCTTGCCGTTGTTGGCGGCGGCAGCGGCGGCCTGGTTGGGGAACGGGCTCTTGAAACGGTCCGACAGGCGGGCCGGCCGGTCGATCGGCGCGCCGTCGTCGTTGAGATCGGGGACGGTGATGTCCTTGATCAGCCCCTTCACCTGATTCTCGGTCAGGCCAAGGTCCATCAGGTTGCGGTACGCGACCAGCCGCAGCGAATGGCAGGCGGCGCACACTTCCTGATAGATCTGATAGCCGCGCTGGGCGGCCGCGCGATCGAACGTGCCGAACGGCCCCTGGAAGTGCCACTTCTTGGCGGGCGGGGGCTCGGTGCCGCCAGCCGCGATGGCGACGGTGCCGGTGACGAGGGCCGCGAGCGCGATGGCGCCAGAGACCAATAGTTTGCGGGCGAACGGCTTGCGCATGGCTCTTAGACCGCCTTCTTCTTGAGCACCGAGTCGGCGATGCTGGGGGGCAGGGGCAACGGCCGTTCGATCTTGCCCAGGATCGGCAGCACGACGAGGAAGTGGGCGAAGTAGTACAGCGTCGCCAGCTGCGACAGCGGCACCCAGAAGCCTTCCGCCGGCTTGGAACCGCAGATGCCCAGGACGATCACGTCGACCACCAGCAACAGCATGAACCACTTGTAGATCGGCCGGAACGTGCAGGACCGGACGCGCGACGTGTCGAGCCACGGCAGGATGAACAGGACCGCGATGGCGCCGAACATCGCCAGTACGCCGCCCAGCTTGTCGGGAATGGCGCGCAGGATCGCGTAGAAGGGCAGGAAGTACCATTCCGGCACGATGTGCGCCGGCGTGACCAGCGGATCGGCTGGGATGTAGTTGTCCGGATGTCCGAGATAGTCGGGCGCGAAGAAGACGAACCCAGCGAACACGATCAGGAAGACCACGACGCCGAAGCCGTCCTTCATCGTGTAGTAGGGATGGAACGGGACGGTGTCCTGCGGCCCCTTCGGATCGATGCCGGTCGGATTGTTCGAGCCGTGGACGTGCAGCGCCACGACGTGCAGCGCCACGACCGCCACGATGATGAACGGCAGCAGGTAGTGCAGCGCGAAGAAGCGGTTGAGCGTCGGGTTGTCGACGGCGAAGCCGCCCCACAGCCAGGTGACGATCGATTCGCCGACCACCGGAATGGCCGAGAACAGGTTGGTGATGACGGTGGCGCCCCAGAAGCTCATCTGGCCCCAAGGCAGTACGTAGCCCATGAAGGCCGTCGCCATCATCAGCAGGAAGATGACCACGCCCAGGATCCACAGTAGCTCGCGCGGCGCCTTGTAGGAGCCGTAGTACATGCCGCGGAAGATGTGGATGTAGACCGCAATGAAGAAGAACGAGGCGCCGTTCATGTGCAGGTCGCGGATCAGCCAGCCCTGCGGCACGTCGCGATCGATGCGCTCGACGGCGTCGAAGGCCATCAACACATGCGGCGTGTAGTTGGTCGCGAGCACGATGCCGGTGGCAATCATGAGGACCAGCATCACCGTGGCGATCGCGCCGAAGTTCCAGAAATAGTTGAAGTTCCGGGGCGTCGGGAACGTGTGATATTCCTTCTCGATATACGAGAAGATCGGCAGGCGATGATCGACCCAGGCGATCACCTTGTTGTTGAAGACCGGCGGCGTGCCGTGTGACGAGGCCATTCTGGAACTCCAGCGGGATCTGAGGCGGACGACCTGGGTCGATCAGCCGATGCGAACGAGCGAGTCGGAAGTGAACAGGTAGTCCGGAACCACGAGATTCTTCGGCGCCGGTCCTTTGCGGATGCGGCCAGACGTATCGTAGCTCGAGCCGTGGCAGGGGCAGAACCAGCCGCCATACTCGCCCTTGTTGTCTCCCGGCTTGTTGCCGAGCGGCACGCAGCCGAGATGGGTGCAGACGCCGATCATGATCAGCCACTCGGGCCGGACCTTCTTGGCGGTGTCGGTCACGCGCTTGTTGTCGGTTTCCGGATCCGGCAGCTGCGACATCGGCACAGCCTCGGCCTCCTTGATCTCGGCCTCTGTGCGGTGCCGGATGAATACCGGCTTGCCGCGCCACTTCACGGTGACCGCCTGCCCGACCGCGATCGGCGTCACGTTCACCTCGACGGTCGACAGGGCCAGCGTATCCGCGGCGGGGTTGAGATTGTTGATGAAGGGCCATGCGACGGCCGCGGCGCCGACGGCGCCAAGAGCGCCCGTCGCGACCATCAGGAAGTCGCGCCGAGTCGGGTCGCCGTGTCCGTGTGCCGGTGTGCTTGAAGCAGCCATGATTACTCTCTTCCGTCCCCCCGAGGAGATGGCGGGTATATAGCCGGGAAAGCCCCTTTTGTTTCAAGGCTCTGTTGGTCGCAGGCCCGATGAGCGGCATTGTGTGACCGCGTGCCGCAGACAGGGCGTTCCGCGCCGCGGACTGGAATGGTGAAGTTCATGCGTCTCGCCCTCTATGAGCCCGATATCCCTCAGAATCTAGGGGCTTTCATCCGCCTGTCGGCCGGTCTGGGCGTCCCGCTGGACGTCATCGAGCCCTGCGGGTTCCCGGTGGACGACCGGCGGATCCGACGGGCGGCCATGGACTATTACGATCTGGCGACGGTGGTCCGGCACGCCTCCTGGGGCACTTTTTGCCGGGACCGGCCGCCTGGACGGCTGGTCCTGCTGACCACGGCCGGCGCCCGGCGCCTGCCCGAGGTGGTCTTCCGGCCCGACGACATCCTGCTGATGGGGCGGGAAAGTGCCGGCGTGCCGCCCGAGGTGCATGCGGCGGCCGACCTCCGGGTGCGGATCCCGCTGCAGGCCGGGGCACGATCGCTCAATGTCGCCCTGGCGGCGGCGATGGTATTGAGCGAGGCCCTCCGCCAGACCTCGGGATTCGAAAAGCTCGCATGACCTCCAGGCCCAACCGCACCGCCACCGGCCCCAACGGGCCCTCGCCCCTGCCCGACGAGACGACCATTGCCCGCCAGAACGAAGAGGCCGCGACCTGGTTCGCCGGCCTGCGCGACCGGATCTGCGCCGAGTTCGAACGCATCGAGGACGAGTTGCAGGGCACGCATCGCGACAAGGCGCCCGGCCGTTTCGAGCGCAAGAGCTGGGAGCGCGAGAAGGGTCCGAACGGCGAGGATCGCGGCGGCGGGACGATGTCGCTGATGCGCGGCCGCGTGTTCGAGAAGGTCGGCGTCAACATCTCGACGGTGTTCGGTGAGTTCAGCCCCGAGTTCCGCAGCCAGATCCCCGGCGCCGCGCAGGACCCGCGCTTTTTCGCAGCCGGCATCTCGCTGGTGGCGCACATGCAGTCGCCCAAGGTGCCGGCGGTG
Source organism: Reyranella sp. (assembly GCA_046296475.1). Classification (GTDB taxonomy): domain Bacteria; phylum Pseudomonadota; class Alphaproteobacteria; order Reyranellales; family Reyranellaceae; genus Reyranella. Next base: position 16,519 of record JBKBLH010000037.1, read on the forward strand.
CACATGAACACGCGCTACATCGTGACGACGCGCAGCTGGTTCGGCGGCGGCGCCGATCTCACGCCGATGGTGCCGCACGAGCCCGACACGCGCGATTTCCACGCCGCCTTCCGCGCGACCTGCGACGCGCACGATCCGGCCTACCATCCGAACTTCAAGGAATGGTGCGACGAGTACTTCTTCCTGCCCCATCGCGGCGAGCCGCGCGGCATCGGCGGCATCTTCTACGACTATCTCGACAGCGGCGACCATGCGCGCGACTTCGCCTTCACGCGCGCGGTCGGCGAGACCTTCCTCGACATCTATCCGAAGCTGGTGCGCCGCCACATGAACGAGTCGTGGACCGATGCCGAGCGCACCCACCAGCTCGTGCGCCGCGGCCGCTACGTCGAATTCAACCTGCTGCACGATCGCGGCACCAAGTTCGGCCTGATGACAGGCGGCAACGTCGAGGCGATCCTGATGTCGCTGCCGCCCGAGGCGCGCTGGCCTTGACCTAACGAGTCGGCCAGTTCCACGCTGGGCGCTCTTCGCCCTCGGCGACCGTCTCTCCCAGTTGCTTGGCCAAGGTGATGCGGCGTCCGCCGGCTTTCGTCAGCGCTGTCACGAGGCGCTCGGCGTGGGAGACCACGATGATCTGCGAACGCTTGGCCGCTTCGGCAATCAAACGGGCGAGCGGGGCGAGCAGGTCGGGATGCAGGCTGGTCTCGGGCTCGTTCAGGATCATCAGCGACGGAGGCCGCGGCGACAGCAGAGCCGCCGCCAGCAGGAGATAGCGCAGCGTGCCGTCCGACAGCTCGGTGGCCTTCAGCGGCCGCAGCAGCCCGTGCTGCACCATCTCGACCTCGAAGTAGCCGTCGCTCACCGCGACATCGACCGAGCCGCCGGGAAAGGCGTCGGCGACCGCGGCCTCCAGTTGCCCTTCGATACCGATCTCCTGGATCGTGGCGATGGCGGCGGCGAGATCGGCACCGTCACCCGCGAGCACGGGGGTGCGGGTGCCGACCTGGCGGCGGCGGGCCGGCGCCTCGCTGTCGGTGCGGAAGTGATCGTAGAACCGCCAGTCGCGCAGCTGCTCGCGCAACGACAGGAGCTCGGCGCCATCTTCCGGATTGGCGCAATGGGTCAGCATGCTGTCGAAGGCCTGCAGGTGCGTATGGGCCTGCCGGCGCTGTCCGTTGCGGTCGCGCAGGGTCACCGAAGGCCCGTGCCGCTCGGCGAAGGCATTGGCGCGCTGCAGGACGAGCCCGGTCCACAGCGCTTCGGTCTTGATCACCGGGTCGCGGCCGAACATCCCGCCCGCAACCGGCAGGCCGAGATCGATCGCATAGCCGTAGGATTCGGAGGAGAAGCCCAGTTTCAGGCCGATCGTCGACTTGCGGACGGTGCCCTGTACGGGCTGTTCGCCGCGTTTCATGCCGCGCGAGAACTGCTCGGGGCCGGCCCACAGAACCGAGGAGATGCCGCCTTCGATGGCCAGCGACTGGATGATCCGTCCCTGCGCCACGTCGGCCAGCAGCCGCAGGGCGCGATAGAGGCTCGACTTGCCGCTGCCGTTGGCGCCGGTGACGACCGTGAGCGGCTCGACTTCGAGCCTGACGTCGCGCAGCGAGCGGTACCCGGAGATGCAAAGCCGCGAGACGATACTCACCTTGGGCTCACGAGGGCCGCTTCGCCAGCGCCCAGCCCGCCAGCAAAGGTGCCGCAAACAGCACGAGCACCAGCAGCGGATAGGGCGCCCCCCACCAGAAGCCAAGACGATCGAAGAAGGCTTCGGCGCCTTCCTCGTAGGTCACGCGGGCATAGGTGAAGCTCGCCAGCATCGTCGAGGTCGGCCACAGCAGCGCCGCCAGCAATGCCGCCTCGAACCACTGCCCACCCGTCGTGCGCCGCGCGTGGATGATCGACACCATCACGACGTAGGGTATCGGGACCAGCGCCTTGTACCATTCGACGGCGCGCACCGAGAGGTTGGCCGCGATCCACGTGTCGCCCACCAAGTCGTTCATCACGACGACGGCCGCGATCGCGCACCACAGGACGAAGACGAGCCCCGGCCGGATCACGACGCGCGCACCCGCTTCTCGAGCTCGGCGAGGCAGGCCGCCCGGTCGGCCGCGAAGTCGCCGTCGATCCACCAGCGTTCGACCGCTTCGATCAAGGCGCCGACCCTGGGCCCCGGCTTCAGGCCGAGCTTGAGCGCATCGCCGCCGCTCACCGGGATCTCGGGTGGCGTCCAGTCGCGTGCCATCGCGAGCGCCGCACGCCAGTCGCCCGGCGCATCGGTCGCGAGCAGCAGACGGTCGGCGTAGAGATTGCCGCCCAGCGCATAGATTTGTTCACGCCACGTCTTCGCACCTCCGGCCACGTCGATGACCGGATCGGCCGCCATCATGACCTCGAGCCTGAGCGATTCCTGTGTCGACAGCTTCAACCGCTTGCCGATCACCGTGGCGTCGGCATCGGCAGAGAGGATCGATGCCAGGCGCCGTATCGGGTCGGGCCTGTCCTCACGCTCGATCAGCGCCCGCAGCCGCGCCGTCCCGTCGCATTCGGGCAGCCAGTGATCGAGGATGGCGGCGTCGCGCATCGCGGCCACCGTATCGGCCGGCGCCGGCGCCTCGAGCAGCCGCAGCAATTCCTTGCGCACCCTCTCGGCCGAGAGGCCGCGCAGGCTGCCGGCATTGCGGCGGCAGGCCTCGAAGCCCGCCGCATCGAAGGGCGGCCGCCCGTACCAGGCATGGAAGCGGAAGAAGCGCAGGATGCGCAGCCGGTCCTCGGCGATGCGCTGCTCGGGATCGCCGATGAAGCGCACGCGCGACTCCGCGAGATCCGTGCGGCCGTCGAACGGATCGTAGAGCGTGCCGTCGAGATCGGCATAGAGCGCGTTGAAGGTGAAGTCGCGACGGCCCGCATCCTCGAGCCAGTCGTCGGTGAAGGCCACGACCGCGTGCCGCCCATCGGTTTCGACGTCCCGACGCAACGTCGTGAGCTCCAGGGGCCGCCCGTCGATGACCGCCGTCACCGTCCCGTGCTTCAGGCCCGTCGGCACAACCTTGAGCCGGGCGGCCTTGAGAGCCAGCATCACCGTCTCCGGCGACTTGTCGACCGCGAGGTCCGCATCCTTGGAGAGTGGCGAGTTGCCGAGCACCGTATCGCGCACCCAGCCGCCGACGAACCGCGCCGAGATGCCGGCGCGGCCAAGCGCGTCGAACAACGTCTGGACCGCCACATCGTCCGACCACGGCGGCACCTCCAGGCGACCGACCGGCTTCATGACGCGAACAGTCCGCCGTAGCCCTGGTCCTGGGTGAAGAACATGACCAGGAAGCCCACGATCGCGCAGGCGAAACCCGCGATGCCGAGCCAGGTCATCGGCATGTCCTGCCACGCCGGCAGCGTGCCGGCGATCTTGCGCTCCTGCTTGATCTTCACCGCCCATGCCCAGAGGAAGAAGGCGCAGAAGGGCGCCACCACGAGGACGAGGATCAGAAGGACGACGCGCATGAATGCTCCCGGCCCGCGTCAGTCGCCGGCGGTCAGAATGAAGTGCAGGTTCTTCAGCATACCTGCCGTGGCGCCCCAGATGTAGCGTTCGCCGTACGGCATGGCGTAGTAGCGCCGTTCACGTCCCTGCCAGACGCGGCTGTCGATTCGGTGATTGCGCTCGTCGAGGAAATGGTCGAGCGGCACCTCGAAGACATCGGCGACCTCCCGCGGATCCGCACGCATCGTGAATCCGGGCGTCACGATGCCCACGATCGGCGTGATCTGGTAGCCCGTGCCCGTCCTGTAAAGGTCGAGCGATCCGACGACGTCGATGAAGTCGCGGGTCAGGCCGACCTCTTCCTCGGTCTCCCGCAGCGCCGTTGCCGTCGCGTCGATGTCCTCGGCCTGGCGGCGGCCGCCGGGGAAGGCGATCTGGCCCGCATGACTCGGCATGTCCTCGGTGCGCTGGGTCAGCAGGACGGTGACCCCCGTCTCGCGCCGGATCAGCGGTACGAGCACGGACGCAGGACGCCACACTTCCGGCACGGCCCCGGTCGCGTTCAGGGAGAAGTCGCTGCCGATCGGCGGCGACGCCACGGGCAATCCGGATGCCAAACGCCTGCTGCGCTCGGCCACTCTCCGCACAATTTCGTCAACCGTCATGCCCTTGTTCCGGCCTCAATTCTGGGCTTCCCTCAATCATATTCCCTCGACGACAGGAGCGCCCTGGTGGCCCCCGATACATCGACTGCAACCGACGCCGACGCGCAGGCTGCCCTTGCCGACATCGAAAGGCTGGGCGGGCAACTCCGCGCCGCCCGCACCTCCATCGGCAAGGTCATATATGGCCAGCAGGACGTGATCGATCAAACGCTGGTTGCCCTCCTGTCGGGCGGCCATCTTCTCCTCATCGGTGTTCCGGGACTCGCCAAGACCAAGCTGGTCGACACGCTGGGCGTCGTGCTCGGGATGGAAGCCAAGCGCATCCAGTTCACGCCCGACCTGATGCCGGCCGACATCCTGGGCTCGGAGATCCTCGAGGAAGGCGAAGGCGGCCGCCGCTCCTTCCGCTTCCTGCAGGGTCCCGTCTTCGCCCAGCTGCTGATGGCCGACGAAATCAACCGCGCCAGCCCGCGCACCCAGTCGGCGCTGCTGCAGTCCATGCAGGAGCGGCACGTGACGGTGGCCGGCAAGCGCTACGACCTGCCGACTCCCTTCCATGTGCTGGCGACCCAGAATCCGCTGGAACAGGAAGGCACCTACCCGCTGCCGGAAGCGCAGCTCGACCGCTTCCTGCTGCAGGTCGATGTCGGTTACCCCGACGAGGAGGCCGAGCGCCAGATCATGATCGGCACCACCGGCGCCGAGCAGGCCGTCGCCACGCAGGCCCTGTCGCCCGGCGACCTGATGGCCGCCCAGGCGCTGGTGCGTCGCCTGCCGATCGGCGAGAGCGTCGTCGACGCCATCCTGAAGCTGGTGCGCGCCGGCCGTCCCGAGCACACCGACCTCGATGTCGTGCGCCAGCGCGTCGCCTGGGGTCCCGGCCCGCGCGCCAGCCAGGCCTTCATGCTGGCCTGCCGCGCCCGCGCCATCATCCAGGGCCGTCTCGCGCCGTCGGTCGACGACGTGGTGGCGCTCGCCGGTCCGATCCTGCGCCATCGCATGGCCGTCAACTTCTCCGCCCGCGCCGAAGGCGTAACCGTCGAGTCCGTCATCTCCCAGATGTGCGCCCGCCTCGGGTAGTCTTCTGGCCTAGGCATTGCACCGCGGGAATTCATGGCTGCGCCTTCAACCCTCCACCGATCGCTCGAACTCGCCGGCACCCTGCCCGCCCTGATGGTGGCCGCCGATCGCGTCGCCGCGACCGTCATCCAGGGCGTGCACGGCCGTCGTCGCGTCGGCCAGGGCGATGCCTTCTGGCAGTACCGGCCCTATCGCGACGGCGACAGCGCCAGCCAGATCGACTGGCGCCAGAGCGCGCGCAGCCGCAATCTCTTCGTGCGCGAGACCGAATGGGAAGCTGCGGCCAGCATCTGGCTGTGGCGCGATGCGTCGCCCTCGATGCAGTACGCCTCGCTGAAGAACCTCGACTCCAAGGCGGTGCGCGGCGAGCTGATCACGCTCGCGGTGGCCAGCCTGCTGGCCGATGCCGGCGAGAGGGTCGCCGTCCTCGGCGGCGGCATGCGCCCCGCCTCCGGCCGGGTCGCCGTGCGCCGTGTCGCCGAGACCCTGCTCGACGAGTCGCGCGATCCGAACCGCACGCCCGCCAGCCTGCCGCCGATGGTACCGCTGCCCGCGCACGGCACGATCGTGCTCGTGTCGGACTGGCTCGATCCGCTGGAGAAGATCGAGGAGATCGTCCGCTACTACGCCAGCGTCGGCGTGCGCGGCCATCTCGTCCAGATCCTCGATCCGGCCGAGGAAGAGCTGCCGTTCGACGGTCATGTGAAGTTCGAGGGGCTCGAAGCCGAAGGCCAGCACACGATCCGCAGGGTCGAGGCCGTGCGTTCGGCCTATGGCGCCCGTCTCGCCGCCCAGAAGGAAGGGCTGCAGCGTCTCGCGCGGCCGGCCAACTGGACGGTGCACCTCCATCGTACCGACCGGTCGCCCCAGACCGTGCTCCTGTCGCTCTACCTCGCCATGGCCGACATGGGCCGGCTGAACCTGGCCTGACAGCATGCTCAGTCTCGGCGCCTTCGCCTTCGCTGCCCCCGGCATGCTGGCCCTGCTGCTGGCCCTGCCGGCAATCTACTTCCTGCTGCGGCTGATCCCGCCGCTGCCGAAGCTCGTGCGCTTCCCGGCGATCCGGCTGCTGGTCGGGCTGGAGCCGCCCGAGCAGACGCCGATGAAGATGCCGTGGTGGCTGTTGCTGCTGCGGCTCCTGCTGGCTGCGGCGCTGATCCTGGCGGTCGCCAGGCCACTGCTGAACCCGCAGGCCGAGCTGCCGGGTCGCGGGCCGCTGCTTCTGGTGATGGACGATGGCTGGTCGAGCGCTCCAGGCTGGGCCGCGCGCACCGCTCATGCCGAGCGGCTGATCCAGCGCGCCGAGCGGGCCAATCGTCCGGTCGTTCTGGTCGGCACCGCGCCCGCGCCGCTCGATGCGCCGGCCGTGCGGCGTGGCGCCATGCGCCCCGACGAGGCACGCACCCTGCTACGGGCCTTCCGGCCCAAGCCCTGGCCGACCGATCGTGCCGCGGCGACGACCGCGATCGATCAGATGCAGATCGACCCGGGCGCCTATGCGGTCTGGCTGAGCGACGGTCTCGAGGACGAGGGCGCCACGCGTCTCGCCGAGCGCCTGCGCCGCTTCGACGGGCTGCAGGTGCTGCTGCCCGACCAGGCGACGACCCCGCTGCTGCTCCTGCCGCCGGCCGCCGAAGGCCGCGACCTCAAGGTGCGGGCGCTTCGCCCCGCCGCCGACGGGCCGCGCAAGGCCGCTGTCCAGGCTTCCGACGAACAGGGCCGCGTCGTGGCCCGCATGGACCTCGACTTCGCCGCGACCGCGACCCAGGGCGAAGGCACGCTCTCCATCCCGGCCGAGCTGCGCAACCGCATGGCCCGGCTCGACATCGAGGCTCAGGGCGGCGCCGGCAGCGCGATCCTGCTCGACGAGCGCCATCGCCGCCGCCCCGTGGCGATCCTCGGCGAGCGTGCCACTGCCGGAAACCAGCCCCTGCTGCAGGAGATCTACTTCCTGGAGCGCGCGCTCGATCCCTACGTCAGCCTGAGCATCGGCGATCGCGAATCGGTGCTGACGCGCAACACCGCCGTGCTGCTGATCCCGGACGGCGCCGCGCCGTCGGCCAACGACCGCGAGGAGATCGCCAAGTGGGTCGAGCGTGGCGGCATCGCCGTGCGCTTCGCCGGCCCCAACCTCGCCGCCGGCGCCGACAATCTCGTGCCGACCCCGTTGCGCCTGGGCGACCGCGCGCTGGGCGGCATCATGAGCTGGGGCCAGCCCAGCGCGCTTGCCGAGTTCCCGCCGAACAGTCCCTTCCTCGGTATCCCGATTCCCAAGGACGTGCGCATCTCGCAGCAGGTGCTGGCCGAGCCGACGCCCGACCTCGCCGACAAAACCTGGGCGCGGCTGGCCGACGGCACGCCGCTGGTCACCGCCGAGAAGCGCGGCCAGGGCTATCTCGTGCTGATCCACACCACCGCCAATACCGGCTGGAGCAACCTGTCTTTGTCGGGCCTGTTCGTGAACATGCTGCAGCGCCTGGTTACGCTCTCGCGCGGCGTCGCGGGCGACGGCGTCAACAAGGCGCTGAAGCCATGGCGCACGCTCGACGGATTCGGCCGCCTCGGCGCGCCGCCGGCCGGCATCCAGATGCTGCCGGCCGATGCCGCCGAAACCTTCCAGCCCAAGCCCTCCTCCCCGCCGGGTCTCTATGGCGACGAGAACGCCCAGGTGGCCTTCAACATCGGCGGCCGCATCGCCGCGCCCAAGCCGCTGGTGCTGCCAAGCGGCATCGCCACCGACCGGCTCTCGGAGGCCGGCGAGACCGACCTCTCGAAGTGGTTCCTGCTGGCGGCCCTCGTGCTGCTGCTGGCCGACCTGCTGATCTCGCTGTGGCTGCGCGGCCTGCTGCCAAAGGCCGTGCGCTTGGGGCGCGCCGCTCCGGCGGCCGTGCTTCTCACGGCCCTGGTGTTCACGGGATCGCCCGACGTCGCGGCGCAGCAGCCCGCACCGCCCCAGCGTCCCGGCGCGGCGGCGGCGGCGCCGGCGGCCATGCCCGGTCCGCCCCCGCTCACCGACGAACAGGCGCTGAAGGGTTCGCTCGACATCCGCCTCGCCTACATCGTCACCGGCGACAAGGAAGTCGACGACATCAGCAAGGCGGGCCTAGAGGGTCTCAGCGAGATCCTGCGCAGCCGCACCTCGGTCGAGCCGGCCGATCCGGTCGGCCTCGACCTCGAACGCGACGAGCCGCGCCTCTATCCGCTGATCTACTGGCCCGTGACCTCGACCCAGCCGGCTCTGTCGCCGCGCGCGCAGGCCGCGCTCGACCGCTACCTGCGGACCGGCGGCATCATCTTCATCGACACGCGCGACCAGCAGATGAGCTTCGACCGTCCCGCCGGCGGCAATCCCGATCTCAAGCGCCTGCTGGCCGGCGTGGAGACACCGCCGCTGGTCGCCATGCCGCCGAACCACGTGCTAAGCAAGGCCTTCTACCTGCTGTCGGACATGCCCGGCCGCTGGCAAGGCGGGAAGCTCTGGATCGAGTCGGGGACCGGCCGCGTCAATGACGGCGTGACGACCATCCTGATCGGGTCCAACGACTACGCCGGCGCCTGGGCCGCCGACCCGCGCGGTCGCGGGCTGCTGCCGGTGACGCCAGGTGGCGAGACGCAGCGCGAGATGTCCTATCGCTTCGGCGTCAACCTCGTCATGCATGCGCTGACGGGCAACTACAAGGACGACCAGGTCCACCTGCAGGACATCATGCAGAGGTTGAGGCGATGAACATGACATCGGCCGTCTCGGTCGCCTTCGATCCGTTGCTGCCGTGGACGGTGCTGGCCGTTCTGGGCGCGATCGGCCTGGTGCTGGTGCTGCTCGGCCTGCGCGCCGGAGCGCGCGGCACGCTCTGGCGCCTGGGATCGCTGGTCGTCGTGCTGGCGGCGCTGGCCAACCCGTCCCTGATCGAGGAGCAGCGCAAGCCCATCGCCGACGTGGCCCTCGTGGTCGTCGACGACAGCGATTCGATGGCCATCGGCGAGCGGCGCCAGCAGGTCCAGGCCGCGCGCGAGTCGCTGAAGCGCAAGCTCGGCCAGCAGGACGGACTCGAAGTGCGCGAGGTGGTGCTGCCGCCGTTGCAGATCCAGCTCGGCAGCGAGCGGCCGGGCGGCACGCGCCTGATCGACACGATGCGCTCGGCATTGATCGAGATCCCGCAGGAGCGCCTGGCGGGCGTGGTCCTGCTGAGCGACGGCCAGGTCCATGACGTGCCGACCGGCGTGCCGCCGGAGCTGGGCGGTGCGCCGGTGCACGCGCTGATCGCCGGCCGGAAGAACGAGCGCGACCGGTTGATCGTGCTCGAACAGTCGCCGCGCTACGGCGTGGTCGGCCGTGAGGTGACGACCAAGTTCAGGATCGAGGATCCGGCGGGCGGCACCGCGCCGGTGACCCTGTCGGTCGGCGGCGAGGTCGTGAAGCGCATCGACGTGCCGGTCGGCCGCCCGGTCGAGCTGCCCATCACCGTCGGCAATCCCGGCGCCAACGTCGTCGAACTGGAAGTGGGAGCTGGCCCGAGCGAACTCACCCTCGACAACAACCGCGCGCTCTTCACCATCAACGGCGTGCGCGACCGGCTGCGCGTGCTGCTGGTCTCGGGCGAGCCCTACCAGGGCGAGCGGGCGTGGCGGAACCTGCTGAAGAGCGACCCCGCGGTCGACCTGGTGCACTTCACCATCCTGCGCACGCCGCAGAAGGACGATTTCACGCCGGTCCGCGAACTGTCGCTGATCGTCTTCCCGATGCGCGAGTTGTTCGAGCAGAAGCTGAAGGAATTCGACCTGATCATCTTCGATCGCTACGAGTCGGGGAACCTGATCACGCGCGACTATTTCCGCAACATCACCGAATACGTGAAGGGCGGCGGCGCGCTGCTCGTCTCTGTGGGCCCGGTGTTCGCGACGCAACGCTCGCTCTATCGCACGCCGCTCGGCACCATCCTGCCCGGCGCCCCGACGGGCGACGTGGTCGAGACCGGCTTCAAGCCCAAGGTCACCGAGATCGGCCAACGCCATCCGGTAACGGCAAACCTTCCCCAGGCCGGCGCCCCCGACAAGGAGCCGGAGTGGGGCCGCTGGTTCCGCCTGATCACGTCACGCACCGAGCGCGGCAACGCGGTGCTGGCCGGCGCCGAGGAGAAGCCTCTGGTGATCCTCGACCGGGTCGGCGAGGGCCGCGTCGCGCAGCTCCTGTCCGATCACCTGTGGCTGTGGAACCGCGGCATCGACGGCGGCGGCCCGCAGCCCGAACTGGTGCGCAGGGTCGCGCACTGGCTGATGAAGGAACCCGATCTCGAGGAAGAGGCGCTGCGCGCCACCGCCGTCGGCGGCCGCATCGAGATCTCGCGCCGCACGCTGGCCACCACCTTCCCGCAAGTCACCATGACCTCGCCGGGCGGTGCCACCCGCACGCTCGACCTGCGCCAGACCGCGCCGGGACTCGGCGTCGCCGTGGTCGATGTCGACAAGCCAGGCCTCTACCGCTTCGACGACGGCACGCTGCGCGCCGTCGCCGCCGTCGGCAGCCCCGATCCGCTGGAATTCTCCGACGTGCGGGCGACCGACGCCAAGCTCAAGCCGCTCGTCGAGGGCACCGGCGGGGCGCTGATGTGGCTGGCCGACCAGTCCGACCCCGACATCCGCACCGTCCGCCCCGGCCGCGCCGCCGGCGGCGCGGACGGGAGCGGGGTCCGCCGCAACGAGGGCTACACGGTGGCCGGCATCAACCAGCTGCCGCTGTTGCCCGGCATCCTGGTGGCGCTGGCCTTCCTCATGGCCATCGCCAGCGCCTGGTGGCGCGAGGGGCGCTAGGCGGAGCGATGCTCGGCTTGGCGATCAAGCGTCAGGACATTGCCTTCGGCGGCGGGACAAGCACCCAGGGGGAGGCCGGCAAATGAGTCGCCTGTTCGGACCGGTCCGCCAGAACGGCTATGTCGTGCGCGACATAGAGGCGGCGATGAAGCACTGGATCGAGGTATTGCAGGTCGGACCGTGGTTCTACATCGACCGCGTGCAGACCGACTGGTTCCGCCATCGCGGCTCGGACTCCGCCCTCGAGCTGAGTATTGCCCTCGCCAATTCCGGCGACCTGCAGATCGAGCTGATCCAGCAACGCAACGAGGCGCCGTCGATGTACAAGGAGTTCCTCGATTCGGGCCGGGAGGGATTGCAGCACGTCGCCTTCTGGTCGACCGACTATCAATCCCTTTACGATCGTGCGCTCGGCCTTGGATACAAGCTCGGCCACGAAGGCCAGATCGGCGGCGAGAAGGGCCGCTTCGCCTATTTCGACACCGGCGCCCCGGCCGATCCGCATGCCGGCACCGTCGTCGAGATCTCGGACATCAGCGGCAACAAGGGTCGGTTCTTCGAGTACGTCCGGGAACGCGCCCGGACCTGGGACGGCTCCGATCCGATCCGCCGACCGCGCTGAGGATCGCTGGTCGTTCTTCCTTCGGCGCTCTCGGACATTGTCAGGGCAATGTCCTGTCGCTCCCGGGGGCCGAGCTTCGCGCGGCCCCGTTACCAACCCGAAACTTGATCCCCCTCCTTGCTGGGCCATTTTGGGAACAGCAAGGAGAACACCATGATCGAGCTCAGACCCTTCGATAAATTGGGCAAGTCGGACCACGGCTGGCTCAAGGCGAACTTCCACTTCAGCTTCGCCGACTACCGCAACCAGGACCGGGTCCACTGGGGCGCGCTGCGCGTGTGGAACAACGACCGCATCGCGCCGCAGTCGGGCTTTCCGCCGCATCCCCACCGCGACATGGAAATCGTGACCTACGTCATCAGGGGCGCGATCACGCACAAGGACCATCTCGGCAACGAGGGCCGGACCGAGGCGGGGCAGATCCAGGTGATGAGCGCGGGCAACGGCATCCAGCACGCCGAGTACAACATGGAGCAGGCCGAGACCGAGCTGTTCCAGATCTGGATCATTCCCAACAAGCAGGGCGTGCCGGCGCGCTGGGAGACCGTGCAGTTTCCCGCCGACGCGCGCGACGGCCGGCTGGTGCCGCTCGCCTCGGGCCGCGGCGACGACGGGGCGATCCCGCTCCATGCCGACGGCTCGCTCATGGCCGGCACCGTCAAGGCGGGCCAGTCGATCCGTCAGACGCTGAACGGCAAGCCGACCTATCTCGTGCCGGCCAAGGGCAAGATCGAGGTCCGGGGCAGCGACGGCAAGGTCGTGACGGCGAACGCCCGCGACGGCGTGGCGGTCGTCGACCAGGACGAGATCGAGATCGTGGCGCTCGAGGATGCCGAGATCGTGCTCGTCGAAACCGATCGCCTGAATTGAGTCCTTCTTTCGATCCGCTCTCCCCCACTAGGATGCTCCGGCAGCCTTTGGGGGAGAGAGCGTGAAGGAAGTCGAATACTTCTATGCGGCGCATTCCGCGTTCGCCTATCTCGGGTCGGCACACTTCAGCGCCATCGTGACGGCAGCCGGCCGGCGCATCGCGCACAGGCCCGTGGACCTGCGACGTGTCGTGGCCGAAGGAGGTGCCGTACCTTTCGGCCGTCGCACCAGGGCGCACGCCGCGTATTATTTCGGCCGCGAGATCGAGCGCTGGAGCGAGGAACGCGGCGCGCCGTGGCTGGGCCGCATACCCACCCACCATGCCAACGACATCACGCTGCCCAACTGCATGCTGATTGCCGGCCTCGTGCGCGGCATCGTGATCGATGGGCTGGCACATGCGATGCTGGAAGCGCATTGGCGGGACGACGCCGATCTGGCCGACCGGGATACCCTCGCTGCGATCGGGCGGGATGCAGGCGTCGACCCGGTGCCGCTGCTCGACCTCGCCCTCTCGCCCGAGGTGAAGGCGATCTATCAGGCCAATACGGACGAAGCGATCCGCCGCTCGGTCTTCGGCTCCCCGACCTATTTCGTCGATGGCGACATGTTCTACGGCCAGGATCGCCTCGACATGGTGGAACGGGCGTTGCGCAAGCCCTATGCGGGGACCTGGCCGCCGCAGTCGACGCCGACCTGAGATCCGAGATCAATTGACGATGGAGACCGGGCGGGCTTTGATCCCGCCCGGTTTTGGTTCGGGAGAAACGCATGGCCTACAAGGGCTTCGATCTGACGGGCAAGGTGGCGCTGGTGACCGGCGGCAACGGCGGCATCGGTCTCGGCATGGCCGACGCGATGGCCCAGGCAGGCGCCGGTGTCTGCATCTGGGGCACGCGCAAGGAGAAGAACGACGCGGCCGTCGAGCAGCTGCGCAAGCATGGCGGCAAGGTCCACGCCCAGATCGTCGATGTCGGCGACGAGAAGCAGGTCGAAGCGGCCTTCGCCGAGACGGTGAAGGTGATGGGCCATGTCGACAACTGCGTCGCCAATGCCGGCGTCTCCGGCCGCGGCAAGGGCTCGATCCTCGAAATGGACTATGCGGAATGGCGCCGCGTCCTGCAGGTCAACCTCGATGGCGTTTTCTTCACCTTCCGGGCGGCGGCCAAGCACATGGTCGAGCGCGGCCAGGGCGGGTCGCTGGTGGCGATGGCCAGCACGGCAGCGATCGAAGGCGCGGCCCGCTCCAGCCACTACGGCGCCAGCAAGGGTGGCGTCACCGCCATGGTGCGGGCGCTCGCAGTCGAACTCGCGCGCTACAAGATCACGGTAAACTCGATCCTGCCGGGCTGGATCGAGACCGAGATGACGGCCAACGCCGTCGCCAACCCGAAGTTCGCGGGCAACGTCCTGCCGCGAATCCCGACCCGTCGCTGGGGCACCGGCGCCGATTTCGGCCCCATCGCCGTCTATCTGGCGAGCGGCGCAACCGGCTATACGACGGGGCGCGACTTCGTCATCGATGGCGGCTATACGTTGTTCTAGCCCGTCGCCACTGCAGCATCAGACTTTTGGGGAAGCACTCATGATCAATCGGTTCGCAGCCAGCTTGGCCGTCCTCGTCGCCTTCGGCGCGCTGCCGGCGCTCGCGCAGCAACAGCAGCCCAAGCCGGCCGCCGCCGCGGCGACCCCCAAGGCCGACGACGATCGCTATGTCGGCTACTACTATCCGAAGCCGACCGCGATCGAGACCTACACCTCGCCGATGCAGACGATCGCCGGCGCCGAGCGCGCCCAGCGGGTGCAGTTCGCCACGGTGGTCTCGCAGGGCACGATCCAGTCGGCCTATCGCGTTCCCTATGCGGTCTTCGTGAAGGGCGAGAAGGCGGACAAGATGATCATCGTCGGCCTGCAGCCGGGCGAGATGAGCACGATCTACCGCGCCCGCGCCATCCTCGCGAACATGACCACCATGTCGCGCCTGTCGCCCTTCTTCCAGGAACGCACGATCGCCGAGGACGCGAACTTCTTCGACCTGCTGAAGCTGCTCGGCTTCCGGCAGATCACGATCAGCGACGGCGACAAGTTCACCCACCAGGTGAATATAAAGTAAGGCGCGTGAAACGCGCCGGCGGGCGGCAGCGCTTGTAACCAAGCGCGAGAGCCCGCACGGTTAGGATGGCGCACCTATACATTTTCTGCGCCGCGCGGCGCCCGCGCTTCGGTCGCTGCGCTCCCTGCAGCGCTACACGCCGCCGGTAGCTCCGCTAGCGGAGCTACCTAAATCGCATTCATCCCGCCGTCGATCACCAGCTCGGCGCCGGTCATGAATCGGGACTCGTCCGAAATCAGGTAGAGCACGCCGTAGGCAATGTCCTCCGGCGTACCGAAATGGCCGATCGGGACGCGTTGGCGCGTGCGTTCGCGTGCCTTCTCGCTCGGCAGGATGCTCTCGCCCATCGGCGTCATGATGATGCCGGGATGCACCGAGTTGCAGCGCACCTTGTAGCCCTTACGCGCGCAGTCCATCGCCACCGTCTTGGTGAACTGCCGCACCGCGCCCTTGCTGGCGCCGTAGGCCGAGAGGTCGGGCGTGCCAAGGAAGGCCGCGAGCGACGACATGTTGACGATCGAGCCGCCGCCCGAGGCACGCAGCGCCGGCACGCCGTACTTGCAGCCGAGGAACACGCCCTCGACGTTGATCGACAGGATGCGGCGCCACTGGTCGAGACTCTCGCCCTCGAAGGCCGAGGGAAAAGGCCCGGCAACGCCGGCATTGTTGACCAGACCGTTCAGCCGGCCCTCGCGCGCCATTATGTCGTCGATGACACGCTGCCAGTCGGCTTCCTTCGCCGTGTCCTGTTCCTCGAAGCGCGCGTTGCCACCTATCTGCTGGACCGTCTCGAGCCCGCCGGCGCGGTTCACGTCGGTGACGATCACCGTCGCGCCCTCGGCCGCCAGCAGCTTCGCCGAGGCGCGGCCGATGCCCGATCCCGCCCCCGTCACCAGCACGACCTTGTCTGCAACGCGGCTCATGCAATTCCTCCCCGAACTTTCTTGTCGCAAGGCTAGAAGCGGCGCAGGTTCACCACAAGCAAGGAGGAACGGATGGCCCGCACGCTGGAATTCTACTTCGACTATGGCAGCCCCTACAGCTACCTCGCCGACACCCAGGTCGAGGCGATCGCGCAGCGCGCCGGCGCCACCCTGATCCGCAAGCCGATGCTGCTGGGCGGCGTGTTCAAGGCGACCGGCAACCATTCGCCGGCCGAGCTGCCGCAGAAATCCGCCTGGAGCGGCTTCGACATGCCGATGTGGGCGCGCCACTACGGCGTGCCGTTCCGGCGCAATCCGTTCTTTCCGGTGAACACGCTGGCATTGATGCGCGGCGCCGCGGCGGCGCAGATCGACGGATCGTTCGAGCGCTATCACCCGGCCGTGTTCAAGGCGATGTGGGTCGAGGGCCGCAACCTCAACGACATGAAGGAGGTGGCAGCAGTGCTGAGCGCGGCCGGCCTCGACGCGGCGAAATTCGGTGCCCGCATCCAGGACCAGGACGTCAAGGACCGGCTCAAGGCGACCACCGAGGAGGCGGTGGCGCGCGGCGTTTTCGGCGCGCCGACCTGCTTCGTGGACAAGATGATGTTCTTCGGCAACGATCGCCTCCCCTTCGTCGAAATGGCCCTCAAGGAAGAACTCAAATGAAGAAGATCGGTGTCCTCGTCGCCGCCGCGATGTTGTTCGCGGCGGCACCGTCCTTCGCGCAGACGGTCGGCACCTGCCCGCGCGGCGGCGGCGCCAACCAGCCGCAGCCGGTCCGCATCCTGTTCGCCCTCAACAGCTCGCAGGTGCCGCCGGCCGAGAAGTCGATGATCGCCCAGGCGGTGAAGACCGCCAAGGATCGCCAGGTCTCGGCCATCTGCCTGATCGGGCACACGGACAAGCTGGGCGACAAGGCGTACAACGAAAAGCTCGCGCGCGCGCGGGCGCAGGCGGTCGCCGCCGAGATGATCCGCGACGGCTATCCTGCAAAGAACATCACCATCGTGGCCGACCCCGAGGCCTTCGGAAACATGAGCTTCGGCCGCGAGAATGCCTCGGAGATCGACCGCAAGGTGACGATCTTCTACGCACGCTGAATCAAGGCCCGTCGTCTCGACCGAAGCCTCGCGGAGCGAGGCGGAGCGGAGAGACCTTCTCTCTACGAATAGTCAGCTTTTGGTGGAGAGAAGGTCTCTCCACTTCGCGCCTTCGGCGCTTCGGTCGAGACGACGGACTTTTGTTAAGCCGACGGCGTCATCTCGATCGCGACCTTGCCGACGACCTTGCGGTCCATCAGGACGCGGAAGGCGTCGGCGGCCCGTTCCATCGGGAAGCGGTGCGAGACGTGCGGGCGCATCACGCCCAGCGCGGCGAGCCGCGGCAGTTCCTCGACATAGTCGCGGCCGAGTTCGGGCGAGAGGCGCAGGATCGTCTCGCCGGCACGCACGCCGAGCACCGACAGGCCCTTGATCAGGATGTGGTTGGACATGAGCTTGCTCGGTCCGCCCGAGGTGAAGCCCACCACCAGCAGCCGCGCGCCATAGGCCGCCGCACGGACAGACTTCTCCAGCACCTCGCCACCCACCGGATCGTAGATCACGTCGCAGCCCTTGCCGTTCGTCAACTCCTTCACCGCGGCGACGAAGTCGCCGGTACGGTAGTTCACGACCTCGTCGGCACCGCCCCGGCGCACGATCGCGAGCCGGGCGTCGTCGCTGCCGGTCGCGATCACGCGTGCGCCGAGATGCTTGCCCAGCTGCACGGCCGCGAAGCCGACGCCACCCGAGGCGCCATGGACCAGCAGCGTTTCGCCCTTCTTCAGGGCCGCGCGATGAACCAGCGAATGAAAGGCCGTCTGGGCGGCGACGCGGAAGCCCGAACCCTCGGCGAACGACCAATCGTCCGGCAGGCGCATGAGCTGGCCGCTCGCCTTCAGCTTCACGTACTCGGCGAAGGCGCCGGGACGGATGCCGAAAATCACGCGATCGCCGGGCTTCCAGTTGGTCACGTCCGCACCGACGGCGTGAACCGTTCCCGCGCCTTCCATGCCGGGCACGAAGGGCAGCTCGGGCTTGTGCTGGTATCCGCCGGCCACCATCAGCACGTCGGGAAAATTGACCGACCCCGCGCCAACGCGCACGACGATCTCGCCCGGTCCCGCCTCGGGAATCGGCCGCTCCTCGATATGCAGGACGGAGGGATCGCCCAGGCGATCGCAGACGATCGCCCGCACGGAGCTAATCCAGTTCGAAGGCGTTCTTGTAGTCGAGCTTGAGCGCCGGATCCTGATCTTCCTTGCGCAGCAGGCAGTTGCCGACCACCAGCACCTCGATTTCGCTGCCCATGAAGCAGCGCCACGCATCCTCCGGCGTGCAGACGATCGGCTCGCCGCGCACGTTGAACGAGGTGTTCACGATCACCGAGCTGCCGGTCTTCGCCTTGAACGCCGAGATCAGGTCGTAGAACGGCTTGTTGGTCTCCGCGTGGACCGTCTGGATGCGGCCCGAATAGTCGACGTGCGTGACCGCCGGAATGTCGGAGCGCGGCACGTTCAGCTTGTCGATGCCGAACAGCTTCTCTTCCTCCGCGGTCATCTTGCGGCGGCGCGATTCGACGACCGGCGCGACCATCAGCATGTAGGGGCTGTCGGTGTGGAACTCGAAATACTTGTCGACGTCCTCGCGCAGCACCGCCGGCGCGAAGGGCCGGAACGATTCGCGGTACTTGACCTTGAGGTTCAGCGTCTTCTGCATCGAGGGCGAGCGGGCGTCGCCCAGGATCGACCGCGCGCCGAGCGAGCGCGGACCGAACTCCATGCGGCCCTGCATCCAGCCCACGGCCTTGTCGTCGGCCAGCGCCTGCGCGGTCTGGTCGATCATCTCCTCGCGGGTCAGGCGGGAGAATTTGGCGCCGACGGCGGTGAGGCGCTCGGCGATCTCGTCGTCGGTGAACTCCGGGCCGAGATAGGAGCCGGCCATCCCGTCCATGTGGCCGTTGAGCTTGCGCGGCTGGCCGAGGAAGCCGTGATAGGCGGCATAGGCGGCACCGACCGCGCCGCCGGCATCGCCGGCCGCCGGCTGCACCCAGATTCCGTCGAAGATGTTCTCGCGCAGCAGCTTGCCGTTGGCGACGCAGTTCAGCGCCACGCCGCCCGCGAGGCAGATGTTCTTGACGCCGGTTTCCTTCTTCACCGAACGGCCGAGGCGGATGACGATCTCCTCGGTGACGGCCTGGATCGACGCCGCGAGATCCATGTGATGCTGGGTCAGCATCTCCTCGGGCTTGCGACGCTCGCCGCCGAACAGCGCGCCGAACTTGTCGTTCGTCATGCGCAGCCCGGTGCAATAGTCGAAGTAGCTCTGGTCGAGTCGGAACGTGCCGTCTTCCTTGAGGTCGACGATCTTGTCGAGGATCAGGTTCTTGAACTTGGGCTCGCCATAGGGCGCGAGGCCCATGACCTTGTACTCGCCCGAGTTGACCTTGAAGCCGGTGTAATAGGTGAAGGCGGAATAGAGCAGGCCGATCGAGTGCGGGAAGTGGATCTCGCGCAGCATCTCGAGCTTGTTGCCGCTGCCCATCGCAAGCGAGGTCGTCGCCCATTCGCCAACGCCGTCCATACAGAGGACCGCGGCCTCCTCATACGGAGAGGGGAAGAAGGCCGAGGCGGCGTGGCTCTGGTGATGTTCGCCGAACAGCAGGCGCTTCTGCCAGTCGAAGTCCGGCTCCCACTTCTTCATCTCGTCGCGCAGCAGCGTCTTCTGGAAGAGCTTCTCCTTCAGCCACAGCGGCATGGCCATGCGGAAGGACGTGAAGCCGCGCGGCGCGTAGGCGAGATAGGTCTCGAGCAGGCGCTCGAACTTCAGGAACGGCTTGTCGTAGAACGCGACATAGTCGACGTCCTGCAGCTTGATGCCGGCGCGGTCCAGACAGAACTGGACCGCATTCTGCGGGAAGCCCGCATCGTGCTTCTTGCGGGTGAAGCGCTCTTCCTGCGCGGCGCTCACCAGGTGGCCGTCCTCGATCAGCGCGGCCGCGCTGTCGTGATAGAAGGCCGAGATGCCGAGCACCCGCATGGAAGTCCTACCCTACTAGAAGAGCGTGTAGATGAACGGCGCGATCGCCGAACCCTTGGTGAGCACGATCAGGCCGCCGAAGATCACCATCATGATCATGATCGGCAGCAGCCAGAACTTCTTGCGCTCGCGCATGAAGGCCCAGAGTTCAGCGATAATGGAGCCCATGGATCGGTCCTTTCGGAATCAGAACTGGTTTTTCATCGATTGCGGCGGCGGCCCCGGCGGGCTGCGGTCGATCCAGTAGCTCTTGGCGTTCCGATCGAGCTTCAGTCGCAGGAAATCCTTGCCGAAGGCGCGCATCACCAGGCCGATCGGCATGATGGTGACGAAGAACAGCAGCCCCAGGATCAGCGGGTTCATCACCTTGTAGAGGAGCAGGCCGAACTTCAGCCACAGCCGGTTCAGCGGCCCCAGCGCCTTGGGATAGACGAGCGCCACGACGAGGAACAGCGCCGCCAGCGGCAGCATCCACTTCCAGGCCGCGCCGTGTTCGAATCCGTGGTTCCACAGGTTAATCGCGCTCAGGATTCCGAAGAATCCGGCGAACACGAACCCGAAGCCGCGATCGGAGCCCGCCTTGACGTGCTCCTCGCGGGAAAAGTCTTCATGAAGCTGGCTGGTCGCCATTTGCCGAGCGTTCTTCAGTTGATTGGGGCTCTTAACTCTCTGATCCCAAACGCCAAGTCAATCGGCGACCAGCAGGGGGTGGCTATTCCGCCGCAACCGAGACGATGCGGTGGGTCAGCAGCGCCTCGAGCGTCATGCGCCAGACCGCGGCCGCCCGCTCGAAGCTCAGCCCATCCCGGCGTCGCAGCACGATCCAGGCCTCGAGGGACAGCGCCGCGCCAATGGCGTCGGCCAGTTCCTCCCGGGCCTGCTCATCCAGGTTCGCAAATTCCGGGGCAAACGCCTCGAAAGTGGACTTCCGCAGCTCCAGCTTGAAGGTCTGGCCGCGCTCCAGCAGAGCGGGGTGGTCGACGAACTGGCCGGCGGCGACCCGCAGCGGAACGATCTTGTCGAAGACTTCGGCAAGGCCCTGGACGACCGACGCGACCCGCTCTGCCAGCGGGCGGGAATCGGAGGGCTGCTGCGGGACCACGATGTCCTGACCGATCGCATCCAGAACGGTAACGAAAAGTGACTCGACGTCGCCGAAGTGCTGGAACACCGAGCGGACGGAGACGTCCGCCCGGCGCGCGACCGCCACCACGGTGGGCGCCGTGCTGGTCTCGGCGATCATGACCTTCGCGGCCTCGATGATCTTGCGACGGGTCTCGGCGGCGCGACGATTGCGACCGTCGGGACGGGCCGTCCCGTTCGAGTTCGTTCCTGCTGCCACTGCCGCCACTGCGTTGCCGCGCGGCATCACCGCTGCTTCGCTCATGTGCAAATTCCCAATCCGGAGTTCAGGCTTGAATGGTCAACAACCGACCAGTCGCCTATGGAGGGGGTGAGATAAGGGCCGACTGCGGCAGCAACAAGGTAAAGACGGTCGCACCACCATGAATACGAGCCATGCAAGAACCCCGCTCGCCGTCCTGTGGGATTTTGGCGGGGTGATCCTCTCCAGCCCCTTCGACGCCTTCAACCGCTACGAGGCGGAGGCCGGACTTCCCAAAGATTTCCTGCGCGGCCTGAATGCGCGCAATCCCGACACGAATGCCTGGGCAAAAATGGAACGAAGCGAGGTTTCCCTCCAGGGCTTCGTCGATTTGTTCGAGGAGGAAGCCCGCCTGCAGGGACACCGAGTCGAGGGCTGGAAGATTCTGCAGGCACTGAGCGGCGACATTCGGCCGCAGATGGTCGAGGCCCTGCGCCGCTGCAGGGCTGCGTTCCGGGTAGCCTGCATCACCAACAACATGAAGGCCGGCGAAGGGCCGGGTATGGCGCGCAGCCCCGAGAAGGCCAAGGCCGTGGCAGAAATCATGTCTCTTTTCGAGCATGTCGTCGAATCGAGCAAAGTCGGCCTGCGCAAGCCCGACCCGCGCATCTACCAGCACGCCTGCGACCTGCTGGACGTGCCGCCCGACCGCTGCATCTACCTCGACGATCTCGGCATCAACCTGAAGCCGGCGCGGGCGCTGGGCATGCGGACCATCAAGGTCGTCGACCCGGATGTCGCGATCGACGAGCTTCAGGACATGGTGGGAATCCCGCTGCGGGGCTGACACGGTGAAGCGAACCGCTTCTCCGATCACGGCGAAGTACCTGCAGAACGCCGCCGTTTTCTATCTCGAGCGCTATGCCAGCTCGGCCGAGGGATTGCGCCGCGTGCTGCGCCGCCGGGTGTCCAAGGCCCGGCTGCTCGAGGCACCGGTGATGGACGATGTCGAGGAAGCGATCGAAACGGTCGTCCGGAAATTCGTGGCAGCGGGCCTGCTCGACGACAAGGCCTTCGCCCAGACCAAGGCGCGATCCCTGCACCGTCGCGGCGTCTCGGGGCAACTGACGCGCCAGCGCCTGCAGGTGGCGGGCGTCGGGCGTGAGGACGTCGAAAGCGCCCTGGCCGCGCTCGATGAGGAACTCGGCACCGATCCCGGCCGCCGCGAAGTCCAGGCTGCCGTAGCCTTCGCCCGCCGACGCCGGCTGGGTCCCTTCCGCACGAAGGATCGCGAGGAGAAGAAGGCACGCGACCTCGCCGCGATGGCCCGCGCGGGCTTCGCCTACGATCTCGCCCGCAGGGTGATCGAGGCGACCGAGCCAGAGTCGCTGGACGAAGGCTGAACGGCTCGCCATGGTTCGGCCGGAGAGGCACGCATGACCGTCACGATCTGGCACAATCCGCGCTGCAGCAAGTCGCGGCAGACTCTCGATCTGCTGAAGAGCAAGGGCCACGAGCCCACGATCCGCGAGTATCTGAAGCAGCCGCCGAGCAAGACCGAAGTGGAGAAACTCGTCGCGATGGTCGGCGGCGATCCGCGCGAACTGATCCGGGATGGAGAGGCGGAATTCAAGGCGCTGAAGGTCAGGAAGGCCGATCTCACAAAGGCGCAGATCGTGCAGGCGATTGCGGAGCACCCCGTCCTGCTGCAGCGCCCGATCGTCGTGAAGGGCGCTCACGCCGCGATCGGCCGGCCGCCCGAAGCGGTCCTGCCTCTGCTGAAATGACGTCATGACCGGGCGGCTTCGGCTCTGGTCTGGCTACGTCCTGTTCTTCTACGTCGTCACCCATCTTCTCAATCACGCGCTCGGCCTGATTTCGCTGCGCGTTCTCGAAGCGGGCCGGATCTTGTTCGCCTCCGTCTGGAGCAATCCCGTCGGGCTGACGGTGCTCTATGGCGCGATGCTCGGTCACTTCGCCCTGGCACTGTGGTCGCTGTACCGGCGGCGCGCCCTGAAACTGTCGCGCTGGGAATGGGCGCAATGGATTCTCGGCGCGACGATCATCCCGCTGGGCGTGATCCATGTCGTCGGCACGCGCCTCGCCGAGACGCTCTACGACGTCCAGTCGGGCTACCCTTGGGTGCTGGGATCGCTCGTCGCCGGCGGCTGGGCGGGTATTCTCCGACAGTTCTCCCTGCCGCTGGTCGTCTGGATGCATGGCTGCATCGGCCTGCACTTCGCGCTGCGCCTGAAGCCCTGGTATCGCGACTGGCTGCCGCTCCTCTATGGCCTCGCTCTCCTGATCCCCGCCGCCAGCCTCGCCGGCGCCGCGGTCGCGCTGCGCGACGTCGCCAAGCTGGCGCAGCGTCCCGGTTTCCTCGAGGGCCTATTCGAGCGCGCCCATGTTCCGGCACCCGGGCAGGTCGCCCATCTCTATTCGATCGCGGCCGGGCTCGAATACACGGCGCTCGCGCTCCTGGCCCTGGCGATCGCCGCTCGTCCCTTGCGCGACCTCTGGGAACGGCGCGCCGGCGTGGTGCGTATCGACTATGGCGACCGGCGCAGCGTGACCCAGCCCGCCGGTCTTTCGATTCTCGAGATAAGCCGGGTGGCCGGCATTCCCCATGCCTCGGTCTGCGGCGGCCGCGGCCGCTGCTCGACCTGCCGCGTTCGCCTCTCCGGCGACGACTGTCACCGGCTGCCGCCAGCCTCTCCGGAGGAAGCCAAAGTGCTGGCGCGCATCGGCGCCCCGGCCAACGTGCGCCTGGCCTGCCAGCTGCGCCCGCCGCCCGGTCACTACCGGGTGGCGCTGCTGCTGCCGGCCGCCGCCGGCCCTGTCGAAGCCTATCGCCGCCAGCCTCAGGCCCATGGCGGCGAGCGCTACATCGCGGTGCTGTTCGCCGACATCCGTGGCTTCACGACGATCTCGGAGGGCAAGCTTCCCTACGACGTCGTGTTCCTGCTCAACCGCTACTTCCGCGCCACCGGCCAGGCCGTCGAAGCGGCCGGCGGGCGCCTCGACAAGTTCATCGGCGACGGCGTGATGGCGATCTTCGGCCTCAACCAGGAACCTCGGGTGGCCTGCCGCCAGGCACTCGATGCCGCGCGGCGCATGGCGCTGGCCCTCGCCGACCTCAACGAGGCGATGTCCGGCGATCTCGACCTGCCACTGCGCATCGGGATCGGTCTCCATGCCGGGCCCGCGATCGTCGGCGAGATGGGCTATGCGCGCGCCGCCCAGATGACCGCGATCGGCGACACGGTGAACACGGCGAGCCGGCTGGAATCGATGACCAAGGAGTTCGCCGTCGAACTCGTCGTGTCGCAGGAGCTGCTCGACCGCGCCGGAATCGACCTCGGCGAGGCACCCCGTCACGAGGTCGATATCCGCGGCCGGCAGGGTCGGCTTCCGGTTCGTACCGTCGCCAGGGCCGCCGATCTCACGGCAATGTCATGAGATTTTCGTTGTCCGGCACGGCCACCGGACGACAATCCAAGGACTTTCAGGAGGCAATTCCATGCGCGCCCTTTTCCTTGCTGCCGCGATGACCGTGACCGCCGTTGGCCTGTCCCTTCCCGCCTGGGCTGCGGGCGGCGGCTCCTCGGAATCGACACCGGCCAAGCCGGTCGACGCCAACTTCACGCGCGCCAAGGCGATGATCCAGGCCGGCGACTATCAGAGCGCCCTGCCGCTCCTGCAGCAGGTCGTGACGAAGGATCCGAAGAATGCCGATGCCTACAACCTCATGGGCTTCGCCATGCGCAAGTCGGGCAACCCCAGCGGCTCGCTGCAATACTATCAGCATGCTCTGGCGATCGATTCCCGCCACATCGGCGCCTATGAGTATCTCGGCGAAGCCTACCTGATGCTGGGTCGCCTGCCGGAGGCCGAGCAGCAGCTCGCCCGCCTCGATTCGCTCTGCACCTTCGGCTGCGCCGAGTACCGCCAGCTCAAGGCCGCCATCGCCGACTACAAGGCCGGCAAGCGGCGGCCGACGAACTAGAATCAGTCCCTTCCCCATTCAAATGGGGAAGTGCCCCGTCTTACGGGGCGATGGGGTCATGGGTCGAGCGAAGCTCATGACCCCTCTGTCGGCGTAAGACGCCGCCACCTTGTGTCTTTGATTTGGTGCAGAGTGCAGTGCCGGCGGATGGGTTGCCGCCAATCCTCCGGCCCGGCTGGGAGCTCGCCTGTC
>JBKBLH010000038.1:0-39975 GCA_046296475.1 Reyranella sp.
GTTCGAGGAGTCAGGCTCCTCTCCCCGGAGGGGAGAGGCTGGGTGAGGGGCCGGTCGCCGCAAGCTCGCCCGCCGCCAGCACCACGATCTCGCCCTCGGCCAGCGGCCGCCAGGGGCCCGCCGTGACCGGCACGCTGGCCAGCAGCGACAGGTCCTGCGCGCCGTCGGTGGGATGGAGCGCGACGCCGGCGTCGCCCTCGTGCGTGTCGTGGCCGGCGCGATGACGATGGCGGAACCACAGGCCGGGGCCCATCGTGCCGTCGGCCTGGCGGCGGCGATGGGCGTGGCCGAACACGCACTCGCCGTCGCTGTAGAGGAAGTTGAAGGTGCCGAGCGGGCGCATCGCGGCGGCGAAGGCGGCGATCGTTTCGAGCCGTGCGGCGAGCGGCGGGACGCCGTCCCGCCCGCCGCCCCGCCAGAGGGGCGCCAGGCGCTCCAGCAGCAGGCAGAAGGCGCTTTCCGAATCGGTCTGGCCGACGGGATGGAAGCGGTGCGCCGGATCGGCGGCGCGGGCCACGACCTCCTTCAGGTCGCCATTGTGGGCGAAGAGATGCGTGCGCCCGCCCAGCTCGCGCACGAAGGGCTGGGTGTTGGAGAGGCTGTTGCCGCCCTGGGTCGCGCGGCGGATGTGCGAGACCAGCTGGCGCGTCGGCAGGGTGTGGCGCTGGATGAAGTCGAGCCACTGGCTGTTGCCGGCCGGCTCGGGCTCCTTGTAGAGCCGGACCTCGTGTCCTTCATGGAAGGCGACGCCCCATCCGTCGACATTGCCGGTGGCCGGCGCGCCATGGGCCGCGAACTTGCGCAGCGAGAAGCTGGCGCGCATCGGCTTGCGGGCGGACAGGCAGAAGAGTTCGCACATGAGGTAAAGGTCCTTCGCTGCGCTCAGGATGACAAGGTTGTCGGGACCGACGCAATGCGCCAGTACAAACGCCCATTGTCATCCCGAGCGTCAGCGAGGGACCTTCGATCGAGAGGCATCACGTGACTCACCACGACAACTGGGGCTGGCGGGCCCGCATCGGGCTGTTCATCGTGGGCAGCGAGGCGGTGCCGGAGGCCGAGTGGTGGGCGATGGCGCCGCCCGGCGTGTCGGTGCATGCGGCGCGGGTGACGGCGCCGACTCCCTGGGCGAAGTGGCGCGCCGACCGGAGCGGCGTCGATCTCGCCGACGACCTGGCGCGCGGCGCGAAGCAGTTCTCGACCATGAAGCTGCAGGCCGTCGTCTTCGCCCACACGTCGAGCAGCGTGGTGGGCGGCAAGGGCTGGGACGAGGCCACCGTCGCGGCGCTGTCGTCGGTGGTACGATCGGGCATCGCGGGCGACGAGGCCAGGGTCACGACCAACGGGCTCGATACGCTGGCGGCGCTGCGTCATGCTGAGGTGAAGCGGCCGTTCCTCGTGGTGCCGCCGTGGTTCCCCGACGACACGGTGAGCGCGGCGCTGCGCTACTACGGCGATCATGGGCTGGCGCCGGTCGGTCACCTGCGGCTCGATCCCGGCCGCAAGTGGCGGGACGTGCCGCCGCAGGATCTCTATCCGCAGGGCATGGGCTTCGAGCAGGAGATCGAGCCGCTCTACGCGCAGATCCGCAGGGCCTGTCCCGCCGGGGCCGACGGCGTGCTGATCGGCGGCACGGGTTTTCGCTGCGTCGGGATAATCGAAACACTCGAAACGGATCTGGGGCGCCCGGTGATCACCGCCAACCAGGCGAGCCTGTGGCACTGCCTGCGGCTGACGGGGATCCGGACGCCGGTCGAAGGGTTTGGGGCGTTGTTGCGCTCTTGACCACGGCAAAGGAAAGGTCCCTCGCTACGCTCGGGATGACAAGGAGCGCCGACCCAACACCCATTGTCATCCCGAGCGTAGCGAGGGACCTTTGCCTCTTACGTCGCCAGCAGATTGAGCTTTCTCAGCAGCTCCCGCTCCTGCTCCATCGTCTTCGCCATCTTCTCCCGATAGGCCGGCCCGTCGAGCAGCAGCAGCGGCTGGTCCATATTCTCCAGGAACTCGAGGTGCTTGGGTTCGCCCGCGGCCTCGCGGAAGGCGTCGGCGAGGATCTTCACGACGGCGGGGTCCATGCCCTTCGGCCCGATGAGGCCGCCCGGACTGTCGACGGCGATCTCGAGGCCGAGTTCCTTCACCGTCGGCACCTCGGGGAAGCGCTTGGCGCGGCTCTCGGTGAAGACCGCGAGCAGGCGCAGCTTGCCGGACCTGACCAGCGGCGCCCAGCCCGAGGACTCCGAGGCGAAGTCGATCTCGCCGCCCATCAGCGCCCGCAAGGTGTCGGCGGTGCCGCGATACGGCGCGTGCGTCCACTTCAGGCCCTGCTTCAGGCCGAGGCTCTCCATCGCCAGATGCTGCGTCGAGCCCGCACCGAGCGTGCCCCAGTTCAGCTTGCCGGGATTGGCCTTGGCATAGGCCAGCAGCTCGGGCAGCGTCTTCCACGGCGAGTCGGGTCGCACCACCACGCCCATCACGAAGCCGGTGAGCTGCAGGATGTAGGTCAGGTCCTTGATCGGATCGTACTTCAGCGAGGCGTTCAGCATCGGCTGGCGCAGCACGCTCATGTGCATCTGGCTGATCGTGTAGCCGTCGGGCTTGGCGTCCTGCAGCGCCAGCGCGCCCAGCACGCCGGCGGCGCCGCCCTTGTTCTCGACCACGACCGGCTGGCCGAGCTTCTTCGCCGCCGATTCGGCCAGGATGCGGAAGCCGCCATCGGCCGGACCGCCGGCCGCCCACGGGATGATCAACCGGATCGGCTTGTCGGGAAACTTCCCTTGCGCGCGCGCGGGCGCGGCGGCGGCGAGCGGCAGCAGTGCGGCGCCCGCGAGGGCGGCCCTTCGTGTCAGGCGTGTCATTCGGTTCTCCCTTCCTTCCCTTCCCCGGTCGCAGGCTATCCGAGCAAACACCGGGCCGCACAAACAAAATCGGCCGGCTTGGGGGCCGGCCGATTCCATATTTCAAAAGTCGATGTCGCGATCAGGTGTGCTGGATGGCCGAGAGGATCCAGTTGCCGCCGCGGCCGCG
The DNA here is from genome assembly GCA_046296475.1 of Reyranella sp. GTDB lineage: Bacteria > Pseudomonadota > Alphaproteobacteria > Reyranellales > Reyranellaceae > Reyranella. The sequence continues at coordinate 3,028 of JBKBLH010000038.1, forward strand.
CAGGAAGGTCCAGACCTCGGTCGCCTCGGTGCGCACCTGCTCGTTGCCCTCGACCACCCGGCCGTCGGCGATGTTGCGCATCACGTCGATCATGCTGAAGCGCATGGCGACGCTGGCATAGTCGACCGCGCCCTCGCTCCAGGCCTCGGACAGGTCGCCCTGCTCGAGCTTGACGTCCGAGACCTTGTTCTCGACGCCGCGGCTCGCATTGGCCGCCAGGTCCTGGGAGAAGTAGCCCAGCATCTCCGGCGTCACGAGCGTGCGCAGCTTAGGCAGATCGCCGGCGCTGTAGGCCGCCTGCACGTTGATCAGCAGCGACTCGAAGGCGTCGTAGTCGGCCGCGACGATCTCTAGCGGCTGCGTCGCCGTCGTCGCCGAGGCCGCACCGGCACCCGCGCCGCCGCCCAGCATGCCGCCCATCAGGCCGGTCCGGGCCATCGAGTTGGGCGCCGGCTGGTTCGGCGACTGCGGATTGCCGCCCATCGGGCCGCCGGCACCCGCACCGGCAAAGGCCGCCTGCGGGGCGCCGTTGCGCGACTTCCACCAGCGCACGGCGAGATAGGCGATGCCGCCGATCAGCGCGAGCTGGAGCAGGAAGCCCAGCATGCCGGCCATGCTGCCGAGGCCGGCGCCGAAGCCGCCGCCGAACAGCATGCCGATCAGGCCGGCGCCCAGCATGCCGCCCATCAGGCCGGTGAGGAACGGATTGCGCTGCATGAAGCTGCCCTGCCGGCCGGCGGCGGCCGTGGCCGGATTGGCCGACGGGCTCTGCTGCTGCGGCGTGGCGCTGCGCTCGACCGGCTTGGAGGTCGGCGCGGTCTGGGTCGGGGCCGGCGCCATGCCGGACTTGCTGCCGCGGCTGCCGCCCCCGCCCGCGCGCGCATCGGCGGGCGACGGCGCCAGCGACGGCACCGCGATTATCAGAGCCGCGAGGATCGCGAGCCAACGAAACTTGGTCATTTGGACATCCCTGTTGCACCGGGTTCAGCCCGGCCTGTTTTGCAGAGTGTATGTTAGGTCACTTCGCCTGCGGTTCAAGGGCAACCGGACGGGCGAAAGCGTCGTTTGAGCGCTTATGCACATCCGGATTCTTACCGCCGCTCTCACCCTCTGCGCCGGGGCCCTCTGGCCCGGCCTCGCCGCCGCCGAAGGCTGCCTCGACCAGGTGCAGGACCTGGCCCGGGCCCATAATGTGTCGACCGACCCGCCGACCGCCTCCCCCGACCAGTCACCCAGCGTCACCTCACGCGAACTGAGCCGGTCGGGCGGCGTCATCGAACCGCCGGCGACCTCCGACCGCTCGGTGATCAGCCCGCCCGCCACCGTCGACAGCCGCATGCCGACGATGCCCGACGTCACGGACAAGCCGGGGACCCCGCCGCCGCAGCGGGCGGCGCTACAGGCGCTGCTGGTCGCGGCGCGCGCCGAAGCCGAGCGTGGCCAGGAGGCCAACTGCGTCGACACGCTGAAAAAGGCCCGGGAACTCCTCGAGCGCTCGAAATAGCGAGGCGATCCAACTTCCTTCCTCGAGGTCGAACGCTCCCAGTAGGAGGAAGAAACCGACGGAGGCGATCAGGACGGACGCCGCAAGGGCGGCGCGCCGTGCGACGGGGGCCGGCCGTACGGGCTGGACGCGATAGAGTATGCGCCCCCCGCGCAGTTCGACCCGCAGCGCGATGCGCGGGCGGCGACGCCGTTCGGGCTCCCGCGGCAGGCCGATCTGGCGGACCGAGAGTGCGTCGGGCGAACTCTTCTTCAGGCGGTCGTCGACATCCAGTTTCGGGGCGGTTTCGAGCGCCGCCAGCGGATCGCGCGCCCGGACCGGTTGCCCGCCCTTCCACGCCTCGGGCAGCACGCGCACCAGCCTGAGGAGCGTGAAGGCGAGCCACGCGGTCGCCAGCGGCAGCCCCATGCGGAAGGCGATATGCGTCTCCGCCGTGTTCCAGGACCACACGCTCATCCAGGCGCCGGCCACGGCCATGACGAGGCCCGCGGCGAGGACGGCGACGGCGGTCAGGCGGAACAGCAGACGCGACGACATGGTATCCACGTAAACCGGTGCCGCCTCACGGCGTCAACAGCGACAGGATCGCCGCATAGTGGATAGAAGCCGCCACCAGCACCGAGGCATGCCACAGCGCCTGCTGGTAGGGCAGCCGGCTCGAGAGATGGAAGATGGTCCCCAGCGAATAGACCACGCCGCCTGCGAGAAGCAGGATCAGCGTCTCCCGCTCCACCGAAGCCAGCAGCTCGTCGATCGCGAACAGGCCGATCCAGCCCATCAGCAGATAGAGCAGCACCGAGATCTGCTCGATGCGTCGCGGCTGCAGGAACTTCGCGGCAATGCCCAGCGCGGCCGCGCTCCACATCACCGCGGTGAGCCCGCTCGACCACGGCTCCCGCAGCTTCAGCAAGGTGAGCGGCGTGTAGGTGCCGGCGATCATGACGAAGATCGCGGCATGATCGAGCCGTCGCAGCCACTCGCGCCGCGGGCTGGCGAGGCGCAGATTGTAGGCTGCCGAGCAGGACAGCATCGCCAGCAGGCCCGCGACATAGACGAGGATCGGCCCGACCTGTCCCGGCTGCGGCGAACGCGCAGCGACGATCAGGATCGCGACCGCACCGGCTACGCCGAGGACGAGACCGAGCGCATGGACCGCCGCGTCGGCGCGCAGGTAACGGTCGAACTTCGAATCCGCCATGGGGTCACGATGAGGTCACCCGGCGTGTCCCGCAACCCGTGCATCGCACGTCCCGTTATGCGAGCCTGTCAAAAGGGAGAAAGACGTGAAGCGTGTGATCGCCGGCCTCGCCATCGCCCTCGGACTATCATCGGCCACGCTGGCGTCGGCCACGCTCGCGGCCCAGCCGTGGGATGGCACCTACGTCTACGAGCAGGCGCTGGGTCCCGGTGCCGGCGGCACGCAGAACTTCGTCACACACACGCTCACCATCGCCGGACCCGACGGCTGCCGGCTGGTCGCGCAGGGCTTCCAGACCGACGAGGCGATCCGCTGCAAGGCGATGCCCGACGGCGACCAGTTGCTCGTTTCGTTCGTGAGCTTCGGCACCGGCAGGATCGAGAACAAGTATGGCGTGAAGCTCTACAGTCCCGGCCAGCCGCTGTTCGCGATCGCGCGGGCACCGGACGGTTTCCTCACCACGTGGCAGGGCTATGCCAAGGCGGCCGGCGACGGCGCGCCGAGCACGGCCTTCAAGAAAGTGGGACGCTAGGAGGCCAGCGGATAGAGTGGCTCCAACCGAACCGGAGGAGACACGAGATATGTCCGACATCGCCTATACGCCGATCCTGCCCGAAGGCTGGCCGCGCCCGCGCGGCTTTTCCCACGCCGTCGTCGCCACGGGCACGCGCAGCGTGCGGATCGCCGGCCAGATCGGGCGCGAGCCCGGACAGGCAAACATTCCCGCCGATGCCGATGCCGGCACGCAATGGCGCATCGCTCTCTCCAACCTGGTCACCGTGCTGAAGGCTGCGGGCGGCCAGCCGGAGCATCTCGTGGCGCTGCGCGCCTACGTGACCGACATCGCCGAATTCAATGCCGCCGGCGCCGCGATCGGCGCTGCCTGGGGCGCCACGCTCGGCCGCCACTTCCCCGCGATGACCCTGGTGCAGGTCTCGGCCCTGATCGACCCCAACGCCAGGGTCGAGATCGAGGGCGAGGCGATCCTTCCCTGAGAGCCATCCGTTCGAAACCGGACTGACCGTGGCTTGTGCGGTGACGCAAAAGCGGGCATCGGCTGTCTGATTCATGCCGATCTCAAGTCGCTTCGTCGTCACCTCCACGATCCTCCTGCTGGGCGTCGGTCTGCTGACGCTCGTGGGCATCGTCGGCACGACCATCTGGTTGGGCGAGCGCGCGCAAATCTATTTCACGCTCGTCACCGAGGCGCGAACCCTACGGGCCGCGGCTGTCGAGTTGCGGAGCGCCCTGCAGACGGCCGAGTCGAGCCAGCGCGGCTTCCTGGTGAGCGGCAACGAGATCTATCTGGCACCCTATGACAGCGCCAAGCTCCAGGCCGGTCGCCATCTCGAAACCCTGACCGCCGCACTGGCGGGCGATCCGGAAGCCGTGCCGATGATGCGGCGGCTCACCGCGGTGGTCGCCGACAAGATCGAAGAGATGGACGAGACGATCGCGTTGAAGTCGAATCTGCGCGACGGGGAGGCCATGGCATTGCTGCGCACCAATCGCGGCAAGGCGCTGATGGACGAGGCCAACGTGTTCCTGTCGGGCGTCGTCCGCGCGGCCGAGGAGCGGCTGGCGGACGGCATCGCAGAGCAGCGCGAGAACGCCTCGATGCTGCGGTGGGTCTCGATCATCGGTGGCCTCGTCATCATCCTGGTCGTCGCGGGCTTCGCGCTCACCGTGCTGCGGTATGCGCAGGAATCCGCACAGGCGCGCGACGAGGTGCGCCTGCTCAACACGACCCTGGAGGACCGCGTCCAGCGTCGCACCGCCGACCTCGCGCTGGCCCGCGACCGCGCCGAGGTGCTGCTGGCCGAGGTCAACCATCGCGTGGCCAACAGCCTGATGCTGATCGGCTCGCTGGTGAGGCTGCAGGCCAATGCCCTGTCCGACAAGGCCGCGCGGGCCGCGCTCGACGAAACCCAGGCCCGCATCCTCGCCATCTCGCTGGTCCACAAGCGCCTCTACAGCTCCGGCGACGTGCGCTACGTCGAACTCGACGAGTATCTCTCGGGCCTGCTCGAGCATCTGGAGACCTCGATGCGCGCCGAGGGCCATGGCGGCATCGCCCTGCGCCACCGGATCGAACCGCTGCGGCTGCGCACGGACGCCAGTGTCAACCTGGGCGTGATCGTCGCCGAATGGGTGACCAACGCCTTCAAGTACGCCTACCCCGAAGGCACCGGCGAGGTCCGCATCCGCCTCGCCCGGCTCGACGAGGGGCGCGGCGAGCTGACGGTCGAGGATGATGGGGTCGGCCGCAAGGAAGACGGTCCCGCGAAGGGAACCGGAATCGGCACGCGCGTCGTCAAGGGGATCGCCCAGAACATGCGGGCGGAGGTGCGGTATCTGGCCCGCCAGCCCGGAATGGCAGCGCAACTGATCTTTCCGCTCTCGCAGGACTGACCTAAAGTCCCAGCTTCCGGGGCAACAGACAGACCACATGATCTCGGCGCGGATCCTGCCTGCCTTCGCAGCCCAGCTCGTGGCGTGCCTGTCGTTGTGCTGCGCCGCGTCCGCTTTGGCCCAGAGCCCGCCCGCGCCGGGTCCGCAGGGCATCGTCGTCCCCACGCTGTTCCCGCCGTTCGACGCCAATGCGCCCGCCTGCACGAAGCCACCCGGCCTGCGCCAGGTCCTCGCCTTCGCGCAGGACAATGAGCGCGAGTTCATGCAGGGGGTCTCGCGCGGACTGGCCCACGCAGCCCGAGACCGCGGGCTCGAATACCGGGTCGCGTTGGCGCGCAACGACGCCTCCCTGATGATCGAGCAGGTGCGGGAGTTTCGCGCCGCCGGCGTCGGCGCCCTCGTCACCGCCCCCGTCGATCCCGCCTCGCTGGCTCCAAGCCTGCAGCAGCTCATCTGGTCCGGCGCCTTCGTGGGCGCCGTGGTGCCGCCGCCTGCCACCGAAATCCTGAACGCGCCCCAGTATCTCACCGGCAAAGTGCTGGGCGACGCGGCCGCAGCCTATATCCGAGAGCGTCTGCGTGGACGCGCCAATGTCGTGCTGCTCACACATGACAGCCTGCAGTTCCTGGCGCCGCGCTTCGTGGCAATGCGCGATTCGCTGAAGGCACTGCCGGGCGTGACGATCGTCGCCGATCTCTCGCCCCAGACGGTGAACAAGGCCGGCGGCAATGCCGCGATGCGCACCATCCTGCTCGCTCACCCCAACGTCGATGTGGTCCTGGGCGCGGACACGGTGGTGCTGGGCGCACTGGAAGCTCTGCGCGCGGCGGGCAAGGCCCGGTCGGATCAGTTCCTGGGCGGCATCGACGGCGAGCCGGAAGCGGTCGCGGAGATCAAGAAAGGCGGACCCTACAAGGCGAGCATCAGCCTCGCCTCGCCCATCTTCGCCTATGCGATGGGCCAGCACGCCGCGGACTGGCTCGAGGGAAAGAGCGTCCCGCAGGCGATGGACATCCTGCCAAGCGCACTCAGCCTCGCCAACATCGCGCAGTACGAGGCCGACCTTGCCGATCCCGGCGCTGTCTATCGCGACCCCGCCCGCCGCTCGGCCTATCTCAGGATGTACGGCAACATCTGCTACGATACGCGCGACCAGTACGTGAATTTTCCCTGGTCGTCGGAACGCAGGCCCTGAGGGCCGTTGCCGCCCACGCTTTAGCCGCCATTGCCGAGGCCGCCGCCGCCGGAGCCATAGTTACCACCTGTCCCGCCGCCGCCGGTGTTCGAGCCGGTGGAGCCGCCGGTCTGGGCCGGAGGGGCCCCCGGGGGACGCGAGGCGTTGTTGATGGTGATGGCCTGCGTCGCAACCAGCTGCAGATAGGCGAGCCACGGTGCCAGTCTCGACGAGGGATCGGCGTAGGGCAGCGCCTGGGCGTTTAGCGATCGCACGGCCGATTCGATCAGGACCTTGTCGCCCGGGCCGATGACGTTGCCCGTGGTCTGTGTCTGCTCGAACAGCGCAAGGTAGGCCTGCAATGTGTTGGGCGGCAGGATCACGGGCTCGTAGGGCGCGCCGCCGCCGGCCGGCACGAAAATCTGCGAGCCGTACCGCACCGCGCGCTGGGTGCCCGCGGCGTTCGACACGGTCAACCGGTCGCCGAACAGGAAGGTCGCGGTGGTCGAACCGTCGCCACCCACGGTCACGGTCGCGATCCCGCCGCGCACGCCGATATGGGCGCTGGGCGTGCGAATGATGACGTCGCTCTTCTTGCTGATCGCACCGCCGACGAAGCGGAAGGCGCCCTTGGTCACGCTGACCGCAAGATCGCCCACGTTGCGGTTCTGGTCGAACACGAACCTGTCGATGACGAGATCGCTGTTGGCGCCCACCGTGAGGCCGGAGCCGTCGAGGAAGACGAGATGGGCACGGTCGGCCGCTCCCGTCACCACGCGCTCGTTGCCGAACACATCGATGCCGACGCGGAGAGTTCGTGTGGGAAGCGACGGCGGCGTGCCTCGCGGGTCGCCACTGGCCGCCGAAGTGACCCCCACCTGCTGGGCGGAGGCCGCAGATGCATATCCCAGTGGCAGCAGAAATGACAGGAAGACCGCGCATGATTTCCGCAAGGACATCTTAACGCTCCCTCAGAATCGCCAGCCGAGACCAAGAAGGCTGCTGAACGAATTGAAACTGTAGTTGTTGATTGAGGCGGACCGCTGGAAATACGTGGTCTGGCCTACCAGCGTCAGGCGATCGTCCAGCGGGACCGACAGGAGCAATCCGAGATTGACGTCCGTCTGGGTGCGGACGGTCCCCGGCTGGATGAACGGGTCGGGCTGGTCGTAGGTGGCAAAGGCCAGCGCCGCATTGCCCGCCAGGGTCCATTTCCGACCGTTCAAGCCGACGGGGTCCTCGAACCGCCACGTCAGCGAGCCGCCCACGCCCGCTTCGCCGTAGCTCTGGAAGCCTGTCATCGCAATGTAGCGCGTGTAGTTGCCGCCCAGCGATGCTTCGAGCTCGGGCGACAGATCGGCGCGGATATTCGCCGCCACCGTCGCGGTGTTGCCCGAGTTCTGGGAATTGAAAGGCGCGGCGGCGTTGTCCAAGAAGTCGCGCCGCTGTCCCAGGACGACAGCGCCCACCCGCACCTTGTCGGCCACCGGCACGGACGCTTCCAGCCCGGCGCCCCACGCCCAGTAGGCCGGCAGGTTGCCCACGGTGACGTAGCGGCCGCTGACGAAGGGCTTCAACTGCACGCCGCTCAACGGGCCGTCGATCAGCTCCATGCGTGGACCGATGCCGAGGTCGAGCAGCATCACGTCGGCATCGGTCACCTGGAACTGCTCGGCCGTGTAGAACGAGAAATCCGTTTCCAGCGTGCCGCTGTCCTGACGTCCGAAATCGTAGCGATGGCTGATTGCGGCGGCACCGACGAAGGCGAAGTCGCTGCGCCTCTGGAAGGTTGGGTTTGGCACGACCGTTGCGCCGAAGGACTGCAGCGCGCCGGTGGGCAGGCTGGCGGGATTGTCGGAATAGCGGATGCCGGCCACGAATTCGCCCGTGAGGCGCGACGTTCCCCAGCGACGGTCGATGTCGCGGATGAATTCTGCCGAACGCTCGGATACCTCCTTGCTCGTCTTTCCTGAAGTGCGCGCTTGCTCGAAGTAGGTGCGCGCAGCGTCGTAGGACTTGAGCTTGTAGTAGAGGACGCCCAGTTCGAACTTCACCCGCGGCTGATCTGCATCGATGACCAGAAAGCGTTCGTAAGCTGTGATCGCGCCTTCGAAATCCTCGGCCGCGGCGGCGGCCTCCGCGTATTTGAGCAGGACTTCGGCATTGTCGGGCTGACGGAGCGATTCCTCGAAGGCCGCCCGATAGGAGGCACGCTTCGCATCGGTGACCTGGGCAAGCGACGGGCTCGAAAGAGCCAGGATCGTCAGAAGCAACGACGCAGACGCAGGACGGCGCATCGACAATAGCGATACTCCTACGATCGTCCCTCTCCCCGCATTCATTGTGAACGGTCTGACCGCGAATCGGAAGTCAGAACCTGCATCAGGATCGCGCCACCCGCGATGCCGGCCCGCACGACCGCCAGCGCGACGTAGAGATAGGCCTGCCGGGCGCCGCCTGCAGGGGTTCGATCAGAAGCCGAGCGCGCCGAGCCCCGGGTGATCATCAGGCCGGCGGCCGAGCGGCCAATGGAACTTGCGGTCCGCATCGGCGATCGGATGCTCGTTGATGCTGGCGATGCGGCGCCGCATCAGCCCATCGGCATCGAACTCCCAGTTCTCGTTGCCGTAGGCGCGGAACCAGGTGCCGCTGTCGTCGTGGAACTCGTAGGCGAAGCGCACCGCGATCCGGCTTCCCGCGAAGGTCCAGAGTTCCTTGATCAGGCGATAGTCGAGTTCGCGTGCCCACTTGCGCTTGAGGAAGACCTCTATCGCGTCGCGGCCCCGGAGGAACTCCGCGCGATTGCGCCACTCGCTGTCGGGCGTATAGGCCAGGGCGACCTTCGCCGGATCGCGGCCGTTCCAGCCATTCTCGGCGAGGCGGACCTTCTCGATGGCAGTCTGCACGGTGAACGGCGGCAAAGGCGGACGGGACATCGGTGCCTCCTCGGCTTCTGTCAGATGACCTTGCGAGCCCGCAGGTCCGCAAGGTCCGTCTCGCTGAAGCCCAGCTCGCGCAGCACGGCATCGTTGTGCTCGCCCAGCTCCGGCGCGATGCCCGGCTTGGCCGGTGTCTCGGAGAACTTCCAAGGCGTGCCGTGGACCTTCTGTTTTTTGCCGAGTTTCGGATACTCGACCTCGGTGACATAGCCGTTGGCGACGACGTCGGGATCGTTCGAGGCTTCGAGCAAGGTGTTGATCGGCGCCGAAACGATGTCGGCGCCGCGCAGCCTGGCGACCCAATCCTCGCGGGTCCCGGTGGCGAACAGACCGTCAAGCGTGGCGAGAAGCTCGATGCGCTTGGGATCGTTGTCGATGATCACGCCGAGATCGGCGAACCCCGCCTTGTCGAGGCGCTCGTAGAAGCCGAGGGCGGTCATGGCGTCCTTCCAGTCTTCCGGTCCGGTGATCTGGAACACCAGCGGCTTGCCGTCGCGATCGTCGAAGCTCGCGCTGATGCCCGGCCGCTCGCGCGTGCCGGTAACGCGGGCCTGGCCGGTTACGGGATTCTGGTTGCGCCACATCGCCGTCTGCAGGGTCCAGCCCATCAACCGGATCTGTCCGCCCAGCAACGAGAGGTCGACCTTCTGGCCGACTCCGGTGGTGCGGGCATGGGTAAGTGCCGCCAGCGCACCGCCAAAGGCCAGGATGGCGCAGGTCTCGTCTGCCACCGAAACAACGCCGGTCTTCATCTTCTGGCCTGCGGTCGAGTAGGCCTCGGCGATGCCGCCCAACGCCTGCGCCATCGAATCGGTTCCCGGGAGATGGGCATTCGGACCGTCGGACCCGTAGCCAGAGATCGAGACGTAGACGAGCTTGGGATTTACCTTGCGCAACTCCTCCCAGCCGAAGCCATTCTTCTCGGCCGCACCGGGGCGGAAGTTCTGCCCGAAGATGTCCGCTTCCGCGACGAGCTTGCGCAGGATCGCGCGACCTTCGTCGCTCTTGAGGTTCAGGGTCACGCTCTTCACGCCGCGATTGTTGGTCTCGAAGAAGGTGCTGCCCATTCCGGGAAGCACCGTCATGCGGCGCGACGGGTCGCCGCCCTGGGGCGATTCGATCTTGATCACATCGGCACCGAGATCGGCCATCAGCATCCAGGGCACGGTGCCCGCCTGCGCGGTAGAGCAGGAGACCACCTTGACGCCCTGAAGCGGGCCGTGGGGATCGGACATTTGACCTTGGCTCCTTTCCGGAGAGGTCCACGCTAGAGCAATATCAAGCTTGCGTCTCCCGTCGCACCACGTCGCAGAAGCGGACGAGGCGGCTGGATGCTTCGTCCCACAGCGTGAGCCGCGGCGCGGCGAGGCCCGCGCGCAGGCCGAGAGGCGAAACGCCGCGAAGCGTCTGGGCAACCTCGTGAGCCGCCGGAAGCCGATAGTTCGGAATGCGCTGATTGAGATGGTGTACGTGATGGAAGCCGATGTTGCCGGTGAACCAGCGCAGGACGAGCGGCAGATCGAACCACGACGAACCGTCCATCGCGGCATCGACATAGCGCCAGGCGCCGTGACCGCTCCACTGCGCCCCGGGAAAGCGATGCTGCAAGGTGAACAGCCACACGCCGAGGATCGACGCGACGATCATGATCGACAAATGAACCAGCAGTACGTCTCGCCAACCCAGCAACAGCACAAGCACCGCGAACAAACCCACAAGGCTCACGTTGGTGAGCAGGACCGAACGGCGCTCGCGCACCCACGCTTGCGGTGTGTCGAACGGTGTGCGGTACAGCAGCACAAACACCAGGGGCGGCAGCAGGAAGTTGGCGATCAGCGGATGACGGACGAGGCGATGAAGGAACCTCTGCCGGGGCGACAAAGCCAGGTAGGCGCGCACTGTGAGGCAAGAGGAATAGATGTCGCTGCCACGATCGCCGCGATCGAGATTGTTCCATTCGGCATGATGCTGCGCATGCTGACGCCGCCAGCTCGCAAATGGCGTGAACGTGCACAGGCTGCACAGGCGGCCGACGATCGTATTGGCAAGGCGCGACGCGAAGAACGAGCCGTGTCCGCAATCGTGCTGGACGATGAACACGCGCACCATGAAGGCGCCGGTCGGTATCGCGAGGGCAAGAACGAGCCATGCGGAGATAGCGCAGGCCAAGTACATCGCTGTGCATCCCGCGAGAAATGGACCGAATGACGTAGCGAGTTGCAGGAGGCTCTGTCCCGCCGAAGGGCGCGCGAACGAGGCGGCGGCGGCGCGTAGCTCGGAATCGATAGAATCGCGGATGGAATGAGGCTTCATAAGCACCTCCGTCCTTCGGCACGATGCAAGGACCCACTGTATTTGGACCTTGATAGTGTCCGAACGAGGGAGCATATAAGGGGTGTCGATACAAGGACATCTGATTTGGTCCGCGCCCGCCGGCATTGTTCAGCGGCCCGCTCCACGACACTTGATCCCGAAAGCCAGTGCACATTCGACGGGCTCCATCGTGCGCCCGCGTGTTCAAACGCGGACGGCGAGCACGGTCTCGCATATTCAAAGTAAAAGGTCTCTCCCATGACGACGACAACCGGAACCGTGAAGTGGTTCAACATTCAGAAGGGCTTCGGCTTCATTCAGCCGGACAATGGCGGCTCCGACGCCTTCGTGCACATCAGCGCGGTGGAGCGCGCTGGCATGAGCATGCTGAGCGAGGGCCAGAAGGTCGAATTCGAGCTGGTCGCTGATCGCCGGAGCGGCAAGATGGCGGCGGAAAACCTCAAAGCCGCCGCCTGATTACGGTCGCCGGCAACGGCGACTGCCCTCCTTCCCGCGCGCCACCACGGATGTACTGGGGCGCGCGGCAGGAGCGGCGATATAGCCCCGTTCCTGCAAAGGTGCGGGACCTTTCGTGTTGCGAGGTCGCCTCACTTCGCCTTGAAGACTTTGGCCATCGCCGACATAAGGTCCTTGGGCCCCCTGTCCATCAGCATTGCCTTGGGCAGTTCGTCGAACCGCTGACGACCGGTGACCGTGAGGCACGGGCCGTCCTTGCCGTCTTGGATCAGTCGCAGGTTGTGCAATCGCGTCAGGTCCTGGGCACGCATCGCCCGCACGTCCGACTGGCCGAAGGCGACCCGCCTCAAGGTGACCTCCTCGTCGGGTGTGAGGACGGCCGCGGGCTTGGCGGAAGGTTCGGCTTTTCGCTCAATGGTCATGTAGCAACCTCGTCTTGCGCTTCGAGGCATCGTCGGATGCTTCGGAATAAGGAGGCGCCGACGCAGACGTCGCCGAATACCTACCCTAAATGGGCGCTCGGGGCCCACGCGGCAAGCGCTCATTCGAGCCGGGATTAGCGGACTCAGGGCGCCGATAGCAGTTGCTGGGTGACGCCGGCACACGGGACGTCCTTGGCGTTGCCGAACACCGGCGTCGGGATGGGAATGACGCGGCCGAGCGAAACCTGCGGCGCGCGCAGCTTGCCCCGGATCATCACGGCACCATGCAGATCGAGCAGGTCGAAGCTCTTGGGATCGGCATCGATCTCGGCGTGCAGCGCCTCGCTCTTCAGGGAGAGCTGCCCTTTCACGTGGAGCACGGACTTCTGCGTGTCGAGCAGGGTGCGATCGAAAGCGACGTTACCCCGCTGGAAATTGAGGCGTCCGACCGCGCACTTGATGGGAATGCGGTTGTCGCCCGTCACATAGAGCACCAGCGCGTCGAAGATCTGCAGCCCGGCCAGGCTCACCATCAGGCTGCTGACCGACCCGCCGCCCAGCGCGAAGGCCATGTAGCCGTTTGCCGAGCCCATGACATGCGCGAGCGAACGGCCGTTGCCCGCCAGCGCCAGCCGTCCGTGGATCTTGCCCTGCGTCGCATCGAAGTAGCGTGACTCGCGGAAGAAATTCTTTAGCTCGATGTCGCTGGCCCGCAGGGTGGCCTTCACCTTCGGATCGTCGGTGCGCGCGTCGATGCCCATCTCGCCCGCGACCGTGCCGCCGCCCATGACTGACAGGGTCAGTGGCTTCACCGTGGCATTGCCGTCCTGGATGACGACGCGAAAGGCCAGCGCCTGGACCGGCAGCCAGGGCGGCGCGATGACCCGCTTCGTGTCGAGCGTCACATCCATGTTCATGGCGCGCATCTTCTCGACGTGCAGCGGCACGTTGGGAAACAGGTCGCCGGTCGCCTCGAGCTGGGCCTGGGTCTGCGCCTGCTTAGGCGATACGTTGGTCTTGCGGGCCGGCGTCGCGCCAACCAGTGGCGCCAGATCCTCGAACACCAGCTTCTGGGAAACGAGCTTGGCGGTCAGGAACTGCGGCTTCCGTCCCTCGTCGACGGTCACCTCGCCCGTGAGGTCGCTCTCACCCACGCGCCACTTTGACCGGGTGAATTTCCAGAGGGTGCCCTCGCGGTCCAGCTTTCCGGTGATGGTGTATGGCGGCGTGGGGGGACCGGGAATGCCGAGGAGTGGGTAGATCTCCGAAAGGTTCGGACCGGACAGGGAGAGGTCGACATTGGCGCCGGTCCATTTGAAAGGATCCTGCACCGTGCCCTTCATCTTCAGCTTCGTGCCACCGAACGTCACGTCGAGATCCAGCGGATAGGGCTGCTCCGTCTCGCGCAGCATGAGCACCGACCCGCCGATGAAGCGCACTTCCAGCGGCTGGCCCTCGAGCTTTCCCTTCAGCGCGAGTTCCGCCTCGTCCTCCGCCTTGCCGGTGGCCGTCGAGACCGTACCATCCAGTTCCAGTTTGCGCCTCGGATCGCGGAAGCCCAGCTTGCCGTCGGTGATCTCGAGCTTGCCAATCACCGGCGCGTCGAAGCGATTGTCGGGCTCGAGTGCCTTGGCCGCCCCCGTGACGACGGGTGTCTCACCGAGGCTCCAGTTGAGCTGCTCCTGTTCGCCCGTCTCGACCTGGATCTCGGGCTTGCGGAGCACCAGACGCGGCAGGACGACGTTGCCGCCCAGCAGCGGCCACAGGCGGATGTCGAATTCGATCTGATCCACCTTGAGCATGTAGGGCGCCTTACCCCACTGCGCGTTGGCGACTTCTATACCTTCCAACCTTACGTTGGTGGTCCAGCCCCAGTCGACGGCTACTTTCACAACCTGGGTCCGGCGACCGGTCAAGTCGCTGACCCTGTCCTCCAGCTGGCCGCGCAGATAGTCGGAAGTGGCAATGAAATAGACGGCGGTAGCGGCGATGAGCAGAAGGCCGACCAGAATGCCGGCCGCCGAGCCCAAGATCTTGGCCGCACGTTTCATTCAGGCGAAACGTCGTCGTCTCGTTGCGGTTGCAACGCGGAAGCCTCCGCCCCCTACCCAGCTTCACTCGCGCCGCGGCAATCGGGACTGCCACAAGCACAGCAAGGGCGTAACGACCAGTTCCATCGCCAGCGCGCCTGTCACAGGGGGCGACAGCGGATCGCCCAGCATCACGCCGAGCAGCCGACAGGAGCCGCCGACGACCACAACGCCCGCCAGGAGGCGGATGCGTGCCGTTCGCTGCTCGATGTCTGGGATCGCGGACCAGAAGGCGAGCCCTATGGCCAGAAGCAGCCCCGACAGATAACGGCCATGGCTCGGTCCCGAACCCAGTGAATCTGCAAGCGGGTGCACCACGCCCCACAAGCCCGCAGCGACCGGCACGATCGCGGCCACGGCAAAGCTTGCCTGCAGGGCGCGCTTCCCGACCAATGAAGCAGCGTCCACCCGTCCCCCTTCGCAAAAGCTGCCGGCTCCATCCTCAAGGGAATGAGACGACGGTCGGTGCACGGCAAGCGGAAGACCGACCCCTCGCCTCAGTCCGCGAGCTGCGTGCGTCCCAGGACCACATCCTCGTAGACGTGCAACGACGGCAGGCCACCGGTGTGGATGAACAGCACCTTGGCGCCGGGCGTGAAGTGACCCTGGCGGGCCAGACCGATCAGGCCGGCCATGATCTTTCCGGTATAGACCGGATCGAGCAGTATGCCTTCGGTGCGGGCCAGCATCTGGACGGCCTCGACCATCTTCTTGTTCGGCACGGAGTATTTGGGCTGCCAGAAGCCGCCGAAGCTCTTCACCGCCGATGGCGGCACCTTGATGTCCACGCCCAGCAGATCGAGGACAGCCTGCGCTTCCTTCAGCACCAGCGGCTCCTGGTCCGCGGGATCGCGGCTGACGCCGACGCCGATCAGCGGCACCTTGATGTTGTTCCCTAGGAAGCCCGCGACCATCCCGCCATGGGTGCCCGAGCTGCCCGAGCCCACCACCACTGCGTCGGGCGAGAAGCCCATGTCCATCCACTGGACCTGCATCTCCTGGACGCAGGCGACATAGCCCAGGCCGCCGATGGCGTTGGAGCCGCCGCCGGGGATCACATAGGCCTTGCGGCCGAGCGAGGCGACTTCCTGCGCCACCCTCGACATCGCCTCGCCCATGTTGGTGCCGCCCGGAACGACCGTGATCGCCTCGACGCCCATGAGCTCGAACATGAAGTTGTTTCCGCCGGCTTCCTTCTTGTAGCTACCCGGCACGCGCTCCTCGATCACGAAGCGGCACTTGAGCCCTTCCTTCACCGCCGCGGAGAGCGTGATGCGGCAATGATTGGACTGCGGCGCGCCACAGGTGACCAGCGTGTCGCAGCCCTGGGCAATCGCATCGCCGGCCAGGAACTCGAGCTTGCGGGTCTTGTTGCCGCCGGGGAACAGACCCAGCATGTCGTCGCGCTTGATCCAGATCTCGGGGCCGACGCCGCCCGGGCAGCTGGCGGCGAGGGCCTTGGTGAAGTGCGGCAGATGTTCGATGGGCGTGGGCGCGTTGGTGTAGATGCGACGCGGAAAACGGGACAGGTCCATTCAATCAGCTCCAGCTAGGAATACGCGCCCTCGCCCGCCACCGCGGACGAAGCCTTCAGGTCACTCCGTGATGACACCGCAGACGATGCGGTCACCGGCATTGCCGGTGGGGTCCGTCTTGTAGTCGTCGGGCCCGGCATGAATGATGATCGCCGAGCCGTCGGCATCGAACACCGAATTGGGCTGTCCCTTGGCCAGCGTGATCATGTGATTGGCGACGTCGATCCTGAGCTCGCCATTGGCCGGGATGAACAGGTTGGGCATGTCGCCGGCATGGGCGCCTTCGGCGGCTTCCATTCCGTGCTTCCTGGACGCTGGATTGAAATGACCGCCGGCGCTGGTGAAGGGCGCCTCGCACTTGCCGACCGCATGGATGTGAAAGGCGTGCTCGCCCGGCGCCACGCCCTTCAGCGACATCCTGAGCAGCACGCCGTGAGGAGTCTGAACGAGCTGGACGCTGCCGACATCCTTCCCCGCCGCGTCCTTCAACGACGCCTTCGCGGTCGGGCTCTGGGCCTGAACGGAAAAGGACAGGGCGGCGACGCCGGCAGCGGCCGCGAGGCCGCACATCACTCGGACGAATCGCATCGTTCTCTCCTCGTTGGTTGATTGGGGAGGGTAGCCTACTCCAGGACCTTCGGCGGCCGGTAGAGCGGAAAGCCGTTGAACGGCTTCGAATTGTCGTGATCCGGCACCTGATAGAAGGTCGATTTGCCATAGTTGTGCAATCCGCCGTCGACCCGGAGCGTGGCACCCGTGACGTAGGCGGCGGCATCGCTCAGCAGGTAGACGATGGCGGCCGCGATTTCGGACTCGGTGCCGTGGCGTTTGGCAGGAATACGGTCCTTCACCGAACGCAGCGCCTCGTGGGCGCGCTCGGGGTAGCGATCAAAGCCCGACGAGGCGATGAAGCCCGGGATGACGGAGTTCACGCGGACGCCCGAATGCGCCCACTCGATCGACGCACTGTAGGTGAAGTTGGTCTGGCCGGCGCGGGCGGCGCCATTGTGGGCCATGCCCGGATTGCCCAGCTCGAAGTCGGCGCCGACATTCACGATGACTCCACCATTCGCTTCCATCGAGGCGAGGTAGACCGCCTTGGAGACGAGGAACGTCGCGGTCATGTTGTTGGCGACCACGGCGTTCCAGCCGTTCAGCGAGATGTCCTTGAGCGGCGCCGGAAACTGCCCGCCGGCATTGTTCACCAGCCCGTCGATGCGGCCGCACCAGCGCATCACGCCTTCAATTGCCGCCTTGACCTCGTCCTCGCGGCGCAGATCGGCCGAGAAAATGTAGGTGTCGGGATCGCCCAGCTCCTCCTTCACCCTCTCGAGCTTTTCCCGCGTGCGGCCGACCAGCGCCACCCGCGCGCCGAGCGATTTCAGCTCGTGGGCGGTGCAGCGACCGAGCCCGGAACCGCCGCCGGTGACGATGATCGTCCGGCCCTCGAAAAGGCCGGGCCGGAAAACGGAGTCGTAACGCACGCTGGCTGTCATCTTCCTCGCGTCCTTCATTGAGCGAAGACTATCCTTCACGGGCGCGCACCGCGAGGCGGCCGAGATGGCGCTGCAGGAGACGCATCAGCGCGAATCCCGCCTGCAGGGTGACGCCGAAGCAGAGGATACCGATCGCGAACAGGACCATCTTGTCGCCGAGGGTTGGCATCAACTCGGCCTCGCGCAGGATGACCGCGATCCCCTCGGGCACACCGATGGCGGCGCCGGCACTCGAGGACATGACCAGCACGAAGAAGGCGCGGGTCACGTTGGGCAGGAACAGCAGCGCCCCCAGCGGCGAGCCATCGCGCAACTGCCGCAAGGCCTCGCCACCATTGTCGGCGACATAGGCCGCCGCATAGGGCACGAGCGACAGCGCCACCGTCATGATGCCCGACGGCGCCACGTGGACGCCGAACAGTGTCGCGTCGGCCGGAATGATGTTCAGCAGAAAGAACATCACCACGAAGGTCGGCGCCGCCCTCATGAGGCCGATCAGGGTCGTGGCGCCCGCACCGCGCACACCGCCGGCCAGCTTCGCCAGCGTCAACAGGCCGCCGACGGCCAGACCGATCAGCAGCGCGATGGCGGCGATCTGGAAATTGACCACCATGCCGGCCAGCAGCTGGGGCACGAAGTCGGGCGATATCCTGCTCATGCCGTCACCATCTGGCGACGTTCGAGCCAGACCCGAAGCTTGTCGCACAGCCAGACCACGACCATTGCCACGCAGACATAGAAGACGAGGAGCAGCGAGTAGGTGCTGGCCCGGCCGCTGGCAAACGAGGTGATGTCGGTCAGCGCACTCAGCAGTTCGGGCGCGCCGATGAAGCTCGCGATCGGGGTGCCCTTCGCGGCATTGACGAGAAAGGACACGATCTGGGTCGCCGAGCGGCTGACGGCGCGACCGAATAGTTCGACCGTGGGCGCCGGCGGTCCGCCCTGCTCCGTCCGCAGCGTGTGCATCGCCTCGGCGATCGCCTGTCCCGCGTTGGAGCCGTTCATCAGGCCAAGTGCCACGATGGCCGCGCCGATCGCGACGGCCGAAGAATAGGGAAAGAGCGCCAGCGCCACCGCCGCGGAGATGACGAGCGTCAGCACGACCGGCGATGATTGAAGTAGGATGGTGAGCGCGCGGGCCGGCCAGCGCAGCAGGAAGGACCGCGAACTCTGCAGCACGCCCAGCACCAAGGCGAAGAGAAGTGTCGCGGCGAGGGCCCCAACCACCAGCACGAGGGAATTCGCGATGCCCGCCGTGAACAGCTGCCACGCCGGCATCGTCTTGAACATCGGGAACTGCACGCTGATGCCGGTGTGCTTCTCCAGCCAGGTTTCGAAGGCGGCCACCTGGCCGGCAAAGGGCGTGGGCTGCAGAGCCGCACTCAGCGCCGGAAGGACGCAGGCCGGATTGCTGCTCCCGGTGTCGGTGTTGCAGTCCGGCCGGTTCCAGACCGCGCGCTGGGTTTCGAGAAAGCCGAGACCGATGCGGTTCTCCTTCGCCACCGCAAGAAAGATTCCGTCGCGATGGAAGATCTGGCTCATCAGGTCGAGCGCCCGGGCAAGCCGGTCGCTGCCCGTCAGTGCCACGGCCAGCCCCCAGGGAAGCTGGGCGAAGCCGAACTTCCTGTCGTATGCCTTCGCGAACGCCGGGTCCGTGAAATAGTAGTCGAAGAAGCTGTCGTCCTGCGCCGCCAGCACGCAGGTCTCGTCGCGCAGCCTGTCGGGCAGCACGCCTGCCTCGTCGAACAGCATCAGGCGGGCATTGTGCGAGACGATCTGGGCGTTCGAGCCATTGCCGATCGAGACGCAGATCGTGCGGCTGGCGATATCGGGCCAACCCCTGATCGCGAGTTCCTTCGGCCCGACGATGATCGTCTCCGACCGGTAATAGTGCGGGCGGATGAAGCGCACCTGTCCGTCACGCTGAGTATTGTGCCCCATGGTCGCAATCGTGAGGTCAATCTTGTCGTCGGCGAGCAGCGGAATGCGGCTCGCCGCATTGACACGCGTGAAGACCGGCTCGACACTGAGATACTTGGCGATCTCGCGCGCCACATCGACGTCGTAGCCGGAGCGGACCTGGCCCTGGCGCGTGCCGAACAGAGGATAGTACTCGCGCACGCCGACGCGGATCTTGTCGTCGCAGAAGATGCGGACCAGCCGGTCGAGGCCCGGCTGCTCGCAGGCGCCAGGCACCGCGGCGGCGGCTCGCGCATCGTCGATCAATTTTGCCAATGCCGCATCCGGCGTCTCGGCGTGCACCGACGGGCCGGCGAGCGCAACGAGCCATGCGAACACGAAGAACAGAACGCGACGCAGTGCCATGTCAGCCCCGCGTCCCGGCCGTGGCGATCTCGGCGATGTGCATGTCGGCGAAGACATGCGGGCCGTAGCGGTGGATTGAACGCCCTTCCTCCGCGTGCAGGATGGAAGGCGTCATGAGGGCGATCTTCTCGCTGGGGACATGGACGAGCACCGTCTTCACGATGTGCATGGCGAGCCCATACCTCTCCAGGATCCGGCGCGACTGCCCGACGTCCACGAAGGCGTTGTGAGTGATGAGAGCACGACCATTGATCGCGAGATGATCCAGCAATCCCTCGAGAAAGGGATCGAGCCGTTCGCGTCCGTCGATGCCACCCGAACTCCAGGTCGACAGCCGTCCCGCCACTTCGAAATGATCCATCGGAAAGTGTGGCAGGTTGGCGACGATCAGGTCGAAGCGCCGGCCAGCCACCGGCTGCCACATGTCGCCCTGGTGGATTTCCGCCTCGTAGCCGATGTCCTGCAGGAGCGCCCGACCGGCGGCGATAGCATCGCCTTCGATATCGATCCCACAAAGCGCGGAGGCGCCGAGGCTGCCCAGCACAGCGAGAATGACGCCGCTGCCGCATCCAATCTCGAGCGCACGGACCCCACGCACGCGGCTCGGTTCCGCACGAAGCGCCTGCACCAGCGCAGCCGTATATTCGCTCGGCCGCAGCGCCGCGACCGCCGGAGAGAGTTTGCGCGCATCGAACATCGATCAGCGCGACATCTGCAGCGGCACGAGACGCGAGGGATCGATCGTTGCCAACCGATTCGCCATGGCGCGCGCCACCGGGTCGTCCGGATACTCCGCCAGGATCTCCTGGTAGCGCGACAGCGCCGTCGCATAGTCTTCGGCGACCAGCGCATTGTAGGCGGTGCGCGTGAGCCTGCACAGGCGCAGAGTCGCCTCGTCCGGCTCGAATTCCGGCCCCATCCCATAGGCCCCGACCAGTTCGTAGATCGGAATCTTCGAGCGCCGGCCCTTCACGGTGACATCGTCGATCGGCCGCACGCAAAGCCGCTCGCCGGCCTCCTTGAAGACGGGATGGCTGATGCAGATGCCCGTGCCGTATTCCTTGTTGATGCCCTCCAGCCGCGCCGCGATGTTCACGCCGTCGCCCATCACGGTGTAGCTCATGCGCTCCTTGGAGCCGATGTTGCCGACCAGCACAGCATCGCTATGAATGCCGATGCGGATCTTCAACGGCCTGGTGCCGGCCGCCTCCCAGCCCGCGTTCAGGGCCTTCATGCCCTCGCGGATGCGCAACGCCGCGAAGCAGGACCTCTGTGCATGGTCTTCCAGGAGGGCCGGTGCACCCCAGAAAGCCATCACGCCATCACCAATGAACTTGTCGATCGTGCCATGCTCCAGGTTGACCGCATGGGTGACGACACCGAGATAGGCCGAGACGCGGAGCAGCAGTTCCTGCGACGGCACCTCCTCCGACATGGTCGAGAAGCCCTCGAGATCGGAGAAGAAGATCGTGAGGAAGCGGCTATGGCCGCCCAACACCAGCCTCTGCTCCGAGTCGAGGAGCTGGCGCACGAGGCCCACGGGCACGAAAGCCGCAAACGACTTCACCGCTGAGTCCAGCGTGTCGATGGCGCGCGCGAGGACCGCAACCTCGCGGATCGGCGACTTGAGCGGCGGAAGATTCTCGCCCTCGAGGTCCTGGATCTTCGTCACCTTGAGCGCGAGCCGCTCCAGCGGGGTGGAGACCACACTCGACAGGAAATAGATGATGCATATCTGGACGACGATGGCGATCGCACCGTACAGCGCAAGGCGCTTGTTCTGCTCGTCGAAGGCGCTCGTGAAATCGGCCAGCGGCGTAATCACGAAGAGCTGCCACCTCTTGCCGAACTCGGGCGGCAGGCTCGCGATCCTCGCCACATACTCCTTTCCACCATGCGTGAACGAGAACATCTTCTCGTTGCCGCGCGGTCGGAAGCCGAAGGCGACCGCCGGCAACTCGTTGCCGAGCGAGGTGATGTGCTGCAGCTCGACCCTGCCGTTGTGGCTGGCATAGGTCTTCACGCGCTCGGAGTTGGCGATGACCCGGCCCTGATGGTCGAGAATGTAGGATAGCGTGCCCGGACTGATCTTGCGCTCGGCCAGATAATCGGAGAGCCCGTCGAGTGTGATGTCGGCGGCGGCGACTCCACGCAGCGTTCCGTCGACATAGAATGGCGCACCGACGGTGAATCCGACGAGGCCCAGCGTGGCGAATACATCGACATCGCTGACGGAAAGGGACCGCGTCTGCTGCGCGGTGCGATACCACAGGCGCGCCCTGGGATCGTAGGACGTGGTCTGCTCGGAAAGTCCCAGTTCCTTGCGATCCGCGTCGAGGAAGAGATAGTGGTCGACCGGCGCGGATCCGCGATTCGGCGTGATCCACCGATCGGCATAGCGCGTGCCCGCGGGCGGCAGCTTGCCCTGGATCTCGACAGCAGGATCGATCCGCCGGGCCTGACGGAAAGAGCCGTCATTCAGGCCCACATACATGCTGATGATGCGGTCGCTGTGCTGCAGGATGCTGAAAAGATACTTCAGCGAGCGATTGTCTTCGAAGAACTCCGGCTGATCCGAACCGATCGCCGCGGCGCTGCGAACCAGCGACTTAATGGGGTCGAAGAGGTGCTGGGTGTTCTCCATGGCCTCGACGCTGAAGCGTCCGATCAGCTCGTCGGCATTGTCGCGCGCGATCTTCTCGTTCGAGACATAGTTCACCGCCACGATCGCGAAGAAGACCGGCACCGTCAGCAGGATGAACAATGTCAGGATGCTGGGACGCAGCCGCAGATTTTTCGCGGATAGGCTTGGCATTGCGCGACGGGGGCATCCTGAGTGGCGGTGAAGCAAATACTATAAATGAAAGCAGATTCAGCGTCCACGCGCCCGCCCCGATGCGCCGCTACAGCGGCGGCCGCTTCGTATGCCAATCGGTCTCCCGCTGATAGGCGTGTCCAGCCGCCAGGATCAGGCCCTCATCGAAGGCTTTTCCGACGATCTGGAAGCCGACCGGTACTCCTTCCGACGTCATGCCGCCCGGCAGGGTGAGTGTGGGATGACCGCTGAGGTCGAACGGCGCCGTGTAGCGCAGTCGCGACGCGACGGCCTCCGGATTTCGACCAGCCGCCTGCAGCGCCGCGGTCGACCAGACGGCCTTTGCCATCACCGGCATCAACAGAAGATCGACCGATGCCAGCAGGCGATTGAGTTCGCCGGTGAGCGCCGCCCGCCGTAGCTGCATCTTCGCCAGTTCCGTCGCGGCGAGGCGGCGTCCCTGATCCAGCAGGCCTGCAAGCACCGGGCCGTACGCCGCCGCCTGAGAAGGATAGGTGGCCTCGTGTGCAACGGCGGCTTCAACGCCGCAGAGGGGAACCCAGTCGCGCGCGCCTTGGTCGAACCCGTCGGGCAGCGTCACGTCGACGACCACGCCGCCCGCGTTCCTCAGCGCGTCGACCGCCCCGTCGAGGGCGCGACGCGCATCCTCATCGAGCTCCTGCATGTTCGTGGCGAGCCCGATGCGCCGGCCGCGCACGCCCTGATCGATCGCGGCGGCATAGTCGGGGACCGGCAGGCCGACCGACGTCGGATCCTCCGGATCGGCCCCGGCAATCACGCCGAGTACGATCGCCGCGTCGAGTGCGCTGCGGGTCATCGGCCCGACATGATCGAGCGATTCGGCCAGCGGAAAGACTCCGGCGCGACTCACTCGGCCCCATGTGGGTTTGAGACCGGACAGACCGTTCATGGTCGAGGGGAATCGGATCGAGCCGCCAGTATCGGAACCCAGCGAGGCGAAACAGAGACCGGCCGCCGTGGCCGCGCCGGAGCCCGACGAGGAGGAGCCGGTCCAATAGGCGGCGTTCCAGGGATTGAGGGGCGCGGGAATGTTCGGATGGTGCGCGCCATAGGCCCCTTCCGTCATCTGCAACTTGCCGAGGATCACCGCTCCCGCCTGCTTCAGCCGCGTGACGACGGTCGCATCTCGCGACGGCACGTTGGCGCGATGGATTTCCATGCCGGCAGCGGTCGCAACGTCCGCAGTGTTGCAGAGATCCTTCACCGCGATCGGCACGCCGTGCAGCGGCCCCCGCCAAGTCCCGGAGGCGGCCTCGGAGTCGAGGCGCGCGGCGTCGGCCAGCGCGCGGTCGGCGGTCACGATCGCATAGCTCTTGAGACCGGAGTCGACCGTGGCGATACGGTCGAGCATGGATTTCGTCAACTCGACGGATGACAGTTTTCGCGCCTTCAGGCGCCGCGCGACCTCGTCGAGCGACAGGTAGTGCAGGTCGGACGGCATGCGGACTCCTTCACAGCGCTTTATCCATGACCTGGACATGTTCGCCGCGATAGTCGCGCTGCTCAAGCGCTCTCCATCCCAAGCCTGCGTACAGGGACGGGGCCGTACTCGTGAAGAGATAGATGCGGTCGTAGCCAATACGCCGGGCGGCCTGCTCGACCGTGCGGACCAGCGCAGATGCGATGCCCTTCTTGCGATGCCCGGGCGGCACGTAAACGCTTGCAAGCCAAGGGTTGCGCGGATCGCCTTCGAGATCGTCGAGCATCAGGGATGCCATGCCGACGATCCCGCCGCCCTCGTCCAGCGCGACGAAGGTGATGGGCACGCGATCCACGTTCAAACTACCCCGGACTTCAGCCCGGCGCCGCTCGAGGGTCTGACCCGGGTTGAGATGTCCCCACTCGCCGAAGCCCCAGACGCAAACCTGCTCGGTCAGATCGGGGCGTTCGACGAGAGGGACGACCCGCATGGTCTCAATCGGCCGCCTTGAGATTCACCGCAGCCGAGCGACCGCGCTCGGTGGCGATCTCGTAGCCAATCCTCTGGCCCTCGTTGAGGCCGTTCAGGCCGGCGCGCTCGACCGCGCTGATATGGACGAACACATCCTTGCCGCCATCGCTCGGCTGGATGAAGCCAAATCCCTTGGTGGCGTTGAACCACTTGACGGTGCCTGTAGCCATATCTCTCTCCTGGGCAGGTGGACGAGCATGCAAATGCGCGCTGGCGGAGCGCTCGCTGCAACCGCCTTCGACAACCGGAAATTTGGGCAAGAAGCTCGGGGGAAGTCCGCCGCCGCTGTGGGCTGGGCTGCCAAAGCATGGCCAAGCTCGTGAGTCGTAGGATCGCATATGAGGGATGCAACGCAGCCGGGTCACTTTGGCTGCGCTCCCGTCGTCACATCGTTGCGCCAATCTTCCACGGCTCGAACTCGTCGTCCCCGATTCCCAAAAGCTCCGATTTCGTCTTCTGCCCGGAGGCCGTGGCGAGAATAAGGTCGAAGATCCGCCGGCCGTTCTCCTGGATTGTTTCCTCGCCGTCGACGATCGTTCCGCAGTTGATATCCATGTCGTCAGTCATGCGTCGATAGAGCGAGGTGTTCGTCGCGAGCTTGAGCGACGGGGTCGGCTTGCAACCGAACACGCTGCCGCGGCCCGTCGTGAAGCAAAGGACATTTGCGCCGCCCGCGACCTGGCCCGTCGCCGATACCGGATCGTAGCCCGGCGAATCCATATAGACGAATCCCTTCGCGGTGATGGGCTCGGCATATTTGTAGACATCGACGAGGTTGGTCGTGCCGCCCTTTGCAACCGCACCCAGCGATTTCTCCAGAATGGTGGTGAGACCGCCCGCCTTGTTGCCGGGCGACGGGTTGTTGTTCATTTCACCGCCGGTCCGCGCGCAATGCTCTTCCCACCAGCGGATTCGCTCCACGATCTTCTCGCCAACCTCGCGGCTGACGGCACGGCGCGTAAGCAGGTGTTCCGCGCCGTAGATCTCCGGTGTCTCGGACAGAACGGCCGTGCCGCCGTTGCGCACCAGCAGGTCGACGGCCGCGCCAAGGGCCGGATTGGCCGAGATACCGGAATAGCCGTCGGAACCGCCGCACTGCAGGGCGAGAATCAACTCGCCGGCCGGGATCGGCTCGCGCTTCACATCGTTGGCGTCAGGCAGGATTTCCTTCAGGAAGTCGACGGCGCGGGCCACCGTCCTGGAGACGCCACCCTCGTCCTGGATCGCAAGCGGAATGAGCTTCGATCCTTCCTTCAGCCCCTCGGCCGCCATGAGGCCGGAGATCTGGTTGGTTTCGCAACCTAGTCCGAGGACCACGACGGCCGCCATGTTGGGATGCCTCGCGTAGCCGGCAAGCGTGCGACGCAGCACGTCCATCTCGAGGCCCGACGCAGCCATGCCGCAGCCGCCGCCATGCGTCAGCGGCACGACGCCGTCGATGTTGGGAAACTGCGCCAGCAGCGGCTGGAGCCTGGACGCGATCATGCGGCTCGTAGCGGCCGAACAGTTCACGGTCGTGACGATGCCGATGTAGTTGCGCGTCGCCGCACGGCCGTCTGCTCGACGATATCCCTCGAAGGTGGCGGCCGGCACGATGAAATCCGTGGGATGGGCATCGGCGCAGAAGGCATAGTCGCGCTCGAAATCGCCCATGACGCAGTTGTGCGTATGGATGTGTGCGCCGGGGTCGAGATCCTCGGTCGCGAAGCCGATGATCTGATTGTACTTGCGCAGCGGCTCGCCCGCCTTCACGGCCCTGGTGAGTATCTTGTGGCCCGGCGGCACACGCGTCGCGGCGGCAACCTCTCCTTCGATCCTGGTGCCGGGCAGGATGTCCATGCGCGCCACGACGACATTGTCGGCGGCATGCAGGCGGATGGTGAGCGGGGCCGTCATTGTTTGTTTCCTCCGAAATCGGCCCGACCTTAGTACACCACCAGCCTGCAGCAACTGCTTCCGGACCAGCCAGGGTTGCGAGCGAATCGCATCGATCCGCGGGTTGAGCTCTCAGGTGCCGCCCAGAAGCAGCAGAATCACGCCGCCCACGCTGACGACGATCCCGAGCAATCCGATCGCATGAAGCTGCTCGCCACGCAGGAATATCCAGCTCATCACCACGCCCATCAGCGGGAAAAGCGCTACCAGCGGCGCGACGACGGTGATGGAGCCCAGCCCGAGCGCCGCATAGAGAAGGAAGGTGGCGCTGCCGTTGGCGAAGCCGACGGCGAGGAACCACAGCACCCCGCTGCGAATCGCCGGTCCTTCTCTCAGGGCGCGGCGGCCGACGAGAGACACGATCACGACCGAGGAGAGCGCATAGCCGATCGCGGCGGCGGCCAGCGGCTCGGGCCAGAGGGCGAGGCCGGTCTTGATCGCGGGCTGGATGGCGCCACGCACCAATGCCGCCGCGAGCGGCAGGCCAAGCACCCAGACCGACCAGTGGCGACCGCCGGTGCCGCCGCGCAGCGCCAGCAGGGCCACGCCGCCGACCACCATCGCCAGGCCCGCCAGTTGCAACGGACCGAGACGCTCACCCAGGAACAGCACGGCACCCAGCACGGCAAAGATGGGCGTCACGTTGCCGACGGCTCCGGCGACGGCCGGGCCCAGCCGCTCGTTCGAGCGCACCGCGAGAATGGAGACGACGACGGGGAAGATGCAACCGACGCCGGCAAAGATCAGCGCCGCGTCGAGATTGAAGCTTTGCCAGTCGACGAACAGGAGCGCGGCCAGCCAGGCCACTACCAGCGCGCCGCTGATCGAATAGAGCGGCGAACGCCACGACGGCATCGTCCGCAGGCCGAACTGGGTCAGGATCAGGGCCAACGCGAAGCAGAAGGCCGCTCCCAAGGCGAGGATGGCCGCGCCGCTCACCGTCTGCTATGTCCGCGCGCTTCGAGGGACGACGAGGTTGGAATGGACACGCTCACCTACTGGAACGGCACCTGGCACGAAGGCAACCCGGCGATCCTGGGCCCGCGCGACCATGCCTTCTGGCTGGGCTCCATGGTATTCGACGGCGGGCGCGCGTTCGAGGGGTGCGGCCCCGACCTCGACCTCCATGCGGAACGCGTCGTCCGTTCGGCCCGCGCTATCGGTCTCAATCCGAGCCAGACACCGGACGAGATCCTGAAGCTGATGCATGAGAGCGTGCGCCGCTTCGGCTCCAAGGCCGAGCTGTATGTCCGCCCGATGTTCTGGGCCGGCAAGGGCGGTGCCGGTCCCATTTCGGTCGATCCCGATTCTGCGCAGTTCCTCCTCTGCACCTATGTGTCGCCGATGCGGGCCGGGACGCCTCTGACCCTGGGCCTGTGCCGCAGCATCCGCCGGCCCGCCCCCGAGACGGCGCCGACCGATGCCAAGGCGAGCTGCCTCTATCCCAATTCCTCGCGCGGTGTCGCCGAGATGCTGAAGAGGGGCTTCAACAACGGCGTCGTACTCGATCCTCTCGGCAACGTCGCCGAGACCTGCAGTTCCAACCTCTTCATCGCGCGCAACGGCGTGGTGGCAACCCCCGTGCCGAACGGCAGCTTCCTGGCCGGGATCACCCGCTTCCGGACGATCAAGCTCCTGCGGTCGGCCGGAATCACGGTCGATGAGCGCACGATCCGGCCGGCCGAACTCGAGGAGGCGGATGAGATGTTCACCACCGGCAATGCCGGCAAGGTGCAGCCGGTCAGTCGCTACGAGGATCGCGACCTGCAACCAGGCCCGATCGCCGCCCGGGCCCATGACCTGTACATGGCTTTCGCCCGCACCCAGCGAATCATCTGAGGGACTCCCCCCGCCGGAATGCTTGCAGGCCGGGCGCGATTCGATACTGTCCCGCCATGACCTCAGCCGAGCGTGACATTGGCTTTCTTGCCGGAGGCGGCGAGATGGGCGCGCTCATGCGGGCCCACGACTGGAAGGCCACGCCGCTCGGCGATCCGGCCGGATGGCCGCAGTCGCTGCGGACCGCGGTCCGGCTGCTGCTGAACTGCGGCCACCCGATGTACATCTGGTGGGGGCCTGACCTCATCTGCCTCTATAACGACGCCTATCGGCGCTCGATCGGGCCGGAGCGCCATCCCTCCTCCCTCGGTCGGCCGGGCCGGGCGGTGTGGGAGGAAATCTGGACGATCATCGGTCCGCAGATCGAGCAGGTGATGTCGGGTCGTGGCGCCACGTGGCATGAAAATCACCTCGTCCCGATCACACGCCACGGCCTTCGCGAGGACGTCTACTGGACCTACAGCTACAGCCCGATCGACGATGCCGATGCCCCGCATGGCGTGGGTGGCGTGCTGGTGGTCTGCAGCGAAACCACCGAGAAGGTGCTCTCCGAGCAACGGCTCGTGGCGGAAATCGAGCGCCAGCGCCGGATGTTTCAGAAGGCGCCCGGCTTCATTGCCGTCCTGAGCGGTCCCCACCACATCTACGAGTATGTGAACGAAGCCTATCTTGCCATCGCCGGCCCGCGCGACTTCATCGGCCGCAGCGTGCGCGAGGCGCTGCCGGAGCTCGAAGGCCAGGGCTTCTACGAACTTCTCGACCGGGTGTATCGAGGCGGCGAGCGCTTCATCGCCCGCGCCATGCCCATCCGCCTCAGCACCGATTCCGGCATACGCTTCATGGACTTCGTCTATGAACCGATGCGCGACGAGGCCGGCGAGGTGTACGGCATCTTCGTCGGCGGCCACGACATCACGGCGCACAAGGAAGCCGAGCGGCAGTCGCTGTTGAACGAGGAATCGCTGCGGCTGACCACCGAGGCGGCGGAGATCGGCACCTGGGACGTCGACTTCATCACCAACACGCTGACCTGGTCGCCCCGCACCAAAGCCATGTTCGGCTTTTCGCCCGATGCGGTGTGCACGCTCGACGATTTTTACGCCGGCCTCCATCCGGAAGACCGGGACGCCACCACGCGGGCTTTCGGCGCAGCGCTCGATCCCGCGATCCGGTCAACCTACGACGTGCAGTACCGGACGATCGGCCACGACGATGGCGTGGTCCGCTGGATCGCCGCGAAAGGCAGGGGTCTGTTCGATGCGGACGGCAGGTGCTACCGCGCGGTCGGCACCGCCATCGACATCAGTGCTCGCAAGCTCGCCGAGGCCCGTCACGCCTTCATGCTCGAACTGAGCGACGCGCTGCGCGGCAACGATACCGACCGAGCATTGAACGAAGCCTGCGCCCTCATGGGCCGCTTCTTCGGCGTCAGCCGCGTGGGCTATGGGCATCTCGATCCGGTCGAGGATGTGTTCGACTATTCGGTCTGCTGGACCGATGGGCGAGCCCAACCGCTACTCGGTCGCATCCCTGCCCATGCCTTCGGAGTCAAGATCGTGGCCAAGCTCGGCGCCGGCGAGACCGTCGTGGTCAGCGACCTGCAATCCGATCTGTTGAGCGACGAGGCGGAAACGCGCGCTACCGCCCAAGCGGTAGACACGCGTTCCATCCTCGTCGTTCCCTTCGTGCGCGCCGGACGCCTGCGCACCATCGTCTATCTGAACGACCGGCCGGTCCGTCGCTGGCAACCCGACGAGGTCACCTTCATGGAGGAGGTGGCCGAGCGGACGCGCCAGGTGATCGAGCGCGGCGAGGCCGAAGCGGCGCTGCGCGCCCTCAACGCCACGCTCGAGGCGCGCGTCGAGACCCGCACTGCCGCACTTCGGGCGGCCGAGGACGCGCTGCGCCAGGCCCAGAAAATGGAGGCGATCGGCCAGCTCACCGGCGGCATCGCACACGACTTCAACAACCTCCTGCAGGGCATCACCGGCAGCCTCGACCTGGTGCAACGGCGGATCGGCCAGGGACGACTGGGAGATCTTGACCGCTTCATCACTGGCGCCATGGCCTCGGCCAATCGTGCCGCGGCCCTCACCCATCGGCTGCTGGCCTTCGCTCGCCGCCAGCCGCTCGACCCGCGCCCGGTGCACGTCAATCCGCTGGTCGGATCGATGGAGGAATTGTTGCGTCGAACCCTCGGCGAGCGGATCCACCTCGAATTGGAACTCGCCACCGGACTCTGGCTGACGCGCTGCGACGCCAACCAGCTCGAATCGGCGATCCTCAACCTCGCCATCAACGCGCGCGATGCCATGCCGGAAGGCGGCCGACTTGTCATCGGTACGCACAACAGACAGGTCGACCAGGCCGCGGCCGCGGCGCACGTCGACAGGCCGGCCGGCGACTATGTCTGCGTGTCGGTATCCGACACCGGCACCGGCATGGATGCCGAGACGATCGCCCGCGCCTTTGAACCCTTCTTCACGACGAAGCCGCTTGGGCAGGGTACCGGCCTCGGCCTGTCGATGATCTACGGATTCGCGCGCCAATCCGAGGGCTATGTCGAGATCGAAAGCGCTCCCGGCCGCGGCACGACCGTTGATCTCTGCCTGCCGCGCTTCGAGGGAGAGGCAGACGACGACATGGTTTCGGTCGGGAAAGGAGCCGGGGCAGCCGAAGCCGGCGAGACCGTTCTGCTGATCGAAGACGAACCGGTGGTCCGCGGTCTCGTCGTTGAGGTCCTTGCCGATCTCGGGTACCGCGTCATCGAGGCCGTCGACGGCCCCCAGGGGCTGGAGATCGTGCAATCGGCGCAGCGCATCGACCTCCTAATCACCGATGTCGGCCTGCCCGGATTGAACGGCCGGCAGGTCGCCGACGCCGCCCGCGCACGGCGACCAGGGTTGAAGGTGCTGTTCATGACGGGCTATGCCGAGAATGCCGCGCTCGTCACCGGTTCGCTCGATGTACGGATGGAGGTCATCACCAAGCCGTTCGTCATGGAGACGCTGGCCACGCGGGTCCGTGAAATCATCGAAGCCAAGTAGAGCCGTACGGCGCAGAAGCAGGCAGTTCGCTACCAATGAAGAAGATGGATCCGTCCCCGATGCCTCCCACCGAGCTTCCCCTCGCGCGATTCCTGGCGCATTGCCACGCGGACTTCTCGAAGGACGATGGCGGCGAGGTGGCCTCCTACATTCCCGAGTTGGCGCTTGCCGATCCTCATCATTTCGGGATTGCCGCCACGACGGTCGACGGGTTCGTCTACGAAGTCGGTGACAGCACCGTCGAATTCACCATCCAGTCCATCTCCAAGGCTTTCGTCTTCGCCCTCGCTCTCGATGAGCTCGGCGCGGAAAGGGTCGAAGCCGTCGTGGGCGTAGAGCCGAGCGGCGATACGTTCAACTCCATCCGCCTGCGGGCCGACAATCGGCCCTTCAACCCGATGGTCAATGCAGGCGCGATCGCTTGCATCGGGCTGATCTGCGAAAGCGACGCCGACGGCGCATTCGAGCGCGTGCGCGCCACGCTCGCCCGCTTTGCCGGACGCGACCGGCTGGAGGTGGACGAACCGACGTTCCGGTCCGAGCGCGAAAGCGGTGACCGCAACCGGGCGATTGCCTATCTGCTGCGCAATCACGGCGTCCTGCTGGGCGATGTGGACAAGGTGCTCGACGTCTATTTCCGCCTTTGCTCGCTCCGCGTGTCCGCGCGGGACCTGTCCGTCATGGCAGCGACCCTTGCCAACAAGGGCCGCAATCCGCTCACCGGCGAACAGGTCGCCTCCTCCTATGCCGTGGCCCGCACGCTCTCCGTCATGACCAGCTCGGGCATGTACGACTCGGCGGGCAGCTGGGTCTATCGCGTCGGCATTCCTGCCAAGAGCGGCGTCGGCGGCGGCATCGTCGCCGCCCTTCCCTCGCAACTCGGCCTTGGCACCTATTCGCCGCGCATCGACGACCAGGGCAACAGCGTGCGCGGCCTGCGCACCTGCGAGGCGCTCTCCACGCATTTCGGCCTGCATATGCTCGACAGGGTCGGCGACGTGCAGACCTGCATTGCTGCCGGGTACGACGTCGGCAGCGTCTCGTCAAACCGCACCCGCCCGGCACGCGAGCAGGCCATCCTCGAGGCCCAGCATGCGGAGTGCGCCATCCTCGAACTCACCGGCGCGCTGAGCTTCGCCAACATGGAGTATGTATCGCGGCGCGTCAGGAGCCTTCGCCGCGACCTCAAGCACCTCATTCTCGATTTCCGGCGCGTGCCGTCCGCCAGCGATGCGGCGCTGCAGTTGCTTGCCGACATATTCGAAGATCTGACGCAGGGCCGCGTCGAGATGGTGTTCAGTGGAATCCCCAAGGGAACGCCCGCCGAGCAATCCCTTCGCGGTTGGCTGGCCGACCGGCCGGGCGTCCGCGTCATTGGGCTGCTCGACGAAGCCATCGAATGGGCCGAGGATCGCATCATCCAGAGCCAGGACGGGGATCTCTATCGCGGCCAGCCGGTCGATGTTGCCGAGCAGGAGTTGCTGGCTGGACTGGACGCGATGGAACTGGCCGACCTGACGGGCTCGATGGTGCGGCGCGAATACCGGCTTGGCGATCGCTTGATCTCTGCCGGAGACCCGGCATCGTCGCTGATGTTCGTCTTGAGCGGCGTCGTGAGCGTGCGGCTCCACAGCGGCGTCCGGTTGGCCACCCTGTCCGCCGGCATGGCCGTTGGCGAGATGGCATTGCTCGAGACGAGCCGGTCGGCCGACGTCTGGGCGGACACTCATGTCACTTGCCTCGAACTGTCCCTCGGCTCCTTCAACGGGTTCCGCGACCGCTATCCCCATGCCGGCGAGAAGATCATGGCCAATCTCGCCCGTCTGCTTGCAAAGCGCCTGATAGTCGCCAATCACAAGATCGAGGTGCTGGCATCCTATTGAGGCCCGAGCGCCGCCGCTTCGGCCCGGATTCGTATCCACATCACCGCCGCATTGAGCAGCGTGAAGACGAGTCCGTACCACACGAGCCCGAAAGCGAGAGGCAGGACGAGCAGTTCGCCGGCTACCACCCAGTAGTTGGGATGGGACAGGAAGCGGTAGGGCCCGCGTCGCACCAGCGGCGCCCCGCGCAGCACGACGATCCGCGTCGTCCAGCGTCCGCCCAGCGAGGCGATCACCCAGACACGGCCGAATTGCAGGATAGCGAAGACCGCGAGCCAGAGCAGGTCGATGCCCTGCCCTGCCGGCGCGCGCGCCACCGCGAGGTACCAGAGGCCGACCAGCCAGGCGGCATGCAATGCGACGATCAGCGGATAGTGCGCCGCGCCCACCTCGTAGCCGCCCTGCGCCAGCAGCCGTCGGGTATTGCGCCGGGCCAGCACCAGTTCACCTAGGCGCTGGGCCGTCACGAGCCCCAGGATCAGTGCAGCCCAGTCCATATACGCCCTCTCAGGCGGCGCGAGCCAGCGACAGCGCGCTGCAGGTGAAGCCCGGCCCCAGGGCCGTCAGTACCGTGCGCGGCGGCAACCCCGCGGCCACGAGGCGCTCTAGCACGAAAAGCACCGTCGGCGCCGACATGTTGCCGTACCGGCGAAGCACCTCTCGCTCGTGATCGAGCGTGCCGTGCGGGAGACGCAGCGTCGCTTCGAGGGCGGTAATTACCTTGGCGCCGCCGGGATGACAGGCGAAGCGATCCACCGAGTCGCGCGACACGCCGATTCGCGACAGGATGCTCTCTACCGCCCGCCCGACCTCCTGTTCGGCAAAGGGCGGAATTGACCGGTCGAAGATGACCCCCAGTCCCGTCGGATCCACCTTCCAGCCCATGATGTCGAGCGTGTCGGGCCAGAGGTGCTCGCCCGCCCCTTCGATCTCCCCAAGACCTTGCTCGCCGGAACCGGCGCGAACCACGCAGGCCGCGGCGCCGTCGCCGAAAAGGGCGGTCGCCACCATGTTGGCGGCCGTGAGCTGGTCCATGCGGAAAGCCGCGGTGCATATCTCGATGGCCACCAGCAGCACCGTCGAACCAGGCCGCGCCGTCGCCAGCCGGCCGGCGATCGCCAGGCCCGAGACGCCGCCGGCGCAGCCCAGACCGAACACCGGCACGCGCTCGACATCGGCGCGAAAACCCATGCGCCCGGCGACGCGCGCCTCCAGGCTGGGAGTCGCGACCCCGGTCGATGAGATGGTGACGATCGCGTCTACATCGGAGGCTGGAACACCCGCGCCCTCCAGTGCGCGCGTCGCGGCCTCGACGAACAGTGCCTGTGCGCCCTCGAGATATGCCGCGTTGCGCTCGGGCCACCCCAGGGAAGCGAAG
Organism: Reyranella sp.; assembly: GCA_046296475.1. Taxonomy (GTDB): domain Bacteria; phylum Pseudomonadota; class Alphaproteobacteria; order Reyranellales; family Reyranellaceae; genus Reyranella. Next base: position 37,803 of record JBKBLH010000038.1, read on the forward strand.
TACCAGTCGAGCGGCCTCACCGTGTATCGCTGCTCGATGCCGGAGGTGGTGAAGACTGGCGCCATCCTCTCGAAGGCGGCATAGCGATGGCCGAAGATGCCGCGCGCGGCTTCCGCCGCTTCGGTCTGCAGCAGGCGGTGCGGAGGCAAGGCATGGGCGACGGAGAGCACGGCGCTCGCAGGGGGCATTTCGGGATCCTTCCGCTGCATAACCAACCCAGACCCTCCAAGGTTCAAGTCACGTTTTTCTGACGCCAGCGGGCGGCAATAGGGGTTGGCAGCCGCAGAAATGCTGCAAAGGGAGTTGCCGCCCAATTCTTTCGTCGGCATAAAGCCGCGCGTCTGTTCGGAGGCTGACCGTGCCCGCGCCGGAGCCGATCATCCCGCGCGAAGAGAGGGTGAGACACTGATGCAAGCGAATCGCCGTTCGACTCTGAAGCTGCTGGGAAGCGCTGCGCTCTCGACCGCCGCGCTGCCGCTCTCCGCAAGAGCCCAGCAAGACCTTTATATTCCTTCAGTCTACCAGAACTTCAAGCGTGGCACGATCCACAGTATCGATGAGAAGACGCGCGGTTTCGTCATCGTCTGGCAGGATCTCGGTCGCGTGAAGATGAAGGCGGCCGACTTGGTCACCAACTATGGCGCGCTGCGCGTCGGCCAGATCGTCGATGTCCAGTGGTACGACTATGTCGACTTCCTGATCGCGCCGACCAGCCCCGCCGTGACGGCGCGCGCCAAGGCAATGATGGCAGAGGGCGCCCGCATCGAGGGAATCCCTGGCGCGCGCGAACGCATCCGCCTGTGGTCGATGGCCGGCATGTGCACCAAGGTCGACCTGGCGTCCAATACGGTCTTCCTGATCAACGCCTCGGGCGGCGAGCCCGACAAGCCCTCGCCCGACAGCGGCGAAGTCATCCAGATGCCGCAGATTGTCACGGACGCAGGCAAGGCCGCGCTGAAGACGATCAAGCCGGGTACGCAGATCACCACGGTGTTCAGCGTGCAGACCGCGCTCAAGGTGACGATCATCCGCTGAACATTTCTGCATATCTCGACGTCGACGCCGGGGCCGCGAGGTTCCGGCGTTTTCGTGTGGGCGTTTCCTTGCTGTGACCGGAGTGCTAGCAAATCAAGCGACACTTCCGGGAGGATGCCATGACCGCCTCATACGATCTGATCGTGCGCAACGGAACGGTGATCGACGGGACCGGGGCCGATCCGCGCGAAGGGGATGTCGCCATCCACGACGGCAGGATCGCTGCCGTTGGCCGCGTCGTTGGCAGCGGCCGCGAGGAGATCGACGCCAGGGGCCTCGCGGTGACGCCCGGCTTCGTCGACATCCACACGCACTATGACGGCCTGGTCACCTGGGACGACCGCTTCTCGCCTTCTTCGGGGCACGGCGTGACGACGGTGCTTATGGGCAATTGCGGCGTCGGTTTCGCGCCCTGCCGCCCGGAGGATCGCGACACACTCATGAACGTGATGGAGGGCGTCGAGGACATTCCCGAACTCGTGATGCGCGAGGGCGTGCCCTGGAACTGGCAGAGCTTTCCCGACTATCTCGACGCCTTGGCGAGGCGACAGTGCGACATCGACTTCGCCACCCAGGTGCCGCATGCGCCGCTGCGCGTCTTCGTGATGGGCAAACGCGGCGTCGACCGCGAGCCCGCCAATGCGTCCGACATGGCGGAGATGGCGACGCTCGTTCAACAGGGGCTCGACGCCGGTGCGCTGGGCTTCTCGACCTCACGGTCGCTGTTTCATCGCACGCCCGACGGCGCCCTGACACCGACCATCACCGCCGGCGAGGAAGAGCTGGCGGCGATCGCGCGCGGCATGCGGCGCTCCGGCAAGGGTGTTATCCAGCTGCTCGACGATTTTGCGGACACCACGGCCGAGGGTGCCACCGAGTTCGCGATGCTGCGCCGGCTCGTCGAGCTCTCCGGCCGGCCGCTTTCCTTCACGCTGCTCGACCTCTCGCTCTATCCCGGGCGCTGGCAGACGCTGCTTCGCGAGATCGAACGGGCCCATCGCGACGGACTGCCGATCCGCGGCCAGGTTGCGGCGCGGCCCGTCGCCGTGCTCTACGGGCTGGAGCTTTCCTTCCACCCCTTCTCGACCTGCCCGAGCTACCGCGAGGTCGAGGGACTGCCGCTCGAGGCCAAGCTCGC
>JBKBLH010000039.1:0-38843 GCA_046296475.1 Reyranella sp.
CTTTTGGTGGAGAGAAGATCTCTCCACTCCGCGCTTCGCGCTCCGGTCGAGACGACGGGTTTTCTTGTAGGTCGACCTAACGTCATCTCGCTCTACTTAACAGTCGGGCAGGCCCTCGACGGCAAACGTGAATCACAGACACTGACGCTCTCGATGTACTTCTTCATGGTCTGAAATTGCTCGGGCGTCGGGACCGACCGGACGGCGCGCTGCACGACGTAGAAGCTGTCGTTGCCCTTGATCGCCGTGAGGACAGTCGTCTCGGGCTTGCCGGTCGACGCCACCAATGGACAGCGCAGCAGGATCGTGGCGGCGTCGTAGCCGTTCACCTTGCCGGTCGAGACTGGCGTTGCGCTGCTGCCCTTGCAAGAGCCCGCCCACTGCTGCTGCATCGCCCCCAGGAACGGCGCCGGCTGCAGGTCCCTGCGGCTGAGGAAGACCTGGACCGTCACCATCTCCGTCCAGTTCTGCACCGTCTCGCCGGCCGGCACGAACTCCTGCATGTTCATGCCGTTCTTCGACTCCTTGAAGCCCAGCTTGAAGCCGTGCGGCATGCCGACGAGCAGGTTCTCGTTCTTGAGCTGTTGGGCCTGCGCGGCGCCCGCGGTCGCGCAAACCACAAGTGCGAGGCCGACCGCAAACAATGAGCGTCGCTTCATCGGGTTCCCCTGCTAGCCATGCAGGGGATTGAACGATGAGGCAACAGGACTGTTCCCACCGATCGCTATTCGACGGTGGTCGCACTCAAGCCCAGCATCGCGCGGCGGCGCAGCCACTGGCTGGGACGATAGCGGTCGTCGCCGGTGATCGCCTGGATCTGCACCAGGATCTCGTGGCACTCCTTGACGCCCAGCCAGTCGGCCAGGGCCAGCGGCCCGCGCGGGTAGTTGAGGCCCAAGGTCATGGCCGTGTCGACGTCGGCGGCCGAGGCGATGCCGATCATCGCCATCTCGCAGCCGAGGTTGGCGATCATCGCGCACATGCGCTGGGCGATGAAGCCGGGCGAGTCCTTGATCACCGTCACCTTGGTGCCGGACTTCGCGAGCAGCGCCACCGTGGCGTCGCGGATGGCCGGATCGAAGCCCGGCGCCATCATGATGGTTATGCGCTTGGAGACGTCGCCGGTAAGGTCGACAGCGACGGTGCGCTTGGGGTCGAGGCCGAGCTCGACCGCGGTGGTGGTGCAGTCCTTGCCGATCGGCGCCACCAGGATCGGGCTCTTGCCGTCGTCGGCCGCCAGCATGTTCGCGCCGTCGCCGCTGACGAGGCTGAGCAGCTTCTTGTTGTGGGTGTCCATGATGACGACACTCGATGCCGGCACGTGCGACGTCGGATGGTCGGCGCCGGCGTCGATCTTCGCGCCCTTGTCGTCATAGGCGTACCAGCCGCCGCCGGTCTTGCGGCCGAGCTTGCCCGCCGCATAGAGGCTCTCGTGGTAGGGGCTGGGCGTCATGCGCCGGTCGTGGAAGAAGCCCTCGTAGATGATCTTGCGCGCCGGGAAGTTCACGTCGATGCCGGTGAGGTCCATCAGCTCGAACGGGCCCATTCGAAAGCCGCAGGTGTCGCGCATCACGGCGTCGACCTGCGACGGCGTCGCCCGTCCCTCCTGCATGATGCGCAGGCCTTCGGTGCCGATCGCGGTGCCGCCGAGATTGACCAGGAAGCCCGGCGTGTCGCCCACCACCACGGGCACGCGGGTCTGGCGCTTGCCCAGTGCCACCATGGCGTCGACCACCCATTGCGCGGTGTCGGCGGCGCGGATGACCTCGACCAGCTTCATCAGCGGCACGGGATTGAAATAGTGCATGCCGCAGACTCGGTCGCGATGCTTCAGCGCGCGCGCGATCGAGGCGATGCGGATCGACGAGGTGTTGGAGGCCAGGATGGCGTCGGGCGCGATCACCGCCTCGAGCTCGCCGAACAGCTTCTGCTTCACCTCGAGATTCTCGAACACCGCCTCGACGACGACGTGGCAGCCCTTCAGGTCCTCGATCTTCTCGGCAATGCCGAGATTGGCCTCGGTCTTCGCGAGGTCGGCATCGGTCAACCGGCCCTTGGCGACCAGACCCTTCAAGGTGTCGAGGATCGCTGTCTTGGCCTTCGCCGCACCACCGGGGGCCGCGTCATACATGATGGCCTTCATGCCGCCCTGCGCGGTGACCTGCGCGATGCCGCGGCCCATGGCGCCGGTTCCCACGACGCCGACGGTGAGATCGGCGCGGTTGATGTCGAGACTCATACTTCCTCCAAACAAGCGACTGTCGTCATCAAAGCAATGGTGTCATCCCGAGCGCAGCGAGGGATCCTTCAAAACCGAGAAAAATGATCCCTCGCTGCGCTCGGGATGACAATTATTTCGCGAACCCCGCGCCCTTCAGCCCGTCCTTGATTTCATCCAGCACCGCCGGATCCTCGATCGTGGCCGGCAGGGTCCATGGCTGGCTGTCGGCCATCTTCTGCATGGTGCCGCGCAGGATCTTGCCCGAGCGCGTCTTGGGCAGACGCTGCACGACCAGCGCGCTCTTGAAGAAGGCGACGGGGCCGATGCGGTCCCGCACCATCTGCACGACCTCGGCGGTGATCTCCTGCGGCGGCCGGTTGACGCCGGCCTTCAGCACCAGGAAGCCCAGCGGCACCTGGCCCTTCAGATCGTCGGCGATGCCGATCACGGCGCATTCGGCGACGTCGCCATGCGCGCCCAGCACCTCCTCGATCTGTCCGGTCGAGAGGCGATGGCCCGCGACGTTGATCACGTCGTCCACGCGGGTCATCACCGACACGTAGCCGTCCGCGTCGATGAAGCCGGCATCGCCGGTCTTGTAGTAGCCGGGGAACTCGCTCATGTAGCTTTGCTTGTAGCGCTCGTCGGCGTTCCACAGGGTCGGGAAGGTGCCCGGCGGCAAGGGCAGCTTGCCGGCCAGCGCGCCGACTTCGCCGGGCTTCATCGGCTTGCCGCTCTCGTCCAGCACGTCGAGTTGCCAGCCCGGCGACGGCACGGAGGTCGAGCCGAGCTTCACCGGCATCGGGTCGAGGCCCTGGAAGTTGCCGCAGATCGCCCAGCCGGTTTCGGTCTGCCACCAGTGATCGACCACCGGCACGCCCAGCAGCTTCTGCGCCCATTCGACGGTCGGCGGATCGCCGCGCTCGCCCGCAAGGAACAGGGTGCGGAAGTGCGAGAGGTCGTAGTGCTTCAGCAGCTTGCCTTCAGGGTCCTCGCGCTTGATCGCGCGGAAGGCAGTAGGCGCTGTGAACAGCGCCATCGCCTTGTGCTCGGAGATCACGCGCCAGAAGGCGCCGGCGTCGGGCGTGCCGACCGGCTTGCCTTCGTAGAGGATCGAGGTCGCACCATGGATCAGCGGCCCGTAGACGATGTAGCTGTGGCCCACCACCCAGCCCACGTCCGAGGCGCACCAGTAGACCTCGCCGGGCTGCACGCCGTAGAGGTTCTTCATCGACCAGGCGAGCGCCACGCAGTAGCCGCCGGTGTCGCGCACCACACCCTTGGGCTGGCCGGTCGTACCCGACGTGTAGAGGATGTAGAGCGGATCGGTGGCCTTGACCGGCACGCAGGCCGCGGGCTGCGCTTTGGCGAGCGCCTCGTTCCAGTCGAGGTCGCGACCCGGCACCATCGTCGCAGCGCATTGCGGGCGCTGAAGCAGGATGACCCGCGGCACCTTGTGCGTCGCCTGCTCGATCGCCTGGTCGACCAGCGGCTTGTACTGCACGATTCGCGACGGCTCGATGCCGCACGAGGCGGTGAGGATCAGCTTCGGCGCGCAGTCGTCGATGCGGCTCGACAGTTCCTTGGCCGCGAAGCCGCCGAACACCACCGAATGGATGGCGCCCAGCCGCGCGCAGGCGAGCATCGCCATCACCGCTTCGGGGACCATCGGCATGTAGAGGATGACGCGATCGCCCTTGCCCACGCCCTCAGCCGCGATCATCCCGGCGATGCGCGCCACCTGATCGCGCAGCTCGCGATAGGTGAGGGTCTTCTTGGTGTTGGTGAGCGGCGAATCGTAGATCAGCGCCGCCTGGTCGGCCCTATTCGTCCCACCGGCGCCCTCGACATGGCGATCGAGCGCATTGTGGCAGGCGTTGAGTTCACCGCCCTCGAACCAGCGATAGAAAGGTGGGTTCGTCCCGTCGAGCACCTTGTCCCAGCGCTTCGTCCAGTCGATCGCCGCCGCCTGCTCGGCCCAGAATCCCTCGGGATCCTGGAGCGACCGCGCATGCAGCGCACGATATGTGTCGCCAACAGCCATGACCGGCATCCTCTGCGTTTCCGGTCTTGGCTTAGCCCCCGCCCCGGCCGGTCGCAATGTGGTTATCTGCCCGGCCGGGTCGCCCACTCAGGCGAAGACGTCGGAAACGAAGCGCCCGTGCTCGTGTTCGACGGTCTCGGCCCACTTCTGGGCGTCGGCCTCGCTGGCGCCCGAGGCCTCGCGATAGATTCGCACCAGCGTCTCGCGCACGGCCGGGGCCATGTACTGCCCGTCGCCGCAGACGTAGACGCTGCCGCCCTGCCGGAACAGTTCCACGATGCGGGCGCGCTCTTCCCACACGCGATGCTGGACGAACGAGACCTCGCCCCGCGGCTGCAGCGAGAAGGCCGGACGGACGGTGACGACGCCCGCCGCCTCCCAGCGCGCGAGCTCGTCGCGATAGAGATAGTCGACGTCGGCATGGTTGGTGCCGAAGAACAGCAGGGCCGGTCCGACGTCCTGGCCGCCCGCCTTCTGCGTGGCCCGCTCCTGCAGGAAGCCCCGGAACGGCGCGATGCCGGAGCCGGCGCAGATCAGGATGATCGGCGTCCGGGGATCGGCCGGCGGATGGAAGCGCGCGTTCGACGGCCGGACCGCCAGCGAGATGCGGTCGCCGGGTTGCAGATTCGCCAGATAGGATGAGGCGACGCCGCGGAAGGTGCCGTTGCCCGAGTAGGCCGGCGCATCGACCACGGCGACGGTCAGGGTGACATGGTCGGGCTTCCAGAGCGGCGACGAGGAGATGGAATACTGCCGCGCCCGCATCGGCGGCAGCATGTCGAGATAGCCGCCGAAGCCCAGCGCGCAGGACTGGAAGCGGTCGAGCAGGTCGAGGACGCTGCAGCGCGGCTTGAGCACCGTATCGGCGTAGGCCTCGCCCGCCATGGCCTCCAGTTCGGCCTGTTCGGGCGGACAGGGTGTTGCCGCCGCGAGCGTGGCGACCTGGGCGCGCGTCGCCGGCTGGGCCAGCTCGACGTAGTTCGACAGCAGCTCGCCGCAGCTGACCGGCCGGCCGATTGGCAGACTGGCCGCGCCATCACGGCGCAGCACCACGAGCGTGTCGCGCGCCAGGCCGAAGCGGCGCAGCACGCGGTCCACCAGTTCCTGCGGATTGGTCGCCAGGACCGCCAGATAGTCCCCCGCCCGATAGGTCATGCCGTCGGGCAGCGAGAATTCCAGGTGCCGCTTCGAGCGCGCGTTCGGCGCGCTCATGTCCACCAGCTCACGGTTCTCGATCACGATGCCGCGTTGCAGGTCGCCCAGCCGCAGCGCGCCCTCGCGACCGTCCTTGACGAACTCGACCTGCAGGCCGGACGCGGCCGGCGCGGCGGCGGCCTCCTTGCCCAACGCCTCGCGCAGGCGCGGCAGGAAGGCCGCCCACCATTCGTCGAAGGCGCCGAAGAAGTCGCCGCCCGAGTCCGTCTCGCCGCGCTCGGCGAGCCGCGTGGCGCCGGCCCTGCCGAGAGCCGCGTCGACCCGCTTGGGGATCGCCTGGTAGGTGCGCGCCCATTGCCGGTTCCCGCAGCCGAACACGGCGAAACGCGCGCCTGCGAGAGCGTCCTCCTCTAGCGATTCGACATAGGAGACGAACTGGCGGGCATTGTCCGGCGGCTGGCCTTCGTAGGAGGCCGTAACCACGACGATCGCGCCCTCGCGGGGCAGGTTGCCTGCGTAATCGTCCATGGCCGCCACGGTCGGCGCGAAGCCGTTGGCCGGCGCCTCGTCGGCGATGCGGTTGGCGAAGGCCTCCGACGAGCCGGTATTGCTGCCGTAGAGAACGAGCAGCGGCGTTGCGGCGGTATCCGGGGTCGGTCGCCGCGCGGGCTGCGGCGTCAGCGGCTTCTGCCGCGTCGAGGGCACCGCGCTGCGCCGCAGCGACGCTCCCGTGCGGCGCGCCCGGGCGCGGATGCGAAGGTTTTCCGGCTTGAGGGTGAGCGTCTCGTGGATCTTCAGCGTGTAGGACGGGTCGTCGAGCACGAAGTCGAAGCGCTGAAGCATCAGGATGAGGACGAGCTGGGCCTCCTGCATGGCGAAGGGCCGCCCGATGCAGGCGCGCGCGCCGTTGCCGAACGGTTTCCAGGCATTGGGCGGCAGCTGGCTGGCATTCTCCGGCGCGAAGCGCTCGGGCCTGAAGGCTTCCACGTCGTCGCCCCAGACCTTGGGGTCGCGATGCAGCATCGGCTCCAGGACCATCACGATGTCCTTGGTCGTGAGCGGATACTTGCCGCCGAGCACCGTGTCCTTGTGCGGACTGACGGAGAAGACCGAGGCGGTCGGCCAGATGCGCAGCGCCTCCATCAGGATCTGCTCGATATAGCGCAGCTGCGCCAGATGCTCGACCCTCGGCGCCTCCTCGCCCAGCACCTCGTCGACGAGGGCGCGCGCCTTCTGCAGCACGTCCGGGTTCTTGAGCAGCAGGTAGGTCGCGAAGGACAGAAGCCCGCTCGTGGTCTCGTGCCCGGCGATCAGGAAGGTGATCATCTGATAGCCGATGTTCTCGTCGCTCAGCTTCTCGCCGGTGACCGGATCGACGCCGTTCAGCATCAGGTTGAGCAGGTCGTTCTTCTCGTTTCCCCTGGGATCGCGGCGGCGCTCGGCGATGAGATCGCGCGCCACCTTGTCCATCAGCTCCTTGTCGGCCTGGAACTGGCGCGCCCTGGACAGCATGAGGTTGCTGAGCAGCTTCGGCCGGCGCGCGCGGTTCGAGGCTTCCTGCAGCGTTCCCACCATGGCGGACACGAAGGGATGCATGTCGTCCTGGTAGAAGCTGTTGAAGCGATAATCGAAGGCGCAGAGCGCGATCGTGTCGAGCGTGAGCCGCGTCATGTTGTCGGCGACGTCGATGACCGCGCTCGGCCCGAAGCGCTCCCAGCGCACGAACATCTGGTCGGCGATGTCGAACATCCGGTCGAACATGCCGCGGATGGCGATCGGCCCGAACGCCGGCACCAGGATGCGATGGGCCTTGGCCCAGTTGGGCTCGTGGCCATAGGCCGTGAAGAGCCCGTCGCCGGCGATCGCCCGGATCTCCTTCAGGGCCCCCTGGACGCGCTTGCCGAAGCGCGTCTCGTCGCACAGTTCGTCGACCAGCTCCTGCGAACTCGCGACGTGGACGTCGCGATCCATGATCGTGAGCTTGAAGAACGGCCCGTAGGTGCGGGCGAGCGCCATCAGGCTCTGGACCGGGCAATCGCCCTGCAGCTCCGTGAGATTGCCGACGATGGGTTTCAGGGGCGGTTGGGGAACCGGTTCGTTCAGCGACATGATGCGATGCCTTCACGCAGAGTTCGAGTTCCCGAGCACCGGCGGCCGACGTCGTGACTCGCCCTAAAATGGCCTGTCGCCTCGTACCTTGTCGACGCCCTCGTGCCGAAGAGCCGGATATCAAGCTGGAACAGGCGAGCCGCCCTGTGAGAGAGTGTCGCCGCACGGGGAGTCGAACGGAAAGAAATCATGGCCAGGCGCAAGACGGGAAAAGGCAGCGGCAAGTCAAAGGCTCCGGCCAAGCGCAAGGTCGCGGCCAAGGCGAAGAAACCCGCCCGGCGGGTCACCGGGAAGGCGGCACCGAAGAGGGCCTCATCTGCGAAGAAGGCTCTCGCGCCGAAGAAGGTCGCGCCCAAGCCGGTCGCCCGTCCGGGCCTGCGCCGCCCGGTGAAGAGCCGCACGTCGGTCACCCGCCTCGCCGCGCCGCGTCCTGTCTCGCACAAGACCGCCCTCGCCGCCCACAACATCTACGAACGCGACCTCGACAGGACACCGGCGAACTACGCGGCGCTCACCCCGCTGCAGTTCATCGAACGCACCGCCAGCGTCTATCCCGATCACCTCGCGCTGATCCATGGCCAGCGCCGCCAGACCTGGGCCGAGACCTACGCGCGCTGCCGGCGGCTCGCCTCGGCACTTGTCAAGGTCGGCATCGGCGTCGGCGACACGGTGGCGATCATGGCGCCCAACATTCCCGAGATGTACGAGGCGCATTTCGGCGTGCCGATGACCGGCGGCGTGCTGAATTCGCTGAACACGCGGCTCGACGCGGCGATGGTCGCCTTCATCCTCGATCATAGCGAGACCAAGGTGCTGCTGGTCGATCGCGAGTTCCATCGCGTCGTCACCGAGGCGCTGGCGATCGCGAAGACACAGCCGCTGGTCGTCGACATCGACGATCCCGCCTGCGAGGACCGCGCGCAGATCGGCGACACGACCTGGGAGGAGTTCATCGCCGACGGCGATCCCGACTTCGCCTGGGCCTATCCGTCCGACGAGTGGAACGCGATCACGCTCAACTACACGTCGGGCACGACCGGCAACCCCAAGGGCGTCGTCTACAGCCATCGCGGCGCGACGCTCTCGTCCTACGGCAACGCCACGCAGTGGCCGATCGGCCTGCACCCGGTCTATCTGTGGACCTTGCCGATGTTCCACTGCAACGGCTGGTGCTTCCCCTGGACACTGGCGCTGGTGGCCGGCACTTCGGTCTGCCTGCGCCGCCCCGCCGCCAAGCCGATCTTCGACGCGCTGGCGGACAATGACGTGAGCCACATGTGCGGCGCACCCATCATCATGCAGCTGATCATCGGCGCGACCGACGCCGAGCGCCGCCCGCTCGCCCGCAAGGTCGAGTTCATGACGGCAGCCTCGCCGCCCCCGGCCGCCGTACTCGAGGCGCTGGAGAAGCAGAACTTCCGCGTCACCCACGTCTACGGCCTCACCGAGGTCTACGGCCCGGCCACGATCTGCTCGTGGCACCGGGAATGGGATGCCCTGCCCGCCCATGACCGCGCGCGGCTGAAGGCCCGCCAGGGCGTGCGCTATGCGGCCCAGGACGGTGTCACCGTGATGGATCCCACGACCATGAAGGAGGTGCCGCGCGACGGCGCGACCATGGGCGAGGTCATGTTCCGTGGCAACATCACCATGAAGGGCTATCTCAAGAACCCGGCCGCCACACGCGACGCCTTCGCCGGCGGCTGGTTCCATTCGGGCGACCTCGGCGTGATGCACGAGGACGGCTACATCGAGCTGCGCGACCGCTCCAAGGACATCATCATCTCGGGCGGCGAGAACATCTCGACCATCGAGGTCGAGGGCGTGATCATCGCCCATCCCGCCGTCGCCAACGCCGCCGTCGTGGCCAAGCCCGACGATAAGTGGGGCGAGACGCCCTGCGCCTTCGTGATGCTGAAGCCCGGCGCCACCGCCACGGCGGCGGACATCATCGCCCACTGTCGCGCCAACCTCGCGGGCTACAAGTGCCCGCGCACCGTGGTGTTCCGCGACCTGCCCATGACCTCGACCGGCAAGGTGCAGAAGTTCGTCCTGCGCGAGTGGGCGAAGGCTGCCTGACCGCGGTGGGTGGTCAACGGATGACCAACGGGTGACCAAACTGACGCGGTCCCTGCAGCGACGAGAGCAGACCATCGCGCCGCCATAATCGCCGGGCTACTTTCCGTATCCCATGCCCGGCGAAGCAACGCTCATCGTGACGACCCGCAGCGGCGTGCGCCCGCTCGGCGTGCGCGGCGAGCCCCTGCACAATGCCGCCCCCCAGCTGCGTCGCGTGGTGCGCCGGCGGCTGGGTGACGAGACCGCCGACCTGCTGGCCGATCCGCAGCCGCACGAGAACGACCAGGGTATCGACTGGTATGCCGGCTGGTCGGGCCCCGTTCGCCGCGTCACCGACCTGCCGGCCGCGGAGCGCGACGCCGTGCTGGCGGGCGTCGAGCGGCGGCTGGCCGACATCCGGCGGCTGGGCGACATGCTCGCGGGCCACGGGCCGAAGGAAGAGACCGGTGTCGTCGGCCTGTCGCTGAAGCTTGCGGCGCGCGCGCCGTCGCCCGAATTCGTCTTCCTGGTCGGGGATCGGCCCGTCATCGTCGCCTGGGGCTACGAGACGGAAGTAGCCAACGCGCTGCTGCCTCTTGCCTTGCCTCGCGTACCGGATGCGCGCGTCCCCGATGCAGCCGTACTGGAGCGGCGACCCGTTCTCGATGTTGCGCAGAGGGCGCCGATATCCAGGCCGCCGGCCATCATTCCGGCGGCGGGCATTCCCTGGTGGCGCACGCTCGCTGCCGCCCTGCCGCTCCTCCTGCTCCTGATCGCCGGCGCGTGGCTGCTGCGCGGACTGCTGCCGGTTCCACCCGAGGTCGCCATCGCCACCCGCGAAGGGCCCGATGCCCCGCCGGCACCGGAAGCACCACCAGACCCGTTGCCGGCGCTCAAGGCCTCCTTCTCGGCTGAGCAGTCGCGCGAGCGCGTGCTCAAGGTCGAACTGGCCCTCGCCGAGGCCGAGCTGAAGCGCCGGATCGCCGACTGCAAGCCGCCCGACCCACCGAAGCCACCGCAGGTCGCCGTCGCCCCGCCGCCTCCAGCGCCTGCCCCGCCGAAGGTCGCGCCGCCCAAGCCGCCGCCGCCCACACCGGCCCCGCAACCGCGCAACCCGGCGGACAATCGCCTGCGACTGCCCAATGCGCCGACCAACGACTACTCCTTCATGCAGGGTTGCTGGCGTACCGATCCATTCCGCCACGAGACGGCGCAGCTGCAGCCGGGCGTCTCGTCCTATTGCTTCGATGCCAGCGGCGCGGGTCAGCTCGAATGGCGGCGCGGTCGAACCGCCTGCCGCACGCGTGCCCAGGCGCGCTTCGAGGGCGCGATCCTGCGCCTGCGCGATGCCGATTCGACGTGCAATGACGGCTCGCGCTGGTTCGCCGATCAGCTCGTGTGCCAGCGCGGCGCGGACAACGTGGCGATCTGCAGCGGCCAGTCGCGCAACGCCTACGGCGCGCCGGTGCGCTGGTCGGTCAACCTGCACAAGCTCAACTGACCCGCCTAATGGGCGGCTGAGCTAAACTCGGTTCCGGCGCTGCGGCCCGTCCCATAGAGTGCCCGCCCCGTTCCCCATCCGGTAGCTTCCGTGTCCCTTTCCGCGCGCGTGACGTGGCGCAGTTTCCAGGCCGGCGCCCTGCGCATGATCTTTCCCGGCCTCGCCTCGCTTCCCTTCGGCATCGGCTTCGGCGTCGCCGCCGCCCAGAAGGGCCTCAGCGCCTTCGAGACGACCCTGATGAGCTTCACCGTCATGGCAGGCACCAGCCAGATGGTGGCGCTCGACATCTGGGCCCAGCCGCTGCCGCTGATGGCACTGGCCGTCTCGGTGTTCGTCGCCAACCTGCGCTACTTCGTGATGGGGGCGGCCCTGCAGCCGCAGATGCCGCACCTGCCCTGGTGGTTGCAGCCGCCCGTCTGGTACGTGACGGTCGACCAGAACTGGGCGGTCAACATCGCCGAATATCGCCGCGGCCACGGCGATCTCGGCAAGTTCCTGGGCGGCGGCTTCATCATGGCCTGCATCTGGTCGGGCTCGACCCTGGCCGGTCATCTCGCGGCCGGCGGCATCCTCTCCGACCCGTCGATGGCGCGACGCCTCGGTCTCGACTTCGTCGGCGTCGCCGTGTTCGTCGTCGTGGCGACCATCCTGTTCCGCGGCAAGCGCGACATCGCGCCCTGGGCAGTGGCGATCGCCGCGGCGCTCGCCGCCAAATGGGCGATTGGCGGCAACTGGTACATCGTGATCGGCGGACTGGCAGGGGGGCTCTTCGGCGCGCTTCGGGATCTCGGGAGCGACCATGTCCGCAAGTCCTGAGAACCTCGTTGCCATCCTCGTGATGGCGCTTGCCGCCATGGCTGCGAAGGGCGGCGGCTTCATCGCCATGCGCTGGCTCGGCCGCTACCGCTTCGTCAACGCGCTGCTCGACCATGCGCCCGGCGCGGTGCTGGTGTCGGCGGCCGTCGTCCCGCTGACGCAGGGCGGCGGCGCCTTCATCGTCGGCGCAGTCGTCGGCGCCGCCCTGACGCGAACGGTCGGAGGCTTCACCGCCGGCCTGTTCGGCGCCGTCGGCGCCGTGGCGCTCGCCCGCTGGGCGGGCCTTACATGAGGATCAGTGGGAGGTTGGTTCGCTCAGCCGGACGATCTCGTCCTTGATCATGAGCTTGCGCTTCTTGAGGCTGCAGATCGCATCGTCGTCGGGATGCGGCCGCGTCGTCTCCTGACGGATCGCCTGCTCGAGGCTCGCATGCTTGTTCTTGAGAGCTTCGATGTGGTCCACGGTGCTCATAATCGGATGCCTCCGAGTTTGTTACGGGACGATGGAAGTCTGACTCTGACATTGGGTCGAGTCACGTCGAATCAACCCGCAATCGAACCGTCATACGAAGATTGTGAGTAACCCGTCAGCAGTGTTGAACCATTCTTTCAAGCCGCGAGACCGACCGCCTCCGCCACTTCCACGGCGGCGAAGGCGGGAAAGGTGGCACGCATCAGTGCCGCTACGGACCGGCGATCCGCCTCATCCGGGACGACGCCCAGGCACACCGCATAGACACCGAGATTGCCGACCGCCGCCCGCAGCCGCTTCTCCAGCGAACGCTCGCGATCGGCAGGCGGAGAATGCAGGCTCGCCAGCGTGAGCTGCTCGGCATGCTCGGCCGCCAGCTCCGCATCGGCGACCCTTCGGCGGACCGCATCGACGGTCTCCGGGAGAGCGCCGGGCCAGACCTTGTCTTTCAATCGCCGCCGCATCTCGCGCAACGGCTTCACGACGTCGGATTGCCACGCCTCGCTTGCGGCCAGGATGGCGCGCAGCCGCTCGGCCGTCAGGGTCGGCCGGCCCGAGGCGCCCAGCCAGCAGCAGAACAGCAGGACGTTGACGTCGCAGCCGCGGCGGTCCTGCAGGTCGAGGCAGGCATCGGCGACGCCCTCCCCGGCATAGAGTTCCAGCGAGAAGTTCCAGAACGGGTGGGGGAGGAAATCCGACACGGTAGGTTGGCTTTTGTGTGCTTCCCTTTGGGCGGGCGAAGGGGTACACGGCCGGGAGCGACGTGGCTAGCCTGCCTGGACGAGTGCGCCCCGCATGAATGACTTGACGTCGTCGGATCCGCCGGACGCCCAGACCATCAAGGCCAGGCTCGAGGCCCTGAAGACCGAGCATCGCGACCTCGACGAGGTGATCGATCGCCTGATCGAGAAGCCGCCCTTCGACCAGCTGCAGCTCCAGCGCCTCAAGAAGCGCAAGCTGGGGCTCAAGGACCAGATCATCCGGCTGGAAAGCCAGCTCATCCCCGATATCATCGCCTGAGAGAGTCATGGCCAGGAAAAGCACCAAGCGTCCGGCTGCGCAGCCGGTGGTCGGCGTCATCATGGGCAGCCAGTCCGACTGGTCGACCATGCGCCATGCCGCCGAGACGCTGGAGGCCCTTGGCGTCCCGTTCGAGGCGCGCATCATTTCCGCCCATCGCACGCCCAAGCGCATGATGGACTATGCCTCGGCCGCCAAGGACCGTGGCCTTAAGGTGATCATCGCAGGGGCCGGCGGGGCCGCGCACCTGCCGGGCATGACCGCTGCAATGACTCCGCTGCCCGTTCTCGGCGTGCCGGTCGAAAGCGCCGCCCTGAAGGGTCAGGACAGCCTTCTTTCCATTGTCCAGATGCCGGCCGGCATACCCGTCGGCACCCTGGCGATCGGCCGCGCCGGCGCGATCAATGCCGCCCTACTGGCCGCCGCTATCGTTGGACTTGGCAACGCCAAGATCATGGCGGCGCTGGAGGCATGGCGAACGCGGCAGTCGCTGGCCGTCGCCAAGATCCCGACCGACGACGCTCCGGCGCACCGCTGATGTCGGGCTCGCGACCTCTTCCGCCGGGATCGACCATCGGCATCCTGGGCGGCGGTCAGTTGGGCCGCATGACGGCGCTGGCGGCGGCGCGGCTCGGTTATCCCTGCATCGTCTACGCGCCGGACGAGGATCCTGTCGCTGCCCAGGCCTGTGCCGGCCATGTCCGCGGGGCCTACGAGGATGACGAGGCCCTCGCCCGCTTCGCCGCCCGGGTCGATGTGGTCACCTATGAGTTCGAGAACGTGCCCGAGGCGGCGGTTCTGGAATGCGAGAAGCTGAAGCCGGTGCGGCCGGGCGTGAAGCCCATCCATTTTGCCCAGCATCGGCTGCGCGAGAAGGACTTCCTGCGCAGGCTCGGCATCGGCACGGCCGACTACCAGCCGATCCGCTCGGACGCAGACATCGCCGCGGCCACCGCCCTGCCCGGCATCCTCAAGACCTGCACCGAGGGTTATGACGGCAAGGGCCAGGCCCGGGTCGCCGACCGCGGGCAATTGGCGGCAGCCTGGGAAAAGCTCGGCCGGCGCGAATGCATCCTCGAGGCGATGGTCGATTTCGAGTGCGAGGTCTCCGCCATCGTCGCCCGTGGGCTCGACGGCACCACGCGCTGCTTCCCCATCGGCATCAACGGCCATCGCGACGGTATCCTGCGTACGACGACGGTGCCCTCCGGCCTGCCGGCGGCAACCTTGGCGACCGCCGAGCGGTTCGGCGTCGAACTGGCCCGCGGCCTCGATCTGGTGGGCCTCGTGGCGCTGGAAATGTTCGTGACCAGGGACGGGCGCGTGCTGGCCAACGAGATGGCGCCGCGGCCGCACAATTCCGGTCACTGGACGATCGACGCCTGCGCCACCAGCCAGTTCGAGCAGCTTGTGCGGGCGATCTGCGGCCTGCCGCTGGGCTCGGTCGAGGTGTTGGCGCCCTCGCGGATGGAGAACCTGATCGGCGACGAGGCCGACGGCTGGCCGCGTTATCTCAGCGATCCGACGGCGAGGCTGCATCTCTACGGCAAGGCGGAGGCCCGTCCCGGCCGCAAGATGGGCCACGTCACCTACGTGCTGCCGGCCGGGCGCCCGGTCGCTTAGGGCCCGTCCAGGACCTGACCTGCCCCTTCAGCTTCTCGAACTTCATCACGTCGTCGATGCGGCGGTCGAGGAAGGCCCAGGTCGCCTCGGCGCCGGGCGACCGGTCGTTCAGCCAGTACAGCAGCGTCGAGGAATAGACCCCGGCCAGGGTGGCGCGCTTGGTGTAGAAATTGAAGTCGGTGCTGGTGTCGCCGGCCGCGTACCACATGGCGTCGACCGTCTTGTAGAGCAGCTTCAGCGCCAGCCCGGCATTGAGCGGCAGGGACAGGGTCGACAATGCGCGGCGCGCGGCCTCGCGCGGGCCGACATGACGCTCCAGCCGGATGCGGACGGCGCTCCGGATGCGGTCGCGGATCTTGAGGGCCGGGATCCCCTCCTTCTCCATGTCCTCGACCGTCCGGCGGTCGGCGCGCTCGCTGACATAGGCCAGCGCCTGCAGCGGCCCGCCCGGGAACAGCCGCTCGGCCTCCCCCGCCGGCAGGTCGAGCGCCCGGCCGCTGGCCGCCAGCGCCGCCCGCGTCCAGCCGTCGAAGGCCGCCTCGGCCATGAACGCGTCGGCCAGCCGGTCCCGCAGGCCGGCATCGGGGTCCATTTCCGCTGAATTCGGGGTGTTCTGCTCGGTCATCCGTGGAATATAGGCCCCAATCGGGGGGTTCCCAAGGGTATCGGCCTGTGATACCTACCCGGCCTCTGAATTCGGGCCCCCGGACGATCCGCGGGCCAAAGCCGCATTGGAAGGAAGCGATCGAAGTGCAGGTTCTCGTTCGTGAAAACAACGTCGATCAGGCGCTGCGCGTCCTGAAGAAGAAGATGCAGCGCGAGGGCATTTTCCGCGAGATGAAGCTCCGCCGCAACTACGAGAAGCCCAGCGAGCGCCGCGCCCGTGAGCGCGCCGAGGCCATCCGCCGCACCCGCAAGCTGATGCGCAAGCGCATGGAGCGCGAGGGCTACTAGTCCTCCCCCACCCGCACGAGACGACGACCCCCGGCATCCCCGGGGGTTTTTGTTTGGGCTGGCGCGGGCTTCGAAGTTCGCTGGAAGCTATGGAGCGCGCCACTCCAGTGATGCCCTATCGCAAGATCATTTCGGATTCGCGGTAGCGGCGACAACCGCGGCCGCATGATGCTTGCGCAATCGCCTGAAGACCTCTCGCGCCGGAATACTCGGTGTCGGATCGGCAAATGCTTCCTCGACCTTCTGCCGGAGTTCGCTCGCAGAGGAATGTGCGCGGGATTTCATACCGATGAGACTACGTCATCAGGATCGCGAGCGCCGCTTCCAATTCCACGACATCGGTCACGACTGCATCGGGCGTCTCGGCCTCCGAGCGCGGGCGCTGACGTCGCCAGCGGCCGGAGCGGAACTGGATGGTCGCCATGCCGGCCACTTTGGCGGGCGCGATGTCGGCGTCGATCCGGTCACCGACGAGAATGCATTCGGCGGGCGGCACGCCGTGATCGCGCGTGAACAGGCCGGCGATCCCTGCCCGCTCAAGACGCTCCCAGCGCGGCTCAATCGCGCCTAACAACAAACCGCGTGCCTTGAGACGCTTCAGAAGGTCGTCGATTCCGGGCCGGAGCTGGAAGGCATCGAGTTGCCCCGTCATCGCCTCGACCCGCCGAACCACGCGCGTCACCGTCGCGGGCTCGCCGCCGCACAGCGTCTCGATCATGTGGAGCGTGACATCGGGCGCGAAGGCGGCCACCGCCTGCCCGGACGCCTCCTCGACCATCGCCGGATCGACGCGGATGCCTTCCAGCCCGCAGGCCGCGGCGATGGCGCCGTCGAGCGCCATCTCCCAGGCGAACTCAAGATCGACCGCGCCGCCGATGTCGAAGATGACGGCGCGGTAGGTCGATTTCCCGGGGCTCATCGGATCCGACATCCCCAAGGCTCGGTCCTGATGGGGGTATCGTATCGCCCGGGAAGAACCGTCCAGAGACAATCCCAACGCTCTTGCTCCTGCAGGTGTGCCATCTCCGCGTCGACAGGTTTGCCGTCCTTCCACGTACCTTCGAAACGCCGGCCATCACGCGTCACGAACACACCCGCTCCCTGCGGAACCCCGTTTGTCCAATGGCCCTTGAACTCACCCTGCCGCCCCTTTGCTCTTGCCTCGCCCGTCAGCCTGCCTTCGTGCCACCGTCCCACTGCCAACCACCCGGCATCGTCAGCATCCCGGTGGCCCACTCCCCCCGCTTCCAGGTTCCCCGATACTGCCGCTCGTCAGGGAATGTCACCGTCCCCTCCAGCAACACGCCGTCCTTCCAAAGGCCGTCGTATCGGATCTCGTACTTCATGAGCTGGCCCAGTCCCCACGTGGTCCCGTATTCTATGCGCTCGTCGCGCCCCGTGATTCGCCCACCCTCCATTCGCCCCGAATAGCGCTCTGTCCGCTGGCCCTTGAGGAACCATTCGAGAGTGCCTTCGCCATCGGCGCGACCGTCCACGCACGGTCCAGTCCAAACCGCACGCATACTTCTCCATTGCTTTTTGCCGTACGGATTGCGCACTTCACAATCCTTGGCCGCTTCGACCCAGCGCGGCGTGCCCAGAGCGAAGGGTAGCGCCAAGACGGCGACCAACACGATGAGAAGGATCGCCATGAGCGATCCGTGTAGAGGCTCCCAGTTCGAAAAGACCCCATAGCTCGTTTGCGGTTGCAATTCCGGATCGTAGGTCCCCCACCTTCGAATCCCGTCGTGGACAAGCTCGATCAACTCCGGCCGCGAAACTTCGAGGCCGCCGGAAGAAATCGGATAGCAGTTTGGGCGCTTCCTGGAATCGGGCAGAAACCAGCGCCTCTTGTCGGCATAGAAGCGAGCGTGAAAGGATTGCGGGTCGACGAGTTGCAATGCGACGATCTCATCCCCGTTCCAGACACTCCCGATCGCGGCAGCATGAGCGCCCTTGATGTCGGACCATTGGATGAGGTGCGGCACGCGCTCGCGAAAGACGGCAATCCCGTCTTTCGAAATCAGGAGGACTGCCGGTCGCCGAATCGCCTCTTCCATCCCACCCCAGAGGCCGAATATCGCGATGGCGATGAGCATCGCTCCGTAGACGTAGGCAGCGATCGGATGCGTCGAGACTGCAGTGGACCAGAGGAGGTAGCCAACGCCCGCACAACAGATACCCGCGCCGGCGACCTTCCACCCGAAGCTGGCCTTGCGACGAATAACGATCGGTTCGCCCAGGTCGCGCCGAGGGCCCTGTCCGGGTGCTGCGGCGATCACGGGTTTCGACATCTCGCCGTCCCGACGTAGGGAAACCCGTCGCCGAATCGCCTCGATGCCGCATCCCACAGGCAATCCCATTTTTCCTGAGCCTGGAGACGAGCCACTTCGGGATCGACGGGATTGCCGTGACGCCACTTCCCCTCGAAGCGGCGGCCATCGTGCGTTACGAAAACGCCGGTCCCTTCAGGCACACCGTCGGTCCAGTTGCCCTCGTACAGGCCCTGCGGTCCCCGCGCGATGCCTTGGCCTGTGAGTTGCCCTTGGTACCAGCGCTCTTCCAGGCGGTACCCGCCCGGCGCCGTCAGCACGCCCCTGATCCAGCGTTCCCTGTCCCATCTGCCGCTGTATCGCCGGCCATCGGGATATGTCGCAACCCCTTCCCGCAGCTCGCCACCGTTCCACACGCCGTCGTAGCGGATGCCGTTTTCGGCCCACTCGCCGCGTCCGGTTAGCCGGCCATTCTCCATCTGCCCCGAGTAGCGCACGCTCAGCCTGCCCTGGCTGAACCACTCCAGCACCCCCAAACCTTGGGCGCGACCGTCGACGCAAGGGCCCGACCACGTGGCTGTCGGCTTGGCTCTCCTCCATTGCCTGCCGCTGTACGGATTGCGCACTTCGCAATTCTCAGCCGCCTCGACCCAGAATGGCGTCCATAGAAAGATGACGGGTGCCGCGCAAAGCGTAATCAGTAACGCCGCTGCGATCTCGAGTTCACGGCGATAGGTCGGGCGATGCACCGTCTCGTTGTAGACGGTCCTTGGTGCCGTATCGGGTCTGAACTGGCCCAGGCGACGGATGCCTTCCTGGATTTTCACCAGAATGTCCGAAGCGTCGGCTTCAATTTCCGTGACGTGGAGCGGATAGTGGTCGTGGCGCCAAGCTGCACTCGCCCCGGACGGACGAGCCCTGTCGGCATCGAGCCGGGCGTAAAACGCTCTCGGGTCCACGAGTTCAAGCGCAATGAAAGAAGTCGGCTTTGTGCGTGAACCAATCAACTGAAGGGTTGCTCCATGAGCGCCCCTGAGGTCCGACCATAAGATCCTGTCGGTTGTGGTCCCGTACCCGACCGTGATGCCGCGACTGTCGATTACCAGTGCCGTCGGCGGATTTACCAGGATCGAGATGCCGCGCCTCAGAGCAAGGCCACCGCAAAGCGCGGCCAGACACGCTATGACATACCAGTACGGGGCTTCGGATGTGGCGGCCGTCGGCCAAGCCCGCCACGCAGTTGCAACGACGGCAAAACCGAAAATGACGCCAAACCAGCCCAGCGTGCGGCGCCGACGGATTGCAATCGCTTCAGCAGGAAAACCCTCGCCCGCCTTGCGAGGCGACGAGACATCCCCTGCCGGTTCGTTAATGCGAGGAGCCCTCGAGCGCCTTCACGATGTTCTCGCACATCACCTTGGCGTCGGCGAAGAGCATCATCGTGTTGTCGCGGAAGAACAGTTCGTTGTCGACGCCGGCATAGCCCGAGGCCATGCCGCGCTTCACGAACAGGACGGTCTGGGCCTTCTCGACGTCGAGGATCGGCATGCCGTAGATCGCGCTCTTGGGGTCAGTCTTGGCGGCCGGGTTGGTGACGTCGTTGGCGCCGATCACGAAGGCGACGTCGGTCGAGGCGAAGTCGCGGTTGATGTCGTCGAGTTCGAAGACCTCGTCGTAGGGCACGTTGGCCTCGGCCAGCAGCACGTTCATGTGGCCCGGCATGCGGCCCGCGACCGGATGGATGGCGTAGCGCACCTGCACGCCCTCCTTCTTCAGGAGGTCGGCCATCTCGCGCAGCGCGTGCTGGGCCTGCGCCACCGCCATGCCGTAGCCCGGCACGATGATGACCGACTGGGCGTTCTTCATCAGGAAGGCCGCATCCTCGGCGGAGCCGGCCTTGACCGGCTTGTCGGTCTTCGCCGCCGGCCCGCCAGCCGCCGCGCTGTCGGTGCCGAAGCCGCCCAGGATCACGTTGAAGATCGAGCGGTTCATGCCCTTGCACATGATGTAGCTCAGGATCGCGCCCGAGGAGCCGACCAGCGCACCGGTGACGATCAGGGCCGTGTTGCCCAGGGTGAAGCCGATGCCGGCCGCCGCCCAGCCCGAATAGGAATTGAGCATCGACACCACGACCGGCATGTCGGCGCCGCCGATCGGCAGGATCAGCAGGAAGCCCAGCGCCAGCGACAGCACCACCAAGAGGACGAAGGTCGAGGTGTGGCCGCGCATCGCGAACCAGACCAGCAGCACGACCAGCGCGATGCCCAGCAGCGCGTTCAGCGGGTGCTGGCCCTTGAAGACCAGCGGCGAGCCCGAGACCAGGCCCTGCAGCTTGGCGAAGGCCACGACCGAGCCTGTGAAGGTGATGGCGCCGATGGCGGTGCCCAAACCCATTTCGATCAGGCTCTGCACCTTGATCTTGCCGGGGACGCCCAGCCCGAAGGCCTCGGGCGAGATGAAGGCCGCCGCCGCGACGAACACCGCCGCGAGGCCGACGAGCGAGTGGAAGGCCGCCACGAGCTGCGGCAGCGCGGTCATCTGGATGCGCAGGGCGACGACGGTGCCGATCGCACCGCCGATCACCAGGCCTGCGAGAATGAGCCAGGGCGAGAGGACGCCCGGCGACAGCACGGTGACGCCGATGGCGACCACCATGCCGACGATGCCGTAGAGGTTGCCGCCGCGCGAAGTCGTCGGCGAGGAAAGCCCCCGCAGCGCCATGATGAAGCAGATGGCGGCGATCAGATAGCCGTAGGCGGCCAGTTCCTGGGTGAACATTCCCTGCTGCTCCCGCCTACTTCTTGACCGGCTTCTTCTTGAACATCGACAGCATCCGGTGCGTGACGATGAACCCGCCGAAGATGTTCACCGCAGCCAGCGCCACGGCGATGAAGCCGAACAGCTGCGCCGCCCCCAGTCCCTTGAGGCCGGCCGCCAGCAGCGCGCCGACGATGATGACGGAGGAGACCGCGTTGGTGACGGCCATCAGAGGCGAATGCAGCGCCGGCGTCACCCGCCAGACCACGTAGTAGCCGACGAAGCACGACAGGGCGAAGATCGTCAGCAGGGCCACGAACGGCATCTGGCCGTCGGCCACCGCCACCGGGCTGGCCGCCGCGGCATCTGTGATCTGCTGCGCCAGGGCCTTGAGCTGGCTGGCGACGTCCTGCGCCTGGGTCGCGAGCCTGGAAGCCTCGCCTGCGATCTTGTCGTCCATGGGCCGCTCCTAAGCCTGGGTCAGCGAGGGATGCACGATCTGACCGTCGCGGGTCACCAGCGTTCCCTTCACGACCTCGTCCTCGAGGTTGATCGTGAGCGCCCTGGTCTCCTTGTCGACCATCGGCGTGATGAAGTTGAGCAGGTTGCGCGAGAACAGCGCCGAGGCGTCGGTCGGCAGTTCGCCGGGAAGATTGGCCGGACCGACGATCTTCACCCCGTGTTTCTCGACCACCTTGCCGAATTCCGACAGCGGACAGTTGCCGCCCTGCTCGACCGCCATGTCGACGATCACCGAGCCGGGCTTCATGGTCTTGACCATCTCCTCGCTGACCAGCACCGGCGCCTTGCGGCCGGGGATCAGCGCGGTCGTGATCACGATGTCCTGCGACTTGATGTGGTCGGCGACCAGCGCCGCCTGCTTGGCCTGATACTCTGCACTCATCTGCTTGGCATAGCCGCCCGCGGTCTCGGCCGCCTTGAACTCCTCGTCCTCGACCGCCACGAACTTGGCGCCGAGCGACTGGACCTGCTCCTTGGTGGCCGGGCGCACGTCGGTCGCGGTGACGACGGAGCCGAGGCGGCGCGCCGTGGCGATCGCCTGCAGGCCGGCGACGCCCACACCCATGATGAAGCTGCGCGACGGCGCCAGGGTGCCGCCGGGCGTCATCATCTGCGGGAAGATGCGGCCGTAATTGTTGGCGGCCAGCAGGACGGCCTTGTAACCGGCCAGGTTGGCCTGCGAGGACAGGATATCCATCGACTGGGCGCGCGTGATGCGCGGAATCAACTCCAGGGCGAACGAGGTGACGCCGCGCGAGGCCAGCGCCTGCACCAGCTCGCGATTGGTGAGCGCCCCCAGCGGCGACATCAGCGTCTGGCCCTGGCGCAGCAGGGCGAGTTCGTCGAGCCCCTCTTCCGCCGTCATCGGCCGCTGGATCTTGAACACGATGTCGCCGGCGGCGAAGGCCGCGGCCGCATCCGGCACGATCGTCGCGCCGGCCTCGGCATAGGCCTCGTCGGTATAGGCGGCCGCCGTTCCGGCGCCTGCCTCGATCGTGACCTCCGCGCCCAGCGCCTTCAGCTTCTTGACCGTCTCGGGAGTGGCGGCCACACGGGTTTCGTGGGGCCTGCGTTCTTTGACAATAGCGATTTTCATGGAGCGCTTCAGATCCGTTTGAACGCGGCGGGACGCTTCGTGCGCTGCACCTTGCACAGCGATCCGTTCTTTGCCAAGCCGGTTTTTCGCCGCGCGGACGCCTGCGGCTTACCCGCTCCCATGTCCCATGCTACGGCTCGACCATGCCCGACCAACCGCACATCCTGACCGGCTTCCATTTCACGAAGGCGACGCTCGCTTCCTTCGGCGAGCGCTGCACGATCATCGGGCACATGGACAGTCCCACGCCCACCGTCGCCGACATCCCGTCCAGCACCGCCGCCACGGTGCAGGCGATCGTCAGCACCGGCAGCGTCGGCATCTCCGATGCGATGATGGCAGCCCTGCCGAGGCTGTCGCTGTTCTGCTGCTACGGCACGGGCTACGAGAGGGTCGACCTCGAAGCGGCGCGGCGCCGCGGCATCATGGTCACGCACGGCGCCGACGCCAATGCGCCCGACGTGGCCGAACTCGCGGTCGGCATCCTGCTCGCCTCGACGCGGCGGCTGGTGCGGGCCGACAAGATGATCCGCCGCGGCGAGTGGAAGCAGCGCATCCCCAACCGCTTCGGCCCCATAGCCGGCCTGACCGGCGGCCGGGTCGGCATCCTGGGCCTCGGCGCCATCGGCCTGGAGGTCGCCCGGCGCCTCAAGGGCTTCGACGTCGAGATCGGCTACTGCAACCGCAACAGGCGCAGCGACGTCGACTTCACGTACTTCCCCGACGTGATGGCGCTCGCCACCTGGTGCGACTACCTGATCGTCTGCCTGCGCTCGGACGCCTCCAACCGGCACATCATCAACGCTGACGTTCTCAAGGCGCTGGGTCCGCGCGGCCACGTGGTCAACATCTCGCGCGGCTGGGCGGTCGACGAGGCGGCGCTGGCCGACGCGCTACGCAACGACGTCATCGAGGGCGCGGCGCTCGACGTGTTCGACGAGGAGCCCTACACCGGCACCGAGCTTCTGGAACTGGACAAACTGGTGATGACGCCGCATTTCGGCGGCGGCACGCAGCACGCCCAGCGCCGCATGACCGACCTCGTCTGCCGCAACCTCGACAATCATTTCGCCGGCAAGCCCGTCGTTTCCCCCGTGCCCGAGTTCCGCGACTGGGCCAATTCCCCCGAGGCGCCGAAGCCGCGTTAGTTCGGCGGATCATTTCCAATGACGATCCGCGCGCCCGTGTATTTCGGCGGCGTGTCGAACCAGACGTCGACATAGGCGCGCAGGGCCGAGGGGTAACGGCGCAGTTCGGTGACGAGGCTGTAAGCGCGCTTCACGTCCTGCGCCTCGAAGCCCCAGGCCTCGATGCCTGCCTCGCGCGCGAGGAAGATGGCGCGCGAGAGATGGAAGCGCTGGGACACGATGATCGTGCGCGTCTGGCCGAACACGGACTCCGCCCGCAGGATAGAGTCCCATGTGCGCACGCCTGCGAAGTCGCGATAGATCGCCTCGGCCGGCACGCCGCGCTCGATCAGGCCGGCGCGCATCGCCGTCGGCTCGTCATAGTGGGGACGGCTGTTGTCGCCACTCACCAGAAGGAATTTCACCTTGCCGGCCTTGTAGAGCGCGGCCGCCGCATCGAGCCGGTAGACGAAGTAGCGGTTGGGCCCGCCTTCGGGACCGATGGGGGCCGCACCCAGCACCAGCGCCACCGGCACGTCGGGGAGCCTCGCCGGATCGTCGGTGATGTAGGCCGCGGCCAGGGTTTCGAGCCGGCGCTCGGCCAGCCATGACAGCAGAGATACCAGGAGCGCCATCGCGCCGAGTGCGAACACCGCGTACAACATCAACCGCATGTCATCGCCTTGACTGCACTCCTGCCGCCCGAGAGAACCCGCATGCCCCGCCTCAGCACCGCCGAAGCCACGGTCGACACCCTGCTGCTGCACGGGCTCGACACGGTCTATGCCCTGCCCGGCCTGCATCAGGATCCGTTGTTCGACGCCTTCTATCATGCTTCGGACCGGCTGCGGGTGATCCATCCGCGCCACGAGCAGACGGCGGCCTACATGGCGCTGGGCGCGGCGCTCGCGACCGGCAGGCCGCAGGCTTTCGGCGTCGTGCCCGGTCCCGGCCTGCTCAATGCCGGCGCTGCGCTGCTCACCGCCTATGGCATGAACGCGCCGGTGATCGGCCTGATCGGCCAGATCCCGCAGGCCGACATCGACCGTGGCCACGGCCACCTGCACGAGATCCACGACCAGTTGGGCCTGATGCGCCACATCACCAAATGGGCCGAGCGCATCCGCAGCCCGCAGGAGGCGCCGACCCTGGTCAGCCAGGCGATCTGGCACGCGACGTCGGGCCGGCCGCGCCCCGTGGCGCTGGAATGCGCGCTCGACACCTGGGCGAAGCGCAGCGAGGTCGTCGTTCCCGGCGCGCCCTTACCCCTGCCGCCGGAGACGATCGACGACGAGGCGATCGAGACGGCGGCGAAGATACTCGGCCACTCCGAGCGACCGATCATCGTGCTGGGCGGCGGCGCCATGGACGCGTCCGACGAGATCATCAGGCTGGCCGAGATGCTTGAGGCGCCGGTTAGCTCCTACCGCCGCGGCCGCGGCATCGTCCCCTCCTCGCACCGGCTCGCCGTCGACATGCCGGTCGGCCATCGCCTGTGGAAGGACGCCGACGCCGTGCTGGCGGTCGGCACGCGCTTCTTCATCCAGAACGGCAGTTGGGGCATCGACGACAGGCTGAAGGTGGTGCGGGTCGACATCGATCCCGACGAGCCCGAGCGTTTCCGCAAGCCCGATGCGGCCCTCGTGGGCGATGCCGCCCCGCAGCTTCGGGCACTGATCGCGGCGCTTGCGCGTTACAACCGCAAGCGGTCGTCGCGCGCCGAGGAACTTGGCGGGCATCGTGCCTGGCTCGCGGAACGCCTGTCGAAACTGGAACCGCAGGTTTCGTTCCTGAAGGCGATCCGCCGCGCCCTGCCGGAGGACGGCATCTTCGTCGACGAGGTCTCGCAGATAGGCTTCGCCTCCCGCGTGGCGCTGCCCATCGAGAAGCCGCGCACCTTCCTGTCGCCCGGCTACCAGGACAATCTCGGCTGGGGTTTCGGCACGGCGCTCGGCGCCAAGGCCGCGATGCCGGACCGCAAGGTGCTGGCGATCGCCGGCGACGGCGGCTTCATGTACCAGGTCGGTGAACTCGCCACCGCCGCCCGGCACAATCTCGCGGTCGTCGTGGTGGTGTTCGACAACGGCGCCTTCGGCAACGTGAAGCGCATCCAGCAGGAACGCTACGGCAACCGCCTGATCGCCTCGGACCTGCAGAATCCCGACTTCGGAAAACTGGCCGATTCCTTCGGCATCGCCTCGTTCAAGGCACTCGATGCCAGGCAACTGGAAGACGCGTTGCACAAGGCCTTCGCCCTCGATGCACCGGCCCTCGTCTGGGTCCCGCACGGCGATGTTCCCAGCCCCTGGGACCTGATCATGATGCCGAAGGTGCGCGGTTAGTCGATCGCGCCGGCGGTCCGCAACCCGTCGAGGATCGCGGCGAAGTCCGTACGGCACCTGAAGCCCAGGACGCGTTCCGCCTTTGCGGCGTCGTACACGCGGTCGATCGTGTCGAACATCGTCCAGCCGCGTCGCTCATAGAGCGCGCGGTACTCGGGAAACAGTCGGGCGACCACCGCGGGCGCATCGGCGATCAGGTCGCGGCAATCGTCGCGCGTGAACGGCGTCGGCGCCGAGACGATGAAGGTATCGAACCCGATCTCCTTCGCCTTCGCGAGCGCAACGACATGCGCTTCGGCCGCATCCTCGACGCTGAGGCGGCGGAACAGGAACTCGTTGGCTTTGGTATTTTCACCCGACTGGGCGATGGCGTGCGCCATGTCGTCCTCCTCGGGAAAGAACCGCGAGGTGCGCAGCACGAGGACCGGCAGCCGGTGCAGGTGATTGAACAGGCGGCACAGTTCTTCCGCCGCGAGCTTGGTGACGCCGTAGATGTTGCGCGGTCGGAGCGGCGCCATGGTCTCGTCGATCCACACCGCCTCCTGTGCCCCGCCAGCCTTCCCGTCGCGGATCTCCTGCGAGATCATCAGCGAGGTCGTCGAGGTGAAGACGAAGCGGTCGACAGTCGAGCCGGGCGCCACGGCCTCCTCCAGCAGGTTCAACGTCCCCTGCACGTTGACGGCGACGAACTCCGAATTGTCATGGGTCTCGATGTGCGGCTTGTGACGTGCCGCGGCATGGACGATGGCCGTGATGCCCTCGTCGCGGATGACGCGGCGCACGAGCGCGCGGTCGACCACCGACCCGACGACGCTCGTCGTGGCACCGGGCTCCGGATCGAGCCCGATGACCCTATGACCGTCGCGCACGAGCCGGGGCACCAGGGTCTGGCCGAGCCAACCCGAGGAACCGGTCACCAGGATGTTCACGACGGCTCGGATTCCCTGAGGCCGACCTCCTTCAGCGCCAGGGCCTGGCGCTGCGCCAGTGCGTCCATGTCGAAACCCTCGATCATGCCTTCGAACAGCTGGTGCCAGTTGATCGAGGCGCGGAGATGGATGAACACGGAGCCGAGGCCGATGGCGGCGCGGTCCATGAACACGAACTCGCGCGGCGGCCGCACGCCGCCCATCTTGCGCAGCTCGCCGAACACGTTCTGCGCCATCTCGCGGCCATAGCCCTCGGCCATCCCCTCGGTCAGACGCCGCGGGCGGTCGTCCATCAGCGGCCCGTACAGGAAGGCAGCCCAGCGGTTGAGGATCGCGATCATCTCCTTGCTGAGCCCGGTGAATCCCCAATCCTCGTAGGCGGCGACGGCGCGCGCCTCGTCGTCGGTCATCAGCGCGCGATAGAGCTCGATCGAGCCGCGCACGAAGCGCGGCGGGAAGATGCGGATGCAGCCGAAGTCCATCAGGTTCACCGAACCGTCCGGCCGCACCGAGTAGTTGCCGAGATGGGGATCGCCGTGGATCGTGCCGTAGTAATAGAAGGGTACGTACCAGGCGCGGAACATGGCGATGGCCAGGGCGTCGCGCTCCTCCTGCGAGCGCGTCTTCCAGTCCATCAGCGGCGCGCCGTTCAGCCAGTCCATCGTCAGCAGCCGCTCGGTCGAATGGGAGGCGACGACCCCGGGCACATGCACCTGGTCCTCGTCGCGCAGCATGTGGCGATACAAGGCCGCGTGCTTTGCCTCGCGGCGATAGTCCAGCTCCTCGCGCAGCCGGTTGGCGATCTCGGCATGGATCTCGTCGGTGCGGATCGCCGGGTCGAAACGCTGGCCGATCGCAAAGACGACCTTGAGCTGGTTGAGGTCGGCCTCCAGCGCCGACGACATGTCGGGATATTGCAGCTTGGCCGCCACCTCGCGCCCGTCGAGGAGAGACGCGCGATGGACCTGTCCCAGCGAGGCGGCGAACGACGCCTCCTTGTCGAAGCGCCCGAACTTGGCCTGCCAGTCGGACCCGAGCTCCGAGGCCATGCGGCGGCGCACGAAGGCCCAGCCCATGGCCGGCGCATTGGCCTGTAGCTGAGCCAGCTCGCGGGCATATTCCGGCGGCAGCGCGTCGGGGATGGTGGCGAGCAACTGCGCCGCCTTCATCAGCGGACCCTTCAGCCCGCCCAGCGCCGCCTTCAGCTCGCCGGCATGCCTGTCGCGGTCGAGGCCGAAGCCGAGATAGCGCTGGCCCGCCAGCTTGACCGCCAGCCCGCCGACCGACGTGCCGACCCGCGCGTAGCGGCCCAGCCGGCCGCCGAGGGAATCGCCTTCGTCTGCCATCGCGGCCTACAGTTTCTCCAGCTCGTCGATGAAGCCCGAGATGACGTCGAGGCCCTTGTCCCAGAAGGCGGGATCGGAGGCGTCGAGGCCGAACGGCGCCAGCAGCTCCTTGTGCCGCTTGACGCCGCCCGAGCGCAGCATGTCGAGATATTTCTCCTGGAAGCCGTCGGGTTTCGCCTGATAGGCGGCATAGAGCGAGTTCACCAGGCAGTCGCCGAAGGCGTAGGCGTAGACGTAGAACGGCGAGTGGATGAAGTGGCCGATGTAGGACCAGTAGTATTTGTACTCGTCGTCGAAGGTGAAGGCCGGACCGAGGCTCTCCTTCTGCACCGCCATCCAGATCTCGCCGATCGCGTCCGGTGTCAATTCGCCCTCGCGGCGCGCCATGTGGATGCGGGACTCGAAATCGTAGAACGCGATCTGGCGCACCACGGTGTTCAGCATGTCCTCGACCTTGCCGGCCAGCATCGCCTTGCGCGTGGCCTTGTCCGGCGCGGTCCCGAGCAGCGACTGGAAGGTCAGCATCTCGCCGAACACCGACGCGGTCTCGGCCAGCGTCAGCGGCGTGTCGGCCATCAGCGGGCCCTGTTTCGCCGCCAGCACCTGGTGCACGCCATGGCCCAGCTCGTGGGCAAGCGTCATGACGTCCCGCACCTTGCCCTGGTAGTTCAGCAGCAGATAGGGATGCGCGGACGGCACCGTCGGATGGGCGAAGGCGCCCGGCGACTTGCCCGGCCGCGCCGGCGCGTCGATCCAGCCGCTGCCGAAGAACTTCCGCCCGACCGCTGCCAGCTCGGGCGAGAAGGCGTTGTAGGCGTCGAGCACGATCTTCTCGGCCTCGGGCCAGGGGATCGTGCGGTCGTCGTGCTCGGGCAGCGGCGCGTTGCGGTCCCAGTAGGGCATCGTCTCGACGCCGAACCACCTGGCCTTGAGCTTGTAATAGCGATGCGAAAGCTTCGGGTAGGCCGCCTTCACGGAGGCCGCAAGCGCGTCGACGACCTCGTCCTCGACCACGTTGGCCAGGTTGCGGAACGATTGCGGGCGGGCGTACTTGCGCCAGCGATCGTCGATCTCCTTGTCCTTGATCAGCGTGTTGGTGACCAGCGAGAAGACCGCGATATTGTCGCCCTGCACCTTGCCGAACGACTTGGCGGCCTCCTTGCGGATCGCCGCGTCCTTGTTCGACAGCTTGTCGAGGATCTGCGGCTCGGTCAGCATCTCGTTGCCGAACGGATAGCGCAGTCGCGCGATCGTCTCGTCGAACAGGCGCGACCAGGCGCTGCTGCCGACCACCGACTGGTCGTGCTGGAACTTCTCGAGCTCGTCGGAGAGCTGGTGCGGCCGGAACAGGCGCGCGTCGCGCAGCCAGGGCGCATACTTCGCGAGCTCCGGCGCCTTCAGCTTCTCGGCCAGATCCGCATCCTCGATCTTGTTGATCTCCAGCCGGAAGAACAGCAGCTTCGAGCCGATGTCGTTCAGCTTCTCCGAGATGTCCTGGGCGAAGCGGTTGCGCTCCGGGTCGGACAGATCCTGGGCGGAATAGAGCTGGGCGTAGGACCCGATACGCCCCAGCAGGTCGCTCATCGCCTCCAGCCGCACGATCGCCCCGCCAAGCGCCTTGCCGTCGAGTCCGACGATCCTGCCCTCGTAATCCCTGGCGAAGGCCTCCGCCTCGGACGCGGCCCGCTTCAGGTCGGCGGCGAGATCCGTGCCAGCCGGGCTGGAATAGAGGTCGGCCAGATTCCAGGTCGGCAGATCGCCCAGCACTACGTTCATCCACAAACTCCCTGCGTCGCCCTGATATGGGGCGCGACCTGCTACGTGGCTAGAGGGCCCGGCGGATTACGGCCGCCCGATCGACCACGCTTCCCGGTTCGACCGGCACCAGCTCGAAGCCGTGCGCCCGATAGACGCGCTCGTGAACCGCTTCGAACCGCCTGGCCTCCTCCAACCCGATCCGCCGCGCCGCCGTGGCCTCGATGAAGCCCATCAGCCGCACGAAGAAGACGCGGCGCTCGTAGAAGCCCGAGCGCTTCAACTCCTCGATCTCCTGTCGCAGCAGGTCCGATCGCGGATGCCCCAGGAACGCCGCAAGTGCCTTCGTGCAAAAGGCGGACCGGTCGTGGAACTGCACCTCGCCCACCGCCGCGAGACGCCTCTGCCGCTGCAGCTTGACGATGCGGTCGATGAACCCCGGGTCGGTCCACGGCTCGGCGACGCCCCTCGCCTGTTCGAGGGCGATGACGTCGGTCGCCGCCTCCTCGACCACGGCGAAGCCGTCGACCTCGAGCTGCCGCACCACCGCCGTCTTCCCCGCCCCCGGCGCCCCGGTGAGGATGAACCTGCCCGTCCTCATCCAGCGTTCCCTTGTTGCGTGAAATAAGGGTCCCTCGCTTACGCTCGGGATGACAATTTTGTTGGGATCAAACAAACGGTGTCATCCCGAGCGTCAGCGAGGGACCTTTCGCGCCGTTCAAAGGCAGTTGTAAGCCTTGAACCAGTCGACGAAGAGCGGGATGCCCTGCTCGACGGACACTTTGGGGGTCCAGCCGAAGTCGCGGGTCGTGGCGTCGATGTCGGCGGCGGTTTCCGGCATGTCGCCCGGTTCGCCGGGCTTAAGCTCGATGATCGCCTTCCGGCCCAGCGCCTTCTCGAACAGCGCGAGGACATGGAGGATCTCCTCGCTGCGCGAGCCGCCGAGATTGTACAGCCGGTGGCCGGCGGTGGCGGGCGGCCGGTCGAGCGCCGCGAGGGTGCCGGTCACGATGTCGTCGACATAAGTGAAGTCGCGCTTCAGCCTGCCGTGGTGATAGAGCGGAATCGTGCGGCCTTCATGGATCGCCCGGGCGAAGATGTACGGCGACATGTCGGGCCGCCCCCACGGCCCGTAGACCGTGAAGTAGCGAAGGCCGGTCGCCTTGAGCCCGTACTGGTGCACGTAGGTCTCGGTCATCAGCTCGCCCGACCGCTTGGTGGCGGCATACAGCGAGACCGGATGGTCGACGCGGTCGCCGACGGCGAAGGGGATCTTGTCGTTGCCGCCATAGACCGACGACGACGAGGCATAGACCAGATGCCTGAGCTGCGGCCCGAGCCGGCGCGCCAGCTCGAGCAGGACGAGATGCCCCATCACGTTGGTCTGCACGTAGACATAGGGGTCGATCTTGGAGTGGCGGATGCCCGGCTGGGCCGCCAGTTGGACGATCCGGTCGAGATCGCCATGGCGGTCGGCCAGCCCCAGCATCGTCTCGCGGTCCGATATGTCGCCTTCGACGAAGGTGAATCCGGCCGTCTCGCGCAGCGGCTTCAGCCGGGCGAACTTCAGGATCGGGTCGTAATAGTCGCTGAAATTGTCGATGCCGACGACCGACTCGCCCCGTGCGAGCAGGGCGCGGGCGACGTGGGAGCCGACGAACCCGGCGACACCTGTGACGAGAACGGAAGTCATGGCGCCGGACGCTTACAACATTTCATTCGACCGTGACACAGTGAAACGGCGACGGGGTGACGCCCCGCCAACCCGACGTAAACCGTCGTTTTTCGGCCCGGCCCGCGATCCGCGTTGCCTGCCGCGTGCAAACGTCGCTACCGTTCCCATATTGAAATGTCAGGGAGGTTGCCATGACCCTCGCGGTGACCCTGGACGACAAGTACGTACTGGAACGTGGACGCGTCTACCTGACGGGGACGCAGGCGCTGGTGCGCCTCCCGATGATGCAGCGCCAGCGCGACCTCGCGGCCGGCCTCAACACCGCCGGCTACATATCCGGCTATCGCGGCTCGCCGCTGGGCGGCTTCGACCAGGCCCTCTGGCAGGCCAAGAAGTTCATCAAGAAGAGCCATATCGAGTTCCAGCCCGGGACCAACGAGGACCTGGCCGCGACGGCCCTGTGGGGCACCCAGCAGATCCACCTCTATCCCGGCGCGCGCTACGACGGCGTGTTCGGCATGTGGTACGGCAAGGGGCCGGGCGTCGACCGTTCGGGCGACGTCTTCAAGCACGCCAACTATGCCGGCACTTCGAAGCATGGCGGCGTCGTGGCCCTCGCGGGCGACGACCATATGGCGAAATCGTCGACCGTCGCCCACCAGAGCGAGCCCGCCTTCATGTCGGCCGGCATGCCGGTCATCCACCCGGCCGGCGTCCAGGAATATCTAGACTGGGGCCTGCACGCCTTCGCGATGTCGCGCTATTCGGGCCTGTGGGTCGCCTTCAAGGTCCTGAGCGAGACGGTCGACAGCTCGGCCTCCGTCTACATCGATCCGCACCGGGTCGAGATCCACACCCCCACCGATTTCGTGCTGCCGCCGGACGGCGTGCACATCCGCTGGCCCGACGACTGGCTGGGCCAGGAGCGCCGCGTCGTCACGGTGAAGCAGCCGGCGGCGCTCGCCTACTGGCGCGCCAACAAACTCGACCGGCTGATGCTGGGCCGTCCCGACGCCCGCTTCGGCATCGTCACGGTCGGCAAGTCCTATCTCGACGTGCGCCAGGCACTCGACGAGCTGGGTCTCGGCGACGAAGAGGCCGAGGCGCTCGGCCTCGCCATCTACAAGGTCGGCATGGTGTGGCCGCTGGAGACCGAGGGCGCCACCGCCTTCGCCGCCGGCAAGCGCGAGATCCTCGTGATCGAGGAGAAGCGCAACCTGATCGAGCAGCAGCTCAAGGACGCGCTGTTCAACGCCCCGGCCGACCGCCGCCCGACCGTGGTCGGCAAGACCGACGAACGCGGCCGGATGCTGCTCAAGACCGACGGCGAGCTGACGCCCTTCGAGATCGCCTCGGCCATCGTCGCCCGCTTCGGCCTCGACTCCTTCAGCAGCCGCACGAAGGAGCGCTACGAGGCTCTGAAGCGCCGCGCCGGCCGCCAGGTGCGCAACGAGGCCGGCCTGGCCCGTGTCCCCTATTTCTGCTCCGGCTGCCCGCACAACAGCTCGACCAAGGTGCCCGACGGCTCGATGGCGATGGCCGGCATCGGCTGCCATACGCTGGCCATCGGCATGGAGCGCAACACCAAGACCTTCACCCACATGGGCGCCGAGGGCGTGCCCTGGGTCGGCGCCAGCCACTTCACCGACATGCCGCACGTCTTCCAGAATCTGGGCGACGGCACCTATTTCCATTCGGGCTATCTGGCGATCCGGCACGCGGTCGCGACCAACACCAACATCACCTACAAGATCCTCTACAACGACGCCGTCGCCATGACTGGCGGCCAGCCGCACGACGGCAACGTCCATCCCTGGACGATCAGCCAGCAGGTCTACGCCGAAGGCGTGCGCCGCATCGCCCTGGTGAGCGACGAGCCGGACAAGTATCCGATCGGCACCGAATGGGCGCCGCATGTCAGCTTCCATCACCGCAACCAGCTCGACGAGGTCCAGCGGGAGTTGCGCGACTACAAGGGCGTCTCGGTCCTGATCTACGACCAGACCTGCGCCGCCGAGAAGCGCCGCCGCCGCAAGCGCGGCACCTTCCCCGACCCCAACAAGCGCCTCTTCATCAACGAGGCGGTGTGCGAAGGCTGCGGCGACTGTTCGGTGAAGTCGAACTGCCTCTCGGTCGTGCCGGTCGAGACCGAGTTCGGCCGCAAGCGCGCCATCGACCAGTCCTCCTGCAACAAGGACTTCTCCTGCCAGAACGGCTTCTGCCCCTCCTTCGTCTCGGTCGAGGGCGGATCGCTCAGGAAGGGCAAGGCGGTCACGGCGAAGGAGACCGACGCCGCCGCAAAGCCGGCCGAGCCCGAGATGCCGGCAGCCCCTTCCCTGCCGTCGGTAGAGGACAAGCCCTATGGCGTCCTCATCACCGGCATCGGCGGCACCGGCGTCGTCACCATCGGCGCCATCATGGGCATGGCCGCCCATATCGAGGGCAAGGGCGCGACCGTGCTCGACCAGCTCGGCATGGCGCAGAAGGGTGGCGCGGTGATCAGCCATGTCCGTATCGGCGCCAGCCCCGAGGCCCTGCACGCCGTGCGCCTGGCCGCCGGCGGCGCCAACGTGCTGCTGGGCTGCGACCTGGTGGTCAGCGCCAGCCCGAACGCGCTGGCAGCCCTGGAGCCCGGCGTCTCGCGCGCCGTCGTCAACACGCACGAAACCATCACCGGCGAGTTCACTCGCCATCCCGACCTCGCCTTCCCGGCCAACACGCTGAAGCTCTCGGTCGAGGCCGCGGCCGGCGCCGACGCGGTCGAGTTCCTCGACGCCACCGGCATCGCCACGTCGCTGATGGGCGATTCGATCGCCACCAACATGTTCGTGCTGGGCTACGCCTACCAGAAGGGCCTGATCCCGCTCGCCCACGAGTCGATCGAGCGCGCCATCGAGCTGAACGGCGCCGCCGTGCCGATGAACCTCGCCGCCTTCCGCTGGGGCCGCCGCGCCGCCCACGACCGCGCCGCGGTCGAGAAGATGGTGGCGCCGAAGGAGACGAAGGACAATGTCGTGGCCTTCACGCGCAGCCAGCCCAAGACGCTCGACGAGATCGTGGCCTCGCGCACCAGGCACCTGCCCGGCTACCAGAACGCCGCCCTTGCCGAGCGTTACAAGGCGCTGGTCGACAAGGTCCGCGCCACCGAGACGAAGATCGGCCTCACGGGCTTGGCCGAAGCCGTCGCGCTCTATTACGCGAAGCTGCTCGCCTACAAGGACGAGTACGAGGTCGCACGGCTCTACACCGAGGCCGCCTTCCAGGCCGGCCTCAGCAGGCAGTTCGAGGGCGACTACAAGCTCAAGTTCCACCTCGCCCCGCCGCTCTTCTCCAGCCGCGACCCGCAGACCGGCCAGCTCATCAAGCAGGAGTTCGGCGCCTGGATGCTCCCCGCCTTCCGGATGCTGGCGAAGCTCAAGGGCCTGCGCGGCACCGCCTTCGACGTGTTCGGCTACACCGAGGAACGCAAGACCGAGCGCAAGCTGATCGCCGACTACGAGACGCTGATCGCCGAACTGCTGGCGACCCTAGATGTTAAGTCGGCGCCCATATATGATTTGGATTCAGTTTCGCTTCCATTCCATCTCAGTACTGTCAACGTAGTTGGTTCAGCGGCTGAGATTACTTCCGGCGCATGAGTAGACAAAATATACTGGTGCCGCCCCTCTGCTCTCAAAACTTCAAGAAGCTCCCTAGTCGCACTTGGATGCAAGAAGCTGCTTGGTTCATCAATTACGATTGTACGTGGAGATTTAGACGTTAAAGCTAGGTATAGTATTGCTAGTACCTGTCCTACGCCGGTCCCACATGCAGCCATCGGGATTGCGAGATCCTCGCGTTCTTGTTCATATCCGGAAGACCAGACACGAATCTCCACCTCATTCAGACTAACAGGCACGACCGTAATGCGCTCAATAGTCGGCAACACCTGTTGCACCAGTCTATTGAGCCGATCAAATTGGTGAGGATTTCGCGCTTGCAAGAGATGGAGAGCACTCGGCAAGTTGGATGCATCACGGCTGAGTACAATGTCTGCAACCACCATAGACTATCCATCTATACATAAACGCAACTACGATTGGCTATTCGCTCTGCCACACTTAACCTACTCTTGCCTTGTCTTAGTGCTTCCGCAATTTCAAATGACTAACTGGGAATTGTATTGCGATGCCAGCATTCACCTCAAAATTAGATAGCATCTTCAGTTGAGTAACGGTCGCTTCCGTCCTATTTCTTAAGCGCTTCGCGAGCGTCAGGTAGAGACAGTCTCAGATCGGGTGATTGAGCTGGAGGGCAATGCGCATCGCCTCCGGAAGTCCTGTTCCAGCGGCACGTTCGCAACCGGCGCTTTGGTGAGTCGGCCAGTCGCTCCTCGGCTTACGCTTTCCGTGAGTTCCCGGCGAACATTGCGGCGCCATAGGGCGTTCGCGGCGTCGAGCAACCACAGCGAGGGCGCCGCGAGATCCTTTCGGCAGCTCTTCGGCGGCGTCACTCCCCCGCTCCTCCAGCACCCATTTAAGCGCGATCGAGGCGTCGACGACTATCGTCATCGGGAGTCGCGATCCTCGCGGATGAGGTCGGCCGACTCGCCTTTGATCCGCCCCGCGGTCGCGGCACGCAGGTGTCCGGCCCGCTTGCCGAACTCGTTGCGACCGCTCCGCAGGGCCTCTTCGAGGATTAGGCGGTGTTCGACCTCCGCGCTGCGGCCGTTGGCGGCGGCGCGTTCATCGAGCGACAGGACGAGAGCTTCGGGGACGTCTCGGATCAGGAGCTGCGCCATAGTCAAATGATATCACATATCACGCGCGAAAACATCGGCCAGCAGGTCATCCAAGGTCGACATAGGGGCGAATAAACGAAATAAACGCAATAAACGAATCCTTCGAAATGAGAGTCGCACCCCTTTGACAGGTATCGTGATACCGCTGCCGCGCCGATATTGCTCACTGATACCTGTAAAAACCCGGTCCCACAGGCTGTCGGAGCCCCTTGCGCCCAGCCGCCCTCTATCGCATCACCTTTTCGAGGCGGAAGGCCTCACCGTCGCCGGGCAGGTCATCGGGGCCCGGTCGATGCGTGTCGGGGTGATGCCGGTTGAAGAACTCGGCAATCTTGAAGCCGCATTTGTTGACGTAGAAGTGGATGTTGCGCTTCTCGAAGTACGGCGTGTGCGTCTCCCACATGAGGGTCTGCGGATACCGCGCCTCGATGGCCTGCCAGGCCGCGTGCCCAATGCCCCTTCCATGGCCGCCGACCGAGATGAAGAAGAGGTCCAGCGAATTGCGGTGCGTGGCTTCGTCGATCGTGACGACCGCACCGCCGACTTTGCGGCCGTCGCAGAGAATGCGCAGGGTGACGGCGCCCGGTGCGGCGATCGAGGCGTCGAGGTCTTCGTCCGAGGGGATCGGACCATCCGGAAGCGCGCCGAATTCCTCGACGACGGCCACGGCGAACGCTTCCTGCAACTCTCTATTGAAGGCGAGAAGGTCGGCGGCCTCGGCGACGGCGAGCGTGATCTTCTGGCGGGTCATGCCGCGCTTCTAGTTCAGGACCGCGCCGATGTCGCGTCATGGAGCGAAATAAGAGGACGCGCCTCTTGCGGCAGGTCGATTGTCCGTCATGCTCTCTCCAAAAGGAGGGAACGCCATGAAATTCGGCATCTTCTACGAGCTGCAGCTGCCCCGCCCGTGGGCGCCCGGCGACGAGCACCGGCTCTATCAGAACGCGCTCGACCAGGTCGAGCTGGCGGACCGGCTGGGCTACGACCATGCGTGGCAGGTCGAGCATCACTTCCTCGAAGAGTATTCCCACTCGCCCTCGCCTGAGTCCTTCCTCGCGGCGGCGAGCCAGCGGACGAAGAACATCCGCCTCGGCCACGGCATCTTCCAGGTGACGACCAACCATCCGACGCGCGTGGCCGAGCGGGTCGCGACGCTCGACCTGCTGTCGAACGGGCGCTGCGAATTCGGCATGGGCGAGAGCGCCTCGATCACCGAACTCGAGCCGTTCGGCGTCACCATGGAGAACAAGCGCGAGATCTTCGAGGAAGCGGTCCGCGCCATCATGCCGATGTTCAAGGACGGGCCCAGCGAGCACCAGGGCAAGACCTGGAACATCCCGCTGCGCATGGTCGTGCCGAAGCCGTTGCAGAAGCCGCACCCGCCGCTCTGGGTCGCCTGCTCGCAGCTGCAGACGCTGACCAAGGCCGGCGAATGGGGCATGGGCGCGCTCGGCTTCCAGTTCGTCTCGGCCGATGCCGCGCATGCCTGGGTGCACGCCTACTACAACGCCTTCGTGAAGCGGCAGAAGAAGCTCGCCGACTACAAGACCAACCCCAACATCGCGCTGGTCAGCTTCTTCATGTGCGCGAAGACCGACGAGGAGGCCCGCGCCCGCGCCGACGGCGACACGTTCTTCCAGTTCGCGCTGCGCTTCTACGGCCAGTCGGCCGACCGGCGCCGCCCGCCCGCCGGCACGGTCAACATGTGGGAAGAGTACGAGAAGTGGAAGAAGGCCAATCCGGAGCAGCACGCCGCCTCGCTGCGCGGCGGCCTGATCGGCTCGCCCGACACGATCCGGCGCAAGCTGAAGAAGTTCCAGGAATCCAACATCGACCAGGTCGTGCTGCTGAACCAGGCCGGCAAGAACCGCCACGAGGACATCTGCGAATCGCTCGAGCTGTTCGCGAAGGAAGTGATGCCCGAGTTCCAGGAGGCCCACCCGAAGCTCCTGAAATGGAAGGAGCAGGTCCTCAACCGCGAGATCGAACTGGACGAGATCGACACGACCGCCTTCACCGACCGCTACGGCGGCACGATGAAGGGCATCGCGCCGACGACGCAGGCGGCCCCGCAGGGCGTCCGCGCCGCCGAGTGACGGCGCGCAGAGCTTCGAGCCTCAACCTCATGCTGAGGAGCGCCGCGAAGCGGCGCGTCTCGAAGCATGGGCACGAGCACCACGCCTGCTGCCCATCCTTCGAGACGCATCGCTGCGCGATGCTCCTTGTATCAAAGGACGACCGCGCCGGCGTAGAGTTGCAGGTGCGGTC
>JBKBLH010000040.1:0-36809 GCA_046296475.1 Reyranella sp.
AGCGCGGCGGCATCCTGCTGAACGACGTCAAGATCCTGGTGATCGACGAAGCCGACCGCATGCTCGACATGGGCTTCATCCCCGACGTCGAGCGCATCGTCGCCACCCTGCCGCCGCTGCGTCAGACCCTGTTCTTCTCGGCGACCATGCCACCGGAGATCAAGCGCCTGGCCGACCGCTTCCTGAGTAATCCAAAGGAAGTCACCGTTTCGGCGCCGGCCTCGGCCTCCAAGAACATCGTGCAGGGCCTCGCGGTCGTTCAGGAAGACGATAAGCGCGAGGCGCTGCGGGCCCTGATCAAGGAACAGGACATCAAGAACGCCATCGTTTTCTGCAACCGCAAGAAGGACGTGGCAATCCTGCAGGGCTCTCTGAAGAAGCACGGCTTCAACGCCGGCGCGCTGCATGGCGACATGAGTCAGCCGGCCCGCATGGAGACGCTGGAGAAGTTCAAGCAGGGCGAGATCCAGATCCTTGTCGCCTCGGACGTCGCCGCCCGCGGCCTCGACATCGTGGCGATGAGCCATGTGTTCAACTTCGACGTGCCGTTCTCGCCCGAGGACTATGTCCATCGCATCGGCCGCACCGGCCGCGCCGGCAATACCGGTCATTCCTTCACCCTGGCCTCGCCGGACGAGGGTCCGCTCGTCGAGGCGATCGAGAAGCTGATCGGGACCACCATCCCGAGGGTCGAAGTGCCCGGGATGGAGACGTTGGCGTTTGAGCCGTCCGACGGACGCCGTCGTGGGCGCGGCCGCGGCCGCAGCAGTTCGAGCAGCGGCGGCAGCACGCGCAGCCGCAGCTCCAGCTCCTCCCGCAGTTCCAGCTCCGGCAGCCGTCCGCCGCGCGAGCCACGCCCGGAGGTCGACGCCCGTCCCGAGCAAGCGGCTCGCCCCGAGCGGGAAGCCCGCCCGGAACGCCAGCCTCAGCCGCGGGCCGAACGGTCCCCTCGCGAGCCCCGCCCCGAACGCGAGTCGCGTTCCGAGCGGGAGCCGCGGCCCTCGTCGTCTTCCTCTCGCAGCAGCCGGTCGTCAGACCGTCCGCGCAACGATCGGCGCGACCGTGACGACGCGCCGGCGCCGATGGGCCTCGGCGATCACGTGCCGGCTTTCCTCGCCCGCTCGGCGCGCTAGAATCGCGCGTCGCGGCGGAGGGCGTTCATGCAGACCATTTTCGTCATGGTGAAGTGCGAGCTCGGCAAGGCCTACGAGGTTGCCGACAGTGCTGTCGCCGTCGAACAGGTGTCGGAGGTCTATTCGACCTCCGGGCAGTACGATCTGCTGATGAAGTGCTATCTCGACGCGAAGACCGACATTGGCCATTTCGTGACGAGCCAGATCCAGACGCTGCCGGGGGTGAAGGACACTTTCACCCTGATCACCTTCAAGGCGTTTTCCTGAGCACGGCCCTCCCGCGCCAGCATTTGCCGCGGGGCGAGGACTTCCTGCTCCTCCCGCCCTCCCTTCAGCCCTACGCCTACCGCAACGTCGACAGGCTGTTCGCCCATCGCGTGATCCGGCGCGGACCCCGGGTCCGGGAGCTGCCGCGCGGAACCGAGATCGCGCCGGTCTACGTCGCCGCCGGCCGCGAACACGACGTCGCCTCCTTCATCGACCGCAACGTGATGGCGGGCATCCTGGTAATCCATCGCGGCCGGATCGTACTCGAGCGCTACGGGCTCGGCCTGCAGGAGCACGAGCGCTGGTCGACCATGTCGACCGTGAAGTCGATGACGGCGATGCTGGTCGGCGCGGCGGTGCGCGATGGCGCCCTGAAGTCGATCGACGATCCGCTGACCGACTACCTGCCGGCGCTCCGGGAGTCGGCCTATGAGGGCGTGACCCTGCGGCACGTCATGACGATGTCGTCGGGCGTGCGCTGGACCGAGGTCTATCCCGACCGCAATTCCGACGTGAACCGCTACTCGA
Organism: Reyranella sp.; assembly: GCA_046296475.1. Classification (GTDB taxonomy): domain Bacteria; phylum Pseudomonadota; class Alphaproteobacteria; order Reyranellales; family Reyranellaceae; genus Reyranella. The sequence continues at coordinate 1,929 of JBKBLH010000040.1, forward strand.
AGTCGCTGGCCGACAAGGTGCCCGACGGCGTGCTGAAGCTGATGGCCTCGCTGCCGCGCGCCCATCCGCCGGGCAGCACCTTCCTCTACAATTCGGGCGACACGTTCCTGCTGGGCGCCGCGCTCACCCGTGCCGTCGGCCGGCCGCTGGCCGACTACATGGCGGAGAAGGTCTGGCAGCCGGCCGGCATGGAATGCGACGCCTTCTACACGCTCGAAAGCGATGGCGGGCAGGAGATCGGCGGCAGCCGCGCCGGTATGGTGCTGCGCGACTTCGGCCGCTTCGCCGAGTTCGTCCGTAACGACGGTGTCATCGACGGGACGCGTGTTCTGCCCGAGGGCTGGGTCGAGGCGGCGGCGACGCCGGCCTTCAGGGTGCCGGTGCCATCGGTGCCCGACATCACGCATTACGGCTACAGCTGGTGGCTGGGCGACGGGGTGATGGCGGCGCTGGGCCATGCCGGTCAACGCATCGACATCTTCCGGGGCGAAGATCTGTCGGTCGTGACACTTGCCGCCCTGCCGCAGCCGCCTTATGTGCCGGCCACCGACCATGATCGTCGCGCGGAGATCGTCACCTTCACCCAGGCGGTGAGGGCGGCCTGCGCGGCAACCAAGCTGAGAGAGCCCACCCCATGACGACGACACCCGCCAAGAAGAAACTCGAACTGTTCGTCGAACGGATCGTGATGGGCAGCCGCTGGCTTCAGGCACCGCTCTATATCGGCCTGGTGGTGGTACTGGGCGTCGTGGTGGTGAAGTTCCCCTTCAAGATCTGGGAGCTGATGCGCACGGCCCTCAGTGCCCAGGAGGCGGATCTCGTGCTGGCGGTGCTGTCGCTGGTCGACCTGATCATGGTCGCCAACCTCGTCGTGATGGTGATCATCTCCGGCTACGAAAATTTCGTCAGCCACATCGACGTCGACAATACGCGTGACCGGCTCGCCTGGTTCGGCAAGCTCGATGCGGGCTCGCTCAAGATCAAGCTCGCCAGCTCGATCGTGGCGATCTCGTCGATCCACCTGCTGCAGCGCTTCCTCGAAGCGGGCGATTTCGACAACGCAAAACTCTATGCGCTGGTGGTCATGCACATGGCCTTCGTCGTTTCGGCGCTGCTGCTGACCTATATCGACAAGATCGCTTCCGACAAGAAGGCGGGCGGCCATTGAGCCGCGGCAGCCGGGCGGTCCTCGCCATCTGGGTCGACATCGACCCGGCCGACGACGCCTTCTTCGAACATTGGCACAGCCGCGAGCATCTCGAGGAGCGCGTCTCCTGTCCGGGCTGGCTGCGCGGCAGCCGCTTCAGGGGCGTGACGCGGCCCGGCCGACACCTGCTGTTCTATGATGCCGAAACGCAGGCTGCCTTCGAGAGCGAGACCTACTATGCCCGGCTCCGCGCGCCGAGCGAGTTGAGCCGCGCCATCTTTCCGAAGTTCCGCAACACGTCGCGCACCGTCTGCGCGGTCGAACAGCGCTGGGGCGAGGGCATAGGCGCGGCCGTTCTGACCCTGCGCATGAAGGGCAGCAATGTTGCGCCCTTCGACAGTCTCGCTTCGCCCGAGACGGTCTGTGTCGACCTGCTCACCGGCCGCGCCACCATCGGGCAGGCGCCTACCGCCGAGAAGGACCTGCGCGGCGCACCGGACCAGCAGATCGAACGGGCCCTGGTCGCCTTCTTCTGGTCGGTCGAAGCCGCCCAGGCCGCCCGCGACCGCCACGCGCCCGAAGGCGAGGTCTTCGCCCTGCGCCACACCGTGTCGAAGGGCGATTTGCTCGCTTAGAGTTTCCGTCGTTCCGACCGGAGCCTCGCCCCTCGAATACCTCGGGGTAAACTCCACGACGCGGAGCGGAGAGACCTTCGCTCAACCATTAGCCTGCTTTTGGTGGAGAGAAGGTCTCTCCGCTCCGCACGTTCGGTGCTTCGGTCGAGACGACGGAGCCATTTTGTTGAAGGGCGATCTTTGAATTGTCATCCCGAGCGTTAGCGAGGGATCCTTCTCTGATCTGAAAGATCCCTCACTTCGTTCGGGATGACAGCTTCGCCGTCAGTTGATCAGCCCGTAGAACTTGCCGGCGTTGGTGCAGGTGATCATCTTCACCTGCTCCGCGGGGACGTCGGCGAACTGTTCCTTGATGTACTTGTCGGAGTGCGGCCAGACGCCGTCGCCGTGCGGGTAGTCGGAGCCCCACATCAGGCTCTCCGCGCCCATCTCCTCGATCAGCTTTGCGCCGATGCGGTCGAACTGGAACGTGGCCTTGCACTGGCGGCGCCAGTAGTCGCTGGGCTTCATCTTGAGGCCGAGGTCGGTGAAGCGGTCCTCCCATTCGAAGTCCATGCGGTCGAGCGCGTAGGGAATCCAGCCGCAGCCCGATTCGCCGAAGGCGATGCGGATGTTGGGGAAGCGTTCCAGCACGTTGGCGCCGATGATGGCTGCCAGGATGTTCACCAGGTTCATCTGGAAGCCGGAGACGACGGTGAAGAACACCGAGCGGCCGACCCGGCCGGGATATTTCTCGATGGTACCGGGCGGGACGTTGGGGAAGGTGTGGAAGTGCAGCGGCAGCTGCACGTCGTTCACCGCCTTCCACAGCGGGTCCCACATCGGATGCCACATCGGCTCCATGTCCCACGAGCAGGAGAGCTCGAGGCCCTTGATGCCCATCCTGGCGACCCGGTAGACCTCATTCACGGCGGCGTCGATGTCGCCGTAGGGCAGGCACGCGAGGCCGATGTGCCGGTCGGGATAGTGGCTGCAGAAGTCCTTCAGCCAGTCGTTGTAGATGCGCAGCATCTCGTTGCCGGCCTCTCGATCGTTGAGACGACTGGCGGCGCCCAGGATCCCGTAGATCACCTCGGCATCGACGCCGTCACGATCCAGGTCTTTTATGCGCAAATGCGGGTCTGAAATCCGGCGTATGTCCTTCGCCCCGTCGGCGTAGAGGCCGGTCTCGGCCATGATGTCGACCCGGTGGTGCTTGCCCGGCACGAACTTGGAGCCCGAAGGTCCGACGCCGTTCTTGAAGCCGAATGAGGCGCCGTTCTTCGCCACCCATTTCGGCCCGTCGTCGGTTTCCGTCACGTAGGGCATGCGGTCCTTGAGATCGCGCGGCGCCATCGACGTGAACAGGTCCGGCGGCATCCACGGCAGGTCGAGGTGGCTGTCGGCCGAGATGCGCTTGTATTGCATGGCGTTTGGCTCCCTTGAATCTTGGGCCGGAATTATGCGCCGTCCCACGAGCGGAGCAATGCCCCTACTGTTTCGCGGGACGGCTTGTGTGCTACGGCTCGAACCATGACCGACACGGCCACTGCCCGCCTCGACGGGGACTTCGACTACATCATCGTGGGCGCCGGCTCGGCCGGATGCGTGCTCGCCAATCGGCTTTCGGCCGATCCCAAGGATCGTGTTCTCGTGCTCGAGGCGGGCGGGCGCGACAACTGGATCTGGTTCCACATTCCGGCCGGTTATCTCTTCGCGATCGGCAATCCGCGCGCCGACTGGATGTTCCAGACCGAGAAGGAGCCGGGGCTCAACGGCCGCGCGCTCAACTATCCGCGCGGTAAGGTGATCGGCGGCTGCTCGGCCATCAATGGCATGATCTCGATGCGCGGCCAGTCGCAGGATTACGACCACTGGCGCCAGCTCGGCCTCAACGGCTGGGGCTGGGACGATGTCGCGCCGGTGTTCCGCAAGCTCGACAACCACTTCCTGGGCGACACCGAGCATCACGGCGCCGGCGGCGAATGGCGGGTCGAGGAATCGCGGGTGCGCTGGGAGGTGCTCGACGCGGTGATCCGGGCGGCGAACGAGATGGGCGTCCCGGAGACTTCCGATTTCAACACCGGCGACAATACCGGCGTCGGCTATTTCCACGTGAACCAGAAGCGCGGCATCCGGATGTCGGCGGCCCGCGCCTTCCTGAAGCCGGTGCTCAAGCGGCCGAACCTCAGGCTGGAAACCGGCGTGCTGGTCGAGAAGCTGTCGTTCGAGGGCAAGCGCTGCACCGGCGTGCTCTATCGTCAGCAGGGCCGCCTCGTCGAGGCGCGGGCCAGGGGCGAGGTCATCCTGGCGGCGGGCGCGATCGGCTCGCCGCAGATCCTGCAGCTCTCCGGGATCGGCGACCCCGACTGGCTGGGCGAGCTCGGCATTCCGGTGCTGCATTCGCGCGAGGGCGTCGGGCGGAACCTCCAGGACCATCTGCAGCAGCGGGCCATCTACAAGGTCAACGGCGTGAAGACGCTCAACACGACCTACCACTCGCTGGTCGGCCGGGCGCTGATGGGCATGCAATATGCATTGCTGCAGAAGGGGCCGCTCACCATGTCGCCCTCGCAGCTCGGAATCTTCACGCGATCCTCGCCGGATCAGGAAAGGTCGAACATCGAATTCCATGTCCAGCCGCTCTCGCTCGACAAGTTCGGCGAGCCGCTGCATCGCTTCCCGGCGATCACGGTGAGCGCCTGCAACCTGCGCCCGACCTCGCGCGGCACCGTCCGGCTGCGCTCGCCCGATCCCTCGGCCAAGCCCGTCATCGCCCCCAACTATCTCGCGACCTACGAGGACCGCACCGTGGCGGCCGACGCGATCCGCGTGACACGGCGCCTGATGCGCCAGCCGGCGATGCAGCCCTATCGGCCCGAGGAATATCTGCCGGGCCCGGCCGTCGGTGACGACGATGCGTCGCTCGCCAAGGCGGCCGGCGACATCGGCACCACGATCTTCCATCCGGTAGGCACGGCGAAGATGGGCCTGCCGTCGGATCCGCACGCCGTGGTCGACGAGCGGCTGCGGGTCATCGGGCTGCAGGGGCTGCGGGTGGTCGACGCGTCGGTCATGCCGACCATCACCTCGGGCAACACCAACACCCCCACGATCATGATCGCCGACAAGGCGGCCGGGATGATCCTCGCGGACGGCAATCAAGGAGGCATGCGTGCGTAGAAAGATTCTCGGACTGATCGCGGCGCTCGGCCTTTCGGTGCCGGGCGTTTCCGTGGCGCAGCAGCCTTCGACGCTGCGGGTCGTCGCGCACTCGGACCTGAAGATCCTGGATCCGATCTGGACCACGGCCTTCATCGTCCGCAACCACGGCTACATGATCTACGACACGCTGTTCGCGCTCGACGGCGATCTCAAGATCAAGCCGCAGATGGTCGATACCTGGTCGATGAGCGACGACAAGCTCACCTGGACCTTCACCCTGCGCGACGGGCTCGAATTCCACGACGGCAAGCCCGTCACCACCGAGGACGTCATCGCCTCGCTGAAGCGCTGGGCGTCGCGCGACAGCCTGGGCGCCATCCTGTGGCCGAAGGTCGCCGAGCTGAAGGCGGTCGACGCCAGGACCTTCCAGATCGTCTTGAAGGCGCCGACCGGCGTCGTCCTGCAGGCGCTGGCCAAGCCCTCGGGCAATCCCTTCATCATGCCCAAGCGGGTCGCCGAGACTCCGGGGACAGACCAGATCAAGGAGTTCGTGGGCTCCGGTCCGTTCATCTTCAAGGCCGACGAGTGGAAGCCCGGCGACAAGACGGTCTATGTCAGGAACCCGAAGTACAAGCCGCGGCCCGAGCCCGCGTCGGGTCTGGCGGGCGGCAAGGTCGCCAAGGTCGACCGGGTCGAATGGGTCGCGATTCCCGACCAGCAGACCGCGGTGAACGCGCTGCAGGCCGGCGAGATCGACATCATCGAATCGCCGCAGCACGACCTCTATCCGCTGCTGAAGAAGGACCGCAACGTCTCGATGGTGACCACCAACAAGTGGGGAAACCAGTACATCTATCGCTTCAACCAGCTGCACAAGCCGTTCGACAATGCCAAGAACCGGCAGGCGATGCTCTATGCGCTGAACCAGAAGGACTTCCTGAACGGCGTCATCGGCGACCCCGCCTACTACACGGTCTGCAAGGCGATGTTCATGTGTGGCGGGCCCTACGAGACGACGGCGGGCTTCGCCGACAAGTACGAGAGCGACTTCGCCAAGGCCAAGCAGCTGCTGGCCGAGGGCGGCTACGACAACACGCCGGTCGTTCTGCTGCATTCGACCGATCTCTACGTGCTGACCAACATGGCGCCGATCGCCAAGTCGCTGATGGAGAAGGCGGGGATGAAGGTCGACATGCAGTCGATGGACTGGCAGACGCTGGTCGCCCGCCGCGCGCGCAAGGACCCGCCGGACAAGGGTGGCTGGAACGTGCTCATCACCTCGACCTCGGGTGCCGACTCGCTCGATCCGCTGACCTACAGCTTCATCAGCGCGGCCTGCGACAAGGCCTGGTTCGGCTGGCCCTGCGACGAAGAACTCACGCGTCTCCGCAGCGCCTTCGCCGACGAGGTCGACGAGGCCAAGCGCAAGGAGATCGTCGAGAAGCTCCAGCTCCGCGCCGCCGAGGTGCCGACCCACGCCTTTCTCGGCCAGTACAACAACGCCATGGCGATCCGGAAGAACGTGACCGGCAGCGTCGTCTCGCCCGTGCCGGTCTTCTGGAACATCGAGAAGAAGTAGCGGGTCGCTCCGCGCCGTCGTCGGTCAGACGACGGCGTCGCCCGCGATCTGGGTGCGCTGCATGCGGCGGTGGAACGGTCCGGCATCGTGGATCGCCAGGTGCTTGGTGCAGCGATTGTCCCAGAAGGCGATCGAGCCCCGCTCCCAGCGGAAGCGGCAGGTGAATTCCGGCCGGTGACCGTGATCCATCAGGAAGTCGAGCAGCGGCTTGCTCTCGCGCTCTGTCATGTTCTCGAAGCGGCAGGAATAGGAGTGGTTCACGAACAGGCACTTTCGGCCGGTCTCGGGATGGGTGCGCACGACCGGATGCAGGCTCTCGGTCGGCCGCCAGTTGGAATCCTCCCGCACCTTGATCGAACGGCGCGCGTTCAGCCCGGCGGCGGGCCCGGCGACGCGGATGTCGCTGTGCACGGCGCGCAGGCCCTGCAGCATCGCCTTCATGCCGTCGGAGAGGCTTTCGTAGGCGAGGTACTGGTTGGCGAACAGCGTGTCGCCGCCATAGGGCGGCACCTCGACCGCATAGAGGATCGCGCCCATCGGCGGTTCGGGCATCATCGTGGTGTCGGAATGCCACTCTTCGCCGACGATGCGCTCGTCGCCGGGGGCCCGCACGACCCGCACGATCTCCGGATCGCCGGCGCCGGTGTTGAAGTTGGGATGGACGAAGATCTCGCCGAAGCGGCGGGTGAAGGCCTTGTGGCTGGCATCGTCGAGCCTCTGGCCGCGGAAGAAGATCACCAGATGCTCGAGCAGGGCGCGGCGGATCTCGGCGACGACGTGATCGTCGAGTGGCGCGCCTGCGTCGACGCCGCTGACCTCCGCCCCGAGGGCACCGGCGATCGGTGAGACCTCGATGTGTCGGTATTCCTTCATGCGGTGATGATGCGGCCGCCCGGTCAAGGCCGCAAGGCGTGGCCGGAGGCCTCGTCGCACGGCAGGTGCGGGCATCCTTTCCGTTCGGCGCCACACAGATCGTGTGGCCGATATGCACCACCGTTGGTCGGCGTCGAGGCGAGTGGGGCGTCATTGCAACCAAATCGGGGCAGCCGAGTTCTCCGTTGGTGGTTCCTTAAGAGCGGGGATATTCGAATGAAGAAACTCATTGCAGCGGCGGCTTTCGTGGCTCTGGCACCGGCCGCGGTGCAGGCGCAATCGATCAACGCCCAGGAAGGATTCTATATCGGTGCGGGCGGCGGGGCGGCCTGGTTCATCGGTTCCACGGCTAACGTGAACACCTGGACCGGATGGGCGGTCGGCGGCAAGGCCGGCTACGACTTCGTGGGTCCGCGGCTCGAGCTCGAGGTCGGCTACGGCCAGATCCCGACCTCGGCCAACATCCCCGGCACGGCGATCAACGGCAAGGTCGGTCAGCTCAACGTGATGGCCAATCTGCTCTACGACTTCATGCCGACCTCGGTCATCACGCCGTACATCGGTGCCGGTGCGGGCGTCGCCTTCGTCGACAGCAACAGTTCGCTGGGCAGCACGCAGTTCGCCTATCAGGGCATGCTGGGCGTTGCCTACAATGTCGACGAGCAGCTCCGCTTCATGATCGAAGGCCGCTACGTCGGGACGACCAATCCCAGCGTGAACACCCCGTTCGGCAATGTGACCTTCCAGAACAACAACATCCTCGCGCTCGCCGGCGTGAGCTACAAGTTCGTGGCGCCGCCGCCGGCTCCGCCGCCGCCGGCTCCGCCGATGGTCGCGCCGCCGTCGTTCATGGTGTTCTTCGACTGGGATCGCGCCAACCTGTCGGCGCAGGCCCTGACCACGATCAGGCAGGCGGCCGGCGCCTACAAGCAGAAGGGCAATGCGCGCATCACGGCGACCGGCCACACCGACACGTCTGGCGCGCCGGCCTACAACATGGCGCTGTCGCTGCGTCGCGCGAACGCCGTCAAGGACGCGCTGGTGCGCGAGGGCGTGCCGGCGACCGCGATCGCGGTGGTGGGCCGTGGCGAGCAGGGCCTGCTGGTGCAGACCGGCCCGAACGTCCGCGAGCCGCAGAACCGCCGCGTCGAAATCGTCATCCAATAAAGCTACTGCCGACCGCGCCGCACCGGCAACGAGCCGGTGTGGCGCTCGTTGGAAGAAAGCCGGACAGAACCGTCCGGCCCTCCGGTTGCGGCCTTCAAACCCTCTCCCCGAGTGGCGTTGGCTGCGACCGGAGACCTTCTATCTATCCGCCACATTGGATGCTTGATCGAGGCCGGCCATCGGCGAGATGGCCGGCCTCTCGGTTTTCCGCATTCGCCGGCCCCGAGCAGCCAGACGCGGTGGCCTCCCTGTGATCGCGCGCGCCGCGCGAATCCGTGAACGCAACCGCGGGACCTCTCCAGTCGTTCTATCGCCAACAGTTCACGCGCAGGAGACTCTCATGCTGAAGTTCACCAATATCGCGATCGTCGCAGCGCTCGGCCTGGGTGTCGCCGCGTGCGGCAACAACCCGACCGACCGCGCCCTGACCGGCGGCGCCATCGGTGCCGGCACGGGCGCCGTGGTCGGCTCGACGATGGGCGCCCCGGTGGCCGGCGCGGTTGTGGGTGGCCTCGGTGGCGCCGCGATCGGCGCCGCGACCACGCCGCGCAACGACTACGGCTACTACCGCTAACTACGAAATCAGCGGGACGAATGAGGGGCGGGTGCCAGGGGCACCCGCCCTTTTTCGTGTGCGCCGGAACGGGGGCAATGCGAAACTCACGCCATGGCCCGCCTCTTCACGCGCAACATCGAGAACTTCATCTGCCAGCGGTGCGGTGCCGAGGTCGAGGGCAACGGCTTCACCAACCACTGTCCCGACTGTCTTTTCAGCAAGCATGTCGACGAGAACCCGGGTGACCGCGCGGCGGACTGTGGCGGACTGATGGAGCCGATTGCGGTCGAGCAGGCGCGCGGCCGTTACGTCATCGTGCACAGATGCCTGAAGTGCGGCCAGGTGAAGCGAAACAAAGCCTCACCGGATGACAGTTCCCGCGCGCTGGTCGAGGTCGCCCGCCGGAGGGCGATGTCTTGAGCTTCTTCGGCTGTTCATTTCCCTCATCGTGACACTTTTCGCGGGCTGAGCTACCTAGGACGGGGGCTTGGGGAAGTCCTGGACGCCTCGGGGAGTGGGATCTGAACCTTCTGCATCTGCTGGCCGTGTCCGCCATCGCGAGCTGCCTCTACATGTCGCTGCCGGAATGGCAGGGCCGTCCCCGTTCGCGCGGCTTCCTGATGGTGCCGCCCGCGCTGGCCTTCATCTGCGCCTACATAATGATGGGCTTCGTTGCGCCGGAGAGCCGCGAGCCGTGGCTGCTGCGTGCCGCGCTCGGGCTGGGGCTGGTGTTCGGCGCGATCCGCGGCCTGTTCATCGAGGCCGACATCGACGAGTTCGGCCTGGTGCGCCTGCCCGGCGCACGTGACGGGCTGCTCCTCACTCTGGCGATCACGGCGGCGATGGTCGCTGCGACCCTGGCGCCGCTTGTCTCCGAGCACGCATTCGCCTGGGTGCCCCACGCGACCAGCGTCGCCGGCCTGGGCGCGACCTACCTGTCGGGTCGCGCCGTCGTCGTCTACCTGCGCACGCGCTCCTAGGCGGCGGCCCTCAGGCGGCAAACGAGCGCAGCACCTTGCCCGGCCGCGCGGCCGGGTCGGCGCAGAAGCCCTTCTCGTCGGCAGCCTTGACGCCGTTGATCCAGACGCCGTGCAGGCCGATCGCGCCCGCGGTGAGGCGCGCCGCGCCGGCCGGTAGATCGTGTGCGCGGCGCTTCGGTCCACGCGCCACCGTCTTCGGATCGAACAGCATGAGGTCGGCGGCCAGGCCCTCGCGCAGCAGGCCGCGATCCCGGATGCCGAACAGCTTCGCCGGCTGGCCGGTCAGGCGATGCACCGCCTGGGGCAGGTCGAGCACGCCGAGATCGCGGCTCCAGTGGCCCATCAGGTGCAGGCCGAAGCCCGCGTCGCAGAAGAAGGTCAGATGCGCGCCGGCATCGCTCAGGGAGATGTGGGTGTGTGGATCGGCGAGGATGCGGCCCACCGCCTGGTCGTCATTGTGCAGCAGTTGCGCCACGAACATCGTGTCGAGATTTTCCGACAGGGCGAAGTCGAGGATGAAGTCGAATGGGTCCTTGCCGGCCGCCTTCGCGAGCTCGGCCAAGGTGGCGCCCTCCATGCTGCGGTTCTCGTCCCTTGCCGTCTCGACGACGAACAGCTTGTCCCACTCGCCGTTGAACAGCAGGCGCCCGCGCTTGGCCTGCAGTTCCTCGCGCACCGAGGCGCGCCAGGCCGGGTCGCGATAGATCCTTGCGAGTTCGGCCGGATCGTGTGCGGCCATCGCCGGCTTCCACGCCTGCATGCTCTCGAACAGGTAGGGGCTGTGGAAGGTGAAATCCATGCTGAGCGGGCAGCACGAGGTCTGCGCCACCAGCGTACGGCCGCGGGCGCGGGCCTGGTTCACCTGATCGAGCGTGGCGAAGGCGGACTCGGGATTGGTGTTCGAATGGAACAGCGCGGCGATCACCACCGGCCGGTTGGCCTCGGCCGCGATCTCCTCGAGGTAGGGGATCGAGGTCGTGCGGCCCTTGGTCAGCATGTAGACGCCGTTGCCGCGCTCGCCCATCGCCTTCACCAGCGTGCGCAATTCATGGTCGTCGGCGAGACGCGACGGCATCGGCGTGCCGCCCTCGCCATTGTGCGCTTCCGATGTCGAGGAGGCGAAACCGATGGCGCCCGCCGCCATGGCCTCGCGCACCAGGTCGGCCATGCGGGCGACTTCGTCGGCCGTGGCAGCACGTTCGGTGGCGTCGGCACCCATCACGAAGGTGCGGATGGCGGAGTGGCCGGCAAAGCAGGCGACGTTGGGTCCCACGCCGTTCTTCTCCAGCATGTCGAGATACTGCGGGAAGCTCTCGAAGCCCCAGTTGATGCCGGCGCGCAGGGCGTCGAGCGACATGCCCTCGACATGGGTCAGGTGGCGCATGGTGAGGTCGCGGTCGGCCGGCTTGCAGGGGGCGATGGTGAAGCCGCAATTGCCCAGGATCGCCGTGGTGACGCCCAGCGCCGGTGAGGGATCGACGAACGGATCCCAGGTGATCTGCGCGTCGTAGTGGGTATGGCCGTCGATGATGCCCGGCGCCAGCGCCAGCCCGTCGGCCTTCACGGTTTCGCGGGCGGCACCGAGCTTCGGGCCGATCGCGGCGATCCTGCCATCTCTCACGCCGAGGTCGCCTGTGATCGGTCGTGCGCCCGAACCGTCGTGGATTTCAGCGTTCTTGATCACCAGATCGAACATGTTTTTTTCCTCCCCGGTTGACCCTAGTGTGTCGCCAAGAAAATGGAACGGGAGGATTGCATGACTGGCATGACGCGCCGCGGCTTCGTGGCGGCAGGTACGGTGGGGGCGGTGTTCGGGATGGCGCCGGCGATCGTCCGGGCCCAGGACTATCCGACGAAGCAGGTTCGGGTGGTTGTGCCCTATCCGGCCGGCGGCGGCACCGACCTGGTGGCGCGCCTGATCGTCCCGCGCCTTGCGGACAAGTGGAAGCAGACCGTCATCATCGAGAACAAGGGCGGCGCGAGCGGCATCCTTGGCAGCGAGATCGTCGCCAAGGCACCGCCCGATGGCTACACGCTGCTGATCATGACCAGCGCCCACACCATCAATCCCTACACCACCAAGGTGCTGCCCTACGATACCGAACGCGACTTCACGCCGGTCACGCCCCTGGTCGAAGGCGCCATCGCCATCGTCGGCTCGCCCAAGGCGGGCATGGATTCGATGGAAAAGTTCATGGCTTTGGCCAAGGCCAATCCTGACAAGTACCAGTTCGGCAGTACCGAGAACACGACCCGCATGGTCGGCGAGCTGTTCCGGGTGAAGAGCGGACTCAAAATCGAGAACGTGGCCTACAAGGGCGCGGCGCCGATGATGCAGGAGCTGGCCGGCGGCCATATCCCGATCGGCCTCACCAGCCCGCTCACGGTGATGTCGCATCACCGGGCGGGCACGCTGCGCATGCTGGCGGTGAGCGGCACCAAGCGCCTGCCGGGCCTCGAGGACGTTCCCACCATCGCCGAGGCGGGCGTGCCGGGCGTCGAAACGACCGCCTGGTTCGCGATGTTCGGCCCGGGAAAGATGCCGCCGGCGCTGGCCAACCGCCTGCGCGACGACGTGGTCGCGGTCCTGGCCGAGCCCGAGGTCAAGGCCAAGATCCGCGACCTGTCGAGTCTGCCCGGTGGCGAGGCGCCGGACGCCTTTGCCCAGCGGATCAAGAGGGAGCTGGCGAGCTGGAGCGAGATCGCCAAGGTGGCGGGCATCCAGCCGGAGTGATCCGGGGGACCGGGCGCTCAGCCGGAATAGTGTCGTCCGGACTCGAGCGCCCCGCACAGCCAGTCGGCGAAAGCCACGAGCGACGCGTCGTCGGCGAAGCGGACGTCGTACTGCAACGTGAAGTGCCGGCGCGTCGGGCGCCGGGCCGGATGGGCGATGGCGATGCGGCCCGCCTTGAGGTCGGGCCCGAGCAGCCCTTCGATGGCGATGCCCAGCCCGAGGTCGGCAACCACCGCCTCCAGCGTCTGGCTGGCGCTCTCGAAGGTGCTGCCGCCGCGCACCGGCACGGCGAGGAAGCCGGCATGATCCAGCCAGCGCCGCCAGTCCTCGGAACGCGGTCGGGTATGGAGCAACGGCACCCGGGCGAAGTCGACAGCACCCTTGCGCAGCCGCGCGGTCGCCGCGACCACCACGGTCGTGATCGGCATCAGCGGCCGCACGACGAGGCCCGACTGCCGACCGATTCCCGAGACCGCGATCACCGCATCGAAACGGCTGGGCAGCAGGTCGAGCGGGTTGGTGCTCGCATGGAAGTCGACTGCCAGTTCGGGAAGATCGCGACGCAGGCGTGCCAGGAGCGGCAGTAGCGCGCGCGACAGGAAATGGCCATAGACCCCGATCGAGAGCTGCCGGTAGTGGCGCAGCCGGACACCGGCGGTGGCTTCTTCCAGGCGGTCCAGCGCCTCGCGTGTCCCATCGGCCAGCGACCGGCCGACCGGCGTCAGTTCGAGCCCGGTGGCGCGCCGCACGAACAGAGAAGCCTGCAGGGTCTCCTCGAGGGTCCGCACATGGCGGCTGACCGCGCCCGGCGTGACGTTCAACTCCCGGGCGGCGTGCGTGATCGACAGGTGTCGCGCGGCCGCCTCGAAGGCCCGGACGGCGTGAAGGGGAGGCAATCGGCGGGTGGTCACGGCATTGAGTATGGCTCAAAATGCTGGGAGAAGTAATCGTTTGAGTGTGCGCAGGACTCTACGCATGCTCCGCTCCCATGAATGACCTTTCTCCCATTACCTCCGCCCTGTCCGTTCCGGCCTCGCTCGCCGGACGGTCGGCCGTCGCCCAACGCTCCGAGCACATCGCGCCGGACTGCAGCGGGCTCAACTTCTTTGCGATCGACCAGAGCCTTCGGGATCTGCTCGGTCTCTACATGGACGGGCCGCTGCTCGCCCATCTGACCAGGCACCTGAACGAACTGGGCGAGCTCGCGGGCGGACGCCTGAACCGGCTCGCCGACCTCGCCGACAAGCATCCGCCGGTGCTGCACCGGCGCGACCGGTTCGGCCGCGACGAGGAATGGATCGAGGTCCATCCTGCCTATGACGAGATTCGCAGCATCGCCTTCGCCCGCTTCGGCATGCATGCCATGACGCACCGGCCTGGCGTGCTGGGCTGGCACGACAGGATGCCGATCCTCGCCAAGCAGGCCTTCTTCTATCTGTTCTCCCAGGCCGAGTTCGGCGTGCTGTGCCCGGTCAACCTGACCGACTGCACGTCCGACCTGCTCGAGCGCTACGGCAGCGAGGCGCTCAAGGCACGCTATCTCGACCGCATGCTGACGCAGGACATGGACCGGCTGCTCTACGGCGCGCAGTTCATGACCGAGAAGATCGGCGGCTCCGACGCCGGCGCGGCCGAGCTGACGGCCGTGCGCGACGGCGAACAGTGGCGCCTCTACGGCGAGAAGTGGTTCTGTTCCAATGCCGACGGCGATGTCGCGGTGCTGCTGGCCCGCCCCGAAGGCGCACGGCAGGGAAGCCGCGGTCTCGGTCTCTTCCTGATGCCGCGGACGCTGCCTGACGGGTCGCGGAACGACTATCGGATCGTGCGGCTGAAGGACAAGCTCGGCAGCAAGTCGATGCCGAGCGGCGAGATCGTCTTCGAGGGCGCCGTCGCCTACCAGCTCGGCGAGATCGATCGCGGCATGAAGCAGATGCTGGAGATGGTCAATCCCAGCCGCGTGTCCCACCTGACGCGCGCCGCCGGCATGATGCGGCGCTGCCTCAACGAATCGATGCAGGTGGCGCGTCACCGCAATGCCTTCGGGCGGCGGGTGATCGACCACCCGCTGATGCGCCGCCAGCTCGTGAAGATGCTGATCAAGACCGAGCAGGCGCTGTCGGCCCTCATGCTGACCACCACCATGATGGGGCGGCCCGACGATCCGGTCGCCGCGAAGGTGGTGCGCATCCTCACGCCGATCGGCAAGTACCGCGCCTCGCGCGACAACATCGCCGTCGCTACCGCGGCGATGGAGGCGCGCGGCGGCAACGGCTACATCGAGGATTGGCCGAACGCCCGGCTGGTGCGGGACGCCCATCTCGGCGTGATCTGGGACGGCACGTCGAGCGTCAATGCCCTCGACGTCATCCAGCGGGCGGTCGGCAAGGAACGCGCGCATGTCCAGCTGGGTGAAGCGCTGGGCGAGCGGCTGGCCGATACGCGCGGTCTCCCCGGCCAGTTCCGGACGCGGCTCGAGACGACGCTGGCACAGGCCCTCCGCTTTGCCGAGGAGGTCGCCGACACGCCATCGAAGGAGCGCTTCAGCCGGGTGGCGGCGAGCGCGCTCTATCACGTCACCACCGCGGTGCTGATGGCCCACGAAGGCGCCCGGCTCGCCGCGGCCGGTGGCGATGCAAGGCGCATGCTGATGGCCCGCTTCGTTCTGGAACACCGCCTTTCGGACCGCCCCAAGCTCGCCGCCGATGGCGGTGACTGGGAAGAGGAAGCGATCTCCGCGCTGCTCGGCGAGCAGCCGGTCTCGCTCGACCGGGCTTCCTCGATGCTCACGGCCTAGTAGGCGGGGCGCGCGCCATCTTCCCGATGGCGGGCCGGCCGGGCCGGTGGGAAGATGGCGGACCATGCCGGTGGCCCGTCCCGATCCTGCGCCGCGGACCTATCCCGCGGCGGTCTCGCTGCACCGCAGGGCCGACGGCGGCCCGGACGTCGCGGCGGGAACCGCATCGGTCGCCGATCTCGAGAATTGGCTTCTGACGGACGCCCTCGGTGAAGAGGATGTCCTGCCCTTCTTCGAACAACTGTGCTGGCGCCTCGTCGCGGCGGGGCTGCCGCTCGACCGGGCCAGCCTGCATGTCGGGACGTTGCATCCCCAGCTCTTCGGATTTGCCTGGAACTGGAACCGCGTCGACGGACTCTGCGACGAGGTCAGGGTGGCCGAAGCGGCGCTGGCCGACGATGCCTACCGTCGCAATCCGCTGTTCCAAGTGATCGAGACGGGAGAGGCCTTCAGGGGCCGGACCGGCGATGATGCGCAGCGCTTCCCGCTGATGGGCGAGCTCGCGCGACAGGGTTACGTCGAATACGCTGCCATTCCGTTGCGTGCGGGCGGCCCCTACCACAATGCCGCGACGGTGGCGACGAAGCGTGCCGGCGGCTTCCCGGAAGCCCAGTTCAGGGACCTCACGCGGCTCCTGCGGCTCGCCGCACTTCATGTCGAGCGGCACATCGCCCTCAGGATCGCCGCCAACGTTCTCGACACCTATCTTGGAGCGGCCGCCGGCGGGCGTGTGTTGCGCGGCTCGATCAAGCGCGGATCCGGGGAGCCGATCCGCGCCATCATCTGGGCGTCGGACCTGCGCGGCTTCACCGATCTCGCCGACCGGCTCGACGGCCCCGACATGATCGCCCTGCTGAACGGATATTTCGAATGCCTGGTCGGGGCGGTCCTCGCGCATGACGGGGAGGTGCTTAAGTTCATCGGCGACGGGCTGCTGGCGGTGTTTCCCTATTCGGCCTTTCCCGATGAAAGAGCCGCGGCCGCGGCGGCACTGGGCGCCGCGCAGGGGGCACTGCAAGCGATCGAACGCCTCAACGAAGATTCGCAGGCCTTCGCAAGCATCTCCGGCTGGCGGCCCTTGCGCACCGGAATAGCCCTGCACGACGGCGAAGTGTTCTTCGGCAATGTCGGTGCGCCCGAGCGGCTGGACTTCACGGTCATCGGCCGGGCCGTCAACGCCGCCAGCCGCGTCGAGGCGCTCAGCAAGTCGCTGGGCCGTTCCATCGTCGTCACCGAACCCGTGATGCGCCTTCTCGAGCGGCCGCTCGAACCGCTGGGCGAGCATGTGCTGCGCGGCCTTGCTGTTCCCATCTCGATCTATGGTGTGCCATGACGCGCTGGCTGCCGATCCTCGTTTTCCTGCTGTTTGCCGGCTCCGCTGCCGCGCAACCGGTCGATTTCCCAAGCGTGACCGTCGGCAACAGCCAGGCCGGGCCCGTGGTGAAGGGCTGGGTCTACAAGCCGTCCGGCGACGGACCGTTCCCGGCGATCATCCTGGCCCACAGCTGCGCCGGCACGAACGCGCACACCGAGAGGTGGAGCAAGCTGCTGGTGAGCTGGGGTTACCTCGTACTGGCACCGGATTCCTTCGTCCCGCGCGGCACCAAGGCCGTGTGCACGACGCCCGGCGTGGTGACGCCGAACATGCGCGTTGCCGACGTTGCCGGCGCGCTCGACTATCTCGCCACGCGGCCGGACGTCGTGAAGGGCAGGATCGGGATCATCGGCCACAGCCATGGCGGCTCGACGGTGATCCGCTCGGCGCAGAAGAACTTCGGCCTGGCGCAGCGCGGCCTGGCGGCTGGCGTCGCCTACTATCCCGGCTGCAATCCGAAGTTCGATGTCGGAGTCGACATTCCGGTCCTGCTGCTGGCCGGCGACAAGGACGACTGGACGCCGGCCGACCGCTGCCGGAGCCTGGTCTCGGGCCTGCAGCGCGTAGATCTCGTCGAGGCTGTCTACTTTCCCGACGCCTATCACAGCTTCGATTCGAGGGCTCCCGACCGCACCGTGTCGGGCGCCGCCGGCAAACAGCACCATCTTGCCTACGACGGGGTCGCCGCTCCCGACGCCGAGGCGCGGACGAGAGCGTTCTTCGCGAAGTATCTGCGCTAGGCGGCGTCCAGTCCCATCTGCCGGCAGAGCAGCACCAGCGTCTCGTAGATCACGTGCGAGCAGAGGTGCGCGGCCATGCCGTTAACGTCCTGCGGCGGGCTCACCGTGTTCACGTCGACGGCCACGATGTTCAGGTCGGTGAGGCAGCGCAGCAGGTCGATGCCTTCGCGGGCGCTGAGGCCGCCCCAGGACGGGGTGCAGACGCCGGGCGCGCAGGACGGATCGAACACGTCCATGTCGAAGCAGAGATAGACCGGTCGCTTGCCGACCTTGTCGCGGAACTCGGCCATGCGCTGGGCGAAGCCGCCGCGCACCAGCTCGTCGATCGACACGACCTTGTAGCCGAGGCTCAGGGCCCGCGGCACGACGCCCTGCGCGTAGGTCGTGCTGCGGATGCCGACATGCCAGGAGAACTCGGGATCGACGAGGCCCTCCTCGGCGACATGGGTGAACTGGGTGGCCGAGTTGTACTTCTCCTCCCGGCCGTAGGGGTAGGAATCGGTGTGCGAATCGATGTGGAGCGCCGCCATCCTCGGGTACTTCTTGCCGACGGCGCGGGCGACCGGGACGGTGACCGAACCGTCGCCGCCGATGGTGATGGGCACGGCGCCGGCTTCGACGATGCGGTCCGCCGCCTGCTCGATCCGCTCGAAGGCATCGACGATCTTCGAGGGGGTGAGCTTCACGTTGCCGCAATCAACCAGGCCCAGCGCCAAGGCGGGATCGAAGTCGGCGTTGGTCGGGTTGAAGCGGCGCATGAGCTGCGACTGCTGGCGCACCGAGTCCGGGCCGCCGCGGGCACCGATACGCATGTTGGTGCCGCAGTCGAACGGGATGCCGAGGATGGCGGCCTTGTTGGCCGGGCCCGGGCGGCCGTAGGGCACGCCCATGAAGGTCATGGGCAGGGTGAACAATTCGTCGTCGGACAGACGGTCCATGTCAGGGCTCCGCGGAGAGGAAGTCGTAGGCTACCAGCGTGTGAATCTTGGCGACGGCCAGCAGCTCGTCCACCAGCACATGCTCGTCGGCGCCGCCCATGTTGAAGGGCGTGAGGCCCAGCACCACGGTCGGCACGTCGAACATGCGATACCAGCGCGAGTCCGAACCGCCGACCCTCATGTTCACCGCGGGCGTCTCGCCCAGCACCTCGGCGGCGACGGCGGCGGTGCGGGTCACGATCTCATGGCCGGGATCGGTGAACGAAGGCTCGAAGCGACGGATCGCCTTCCAGGTCACGCCGTCGAGCGGCGCCAGCCATTCGTCGAGCCTGGCGGCCAGCACGTCCGTCGTGATCCCGACCGGGAGGCGGATGTCGGCACGGGCGATGGCATGGGTGGGCACGAGGTTGGGCGAGGTGCCGCCCTCGATCGTGCCGATGTTCACCGTGACGCGGGACAGCGTGTCGGCCTCGCCGGCACCCGACAGGGGTTCCGAGATCGGCTTGGCCTTTCCGATCGCCTGCGTGACGACCGGCGGTGACTGGAACGGAACGTCCTCCAGCTGTTTCAGGCAGTCGAGAGCGGCGCGCAGCCGGTCGATGGCGTTGGTGCCCTTGTGCACATGGGCGCCATGCGCGGGCGAGCCAGTGGCTTCGACCTCGACCCACATCAGGCCCTTCTCACCGAAGCGCACGACCTTGGGCGAGCCGACGTCGCCGCAGATGTTGGCGTCGCCGGCGGCGTGCGGGTAATTCTTGAGGAGATGGCCCGAGCCCAGCGAGCCCATGTTCTCCTCGTCGCCCGCCAGGGTCAGCACGACCTCGCCATCCCAGGCATCCCGGTTCTCGGCCAGCAGGGCGGCCGCCAGGAGCGAGCAGGCGATCCCGCCCTTCATGTCGCAGACGCCACGCCCGTAGAGCCTGCCGTCCTTCAGCACGCCGCCCAGCGGCGGCACGGTCCAGGGCAGGTTCTCCAGCAGCGGGAAGGTGTCGAGATGGCCATTGAAGATCAGGCGGCGGCCCGGTGCGCGGCCGCGGATGCGGCCGATCAGCGAGACGATGCGCGGCTCGGGCTCGACCCGCTCGATCTCGATGCCGGGGATCTCGCGCAGCAGCGCTTCGGCCACCTGCGCCACGTCGAACGTGTCGCTCGGCGGGTTGGGCGAGGCAACGGCCACCAGACGTTGCGTCACTTCGATGAGACGGTCGAGCGAGGCGTCGACCCTGCGCGCCAGCTCGCTGCGGATTCTCGGAGACATCAGCGAGCCTGCAGCCTGCGTTCCCAGAAGCGGATGGCCATGGCGAGCGGCCAGCAGATGAAGAAGTAGACGACCGCGATGAAGGTGAAGGTCTCGAGCGGCCGGAAGTTGGTGGCCGAGAGCTCCATGCCGCGGCGGGTGATCTCGCTCACCGAGATGACGGCGCCCAGCGAGGAGAACTTGATGAGCTGCACGAAGTTCGAGGCGAGTGGCGGCAGGGTCATCCGGATCGCCTGTGGCAGCACGATGCGGTTGAACGATTGGATCGGCGTCAGGCCCAGAACCTGAGCGGCCTCGCGATGGCCCTTGGGCACGCTCTGGATGCCGGAGCGGTAGACCTCGGAGATGAAGGCCGCCTGGTAGAGGGCGAGGCCGATGATGAGTGCGACCAGCGCCTCGATGCGCACGCCGAACACGATCGGCAGCACGTAGTAGACCCACAGGAGCTGCACCAGGATCGGCGTGTTGCGGACGATCTCGCCGATCGAGATGCCGATCCAGCGCAGCGGCCGGAAGCGCGACATGTCGAGCAGGGCGATGATCAGCCCGCCGATCATCGCCAGGATCAGCGTGATGGCCGAGATGATCAACGTCATCTGCAGGCCGCCCATCAGGAAGTCGAAGCTTCCCCAGACCGTGTCCCAGCGGAATTGGTACTTGAACATCGTTACCTCTCGCCGGGGGCGCGTCACTCCAGTGACGCGTCATGATCGCGCCACTGGAGTGACGCGCCCCCGGCCATGAGTGGTTCTTACGGCGCGACGCCTACGGCGCGACGATCGGGTCGAGCTTGTGCTTCCTGGCGTACTTCAGCAGCCGGCCGTCGAGCTTGATCGTGTCGACGAACAGGTTGACGTAGTTCAGCCAGATCTGGTCGCCCTGAGGCACGACATAGGCGTAGGGCGTGATGGCGAGCTTCTCGTTGGGCAGGATGTAGGTCGCCCAGTCGAACTCGTCGGTCACCTTGATGGCCGTCGGGAAGTCGGTGATGATGACGTCGACCCGCCCGGCGACCAGTTCGGCTTCGCGCGTGTTGGGCGGCGCCACCGAGACCACCTCGGCGTTCTTCACATAGCCCTTCATGAAGGGCTCCATGTAGCTGCCGAGGGAAACGGCCGCCTTCACGCCCTTCTTGTCGATGTCTTCCCACTTCTTGATCTTGCTGTCCTTGCGCGTGACTGCGTAGAGGTTGGTCAGCAGGTAGGGCTTGGAGAATTCGACGGCCTGTCCGCGCTTCATCGTGGCGCCGACGCCGAACATGCCGATCTCGCACTTGCCGGCCTGCAGATCGGCGATGAACGAACCGAAGCTCGATTCGACGATCTCCAGCTTGGCGTCGAGTTCCTTGGCGAATTCCTTCGCGAGGTCGGCGTCGATGCCCTCGATCTCGCCGGTCTTGGGATTGCGGAACGAGATCGAATAGTAGAGCGGGAACTGGCAGACCCGGAGCTTCTTGCTCTTGGTCACCTCGTAGAGACGCGACTGCGTCTGCTGCGCTTCCGCACCCGTGATCGAAAATGCGCCAATCGTGCCCGCCAGCGCGAGCGCACCCAATATCCTTGCCATACCCATCATCGGTCTCCCTTGTTGACCTTCCCCATCACTCGTCCGCGAACTGCTGCAGGAAGCGCTGGGCGCGCTCCGTCTGCGGCGCATCGAAGAAGGCCGAACCCGGCGCCGCCTCGACGATCTCGCCTCGATCCATGAACACGGTGCGCGTGCCGACATGGCGCGCGAAGCCCATCTCGTGGGTGACGACCAGCATGGTCATGCCTTCGCGCGCGAGCTGGCGCATGACCGCCAGCACTTCGCGGCGCAACTCGGGATCGAGCGCGCTGGTTGCCTCGTCGAACAGCAGGACCTTGGGCGACATGGCCAAGGCGCGGGCAATCGCCACGCGCTGCTGCTGGCCGCCCGACAGGCGCGCGGGATAGGCGTCGCGCTTCTCGAACAGGTCGACCTTCTTCAGGAGAGACTCGGCGATGGCGACGGCCTTGTCCCGGGGCATCTTCTTCACGCGCATCGGCGCTTCGATCAGGTTCTGCAGCACCGACATGTGCGGCCAGAGATTGAAGTGCTGGAACACCATGCCGATCTCGGACCGGACCTCGCGCGCGGCGGCTTTCACCTGCTTGTTGGGCGACGGCGTCGATATGGGCACGCCTTCCATCACCACGCGGCCCTCGCTCGGCTCCTCCAGGAGGGCCAGGCAGCGCAGCAGCGTGGTCTTGCCCGAGCCCGAGGGGCCCACGACGCAGACGACGTCGCGCTCCAGGACGTCCAGCGACACCCGGGTCAGCACTTGGTTGGCGCCGAAGCGCTTCGTTATGCCGTCCGCGAGGATGAGGGGGCTCGTGCTGCTCATGTCACTCCATAAGCAATTCCTATGCCGCTAGATGAAGACTGCCAAATCGGCAGGTGTTTTGCTAGTAGATGTCCGGTGAATCGCCCAAATAACCGATAACGACTGTTTATAGAGTATGGACGTCAAGCTCCTCGAAGCCTTCCGGGCGGTGGTCGATCACCGCTCCATGACCGCTGCCGCGGGCGCCATGGGCGTGACCCAGCCCGCCGTCAGCACCCAGATCGCCCGTCTGGAGGAGACGGTGGGTTTCCCGCTCTTCGAGCGCGCCAACGGCCGGCTGAAGCCCACGGCCGAGGGCATCCTGTTCTATGCCGAAGCAAGCCGCGTGCTGGGCGAGGTCGACCGGCTGCAGGCCGCGACGGTACAGATCCGGGAGGGTCAGTCGGGGCGCCTGGCGATCGCCAGCCACCCCTCTGTGGCCATTTCTCTCCTGCCCAGTCTGGTGGCGCAGTTCCTGGCCGAACGTCCCGGCGTGTCGGTGCGGCTGATCTCGCGCCACTCCGACGTGGTGAGCCAGCTCCTGCCGACCGAGAGTTTCGACATCGGCATCGCCGAGCTGCCGATCGACGAGAGTCAGGTCGAGGTCCGGCGCTACGCGATGCGCTGCGTCGCCATCCTTCCGCCGCGCCATGCACTCGCCTCGCACAAGCTGCTGACGCCGAAACTGCTCGGCCCGCATCCGATGGTGATGCCGGCGCGCTCGCACCAGGTGCCCAATCGCATCCGCGGCATCTTCTCGGCGGCGGGCGCATCCATCAACGCCGTGGTCGAGGCCGAGTTCTTCGCGAGCCTCTGCGGCCTCGTGGCCGCGGGCGCCGGATGGTCGATCGTCGATCCGCTGTCGGCACGCAGCTTCGAGCATCTCGGACTCGTGATGCGGCCCTTCGAGCCGGCGGTCACCTACGACATCGGCGCCTTCCATCGCCGCGACCGCGAGCCCTCGGTGCTCGCGACGGCGTTTCTCGACATGCTCGACGACAAACTCAAAGGGTGAACGATGCGTCTCGACGCCAATCTGATGGGCCGTCTCGCGGCCGACGAGGCGCTATGGCGCGACTTCAACGACATCTGCGATTGCGGCGGGCGCCTGGCGGGCACGGAGAGCGAAAGGAGGGCGTTCGCCCTGTTGCGCGAGCGGGTGCGCGCGGCATCCCCGGCCAATTCGGGCCGGTCGATCCCGGTCCCCTACAACGGTTGGCAGGCGAAGTCGGCGACGCTCGAACTGCCGGGCGGCGCCTTCGCACCCTGCCATCCGCTGGTGCGCACCATCGCCACGCCCGGCCTGACGGCGGAGGTGATCGATCTCGGCCGCGGCACGCCCGACGAATTCGAGGCACACAAGGCCGAGATCGCAGGCCGCATCGTCTTGGTGCGGCACGAGCTGATGTTCGCGGCGGGCACGATCCATCGCCGCCGCAAGTACGACATGGCGCGCGCCCATGGCGCCGTGGGATTCCTGATCGGTGGGCCGCTCGCGGGCCACGTGGTGGCGGGCTCGTCGGGCCGCGACTCGGGCGAGGGTATCCCCGCACTCGGCATCTCGCCCGAGACGGCGGCCAAGCTGGCACGCCGCCCGACGGGCTTTCCCACCGTCACGATCACCATCGAGACCGCCGAAGGGCCGGCCGAGACCGAGACGCTGGTTTTCGATTATCCCGGCCAGACCGACGAATGGGTGGTGCTGTCGGCGCATGTCGACGGCCACGACCTTGCCGAGAGCGCGATGGACAACGGCACCGGCCTTGCGGCCGTGCTCGCGGTGACGCGCGCGCTGTCGCCCGAGGTCGCCAAGTGGCGGCGCGGCCTCAGGGTGATGTTCTTCAGCGTCGAGGAATGGGCGCTGACCGGCTCGGCGCAGTACGTACAGGCGCTGGGCGAGGGCGAACGCGCGAAGATCGCGCTCAACGTCAATCTCGATTCGGTGGCGGGCAGTCCGAACCTCGCCGCGCTCACCAGCGGCTATGCCGGCGTCGAGCCGTTCCTCCTGGGCGTTGCCGAGGCCAATGGCCATTCCCTGCGCACCGTGCGGCCGCTGATGACCAATTCCGACCACGCGAACTTCGCGGCGGGTGGCATTCCGGCGATCCGGCTGGTGGCAGGTTTCGACGAGCCCAATGCCCATCTGCGCGTCGTGCTCACGCCCGCCGATACGCGCGACAAGGTTGCGCAAAGTGAGCTGCGGCAGTCGACGCTGCTGACGGCCGCACTGGTCGCCGCGGCGTGCAATGCCTCACCGGCCGAAGCCGCGACGTGGCGGCGCTGAGAGGTCAGGCCGGGCGCAGGCCGTCCTCGGGATAGACGCCGCCGGCGTCCTTGATGGCCTGCTTGTAGTTCTTCTCGGAGTTGAAGGGCTCCCTCTTCGGAAAATCCTTCGCCTTGCCGGGCCGGATCTCGCCGGTCGAGGGCGTCACGATCAGCAGCTCGCCCCGGCGGCCGAGCAGGGGGATCTCGCGCTTCCAGCGCGAGAAGGTCCGCCGCGCGGTGGCGGAGAAGGTGACGTAGGTGTCGAACTCGTCCTTGTCCTTCACGAACAGCGCCTCGTAGGTGGCGATGAACTCCTCGACGAACCTGCGATCGACGACCTCGAGGTTGGACATCATCCAGCAGCGATCCTCGAACACCCAGTAGGTGCCGATGCCGACGAACTGCTTCTGCCGCGTGAGGTAGGGATAGAAGGGGAAGCCGCGGCAGGCGATCGTGCGGTTGTCGCGCTCGCAGTGCCGCGCGCCCTTGCAGTGAATGGCCATGCAGTCGGAGGTCAGCTCCTCGACGATCATCCGGGTCGAGTAGTCGTAGGGCTTGAACTTGGACCACAGGTCGGTTCGGGTCTTGAGCAATTCCCATTCGGCCTTGTGCACCACCGGCACCGCGTTCTGCGTCGAACAGCAGACCGGTTCGCCATCGTTCAGCGGCGCGCACTTGCGGCCACAGTCGAAGCGCGAGACCGGGGCGTTGAAGCCTTCGTACAGGCTCGCGAAATCGGCCGCAGCGATCTTCGTTTTCTTCGTGCTAGGGGGCATGGCTCTGCTGTACCCCGATCCATCTGTGAAAGAACAGTTACGGAATTATAACAGCCCGCCAGCGAACAGCCTCAGGAAACCGGCAGGACCCGCCAGACCACGGTCTCGCGCATGCCCCGGTTCTCGAGCTGCAGCGAGGTCGGGATTTCGTAGCGGCCGAGCTCGTCCAGGCCCTGGGCGCTGAAATAGTTGCGGCCCGGGTCGCCCAGCAGGACCAGCCGGCCCCTGGCGGCATGGCTGCGCAGCCAGGCCAGCGCCTGGACCGACATCTCGCGCTCGTAACAGACGTCGCCCGCGATCACCACGTCGGCCTCGGGGGCTCCCGGCGCGCCCGCCAGCCAGTCCTCGCTGCTCGTCTCGATGGAAAGACCGTTCGCCGAGGCGTTGAGGCGGGCGGCGACCAGGGACAGCCGGTCGATGTCGTTGGCGACCACCGAGGCTGCGCCGCAGCGAGCCGCCGCCATCGAGGAAACGCCCGAGCCGGCCGCGAAGTCGATCACGCGCTTCCCGGCAACGACTTCCGGATGGTCGAGCAGGTATCGTGCGATCGCCTGGCCGCCTGGCCAGCAGAAAGCCCAGTAGGGCGGGTCGACGTTCCTTTCCTCGAGCCATGCCTCGGTCGCCTGCCAGATCGGCACATACTCGCTGGCCAGCCACAGTTTGAACTCGGGCACCATCGCCGGCGCCTCGAGCGCGGTGTTCGTGCGGATGAACGCTTCGGGATTCTCGGGCAGCCTGGACATCAGCGCACCTTGTCGACGACGAGCGCCAGCAGCATCAACCACCCGACCAGCCGATTGGACTTGAAGCGCATCAGGCAGTCGGCCTGGTCGTGAGGCTTCAGCAGCGCGATCTGCCAGCAGAGATGCGCGGCGATGCCGGCCAGCAGGACGAAGTACCCGATGCCGAGCGGCGCCAGCAGTCCGGTAGCGATCCAGAATCCGATCGCCAGCACGGCAAAGAAGCTCAGCCAGCGCCGCGGTGCGGCGGCGAACCGGCGGGCCGTCGAGCGCACGCCGACCACCGCATCGTCGCGCTGGTCCTGCATGGCGTAGATCGTGTCGTAGACCATCGTCCACGCGACGCCGCCGAAATAGAGCGCGACGGTGGCCCAGGAAAGCGTGCCGGTGACGGCGGCGTAGCCGACCAGCGCGCCCCAGTTGAAGGCGAAGCCCAGCACCACCTGCGGCCAGGAGGTGATCCGCTTCATCGTCGGATAGATCGCCACCAGCACCAGCGAGAGCAGCGCCACGCCGCCTGCGAACTTGTTGAGCTTGAACAGCACGGCGGCGCCCACCGCGCCCTGCAGCGCCATCCAGATCAGCGCGTGGTGCAGCTTCAGCTCGCCCGACGGCAGGGGCCGGCCGCGTGTGCGCTCGACGCCCGCATCGACCTTGCGATCCACGATGTCGTTCCAGGTGCAGCCGGCGCCGCGCATGGCGATGGCGCCGACCGCGAACAGCGCCATGTAGCCCGCGAGCTGCGCCCAGTTGGGGGCGGCGGCCAGCGCCGACGACCACCAGCAGGGAAACAGCAGCAGCCAGATGCCGATCGGCCGGTCCCAGCGCGCGAGCCGCCCATAGGGACGCGCCCAGGGCGGCAGATAGCGCAGCGTCCAGTGCGTACGGTCTATATCCGTGAAGCCGGTTGTCCGCCCGGTGGTCATGGCATCATCATGCGGTCCATCATGCAGCTATGCGCGACAATGATCCATGAAGGCAAATAGATGAGTACGGCACGTCTCTTCGTCGAGGCCGATCTGGCGGCCGGCGGCGAAGTCCTGCTGGACGAGGCGCAGCTCCACTATCTGCGCAACGTGATGCGGCGCCCGGACGGCTCGCCGCTGCTGCTGTTCAACGGGCGCGACGGCGAGTGGCGCGCCACCTTGTCGTTCCGCGGCAAGAAGTCCGCCGCAGCCCAACTGGACGAGCGCTTGCGCGAGCAGGCACCCGAGCCCGATGTCTGGCTGTGCTTCGCGCCGGTCAAGCGCGCCCGCATCGACTACATCGCCGAAAAGGCGACCGAGCTGGGGGCCTCCGTCCTGCAGCCGGTGGTGACGCGACACACTGCGGTCGAAAGGGTCAATGTCGCGCGGCTGCGTGCCAATGCGATGGAGGCGGCGGAGCAGACCGAGCGGCTCACGGTGCCCGAAGTCCGCGACTCGATCGACCTCGCGAAGCTGCTGGAGGGCTGGCCCGAGGGGCGGCGCCTGATGATGTGCGACGAGACGGGCGGCGGACCGCCCATCGCCGACGCCCTGTCGACCCTCGACGATGCGGCGCGCGCGGCACCCTGGGCCATCGTGATCGGCCCCGAGGGCGGCTTTGCCGAAATCGAGCTGCAGGCGCTCCGTCGCATAAAGGATGTAACGTCTGTGGGCCTCGGTCCGCGCATCCTTCGGGCCGACACCGCGGCGCTGGCAGCGCTTGCATGCTGGCAGGCGCTGGTCGGCGACTGGCGGCGCCCGACACCGCGTCTCAGCGGCGATTATCGCACCTCCAGGGTGGCCGTCTGAGCGCTTGCGCAGGCCCCCGGCGATGTGGGACAGAGCGAATCGAACAGGATGAACCAGCCGCGGGCTCGGGTGAGGTTTTCTCATGCGACCGCGCCGCTCCAGGAACCCCTACAGGGCGCGGAGCGATCAGGGAGAGATGATCGTATGTCCGCACCTCCGTCGGGCGGCGGCGCGCCGATCGAAAATCGGCGACAGCTGATCGAGTATTTCGCGGCCGGCAACAAGCCCCGCGCCCAGTGGCGCATGGGCACCGAGCACGAGAAGTTCGGCTACCACACCGCCACCCTGAAGCCGCTTGCCTACGATGGGCCCGACGGCATCCGCGCCATGCTCGAGGGGCTGACCCGGTTCGGCTGGGAGCCGGTGGTCGAGGGCAACAACCCGATCGCCCTGCTGCGCGGCAAGGCCAGCATCACGCTGGAGCCGGGCGGTCAGTTCGAATTGTCGGGTGCGCCGCTCGCGACGCTGCACGAGGCCGCGGCCGAGAACGGCCAGCATATCGACGAGGTGAAGCAGGTCGCGGGCGAGATCGGCGCGTCGTTCATCGGGCTGGGCTTCGCGCCCGAATGGACGCGCGAGGACATGCACTGGATGCCCAAGGGCCGCTACAAGATCATGCGCGAGTACATGCCCAAGAAGGGCAAGCTCGGCCTCGACATGATGCTGCGCACCTGCACCGTGCAGACCAATCTCGACTTCGACTCCGAAGCCGACATGGTGAAGAAGTTCCGGGTCTCGCTGGCGCTGCAGCCGATCGCCACCGCCCTGTTCGCCAACTCACCGTTCAAGGAAGGCAAGGAGGCCGGTTTCAAGAGCTATCGCAGCCACATCTGGACCGACACCGATCCCGACCGCTGCGGCATGCTGCCCTTCGTGTTCGAGGACGGGTTCGGCTTCGAGCGTTATGCCGACTACATGCTCGACGTGCCGATGTACTTCGTCTATCGCGACGGCAAGTACATCGACGCGTCCGGCCAGAGCTTCCGCGACTTCCTGAAGGGCAGGCTGCCGGCACGTCCGGGCGAACTGCCGTCGATCAACGACTGGGCCGATCACATCACCACCGCCTTCCCCGAGGTGCGGCTGAAGCGCTACCTCGAAATGCGCGGCGCGGACTCCGGTCCGCTGGGCGCCTTGAACGCACTGCCGGCGCTGTGGGTGGGGCTGCTCTACGACGAGACGGCCCTCGATGCGGCCTGGGACCTGGTGAAGGACTGGAGCACGGCCGACCACGATTTCCTGCGCGCCGAGACGCCGAAGTCGGGCCTCGCCACGACGTTCCGGGGGCGTGTCCTCTCGGAACTGGCGCGCGACGTCGTCGAGATCGCCCACGCGGGGCTGCGGGCGCGCGGGCAGCTCAACGCGGACGGCGCCGACGAGACCATGTACCTCGCGCCGCTCGACCGTGCGGTCGCCAGCGGCCAGGCCCCGGCCGACGAACTGCTCGCCAAGTGGAACGGCGAGTGGAAGGGATCGTTCGCGGCGCTGTTCCGCGAGTGTGCCTACTGAGGTAAGGTCGCGGCATGCTCGATCGTTGCGACCGCGTCCAGATCGCCGTGCATGACGCCGCCAAGGCGGCGCAGCGCTTCGGCCAGTTGCTCGGCAGCCAGGTGTCACGGCACGACCATAGCCGGCACCTGTCGGCCAGGCGCACCATCATCGCCGTCGGCGAGAGCGAGTTCGAGCTCTGCGAGCCCGACGGCGCGGGTCTTACCCAGGATTTCCTGAGCCGCCGCGGCGAAGGACTCATGACCGCGGGCTACTGCACCGCCGACCTCGACGGCATGGTGAGGCGCTGGGACGGCCTCGGCATCGGCTATGACCGCGACAACGGGCAGCTCTACCTCGCGAACGACGCGACCTTCGGTCTGCCGATCGTGATCTCAGAGAGCACCTACCGGCCGCGGGTCGGGCCGGTATCGTTCCTCTACGAGACCACCAACACGCTGATCAGCGACTGGCGCCGCGTCGCCGCGGTCTATGCCGGCCTGTTCGGGCTCGATCCCTCGCGCTTCAGCGAGATCGGCAGCGAGCGCTTCGGCTACATCGGCACGCTCACCCTGTTCGATCCGCCCAACCGGCTCGACCGCATCGAGCTGAGCCAGGTGACCGACGACGTGCATGCGATGGGCCGCTTCGCCCACAAGCACGGCGACTCGCTCTACATGTGCTACGTCGAGGTCCATGACTGGCCCAACGTGCGCCAGCGCCTGCTCGACGCGAACGCCCGCTACACGCCGCGCGGGTCCGACCCGGTGACCGATCCCGACGGCGGCTGGATCCATCCCAAGGAGCTGCACGGGCTACTGCTCGGCGTGTCGCGCACGGGTCTCGCCTGGGACTGGTCGGGGCGCGAAGAGCTGGTGCCGCCGGCATGATTTTTTCGAAGAGCACCGGCATGACCCGTCGTTCGTTCGTTTTCACGGTGCCGGCCCTTTCCGCGGTTGCGACGGTCGCCTATGCCCAGCCCGACCAGTGGCAGACCGTCGTGGGCCCCGACCTGCGCTTCCGGCTCGAGATGCCGTCACCCGTCAACAAGAGCACGGCGACCGAGAAGGAAACGGGCCATGCCGGCGAACGGGTCGCGTGGGCTTCCAAACGCGTCGACGAGATGTTCGACTTCGACTATGTCGATTACGATCCCGGCTGGTTCTCGTCGAAGGACAGCAAGGTGATGGCGCGCGAACTCGGGCGCGGCGAGGCCGAGAAGGCTTTTCCCCGTGCCACGTTCAAGTACGTGCTCGACGAACCGGTCACCCTGCAGGGCTGGGATGGCTACGCGCTCGACATCGCCGATCAGCAGGGGGCTGTCGTGATGATGCGCACCTACATCGTCAAGGACCGGCTCTACCGCCTGCTGGTCACCGCGAAGAACGAGGAAACGAAGGCTGCCGCCGCACGTTTCCTAGGCTCTCTCCGACTTTCGGAAACCAAGAGCTAGGATGCGTATCTGCGTCTTCGGCGCCGGCGCTATCGGCGGCAATTACGCGACGCGCCTCGCGGCGGCCGGCAACGAGGTCTCGGTCGTGGCGCGCGGTCCCCATCTCGAGGCGATCCGGGCCAGGGGCCTCACGCTGCTGACGGGCGACAAGACCATCGTCGCCCGGGTCGCGGC
This sequence comes from Reyranella sp., assembly GCA_046296475.1. Lineage (GTDB taxonomy): Bacteria > Pseudomonadota > Alphaproteobacteria > Reyranellales > Reyranellaceae > Reyranella. The sequence goes on from JBKBLH010000040.1 coordinate 32,864, forward strand.
CAGCGACCGGCCGGCCGATCTCGGCCCGCAGGACGTGGTGATCTCGACGCTCAAGGCGTCCAGCCTGTCGGCGATCGCCGACACGGTGGCGCCCTTGCTGGGCCCCGGGACGCCCGTCGTCTTTGCCCAGAACGGCATTCCCTGGTGGTACGGACATGGGCTCGGCAAGGACCGGCCGAAGGCACCAGACCTGTCACGCCTCGATCCCGGCGGTGCGCTGCAGAAGACGGTCGGCTTCGACCGCACGCTGGGCGGTGTCATCACCTCATCCAACCATGTGATCGAGCCGGGCGTGGTGCGCAACATCTCGCCCGATCGCAACGTGCTCTGGGTCGGCGAGCCCGACGACCGCCAGACGCCGCGCATCACGAAGCTTCGCGAGACACTGATCGCTGCCGGCATCTCCTCGCCTTCGACCACCGACATCCGCTACGACATCTGGCACAAGCTGATGGCGAACCTCACCGGCTCGACCCTGTGCCTGATCCTGCGCGAGCCGACGACCATCCAGGCGACGCCGATGGTCAACCGCCTGGCCCGCCGGGCCCATGGCGAGGCGCTGGCCGTCGCGGCCGCACACGGCGTCGTGCTTGAGGATTCGCCCGAGGTCCGCTACGGGCCCAAGCGCGTCTATCCAGACCACCGTCCGTCGATCCTGCAGGATTACGAAGGCGGCCGCCCGATGGAGGTCGAGGCGATCGTGCGCGCCCCCGTCGCCTTCGCGCGCGCCGCCGGCATCGACACGCCGACCCTCGACGCCATCGAAGCGATCTGCGTCAGCCTCGCGGAATCAAAAGGCCTCTACCAGTCCTGACCATGGGCGCCGTCGCTTCCGCCAACATCGACAAGCGCATCGCGGAGCTGACCGACTGGCGCGGCGAGACGCTGGCTCGGGTCCGTGAGCTGATCCACGAGGCCGATCCCGAGATCGTCGAGGAGTGGAAGTGGCGCGGCGTGCCGGTCTTTGAGCATGACGGGATTGTCTGCACTGGCGAGACCTACAAGCAGGTCGTCAAGCTCACCTTCGCGCGGGGTGCTTCGCTCGCCGACCCCAAGAAGCTCTTCAACTCCAGCCTCGACGGCAACGCCCGCCGCGCCATCGACATTCCCGAAGGCGGCAAACTGAACGAGACGGCCTTCAAGGCTCTGATCCGCGCCGCCATCGCTGCCAACAAGGAAGCGAAGGCCAAACGCTCCGCGAAAAAGAAGAAGCAGTAGAGCGCTCGCGTTACGCCGCTTTGCGGCGGGGACGGGTTTTTGCCTTGGCGAGAGGGGGCTTGCGACTCTTGCCTGGCCTTGCCGCGAGTTCGAGTTGTAGCGCGGAGAGCACGCCGAGGAAGGTCGTGAGCTTCGGGTCGCCCTTGTCACTCAGTGCCTTGTAGAGCCCCTCGCGCGTCACGCCGACTTCCTGCGCCACCTTGGACATGCCGCGGGCTCGCGCAATGGTGCCGAGTACATTGGCCACGAAGGCCGCATTGCCGCTGGCGAATGCTTCATTGAGGAGTTCCGCCTGATCGGCCGGATCGGTGAAGAATTCAGCGGCATCGAACGGAATGGTCTTGGTTACAGTTGCCATTGCTCAAAGATCCCATTGCAGAGTCATGATGAGACGGTGCCCGCCAGTCTCTTTGCTTCTTCAATGTCCGCCTGCTGGGTCTTCCTTGCCGCTTGTAAACCGAAGTTTACAAGAGAGGGCCGGGGAAAGCGAAAGGTCCCTCACTGCGTTCGGGATGACAATTTTGTTGGGATTTGCGCAGTGCGCCGACCAAACAATCGCTGTCATCCCGAACGCAGTGAGGGACCTTTGCCTCATCTGCGATGGCCCTACTCCTTTTGCGCTATGACCGCTCAGGTCGCGGTGCCGCCGACCGTGAGCGCGTCGATGCGCAGGGTCGGCTGGCCGACGCCCACGGGGACGCCCTGGCCGTCCTTGCCGCAGGTGCCGATGCCGGGGTCGAGCGACATGTCGTTGCCGACCATGCCGACGCGGGTCAGCGCGTCGGAGCCGGCGCCGATCAGCGTGGCGCCCTTCACGGGCCGTCCGAGCTTGCCGTCCTCGATCAGGTAGCCCTCGGTCACGCTGAACACGAACTTGCCCGACACGATGTCGACCTGACCGCCGCCGAAATTGGCGCAGTACAAGCCCTTCTTCACCGAGGCGATGATCTCCTTCGGGTCCTTGTCGCCCCCCAGCATGAAGGTGTTGGTCATGCGCGGCATCGGCGCATGGGCATGGCCCTGGCGACGGCCGTTGCCGGTCGGCTTCACGCCCATCAGGCGGGCGTTCATTCGGTCCTGCATCAGACCGACCAGGCGGCCGTCCTCGATCAGCACGTTGCGCTGGGTCGGCGTGCCCTCGTCGTCGATGGTGAGCGAACCGCGGCGGTCGTTCAGCGTGCCGTCGTCGACCACGGTGACTCCGGGCGAGGCGACCATTTCGCCCATCAGATGGGTGAACATCGAGGTTTTCTTGCGGTGGAAGTCGCCTTCCAGCCCGTGGCCGACCGCCTCGTGCCACAGCACGCCGGACCAGCCGGCCCCCAGCACGACCGGCATTTCGCCGGCCGGCGCATCGACGGACTCCAGATTCACCAGCGACTGGCGGATCGCCTCGTCGGCCTCCTTCTGCCAGTAGCCCGGCAGGAAGATGTCGCCATAGGCGGCGCGGCGGCCGCTGCCGGTGCTGCCGGCCTCCATGCGCGAGCCGTCGGCGCACACAACGCTGACGTTCAGCCGCACCAGCGGCCGCACGTCGGCGGCGCGCCAGCCGCCGGCGCGCACGATCTCCACGACCTGCCACGAGCCCGACAGCGAGACCGAGACCTGGCGCGCCTTGGGCTCCTTCGCCCGCACATAGGCGTCGATCTCCTGCATCAGCGCGACCTTCTGTGCGAAGGGCACGCCGTCGATCGGATTGTCGTCGGCATAGAGCAGGCGGTTGGTCCCGCGCGGCGACTCGTCGGACTTGCCGCCGCGGCCGGCGCGCACGGTCTTCACCGTCTCGGCGGCGCGCTTCAGCGCCTGCTCGTCGAGCGCCGAGGCGTGCGCGAAGCCGGTGACGTCGCCCGCGACGGAACGCAGGCCGAATCCCTGGGAGGTGTCGAACGACGCGCTCTTCAGCTTCCCGTCGTCGAACGACAGGCTCTCGCTCTGGACGTATTCGAGGAACAACTCGCCGTCATCGGTGCCCGCCAGCGCCTCGTCGACCATCTTCTCGGTCTTGCGCCGGTCCAGTCCGCCCTTGCCGAAGAACAGGCCGTCGGCGGTAGCGAGATGGTTGATCGACTTGCTCATTGCGGTCCTGCCTCTTTTCCGCCCTCAGACGACGAGGGCGATCCTGTCAAAATGGGCACTGGCCTTCCTGCGTGCAAGCGAGGCTCACCGCAGTTTGAGCACCAGCTTGCCCTTGAGGTGACGGCCGGCGCTGACCCGCAGAGCATCCGCCGCCTGGGCCAGGCTGAACTCGGTGATCGGAGGGACGCGAACGGCGCCAATGCGATGAAGCTCCACGATGCGTTCGAGATGCGCGCGGGTGCGGGGAACGGCGGGCCGCAAGGCGGTGACGTCGTCGCGGTCGGGCTTGGGAGCCTGGGCACCCGAGGCAATGAAGGCCGCGCGTCCACCAGGCTTCAGAACCGAAAACGATCGCATCGCGACGTCGCCGCCCACGGTATCGAACACGGCATCGCAGTCGCTTACCGCCTTGGTGAAGTCGGTCGAATTGTAGTCGATGACCCGATCGGCGCCGATCTCGCGCAGATAGGGCGCATTGGCAGCGCTTGCCGTGGTGATGACATGGGCCCCGAGATGCTTGGCGAGCTGAATGGCGAAGCTCGCCACGCCGCCGGCACCGCCCTGGATCAGGATCGTTTCGCCCTTCTGCAGCTTCAGGGCGTTTTCGATGGTGCACAAGGCCGTGAGGCCGATGAGCGCCAGGGCCGCGGCC
>JBKBLH010000041.1:0-35982 GCA_046296475.1 Reyranella sp.
CACTCCAGTGGCGCATCATGATCCTTGAGCGCCACTGGAGTGGCGCGCTCCAATGACCATGAACCCGATCGACTATGCCGTCATCAGCCAGGCGCTGATCGCCGCCGCGCGCGAGATGGGGGTGAAGCTGATCCGCTCTGCCTACTCGACCATCCTGCGCGAGGCGCGCGACGGATCGGCCGGGCTTATGGACCGCGACGGCAACACGGTGGCGCAGGCCGAGCTGATCCCGATGCAGCTCGGCCCGATCGGCGAGACCCTGCGCGCCTGCCTCAGGCGCCATCCGGTCGAGACGCTGAAGGAAGGCGACTTCCTCATCAACAACGACCCGTTCGAGGGCGGCCAGCACATTCCCGACGTCTTCATCTTCACGCCGATCTTCGTGGCCGGAAGGGTCGTGGGCTTCGGCGCCTCGGTGGCGCATCATCTCGACCTCGGCGGCGGCGCGCCTGGCCTCAACATCCACGCCTCCGACGTCTACCAGGAAGGGCTGCGCTTCCCGCCCTCGCGCTACAGTTTCGAGCGCGACTGGAACGGCGGCTCGTTCGAGCGCCTCGTGACCGCCAACGTACGCGTGCCCGATCTTACCATCGGCGACTTCAACGCGCAGTTCGCCGCCAACGCCATCGGCGCGATGCGGGTGAAGCAGCTCTGCGAACGCTACGGCACCGACAAGGTCGAGGCGGCGATGCGCGAGATGCAGGATTATTCCGAGCGCCGCGTGCGCGCCGCCATCGCCCAGGCGCCGAAGGGCACCTTCTACGGCGAGGATGCGGTCGACGACGACGGCCTCACCGACGAGCCGCTGGTGGTGAAGGCCAAGGTCACCATCGCCGACGATTCGGTCGAGATCGATTTCGAGGGCACCTGCCCGCAGGTGAAGCGCAACCTCAACTGCCCCTATTCCAGCACGCTGTCGGCGGCGCTCGCCTGCGTGAAGTCGGTGCTGACCAGCCCCGACATTCCCTACAACGAGGGTATGGCGCGGCCGATCGCGATCAAGGTGCCCTACGGCTCGCTGCTCAATCCCAGGCCGCCCGCGCCGGTCCGCGCGCGCATGATCCCGGCCTATCGCGTGTTCAACGCGGTGATGAAGGCGCTGGCCCAGGCGCTGCCCGACAAGGTGATCGCCACCGGCTTCGACTGCACGACCGCCTTCTGCCTCTCCCACCTCGGTGAGAAAGGCTACAGCGTCTATCTCGAAATCTTCGGCGGCGGCTACGGCGCTTCGAAGGACGCCGACGGCTGCGACGCCGTCGATTCGCCGCTCAGCAACTGCTCCAACGCGCCGGTCGAATCGCTCGACATCGACTACGGCTTCTTCCGCATCGTCGGCTATGAGCTGGCGCCCGATTCGTTCGGCCTGGGCGCCCGGCGCGGCGGCGCGGGCTTCACGCGGCGCTGCGAGATCCTGCGCGACGACGTGCAGCTCGCCATCTACTCCGACCGCTTCCGCCTCGCCCCCGAGGGACTGCTGGGCGGCGAGCCCGGCCAGCGCGGTTCCTGCCGCGTCTTCCGCGCCAACGGCACCGTCGAAGAGCTGAAGAGCAAGGCTGCCCTCGACCTCGGCAAGGGCGACATCGTCGAGATGTTCGTGGGCGGCGGCGCCGGCTTTGGCCGTGTCGTCGAGCGGCCGGACGCGATGATCGAGCGCGACCTCGCCGACGGGCTGCTCACACGCGATCCGCGTAACGCACGGAAGATGGCGGCGGAGTAGCTACACGTAGCAGTGCAGTCTCTTGCCGGGGAGCAGGTCGTACGGCGCCTTCCAGCCCGGAAGCTCCGCCATGCGGAGAAGCCACGCGTTCACGGCGGGATGGCTGACCGCGAGGTCGTAGCCGGCTTCATGTTTTGGAAAGGACAGATAGGCCATCATCGAGATGTCGGCGATGGTCGGCCGGGCGCCGATCGCGAACGCACGCTCGGCGAGATGGCCGTTCAGGATGCCGAGATAGTCGTCGATGCGCTTGCGCAGGAAGGCGAGCACGGCTTCATCGGCCGACGGGGTGAAGGCGCGCATATAGCGATAGGTCGCCATGTAGCCAGTGAGCTTGTGGTTGTCCCAGAAGAGCCAGCGCAGGATCTCGAACGTCTCCGCCTCGCTCTCTCCACCGAACCGGCCATATCGAGCGGCGAGCTGCAGCAGGATCGGCGCGGTCTGGGTCAGGCGCTGGGCGTCCTCTTCGAGCACGGGGATCTCGCCCATCTCGTTGACCGTGGCGCGCCATTCTTGCGTGCGCGTGACGCCGCCGCCGAAATCGGTCCAGACCGGCTCGAAGGTCTGCCCGCACAGGGTCAGCATCAGCGCCAGCTTGTAGCTGTTGCCGGACTCGGGGAAGTAGTGGAGGCGGTAGGTCGGTGGCGATTGGCTCATGGGGCGAGCCTAGACTGCATCGCGTTTGAGTAAAGGTCCCTCGCTACGCTCGGGATGACAACGTTGTTGGAGCGCACATTGTGCGCCAAAGCAAAATTGTCATCCCGAGCGTAGCGAGGGACCTTTCCCTTACAGCGCCCCCACCGACTTCAGATAGAGGTCGCTCGCTTCCTTCGTGACCTTGCCCGCCTTGCCGTCGCCGATGAGGCGGCCGTCAATCTTCGTGGCGGGGGTCACGCCGCCCAGGGTGCCGGTCACGAAGGCCTCGTCGGCCGAGTAGACCTGCGCCAGGGTGAAGTCGCATTCCTTCGCGACGTTGCCGGCGGCGCGCCAGGCGTCGATCACGTTCTGCTGGGTGATGCCCTTGAAGCTGTAGAGGCTCGTGGAGGTCCACAGCTCGCGGCCGCGCACGATGAAGAAGTTGGTCGAGTTGCACGAGGCCACGAAGCCGCGTGGGTCGAGCATCAGCGCCTCGTCGGCACCCGCCTTGATGGCCTGGATCAGCGCCTGGATCAGGTTCAGCCGCGAATGCGAGTTGAGGCGCAGGTCGAACTGGTCGGGGTTGGTCGTGCGGAAGGTCGAGGTGAAGAGCGCATAGCCCTTGGCCTTGGCCTCCGGGATCGGCGTCTTGTATTCGGCGACGCAGACGATCGTCGCCTTGCCGATCACGAAGCGCGGATCCTGGTTGGGCGTCTTCTTCAGGCCACGCGTGATCATGAGACGGATGTGCGCGCCGTCGGTCATGCCGTTCCTGGCCAGCGTATCGGTCACGACCTTGGTGACGCCGGCGCGGTCGAGCCCGATGTCGAGATCGATCGAGCGCGCACCCTCGAACAGGCGATCGAGATGGGCCTCCAGGCTGATCAGGCGCCCCTTCACGAGCCGCAAGCCCTCCCACACGCCGTCGCCCAGCACGAAGCCGGAATCGAACACCGAGACGCTGGCCTCGTTGCGGGGCACGAAGGCACCGTTCACGTAGACCAGCACCTGGTCGTTGCGCGCATCGGCCAGATAGGCCTGGGCACTCGCCTGTTCCGTCGTCATGGTGCTTTCCCTAGGTCAATGTGAGTTCAGGTTCGACAACACAAACCCGTCGTCCTGAGCGAAGCGCCGAAGGCGCGCAGTCGAAGGACCTCTTTTCGTCTCGACACATCGCGCGCCGGAAAAGAGGTCCTTCGACTACGCCGCCCTGTGGGCGGCTCCGCTCAGGACGATGGAAACTTTTTTGCTCCGGCTTCGATCGGATTTCATCCCGTTCTAAAAGCTGAATTGCTTGTGGCTGGCGAGGAAGGCGCGGGTGCGCTCCTTCTTCGGGTTCTTGAGGACCTCGTCCGGCGTGCCCTGTTCGTGGATGGCGCCGTCGGCCAGGAAGATCACGCGCGTCGCGACGTGGTAGGCGAAGCCCAGCTCGTGCGTCACCAGCAGCATGGTGCGACCTTCCTCGGCGAGCGCCAAGATGACGGCCAGGACCTCGCCGACCAGTTCCGGATCGAGCGCCGAAGTGGGCTCGTCGAACAGCAGCATTTCGGGGTCCATGGCGAGCGCGCGCGCGATGGCGACCCGCTGCTTCTGGCCGCCCGACAGATGCGCCGGATAGGTCTCCGCCTTCTCCGCGAGTCCGACCCGCGCCAGCTCCGACCTCGCCCGCGCCTCGGCCTCCGGCTTCGGCATGCCGCGCACGGTGCGCAGCCCCTCCATCACGTTGCCGATCGCCGTCATGTGCGGGAACAGGTTGAACTGCTGGAACACCATGCCGACCCGCTGGCGCACCTGGATCAGCTCGCTTTCGCCATAGATCCGCTCGCCCGCCCTGCCCTCACGTCCCAGCACCTGGCCGTCGAGCGCGATGGTGCCGCCGCCCGGTCGTTCCATGAAGTTGAGGCAGCGCAGGAGCGTGCTCTTGCCCGAGCCCGAGGCACCGAGGATGGCGATGCGTTCGCCGCGCGCCACCTCCAGATCGATGCCGCGCAGCACGTCGGTGCTTCCGAAGCGCTTGGTGAGGCCTGAGACGCTGAGGATCGTCATTCGTCCCTCTTCACTCATCTCTCTTCAGGCGCCGTTCGAGGAAATAGCTGAACTGGACCAGCGGCCACAGGAACACGAAGAAGATCACGGCGACGGCGGTATAGGCCTCGATCGGATTGTAGTTCAGCGAGGCGATCAGCTTGCCCTGCTGCAGCAACTCGACATAGGCGACGGCCGAGGCCAGCGTCGACATCTTGAAGATCTCGATGGCGCGGTTGGTCAGCGCCGGCAGCATGCGCTTCAGTGCCTGGGGCAGGATGATGCGCCGCATCGCCTGGCTCCAGCGCATGCCGAGCGCCCGCGCGCCGTCCCACTGGCCGGTTTCGATCGACTGGATGCCGCCGCGATAGATCTCGGCCGAGAAGGCCGCCGAGTTGAGCGAGATGCCGAGCGACGCGGCGACCAGCGGCGAGATCTGGAAGGGCAGCAGGATCGGCAGGGCGAAGTAGAACCACAGGATCTGCACGAGCACCGGCGTGTTGCGGAAGAACTCGACGAAGATCGTGGCCGGGATATGGATCCAGCGGTTGCGCGAATAGCGGCCGAGGCCGACGAGCAGTCCGAGGCTCAACCCCAGCACCAGGCAGATGGCGAAGATGCGCAGCGTGCCGACGGCGCCGACCAGCAGCGCGTCGGTGTTGTCGAGGACGGAGGCGAAGTCCCAGCGCATCAGTGAACCGTCGATTCGCCGCTGCGCGCCAGCCGCAGCTCGACCAGGCGGGCGACCTGGCTCGCGAGAAAGATCACGACGAAATAGATCAGCGCCACGACCGTGTAGGTCTCGAGCGGCCTGAAGGTCTTCTGCGAGATCTCGTTGGCGGCGAACAGCAGGTCGGCATAGGAGATGGTGGCGATCAGGGTCGTGGTCTTCATGAGCTCGATGGCGCGCTCCATGAAGGCCGGGATCATGCGCTTCACCGCCTGCGGCAGGATGATCCGGCGCAGCGCCTGGTCATGGCGCATGCCGATCGCCCGCGCGGCGTCCCACTGGCCACGCTCGATCGACTCGATGCCGGCGCGGAACACCTCGGCGAAGAACGCGGCCGACTGGATCGAGAAGGTGACCGCGCCGGCCACGAACGGGGTCATCTCGATGCCGACCAGGATCGGCAGGGCGAAGAAGAACCAGAAGAGCTGGACCAGCGGCGGCGTCGTGCGGAACACCTCGATGACGAAGCCGGCGGGCCACGACAGGACCCGCCGCGGGGAGAGTCGCAACAGCGCCAGCCCCAGGCCGAGCGCGACGCCGAAGACCAGCGCCGTGCCCGTGACCCGGAGCGTGTTCACCAGCCCTTCGACCAACAGCGGGGCGTTGGCGAGGACCGGCGAGAAGTCCCACTGATAGGCCAAGTGGCGCGACCGCCTACTTGATCATTTCCTTCATGACCGGCGGCGCTGACTTGGGATCGAGGCCAAAGGCAGCGATCGCTTGTTCGTACCACTTCTGCGTCTGGCCGCTCTTGTAGTAGTCGGCCAACTGCTTATCGACCCACTCGGTGAAGGCGGTGTCGCCCTTGCGCAGCGCCACGCTCGAGGGCTGCGACTCGGCGGGCAGCGGCACCACGATCTTGCCCTTGCCCAGCCGCTGGCGGGCGGCGAGCAGCGGCGGATGGAACAGCAGCACGGCATCGACCCGGCCCGACTGGAAGGCGGCGATCGCCTCGGCATTGCCGGGGAAGCGCTGGATGTCGGCCTTGGGCGTGTGCTGCGTCGCCCACCGATCCATGGTCGTGGCCTGGGGCACGGCGATGCGCACGCCCTGCTTGTTGAGGTCTTCCCAGGTCTTGACCTGGAGGTCGTCGCGCGCCAGCACGGCGAGCGAGTACCAGAGCAGCGGCGTGGCGGGGAAGTTGGCGGCCTGTTTGCGCTCGGCGGTGGCGTCGAGCATGAACATCAGGTCGATCTTGTCGCCCTGGAGGGCGGCGATCGCATTGCCCCAGGTCACCTCGACCGGCTCGAACTTGACGCCCAGTTTCTGCGCCATCGCCTTGCCCATCTCGATGCCGAGACCCGACGCCCATTGTCCGGTCTTGGGATCCTTCGAGTACCAGGGCGGCGCCTGGGTGACGCCGACCCGCAGCACGCCGCGCTTCTTCACCTCGTCGAGCGTGCCCTCGGCGCGCGCGGCGAACGGAATGGCCAGCGCCGCGGCACTCCCGGCCGCGACGGCGAACAACGAACGTCGATTGATGCTCATGATCTGTCTCCCTTTTTCGGCTTCCCAGACGAAGTCGGCAGCGAGCGCAGGAACTTCTCGGTGGTTTCCACGCCGCGGCGCATGTGATCGGCGATCTCGGCCTTCATCGCCTCGAAGTCCGGCCCGAAGGCCGCCTTGATATAGCTGTCGTGACTGTCGCGCCTGGGCCCGCGGCGGCCATGCGCGCGATGATGCGCCGCCCAGTAGAGCTGCAGCCGGCCGCGCAGACCGTGCCAGGCACGCTGCAACAGCCTGTGCTCGCTCGTCTCGTAGACCAGGCCGTGGAATTCGAGCTCGTTCTGGATGCTGGCGCGATCGTCGCCGGCATCGATCGAGGCGATCAGCGCCTCGTTGCGGCGCCTGAGCTCGGCGCGGAAGCGATCGTCGCGGCGCGGCCAGACCTGCTCGAAGGCGAAGGTCTCGAGCACCGTGCGCAGCGAATAGATCTCGTGGACGTCCTCGACCGAGAGCTCGGCGACGCGCGTGCCGGTATAGGGCACGGTCACGACCAGCCCCTCCTCGATCAACTGGCGCAACGCCTCGCGCAGCGGCCCGCGGCTGACGTCGAACCGCTCCGACAGCGCCGTCTCGACCAGCGGCGCGCCGGGCGGAATGTCGCCCGCCAGGATCGCGGACCGCAGCCGCTCGACGATATGAGCGCGCAGCGTCGCCTTCGGCACGCGCTCGAAAAGCGCGCCGGTGTCTCGTGGTGAGACGTCGGAAACGGACAAGAAGCCCCCGGGAAATCGTCGATTGTTGACAATCTGTCATGAGTCGGCGATCCGCGCAATGAAGTGGCCTAACGCAGGAGCAAACGTCCAATTTACTTTGCAATGGCTTTTAAGATGCGTGTCCGCGCGGCTTGGCTCAGACGTATCGCTCCAAATAGACGTGCAAGTTCGATCGGGTCTTCGCCGAGCGCTAGAGATCGATGGATCGCACGCAGTTCCTCCCGACAAATGAAATCAAGATTGCGAAGCTCATCGTCTCGACCTTTATGTCGAGCTGCAGTGATACGATCTCCAGCGGAGCCCCTTCTCCAGAAAAATGTTCCAATGTCAGCTTCGTGAGTTTTTCCTCGACGCCGCCGGGCAACAGTCGCGACACACTCCCGAAACTGACTTGTTATGCGCTGAACCCCATGATGTCGGGCGATACGCTTGATGAGAACATCTTCATGAATAGGGCCTTCTATATCGACGACGTGATCAATCATTGCGGCAAGGCGTTTCTCGTAGCCTTCGGAATAGAATTCATCGAAGTCAGCCGGATAGCGTTCTTGGTCGAGATTGGCAAAGACGTAGTGGAAGTCGGTTGTCGAATGGAGGCTCGAACCATCCGGCCCAGCAGAAACTGACGATGGCGTACTCGGCAGTACGCGATCATGAATTTGGCCGGCTTCTAAAGATTTGGTCGTTGCCGCCGACGGGCCTGCCGCGCCTCCGTCCCCACTTGGAGGCTCATCGTCATCATCGACCTTCTCTTCAAGTGAACTGATATCGGTCGTGGCGGGCCGCAATACATCGACCATTGCGACTTCCTTCGAACTCTTCGCTCGCGCTGCCTCAAGGCAAGTCGAAAGTGCCCGATCAAGCTTCTCGAGAGCCTTGGCGGAATGCGTCCACCAATCCGTCGACCAGATGCGAAACAACGTCCATCCGAGGCCTTCCAGCACCGATTGCCGAACCTTGTCCCGTTCCCGGGCGAATGCCGAGCTGTGATACATCGCGCCGTCGCACTCGACGCCTGCCAGGTACACTCCGGGAAAGTCCGGATGCACGATGCCCAGATCGACACGATAGGCGGACACGCCGATCTGAGTGTGGACGGCCCATCCTTTGGCGCGCAGTGCCCGTGCAACTGCCACCTCGAACGGCGACTCGAAATCTCCTTGTGAGCCATATACGGACGCACCCAGCGCGGTCGCCCCGTGCTCGGCGTATTCCAAGAAGTGCTTCAGATCCGCCACAGCGCGCGCCTGTGTACGAGAAAGGTCGATCCTCTTCGGGTCCATCGTAGAGAAAACCACCAGCTCGGAGCGCGCGCGCGTCAAGGCGACGTTAAGTCGGCGCTCACCACCGGATCTATTTAGTGGTCCGAAGTTCATCGTCACATGGCCACTTTGGTCTGGCCCATACGTGACGCTGAAGAGGATGATATCGCGCTCGTCTCCCTGCACAGTCTCAAGATTCTTGACGAAAACCGGTTCGAGCGACGCGTCCTGAGAAAAAGCCCACTCGATGTCCGGTCGCTTGGCGCGAGCATCGTCTAGAAGGTTCTCGATGAGCGTCTGTTGCTCCGAATTGAAAGTCACGACACCAACCGACGCCTTGGAAACCGCCGGATCTTGGTGCGTCAGGCGCCGCACGATTTCGGCGACAACTGCTTTAGCTTCGCCTTCATTGTGCCGCGCCCCACCCCGCGCATAAAAACCCGTCGGGCGAACCAGACGAATACCCAGGTCGGGATGGACGGGAGCCGGAAAGGTCACCAGCGAATTGTCGTAGTAGCGGCTATTCGAAAACGCGATCAGGCTTTCCCGGCGAGAGCGGTAATGCAAGTTGAGAGTTCGCTGCGGAATACTCGCTCCCAACATTTCGTCCAGTATGCTCTCGAGATCTCCTTCAACATCGATATCGCCGTCTGGATCATCGTCGCTTCGGGCAAAGAAATTCGAGGGCGGCATCTGCTTGGGATCGCCGGCCACGATGACCTGCTTTCCTCGTGCCAGCGCCCCGACGGCATCCCACACAGTGATCTGTGACGCTTCATCGAAGATGACGACATCGAACGACGAATGATCCGCCGGCAGGTACTGCGCGACCGACAGCGGAGACATCATCAGACAAGGCTTCAGCGCCGTCAGGGCATCAGGCGCCTCCTGCACGAGCTGGCGTACAGGTTTGTGCCGGGTCTTCTTCTGAATCTCTTTTCGCAGGGTTCCCCAGGAGGGAGTCTGATTCTGCTGGCTGGCACCTGGCACCTTGCCTGACAAACGCGCCGCAATCTCGGCCGCGGTCAGCTTCTGATAGTCGGCATCCAACTGCCGGAACTTCTCAATCGCATCGACATGTTCATCCGTCGAAAACGTCCGCAGGACCTCATCTTCACCGATGACCACAGCCGACCACCAAGCGCAATACGCCGCGTAGAACGTCGCCTCGATTTCCTCGACGGGAATAAGGCCACCCTCGATGCTCTTCACCAACGGCTCGAGTCCTAGATCGATTGCTTCTGTCCTCCTCCGGCGCCAATGACACCAGTCACTCAATTCGGCATGGCGCGCTTCAATCGCCAGCGTCGCTTGCCTGGCCACTGCAATCATGTCATCTGCCTCCGCGAGGCGTTGCCGGATGGTCTCGCCTGCCGCAACCGCGAAGGCGTCAAGCGCCGAGAGGAAGCCCGCATAGGCGGTCGTCAGGTCAGCAGCCGCCCGGCCCACCGCAGCTTCGGGCGCGAGCAAATCGTCGCCCTCATGGAGAAGGCTCCTAATTTTGGTGCGGGTTTCGACTAGAACCGTCGAATCATTGGCCAGACGCCCGGTCACCGCCCGGACTCGCACTCCCAGTTCCTTCAGCACGAGCATGGCATCGGGATCTGTGGCGTGGCCGCGCCATCCCCTCACGCCGGACAGCAGGTCGCCGAGCCTGTCTATGGCGTCACCCTCTTGTCGCAAGCGAGCAAGCAGCGGCGCATCAATCGTCGGAACCGGTGTACCTTTTGCACCACCATCCTTCAGTTCTCTGATCACGCCGCGGCGTGCAAACAAGCTCTTCGGCCACCAAGCAGAGGTTGCCGACTGCCAACGCCGCCCCACATCGCCACCATCGAGCTTGCGCCAGGCCAAAGCCTCGTAGTGGCAACTCAAGGACGCCTCAGCCTCGCCGAATGCTCGCAGGCGCGACACCGCTTCGGTCAGCGCATCGATTTTTTCGGTACCGTTCGGGTCGAGGGCATAACCAGCCTGCTTCTGCCAGCATTCGACTAATAAGGAAGCCAGGTCGGCCAGCGACTGCAGCAACGCCATGTTCCTGTAAGTCCCGCCGATTCCTACTGCACGCAGGAAATCCTCACACGACCGCTCAAGCGAGAGCATAGACGCGGAAAGCCGCGCAGCACACTCCGCCACCGTGACTTCCCATTGGGGCGACCAGTCATCGTGGGTCACCAGCTGGAAGGGACTATCAGAAATATTGCCAACGGCCGCGACCTGAATGCGCAGCTTCTCTACCGCATCGCGCATCGAGCGGAGGCCCGCTTCATCGTGATGATCCGCCGACGGCCACCTTAGCGAAACGCGCGCCGCCAGTGAGGCATCACGGACCTTCACGCCGATAGCATGGTGCGCCGTTAGGCCATTCCTGCGCCGCAAATGGAGTCGATCCACGACCCGGTTCAATCGATCTCGCAGATCTCGAAGCCTATCGCCCTCTCTCTCCCAATCGCCGGGCGCGACACTCTGAGCGTAATTCCAGGCGTCGCGCAGCTGGCTCAACACATCGGCCTTGCTGGCTTTGTTGGAGTGGAGCTCAAGACAGAATCGCCCGAGCCCCACGGCCTTCAGGCGCCTGTGGACCACGTCCAGCGCCGCCGTCTTCTCCGAGACAAACAGGACGGTCTTGCCCTGCCCGAGAATGTGAGCGATCAGATTGCTGATCGTCTGGCTCTTACCGGTACCTGGCGGACCAATAATGATGAAATCCTTGCCGCGATCTGCCGTGGCGATCGCTGCCATCTGAGATGCGTCTGCAGGTAGCGGCGTCAGCAGTTCCGAAGGATGGTATTTGCGGTCGATATCTGCGGTCTCGACGAACTCGATCTCGTTTCCGTAGCGGTCACGCGGAGTATCGAGCAGGTGCTTGACCACCGGATTCTTGCGGAGCGCATCCGTGCGATCGACAAGGTCCTTCCACATGAGATACTTCGCAAAGGAGAAATGCCCTAGCACCACCTCCTCGACGACCTCGAACCCCGGCGCATCCTTCACGGCCCGCCGCATCCGCTCCCATATGAGGGACACATCGATCCCGTTCCCGTCTACCGGGAGCGGACCGTCGAAATCCCGTATGTCGATACGGAAATCCTTCCGGAGCATTTCGAGCAGCGTCGTGTTGAAGCGCGGTTCGTCATCATGCGCCAGCATGCGAACGCCGCTGCGAACCGACTTCCTCTCCAACGTCACCGGCAGCAGTATCAAGGGGGCACGAAAGCGCCGGTCGCTTTTCGCATCCTGCTTCCACAGGAGGAAGCCAATCGCGAGATAGAGAGTATTCGCTCCGCCTTCCTGGAGCGCGGTCTGTGCCTTTCGATAAATCTCGACGGCCCGCCGGTTCAACTCCTCCTCGGGCAGGTCGACGAGCACCTGCTTTCTTTCGAGAGCGGCGCGCGCATACTCGTCGGCGATGATTTCGCCGGTGCGTTGCCGATGAACTTCCTCGTCCTGGCCGACGTTGGACGGCTTTGGGACGGCCTGGATGGCAAATCGCGCGCCTGCAGCAAGCCTATCCTCCAGCAGCGCCGGATTTGGGCAGATCAAGCGAAGGCTGGTTTTCGAAGACTTGTGATTCAAAAGGGGATTCCGCGCCGAAAGATCGAGCAGCTTTCGCTGCCAGCGCTCCAGTCGGCCGGCTGGCGTCTCCGGCAGACCCTCTTCCTCTACCTGCCCATCGAAATCGGGCAACGGAGGCGCTTCTTCCAACGACTGCTCAAGCTGAGTGTGCTGCTCACCGTCTGCGGAGACACCTGCTCCTCCGAGCTTGCGCCCCAAGGGTGTAATGCGATGGGCGCGAGCGCGGCGGATATCTACGGCGGCGAGAAACGTCTCGTCCTTGTCTGGTGAAATGCAGTCATTGGCAGCTGCAACTGCCTTCGAGAACGGAGGCGCCGGATGGGCGGTCGCGAAGGTCGTTTCGATCAAAACGAGTTCATTGAGTTGAACGCGCTTTCTTAACGTCTCAGCCTCATCGACGACGATTGAAGCCAACTCCTCTGGCTGAAGCCAAACTCCAACAATCGCATGCCCTTGGGGAAGCGCGATGACCGGATTAAGTCCTGCCTGCTCCAAAGCCGACGCCAAGAGCATCGTCGTATCCAGGCACGTAGCGAGGCGCCCTTCCAAAATCTGACTGGGAAGGCGGATCTTTTGGCCATTTCTTTCGAAGCTTGCTGGCGGAAGCGCATACGCAATCCCCAGATTCCCAACAGCTGTGTAGACAGCAGATGCGATCTCCCAGACTCTCTGGCGGCTGCCGGATTTGTATCCATCGATACCATCAGGCTTTCCAGCCTTACGCAGGCATGTACTGGCATCCCGAAGAACGCGGTCGATCGCCGGATCATTCGGCATCGCAAACGCCGCGAGCAGTTCGGGCATATAGCCGCCGCCGCCCCACTCATTGTAGGCGAGCAACTCAACGACTTTCTGCTCCTGCCCAAGAACCCGATCGCCTGCCTTGGCAACGATCGTCACCGTGCCCCTGATGGATTCGGCCAAGTCTAGGAGGAAGCCGCCATCGAGATCGACATCTCGGTTCTTGACCGCCAGCGTGCTCGCCGGCGCAAGGCGATCAAGGTGCCACGATTTCGACTTAAGGAATGCAGGGCTGGCCGACAGCGTCACAACGACATCCGAGAGTGCCGCCGCCGGATCATTGTTGACGATCCGCAAGTCCCGCAGAAATGCGAAAGCACTCTGATGCGCCGCGAAGTTCAGCTTTGCAGCTGTCTCGGCAAAAATAGTCACTTCCGAGCCTTGGACGGGGCTATGGCCTCCGTCGGCTTCACCTTGTTGTTCTCCCACGCACCCCTCCCACGAGACGCGCAGTTATGGCACGGTTGCTTTTGCCGAGAAAAGCGCTAGCGCTCCGGTTGCACCTGGCACAAAGCAGCTATCAGCCGATACCTGCAGGGCGAGGATTAGCCGTGAATATCCAACGGCTATAGGTCACTCCCATCGGAATCCGGAGGAGTTGGAAAATCAGTACGTCTTGTACCCCAGGAATTTGCCCGACATGGCGATCTTCACGCGGTCGCCCTTCTGGTCGGGCTGGCGTTCCATCGTCATGTCGAAGTCGATGGCGGACATGATGCCGTCGCCGAACTCCTCCTGGATCAGCTCCTTCCAGGTCGTGCCGTAGACCTGCACCAGCTCGTAGAAGCGGTAGATCAGCGGGTCGGTCGGCGGGATGGTCGGCAGCGAGCCGCGATAGGGCACTTCCTGCAACAGCAGCACTTCTTCCTTGCCGAGACCGAACAGCTTGCCGGCCTTGGTGGCCTGCTCCTTGGTCATCTTCATCTGGCCCATGCAGGCCGCGGTGACGATGATCTTCGAGGCGCCGCCGATCTTGTTGGCGATCTCCTCCCAGGTCAGTTCCTTCATGCGCTTGGCCGTCAGGATCTTCTCGGTCACTTCAGCCCGCTTCATTGCCGTCTCCCGGTTGTTGTCAAAGGTACGATCTCGGCCGGCGGGTTGACCGCCGACAATCCTGGTTTCACCAGCTTGGGTCGCCGCGGGTCGTAGCCGTGCGCGGCGATCTCCGTGTCGAACGCCTTGGAGCGATTGACGAGGAACTCCACGAGGTGATTGCGGATGGCGTAGTACTGCGGATGGCGGTGCAGATCGTTCCGGTGCCGCTCGTTCTTTGGCATGGTGTTGACCACGATCTCGGCGATCTTCGCGCCCGGACCGTTGGTCATCAGCACGATCTTGTCGGCGAGCAGGATCGCCTCGTCGACATCGTGGGTGATCATGAACACGGTCTGCTGGGTGTCGGCGCAGATGCGCAGCACCTCGTCCTGCAGCATGCCGCGCGTCAGCGCGTCGAGGGCGCTGAACGGCTCGTCCATCAGCAGCATCTTGGGCTGGATCGAGAGCGCGCGGGCGATACCGACCCGCTGCTTCATGCCGCCGGACAGCTGGGCCGGCCGCTTGTTCTCCGCTCCCGCGAGGCCGACCAGCGCGATGAACTTTCGCGCGTGCTCCTGCACCTTGGCGCGATCCCAGGTCGGCCAGCGCGAGGAGACGGCGAAGGCGATGTTGCCGATCACCGTCATCCACGGCAGCAGCGCATGGCCCTGGAAGATCACGGCGCGGTCGAGGCTCGGCCCGTCGATCTCTCGATTGTCGACGATGACGGCGCCACCGCTCGGACTGTCGAGGCCGGCCAGGACGTTCAGGATGGTGGTCTTGCCGCAGCCGGAATGGCCAATCAGGCAGCAGAACTCGCCCTTGTCGATACCGAACCAGATGTCCTCGAACACGGCCGGCTGGGCGGTCTCGCCGAAACGGCGTGCAAGGCCCTCGACGCTGATGAGCGGACGGTTCTCCATGACGCGCCTCACTCCGGATAGGTGACGAGCCTGGCCAGCCACGCCAGGCCCTGGTCGAGCAGGAGACCGACCAGGCCGATCAGCAGGATCGCGGTCACGATGTTGGCGATCGAGAGGTTGTTCCACTCGTTCCACACGAAGTAGCCGATGCCGGTGCCGCCCACGAGCATCTCGGCCGCCACGATCACCAGCCAGGCGATGCCCACGGAGATGCGCATGCCGGTCATGATGGTCGGTGCGGCCGCCGGCAGGATCACCCGGAAGGCGGTTCGGAACGGCCCGACCTCGAGCGTGCGCGCCACGTTCAGCCACTCCCTGCGCACGCTGCCGACGCCGAAGGCGGTGTTGATCAGCATCGGCCAGACCGAGCAGATGAAGATCACGAAGATCGAGGAGATGGCGCTGTCCTTGATCGTGTAAAGCGCGAGCGGCATCCAGGCGAGCGGCGAGACCGGCTTCAGGATCTGGATGAAGGGATCGAGCGCGCGATAGACCAGCGGCGACATGCCGATCAGGAAGCCGAGCGGGATCGCCACCACGGCGGCGAGACCGAAGCCCAGCAGCACGCGACCCAGCGAATAGGCGAGCTGGATGCCGATACCCTTGTCGTTGCTGCCGCGCACGTAGAAGGGATCGGCGAGGTGCTTCCAGATCGTGGCGGCGATGTCGGCCGGAGTCGGCATCGCCGACTTCGACCCGGTGGCCGCCGCGGCGCCCACCAGCTTGGCGTACTCGGGATCCATCGCCGGACCGCTGCCCGCCGTCGGCATGGTGGCGACCTGCCAGACGCCGACGATGGCCAAGAAGATCAGCACCGACAGCAGCCCCGCCCGCATGCCGAGCGAGTTCCTGAGCGTCACCGGCTCAGCTCCGCTTGATGGCGAAGCTGTTCACGTACTCGGCGGGCTTGGCCGGATCGAAGGGCTTGCCCATCACCACGATCGTCTTCTTCGACGGATCGGGCGGCGTCAGGCCCATCTCCTTCATCATGTTCGCCGTGTCGGTGGCGAGGAACACTTCCTGCGCGACCTTGGCATAGTCGACATCCGCCTTGAGCTGTCCCCAGCGCTTCATCTGGGTCAGGATCCAGATGGCGAACTGGTTCCACGGGAAGGCATCGAAGCCGATGCGGTTGGGATCCTTCTTCACGCCGCCCAGCCCGTCGGCATAGGTGCCGGTCAGGATCTGCTCCAGCACGGTCTCGGGCTGGTTGAGATAGTTCTGCGGCGCGATCGCCTTGGCGATCTCCTTGCGGTTCTCCTGCTTCTGGGCATAGGCGGTGGCGTCGATGATCGCCTTCAGGAGCGCCCGGTAGGAATTCGGGTTCTGGGAGGCGAACTCCTTGCTGACGGCGAAGGCGCAGCAGGGATGCCCGTCCCACATCTCCTTCGTCAGGATATGGATGAAGCCCACGCCGTCGTACACGGCGCGCTGGTTGAACGGATCGGGGCCGAGATAGCCGTCGAGATTGTCGGCGCGCAGGTTGGCCACCATCTCGGGCGGCGGCACCGAGCGGATCGAGATGTCCTTGTCGGGATCGAGGCCCGCCTCCGCCACGTAGTAGCGCAGCAGGTAGTTGTGCATCGAGTAGTCGAACGGCACGGCGAAGCGGAAGCCCTTCCAGTCCTTGGGGTTGCGCTTGTCCTTGTGCTTGTTGGCAAGCGTGATCGCCTGGCCGTTGATGTTCTCGATCGCCGGCATCGTCCACGGCACCGGGTTCGAGCCGACGCCCAGCGAGATCGCGAGCGGCATCGGCGAGAGCATGTGCGAGGCGTCGTATTCCTTGGCCAGCGACTTGTCGCGGATCACCGCCCAGCCGGCCGTCTTCACCACTTCGACGTTGAGGCCCTGCTTGGAATAGAATCCCATCGGATGCGCCATGATGATGGGCGTGGCGCAGGTGATGGGAATGAAGCCGACCTTGAGGTCCTTCTTCTCCGGCGCGCCCCCCTGGGCGAAGGCCTCGCGGGCGGCCCCGAGCGGCAGGACGGAGGAGATGGCCGCCATCGCGGTGGCGGCGCCGACCGTCCTCAGGAACTGGCGGCGCTGGGCGTCGACCGGGAACACGGCGCGCAGGACGGCGGCATCGACCACCCGGTTCCAGCGATCCTCCTCGCCGGCCGGCACCGCGGATGCCGTCAGGCGGTCATGGTCGGCCTGGGCGTGATTGCCGCCGCAGCTGCAGCCGCCGCGGCCGAGCAGCGCCTTGGGATCGAACGGGTCCTTGAACATCGGCAAGCCTCCTCCACGTCTTGGCGCTGATGCGCTCGAGGAGGGGGAGGCAAGCGGTGTGCCAACCGCCCATGACCTGCAGAAACCGGGGTAATCCGATGCCCAGCGAGCAAAACTGCTCAAGAATTCGGCAGAGTATCCCGATTCGTTCTGCGGAATCGCCGGATTCGAATCTTAACGTTGGGGATTAAATTCATGGAATCCCTGACTCTTTCCACGTTTTGCACGGGCATTTCTTATTGCGCCCCCTGCCTTCCTTTGGCAGGCTACAGTTAGTGGGTTGTTGGGTACCCACCACGATATGTCGACCACCCGCCTCAAGAAGGGCCCCAACGGCCCGCACGGCGGAAATGGTTGGGGAGCGGGTCGATGGCGTTATCGCGACAGGAGCGGACCAGACGGAAAGCCGACCTCAACCCGCTCGAGATGATCGAGAGGGTTGTTGCCGCCAACGACTGGCCGTTCGACCGGACCTCGGACCGGGAGATTGCCGTGGAGGTCGCCGGTCGCTGGTGCGACTATCGCATGTTCTTCAGCTGGCGCGACGACGTCGAGGCGCTGCACTTCACCTGCGCCTACGACGTCCGCATCCCGGCCGAGCGGCACAGCGACATCCACTGCCTGCTCGGCCTGATCAACGAGAAGATGTGGCTGGGTCACTTCGATCTGTGGAGCGAAGAGGGCCTGCCGATGTTCCGCCACGCCATCCCGCTGCGCGGGACCAATGGCCTGATGGCCGAGCAGCTGAACGACCTCGTCGAGGTGGCGATCACCGAGAGCGAGCGCTTCTACCCCGCCTTTCAGTACGTCGTCTGGGCCGGCAAGAGCCCCGCCGACGCGTTGACCGCCTCGATCCTCGAGACGGTCGGCGAAGCCTGAACCGACAAGGACCTCCGACGCCCCCTCTCGCTAAAACCAATAATACAACGTTCGGATAGTCCCAGCGGCGCCGATCCCCCCGGATCGGCGCCGCGACGATTTTGGGGACGCGATTCCCCCGCTATAAGGGTCGCCCTCATGAACACCGTTTCCGCGATCCTCCTGGCGATCCCCTACCCGCAGATCGACCCGGTCCTGGTCCAGCTCGGGCCCTTCGCCATCCGCTGGTATGCACTGGCCTACATCGCCGGCCTGGTGATCGGCTGGCAGGTCATGCGCCGCGTCTGCGACCAGCCGCCCAAGGTGCTGTCGCCACTCAAGATCGACGACTTCCTGCTGTGGGCCGCGCTCGGCGTCATCCTGGGCGGCCGGCTGGGCTACGTGCTGTTCTACAAGCCGGGCTTCTACATCGAGCATCCGCTGGCGGCGCTCACCTTGTGGGAGGGCGGCATGTCGTTCCACGGCGGCCTGCTGGGCGTCATCGCCGCCATCCTGCTGTTTGCGATGCGCAACAAGGCCGATCCCTTCATGCTTTCGGACCTGGTGGCGATCGTGGCGCCGCTCGGCCTGTTCTTCGGCCGTCTCGCCAACTTCATCAACGGCGAGCTGTGGGGGCGGGTGAGCGACGTGCCCTGGGCAATGGTCTTCCCGCGCGGCGGGCCGGTGCCGCGCCACCCCAGCCAGCTCTACCAGGCCTTCTTCGAAGGCGTGCTGCTGACACTCGTGGTCGTCGCGGTCTGGAAGCTCACGGAGGGCCGCCGCCGGCCCGGGCTGCTGACCGGCGTGTTCTGCGCCGGCTATGGCCTGGCCCGCATCGTGGGCGAGCTCTTCCGCGAACCGGACGCGCATCTCGGCTATCTCTGGGGGCCGATCACCATGGGCATGCTGCTGTCGCTGCCCGTGCTGCTGTTCGGCGTCTGGGTGATCCTGCGCGCCTACCGGAAGCCTGCCCTGCCGTGATCGGCGTGCCATGACCGAGCTCGGTCGTCTGATCGCGCGCCGCATCGCGCTCACCGGGCCGATCTCGCTGGCCGACTTCATGGCCGAGGCGCTGGGTCATCCGCGGCTCGGCTACTATCGCCGCGCCGTGCCGGTCGGCGCCGCCGGCGACTTCACCACCGCGCCCGAGATCTCGCAGATGTTCGGCGAGTTGATCGGCGCCTGGCTGGCCGAACGCTGGCTGGCGATGGGCCGGCCGTCACCCGTGCGGCTCGTCGAACTCGGCCCCGGTCGCGGCACCCTGATGGCCGATGCGCTGCGCGCGACGCGCGGCGTGCCCGCCTTCCAGGCCGCGATCGACCTGCATCTCGTCGAGACCAACGAGCCGCTGCGAGCGGCCCAGCGCGCGGCGCTGCAGGCCTATCGCCCGACCTGGCACGAGCGCTTCGACGAAGTACCGGAAGGGCCGCTGCTGCTGGTCGCCAACGAATTCTTCGATGCGCTGCCGGTCCGCCAGTTCCACCGCACCGCCAACGGCTGGCGCGAGCGCATGGTCGGCCTCGACGAGCAGGGCGGGCTGCGACTGGGCCTGGCGCCCGGCAAAACGCCCTACGCAGCGCTGCTGCCCGATGCCGATGAAGGCGCCGAGGCCGAACTGAGCGAAGCCGGACGGTCGCTGGCGGGCGCGATCGGCACGCGAATCGCCCGGGACGGCGGATGGGCCCTCATCATCGACTACGGGCTGGAGAGCGCCGGCCGCGCCGCCTCGCTGCAGGCGGTGCGCGGCCATCAGGGGGCGGGAATCCTCGACCGTCCGGGCGAGACCGACCTCAGCGCCCATGTCGATTTCGCGGCCCTCGCCGCCTCTTCCGGTGTCGCGACCTACGGGCCGGTGGGCCAGGGCGAGTTCCTGCGGCGGCTCGGTCTTCCGGCCCGGGCGCAGGCCCTGAAGCGCAATGCGAAGGCGGCGCAGGCCGATGCGATCGATGCGGCATCGGCCCGCTTGATCGCGCCCGACCAAATGGGCACCCTCTTCCGCGTGCTGGCACTCGGCGACGGCAAGAGCGCCCCACCAGCCGGCTTTATGGACACCCCCTCGGACGAAGCCCTCTCGGACCCATAAATGATCCAGGCCCAGACCCTCGCCGCCCTCGACGGGGTGCAGCATCGTTTCTTCACCCGCCGGGGCGGCGTGAGCACCGGTCTCTATTCTTCGCTGAACTGCGGCTACGGCTCGGGCGATTCGCCCGACAACGTGCGCGAGAACCGTCGCCGCGTTGCCGAACAGTTCGGCCTCGACGAGCCCGACCTGCAGACCGTGCACCAGACCCACTCGACCGACGTGCTCACCGTCGCCGACGAGCGCTGGACGTCGCCCGGCGCACCGAAGGCCGATGGCCTCGTGACCGACCGGCCGGGGGTGGTGCTGGGCGTCATGGCGGCCGACTGCGCCCCGGTGCTGCTGGCCGACGGCGACGCCTCGGT
The DNA here is from genome assembly GCA_046296475.1 of Reyranella sp. GTDB lineage: Bacteria > Pseudomonadota > Alphaproteobacteria > Reyranellales > Reyranellaceae > Reyranella. The sequence continues at coordinate 20,460 of JBKBLH010000041.1, forward strand.
GATCGGCGCGGCGCATGCCGGCTGGAAGGGCGCGCTGGGCGGCGTCGTCGACGCGACGATCGCGGCCATGGAGAAACTCGGTGCGCGCCGCGCGCGCATCCAGGCCGTGGTCGGTCCGTGCATCGGTCCGGACTCCTACGAGGTCGGTCCTGAATTCCCGGCGCCGTTCCTGGCGCAGGACGAGGCGAACGCCGCCTTCTTCCGGACCGCGACCCGGGCCGGCCACTTCATGTTCGACCTGCCGGGCTATCTCGTGCACCGGATCGCGCGCAATGGCGTCGCCGTGACCGCGACCGGCCACGACACGCTGACCGGCACCGACGATTTCTTCAGCTACCGCCGCAACACCCTGCAGGGCGTGCGCGACTACGGGCGCGGCCTGTCGGCGATCGCCCTCTCGGCCTGACGTGCCCTACTTCATCATCCTGATGGTCTGCTGCCTGCTCGGGGTCGTCGCGACATGCGCCATGTTGTGATGCTGCTCTGCCTGCTCGCCCTCGCGGCGTGCGGCGGAACACCGAGACCGTTCGAGCACGATTCGTCGAGGGTTTCCTACGGCCGCCAGATCCGGGACAAGGTCGAGGTCGCGATCAGCCCGCCGCGCAACATGCCGCCCGAGATGGGCGAGCGGGTCGCCGCCGCCCTCGCGATCGAACTGCAGTCCTACGGGATCGTGGCCGCGGTGGACCCTGCCGAGGCGCCGATCCACGTCGACGGCGTGATGAGCACGCGCGACGCCGGCATGTCGATCGAGGTCCAGGTGGACTGGCGCATTCGCGGCAAGCCACGCACCGATGAGCCGGCGACCGTGAAGACGCGGGCCCCGCCCGAGGACTATGCCGAGCAGGCCGAGCGCCTGATCTCGCGCATCGCGCAGCAGGCCGCGCCGCGGGTCGCCACCCTGATCGGCAAGCCGCCCAACTTCATTCCGCGCGCGCCCGGCCAGGTCGCCGCCGGCGTTACCATTCCCTACGAATTCCCACCCGAGCCCGCGGCCCCCCCGCCGCCGGAAGGGGCCGTGCCGACCACGACGACCGTTCCGACACCGGTCGCGGCCAAGCCTGCCGAAACCCAGGTGAAGGTGCTGGTCGCGCCCGTTACCGGGGCGCCGTCCGACGGCAACCGCCAGCTGACGTCAGGCATGCGGCGTGCGCTCGGATCGAGCAAGCTCGTGATCGTCGATCAGGCAGAAGAAGGCGCCTTCACCGTGGTCGGCACGGTGAACATGACGCCGATCGACGACCGCATGGCCCGGCTCGTCGTCAAATGGATCGTGAAGGATCCGGCCGGAAAAAATGTCGGCGACATCGAGCAGTCCAATCCCGTGCCGCTTGCCGCAGCAAAGGGTTCGTGGGCGGGATTCGGCGACATCGTCGCCTCCGCCGCCTCCGAAGGCGTGCTCCAGCTGCTCGAACAGGCGCTCAACCGGCCGCGCTGACGCCTGCGCAACTTCTGAATCGGCTTGTCAGAGGGGGGCTCCCGACTGCTACTCTTCCCCCGGGGCGGCTCGATTCTTGCAACGCCTTGCGAGGATAAGAAATGGCCGCAATACAGGGAGCTAAATAATCATGTTTTCATTCAGGAAGTCGGCCTTGGCCGTCATCGCTGCAGCGGGCGTCAGCGTCCTGGCCGCTGCGCCGGTGCAGGCGCAGACGCTCAAGGTCGTGATGCACTCGGATCTGAAGATCCTCGATCCGATCTGGACGACCGCCTACATCGTCCGCAACCACGGCTACATGGTGTGGGACACCCTGTTCGCCATGGACGAGAAGTTCGACGTCAAGCCGCAGATGGTCGACAAGTACGACGTATCGGCCGACAAGCTCGTCTGGACCTTCACGTTGCGCGACGGGCTCGAGTGGCACGACGGCAAGCCCGTGACGGCGGAAGACTGCGTCGCTTCGATCAAGCGCTGGGCGGCGAAGGATTCGATGGGCCAGAAGCTGATGGCTTCGGTCAAGAGTCTCGACGTGGTCGATGCCAAGACCTTCAAGATGAACATGAAGGAGCCCTACGGCCTGGTGCTCCAGTCGCTCGGCAAGCCATCGTCGAACGTACCGTTCATGATGCCGGCGCGGGTCGCCGCGACCGACCCGAGCGTCCAGATCAAGGTCGAGGACGTCATCGGCTCCGGCCCGTTCATGTTCAAGCGCGATGAATGGAAGCCCGGCGAGAAGACCGTCTATGTGAAGAATCCCAAGTACAAGGCGCGCAGCGAGGCCCCGTCGGGCCTGGCCGGCGGCAAGGTCGCCAAGGTTGACCGCGTCGAGTGGGTTTGGATTTCCGACGTCCAGACCCAGGTCGGCGCCCTGCAGAACGGCGAGATCGACATGATCGAATCGCCCGGCCACGATCTGCTGCCTCTGCTGGCCAAGGACAAGAACATCAACCTGATCACCACCAACCCGACCGGTAACCAGTATACCTTCCGCTTCAACAGCACGGCCAAGCCGTTCGACAACGCCAAGGTCCGCCACGCCGTGTTCGTGGCCTTCGCCCAGGACGATTTCCTCAAGGCGACCATCGGCGATCCGAAGTACTTCAAGGTGTGCAAGGCGCCGTTCATTTGCGGCACCCCGCTCGCCACGGATGCCGGCATGGCCGACGTCCTGAACGGCAACGCCGCCAAGGCCAAGCAGCTGCTGACCGAGGCCGGCTATGACGGCACGCCGATCGTACTGATGCAGTCGACCGACCTCCAGGTGCTGACGAACCTCGCGCCGGTCGCCAAGGCCCAGATGGAGCGCGCCGGCTTCAAGGTCGACATGCAGTCGATGGACTGGCAGACGCTGGTCGCGCGCCGCGTCAAGAAGGACCCGCCGAATGCCGGCGGCTGGCACGCCTTCCTCACCTCCTGGGTGGCCGCCGACATCCTCAATCCGGTGATGGCCGGCTTCTTCAACGCCTCGTGCGACAAGGCCATGTTCGGCTGGCCCTGCGACGCGACGATCGAGAAGTATCGCGACCAGTTCTCCAAGGAATCGGACCCGGCGAAGCAGAAGCAGATCGTCGAGGACCTCCAGAAGTACTGGGTCAACCATCCGACCCACATCAATGTCGGTCAGTGGTATGCACCGATGGCCCGGCGCACCAATGTCGAGGGCAACATGATTGCCCCGGTGACGGTGTTCTGGAACGTCTCGAAGAAGTAGCTCGATCCGCGCGCGAGGCTTCCGGGCCTCGCGCGCCCATCGAAGAAGGCGGACGGGGCCGCCTTCCTCCATGGGAGAGAATCGAAAGGGGCTTCAATGAAACAGGTTATGAGACGGACGCTCGCGGCAATGGCCGCCGGCGTGATTCTGGCGGGGACAGGCACGGCATTTGCGCAAAACAAGACCTTGCGCTTTGTGCAGAACGGTAACCTGACGATCCTCGATCCGATCTGGACGACGGCCTACGTCACCCGCAACCACGGCTACTTCGTCTACGATACGCTGTTCGCGTCGGACGAGAACAACGCCATCAAGCCGCAGATGGTCGACAAGTACGAAGTCTCCGCCGACAAGACGGTGTGGACCTTCACCCTGCGCGACGGCCTCGAATGGCATGACGGCAAGCCGGTGACCTCCGAGGACTGCATCGCCTCGATCAAGCGCTGGGGCGCCCGCGACTCGATGGGCCAGAAGCTCATGGACTTCGTGAAGGAGTTCAAGGAAGTCAATCCCAAGACCTTCCAGATGGTGCTGAAGGAGCCCTACGGCCTGGTGCTCGATTCGCTCGGCAAGCCCTCGTCGCAGGTTCCGTTCATGATGCCGAAGCGGATCGCCGACACCGATCCCTTCAAGCAGATCGACAGCCAGATCGGCTCGGGCCCGTTCATCTACGTGAACGCCGAGTCCAAGCCCGGCGAGAAGCACGTCTACGTCAAGAACGCCAAGTACAAGCCGCGCGCCGAGCCGCCCTCGGGGCTTGCCGGCGGCAAGGTCGTCAAGGTCGATCGGGTCGAGATCATCGAGATGCCCGATCCGCAGCAGCAGGTGAACGCCATCGCCGCGGGCGAGATCGACGTCATCGAACAGCCGCCGCACGACCTGATCCCGATCCTCAAGAAGGAAAAGGGCGTCACGCTCTTCAACTGGAACCCGCTCGGCCATCAGTTCATCTTCCGCATGAACTGGCTCCAGCCGCCGTTCAACAATGCGAAGATCCGCGAGGCCGCGCTGCTGTCGATCCGCCAGGAGGATTATCTCAAGGCGACCGTCGGCGAGCCGGAGTTCTACAAGGTCTGCACCGCCGCCTTCATCTGCGGCACACCCAACGCCGTCAATGCGCCGGGCGACCTGTTCGTGAAGCCGAATTTCGAGAAGTCGAAGGCGCTGCTGAAGGAAGCCGGCTATGACGGTACGCCGATCGTGCTGATGCAGTCGACGACACTGCCGGTGCTCACCAACATGGCGCCTGTGACAAAGGCGCTGCTCGAGCAGGGCGGCTTCAAGGTCGACATGCAGTCGATGGACTGGCAAACCCTGGTCACGCGTCGAACGAACAAGGGACCCGTGAGCCAGGGCGGCTGGAACCTCTTCCATACATTCTCGGTGGCGGCCGACATCCTGAACCCGATCTCGACCTCCTACATGGTGGCGAACGGCGACAAGGCGTGGTTCGGCTGGCCGAACGATCCGGAGATGGAAAAGCTGCGCGACGCCTACGCCAAGGAAACCGATCCGGTGAAAAATAAGGCGCTGGCCGCTGCCGTTCAGGCCCGGGCCTTGCAAACGGCCCAGTATGGCTGGGTCGGTCAGTGGTACGGACCCGGCGCCATGCGCTCCAACGTCTCGGGCTGGCTGAAGGCGCCGGTCCCGGTGATGTGGAACATCGAGAAGAAGTGACAGCAGGGCCACCATCGGTGGCCATGCTGTCATCCTGAGCGAAGCGAAGGATCTTCTTCGCTCCGCCCGGGAGACACGTAGAGGGAAAATGCTCGACTTTATCGCCCGTCGTCTCATAGCCATCGTCCCCGTATTGGGAGTGGTGGCTGTCTTCGTCTTCCTCATGCTGCGATTGACGCCGGGCGATCCTGCCGCGGTCATCGCCGGCGACAACGCAACGTCGGACCAGATCGCGGACATCCGCACCAAGCTCGGCCTCGACGAGCCGATCTGGACACAGTTCGCCATCTGGATCGGCAATGTCCTGCAGGGCAATTTCGGCGAGAGCTTCTTCTTCAAGAAGACCGTCGCGGAGCTGATCGCGCAGCGCGTCGAGCCCACGCTCGCGCTGGCGCTCTGCACCCTGGTGTTCGCCGTCAGTCTTTCGGTGCCCATCGGCGTCATGGCCGCCTACCGCCAGGGCTCCCTGATCGACAAGGCGGTGATGGGCTTCTCGGTCCTCGGCTTCTCGGTGCCGGGCTTCGTCATCGGCTACTGCCTGATCTACGTCTTCGCCATCGAGCTGGGCTGGCTGCCGGTCCAGGGATATGTCCGCATCGGGGTCAACTTCTGGCAGTTCCTCGAACGCATGGTACTGCCGTCGCTCACACTGTCGGTCGGCTTCATCGCCCTGATCTCGCGCATCACGCGCGCGTCGGTGCTCGAAGTGCTGAACGAGGACTATATCCGAACCGCCCGCGCCAAGGGCCTGTCCAATCGCGTGGTGCTGATGCGCCATGCGCTGCGCAATGCCGCCGTCCCGATCCTCACCGTGATCGGCCTCGGCATCGCCATCCTGATGGGCGGCGCTGTGGTCACGGAAAGTGTCTTCGGCCTGCCCGGCCTCGGCCGATTGACGGTCGAGGCGGTGCTGAGCCGCGACTTCCCGACTATCCAGACCGTCATTCTTCTCTTCTCCGTCGTCTATGTCGTGATCAACCTGCTCATCGACATCAGCTACACCCTGTTCGACCCGAGGATCCGGTATTGAGCGCGATCACTGAAGAAGTCGTCGATTCTGCCTCCATTGCGGCAGCGTCGACCAAGCGCAAGAGCCTCTGGCTCGTTGCCATCCGCAACCCGAACGTGATCTTCGGCGGCGCCATCCTGCTCACCATGCTGGTGATCGCCATCCTGGCGCCGTTCCTCGGCACCGTCGATCCGCAGCGTATCGATCCGGCGGCCCGCAACAAGAAGCCGGGCACCGAGATCACCTATCGCCTCGACGACGGAACGACCATGAAGCGCGTCGCCATCATGGGCACGGACAGCCTGGGCCGCGACGTCTACAGCCGCGTGCTCTACGGCGCGCGCGTGTCGCTGGCCGTCGGCGTCGCCGTTTCCGTCATCTCGGTGGCCATCGGCATGGTGATCGGCCTGGTGTCCGGCTACGTCAGATGGGCCGACGGGATCATCATGCGCATCATGGATGGGTTGATGGCGATCCCGGGCATATTGCTCGCGATCGCCCTCGTCTCGATATGGCGCGCCGGCCTGATCACCGTGGTCTTCGCCATCGTGGTACCCGACGTGCCGCGCGTGGTGCGACTGGTGCGTTCGATCGTGCTGACGGTGCGCGAGGAACCCTACGTCGAAGGCGCGATCTCGGTCGGCACCCCGACTTGGATCCTGATGTTCCGTCACATCCTCCCCAACACCGTGGCGCCGCTGATCGTGCAGGGCACCTTCCTTGCCGCCGCCGCGATCCTCACGGAAGCCGCACTGTCGTTCCTCGGCATCGGCATCCCGCCGGAAATCCCGAGCTGGGGCAACATCATGGCCGAGGGCCGCACGCTGTTCCGCGTGTTCCCGCACAACATCCTCTATCCCGGCATCTTCCTTGCCTTGACGGTGCTGGCCATCAACATCATGGGCGACGGTCTGCGCGACACGCTCGATCCGAAGATGAGCAAGAAGGTGTGATGCCCGGCATCGCACCTTCTTGCTCACCCTGAGCGAGCGCAGCGAGCCGAAGGGTCTTGCCTCCATGTTCGAAGTGTTTGCCGTTGAAAAGAGATCCCTCCACTTGGCGCTTTGCGCCTCGGTCGGGATGACGGAGTAGAAGTCGTAATGTCCGCAGAAACCAAGCAACCCGTCCTCGAAGTCCGCAACCTGAGCGTCGCCCTGCCCAAGGGCGCCGACCGTGTCCATGCCGTCGAAAAGGTGAGCTTCACCGTCAATCCCGGCGAGATCGTCTGCCTGGTGGGCGAATCCGGCTCGGGCAAGTCGGTGATCGCCTTCACGGTGATGGGCCTGCTCGCCAAGGCGCTGAAGCCGACCTCCGGCGAGATCCTGCTGCAGGGCGAGAACATCCTGGCGGCCAGCGAGGACCGGCTGCGCGAGCTGCGCTGCACGCGCATGTCGATGATCTTCCAGGAGCCGATGACCGCGCTCAACCCCGTCATGACCTGCGGCGAGCAGATCGACGAGGTCCTGAGCACGCACACCCAGCTCGACGCCGCGACGCGCAAGGCCAAGATCATCGCCATCCTGGACCGCGTGAAGCTGCCCGAGCCGGAGCGCATCTACGCCTCCTACCCGCACCAGCTGTCCGGCGGCCAGCGCCAGCGCATCATGATCGCCATGGCGCTGGTGCTCGATCCCGTGCTGCTGATCGCCGACGAACCGACCACCGCCCTCGACGTCACCACCCAGGCCGAGATCCTGAAGCTCGTGGCCGAACTGCAGGCCGGCCAGGGCACCGGCGTGCTGTTCATCACCCACGATTTCGGCGTCGTGGCCGAGATCGCCCATCGCGTGGCCGTGCTGCGCTGGGGCGAGCTGGTGGAGATGGGGCCGACCGAGCAGATCCTGTCGCGACCCGTGCAGGGCTACACCAAGATGCTGATCTCCTCGGTCCCGTCGATCACGCCCGTGCATCGCGGCGTCCGGCGGGACGGCACGACCGTCCTGCGCACCGAGAAGCTCGGCAAGACCTACACGGGCAACTCCTTCTTCCAGAAGGCGCGGGTCGTGAAGGCCGCCGTGGACGTCGACCTCGACATCCGCAAGGGCGAAACCCTGGGCATCGTGGGCGAATCCGGCTCGGGCAAGTCGACCGTGGCGCGCTGCATCGCCCGCCTGATCGATCCCACCGAGGGCAAGGTCTATCTCGGCGACACCGAGATCGCGACCATGTCGCCGGGCAAGCTCAGGCCGCATCGCCGCCGCGTTCAGATCGTCTTCCAGGATCCCTACCGCTCGATGAACCCGCGCATCACCGTGGGCGACTTCATCATCGAGGGACCGATGAACTTCGGCCTCAGCCGTGACGAGGCGATGGCCCGGGCGCGCAAGCTGATGGAGACGGTGCGGCTCGATCCCAACGCGCTCGACCGCTTCCCGCACCAGTTCTCGGGCGGCCAGCGGCAACGCATCTGCATCGCGCGCGCGCTCGCCATGGAGCCCGAGCTGCTGATCGCCGACGAGGCCGTCTCGGCGCTGGACGTGTCGGTGCAGAAGCAGGTGCTCGAACTGCTCGACGAGATCCGCGTCCGCCTGAACCTCGCCGTGCTGTTCATCACCCACGATCTGCGCGTCGCGGCGCAGATCTGCGACTACGTCGCCGTGATGAGCAAGGGCCGCGTCGTCGAATACGGTTCGGCCGAACAGGTCTTCGGCTCGCCCAAGGCCGAATACACCAAGGCCCTGTTCGCCGCCGCCCCCGGCCGCCATTGGGAATTCGGCAAGTTCGCCGCCTGATCGTTGCGCGCCGGAACAGCCGGTGTTTCTGAAGAGAGTAGAAGGTCCCTCACTACGTTCGGGATGACAATCTTGTCGAGATTCGCGCAGTGCGCCGATCAAGCAAACGCTGTCATCCCGAACGTAGTGAGGGACCTTTGCCTCATATGATTGCCGCGAAGCGCGCCTACTTCTTCGCGAGCACGCCGGCCAGGCCGGTATAGGTCTCCGGCCGCAGCGTCCGCAGCTGTGCCTTGAGCTCGGGCGCAACCTCGAGCCCGTCGATGAAAGTGGCGAAATCGGCCAGCGTCACCTGCCGGCCCCGCGTCAGCGCCTTCAGCTTCTCGTAGGGCATCTCGACCCCGGCGACGCGCAGCACCGTCTGGATCGCCTCGGCCAGCACCTCGGGGTGCGCCCGCAGCGCCTCGGTGAGTGCCGCCTCGTTCACGCTCACCTTGCCGAAGCCGCGCAGCAGCGCGCCATAACCGATCAGCGCATGGGCGAAGGCAGTGCCGAAGGTGCGAGCGACCGTCGAGTCGGAAAGGTCGCGCTGCAGCCGCGAGACCGGCAGCTTGCGCGAGAGATGTTCGAACAGCGCGTTGGCGACGCCGAAATTCCCCTCGGCGTTCTCGAAGTCGATCGGGTTCACCTTGTGCGGCATCGCCGACGAGCCGATCTCGCCCTCCTTCGGCTTCTGCGTCACCCAGCCGTCGGAGATGTAGCGCCACATGTCCTGCGACAGGTCGATCAGGATCGTGTTGATGCGACGCAGCGCGTCGAACATCTCCGCGAAGGTGTCGTGCGGCTCGATCTGCGTCGTCACCTCGTTGAGCGCGAGGCGCACGGAATGCTCGCCGCCCGGTCCCGGACGGTTCAGGCGTTCCACGAAAGTGCGCGCAAACGCCAGCCAGTCAACCTGGGGCAACGCCACCATCTGGGCATTGTAGTTGGCCGTCGGGCCGCCCCACTTCACCAGCACGGGGTTGCTGCCGAGATACGCGACCTGGCGGGCGAGCCGCGTAGCGAAGACGTTCATTTCCTTGCCGAACGTCGTGGGCGTGGCGCTCTGGCCGTGCGTGCGTGCCAGCATGGCGGTATCGGCATGCCGGCGGGCAAGCCCCTCGATCTCCGTCGCTACCCTTCCGAGCGACGGCAGCATGACCGCCTCGACGGCGCCGCGCAGGCAGAGCGCATGGGCGGTGCTGTTCACGTCCTCGGAGGTGAGCGCGAAATGTACCCACTCCAGCACGTCGGCGAGGCTCGACCCCTTGAGCTTCAGCTTGATGAAGTATTCGACCGCCTTCACGTCGTGGTTGGTGGCCGGGATGCCGGCATGGCCCTCGCGCTCGAACTTGCGGATGATCCGGGCATCCTCGACCGAAATGTCGGCGAGGGCCTTCAGCGTCTCCGTCTCGGCCGCGGTGAGCGGGCGCATGCCGACCCCGGGGGTCTCCGAAAGAGCGGCCAGGTACTCGCACTCCACGACGACGCGCGCCTTCATGAGCGCGTATTCGCTGAGGTAGCCGGCCAGCGCCTCGGAGGTCGAACGGTAGCGGCCGTCGACGGAGCTGACGGCGGTAAGGGTATCGAGCTGCATGGCGGTCCCATAGCACAGGCGGCCGGACGCTGCTTGCCGTCCCGAGGATAGCAGGTTCAGACTGGCCTCATGGCTTCCGGCTTCCTCGAAGACGCTTCGTTCAACCAGTCGCCCGCTTTCGGCGACCTCGACCTGTTCTCGGCCGACCGGCCGCTGGCCGAGGCTGCCGGTCGCGCGGGGCTCGAACCGACCGCCCTGTCGGCCTGCGGCCGGGATTACGGCGCGGCGGAGACGCTCGATCTCGGGCGGCTGGCCAACGAGAACCCTCCGAAACTGCGCACCATGGACGGCAAGGGCAACCGCCTCGACCTGGTCGAATTCCACCCCGCCTATCACGCGCTGATGCGGAAGAGCATCGGCCACGGCATCCATGCCTCCGCCCATGACGGGAGCGACCAGCCGGCGCCGATGGCCGCCCGCGCGGTGCGCCTCTATCTCGCGACCCAGGCCGAGAGCGGCCACATGTGTCCGATCACCATGACGCACGCCTGCGTCGGCGCGTTGCGCGCCGAGCCGGCGCTGCTCGCGAAGTGGCTGCCGAAGATCCAGACCCGCATCTACGATCCGCGGCCGCTGCCCTGGTGGGAAAAGAACGGCGTGACGCTCGGCATGGGCATGACCGAGCGCCAGGGCGGCACCGACGTGCGCGCCAACATCACCAGCGCGACGACGCACGGCGACCATGCCGAGATCAGCGGCCACAAATGGTTCATGTCGGCGCCGATGTGCGACGCCTTCCTGGTGCTCGCCCAGGCGGAAGGCGGCCTCACCTGTTACCTGATGCCGCGTTACCGGCCCGACGGCTCGCAGAACGCGATCCGCTTCCAGCGGCTGAAGGACAAGCTCGGCAACAAGTCGAATGCCTCGTCCGAGGTCGAGTTCCACGGCGCCTGGGCCGAGCGGGTGGGCCCCGAGGGCGCGGGCGTGCGCACCATCATCGAGATGGTGAACCTGACGCGCCTCGACTGCGCCATCGCCTCGGCCGGCCAGTCGCGCATCGCGCTCAGCCAGGCGATCCACCACATCCGCAACCGCTCGGTCTTCCAGCGCCGGCTGGCTGACCAGCCGGCGATGCGTGCGGTCGCGTCCGACATGGCGCTGGAACTCGAGGCGCAGGTCGCGCTGGTGTTCCGCCTGATCCGCGCCGCCGAGCAGGCCGCGCACGATCCGCGCGAAGCGGCCTATGCACGACTGCTGACGCCCGCCGTGAAGTTCCTCGTCTGCAAGGGCACGCCGCAGCTCGTCTACGAAGCGCTCGAATGCCTCGGCGGCAACGGCTACACCGAGGACCTGCCGCTGGCGCGCTACTTCCGCGAATCGCCGCTCAACGCGATCTGGGAAGGCTCGGGCAACGTCATGGCGCTCGACGTGCTGCGCGCCGCCGGCCGCCATCCCGAGGCGGCGACCGACACGCTGTCGCGCCTCGTGCGCACCGCCGACCAGGCCTTCAAGGCCGGCCCGCTGGCGCACGCGCTGGAGCAGGCGCTGAAGTCCGGCGCCGCCGAACGCCGCGCGCGCTTCGTCTGCGAGGGCCTGGCCAAGCTCGCCGCCGTGGCGGCGCTGGTCGAAGCCGGCTCACCCTTCGCCGCCCTCTATGCCGAGACGCGCCTCGGCGGCTCGCCCTTCGCGCAGTTCGGCGGCGCCGATCTCGGCAGCAGCGAGACCGCGCTGATGGACCGCGCGCTGGCAGCGTAGGCGAAGCGCCGATAGACTTCCCGCCCTGTTATCATTTTCCCGCAGAGCATCGGACATCGAGATGAAGAAGATTTTCACCGCGTGCCTTGGCACCGAGACCAATACCTTTGCCTCGATCCCGACGGGGCTCGGCCTGTTCGAGGAGACCTGCCTGTTCCGCAAGGGCAGCTATGGCGACAAGGTGCCGATGTTCGGGGCGCCGCTCGACGTCTGGCGCAAGCGCTCCGAGGCCAAGGGCTGGCAGGTGGTCGAGAGCCTGTGCGCCTTCGCCCAGCCGGCCGGCAAGACGGTGAAGAAGGTCTACGAGGCGTTCCGCGACGAGATCATCGCGGACCTGAAGGCCGCGATGCCGGTAGATGCGGTGTTCCTGTCGATGCACGGCGCCATGGTGGCCGAGGGCTATGACGACTGCGAAAGCGACCTGCTCGCCCATGTGCGCAAGGTCGTCGGGCCGGACGTTCCCGTGGGCGTCGAGCTCGATCTCCACTGCAACATCGGCGAAGGCACGATGCGCGACGCCACCGCGCTGGTCCTGTTCAAGGAATATCCGCATGTCGACGTGTCGGACCGCGCCGACGACCTGTTCAACGTCATGGAAGGCGCGATCGAGGGCCGCACGAAGCCGGTGATGGCCACCTGGGACTGCCGCATGATCGGCGTGTTCCACACCACGCGCCAGCCGATGCGCGGCTTCGTCGACAAGCTCATGGCGATGGAAGGCAAGGACGGCGTGCTGTCGCTCTCGGTCGCCCACGGCTTCCCGTGGTCGGACATCAGGGAGATGAGCAGCCGCATCATTGCCATCACCGACGGCGACAAGGCGAAGGCCGAGAAGATCGCCAGGGAGCTGGGCCAGGAGTTCTTCGCCATGCGCGAAGCCACCCAGCCGCCCTACGTGACCCTGGAAGCCGCGATGGCGCGGGTCAGCTCGCACAACCTGCCCAAGCCCATGGTGCTGGCCGACGTGTCGGACAATGCCGGCGGCGGGGCCGCCTCGGATTCGACCTTCATTCTGAAGGCGCTGCTCGACGGCAAGGTGAAGGACGCGGCGGTCGCCATGTTCTGGGATCCCGGCGCGGTGAAGCTCGCCTTCGAAGTGGGCGAAGGCGCCGAGCTCGACATCCGTCTCGGCGGTAAGCTCGGGCCGCAGTCCGGCGCGCCGGTCGACGCCCGCGCCAAGGTGCTGAAGCTCGAGAAGAACGTGTTCATCCAGTTCGGCGGCAGCCGCAAGGGCACCAGCCCGATCGGCGACGCCGCGGCCCTGCAGATCGAGGGCGTGACGGTGATCGTCAATTCCACGCGCTCGCAGTGCCACAGCCTCGACTGCTTCACCAAGCTCGGCATCGACCCGTCGACCAAGAAGGTCGTGGTGGTGAAGTCGATGCAGCATTTCCACGCCGCCTATGCGCCAATCGCCAGCGAGGTGGTCTATGTCGCCGCGCCCGGCGCCCTGGTGCCGGACTGGTCGCTGCTGCCGTACACCAAGGCCGACAAGACGCAGTGGCCCTTCGTCGCCAACCCGCACGCCTGACGCGGACGGGCGTGGCGGCGGGGCCGGTCGGGAGCGGCGAAAAACCCATATTCCAGGGCGTTTACAGCGCTCCGACTCATTGGTATGTTCCGGCCCGTCGCGGCCAGGGATGGCCGTTTTGTCGTTTTGGATCAACGACTTAACCATGTCCCGCCCCGGCGCGAGGGCAGCGATTCATGAAGATTCTCACCGGTAACAGCAACAAACCGCTGGCCGAAGCCATATCCGCCAAACTGGCCTTGCCGCTGGTCAAGGCGAACATACGTCGATTCTCCGACAACGAGATCTTCGTCGAGATCCTGGAGAATGTCCGCGGCGAGGACGTCTTCGTCATCCAGTCGACGAGCTTCCCGGCCAACGACCATCTGATGGAATTGCTGATCACCATCGATGCGCTGCGCCGCAGCTCCGCCCGCCGCATCACCGCGGTGATCCCCTACTTCGGCTATGCCCGCCAGGATCGCCGCACCGGTTCGCGCACGCCGATCTCGGCCAAGCTGGTCGCCAATCTGATCACCCATGCCGGCGCCCATCGCGTGCTCACGCTCGACCTGCATGCCGGCCAGATCCAGGGCTTCTTCGACATCCCGCTCGACAATCTCTATGCCGGGCCGGTCTTCTCCAAGGACATCAAGGAGACCTTCTCCAACCGCAGCCTCACCGTCGTGTCGCCCGACACCGGCGGCGTGGTCCGCGCGCGCGCCATCGCCAAGCGCATCGACGCTGACCTCGCGATCATCGACAAGCGCCGCGAGGCGGCCGGTGTCAGCGAGGTCATGAACGTGATCGGCGACGTGAAGAACCGCGACTGCATCCTGATCGACGACATCGTCGATTCCGGCGGCACGCTGTGCAACGCGGCCGTCGCGCTGATGGACCAGGGCGCCACGTCGGTCTCCGCCTACATCACCCACGGCGTGCTGTCGGGCGGCGCGGTCGCCCGTGTCGCGGCCTCGCCGATCGAGAAGATGGTGATCACCGATTCGATCATGCCCACCGAGGCGGTGCGCGTGTCGCCCAACATCCGGCCGCTCAGCATCGCGTCGCTGATGGCCGAGGCGATGCGGCGCATCACCGACGAGGCATCCGTTTCGAGCCTGTTCGACTAGAAATTCAAGAGATCCGGCGATGGGCACCCCTGGAGGCCACGCCGCGATGAGAGAGCAACCCAAGGAGAATTGAAATGGCAGAGACGACCAAAGTCGTCGCGAAGATGCGGGACCGGGCCGGCAAAGGGGGCGCCCGTTCCAGCCGTCGCGAAGGACTGATTCCCGCCGTGATCTACGGCGACAAGCAGCCGCCCGTGATGATCGCCGTCGAACCGAAGACAATCGAGCGCGAGCTTCACAAGGAAGGCTACTTCAATCACCGCATGAAGATCGCCGTCGATGGCACGGACTACGACGTCCTGCCGCGCGACGTGCAGGTCGATCCGGTGACGGACAGGCCTCTGCACCTCGACTTCCTGCGCATCGGGCCCGACTCGATCATCACCGTGCAGGTCCCCGTGCGCTTCCGCAACGAGCTGGCCTCGCCCGGCATCAAGCGCGGCGGCGTGCTGAACGTGGTCATGCACGAGATCACGCTGCGCACCCGGGCCGACTCCATTCCGGAAGTCTTCGAGGTCGACCTGACCGGCCTCGAGATTGGCCACTCGATCCACATGTCGACGCTCAACATCCCCGAGAGCGCCCGTGTGGTGACCCGCGACAAGAACGCGACCGTCGCGTCGATCGCCGCGCCGACCGTGGCACGCGAAGCCGCCACGACGGAAGCGACCGCCGAAGGCGCCGCACCGGCGGCCGGTGCCGCTCCGGCGGCAGGCGCTGCGGCGGGCGGCAAGGCCGCTCCCGCCCCGGCGAAGAAGTAACGAGCGGGCGAAGGCGCCGCTTCGTCGATGCTTCTGCTGGTCGGGCTCGGCAATCCCGGGCCGCGCTATGCGGGGCACCGGCACAACGTTGGATTCATGGCGGTGGACGAGATCGTCCGCCGCCGTGTCTTCTCCCCCTGGCGTGCGCGTTTCAACGGCGAAGTGGCCGAAGGCCATCTCGGCGGCGAGCGCGTCATCGTCCTGAAACCCATGACGTTCATGAACGAATCGAGCAAGGCCGTGGGCGAGGCGGTGCGCTTCCTCAAGGTTCCGCTCGACCG
>JBKBLH010000042.1:0-35747 GCA_046296475.1 Reyranella sp.
AGACGGTCGACGCGTTCATGCGCCTGCACGATCTGCCGCCGGACGCCTTCGGTCCGGGCCGCACGCTGCTGCTCAACGGCATCAACGTGACAGCGAGGGAGCTCGAGCAGGCGGTTGGCCGGCATGCCGGCAACCGCAAGGTCGGCAAGGTCGTGTGGCAGCACGATCCGGCGATCCAGAAGATCTGCGACGGTTGGCCCCAGGGGATCGATTCGGCGCGTGCCCGTCGGCTTGGCTTCGAGACCGACAAGGACCTCGACGAGGTCGTGCGCCACTTCATCGCCGACGATCTCGACGACCAGCTGAAGATCGCCAGGCCCGCGGCCTGAGGGCCGCGGAAGGCAACCGGGGCCTTAGCGGCCGCGCAGCATCCGCAAGCCGTTCTGGAGATGGCGCACCGGGCCCCAGACGTGCCGTGTCCGCATCATGTGCCAGCGTTGCGGCTCATTGTCGGGGCCGGCGATGGCGCCGGCATCTTCGACATAGTCCGTGATGCCCACGGCATCCGTGTCCCACGGGCCGGTCGTCTTGAAGATCGTCGTCTTCGCGCCATAGCCCTGGAGCGCCCGCGACATGCCGGAGGCCATAAAATCCATATAGCGCGGCAGGCTCTCCGGTCGGCAGAGGTAGCCCTTGTTGAAGCCGACGGCGAGAAGACGGAAATGGAACGGGTTCTTCTCGAGATAGCGGATGACCTCGGTCGTGTTCGCCGGGTAGCGCGGCGAGAAGAAATCGTCGATCACGACGATGCCCTCGGTGTTGACGATCCGGTTGGCGAACTCCAGCTCGCGATAGACGGCAGTGCCGGTATGTTCGCCATCGATGTGAAACCAGCGCACCGATTGGTGCATCGCCTGGAGGTCGAGCTTGGCCGGCAGGTCGGCCGACGGGCCTGACAGGGGCACGATGTTCGTGGGCCTGGCGCCGACCGATTCGATCGCGCGGTGGACGGCGGCTTCATCCAGCCGGAGGTCGCAGAGATAGAGCTTCTCGTTGCCCTTGCGGTAGGACGCGAGGACCGACGCGGACCGCCCCCGCCAGACGCCGATCTCGAAAAGATCGCCGGAAACACCGGTCTGCTGGTCGAGCAGGGCGCGCCAGACGCAATAGGACTGGAACATGAACCAGCCCGGAATCGCGTCGATTTTCTCCCAACTGAGCATCCACCATCCTTGTTTGCCGCGCCTTGCTAACAGCGCCCCATCGACGCTGCAAGCCGTGAGGCTTGCACCCCCGACACGGGTCCTGTAGGCCCGCTCGCGGGGAAATGCCAACAACCACAGTCGCATACAGGGCCACGGTCGGCCTGCTCTGGATCCTGGCTCTCTGGTACAGCTGGGAGTGCCGGGGGCTGTTCGTCGACGGATCTGCATTCCTCGTGCAGGTTGCCCGACGTGAGTTCTTCTTCGACTTCTACGACCCGCGCCTCTACGCGATGGTCCTCGGCCAGGCACCGATCCTCACGGCGGTGTTCCTCGGCATCACCGACCTCCATCTGCTGGCGCAGCTCCTGTCCCTGGGACTCTTCGCCCTTCCGACCGCGCTGTACCATCTCGCGCTGATGCGGGTGAAGGACGACCCTGTCCTGCTGGCCGGGGTCCTGGCGGCGATCGGCGTCGTGTTCATGACGACGTCCTTCTTCATCGTCGGCGAATACAATACCGCCTATGCCATCGGCATCGTGGTGGCCGTGCGGCTGGTGACGGCGAAGGACCTGACCGTGGCGGACGGTGCTTTCCTGCTGGCGGTCGGGCTGCTAGCGGTCCGGACCTACGAGGTGATGATCTACCTGGGCCCCCTGCTGGCTCTGATGATCGGCTGGACGATCTACAGGATCCGGCCGCGGCCCCCTGTCGCCACGTCTCTGTATCTGCTCGCGATCCCGCCTTTCCTCGGCGGCATGTGGGTGGCGGCGGACTCGGTGATCCATCCATTCTCCGAGGACCATCTCAGCCGGACCGCCGCGACGGTTCTCGACGCCTGGCAGAACGTCCAATTCGACCTGGCGATGGGCGCCGCTCTGGTCATCTGTGGCTGGGCGTTGTTGCGCCCGCGCGACCTCGCCGGCCGCAGACCGTACATCTTCGCCGGCATCTTCCTGATCCTGCTTGCGCTGTCACCCTTGCTGGTGCTGACCGACTCGCTGGTGCGGCCGCACGCCAAGTCGCAATATACCGCCCGCAGCCTCGCGGGCCTCGTCGTTGCCACCATCGTCGTGCTGATGTGGCTATATACCTCGCCGCTCGGCTCGCGGTTCGCCTCGCTCGTTGCCCTGCGCCGAACCGAGATATCGAGCCGGATTCTCGCATTCGCCTGCCTGGTGGTGCTCGCGGTGCTCCCGTCCAACATCTATCTCACGCTCGAATGGCGCACCTATCTCGATACGGTGCGAACGATCGTGCGCGCCAACAGCGGCGTGATCGCCTTCGAGTCCACACCCCTTTCGCGGCGTCCTCTCGAAACACTGGTCGAGTCGTGGATCCTGCCCAGCCAGAGCCTGGCTTTGCGCGGCAAAGTCGGCGACGGCATCATCGCGCCGCCGCGCGGCTTCAACAACTGGCAACCCTTCCCGCCGGCCGAACCCTATCCGCTGGGGAACTACATGTGGCGCGACTGACCGTGCCATCCATGTCGCCGGTCGCCGTCGCCCGGACTGTCGCGGTGCTCCTCTGGGCGCTCGCGTTGCACAATACGTTGACCTGCCGCGGCCTGTTCTGGGACGGCTCCTCGTTCCTGGTCAATCTGCTCGACCACGGGCATTTCCACGATTTCTATGCGGCCCGCGCTCACGTCGACTGGGTGACGCAGGCCCCGGTGCTGCTGCTGGCCGAATGGGGCGTCCGCGACACCAGAATGCTGGCCATGGCCTATTCGGCAGCCTTGTTCGCGCTCCCGACCGCTTTCTATCATTTCGCGCTCGTTCGTGTGAGCCGCGATCCCGTGCTCCTGGCGGCGGTGCTTGCGATCGTTGCCGTGGTCTACCTGCCGACCTCGTTCTTCATCGTCGGCGAGTACAACGTCGCCTTTGCGTGCATCACCGCCGCAATGGCGGTCGCGCTCACGACCAACCGCTGCAGTCGTGGGGATGCGGCCCTGCTGCTGGCCTTCGGTCTGCTCTGCCTGCGCTCCTATGAAGCCACGATCTACCTGGGACCGCTGGTGGCGGCCGCGATCCTGTGGGCGGCCCGGCGCGGCGGCGGCGATCCCGCGACAAGAGCCCTTCTCCGGCTGGCCGCGCTCGCCTTTGCCGGTGCGGCGCTCGTGTCGGCCGTGACGATCTTCGATTACTGGGACCATCCGCACTTCATGAAGGTGCGTTCCACCAGCGTCGATTTCTGGCAGAACATGCAGTTCGCCATCCCGCTCGCCGGCTTGCTGATCTGCCTCGTTGCCGGCGTGCGGCGGCCGGCCTGGCTGCAGGGACGGGGGCCGATGGTGGTGATGGGGATCGTCGCGCTGCTGCTGGCCCTGTCGCCGTGGTGGCGGATCGTGCATGCGCCCTCGATCCTCTATCCGCCCTCCCACTATGTCGCGCGGCAGGCGGCCGGCATTCTTCTGGCCGCGCTTCTGGTCGGCATGTGGCTTCAGGTGGCGCGTCGCAACCCGCCGGCACTCTTCGCCGTCGTGCGCCAGCCCGAGGTCGCCCAGCGCATGGTGCTGTTGTTCGGGGCACTCGCCGTCGCGGGGGCGGTTCCGGACGTCGCATTGACCCGACTGTGGAGCGGGCACATCGAGCAACTGCGCCACATCGTGGACCAGCGTACCGGGATCGTCAGGGCCGAGACGCTGCCGCTGCACGACTGGCCGACCAAGCTGTTCTTCCAGGACTGGTCCTATCCGGCGTTGAGCGCGGTGGTCAGCCGCGCGCCCGGACAGTCCTACATCGTCGCCGATCAGGACTATCTCAGCAATCCGCCCTTCGAGCCCGCCTGCGGCATGCTGCCGAAGCTCAAGGGTTACGGCTGGCGGAGTTAGGGCCGCATCCACATGCTGGCGGGACCGCTGCCGCGCACCGGAGCGGCCAGGTCGACGAATTCGCAGAGTATCTTGCGGGTGTCGCGCGGATCGATGATCTCCTCGATCCAGAAGGTCTCGGCGCTGCGGAACGGCGAGCGCAGCTTGTTCAGGCGATCCTCGATTTCCGCCATCTTGGCCTTGGGATCGTCCGCGGCGTCGATGTCGGCGCGATACGCGGCCTCGATGCCGCCTTCGAGCGGCAGAGAGCCCCAGCGGCCGGACGGCCAGGCATAGCGCCAGTTCATCCGCGAGCCGTTCTGGTGCGCCGCGCCCGCCACGCCGAAGGCGTTGCGGATGATGAAGGTGCACCACGGCACGGTGGTCTGGAACATCGACGACATGGCGCGTACGCCCTGGCGGATGACGCCGCTCTTTTCGGCCTCGAGGCCGATCAGGAAGCCCGGGCAGTCGCAGAAATAGACGACCGGCAGGTGGAAGGTCTCGGCGAGGTCGAGAAAGCGGGTCACTTTCTGGCAGGTATCGGCCGTCCAGCCGCCGCCATAGAACATCGGATCGCTCGCCATCACCGCCACGGGCCAGCCATCGACGCGCGCGAAGCCCGTCACGACCGAGCGGCCGTAGAGCCGGCCCATCTCGAAGAAGCTGCCTTGGTCGACCACCTTCTCGACGATCGGCCGGATGCGATAGACCTTGCGGATGTCGCGCGGGATGGCATCGAACAGCGACTCCTCCCGGCGCGCCGGATCGTCGGTGACGGGGCCGCGGGGCGGTGCATCGAATACCGAGGAGGGCAGGTAGGAGAGGAAACGGCGTGCCGCGGCAAAGGCCTCATCCTCGGTGTCGACTGCCTCGTCGATCGCGCCGGCACGCAACTGGATTTCCCAGCCGCCCAGCTCCTGCTTGTCGAACTGCCTGGGGCTGAGGCGGTTCACTACCGGCGGGCCGGCAACGAACATCGCCGAAACCTCCTTCACCATCACCGAGTAGTGGGTGGCTGCGAGTCGTGCGGCGCCGAGTCCCGCGACCGAGCCAAGGCCCAGCCCCACCGTGGGCACCGCGCCCATGTTGCGCACGGTCCATTCCCAGCCACTTACGCCCGGTACGTTGGCTCGCCCGGTCGTCTCGATCGTCTTCACCGATCCGCCGCCGCCCGATCCCTCGATCAGCCGCACGACGGGAATGCGATATTGGTTGGCATAGCGTTCGACGTAGTTGGACTTCTCCTTGATCGTGGCGTCGGCCGAGCCGCCGCGCACCGTGAAGTCGTCGCCCGTCACCGCGACATGCCGTCCGTCGATCTTGCCGCGGCCCATGACGACGTTGGCCGGCGTCAGATCGAGCAGGTCGTTCTTGCCGTCATACTCCGCCTTGCCGGCAACGCTGCCGATCTCGCGAAAGGAGCCCTCGTCGAGCAACCGGTCGATGCGTTCGCGGACCGTGAGCCGCCCGCCATCGTGCTGGCGCTTCACCTTGTCCGCACCGCCCATGCGCTTGGTCATTTCCTGACGGCGGCGCAGCTCGTCCATTTCCGGTTGCCAGCTCATCTCGACGCATCCCCCGATCGTTTGTCGGAACGTTTCCAGCCCTAGCGGTTCGTACCAACCAAGACCCGGAGCGGCTACAGTAAAGCTGTCTGCGCAGAGGAGCCGACCGATGGACGAAACGGCAAGGCGGGGAAGGGCCACGCTCCATATGATCTGCGGCAAGATCGCCGCGGGAAAGTCGACGCTCGCGACCGGACTGGCGGCGCATCCTGGCACGATTCGCATCAGCGAAGATGCGTGGCTCGCCTGCCTGTACAAGGATGAACAGAAGACGATCGAGGACTATGTGCGCAACTCGCGCCGCCTGCGCGAGGTGATGGGCGATCACATCGTCGCGCTGCTGGAGGCCGGCCTGTCGGTCGTACTGGACTTTCCCGCCAACACACCGGCCAGCCGTCGATGGATGCGCAGCCTCTTCGAGCGCGCCGGCGCGGACCATCGGCTGCATTTTCTCGACCTGCCGGACGAGGTCTGCAAGGCGAGGCTTCGCGCCCGCAATGCCGCCGGCGGCCACGCCTTCAACGCCAGCGAAGCCGAGTTCGACCTGTTTACCAGCTACTTCGTGCCGCCGTCGGCCGACGAGGGTTTCGAAACCACGTTCCACGGCGAATCGAACACGACGCCGTCGATCAGGTTCTCTTCGTAGAGCCGGGCCAGGTCGATACCGCCCGGTGGGCGGGCCACGACGAAACCGGCGATGGCGCGCTGGAGCCTGGCCTCCTGGTCGCGGCGTAGGGCCTCGGCTTCCTCCACTGTGATGGCGGCGAAGCGCACCGTCTGGCCGGGCAGCAGGCGTCCAAGGCGCGGCAGGTCGGCCGAGGCGACGGTGGCGATCTTCGGGTAGCCGCCAACCGTCTGGCGGTCGGCGAGCAGCACGATCGGCAGGCCTGCGCCGGGCACCTGGATCGCGCCGGGCGCGATACCGTCGGAGATGATGTCGGCGCCGCCCTGGTCGACGGGTCTCGCGTGGGCGATCGTCGGTCCCTCGAAGCGGATGCCCATGCGATCGGCTTCCTTGGAAACGCGATACTCCGACTCGATGAAGGCGCGGCGGCCCTCGTCGCTGAAATAGTCCTCCTGCGGTCCCCACACCACGCGGAGCGGTCCGCTGCCATAGTCGAAGGACTGTCCCAGCTTGCGCTCGTCGCCGGCAGCGGCGGCTGCCTTCGCCAGCGGTAGCAGGTCGCCCGCCGCAAGCTTGCGCCCGTCGAAGCCGCCGATGCCGGCCCGCGAATAGGTCGAAAGACTGCCCATGAACGCCGGCAGGTCGAAGCCGCCGGCTACGGCGAGGTAGGCGGTACTCGATCCCTCGATCATGCCGACGCGCAGCATCTGCCCCCGCTTCAGGAGATGGCTGCGATCGGAGTCCAACGGCTTGGGCGCGGCATCCGGTCCGTCGATCAGCGCGGGCGAGAGCGGCCCGACCAACGCAATCCTTACGCTATCGGCCTCGACCAGCAGGTCGGGACCCATGACACCGATCTCGAGCCCCGCGGTTCCCACGGCATTGCCGGCCAGCGCATTGGCGAGGCCAAGGCCGATCCGATCCATCGCACCGGCGGTCGGCATGCCGAGCGCCATGAACCCGGTGCGGCCGAAATCCTGCAGCGTGTCAAACAGACCCGCGCGGACGACCTTTAATCCGGCGGTCATGTGGCCTTCACCAGGCTCGACCAGTCGAACGTACCGGCCTCGACCTCGCCGGCGATGCGGTCGAAGCGGTTGCGATCGATGCGTTCGAAGGAAAGCGAATCGCCCGGCGACAGGAACACCGGCTGCTCGCGGCGCTTGTCGAACATCCAGAGCGGCGTGCGGCCGATCAGATGCCAGCCGCCGGGGCTCTCGAACGGATAGATCGTCGTCATGTCCATGGCGATGGCGACCGAGGACCGGGGTACCCGCACCCGCGGCTGGCTGCGGCGAGGCAGAAACAGGGATTGATCGAGGCCCGCGACGTAGGCGAGGCCAGGCATGAAGCCCAGGACATAGACCTTGAAGGGCGAGGCGAGGTGGGCCGCGATCACCTCCTCCGGTGACTTCCCTGTGCGCTCCGCGACCTCGGCGAGGTCGGGTGCGAATTCCGGATCGTCGTAGCAGCAGGGGAGGGTGACGCGGCGGCTCACCGCGTCGGCTGGCAGGCCGCGAGCGATCAGCGCATCGACCTTGGGCTGCAGATCGGCGCGGGAGGTCGACAGCGGATCGTAGGTCACCATCAGGGACCGCATGGTGGGCACGGTCTCGACCACGCCGGACATCTCGCCGGCGTCGCGGGCCAGTCCGATCGCGGTGTGGAGTGCCATGACCCGGCCGTTGATCTCGGGGGAAATCTCGTTGCCGAACTCGACGGTGAAGGCGGTGTCGCCGCAGGATAGGTATCGAACGCTCACATCTGCTAGGATAGCGCCTCCAATCGAGGGAGTCTCTCATGGCCGGCGCGACCAATGCAGGACACGTCAACATCAACTCGGACCTGGGCGAGAGCTTCGGACCCTGGGTGATGGGCAACGACACCGAGGTCCTGAAGATCGTCGCATCGGCCAACGTCGCGTGCGGCTTCCACGCCAGCGATCCCGTCGTGATGATGGATACGGTGAAGCTGTGCACCCAGAACGGCGTGTCGATCGGCGCCCATCCGGGCTTCGCCGACCTGCAGGGCTTCGGCCGCCGCGTCATCAATCTCACGATCAAGGAGCTGGAGGCCAACATCGCCTACCAGATCGGGGCGCTGCAGGCGATCGCGGCCCTCCACGGCGCCAAGGTCACCCACATGAAGCCGCACGGCATGATGGCCAACATGTCGGCCGAGAGCCCCGAAATGTCCGAGGCGATCGCGCGGGCGACCAAGGCCGTCGATCGCGACCTGATCTTCCTCGCCCAGGCGAACACCGAGCAGGGCAAGGCCGCGCTGAAGCACGGGCTGCGCGTCGCGGAGGAAGTGTTCGCCGACCGCACCTACACCGATGCCGGCTTGCTGACGCCGCGCAAGGAAGCCAATTCGATGATCAAGGACCCGGCCAAGGCGGTCGAGCATGTCCGCCGCATGGTCGACGAGCAGGCGATCTATTCCACCTCGGGCAAGCGCATCCCCTGCCGGGTCGATTCGATCTGCGTCCACGGGGACGGGCCGACGGCGGTGGCGGTGTCCCGGGCGGTTCGTGAGGGCCTCGAAGCGGCGGGAATCCGCATCGTGCCCCTGCCTGAGATGCCCAGCCTGCGCCACTGATCGGGGGACGATCCGTCGCGCTGACTTGTGGGACGGCGCTTCGCCGCTATAGTCCGGCCATTCCGGATGGAAATTCGTGGCGGGAGTGGCGTATGGCGGTGTTTGGCAAGGCTCAGTACATCAAGCGTGTCGAGGACGACCGGCTCCTGACCGGCACGGGCGGCTTTACCGACAACCTTTCGCGCCCGAACCAGGCCCATGTGGTCCTCGTGCGGTCCCCGCACGCCCATGCAAAAATCCTCAAGATCGAGACTGCGGCCGCGCAAAAGGCGCCGGGCGTGGTCGCCGTCTTCACCTGGGCCGACTTGGAGAAGGAAGGCGTCGGCAATTTCGCCTTCCCGGCGATGTTCCCGGCGGCCGACGGCAGCAAACCCGAGATGACGCCCCGCCGGTCGCTGGCCCATGAGGTCGTGCGCTATGTCGGGGAGGCCGTGGTGGCCATCGTGGCCGATACGCGCGAGCAGGCGCAGGACGCCGTCGAACTGGTCGATATCGAGTACGAGCAGCTGCCGTCGGTCACCGAGATCGAGGATGCGCTGAAGCCCGGCGCCCCGCAGGTCTGGCAGGGCGCGCCGGGCAATGTCGCCGGCTACAACAAGTTCGGCGATCACGCCAAGGCCGAGGAGGTATTCAAGGCCGCGGCCCATGTCGTGTCGCTCGACATCGTGCACCAGCGGCTGATCGTGAACGCCATGGAGCCGCGCGCGGTGATGGCGGAATGGGAGAACGACCGGCTGATCGTCCATATCGGCAGCCAGAACCCGTCCGTGACGCGCGACACGCTGTGCGACGTCATCCTCAAGATGCCCAAGGACAAGGTGCGCGTCGTCGTGCGCGACATCGGCGGCGGCTTCGGCATGAAGGTCGGCATCCAGCCGGACGAGGCGGTGGCCGTCTGGGCCGCCAAGGTACTGAAGCGGCCGGTGCGCTGGCGCGCCGAGCGCAGCGAGGAATTCGCCGCCACCACGGCGGGACGCGACCAGTTCCACAAGGCGTCGATGGCCTTCGACAAGGACGGCAGGATTCTGGCCCTGCGCATGGAGGCCTTCGCCAATATCGGTGCCTACCCGTCGCGGGGCGGCGTGGTTATCCCGCTGTTCGTCGGCCCGAAGGTGACGACCGGCACCTACGATGTCCCGCTGATCGATCTCCGGATCACCTGCGTCATTACCAACACCGCCACGATCGGCGCCTATCGCGGCGCCGGTCGGCCCGAGTGCATCCTGAACCTCGAGCGGCTGATGGACACCGCGGCGCGCCAGATCGGCATGGATCCCGCCGAACTGCGCCGGCGCAACTTCGTGAAACCGTCGCAGATGCCTTACACGACGGCGATGGGCGAGAAGTACGATTCCGGCGACTTCAACCTCTTCCTGACCAAGACGCTCGAGGCGGCCGACTGGGACGGTTTCGCGGCGCGCAAGGCGGAGGCGGAGAAGCGCGGCAAGCTCTATGGCCGTGGCCTGGCCTCCTACGTCGAATGGACCTCGGCGAACGTCATGAACGAGATGGCGCACTACGAGGTGAAGGAAGACGGCAAGGTCGTGATCTGGATGGGAACGCAGGGCATGGGCCAGGGGCTGCAGACCAGCTTCACCCAGCTGGCCTCGGAGCTGCTGGGCATCGACCCGTCCCAGATCGAGATCGCCATGGGCGATTCGGATAGGGTGGGCGGCGTCGGCTCCATGGGCTCGCGCTCGGCCTATATCGGCGGCTCGGCGGTGCTGAGCGGCAGCGAGAAGCTGGTCGACAAGGGCAAGGAGCTTGCCGCCGACGCGCTCGAGGCGGCTACTGCCGACATCGTCTATTCGGCCGGCCGCTTCACCATCACCGGCACCGACCGCGGCATCGGCCTCGGCGAGCTGGCGGCGAAGCAGCCCGACAAGCGCATCTTCATCGAGAACGTGAACACGGTCGACGGCATCGCCTGGCCGAACGGCGCCCATGTCGGCGAGGTCGAGATCGATCCCGAGACCGGCATGGTCGAGCTCAAGCGCTATACGACGGTCGACGATGTCGGCAAGCCGCTGCACCGCCCGATCGTGTTCGGCCAGATCCACGGCGGCTGCGCCCAGGGCATCGGCCAGGCGCTGCTGGAGGAGAACGTCTACGATCGCGAGAGCGGCCAGCTCCTGACCGGGTCGTTCATGGATTATGCGATGCCGCGGGCGGAGACCTTCCCGACCTTCAACAACCAGCTCGACGACACCGTGCCGGCGAAGAGCAATCCGATCGGCGCCAAGGGCGTCGGGGAGTCCGGCACGGTCGGGTCGACGCCGACGGTGATGAACGCGATCATGGATGCGCTGTGGCCGCTCGGCGTGCGCAACCTTCAGATGCCGGCGACGCCGCAACGCGTCTGGCAGGCCATCCGGGAAACGAGGAAGTAACGGGCGAGGAGATGAAGCAGCGCATCTTCGGCTGGATCTCCATCCTCTTCGGAATAGTCCTTTCGCTCGCCGCGCTCGAAGTCACGGCGATCGCATGGATGTATCTCGAAGACGGTCGCTACACGCCGGCGAAGGAGCTGTTCGACCGCACGCAGAACACATACGTGCGGGATGCCACCAAGGGGACGTCGTGCCGCTACGTCGACACGCTCTTCCCGCATCCCTATGTCGCCTTCGTCCACCACGCCAACCCGCCGTGCGGCCTGCCTTGGGTCAACAACGTCGGGCTCTTCGGGCCGGACTATCCGGTCCTGAAGCCCACCGACCGCTATGTCGTGATGCTGACCGGCGGCTCCGTGGCGTCGCAGCTCGGGCAGAATGCGGCGCCGCCCGCGCCGCGCTATCTCGAGGAAGAGCTCAACAAGAATTACATCAGCCCGAACGGCAAGCCGTTCCTGGTCCTGAACGGGGGCGACGGCGCCTGGAAGGAGCCGCAGCCCTTCATCCTGTTCTCGCTTTACGCCTCGTCCGTCGATGCGGTCGCCGTCCTCGGTGGATTCAACGAGCACTATTTCTTCTGGCCGGGATTCAGCGAGCGGCTGGAGCGGCCGCTCAGCAACTTCCTTGACGTAAACCCCTTCGTCGCCGACGAGAATTTCGGCGACGCTGCGATCGGCTGGGTCATGGGCCGGATCGCCGGCACGCTCGCGCTGAATCCGATCCTCGGTCATTCGCATGCCGCCTACATGGTGGTGCGGGGCATCGAGCAGGCCGCCAAGGGCAAGGACATCTTCAAGTCGACCAAGAAGACGACGCTGAACAGCATCTTCCACCTGCCGGAGGACATCCAGCGAAACCACAAGCTGGCCTTCGATGTCCAACTCGATCTGTACAAGAAGTATGTCAGGGCCACGTTCGCCGTCGCGCGCGACAACAATGTGAAGTCGGCCTACTTCATCCAGCCGGCACCGGCGATCGGCAAGCAACTCACCGAGGAGGAGAAGCGCGTCGTCGGCGATCTGTCCTATCGCGAGATCTACCGGAACATCGTCGCCGGACTGATGACCCTGCGCGATGGCGGCGCGCCCGTCTTCGACCTGACGCAGATCTTCGCCGGGGAGAAGGGCACGATCTACGCCGACCACATTCACTACGCCCGGGATGCCGACCAGGAGAGCCTCGGGAATCGCATCATTGCCGCCCGGATGGGGGAGATTCTGGCACAGACCTGGGGGTTCCAGCGGAAGCCCTGAGGCGCGCGACTGCGGGGCCGCGCGCGAGAACAGGTCCTCGCGCACATGCCCGGTCCGTTCGTACCGGTCATGATGGAACGGCCGGAGAAGTAATTGATCGGTCGCCGGGCCTGGGCCATGTTGACCGTCGGCGGACACGACGTCCCGCCTCTTTCTGCTAGGAACAATCCCGTGTCGCGTGCCGACCGCGCCGATGGCGCTTCCCAAATCCGCCCTCTCTCGATCGATCGCATGGCCTCCTGGCCGGCGCTCGCGCCGCTGATCGAGCGCGCCGGCCGTCCGCTCGTCATTGAGGCGCTGCGGGCATGGGTCGACGAGCGACGGGGAACGTCCGAGGTGGTGAACGAAGGCGCCTGCGTGCAATGGTGCATGGCACGTCTGGCTGCGTTCCTGCAGCCCTCGCAGCGCCGCGTGTTCAACCTCACGGGCACCGTGCTGCACACCAATCTCGGGCGTGCCATCCTGGCAGAGGAGGCCATCGCCGCGGCCGTCGAGGCGATGCGCTCGCCAACAACTCTCGAATACGACCTGGGCGGCGGTGCGCGCGGCGAGCGCGACGATCACGTCGCGCCATGGCTCTGCCGCCTGACCGGCGCGGAAGCCGCAACCGCGGTCAACAACAATGCCGCCGCCGTACTGCTTGTGTTGAGCGAGCTTGCCGCCGGCCGCGAGGTGATCGTGTCGCGCGGCGAGTTGATCGAGATCGGCGGCGCCTTCCGCATTCCCGACATCATGGCGCGTGCCGGCTGCCGGCTGGTCGAGGTCGGCACGACGAACCGGACCCATCTCAAGGACTATGCGGCGGCGATCGGGCCCGACACGGCCGCGATCATGAAGGTCCATCCGTCGAACTACGCTATCCAGGGTTTCACCAAGTCCGTTCCCGCGGCGGAGCTCGTGCCGCTGGCGCGCGAGAAGGGCGTGCCACTGATCGAGGATCTCGGCAGCGGCACGCTGGCCGATCTCGAGACCTGGGGACTGCCGCATGAGCCGACCGCCCGCGAGGCCGTCGCCTCCGGCGTCGACGTCGTCACCTTCTCAGGCGACAAGCTGTTGGGTGGTCCGCAGGCCGGGCTCGTGGTTGGCCGCAAGCCGCTGATCGAGCGCATCGCGCGCAACCAGATGAAGCGTGCGCTGCGTCTTGACAAGGTTCGCCTGGCCGCTCTCGAGGCGACGCTGCGGCTCTACGCAGATCCGGAGCGCCTCGCCCATCGCTTGCCGACCATCCGCGCCCTCGCGCGTCCGCCTGCCGAGATCCGCGCGTTGGCGGAACGGCTGCTGCCAGCGGTGCAGGCGGCAATCGGTGGCAGGGCGAACGTGAGTGTGGCGGAGGTGCGCGGACAGATCGGTTCGGGCGCGCTCCCCGTCGACCTGCTGCCGTCATTTGCGATCGCGATCAGCGCCCGGGGCCTGGACAGGATGGCGGACCTGTTTCGCCGCCTGCCGATCCCCGTGATCGGACGGATCAGCGACGGCACGCTCTACTTTGACCTGCGCACGCTCGACGACGAGCAGGCTTTCGTCACGCAACTGGACGGGCT
The DNA here is from genome assembly GCA_046296475.1 of Reyranella sp. Lineage (GTDB taxonomy): Bacteria > Pseudomonadota > Alphaproteobacteria > Reyranellales > Reyranellaceae > Reyranella. The sequence continues at coordinate 13,930 of JBKBLH010000042.1, forward strand.
TCATGTCGAGGCTGGCTAGGCCGCACGACCGCGCGCCGGCCTGTCTCGCGGGCAAGGGCAACAGGCGCGACATGGTCGAGGCACCGCATTGCGTGCGCCGCACCGAGGACCCTTTGCCATGATCGTCGGAACGGCGGGCCATATCGATCACGGCAAGACCGCTTTGGTGAAGGCGTTGACCGGCGTCGATGCCGACCGTCTCAAGGAGGAGAAGGCGCGGGGCATCACCATCGACCTCGGCTATGCCTACAGCGACCTGGGCGACGGCCGACAACTCGGCTTCGTCGACGTACCGGGCCACGAGCGCTTCGTGCACAACATGCTGGCCGGCGCCACCGGCATCGATGCGGCCCTGCTCGTCGTGTCGGCTGCCGAGGGGATCAAGCCTCAGACCGTGGAACATCTGCAGATACTCGACCTGCTCGGTCTCGATCGCGGCATCGTGGCGCTCACCAAGGCCGACCTCGCCAACGACGACCAGCAACTCGAGCGGATGGCCGAGATCGAGACCCTGCTCGCAACGACCTCGCTGCGCGGCGCCGAGATCGTGCCGGTCTCGGCGGTGACGGGGCAGGGGATCGGCGAGCTGAAGGAAAAGCTGCTGGTCCTCGGCGAGAGCGGCAAGGGCGCCGCGGGCTTTGCGCGCCTGGCGGTGGATCGCTGTTTCGTGCTGTCCGGGGCGGGCGTCGTCGTCACGGGCACGGTCCATGCCGGCGAGATCAGGGTCGACGACCGGCTGTTGCTGACGCCGTCCGGCATCGAGGCGCGGGTGCGCTCGCTGCATGCCCAGAACCGACCTGCGGAGATCGGGCGCGCCGGCGAGCGCTGCGCGCTCAATCTCGCCGGCCCCAGGCTTTCAAAGGAGGCGATCAAGCGCGGCGAGTGGGTGGTGAGCCCCGAGCTTCACGCACCGACCGACCGCATCGACGTTCGCCTGAACCTGCTCGCTTCGGAGGCGCAGCCGCTCAAGCACTGGTCCCCGGTGCACGTCCATCTGGGGGCGGCGCACGTGATGGGCCGCGTGGCACTGCTCGAAGGCGAGAGGCTCGCGCCCGGCGACATGGCGCTCGCCCAGATCGTGCTGGACGAGAAAGTCGGCGCTCTCGCGGGCGACCGGGTCATCCTTCGCGATCCATCCGCGATCCGTACGATGGCCGGCGGGACGGTCATCGATCCGTTCGGTCCGCCGCGCAACCGTCGCGCCGAACGGCGCCTGCTGGAACTGGCCGCCCTCGGTGTGACCGAGGACCAGATCATGCCGCGGCTGCTGCGGCTGGAAGGCGGTTTCGTCGACCTCGGCCGCTTCGGCCTGTCGCGGAACCTCCGGCCCGCCGAGATCGAGAAGCAGCTCGAGGCGGCGGGCGGTGAAAAGCTCGAAGGCTTCGGTTTCCACGCCGAGATGCTCGCGGCGGCGCGCAAGGACATCGTCGACACGCTCAAGACCTTCCATGAGACCAGGGCCGATGCACCGGGCCTGCAGGCCGAGCGCCTGCGCGTGACCCTGAAGCGCCGTTGGCCCGCCCCTGTTTTCAAAGCGCTTCTGGACCAGGAGATCCGCGCCAAGACGGTTGTCGTCGACGGCGCCTTCCTGCGCCTGCCCGGCCATTCGCTGAAGCTCGGGGCGCGTGACGAGGCCTTGTGGCAGAAAATCTCCGCCGATCTGACACGCGACCGTTTCAAGCCGCCACGGGTCCGCGACTTCGCCCAGGCCTATGGCGCCACTGAGCCCGACACGCGCCGGCTGCTGCAGCGGCTCGCCAAGCTGGGAAGGGTTGTCGAGGTGGCGCCGGACCACTTCTTCCTGCGCCCGGTGGTGGCGGAAATGATCGCCGTCGTGAACACCTTCGGCCGCGAGTTCAGCGCCGCCGAATTCCGCGACAAGCTCGACAATGGCCGCAAGGTCGCGATCCAGATCCTGGAATTCTTCGATCGCCACGGCATCACGGTCCGGCGGGGAGACTTGCGCCGCGCCGTGCCGCAGAAGTCGGGGCAATACGGCCCGCCGCCTACGGCTTAGGGACGGGGCCGCTCAGGCTGACGGGCGCCCCATCGGGTCCACTGAACAGGGAGAGCAGGAACCCATGCTCTTCGTGCGGGAGCCCTCCGATGTTCACGCCCCGTGCGGAGAGTTCGGCGCGCCGGGCGGTGAGATCGGGAACGCGAAAGCCCGGCTGCCATGTCCCTGCCGGATTTGCCGGCGATGCTGGCTGGAGGGCCAGTCGGGTCGGGCCGGTGTCGAATTCGGCCCAATCCGGTGTTTCGAACTTGAGCTTCAGCCCGACGGTGTCGCGCCAGAAGGCAACGGCTGCCGCAAGGTCGGAAACGCTGGCGATGACGTACTTCAATTCGATGGTCATGGTCTTGAATCCCTTGAGGAATTTCATCCCAGTATGACAGGTGACACGGCATCGGTTCTGGTGAATCATCCGCCCCGGAGGGGAAGCGCTCCCGGTGGGGCGGCTGGCCTTCAAAGCCAGAGAGGGCCGTTAGCCGGTTCTTAGTGGGTTCGACTCCCACTCTCTTCCGCCAATTCTTGCTCGTTTCTCTGGAGTCCAGCCTACCGATGCGTACATTGATCCTCGTCGCCCTGCTGTCGCTGGCGGCTTGTTCGGTGAACTCTCAGTATTCGGCGCCCTGGACCGTAAAGGCGGTGGGCAAGACCTACGAGGCGCGCGACGCCTGTCTCCAGAGGGAGGCGGCGCCCTATGCCGCCGACAGCGCGGATGCGTCGAGCATCGGGCGGATCGTCAGCGCGAACTGCCAGGCCGAGACAGACGCGCTGATCGCCAGCAGCAACCCGCATAACGATCCGGCCGTGACGGCGGCCATCCGGCAGGACTCGGAATTCCGGGCAACGGGCTATGTCCTGAAGGCCCGCGGCCAGAACATCTAGGCCGGGAGAACAAGGATGGGCCGAAAGGCTCGAGAGGACGATGTGACGAACGAGGACGCAAAGATCGCACTGGCGAATCTCATGATCCGGAAGGCCGGCCTCATCCGCACGATCCGGCATGAGATGCACAAGCAGGGAGTCGTCTACTCCGTCGGCCTCACCGAGATTCTCGAGGCGATCGAGCGGGCGAAGAAGGAAGACTGACTCTCAACCTCGGAAAGGATGTCGACATGCTTCGATTCATACTCAAGACCGCTGCGACCGCCGCCCTCGTGGCCGGCCTCGGCGTGGCGGCCCAGGCGCAGACCCCCGCGGCCCCCGGCACGCCCCAGGCGACCGGAAAGTCCGGCGCGAACGTCGGCTCGCTAACCTGCAAGGTTGCCGGCGGCATGGGCTTCATCTTCGGCTCCTCGAAGGACCTCGACTGCATCTTCGCGCGCACCGACGGCGTCGGCGAGAAGTACACGGGCGCGATCAAGCGCTACGGCGTCGATATCGGCTTCACCAAGGAATCGCAGATCGTCTGGCTCGTCTTCGCGCCGGGCAGCATCGCGCCGGGCGCTCTGGCGGGCGGCTATGCCGGTGCCACGGCGCAAGCCACGGTGGGCGGCGGCGTCGGCGCCAATGTCCTGCTGGGTGGCGGCAGCGGCCAGATCACGCTGCAGCCCGTCAGCGTCGAGGGCAGTGTCGGCCTGAACGTCGCGGCCGGCGTTGCCGAGGTCGAACTCAAGTACGCCAAGTAGAGCGCCGGCGGCGAGGCTTGCAGCGGCGACCGCTGTCGGGTCAACTCCCGGTATGCCGTCTGCCGCCGATTCCCTGATCGCCCGCCTCCAGGCGGATTGCACCGCGGCCGAGACGGCGGAGCGCACGGTGCGAGCCGCCGTCGAGGCCCAGATCAGGGAAGCCGAGCGTACCCGCACCTTCGCCTGGCGCCGCCTCAGCGCGCTTTCGGACATGGCGCGGGTTGCCGCGTTGGAGCCCGATCGCGACGTCGCCGTGGAGCGCCAGCTCGAGGCGCTGTTCCGCGACATCGGCTGGATCGAGAACGGCCTCGCCGAACTGGGCGAGGGCGCCCGGCCGTTGCTCGACTGGCTGCGGCCCATCGCCGTGGCGCTCCATGCCGGCGCTCATCCACCGGAGGCGGAGGCCGACCGGTCTGGCGAGCTGCCGGTGATCGCCGATCCGATCGCGGCCTTTCGCGCCTTCGAGGCCTGGTACGAGGCCGAGCGCGGCGAGCCCTTCCTGCAGGTCTTCGACCGCTACGTGCCGCCCACGCCCGTCGTCGAATTCTAGGCGGGCGATGAAGACCAGTTCCAAATATCGGCTTGCGACGCGATTCTCGGATATGGAGCGGTTCGGGGCGAGGCGGGGCCGGCACCGGCCCATCGACGAGACCACGCCATGACCCGGGAGGGCTCGGTCCGCCGGCCAGCCCGCCGCCTCACCGCAGGGGGCAGCGAAACGCTGGACGAGACCGTGGCCGAAGAGGTCGCGGTGGCGCTGGTCTACAACGGCATCAGCCACGCGGTGATGATGGCCACGCCCTGCGATCTCGAGGATTTCGCCCGCGGCTTCTCCCTCACCGAACGGATCATCGAGCGACCGTCGGAGATCTACGACATCGAGGTCGAGCCGGTCGGGCGCGGCATCGAGGTCAGGCTCGAGATCGCGGCGCAACGCATGGCGGGTCTCCAGGAACGGCGACGCAGCCTGGCCGGGCGGAGCGGCTGCGGCCTGTGCGGCGTCGACAGTCTGGACGCGGCATTGCGCTCCATCCCGCCGGTGACCGATCCCCGGCCGGTGGCGCGGTCGTCGATCGAGCGGGCCATGGCTGAACTGCCGGAGCATCAAAAGATCAACCGGGCAAACAGCGCCACGCATGCCGCGGGCTGGGCATCGGCCGACGGCACGCTGGTCGCCGTGCGCGAGGATGTCGGCCGTCACAACGCACTCGACAAGCTGGCCGGCGCGCTGGCGCGCAGCGGCGCCGCCGAGCCCGGCGGCTTCGTGGTCGTGACCAGCCGCTGCTCCTACGAGATGGTCCAGAAGGCGGCGGCGATCGGTGCGTCGGCCATCGCGGCGGTTTCCGCGCCGACGTCACTCGCCATCGAGACGGCGGAGCAGGCGGGCATTGCACTGGTGGCCTTCGTGCGCGACGACCGCCTGACCGTCTATGGCCGTACGGAACGGATCATCGCGTGAGCCCGCCCCGCATCTTCGGCATCACCGGCTGGAAGAACGCCGGCAAGACGACCCTGACGGAGCGGCTGGTGGCCGAGTTCGTGCGACGCGGCTGGCGGGTGTCGACCATCAAGCACGCCCATCATGACATCGACATCGACCGGCAGGGCACTGACTCCTATCGTCATCGCGCAGCCGGCGCCGGCGAGGTCGTCCTGGTCGGTGGCCGGCGCTATGCCATCATGTGCGAAACGCCGGAACCGTCGATCTCGGAGGTCCTGGCGCGGCTCGCGCCCGCGGACCTCGTGCTGATCGAGGGCTACAAGCGCGAACCGCATCCAAAGATCGAGGTGCGGGCTTCGCCCGAGGCGGAGCCACTGGCGCCGGCCGATCCCGCCATCGTGGCGATCGCCGCCGATGTCAGGCCCGTGGAAGGCGATCTACCGTGGTTCCGGCGCGACGACATCGCGGCCATTGCCGACTTCATCGTCGCAAAGATCGGCTGACGCCGGCTTCAGTGACCCGGACTGGAGCCCGGGACGCCCTTTCGGCCCGCGAAGACGCCGCCGGCCTGATAGTTCGGACCGTTCACCGAGAAGGTTCCAGCCTGATAGTTGGGATATCCCTGGCCAATGAACACGCCGTTCATGTTCATTGTGCGGCCGGGGGTGTTCGGGCTCGTCGTCGGCATGGTCGCCTGGAATCCATAGTTGCCCGTACGCGTCGTGGTCCCACTATAGCTGCTGTTGTTGAAATTCGCCGTCGTGTTGCCGGTGCCCGTGTTCATCGACCAGACCTGCTGATACGCCCCCGTGCCGTAGGAATAGCTGCCGTTGTTCCTGACGAGACCGCCCATCACGCCATTGTACGTGATCGTCTGCTGCGACTGGCTCACTCGCGAGACGATTTCCGGAAGGTTGGACGGCGCCGTCTCGAACGCATTGGTCAGCGCATTGGTCACGATGTTGCTGGGGTTCACGTTGCGTGGCCCCGGGCCGCTGCCGAAGCGGTTGCCAAGAGTGTTCCCGGAGCCCTGGCCCGAATTGGCGCCCGAAAAGCCGGAATTCTGGGCGGCCTGATCGGCGCCGCCCTGGCCTCCGCCCCGGCTGCCCTCCAGCTGGGCGAACAAGGCGCCCAGGCTTCCCGCTGGAACCCGGGTGGCAAGTCCCGGCAGGCCGCCGAAGAAGGTCGTCACCTGGAATCCCGGGCGCGTCACGATCTCGAGCCTACCGCCGGCGCCGACGGTCATGCTGATGCCGAAGACGAAGATCGACATCGTCTCCTGCTGGCCGACGTTGAAGATGCTGATGCCGCCGCGGATGCCGATCGTGCTCGACGGCGTGGTGACGGTGATGGCGTTGGTCTTGCTGATCTTGCCGCCGACCAGGCGGAAGACGCCCTTGCTGGCGTTGATGGCGAGGTCGCCGGTCTTGGTCGATGGATCGTAGACGAACTTGTCGATGGTGAGCTGCGCGTTCGGCCCCACCGACAGCGAGGTGCCGTCCAGGAACATCAGGTGGGCACGGTCGTTGGCCGACGTCGTGATCACCTCGTTCGCCTGGACGTCTACCCCGACACGCAGCACGCGCTCCGCCTCGGCGGGCGGCTTGCCGCGCGGATCGCCGTCGGCCGCGGAGGTGACGCCGACCTTGGCGGTTGCGGAGAGCGGCAGAAGGGAGGTGCCCGCAGCGAGAAGGGCCGCGGTCAGCAGGGACAGGTTCGCGCCAATAGGTCTGGTGGCCACTGTGATCTCCTGAGCGGCGCTAGAAGCGCCAGGTTACTCCGATGAGCGCACTATTGTTCGTGAAGGCATAATTGGGAATGTCGGCCGATCGCACGAACCGTCCCCCCGACAGCGTGAACATGGTTCGCTGATCGAAGGGAACGGACAGCGTTATATTCAGAATCGTGTCGGTTTGTTGTCGCGTAACGGTCGGGTCCACCACGGCATCGGGCTGGTCATAATGCCACCACTGCACGTTGGCAAACAGGCTGATGCTCCAGGGCATCTGGCTCTTGAAGAGCGGATCGGCGAAGGAGAACGACATGCCGCCTCCGGCACCGTAGAGCGTGTAGTTCTGCCACGGCGTACTGTCGGTCTGGTAGCGCTGGAGATTGCCGTTGGCATAGAGCATCAGCGCGTCGTTGATCTGATACTGAAAGGTCGTGTTGGCGGTGTACTCGACGCCGGTGAACTGGTTGTTGGTCGGGAGATACCAGCTGTTCTGGTACATCTGCCGCCGCCAGACCAGGTTCGTGGTGTTGCGCAGCCTGTCCGACAGTAGCGTACCCACTTCGAGACCCGACCCGAAGCTGCCGTAATAGGGGACATCGTTGACCCAGATGTACCCAACCGATCCAAATGGCTTCAGGCTGACATCCTCGAAGATACCCTCGAATACCTGGAAGCGCGGTCCCGAGGTCAGGTCGAGGATGGAGACGTTGGCCGCCTGGATCTGAAACTGCCGGTTGAGGTAGCCCGAGAGCTGGGTCTCGAGTTGGGCCCGGTTGTTCTGACCGAGATCGTAGGTGTGTCGGACGAAGCCCGAGGTCACGACGCCCCAGTCGGCGGTGCCGAGAGCCGACTGGTTCAGGTTTGCCGCCTGGCCGAACAGGCGCACGCTGGATGTCGGAGGTCCGAGGTTTGCGTTCGATTGATAACGCATGCCGGCGAAGACTTCGCCGCTGAAGCGCGAGCGCGTCAGCCGCTTCTCCGATTCTGCAAGGAACTGCTCGGCTCGGCTCTTCACGTCCGGCGGCAGCGACGCCGACTTCAGCGTCATCTCGAAATAACTGCGGGCGACTTCGAAGGAGCCCAGCCTGTAGTAGAGCACGCCGAGTTCGAGACGGACGCGGGGAAGGTCGGGATCCACCACCAGCATGCGCTCGAGCGCCGAGATGGCGCCTTCGAGATCGCCGGTCTTGGATGCGATCATCGCAAACTTGAAGAGAACGTCGAGATCCGACGGCTTCTTCAGCATCTCCTGGAAAGCTGCGTCGTACTCTGCCTCGTCGGCGGCGGACACGCTCGCCGTCTGCGCTGAGGAAGGACGCGCAGTCGGCACGACAGCGCCGAGGCTGCCGGCCAGCAGAGCGAAGACGCTCAGGCACCGTCCAAACCTGCTCACGATCGAAATCTCCCCCGAGTTCCCGCAATGACGAGAACGTCAGCCCTGAAAGGATGAAGCAGGAACTGTGCTAGATCAACCAACTCCGAATTGTAAGTACGAAACTCATGATCGCATGCGATCGCGCGGCGCGCATTCGCAGGACCATGCGGCGGTACTGGCGATCGCCCAGGGCCGTCACGAAACGCTCTTCGTTCCTAATCATTGCATCGAGCATGCGATCTATCATGCGGGAATAGGTGTCTCCCCAGTTGCGGCTCGACAGATGGAGTCGTCCTCCCAGGACGGGATTGTCCGCGGCGCCATTGCGTCCATGAAGGCGATAGGAATAGAGGGCGTCGTCGATCAGCAGCGAGCCAGCGACCATCTGGGCCATGACGACGACGTAGAAGTCCATGTGCAGACGGAACGCCTCGTCGTCCTCGGGGAAGACGAGATTGATCAGCGAACGCCGGAACATCATCGACGAGGTACTTACCCAGACCCAGTGCACCACGCGTTTGGTGTAGAGGCGATAGGGCGTGTGGCTCTGCCATCCGGCGGTGCCGCGCGAGGTGTCGAGCGTCGGCACGCGGGTCGCATCGACCGGAACGAAGGCCTGGTCGCGGTCGGCGCGGGCGCGATCCTTGCCGAACCAGTACATGCCACCGGCGATCAACTCGTCCTGACCATTGATCAGCCGTGCATTGCACGCAGTGAAGCCCACTGCGTAGGTCTCGTTCAGATGGGCGGCAAGATGGCGCTCCAGGAAGTCCGGATTCCACAGATCATCTGAGTCGAGGAAGCAGACGAACATCGCGTTGGTCTCGGCGAGCCCGCGACGCGTGGCGCCGGTCTGTCCGACATTCCTGTCGAGACGGATGTGGCGAAAGCGGGAGTCGGCAAGCTCCGCGAGCGTCTGCTCCACGACCGCAACCGAATCGTCGGTCGAGGCGTCGTCGACTACCACGCACTCGAAATCGCGCAGCGTCTGCCGCGCCACCGAGCGGATGGCGGCGGCGATGTAGTCACGGCAGTTGAAGCACGTAACGACGACGGAGATGCGCGGAAGCCTGATTTCGGTCACTTCGCCGGTCCAAGGAAATCGAAGTCGACGCCCTCGTCGGCCTGCAGTACCGTCTTGAAGAAGAGGCCAGTGTAGCCGCGGTCGCTGCCCGGATGCGGCGGGGGCGCCTTCCAGTCCTTGCGGCGCGCCGCCAGCGTCCTGGAATCGACATGGAGCTCGAGCCGACGCTTCGGCACGTCGAGGGTGATGCGGTCGCCGGTCTTCACGAGGGCGAGCGGTCCGCCCACGGCGGCTTCGGGCGCGACGTGAAGGACGATGGTGCCGAATGCCGTGCCGCTCATGCGCGCATCGGAGATGCGGATCATGTCTTTCACGCCGGCGCGCGCGAGTTTCATCGGGATGGGGAACGAACCTGCCTCGGGCATGCCGGGCGCGCCCTTCGGGCCGGCGTTGCGCAGCACCAGGATGTCGTCGGCCTTCACGTCGAGATTGGGATCGTCGCCCCGGGCCGCGAGATCCTCGAGCGATTCGAACACCACGGCTCGGCCGGTGTGGGTCAACAGGGAAGGCGAGGCGGCCGCGTGCTTGATGACGGCGCCGCGCGGCGCGAGATTGCCGCGCAGCACGGCCATGCCGCCGGTCGGCTTGATCGGATCCTTGGCGGTACGGATCACCGTCTGGCCCGGCACCATCTCGGCGGCGTCGATCACCTGTTTCAGCGTCTTGCCGGCGACCGTCTTGCACTTCTCGTCGAGGTTCTTGCGGATCTCCTTCATCAGGCGCGAATTGCCGCCGGCCCAATGGAAGTGCTCCATGTAGTGGTCGCCCGACGGCTTCAGGTCGACCAGTACCGGCACGTTGCGGCCGATCTCGTCGAACTCCTCGAGTTCGATCTCTATGCCCAGTCGGCGCGCCACGGCGGTCAGATGCACCAGGGCATTGGTCGAGCCGCCGATCGCCTGCAACACGGTGAGGGCGTTGCGGAACGCGGCTTTGGTCATGATCTCGCTGGGCTTCGGGCCCTGCTTGACCGCCATTTCCGCCGCGAGCCGGCCGGTCTGCTCGGCGATGCGCAGCCGATCCGAATGAGTGGCCGGGATCGAGCCGCTGGTCGGCAATCCCATGCCCAGCGTCTCGACGATGCAGCCCATCGTGCTGGCGGTTCCCATCACCATGCAGGTGCCCTTGGTCGGCGCCAGTCGCTCGCTCACCTGTTCGATGTCGGACTCGGAGAAGGTGCCGGCGCGATACTGGCCCCACAGGCGGCGACAGTCGGTGCAGGCGCCCAGCACCTCGCCCTTGAAATGGCCGACCAGCATCGGTCCGACCGGCAGCACGACGGCCGGCCGGTCGGCGCTGGCCGCGGCCATGAGCTGCGCCGGCAGGGTCTTGTCACAGCCGCCGATCAGCACGACGGAATCCATCGGCTGGGCGCGGATCATCTCCTCGGTGTCCATCGCCATGAGGTTGCGCAGGAACATGCTGGTCGGGTGGGAGAAGCTCTCGTGGATCGAGACGGTCGGGAACACCATCGGCAGGGCACCGGCCAGCATGACGCCGCGCTTCACCGCCTCGATCAGGTCGGGCACGTTGCCGTGACAGGGATTGTAGTCGGAGAAGGTGTTGGTGATGCCCACGATCGGCCGGTCGAGCGCGTCGTCGGAATAGCCGCCGGCCTTGATGAAGGCCTTGCGCAGGAACAGGGAGAAGCCCGCATCGCCGTAGGTGGCGAGACCCTGGCGCAATCCGGTTTCCTTCTTGGATCCAGCCTTCGACGGTCGGCGCTTGGCAGTTGCCATTTCAGTTTCACTCCCTGGATCGCTGCATTTTGTCAGGTCGGGACATCGCCGACCAGACCGGCCGCCCAACGCGCATGCGCTGCGGCGTCGCGACCCTCGGCGATGGTCCGCGCGAGTTCGAGACCCATCAGGGCGCCGAACTTGAAGCCATGGCCGGAACAGGGGGACATCGCCCAACCCTTGGCGCCGGCTTTCTCCACGATGAAGCGCTCGTCGTCTGTCACGCTGTAGAAGCAGACCTTGAAATTGCGGATGGTCCAGCGGTCGAACCCCTTGAGCAGGCTGCCGCAGCGATCGAGCAGGGCGCGCATCTCGCTTTCCTGCGCGTCGCGCGGTGCCGTGGGCTCGCCCCTGCGGCTGAATTCGTGGTCCCCCACCTTCATGCCGCGACCGCGGACCGGGGGCACCAGATAAAGGCCGACGTCGCCGGTCTTCTCGATGATCATCGGACCCTTGGCCCAGGCCGCGCGCTGATCTTCAGGCAGGTCGAAATAGATCACGACCTGACGCGAGGGCACGACGCGGGGGGCGAGTGCCGGCAGCAGGCGCGGGGCCCAGGCCCCCGCCGCCACCACGACGACGTCGCCACCGTGCACTGCACCCGCCTCGGTGACGACGCGGCCATGATCGAGATCCACGGCGCGTATGGCCGTGTCGCAATGGAGGGTCACGCGGGGATGCGTATGGAGATGGCGTACCAGCCCCGCCACGATGTCCTGCGCCAGCAGGACACCTCCACTGTCGATCCAGAAGGCGCGCTCCAGCCCCCTGGTGTCCAGCAAATGAAAGCGGCGCGCAAACTCCGACATCGAAAGCTCTGTCATCGGCTTGCCGATCGAGGCGAGTGCGGCGGCCGATTTTTCGGCCCAGTCCGCACCATTGCCCGTCAATGCCAGGGTGCCGGTGGGTTCGTACAGTGTCTCGCCGAGGTCGGTCCAAAGCAGCGCCCAGGCCGCATATGCGTCGTCGATCATCCGGGCATAGCCTGCATGGGCTCCATAGGGATGGCGGATCAACCGGTGCTCGTCCATCGACGAGGCCAGCGGATTGGGAAGCGGTCCCTGCTCGAAAAGTTCGACCTGGTGCCCCTGTCGTGCCAATCCCCAGGCCGTTGCCAGCCCCATGATGCCGCCGCCGATGATGATCGCTCTCACAGTTCCCTCTTGCCGCTCGTTGTGTCGTTCACGGCGGGTGCACCAGTTCTACATGCTTCGAGGGGCATTGAGACCTCCTCTCGAAGGTGTTGCAAATCGGGACGCCTTGAGCGTTGATGGTGCGGAGGCTTCCACAACCGAGAAAAGTCGAAGGAACGAACATGGCGATGACCATGCTGCAGATGGCCGGCGCGCAACCGACGCCGGCTACCATGGCTGACGGGGTACTGCTGATCATCGATGCGCAGCGGGAATATACGGACGGATTGCTGCCGCTGACCGGCGTGCAGTCCGCGGTGGATGCCTTGGCCGTCCTGCTCGAGAAAGCCCGCGCGGCGGGGGCTCCGATCGTCCATGTGCGCCATCAGTCGAAGGGCAAGGCCTTCAATCCGGCGTCGACGGGCTACGAGATCGTCAAGGAACTGGCGCCGCGCGAGGGTGAGACGATCATCGACAAGGGCATGCCGAACTCGTTTGCAGGTACCGACCTCGGATCGCGGCTCGCCACCATCGGCCGCAAGAACCTGATCGTCGGCGGATTCATGACCCATATGTGCGTTTCGGCGACGGTCCGCGCGGCAACGGACCAGGGTTTCATGAGCACCATCGCCGCCGATACGGTGGCGACGCGCGACCTGCCCGACGCCACGGGCGGGGACACGATCGCCGCGGAGGCCATCAACCGGATCACGCTCGCTGCCCTCTCGGACCGCTTTGCCTGGATCGTGCCTTCGGCCCGGCAGATCGCCTGACACGGGACGGCCGGAGAGGAGTGGCTTCAGAGGCCCTTGCCGCCGACGGTGCTGATGGCGGTGATCGCCGCGACGGCGATTAGCGAGGCGATCAGCGTGTATTCGATGGCAGTGGCGGCCTTGTCGTCCGCCATCAACCGGCGAAGGAAGGATAGCATTGATATCTCCAAGTCTGGGCAATGCCGGGGACTGAGGGCAGTCCTTGTCGAACAATAAATCGAAGAATCGCCCTTAACCTATTGGACCGACACACCGGTACAATGTGAGAATTGTATCAAGTTCGTCGAAGCGCGCGCTGCGGCGGGCCACGTGGTATCGTCGGTCGACCAAGGAGGGGCGTGTCATGAAGTCCATTCTGACAATGGCTTGGACGTCGGAAGATCCGGCAGCATTCGAACTGGCCGCCAACATCGCACGCAAGTTCGGGGCGCGCCTGATAGGGCTGGAACCACCTTCCTACGGCGTCATGAGCATGGCTTGGGCGGATGCCGGTATGGGGGCGCCGATCGGCGGTGGCCTCGCCGAGGATGCAGAGGAACGCCAACGAGTCGCCGCGGTCCGGCAGGCTTTCGAAGAGCGGGCGACAGGGCTCGTCTCCGAATGGCGCTCGGCCGACGATAGCGGTCCGACGGCGATCGGCACGATCGGCCGGGCATACGACCTCATCGTCTTGCCGCAGCCCGGCGCCCTGCCGAAGATGCCGGAAAGCGTCTTCGAAACCGCCTTGTTCGATTCGGGCCGTCCGGTCCTCGTCGTGCCGCCCGGTTACAGCGGCATGGTCGGCAAGCGCATCCTGTTCGCCTGGAACGGCTCGACCGAGAGCGCGCGGGCGATATCGCTCGCGATGCCCGTCCTGAGTGGCGCCGAAGCCATCGAGGTGCTCAGCGTCGAAGGGGCGATGGTCCCCGGTCCGACGGCCCTGGAGATTGCCGATTCGCTGAAGAGCCACGGCCTCAACGTGACGGGACAGCACGTGAAGCCGGGAGCCAAATCTGCCGGGCAGACGATCGTCGACCGGGCGCAGGCGATGGGGGCGGACCTCATCGTGAAGGGAGCCTATACCCAGAGCCGGTTGCGTCAGATGATCTTCGGCGGCGTGACGCGCGACCTCATCCTGTCGTCGCCCCTGCCGGTGCTGTTCTCCTACTGATCACGACGATCCGTCGCCGGGACCACATTTGGAGGCCGTGCTGGAAATCGCCGCATGACGGCTGGCTTGTCCGCATCCGCATCGCTTCGGACCTGCACACGGGTCCTGTTCCTGCTCGTGGTCGTCTGGGTCACGGGCGCCTCGCCGGCCTATGCGGACGAGGACCGACGCGTCGTCGCCCCGCCGACGATCGCCGAGAAGCTCGTCCTCCTGCAGGCGGAGCGCGCCGAGTTGCAGGCGCGTGCCGGCAGTGTGGCCCGCCTCGAGATGCTTTCGTCCTTTCGCGCCGCGAGCCTGCTGTTCGATGCCCTGGCCTCGCGCTATGAGTCCGAGCGCGAGCAGCCCTTCGACCGATTGCCCGCCGCACGGCGGGAGGTGTTCGGCCGGCTCGAGGCCTTGAATGCCGCATTGCGGGCCGCGATCGACCGAGCCGGCGCTCCCGGAGAGGCCGAGGCCGTGCCACAGGCCGCAAGCGGTATTCCGGCGGACCTGGAGTGGATGGCGTCCTTCGATCTCTCGCCGGTCATTCTCTCCTATACGCCGACGTTCCTGGCACCGCGGCATCTTCTGCCGCCGGGCGACGATCCGGCCATCGAGGTCGAGGTTCTGGGCCTGCGATTGACCAGAGACCGATCGCCGCCGGTGCTGACGATCGGCTCGTGGCGCGGCGAGGCCGCCGTGACGCCCGAGCGCCTGAAGTTCATCGTCCCGCGCAGCGCCTTCGCGACCGACGCCAGGCATGCCAGGTTTGCCTCGGGATCGCTGTTCCTGCGACATGACTCGCGAACCGTGGCCTTCCAGCTGCTGTTCACCACGATTCCCGAGAAGGCGGGTTCGTTCTCGGTCGAGCAGAAGGTGCGATCCGCCGTGCCGGAGTCCAAGACGCTGGTATCGCCGGAAATATTGGCGCGCGCGCCCGCCGGCGAGGCGAAGACCGTGCGGCGTTGCTTCGATCCTCCGCCGGGATGGCGTTTCGACAAGAGCAAGAGGCGCGCTGACATCGTCGAGCGGCTGGGCTGGATCGACGACATCCCCGACGAGACGATGAACAGCGGCTCGGTCACCTTCGTCCGCGAAGACCGTCCCACCCAGATCTGCGTCGCGGTCGTCGCCAAGGCAGCCACCAAGACCGCACGCACCGCGACGATCGGCCGTTTCGAGGCGACGCTGGTAAGGGACGTCGCCACGGATCGGGTCGTTCAGAGCGAGGTTCGCCCCTTGGACTGGAACGAGCCGGCGCGTGTGCCGCTCGAGCCCGGAATGATCGGGTGGAAGCTCAAGCTCCGTCTGTTCGACGAAATCGATCGCGAGTTCGCAGGCGGCCCCGACGTTCCCAGCGTTCCCACCGGCACCACGTTCCTGCATATCGAGACAGACGGTGGCAAGAACCTGATGCTTCGGGCCGAGACGGAGGCGTTTCGCTAGCGCCCTCGAGCCTCGAGGCGCATGCGTCTCTTGCCCGTTCCGTCAATGAGATCGAGCGTCGTGCCGGAAATTTGCGCTGTCCTGATGCCGTCCAGCGCGGCGAGAAAGCGCTTCTCGATTGCCGTTTCGGCCGGCGGGCAGGCCATCATCGTCATGGGCCCGGGTGTGAAGCGGAGGCCGGCCGGGTCGAGAACATAGTCGCCGCTCAGCGTATTGCACCCGGTCGAGGCGGTGAATCTGCCGGAATCGTCCAGGCGCATCAGCGGCCGCCGCCGCCAGTCGTCGAAGGTGAGGCGATCGCCGTCGAGTTCGAGCAACCGCCATTCGGTGTCGCGCAACGCCGAACCGCGGGACGCCAGCGCCGGGCACGTGCCGCCGCGCTTCAGACCGAGGAACCGATCCACCTGCACCGAATTGTTGTTGTCGAAGCGGCCGATTATCTCGACATACAGGCTCGTATCGCGAGAGGGCGTGGCATCGACCCACGCCCTTTCGAGGTCGGGCTCGGCGCCGCCCGGTGCTACGCCATAGGTACGGCCGACCAGACAGGGCGCGAACAAGCCCCCGTCCTGCGCGTCCCGATACATGCCGGAGAGTCGGAACTGGCCGTCGATGGGGTCGGGGGCCGCGGTCTGCAGAAGCTCGCTGCCGTCGTCGGCAACCAGCTTGTCGGTTCCCATCTCGCGGAACGCCCGACGATTGCCCGCTGCGCCGCGCAGGATCAGCCGTACGCCCCCTTCGACCTCCTGCGCCCACTCGCCCAGGTCAAGCAGGGGTTCCGCCGACCCATCGCGCCTTTCACGCAGCCGGAACGTCCCGTCGGGAAAGAGGGTGACCGTGAGGCCGCCACCTTCGAAGGTGCGCGGCGGATCGCCCGGTCGGCCGGCGGCATGGCACCGCATCGACCGCCCGGCGGCGGTCAGCGTCACCTCGCGCCCGCGTCCGCGCAACTCGTAGTAGGAATCCGAATAGGCAAAGCCCGATCCCGCGGGCACGCGCGACAATTCTATGTCGGGTTGGCCCGGCATGCGCAGCGTCGCCTGATCGCCATCGTCCGAAAAGGAAGAGGAGAAGTCCATGCCGCCGGGACAGGCGTACATGACCTCGCCCTTTGGCACCGGCATCGGCGACGGTCTCGGGTCTGGTGAGGAAACCTGTGCGGAGGCCGCAGGGGCTACGATCAGGATAGCGGCGACCAAGAGTCGCTTCATGGCGTCGACTCCGGGATACGGCCATCGGCAGACAGCAGGATGGCGACGGGCCGCGTCGCCTCGAACTGGGCGAGCACGATCAACGCGACCACCATGATGGGCACGCAGAGGAACATGCCGACCACGCCCCAGATCGTCCCCCAGACGATCAGGGAGACGATGACCACCAGCGGCGAGAGATTGAGCGAGCGCCCCATGATGGCCGGCTCGATGACGTTGGCCGTCACCACCTGGATCGAGCCGAATACGGTCAACACGATCAGGAAGGGCGTGAGGCTGTCGAACTGGATCAGGGTGAGCAGCGCCGGCGCGATGATGGCCATGATCGAGCCCACGGTCGGGATGTAGTAGAAGAAGAATACCATCACGGCCCAGAAGCCCGCGAAGTCGACCCCGACCGAGGACATGACGACAAAGGCCAGTGCCGAGGTGGCGGTCGCGAGCGTGGTCTTGATGCGGATGTAGATGCGGATCTCGCGGTCGATGCGGGCGAGCACCGCCAGCACGCGCGCCTCCTGGCCGTCGCCGTGAAAAATCGCCCCGAGCTTGCGCTTGAAATGAGCCTGCTCGACGAACAGGAACAGCGTATAGATCAGGATGAGACCGGCGATGCTCACCACGGATGCGGCGGCGGCGGCCACGCTGCCGACGGTGTCGGCGAGACTGATCCGGGCCACCAGTTCGGAGAGGGTGGGGGCCTGTTCGATGCCGGCCAGACGGGCGGCTTGCTCGACGAGATGGGTGAGACGGGTCTCATAGCTCGGAACCGCCGCCACCACAGCCTGCACGTTGCGTCCGATCGTGCGCCCGACGATCCAGAACAGGACGCCGATCATCAGGATTGCCAGGACCATCGGCAGCGGCCGCGGCAGGCGCAGGCCACCCAGCCGCGGCTGGGCGAATGTGTCGGCCAGCGAATCGACCATGTACCAAAGTACGATCCCTAGAACGAACGGCAGCAGAAGGCCCCGTCCGGCGACGAGCAGGAAGATCGTCGCGGCGATTACCACGGCCCAAAGCGCGGCGCGTTGCAGCGTCATGGCGTCACTATAGACGTAGTCGTTTTCGGTTGGGAGGCGATGTGCGCCGGTTGGCGGATGTTAGGCGCGGTCGAGCATCGCGCGACCGCGGTCTGTGAGCTCGACCCGGTGTTCGCGGGTATCGCCACCACACAGGCGCACCAGCCCGTCGGCCCGCGCGTCTTCCCATACCGGGAAACGCGGGCAGGAACTCAGCCAGGCGTCGAGTACATCCTCGCGGCGGCGCGGCCGTGCCGCCACCCATTGAAGGAACTGGATCATGATCAGCTGCGGGCTGGCCGACACGACACCTCCTATTGGAAACCGCAGGCCTGGGCCGTGGCGCCGACGGTCGCCCAGCGTTTGTTCTCGCGGAAGCAACCGTTTGTCCAGGTGCCGGTGAAGATCTGGCCGCCGGGGCCTCCCGACTTGGTGCCCCAGCCATTGGCCCGGTCGTCCATCCATTCGCCCTCGTAGCGGGCGCCGTTGGCCCAGACGCGCACGCCTCGTCCCTGCATCTTGCCGTTGACGAATTCGCCCTCGTAGCGGCCGCCGTCGGCAAACAGCAGCGTGCCGCGGCCTGTCCGCTGATTGTCGCGAAAGTCGCCAATATAGCGGTTGCCGTTGGTCCAGACGTACATGCCGTGCCCTTGCGGCCGACCTTCGCGGAACTCCGCGGTCAGCTTGGCGCCGCTCGGGAAGACATAAGTGCCCTTGCCGTCACGTTCGCCGGCCTTGAACTCGCCCTCGTAGCGGGCCTTGTTGGCATAGGTCAGCCTGCCTTGGCCCTCATACAGCCCGTCCTTCATCTCGCCTTCATAGCGATCGGTGGGGACGCCGTTCCTGATCCACTGCAGCACCCCCTTGCCCTGGGCAAGTCCGTGGTCGCAGGCGCCCGACCAGCTGATCTCGACATTGGGCTCCGCGTTCATCGTCACCACGCCGCAGCCGGTCTTCGGATCCTTGACCTCGTCGCTGGCTGACGGCGGCTGGCCGGGAGTCGGCAGAATGGGAAGCTGCCGCGGTATCGGTGCCGTTCCGAGTTCGGGCACCGGTCGAGACGTCTGCGCCGCGGCAGGGACCGCCGCTACGGCGAACAGGACGAGGAAAAGGAAGAGCGAACGGCTCATGCGGTCGGCAGTTTAGCACCGACCGTCAGAACCGTCCTTGCTCTCGTCATTCCCGTCCCTTCTCCCGCCATCCTCCATCTTGTCCGCGGCGATCCCGAGCTTCACCTCGAGCGAGTGCAGCAGGCCCATGACAATGAGGACCAGGAAGGTGCCAAATCCGGCAATCTGCCAGAGTCCGAAGCCGGAGGAGAGACCCACGGCGCCCGCCAGCCACATGCCGGCGCCCGTGGTGAGTCCTTGAACCTTGCCCCGGTTGAACAGGATCGACCCGGCGGCCAGGAAGGCCACGCCCGCCGTCACGGCCTCCACAGCTCTAAGCGGGTCCAGCTGAACATCCCGCCCGACAAAGGCCGTGGAATGGGAGATTTCGACGGTGAGGATGCCGATCGTTGCGGCGGCGACGCAAATCAGGATGTGGGTGCGCAGTCCCGCCGGCCGAGAGCGCCACTCCCGCTCGAAGCCGATGAGTGCGCCAAGCAGTGCGGCGAAAAGGAGTCGCGCAGCGATCACGGGGAAGGAGAGGAACGTCGGGTGCGCGAATTCCTCTACGAGTGCGCCCATCGCTACGAGGCGTACCTGAGTTCGGGGAGGGGCTCCAGCGAGTCCTTGGTCGCGCCGGGCGGCACGATCTTCTCGCCGTCGGTCCTGAGAAGGATGCGCATGGGACGAATCTCCGCTGACATAAGAATTTTCAACGCGATGCCGCTGGAGGCGTTCCCTTGCGGTGATGGTCTATGGTGGGCTGTGGTGCAGGGACTGGTGGGGCGCTGATAGCGAGCGACGCCAAAGCACGACGGCACGGCCTGTCAGGTAACCGGCGCACGCCGCGACCAGGCCCGTCGCCGCGACCTCGGCTACCGGACTGGACAATGGTCCCAGCGGTACACCGAGCGCGACGAACGTAGAGAAAGCCAAGGTACAGGCGGCCCAAAGTCCATCGCGACCATGAGGCAGGCGCAGGCGGGAGTACATTCGGTCCACTTGGACCTTCATGAAGGAACCGCGCACTGCGCCAACGGCGACGCCCGCGAGCAGACCGGCTAACGAGATCGGCGGCTCGCGGGTATCGGGCGTTGCCATTGCCAGCAACAGGAGGGCGGTGGCCAGTGCGGAGGGGATCGCCCCGAACAGCCGGCTTGTCGGGAGCGAGCGACCCCGGGCCTCGCGCAGCAAGGGCAGGATAGTGACGCAGGCTGAGACTGTGACGATCAGATGCAGGATGTTGATCTTCAACACGATCGAAGGGTCGCGCCGTAGCCTTACCGGCGCTGACTTGAATGAGACGATATTGTGATGCGATCGGTTGCCCGGGCGGTCCGGGAAGCGCGCTCAACGCGTGGGTTGCGCGCCGCCGCAGGCCTCGCCTATGGCCGGAGCAACCTGGTCGGCAAACTTGCGCGACCCGCTGGCTCTGAAATGTCCAACATCGCCGAAATCCTGCGGTAGCAGGGCGTCGGTGGGTACCTGGACGTAGACATCCCCCAATCGTTCGGCCTCGCGTTTCAGGATGCCGTTCAGCCACGCCATCATGGCAGGGATCTCCGAGTCGCGAACGAAGGGCAGCCAACCTTCCATCTGGTCGTCCTTCAGGCTGGCCTTGTTCATGAGTTGCCCGATCCAGACGGTGCGGATGCCTCGCCCGCGATTGATGGCGGATATGGTGGCGATGTTGCGCGCGTAGATCTTCTCGAGAGCCGGGTCGGGGCCTTTGGCTCCGTCGCTCTGGACCGGCGCCGGCGGCCGAACCGTATCGAAGGCCAGGATGGCGAGCTTCGCGAGGAAGGAAAGGATCGGTGACACGGAAAGCGCCGGCCCGTTGATCCGGCGTGCATCCAGGGCATCGATCTGCCCCACCAGATGGTTGTTTACATAGGCGGGATCGAGGTCGCGGACGTGGGCGCTGCGAAGATCGTTCCAGCCGATGTAGTAGACGGCACAGTTGGCCGGCACGCCGAAACTGTCCTGGTAGAATGCGGTCTGGATGACGTGCTCGGACGTGGTGTAGCCGCTCACGCCGTGGTTGATCACGGCAAAGCGGTCAGGCCCCAGGAGCCGCTCGAGATGCTCGGCCCAAGTTTCGCCTTCTCGTGAGAGGATGTCGAGCGTCGTCGAACCGCCGATCAGCGCGATGACGGTCTTGCTCTTCAACTCGTCGGGATCGCGCTCGCGGCCACGCCGCCGCTCCGCGTTGACATAGGCCACCTCGCGCGTGCTGCGCGCGACGGCAGACGGCACCTGACGCACCTGCAGGAGGGGATGCCAATCGTAGTGCGGCCGGACATAGTCGCGTGCGAACAGTGTATCGGAAGAGGAGAGGCGGAGTTTGTAGAGCAGGGCCGTTCCGAAGCCGAGGCCGATCTCCAGAGTCGCGAGGGAGAGCAGGACCATCGTCACCTTCGGCCGGCGTGCGAGGATGACGGCGAGACCGATCAGGACGGCGAGGTAGGTGAAATACCAGAAGCGCGGGGAGTCAAAATGGAACTCGCCCTTGATCTTCAACCGTAGAGCCACGGCGCCGACGACGACCGCCAGCAGGCACGCGACAAGAATGGCGATGGTGCGTTCGAAATGGCGCGGGCGCGACAGACCCATGTGGTCGAGAATGAAGGATTTCATGTTGTGGGAGTGTGAGCCATACCGAACCGAGGTCCCGCGTCAGCGGCCGTGAAAGGTCGTCGTTCATGGCGGGCTCCGCAAGCGTTCGTCGGGCATACGATTGTCGGTGGCTCTGCACGAGTCGGTGTGGCCTGGGCCGGCCGTCGCGTCGTGAAGATCATCTTCGTCGGCACTCCTGCCTCCCCTGCATCCTGCGGTTTTACGGGAGGATCATGCGAAAACGAGCCTATTCCGCCCTTGCGGGCAAGACGAGATCAAGGTCGTGTCGAGGCGAGCAGGCTCCCGGACCTCCAGGTCGGTCCTCTGTTGAAACTTTCTCTGCTTCTGGTGAGGGTGCCGCGACTGTGGCTGGGG
>JBKBLH010000043.1:0-31600 GCA_046296475.1 Reyranella sp.
GTCTCCAGGCGCAATCCCGGCGGTCTGCCTTTGGCCATCGATCCCTCGCTGAACTGTCGTCCTGATCAGCGAATCAAAACTTCAAACACAGCGCCAGAGGTTTCTTCACAACCTCTGGAGTTGCGCGCTCCGTTGATGCGTTCCGCTACGCCTTGTCCCATCCATCGCGCGTCTGCGGCAGCTTCTTCTTGAGCAGCGCGCCGGCCACGACGTTGCGCAGGACTTCGGCGGTGCCGCCGCCGATGGTGAACATGCGGACGTCGCGGGCCATGCGCTCGAGCGGCAGTTCCCGGCTGTAGCCGCGGGCGCCGAAGAACTGCAGCGCCTCGTTCACGATCTGGATGGCGCTCTCGGAGGTGAAGACCTTGGCCTGGGCCGCCATCAGCATGTCGGGGAAGCCGCCCTCGCCCGAGCGCGCGGCGTTGTAGACCAGCGCGCGCGCGGCCTCGAGCTTGATCGACATGTCCGCGAGCTTCCATTGCAGGCCCTGGAACTCGTTGATCGGCCGGCCGAACTGGTGGCGCGTCTCCGACCAGTCGAGCGCCAGCCGGTAGGCGCCGTCGGCGATGCCGAGCGCCACCGTGGCGGCGCCGACCCGCTGGCTGTTGTAGGCGGTCATCAGGTCGGCGAAGCCCTTCTTCAGGCCGCGCGGCGGGATCACCAGGGCCGAGGGCGGCACGTCCATGTCTTCGAGATCGACCACCGCCTCGGGGATGCCGCGCAGACCCATGGTCGGCTCGCGCTTGGTGATCTTCAGACCCTTGGTCTCGTCGCGGATGGCGAGGAAGCCGCCGATGCCCTCGAACGTGCCCTTCTCGTCATAGACCTTGGCGAAGATCAGGTGCAGGCGCGAGACGCCGCCGCCGGTGATCCAGTGCTTGCGGCCGTTCAGGACGTAGCGGTTGCCCCTCTTGTCGGCGCGCGTGGTCATGCCGTTTGCATCGGAGCCGGCATCGGGCTCGGTGATGCAGATGGCGGGCTTGTCGCCGGCCAGCACCATGTCGGCCGCCATCTTCTTCTGCTCTTCCGACCCATAGGCCATGACGGCGCTGATCGCGCCCATGTTGGTCTCGACGGCGATACGGCCGGTGACCGCGCAGGCCGAGGACAGCGCCTCGATGGCGAGCACGGCGTCGAGCCAGCCCTTGCCCTGGCCGCCATACTGCTTCGGGATGGTCATGCCGATCAGCTTTGCGTCCTTCAGCAGTTCGACATTGTCCCAGGGATACTGCTCGGTGCGGTCGACCTCGGCGGCGCGGCTCGTGACGGGGCCGGCCGCCAGTTCGCGGGCGCGGGCCTGCAGTTCGAGTTGATCCGGTGACAGGGCGGACGGGTTCATGGACGGCTGACCTCAGACTGTGTCGATGGTGAAGATGGCGACCGACCCGCTGCGGCCGCGGACGGCCGTGCTGCCGAGCGGCTTGAACACGAACTCCGTACCGCAGCCGGCGCATGTCGTCTCCGAAACGAGAATGCTCGTGCCGTGATCCTTGTTCAACTTTTCCAGTCGCGCGGCGAGGTTCACCGTGTCGCCTAGCAGTGTGAAGCTCAGCCGCTGCCCGGCGCCGACCGACCCGCCGATGACCGCGCCGGTGCTGATCCCGATGCGGGTGACGAACGGAATCCTGGCTTCGCCGAAGCTGCGGTCGGCGACGGCACGCTGGATGTCGATGGCCGCACGGATGGCGGCCGAAGCGTGGCCGGGACAGGCCAGCGGCATGTTGAAGGAGGCGAACAGGCCGTCGCCGATGAAGGTGTTCACCACGCCGCCATGGGCGCGGATGGGTGCGAGGACGGTCTCGAGATATTCGTTCAGCGCGCGGAAGAGATGCTCGGGAGGCAGCTTCTCGGCGATCGTCGTGAAGCCCGAAACGTCCGTGAACAGGATCGTCGCGTCGCGGGTCTCGCCTGCGAGCACGCCGTTGCCGCCGCGCTGCAGGATGGTCGACGCCACGCTCTCGTCGACGTATCGGCCGAAGGTCTCCCGGATCTGCTCGCGTTCGCGCAACCCCTCGACCATGGAGTTGAACTGCCCCGTGAGCTCGCCGACCTCGTCGTTCGAGGTCACGGGGATCCGCACGGACATGTCGCCGCCGGCGACCTTCGACATTGCGAGAGACAGGATGCGGATCGGGCTCAGCAGCGAGCGCCCGATGAAGTAGATCGAGACGGCGACGCCCATCAGCGCAATGGCCACGTCGGTTGCGATCTCGAACTGCAGCTTCACGCCGTCATAGCTCAGGAGGTCGATGACAACGGCCGTCATCGGCACGAGAGAGATGACGAGCAGGGCGACGCCGAGCTTCAGTCGGTAGCGGCCGAAGAACAGCGACAGATTGCGGCCGGTGCGCTCGAAGACGAAGCCGCAGAGTTCGCCGAGATAGTCGCTTATGACGAAGTAGATGTAGGTGAAGTAGAAGAAGGGTAACAGCAGGCACAGCGCCACGTTGTCGGCCAGCGTCTGGGTCGGGAGGGCGCGGAAGGTGGCGTCCGGCCACAGGTAGGGCGCGGTCACGCGGAAGCCCACCATCATCAGCGCAAGCAGCGCCACTCGCGCGGCGGTCAGGAGCGGAAGTTGAGTGATCCGGCGCTCCACCTCCTCGAACGATCGCTTCCCCGACAGGTACCCCTCGATCGGAACGAACAAGCGCCGGTTCACGAGGGCGTTGACGCCCAGCAGCAGGAAGAGTCCGACGGCGATCGACCGCGGCGCATAGGCCCAGGCGTCCGCGAAGGCGACGAACACGCCCGTGAAGACGATGTCGACCGCGGCCGCCGAGATCGCCCGCAGCAGATAGCGGCGCCGCAGGCCGGCGATCTCGGACGCCGTGGCGACGGCGCCGCCCTCATCTGCCTCTTTCACTGGGGCTGGCCTACCCGATAGACCACGACGTCGCCCTGGTGCCCGCGCACGTCAGTCGTTCCCAGCCGCTCGCAGAAGGCAGCCGCGCCCGCCGCCGCGACGGTGCTTTCGGCAGCGAGGATGCGCGTGCCGAACTTCTTGTTGAGCTGCTCGATACGCGCCGCCACGTTCACCGCATCGCCCAGTAGCGTGTAGCTCAGCCGGTTGTCGGTGCCGATGGTGACGCCGATGACGGGGCCGGTGTTGAGGCCGATGCGGGTCGGCAGGGTGAAGCCACGCGCGAACCGGGCGGTCGAGAGGGCCTGCTGGATCTCGATTGCGGCCGCGAGGGCGGCGCCGGCGTGATTCTCCAGCGGCCGTGGCAGGCCGAAGCTTGCGAAGAGCCCGTCGCCGATGAAGCTGTTCACGATGCCGCCGTGGCGCTGGATGACGGGGACGACGGTGTGAAGATAGGCGTTCAGCAGGGCGGCCACTTCGGCCGGCGTCGCGCTCTCCGAAACGCCCGTGAAACCCTCGATGTCGGTGAACATCAGGGTCGCTTCGGCCGTGGTGTCGATGCTGCGGCCGGTATTGCCGCGATTGGACAGGATCGAGGCGGCGACGGTCTCGCTCACGTATTTGCCGAACGTGTCGCGAAGGTAGGCTTTCTCGGCGAGGCCCTCGACCATCTGGTTGAAGCGGCTGGCGGCGTGGCCCAGCTCGTCGTTCGAGGTGACGGGCAGGCGCACCGCATAGTCGTTGTCGGCGACGCGGCGCAGGCCGCCGTCCAGTCGCGTGATCGGGCGGGTGAGCGCGCTCGAGATCCAGTAGTACATGAAGGCCGTGCCGATCGCCGAGGTCGTGATGTCGGACGAGGCCTCGCGCACCAGCCGGTCGCCGCTGTAGCTCAGCATGTCGGCGACGATCAGGACCATTGTCGCGAAGGACACGAACAGCAGGGCGAGGGCGACCTTGCGCCGAAAGCGGCCGTCGAACGTTCCGATGTTGACGCCCCTCGTTCGGAACAGTTCTTCGCACAGGCGATCGAGGAATGCCGCGACGACGAAGAAGGTGAGGACGACGTTGAAGCCGGTTCCGACCGTGAGGTTGGCGAAGACGTCCGGCCAGGCAACCTGCTGGAGCGTGGCGCCGAAGGTGATGTCGAGGCGATGCGAAAGCAGCCGCAGGCCCACCATCGGCGCGTACATCACCCCCACGACGGTCGCGGAATGGCGCGGCAGCCGCGCCAGCGAGCGCTCGATCTCGCCGAACGGCACTCGCCCCTCGATGAAATGCCGGATCGGCCGGAGCAGGAGCCAGGCGCCGAGGCCCACGCCGCCGGCCAGGAACAGGGTCGTGACGGCAAGCGACGGAAGGACAACCTGCGGCGCGCCGTTGAGCGCCGAATAGACGAGCACCGAGACGACGTCGATCAGGAACGGCACCGACATCGCGAGATAGTAGCGATGCACGAGTCTGGCCGGCGACACGTGCCGCGCCGCATCGGTTGGTGCGTTCATCCGCCGGATATAAAGCGGATCGGGTCGGAGCGGAATGCCCCGCCCGCCCGCGTGGAATCGACTAGGCCGTCAGCTCGCGCGCCGTGATGCGGTACTTGAACTTGTCAGGGTCGAGCGAGTCGAGGAAGCCCGACCGGTTCTCGGCCTGCGGATACATCAGGAAGGCAATCGGCTCCTCCTTCGAGCCCGGCAGCTTCAGATCGTGCGCCACGTTGTAGGCGAGCCAGTTTCCTTCCCACGAGCCGAACAGGCCGCGGCGTGCGGCGACGACCTTCGGATCGGTCATGGCGAGGTTGGCCGGCGGTTCCTCCAGGACGACCTTGCGCACGTCGGCGGGATCGACCGGCGTCCAGCCGGAGCCGCTCAGCCAGACCTCGGCGCGGCAATGCTGCGCCTTGGACACGACCTCCGAGCCGGCACCCAGCGCCTTGAAGCCGAACTCCGACGGCATGACACGAATGCCGTAGACGTCGCGAGCCGGCAACCCCGCCGCGCGCGCGAGGCCGACATAGAGCGCGTTCAGGTCGGCGCACTTGCCGTTCAGGTTACCGGTCCGGATCATCGTCGTGATGTCACCGACGCCGCAGCCCAGCGTCTTGGGATTGCGGAAGGTGTTCTCGACGACCCAGTCGTAGATCGCGCGGGCCTTGGCGACGTCGCCCACCTTGCCGCGCACGATGCCGTCTGCGGTTTCCTTCACGATTCCGTCGGTCGGCAGGAGCGTGGTCGGCATCAGGTTGAGCCTGCGCTCGGCATCGCCGAGCGGTGCGGCATTGCCCTGGCCCGGCACCACCGAGCGGTTCTGCGCCTGGACCTGCGCCACGATCTCGATGACCGGCGCCTGCTGGTCGGCCGCCCATTCGACCCTGAGCATCTCCGCGCCGTACTGGGGATCGCGGGCGCGTTCGGCGAGCTTCGCATTGCCGGTCCAGGTCACGGCGCCGGGGCGCTGCCAGTCCGGCGCCTCGAAGGTCGGCAGCGGGATCCAGGCCCTGGTCGCGCCGGCCGTCGGCTCGATACGGGTCGTCAGCACATAGGTACGCCAGCCCTTCGGCACAGGGGCGTAGGCCACGGCTTGTGCCGACGCGAGGCGCGGTGCAGCGGTCAGGATGCCGGCGGCGAAGCCGGCCTCAAGCAGGTCACGACGATTCATCTCGGGTATCTCCCCTCGGGCAAAAGTTTGCCGGGGAGGGAGGTCGTCCCGTCGTCGGGAGGAGCCTGCGCCATCCCGGACCGATCCGCGTCGCACGCGACAGCGTCAGTACCGGAAGGGTTCAGATTTGCAGCGGGTGGCGCCTTGCGTCAATGCCTCAGAGGCCGAGATAGGCCTGGCGGACACGATCGTTGGTCAGCAGGTCGGCGCCCGCGCCTTCTAGTTCGATGCGGCCGTTCTCCAGCACGTAGCCGCGGTCCGCGATGCGAAGCGACGCCATCACGTTCTGCTCGACCAGCAGAATGGTGAGACCTTCCTCGTTCAGCCGGCGCACGATGCGGAAGACTTCCTGGACGATGGTGGGGGCGAGACCGAGCGAGGGTTCGTCGAACATGATGAGGCGAGGCTGACCCATCAGGCAGCGGCCGATCGCCACCATCTGCTGCTCACCGCCCGAGAGTGTCCCGGCCGCCTGCCGCCGACGCTCGGCGAGGCGCGGGAACATCGCGAAGACGCGCTCCAGCGTCTGCTTCTCCAGCGCCCGCGCGCGCTTGGGCGTCGCACCCATCTCGAGGTTCTCCAGTACCGAGAGATTGGGGAACACCTGGCGGCCTTCGGCGACGTGACCGATGCCGGCCTCGCAGACTCGATAGGAAGGCCAGCCGGTGATGTCGCTGCCGTCGAAGCGGACCCGTCCGCGCGCCGGTTTCTCGATCCCGTGGATCGAACGGATCAGCGAACTCTTTCCCGCGCCGTTGGCGCCGACGATGGCCACGATCTCGCCTTGGGCGATCTCGAGCGAGACGCCGGCGAGCGCCTGGGCGTCGCCGTAGAAGAGGTCGAGGCTCTCGACCGTCAGCAGGGGCGCGCTCATGCGGGCTCCGCCTCGCCGAGGTAGACGTCGAGCACGGCCTGGTGGCGGGCGATCTCGACCGGCGTGCCCTCGGCGATCTTCTCGCCGTAGCTCACCACCACGATGTTGGAAGCCAGCGCCATGACCGCCCGCATCACATGCTCGATCAGCAGGATGGTGAGGCCGGTGCGCCTATTGAGTTCCTGCAGGAACGTCACCATGACGTCGATCTCGGTCGGCCGCAGCCCTGCCATCACCTCGTCGAGCAGGAGCAGCTTCGGCTCGGTGGCGAGCGCACGCGCAACCTCGAGGCGCTTGCGGTCGGGCAGGGTGAGGCTTTCGGCCGCCTGGTGCCGGCGATCGTGCAGGCCGAGCTGCATCAGGATGTCGGCGGCACGGGCGCGGGCTTCGGGAAGGGCCGGCCGGCGGTGCAGGGCGCCGACCGTGACGTTCTCCAGCACGCTCAGACCCTTGAACGGCTTCACGATCTGGAAGGTGCGGCCGACGCCCGCGTCGCAGACGAGATCGGGCCGCAGGCCGGA
Organism: Reyranella sp.; assembly: GCA_046296475.1. Lineage (GTDB taxonomy): Bacteria > Pseudomonadota > Alphaproteobacteria > Reyranellales > Reyranellaceae > Reyranella. The sequence goes on from JBKBLH010000043.1 coordinate 6,911, forward strand.
GATCTGCCGTCCGTCGAGGCGCACGCTGCCGGCGTCCGGCCGGTAGACGCCGGCGATCATGTTGAAGATCGTGGTCTTGCCCGCGCCATTGGGGCCGATCAGGGCGTTGATGGCGCCGGCGGGGACGTCGAACGAGACGTCGTGGACCGCTCGGAGGCCGCGAAAGCTCTTGCCGATTGCGTCGAGCTCGAGCCGCGCGCCGCTCATTTCCGCTTCTCCCCGAAGCCGAAGCGGTCGGCGAGCCAGGGCCAGACTCCGGCTGGCCGGTACATCACGATCACCAGCAGGGCGAGACCGTAGAAAATCTGCTTCAGGCCGGAGATGTGGAAGACCTCGCTCAGGTCGGTGAAGATCTCGCCGAGCCCGGTCAGCACGACGGCGCCGACGATCGGCCCGAACAGCGTCCCCAGCCCGCCGATGATCGGCGCCAGGGTGAACTCGATCGACCGCCCCATGGCGAAGGCCGTCTCGGGAAAGAGGTTGTTGTAGTAGAAGGCATTCCAGACGCCGGCCAGCGCCGTCAGGCCTGCCGAGATCATGATCGCGATCATCTTGCAGCGCAGGACCGGCACGCCCACCGCCTGGGCCGCTTCCGGGTCCTCGCGGATGGCCAGCCAGTAGCGGCCGAGCCGGCTCTCCAGCAGGGCGCGGCAGAGGACGAAGGTTCCGGCCGCCAGCGCCAGGATCACGTAATAGAAGAGCAGCGGCCCGCCGCGCAGGTTCAGGATGTCGGAGGTGGCATCGACCTTGAGGAAGAGGCCGCCCGAGCCGCCGGCCCATCCCCAATGGTCGAAGGCAATGCGCGTGAACTCGCTGAAGGCGATGGTGAGCAGGGCGAAATAGACTCCCGCCAGCGAGAAGCGGAAGCCGAGATAGCCGACGATCGACCCCGCCGCGACGGCCGCCGCGACCGCGACGAAGACGCCGGCCCACGGGCCGATGCCGTAGTGGAAGAACAGGCCGGCCGCGATGTAGCCGCCGACCCCGGCATAGAGCGCGTGGCCGAGCGAGAGCTGGCCGGCGAAGCCCATCATGATGTTCCAGGCCTGCCCGACGAAGGCGAAGTAGAGGACCAGGATCAGGACGGAGAGGCCGTACTTTCCGAGCAGCGCCGGCGCCACGAGAAGGAGCACGAGCAACAGGCCGAGGCACCACAGCGAGCGGGCCGGCACGCCACCGGTCAGTCGCGCGAGCAGGCTCATGCGCCGCTCTTGCCGAACAGGCCCTGCGGCCGCAGCAGCAGCACCAGGATGAGGATACCGAAGCTCACCATGCTCTTCAGCGACGGCTGCAGCAGCAGGCCGGCCACCGCCTCGCTGACTCCGATCAGCAGGCCGCCGGCCAGCGCACCGGTCATGCTGCCGAGGCCGCCCACGATCACGATGACGAAGGCGAGCAGCGTGTATTCGGCGGCGAGGAAGGGCGTCACCGGAATGATCGTGATCATCAGCGCACCGGCGGCGCCGACGCAGGCGGCTCCGACGCCGAAGGTGAAGGCATAGAGCCGGCGGACGTCGAGGCCGACGACCAGGGCACCCAGATTGTTGTCGGCGGCGGCGCGGATCGACTTGCCGGTCCGCGTCCGGGTGAAGAAGAGCCACAGCAGGCCGGCGATCACCACGGCGGTGAGGGCGGCGTGCACGCGGACCGCGTCGAACACGAAAGGACCGATCTCGTAGGAATCGAACTGAGATTCCATCTGGACGCCGCGCGAGTCGGGACCGGCGACGACGAGGCAGGCATTGACCAGCAGGATGGCGATGGCCAGCAGCAGGAGGAATTGCTGGTGCTCGGGCCGGCCGATGAAGGGGGAGATCAGCACGCGCTGCAGCGCATAGCCCGCACCGAAGAAGATCAGCGCGATGAGCGGCAGGCTCAGCATCGGCGAGACCTGCAGGTATTCGAAGCCCATCCAGGCGAGATACATGCCGACGACCATGATCTCGCCGTGCGCGAAGTTGACGACGCGCATCACGCCGAAGATCACCGACAGGCCGAGCGCCATCAGCCCATAGACCATACCGGTCAACAGGCCCTTGGTGATCGCCTGGGCGAGCGAGAGAAGAAAGTCGCTGGTCATCGGCTCATATAATTCAAGGATCCCTCACTTCGTTCGGGATGACACTGTGTTTGCATCGGCGCACTGCGCCAGCATCAACAATGGTGTCATCCCGAGCGAAGCGAGGGATCCTTCATTTCCACTCAAATCGCAGGATCAGGTGCGGCGCTTGTCGTTCCACGGCGGCATCGGGAAGACGAGCGGCGCGGCGGCCGATTCGAGCGGCAGCACGACCGTGGGCTTGCGCTTCAGGTTCTCGACGGCCGTGGCCCTGATGTTGACGTTCTGGCCCTTGGAGTCGAACTGGATCGGACCGCCGACCATGACGTGCTGGTCGATCTTGATCTTGCGCAGCGCCTCCATGAGATCGCCGGGCTTGGTCGACTTGGCGGCGAGCCAGGCCTGGGCGGCGATCAGGACGCCCTCGAAGGTGAAGCCGCCGTTGAGATCGAGCTGGTCGTTCGGGAATTTGGCGGCATGGCGCTTCTCGAGCGCCTGCGTCATCGCCGATTTCGGGTCGAGCCACGGCACGTTCGAGATCATGTACTCGCCGTACTTGCCCATGGTCTTCAGGAAGTCCTGCTCGTACAGGCCCGGCGCCCCGGGATTGAGGACGCCCATCGGCTCCCAGCGCTGCTTCACCATCTCCTGGACGAGAAGCTTGGCGTCGTTCAGGCGGCTGACCGGCAGCAGCAGCTCGGCCTTGGTGGCCTTGGCCTTGGCGACCTCGACCGAGAGATCCTTGGCGGCCACGTCGTAGCTGATCGTGTCGACCAGCTCGTAGGGCATGTCGAGCTTGGGGAACAGCGCCTTGATGCCGTTGATCATCGCGGTGCCGAACGTGTCGTTCACGCTCATCAGCACCGCCGTCTTCGGCGTCTTGCCCGAGATCTTGAAGATCTCTTTGTGCAGCGACAGCGCGCCGGTGATCAGCATCGGCGCCGTCGGGAAGTTGCGCACGACGAACTTGTAGCCCTGCTCGGTGATCTGCGGGGCGGCCGCGATGTTCACCACCAGCGGCACGCCGCGCTGCTCGCAGACCTGGGCGATGGCGATGGTCTGGCCGGAATCGAAGGCGCCGACCAGGATGTGGCAGCCGGCATCGATCGCCTTTTCGGCCTGGGTGCGGGCGACATCGGGCTTGGTCTCGGTGTCGTAGTTCACGATCTCGAGCTTCACCGGCATCTTCATGTCGGCGAACACGTCGTTGGCCACGTCGGCACCGCGGCGGCAGGCCTGGCCGATCTGGGCCTGGAGGCCCGAGGTCGGCAGCAGCAGGCCGACCTTGAGGTTGGCCGGCGCGCCCTGGGCGAACGCTTGGCGCAGCGGCAGGGGCGCGCCCATCAGGGCGGCGCCGGCGAGAGCGGACTGCCCGAGGCGACGACGGGTGAAGGTCTTGCGGCCGGTCATTGCGGCTCCTCCCAAGGTTTTTGCTGGCCGGGACTATAGAGGCTGGTCTCCGTGCATGCTAGGTCGGCCGGCATGATCCAGAGCCTCGACGACCTCAATCGCGCGCCCCCCGGAGAGTTCGCGGCCGCCATCGGCGACACGTTCGAACTGGCGCCCTGGGTTGCCGAGGTCGCTGCCGCCAAGCGCCCCTTCGCGACGGTCACTGCCCTGCACGACGCGATGATGGGCGCGGTGCGGGCCGCGCCGCGCGAGCGACAGCTCGCCTTCGTGTGCGGCCATCCCGATCTTGCGGGCAAGGCGGCAAGGGCGGGAGACGTAACCGAAGACTCCCGGCGCGAGCAGGCAAGCGTCGGACTCGACACGCTGTCCGAGGAGGAGTTCGCGCGCTTCCATCGCCTGAATGACGCCTACAAGGCGAAGTTCGGTTTTCCCTTCATCGTCTGCGTCCGCCGGCACACGCGTGACTCGATCCTCACCCAGTTCGAGCGCCGGCTCCGCCACGACCCGGCGACGGAATTCGCGACGGCCCTGCAGGAAATCTCCTTCATCACGCGGCTGCGCCTGGCTGCCAAGGTCACGGGCGAAGGCATGCCACGGGTGAATGGTCGGCTGAGCACACATGTGCTCGACACCCATGCGGGGCGGCCGGCGGTCGGGATCGCCGTGGAGCTCTACGAATTCGCCGGCGACCGCGCCCATCGCATTGCGACCGCCACGACCAACGCCGATGGCCGCACCGATGCGCCGCTGATCGGCGGCCGGCCGCTGCCGATAGGCCGCTACGAGCTGCGCTTCGCGGTGGGTGACCATTTTCGCAGCAGGGGCATCGAGCAGGGCGATCCGCCTTTTCTCGACATCGTGCCTTTACGGTTTTCCATTGCCGAGCCGGAGGGGCATTATCACGTCCCGCTGCTCTGCACGCCGTGGAGCTATTCGACCTATCGCGGAAGTTAGAGACGACGGAGGAGAACCAATAATGACGAGCTACAGCGACGTATCCCTGATGATCGACGGCGCCTGGACCAAGGGCGCCAACGGCCGGACGATCCCGGTCATCAATCCGGCGACCGAGGAAGTGATCGGCCAGGTGGCCCATGCCGAGAAGGCCGACCTCGACCGGGCGCTCGAGGCCGCGGAGAAGGGCTTCCAGCAGTGGCGCAAGGTCTCGCCGTTCGACCGCTACAAGGTCATGCGCAAGGCCGCCGAGCTGATTCGCCAGCGCGCCGACGAGATCGCGCCCATCATGACGATGGAGCAGGGCAAGCCTGTCATCGAGGCCAAGGGCGAGACGCTGCTCGCCGCCGACATCATCGAGTGGATGGCCGAGGAAGGCCGCCGTACCTATGGCCGCATCGTCCCGGCGCGCTTCGAGAACGTCTACCAGCTCGTGACCAAGGAGCCGGTAGGCCCGGTCGCCGCCTTCACGCCGTGGAACTTCCCGATCAACCAGGTGGTGCGCAAGGCCTCCGCCGCGCTCGCCACCGGCTGCTCGATCATCGTCAAGGGTCCAGAAGACACGCCGGGCTCCTGCGCCCAGCTCATCAAGGCCTTCGTCGATGCCGGCGTGCCGGCGGGCGTCATCCAGCTCGTCTACGGCGTACCGTCGGAGATCAGCGAGTATCTGATCCCGCATCCGATCATCAAGAAGGTGACGTTCACCGGCTCGACCCCGGTGGGCAAGCAGCTCGCGGCCCTGGCCGGTGCGCACATGAAGCGCGTCACCATGGAACTGGGCGGCCATTCGCCGGCCATCGTGTTCGAGGATGCCGACGTCGACCAGGCGGTGAACATCCTGGGCGCCAACAAGTTCCGCAATGCCGGCCAGGTCTGCGTCGCGCCCACCCGCTTCCTGGTGCACGAGAAGGTCTATCCGGAGTTCGTCGAGAAGTTCACGGCGTACGCCAAGAACATCAAGGTCGGCAACGGCCTCGACAAGGACACGCGCATGGGGCCGCTCGTCGCCGAGCGCCGCCTGCACGCGATCGACGGCTTCGTGAGCGATGCCATCGGCAAGGGCGCCAAGGTCCAGACCGGCGGCCAGCGCAAGGGCAACAAGGGCTACTTCTACGAGCCGACCGTCCTCACCGACGTGCCGCTCGACGCCCGCATCATGAACGAGGAGCCGTTCGGTCCGCTCGCCCCGATCTCGTCGTTCAAGGACTTCGACGGCGTGATGAAGGAAGCCAACCGCCTGCCTTGGGGCCTCGCGGCCTACGCCTACACCACCAACAGCAAGACCATGACCCAGGTCGGCGCCGCCTTCGAAAGCGGCATGGTGTCGATCAACCACCATGGTCTCGCGCTGCCGGAAGTGCCGTTCGGCGGCATGAAGGATTCGGGCTACGGCTCGGAGGGCGGCATCGAGGCGCTCGAGGCCTATCTGAACACCAAGTTCATCAGCCAGCTCGGCATGTAAGCCGGTCGCAGGCCAAAGCACCCGGCCCTCCTCCGAGCGATCGGAGGAGGGCTTTTTCTTGGCAAAACCTGTCGCCCCTCGGAATGCTGGCCGAACACGCGCTCGCCTTTTCGCCGCGTCGTCTTATACGGGTCCCGTCTCGATCGGGGAGCGAATAGATGAAGCGTAGAAATGTCCTGGCCGCTCTGGGCGGCGTTCCGGTTGCCGCCGCGCTGGGAAATGTCGCGCGGGCGCAGGAAGCCTATCCGGCCCGGCTCGTGAAGATCCTCGTGCCGTTCGGGCCCGGCGGCTCGACCGACATCATCTCGCGCCTGATCGGCAAGCAGCTGGAGACCATGACAGGCAAGCCGTTCGTCATCGAGAACAAGCCCGGCGCCACCGGCATGATCGGCACGACGCAGGTCAAGAACGCGCCAGCGGACGGCTACACGATCCTGCTGGGATCGACCAGCACCCTGGCGGCCAATCCGAGCCTCTACAAGCAGATGACCTACGACCCGACCGACTTCAGCACGGTCGCCGTCATCGGCACCGCCGGCAACTTCATGCTGGTGAAGCCGGATGCGCCGTACAAGACGGTCAAGGAATTCGTCGAGTATGCCAAGAAGCAGCCCAAGCCGCTCTTCTCGGGTTACGGCAACGCCTCGTCGCGCGTGCCGGCGGCCCTGTTCGAGGTCACGACCGGCGTGAAGTTCGAGGAAGTCGCCTATCGCGATGCCGTCTCCTCGATCCAGGATCTCCATGCCGGCCGCGTCGATTGCGTGTTCCCCGACCAGGTGGTGGGCGAGAGCTACGTCCGTTCGGGTTATGTGCGGGCGCTCGCGGTCACGTCGAAGGACCGCTCGCCGCTGTTTCCCGACATTCCAGCCATCGCCGAGACCTATCCGGACTATGTGATCATCGCCTTCGCCTGCTTCGCGGTGCGCAAGGAAACGCCGACCGACATCAAACAGAAACTGAACAGCCTGATCATGGACGCGATCTACGAGCCGGCGATCCTGGAGCGCGTCAAGCAACTCGGTTTCATTCCGCCGCCGAAGGACTGGACGATCGCCCAGTGCGACGCCTTCGTGGCCAAGGAGCGCGAGGATTGGACGAGGTACATCAAGCTCGCGAAGATCGAGCCGCAGTAAGACCCGGTATTGCGCCGCCGCGGCCGGGCGTTAAGCTCCCGGCCGAATGAGCGAACTTGCACGGCGGAGCTTGCTGGGGGGATTGATGGCGGCCGGCGCCGGGCCGATGGTCTCGGCGCGCGCCAGCGACTGGCCAACCCGTACCGTATCCTGGATCGTGCCGTTTCCGGCCGGCGGCGGCTCCGACATGTTCTCGCGCCCCATCGCGGCGCGGGTCGCCGAGGCGATCGGCGAATCGGTGGTGATCGACAATCGCAGCGGTGCCGGCGGCACCGTCGGCACCGCCGTCGCGGCGCGGGCCGCGCCGGATGGCTACACGATGCTGGTGGGCGACACCGGCCTGGTTTACGCACCCACGATCTACCCACGGGCCGGTTTCGATTTCCTGCGCGACTTCGCGCCGATCGCCGCCTTCGGGCGCGTGCCCTATGCACTGGTGATCAATCCGGCGCGCATCGACGCCTCAAGTCTCGAAGCCTTCATCGCGATGGCGAGGAAGGCGCCGGGCAGCATCGACATCGGCTCGGCCGGTCTCGGCACGGTGACCCATCTCGCCATCGGCCTGTTCGAGGGCCGCGCCGGCGTGAAGCTCACGCATGTCCCGTACCGCGGCGGCGCGCCGATGCTGCAGGACCTGCTGGCCGGCCAGATCGGCGCGGCGTTCGTGCTGGTGAGCGCGGTCGCGCCCGCGGTCCGGTCAGGCAAGCTGCGCGCCCTCGCCGTCATCAACCGTCGCCGCGATGCGCAGCTTCCGGACGTGCCGACGGCACACGAGGCGGGCCTTGCGGAGTTCCGAATGACGACCTGGTTCGGCCTGTTCGCGCCGATCCGCACACCCGACATCGTTCTCGACCGCGTCCACGCCGCCGTACAGCGAGCCCTTGGCTCCGACGAGGTCAAGCGCCTCTGGGCCGAGCATGGCGCCAAGGTCGAACTCGAGAGTCGCGCCGACTTCGCGAACTTCATTGCCCGCGAAGCTGAGCGGTGGACTCGCATCGCGAGGGCCGCCAACGTCCAGATGGAGTGAACCGATGAGCGTCACGCGTCGTGCTGCCTTGGGCGGCTTGCTGGCCGCGGCAGCGGCAGGACCGGTCCATGCCCAGCAATGGCGTCCGCCGCGGTCCATGAGCTGGATCGTGCCGTTTCCGCCCGGCGGCTCGAACGACACTTTCGCGCGTCCCGTCGCGGCTCATGTCAGCAAGAGTCTGGGGCAGCCGGTAGTGGTTGAGAATCGCAGTGGCGCCGGCGGCACGCTGGGCGGAATGGTCGTGGCGCGGGCGCGGCCCGATGGCTGCACCCTGCTGGTCGCGAATAGCGCACAGTCCTTCGCGACGGTCGTCTACCCCGAGTCGGGGTTCGACCTGCTGCGCGACTTCGCGCCCGTCAGCAACATCGCCAGGGTCCCGGTCGGGCTCGTGGTCAATCCGGCCAAGCTCGACGTCAAGGATCTCGCGGCCTTCCTCGCCGCGGCGCGCAAGGCGCCGGACACGATCAACATCGGCTCGTCGGGCCTCGGTACAATGCCCCATCTCGCCATCGAACTGCTGCAGCGGCGCACCGGCATCCGGTTGACGCACGTTCCTTATCGCGGTGGCGGGCCGGCACTGCAGGACCTGCTGGCGGGCCAGCTTGACGCCACCTTCCAGCCGCTCAGCACGATTGCCTCCTACGTGCAGTCCGGCAAGCTGCGCGCACTCGCCGTCGCCAGTGCGAAGCGCGAGAGCGTGCTGCCTGACGTGCCGACGTTCGCCGAAGCGGGCGTCAAGGATTTCGAGGTCAGCACCTGGTATGGCCTGTTTGCGCCCATGAAGTCGCCCGCCGTCGCGCTCGATGCACTGCATGCCGCTGTCCAGGCGGCGCTGGCCGAATCCGACATCCGCCGAATCTGGCAGGAGCAGGGTGCGAGCATCGACCTCGAAAGCCGCCAGGCCTTCGGCGATTTCATCAAGGCCGAGGTCGAGCGCTGGAGCGCCATCGCCCGCACCACCGGCCTGCCGATGGAGTAGGCGTCAAGTCTGGCCGCCGCCGTTCACCTGGATCATCTGGCAGTTCACATAGGCGCCGCCGTCGGAGGCCAGCAGGCCGAGCACCGAACCGATCTCGGCGGGCGTGCCCATGCGGCCGAGAGGAACCTTGGCCATCGTCTCGAGGCGATGGTGGTTCGACTCGTCGTCTTCCTCGACATCGGCCGAGATCGGGCCGGGCGAGATGGCGTTCACCGTGATGCCCTTGGGCCCGAACTCCTTGCCCAGCGCCTTGGTGAGTCCCCAGACGCCATGCTTGGCGACAGAAACGGGGGCCCGCCCGGCATACCCGTGCATCGCGTTCATGCCGGTGAAATTGACGATGCGGCCCCAGCCCTTCTTCACCATGCCGGGCAGGCAGGCTTGCGACAGCCACACGGCGGCATCGAGATCGACCGAGATGACGCGGCGCCAGTCAGCCTCGCTCATCTCCAGGAAGGGTTTGGCCGGCCGCACCGCCGCATTGTTCACCAGCACGTCGATGGAGCCGAACCGGGCGATCGCCTCCTGCGCCATGCGACGGCATTCCCCGGGGCTGCCGACATCGGCCATCGCGACCATCGCCTCGACACCGAGTGAAGCCGCTTCCTTCGCCACCGACTCGCAGGCCTTGCGGTCGGACGAGCCGTTGATCACGACGTCGTAACCCATCCGGGCGAGCTCGAGCACGCAGGCCCGGCCGATGTTGCGGCCGGCACCGGTCACCAAGGCTGTTCTCCGAGTCGTGGCCATCTTTTGTATCTCCCGGTTACCTTATGTGTATCGATCAGTCGTCAGACTGCGCCGCCGGACTTGAAGCCGGCAATCGCCTTCGCGTCGTAGCCCAGACCCGTCAGCACTTCGTCGGTGTGCTGGCCGAGGTCCGGAGTCGGGTTGAGCGCCTTGGGCTGCGGGTAGTCGGAGAGGTTGATCGGCTGGCCGACCACCTTGATCTCGCCGAGTGCGGGATGGTTGACCGGGCGGGCGATGCCGAGGTGCTGGACCTGCGGTTCGGCGAAGGTCTTGTCGATCGTGTTGATCGGGCCGCAGGGAACGCCGGCCTTGTTCAGCGATTCGATCCAGTGGGCGCTGGTGTTGGTCTTCGTCACCTCGGCCAGCCGCTCGTTCAGTGCCTTGCGGTTCTGCGAGCGCAGCGCCGGCGTCGCGTGCTCGGGATGGTCGATCAGCGCCTGGGCGCCCAGCGCCAGCGCGGCGCGCTTCCACATCTTGTCGCCGGCGGCGGCGATGTTGATGTAGCCGTCGCTGGTCGGGAAGACGCCGGTCGGGATGCTGGTCGGATGGTCGTTGCCGGCCTGCTTCGGCACCTCGCCCTTCATCAGCCAGCGCGAGGCCTGGAAGTCGAGCATGAATATCTGCGCCTCGATCAGCGAGGTGTGGACCCACTGGCCCTTGCCGGTACGCTCGCGCGTGTAGAGCGCCAGCATGATCGCCTGGGCAAGCAGGAGACCCGACGTAAGATCGGCGATTGGGATGCCGACCCGCATCGGGCCGCGGCCGGGTTCGCCGGTGATCGACATCAGGCCGCCCATGCCCTGGGCGATCTGGTCGACGCCGGGGCGCGCGGCATCCGGGCCGCTCTGGCCGAAGCCTGCGATCGAGCCGTAGATGATGCGCGGGTTGATCTTCGCCACCGTGTCGTAGTCGACCTTGAGGCGATGCTTCACGTCGGAGCGGTAGTTCTCGACGATGACGTCGGCCTTTTCAGCGAGCTTCATGAAGATCGCGTGACCCACAGGGCTCTTGAGGTTCAGCGTCATCGACTTCTTGTTGCGGTGCAGGTTCTGGAAGTCGAAGCCGTGGCGCGCGCCGCCCATCGAGTCGTTGTTCTTGCCGCCCTCGGAGGGCGGCGGCGGTGGTTCGATCTTGATGACATGCGCCCCCCAGTCGGCGAGCTGGCGCACGGCGGTCGGCCCCGCGCGGTGCGCCGTGAGATCGAGGACGGTGAGGTGGGAGAGGGGCAGGGTGGTCATGTTGGTTACCTTTTGCAAATTTCCGTCATCCCGACCGGAGCGAAGCGGAGTGGAGGGATCTCTTTTTGGATCGATGAGAGGCCCCTCGGCTTCGCTCGGGGCGACGGCACTTACTTTCCTTTGAAGATGGGCCGTCGCTTTTCCATGAAGGCTCGGCGACCTTCCTTGAAATCCTCGCTGTCGAAGCAGGCTTCGGCCATCCGGTCGAGCTTGGCGTGGTCCTGCTTGGACTCGGGCTTGGCGATCTCGCGCGCCGCCGCCTTGGCGAGCGCAATCGTCAGCGGGGCGTTCTGCGCGATGGCGCCGGTGATGCCGTCGACCATGGCATCGAGTTCGCCATCGGCAGCGACGCCATGCACCAGGCCCATCTCGTAGGCTTCTTTCGAAGAGTACTGCTTGGCGGTGAACAGGAATTCCATGGCGCGCGGCAGGCCGACGATGCGCGAGAAGCGTTCGATGCGCAGGAAGCCGTAGCCGAGGCCGAGCTTGGCGGCCGGCACGCCGAAGCGTGCGCCTTCGTTGCAGTAGCGCAGGTCGCAGCAGGCTGCGAGGTTCATGCCGCCGCCGATGCAGTAGCCGGTGATCTTGGCGATGGTCGGCTTGGGGAAGTCGTAGAGTGCCTCGTAGCCTTCCTTGGAGATGGCGTCGTAGCGGACCTGCGCCTCTGCGTTGGCGCGCTCGCTCTCGAACTTCGAGATGTCGGCGCCGGACACGAAGGCCTTGCCGCCGGAGCCGCTCACCACGAGGCAGCGGATCTCGGGATCCCGGGCGAAGTCCTTCAGGATGCCGACGAAGCCGTCCCACATGTCGAGCGAGACGGCGTTGAGCTTCGCCGGATTGTTGAAGACGACGTGACCCACGGCGCCCTCGCGGCGACCGATGATTTTCTGTTCCTGCATGCCGGTAATCCTTCCACTGAGGCGGCGAATATAGCCTGCCTCTGCCGGATGGAAGAAGGCGCGAACCCGTGGAACCGGTTGGACGCAGCCTGTCAAGCGGGTGACGTGAAGTCCGAATCGGGCGACAATGATGCCATCGACAGCCACCCGACCCGCCGGTCCCGCCCGGGGAAGGGTGTTCCCAGAACTATTCCGGGAAGGAAATCCCACGGATGCCCATCGCTCGCTATTTCCTGATTGTCATCGCCGCCGGCGCCCTTGCGCTCGATGTTCCCCGTGCCGTTGCCCAGCAGATGGTGAGCGTGGCGCGCGAAGAAGTGAATCTGCGATCCGGTCCGGGCACGCGCTATTCTGCCGAGTGGGTTCTGAGCCGCGGCTTTCCCCTGAAGGTGGTCGGCAAACGCGGCGACTGGCTGCAGGTCCAGGATTTCGAGAACGACAAGGGCTGGATTCTGCGAACGCTGACCAGCACCACGCCGTATCACATCGTGAAGGTCAAGACGGCCAACGTGCGCAGCCAGCCTACCACGCGAAGCCGGATCCTCGGCAAGGTCTCCTATGGAGATGCCCTGAAGACGCTCGAGCGCAAGGGCGGCTGGGTCAAGATCCAGCGCGACGGCGGACTGCGAGGCTGGATCTCCCGGGCGCTGCTCTGGGGCTGGTAGATCCGGCCCTTACCATCTCCTCAATCGAGGATCGCCACCTCGTCGACCGTGACCGGCTTCGCCAGCAGTCCCAGCGCTTCCAGGGTCGTGATCGTCGCTTCCCAGCCGGCGCGGGTCTGCTGGCCGGTGGGCGGGCCCGAGAGCTGCTGGGACACCGTCGCCATGCTGCGGTCGACGTAGCGCGGCGCCAGTCGCGGGAAGAGGCGAGAGAAGTGGGAGGCCGCCTCGACCGGGCGCTCCCGCACCATGTTGTAGCCTTCCTGCACGGCCTCCTCGACCTTCTTTGCGATCTCGCGCCTGGCCGGATCGGCCCAGGCGGCGTCGTTCACGATGAGGTTCAGGCTATAGGCCTTCACGCCGAAATCGCTCAGGCGGATCATGGTGATGCGACGCCCCTCGGCGATCAGCATGGACGGGGCCATCTCGTCATAGTCGATCAGCGCGTCGACCTTCTTCTCGACCAGGTCATAGGCACTCCAGCCGACCGTCGTCTCCTTGATCCTGCTGCGGTCGAGCCTGTTGGCGGCAATCAGGGCACGGAACTCCTCGTTGGTGATGCTGCCTGGCACCAGTCCCAGCGTCTTGCCGTAGAGATCGCGCGGATGGGCAATGCGGTCCTCGCCGCGCGTATAGATCACGGTGGGAGTCTTCGCGTAGTAGACGGCGAGGCTCTTGATCGGCTGCCCCTTCGAACGGCCGATGGCCGTGGCGATGCCACTCGACGAGCCGATCCAGTATGGCGTGCCCGAGCCGATCATCTCCGCCGATGAGATCGCGCCCTGGGTTTCCGCGAAGGTGACGTCGAGTCCACGGCGCTCGAAGGCGTCCAGCTCCCTGGCAAGATAGAAGCCGGCGAAGGTCGGCAGTGCCTTCCAGTCGAGGAGGATCTCGACCTTCTGGCGAGCGTCGGAGGTGGGTCGCGAGATCGCCGGCGCTGGGAACAGCGAGGCGACCGCGGCGGCGAGAACCATGCGGCGGGAAGGGATCATCGAGGGTCCTGAATCAAGCCTGCAGCCGGAAGATAGGGGCGGAACATGTCATAAACACGTCGGGTTTGGGGAGCGATTTCCGTGGGAGCGCGTTTGGCGTCGATGGACCGATCCACTTCCCTCGCCCGGGTCAGGCGGCTCCTGTCAGCCACCGTCGAAGGGTTCATCGACGACGATGCCTTCAGCCGGGGCGCGTCGATCGCCTACTTCACGCTCTTCTCGCTGACTCCGGTCTTGCTGCTTGTCATCGCCATCGCGGGCCTCGCTTTCGGGCCGGAGGCGGCACAGAGCGCGATCGTCGAGCAGCTAAGCGGGCTCATGGGGCGGAACACGGCGGAGGCGACGCAGGCGATGATCCGGAGTGCCAGCGACCGCATGTCGGGCCTGGTGGCCACGCTGGTGGGTGTGGTCACGATCTTCGTGGCCGCCAGCGGTGTTTTCGGTGAGGTTCAAGCTGCCCTGAACGCGATCTGGAAGGCGAAGTCGCGGCGCTCGACCATGTCGCGTCTGCTGCGCGCCCGTCTCGCCAGCTTCGGCCTGGTGATCACCCTGGGATTCGTGCTGATGGTTTCGCTGGCCCTCAGTGCGGCGCTGTCGGCGCTTGCGAGTTTCCTGAAGCACAGGTTTCCCCTGGCCGAACTCGCCGTGCAGACGACCGATTTCGTGATCTCGATGGCCCTCATCTCGGGCATGTTCGCGATCATGTACAAGGTGCTCCCCGACACGCCGATCCGCTGGCGCGACGTAGCCGTCGGCGCGCTGGTGGCCACCGGGCTGTTCGAGGGCGGAAAGTATCTGATCGCGCTCTACATCGGGCAGACCAACGTCGCTACGAGCTTCGGAGCCGCCGGCGCGCTGATCGTGCTGCTTCTCTGGATATTCTACTCCACGCTGATCTTCCTGCTGGGTGCGGAATTCACGCGGGCGTGGACACATGTCTATGGGTCGCGCTGCGACGATCCAGCCCGTCCGCAGCTGAAGCCGTTGCAACCCGTCTAGGCCGTCGCTTGCGGCACCGTCGACTTGAAGCCATATCTTCGGCCCATGAAATCCCTCCTGCCGGCACTGCTCGTGCTTCTCGTCGCGGCCCTTGCGACACCTGCAACGGCGCAATCCTACGAAGACCAGATGCGTCAGGCGGCGGGCGCCTACGAACGCAAGGACATGGCGACGGCGGTCCGCATCTGGAAAGTGTGGGCCGCCAAGGGGGAGGCCGAGGCGCAGACCCTGCTGGGCGCCATGTACTGGAGTGGCGAGGGCGTGCCGCGCAACCTGAACGAAGCGGCGAGACTCTACCTCGCCGCCGCACAACAGGGCTATGCGCGCGCGCAGAACAACATCGGTTTCATGCTGGGCTTCGGCGAAGGCATCCCGCCGCGCGACGACATCGAGGCCTATAAATGGATCAAGCTCGCCATCGACCGGTACACGGCAAAGAACCAGGACCGGCTCGACCAGGCGCGAAAGGACCTGGCGACCCTCGCCGCGCGCATGAACCCTGCGCAAATCGCCGAGGCGGAAAGACGTGTTCGGGCATGGAAACCCGTGTCGAAGGTGCGGTAAGGTCCGCGACCACGCGGCGGTCACGAGCGATGCCCCGGCGTCGGCTCTATAAGAAGGACTGAATGAACCGACCTTCGGTTGCCGCGGCTTTTGCCGCTTCATTGCTTTTCGTCGGGATGCAGCACGGCATCGCGCGCGATCTGCCGTGGAGCGAACTCGCCTGCACGAAGGATAGCGGGCTGGTCGCCGAGCTTCGGCTGCTGGGAGCGGAATTGCCGCCTCTCCATGACCAGCCCCCCGCGGCGGCCGCTCTCGGCGACCATTTTCATTTCATCGCACTGGCGTCGATCGATCGGCTCCTAGAGCGGAGCGTCGCCAACGGCATCGCGCTTCCCCAGCCACTCATCCCGATTGCAGACAATGTCCCGCCACCGGTCGCGATCGGGCCGGTTCCCGAGGCCGTGTTGGCCTATGGCCGGACCGTCGAGGATCGGGTGCTGGGCGACGGCCTCGATGACGAACGGTTGCAGGCTTACCTGCCCTATGTACGCCAGCTGGGCGTCGCGGGGGTGATCACCGGCGGATCGTTCGAGGCCTCCGCAGTCGCCGCCGGCGTCCCCGCGCCGGCGATGCTCGATGCCATGCAGGCGCTCGAGACCTCGGTCGATCTCAACAAGGAAATGCGCGACGGCGACTGGTTCTACGTTCGCTACGAGCAGACCTTCACCCAGTTCGGTGTGCGGTTGGATGTCGGGCGTGTGCTCTGGATGGAATTGCGGACTCCCAAGGGTGTCATGGCCATCCATCGATTCCGGGCGCGCGACAATACCGAGCGCTTCTGGATGGCGAGCGGGCAGGCCGCGACACCGCCCTCGTTCCGCCTGCCACTCGACACCGTATCGATCTCGTCGGGATTCGGCCTGCGCGCCGATCCATTCGACCAACCGCCGCGGCCGCATGGCGGTAAGCCGCAGGGTGCCGGCGGCCCGAATCGTCCGCCCGGCCTCCCGCCCGGCCTGCCCACCGGAGGAGCCACCGACATGCCGCGCGCGGGTCTCGGCGCAGGCTTTGCCGCTTCACCCGGGGCTTCAGCCTATGGCAGCTCGTCCTATGGTGGCTTCCGGGCGCCGCCGGCCTATGCGCTGTCGGCACGACCTTCGTCGTCGCGGTCGCTGTTCATGCATGAAGGCGTCGACCTCGTGGCGCCGACCGGCACGCCGGTCGTCGCGGCCGCGGATGGCGTCGTTGTGGGAGCCGGACCGAACGGGCGCTACGGCAACTGGATCCGCATAGAGCATGGCGGCAGGCTGGCGACCGTCTATGGCCATCTCTCCGGCTTCGCGACCGGCTTGCGGCCCGGCTCGATCGTGTCGCGCGGCGACGTCATCGGCTATGTCGGCAGCACCGGCCGCTCGACCGGCGCGCATCTGCATTTCGAGCTTCAGGTCGACGGCAAGCCGGTCAATCCGATCACTCATCCGGAGCTGAAACGCGCCCAGCTGAGAGGTCCGGAGTTCGAGCGGTTCCGCAAGCAGGTGGCCGCCAGTCTCGTCGAGCGCGAGCGCGAGGCCAGGCCGGCAGCCGAATCAGTCGGCGACTGACCCATCGGCCGTCTCGCGGGCTTTCAGCGCGAAAGCCTCCTCCGGCGACAGGACGAGACGATGCCGTCCGACCAGCGCGAACCATGCCAGTCCAACGGCGAACCACGCGCCGACGCCAAGAACCCCCGCTGCGAAAACCGGGTCGAGCAACTGATAGATCAGCGTGACGGTCGCAATGAGGATGGTGACCAAGGCTCCCGACACGCCCATCGGAGAACGATAGGGACGGGCGAGGCCGGGGAGCTGCGCGCGCAGCACGAGAAAACTCACGGCCTGAAGCAGGTAGGAGAGCATTGCGCCGGCGACCGCCATGTTGAGCAGCATGCCCTGGATTGTCGCGGCGCCGCGTTCGGCGCCCATACCGAACCACAGCGCGAGCATGATCGTCAGCGCCACGGCCGACCCCGCCAGCAGCGCCACATAAGGCGTCTTGTGGCGCGGATGGGTGATCGACAGGACGCGCGGGAAGTATCCTGCGCGCGACAGGGAATAGATTTGCCGACCCTTGGCGAAGAGGATGGTGTGGAAGCTGGCGACCAGGCCGATGCAGGCGACCAGCGCCAGCAGCTTTGCCAAACCGCCGCCGAACGTGGCGCGGAAGCCGTCGAGCAGAGGTTCGCCCGAGCTGCCGAGCTGGAAGCTGCCCGGGGCTACCGACGGGTTGAGCCAGACGACGAGACCTGCCGACACGAAGAGCGTCAGCAACCCGGCCACGATGCCGCGCGGGATGTCGCGCGACGGCTCCACCGATTCCTCGGCCGCGAGGGGCAGCTGCTCGATGGCGAGGAACAGCCAGACGGCGAAGGGAAGTGCGGCCAGCGCGCCGTGCAGTCCGAATGGCAGCAGCGGGCCGCCCCCTTGCGCCAGTTCGACCGGCTTGCCGTCGGGACCGGCGCCGATGTTGAGCGCGTATCGACTGAACTCTGCGACGGGGAGTGCCGAGATCCAGAACACGGCGAGGCAGGCGAGCGAGGCCAATGTCACGACGACCGTGACCTTGAAGGAGAGTTCGACGCCGCGGACGTTCAGTGTCACGAATACCGCATAGCCGGCCAGCCAGTAGGCCGGTAGCCAGGCGAAGGGCGTTTCGAATACGGCGGCAAGATAGGTCGCGAGGAAGGACACGATCACCGCCGGAGTCAGCACGTACTCGACGTTCTCGCAGAGCCCCGTCACGAACCCGCCCCAAGGCCCCATCGAGGCGCGGGCAAAGGAATAGGCGCCGCCGGTGTGGGGCAGGGCCGACGCCATCTCGGCGATACAGAACACCAGGCCGAGATACATGATGGCGATGAGACAGGCGGCCAGCACGTAGCCGCCCCAGCCGCCGGCCAGAAGGCCGAGGTTCCACCCTGAATAGTGACCCGAGATGACGGCGCCGACGCCGAGAGCCCACAAGGAGAAGAACCCGGCATAACGGCGCAAGCCGCGACGGGCGAAGTAGTTCGGTGTAACGGTCTGGTAAGGCGTTGGCATTGGAATCGTCGCATCCATGCTATTGGTTCACCCCTGTATCGAATGAGGTGGAACAGTTGAGCGCCGTTGATACCGCCTTGCTGGCTTTCGGACTAATCCTGATCAGTATCGCTGTTGGTGTGCTCCTCCGCCACAAGCTGCCCGAGAAGCACCTGACCGGCGATTCAAAGGACGTCATCAAGCTCGCGACGGCTCTGGTCGCTACGATGGCAGCCCTGGTAACGGCGCTTCTCTTCGCCTCGACTCGCGCCTCCTACGAGGCGACCCGCAACCAGGTTGGGCAGCTCACGGCCAATGTCATCGAACTCGATCGGCTGCTGGGCGACTATGGCGTTGAAGGCGGCGCTCTGCGACACGCCCTGCGCCAGGATGTCGCCGCCATCGTCGATTCGATCTGGCGCTACGACGATGCGGTGGCACCGACTGCGGCGCAGGCTTCGGCATCCGAGGCCCAGGTCGTTACCAAGCTTCGCGAACTCGTGCCGCGAGATCAGCTGCAGACTTCGCTGCAGCTCCGGGCTTCGACCGTCGCCAATACGGTGGCGCAGATTCAGCTCGCCCTCTACGCCTACCCGACCGATTCGCTCTCCAGACCGTTCGTTTTCGTACTGGTGCTCTGGCTATGCTTCATATTTGGCACCTTCGCCATGTCGGCCGACGCCAATGGCACGATGCTGAGCGTGCTGTTCTTCTGCGCGCTCTCGGCCGCCAGCGCGATCTATCTCATCCTGGAACTTGGCCAGCCGTTCGACGGGCTGATGCAGATCGCGAGCGATCCGCTGCGCCGTGCATTGGCACCGTTGTAGTGCCTCGCGAGGCGACACATTCGTCTACCAGGTCATCCGGAAGCCAGCTGTGAGGGCGTGGCTGGAATCCTCGCTGGAGACGTCGCCCTCGTAACGGAAATAGGCGGAGGTCGTATCGGCGATTGCGGTGCTTGCGGACAACCCCAGTACGACACTGTCGCGCTGCGGCGCGGCGCCGTAGGTCGTGAAGGGTAGGGCGGGCGCCCCGACGAAGGAGGCGGTGACGGGCCGGCCGGTGTCGGCATACTCGTGACCCCAACCGAGCTTGAACTGCATCGCCAGTTTCTCGCGCCAGCCGAGATCCATCGAACCGCCGAGCTGGGCGCCGAGCACGCTGCGCAGCGAGTTGGTGGTCTGCGCGGCGATGGAAAGGTCGAGTGCACCTGCACCCGATTCGGTGAAGGCATTCTGCGTCGCCGTCGCCGCCTGCAGGCGCGCGAAGGGCGTGACGTAGGCCTCGGCGAGGCCGCCGATCTCGAACCGGTAGCCCGCCTCGACCTGGCCGAAGAACAGGTTGGCGCCGGTGCGGCCGTTGGCGATGCGCGACAGGCCGGGGATGGTGATCTGCCGCTGCATGCGGTTGTCGGAATAGGCATAGGCGGCCAGCCCGTCGACATAGACGGCGTCCTTGGCATAGCTGGCGTAGAGACCGGCCTGGAAGGTGTCGGAGATGCCGCGTCCGGAGAAGCCGCCGACCCATTGCGTGCCGCTGGTGAAGCCGGCGGTAACGCCGACCAGCAGCTCGTCCGTCACGCGACGGTCGATGCCCGCCGCGAAGCCGCCAAGACTGTAGGTGAGCGTGCCGGCATTGGCGTTGCCGCCGACCACGCCGAACCCGCCCAGCGCACCGCCCCAGGCGCCCCAGCGGGCGAGGGCGGTCGTGTCGCAGGCGACGTCGCAGGCCTCGGCCAGGGCCACGCGCTTGCCGCCGCCCGACGTGCCGCCGACCGTGTTGGCGAAGTTGGTCATGAAGACCTGCGTGGTCGCGATCCCGGCGGAGGAGAAGGCCGAGTAGTTCTGCCCGCTGATCGCGTTCATGGCCGCGACGCCCTGTTGCGCATTCATTGTGGAGAAGGCACCCAGCACGGTCGCGAAGTCTCCAGTGGCGCCGATGGCGCCGGCGTCGAGCACCGCGCCGACGGCGGCCTGGTTGGAGGTCTGGGCCTGGCGGGCGAACCCGCCGACCTGCAGGGTGAGGTAGACGTTGTTGGCGTCGTAGCTCAGGCTTGGCAGCAGGAACGGCAGGGCGCTGGCGACTGTGGAATAGGTCCCCGTGACACCGCCCGTAGCGTTCAGGACAGTATAGCGGGTGCGAGGCGAATAAGGACTTGAAGCGTCCGGAGCCACGAAAACACCGGTCCCGGCGGCGATGGTGGCGGTGCCCGGAGCGCCGCCCACGTTGAGACGGTCCGCCTGTCCTAGCGAATTGGTCTCGACAGCATAGCTACTGCCAGCAGCCTGAGCGTAGGAGCCGTTCACCGTCAGCGTTCCGATCGAGTTGCCGGGCGAGATCGTTCCGTTGTTGACCACGCTGCCCGTGAAGGTGCCAGATCCGCCGAGATACCCGCTATTGGTTATGTCACCGATGAACGTTGCGTTGTTGGTGAAGGTTGAACCCGGCCCGTTTTCGAACCGGCCGGCCAATTGCCTGAAGACACCGCGATTCGTCACGCCGCCCAGGATGTCGCCCCTGTTCTCGACGGTGCCATTGTTCACCAGGCTCGAATTGACCGATTGGAATGTGCCGTCATTGGTCAGGCTGTCACCAGCCGCGACCGCGTAGCCGCCGGAGCTTACGAAGCTGGCGCCTGCGCGAATGTCCAGATTGCCGGTCATGCTGCCGGACAGTGCCACTGTTCCCTCTATTACCGTCGTGCCGCCGCCATAGCTGTTGGTGCCACCCAGGATCAGCAGGCCGCTGCCACGTTTTGTGAGGCCGCCCGGACCCGTGATGTCGTTGCTCCACATGTCCACGGCATTGAAGCCGCCAAGGGAGGCGTCGAGGTTGACGGTCACGTTGGAATCGAAGGCGCCGTAGCCACCAGCCGCCTTGAAGAGATTGAGGCGAGCCCAGCCGGTACCGTCGTCGAGGGGGCCGCCGGAAGGCAACTCGGTGGTTCTCAATACCTCGCGGATCTGATCGTGACCGAGATAGGGAAAGCGCGTCGTGAGCAGCAATTCGGCATTGGCTGGAACCACGCCCGGCATATTGGTGGCCCCGACCGGCGGCAGGCCATAGGTGGCTTGTGCTTCATAGGCCTGGTTTGCAACGGCGAACTGTGCGGTGGTCGGAATGACGCCGCTGGTCATGCAGCTGGCCACGTTCGCAGCGCAAGCGGCGTAGGGCACGGCGGCAGCTGAGCCGATCTGACCCTGGAGGATCGATGCCAGTTGGGAGACGTAGGTCTGGAAGTCCGAGTAGGCGGGAACGCCATGGAAGGTTGGCACGTCGGCCGCCGACAGGACGTAGTTGCCCGACAGCAGCTGCGTCATCGTGTAGTAGGCGAGCATTCGCCCTCCGATGATGTCCAGTGTGTGATGAACACCCAGGATGTTGCGGCTCAATCCGAATTGCTGACCCGAAACCATCAGGCTCTGATAGGCCTGAGGAAACAGGATCGCGTGGAGGAGTGCCGTCGTATTGCCATAGGTCGAGTGGCCGCTTGGGAAGGCCCCCGAGGTCTGATTCACGATCCACTGTCCGGATTGACTGGACATGTCGCTTGCCGACGCTTGCCCTGGTTGCCAAAGCGATATCTCAGAAGACAGCTGATAGGGGCGAGGGTCCGGCTGGCAGGGTTGCGTGCCGCACGGCGGTAGGGAGTAGGGCGTCGTGTTCGCCGGGTTCGAGTAAGGGTAGTAGATACTATAAGCCGTGAACGCGTCCTTGAGCGGGCTGACCATCTGCACACCGGCAATGCTGCCACCTCCCACGAAAGTTGGAGCGGTGCTGCCGGGAGGCATGGTGTAGTAGCCTTGGAGAAGCTGGGTGAGTGCGCTGATCGTCGGCGACGTAGTTTGGCCGCTCGACCAGTACTCGACGTCCCTCGCAAGCATGCCTGACAATACATCTGCAAGCGCCGACGATGTCGTGAGCTGTGGAAATGCGCCCAATGAGGAGAGGATCCGGCTGCCTGACGAGATCTGTTGCCAGACGTTGTACTGGGCCGTCGGATTGTAGCTGTCGGCGTTGCCATTCCACGAACTGACGACGGATTGCGAATTCTGAACGGCTTGGGCGCGCTGTGCCACTGTGGCGTCGTTGTAGATGCTGACGACGGCAGCAAGGTCGGCTTTCAGTGCGTTCTGGCCGCTCTGCGTCCCGGGCAGCTCCTGAAATTTCTGCAGAAGCATGTACTGGTCGTTCGCCATGCTGCACTCGGTGGGCAACAGGGCAGTACAATCCACCTGTGCCTCGCCGGGCGATACCCATAACAACGACAGCATTCCGAGGGCGAGCATCCGCCATTGCTCGAGGGCGCCCCGCGCCATGCCACGGCGTCGTTCAAGGCCGGCGTTCCCGAAGATGGACCCGAATGCCGGACGTCCAATTTGCCGCTCAGTTTTCGAGAACAACACTTCCTCCCCGATACAGACTCTTGTGAGGGTGCGGTCAAAGGCGATTCTGCCAGCGCCGGCTGCGTGACGTCGCCTCGTGCCACGCGCGTCGTCGTCAGAACTGGTGCGCTGCCGGGTCATGCGGAACTCTGCAGTGATGGCATAGTTGGATGGGAGACGTCGCCCCGCAACCGACGAGGCGAGGCGAATGCGGGCGGAGCGGTTGGAGCGACGCAGGTTCGGCCGGGCGACGACCCATTGGCAGGCTGTTGAAAAAAGGCGGAACGCGGCCGATGCCAGGAAACAATCGAATCCGAGAACTGACGGTTGAGATTCAGCCTTGTGCCGAAGCGGCGATCGGCGACTCAAATTGTTCGCTGGCGCTCTTCAAGAATCCCATTTCAATTGCCTGTCAGGTCGTAACGAGGCTCACGACGACGCCTCAGTCCCAGGCGGCGTCGACGATCTGTCCTGCTTCGGAGAGGACCAGGGTCAGGCGGTTGGGTTCGTACTGATAGCTCGGGATGCCGTCGGTCGGGCGGATGATGCGCAGCGGATAGGGCAGGTCTTCCTCCTTTACGACGTTGCCGGCGGCCTGGCCCGCGGGAGCGGCGGCGCCTTTGGCCTGGAAGTACTTGCCCAGGCACTTGGCGCAGTCTTCCTTGGGCGGCGCGACCTCGGCGAAGCCCGGCAGGGTCTTCAGCGAGACGGCGTTGTAGCCCGAGCGGACGCGGATGCCCTTGTAGGGATGTCCCTTGGCGATCGGCAGGATGGCCTCGACCTGCATGAAGGGGCCGAGCGGGGCCATGTCGGCGGGGGCGCTGGCCTGGAAGATCAGGTCGAGCATGCCGTCGATGCCCTCGCCGCGGGTGATCGGCAGGAGATGCGGCTCTCCCCAGGCGCCCGAGGTGACGAGGCCGCGGGCGCGGACGATGTCCATGCCGCCGGAGCGCTCGGAGCGGATCAGTTCGACGCTGGTGACGAACATGACGGGGAAGGGGCGATTGCCTTCGGGCGACGGCGCGCCGCCACCCGGTGTCGGACCGGCATCCCTGGGCGTCGACGGTGCGGCCTGCGGGGCCTGCTGCTGCGCGCCGGCGGTGAGGCCGCCCATCATGGTGCCGGCAGCGACCAGAGAGGCGAGGGCGAGTAGCTTCTTGAGGGTCATGGTTTCCTCGAAGGCTGTGCGGCGCTTGAGCCGCTCGGGATGTTCGGAGCGTGGCGACGATCGGATCGACTGCCTTGGGAGAAGCGGCCTACCAGTTGTGCCAGCCATTGTGCCAGCCGTTATGCCAGCCATTTCCCCAACCGCCATTGCCCCAGCCGTTATGCCAGCCATTGCCCCAACCGCCATTTCCCCAGCCGCCGTTGCGCCAGCCCCAGCCGCGGTGCCAGCCGTTGCCCCACCAGGCAAGCGTCTGCTCGGGATCGATGGCGACGAAGGGCTCGCCATCCTTGCGATACTGTTCGATGGCGCTGGAAACATCGGTCCGGAGCGCCTGCAGGCGATCGGCGACCGAGGCCTTCTGCTCGGGCGCCGGCGTGGCCGTGGCGGATGCGTCGGCGGCGGCCAGCCCGACGGAAAGGCCGAACGCTCCCGATGGCAGGAGCTGCGCCAGCGCGCGAAGCGAACGTCGATCTTGTGACATCTTGATCTCCCCAGGCGGACCGCAAACCTGCACAGGGCTGCGGAAGGTGGCAATCGAAACTTCGATGAACGTTTGTGAAGGGTCAGTCCCAGGCGGCGTCGACGATCTGTCCTGCTTCGGAGAGGACGAGGGTCAGGCGGTTGGGTTCGTACTGATAGCTCGGGATGCCGTCGGGCGGTCGGATGATGCGCAGCGGATAGGGCAGGTCTTCCTCCTTCACGACGTTGCCGGCGGCCTGGCCCGCGGGAGCGGCGGCGCCCTTGGCCTGGAAGTACTTGCCCAGGCACTTGGCGCAGTCTTCCTTGGGCGGGGCGACCTCGGCGAAGCCCGGCAGGGTCTTCAGCGAGACGGCGTTGTAGCCCGAGCGGACGCGGATGCCCTTGTAGGGATGGCCATGGGCGATCGGCAGGATGGCCTCGACCTGCATGAAGGGGCCGAGCGGGGCCATGTCGGCGGGGGCGCTGGCCTGGAAGATCAGGTCGAGCATGCCGTCGATGCCCTCGCCGCGGGTGATCGGCAGGAGATGCGGCTC
>JBKBLH010000044.1:0-29544 GCA_046296475.1 Reyranella sp.
CCGCGCGCCGCCCCCCGCGGGGGGGCGCCGCCGTGGGACCTCTTTTCCCGCCTAACTGGGCGTGGTGCCTAAGAGTGGTCCCTCTACTTCGCTGCGCCCCGCTCGGGACGACGGAGTGGGTTAAACCGCCAGATCCGTCGCCAGATGGAACAGGCAGTCGCCGCGTTCGCAGCGGGCGGGGACGCGCTTGCAGAGGACGAGGCCGGCGCGCTTGAAGTGCACCACCTCTGGCTCGCGCCACGGGGTGTGGTGGAAGTGGATGCGGCCGGCCGGCTGCTCGGCGGTGACCTCGTCGCCCAGGTCGACCAGCGGCTCGAACAGGCCGCCATCGGATGCATAGACGTAGTAGTCGTCGCCGCCGATCTCGGTGAAGCGGGTCTTTGTCGGGGCGGGCACGGCCCCCTGCAGCAACCCGACATGCGCCAGCACGCGGCGCATCCCGTCCTCGGCGACCTTGAGCGAGCCTGGCGTGACGAGTCCGCCGCCGCCCAGTTCGGTGCCCATGCCGACCACACCCTGACGATAGGAGGCCGAGGTGAAGGTGCGACCGCCGCCCTGCGGGGCGGCCGAGATGTAGCTCACCGGCGCGCCGAAGGCCTTGAGCAGGCCCATGACCTTCTCCATGCGGCCCGCGTCCTGATGGCGCGGCGCCAGCGCGCTCGGAATGTAGGTGAGCGAGCTGCCGCCGGAATGGAAGTCGAAGGCATAGTCGAAGCCCGGCAGCAGCGCGTGCTCGATCCAATAGGCGATCTGCTGAGTGATCGTGCCCTCGGCGTCGCCGGGAAAGGACCGGTTGAGATTGCCCTCGTCGATCGGCGAGGTGCGGCGGCCCTCCATGGCGGCCGGAAAGTTGGCCGAGGGCAGGATCACCAGCCGGCCCCTGATGTCCCTCGGTTCGAGGCTGCGGATCAGGTTGCCGAGGCCTATCTGGCCCTCCCATTCGTCGCCGTGGTTGCCGGCCTGCATCAGAACGTTCGGGCCGTCGCCGTTCTTGATGCGCACGATCGGGATCGGGATCCAGCCATAGGCCGAACGGTGCACCGAATGCGGGACGCGCACGAAGCCAGTGGCCTTGCCTTCGGCATTGAGGTCGATGTCCGGCGTGAGCCGGCTCATCGCGGTGAACTCGGTGGATTTCAGCGTTGCGTCGGTCATCAGCGTCTCTCGCTTCTGGGATCGAGGGCATCCTGCAATCCATCGCCCAGGAAGTTGAAGGCAATGACGGTCAGGAAGATCAGCAGGCCGGGCCACAGGGCCAGCACGGGGGCCTCCTGCAGCAGTTCCTGGGCACCGGTCAGCATGTTGCCCCAGCTCGCCGCCGGCGGCTGGATGCCGAGGCCGAGAAAGGACAGGGTCGATTCGAACAGGATCAGCGTGCCGACCGACATGGTGGTGGCGACGACAAGGGTGCCGGCCGTATTGGGCAGGATGTGGCGGAACATGATGCGTTGCGGCCGGGCACCCAGCGCTACGGCCGCGCGGGTGAAGTCGCGGGCCTTGAGCGACAGGGTCTCGGCGCGCACCAGGCGGGCCACGGTCGTCCAGCCGGTGAGGGCCACGATCACCACGATTCGGTAGAGCGAGAACATTTCCGACTGCGCGATTTCCGCCGGCACGCCGAGCTTCCGGGGATCGACGGCAGCCAGCACGATCAGTAGGGGCAGGAGCGGCAGCGATATGACGCCGTCGGTAAGCCGCATCAGGAAGGCATCGAGGCGGCCGCCGAGATAGCCCGCCAGGACGCCGATGACGGCGCCGAGGATCGCCGACAGGACCGCGCCCGAGATGCCCACCAGCAGCGACACCCGGCCGCCGTCGAGCAGCCGCTGGAAAAGGTCGCGCCCGAGATCGTCGGTGCCCAGCCAGTGCCGGGCGGAGGGGCCTTCGAAGCGGCGGAAGAGATCGGTCTCGGTCGGGTCGATGCCACGCAGCTCGGCAATCAGAGGCGCGGCAAGCGCCAGCACGAGCATGACCGAGAGAAAGGCGAGGGAGAGCCAGGCAAGCCGGTGGCGCAGCATGCGGCGCCAGGCCGTCGGCTGGAGCGCGGCGGCCGTCATGACCGCGACTCCGCGAGGGAAACGCGCGGGTCGACCCAGGCATAGGCGAGGTCGGCCAGCAGGTTGCCGCCGATCGTGGCGGCCGTCGCCACCAGCAGGCCGACCAGGGCCAAGTTGTAGTCATTCTCGAGAATCGCCTGGTAGATCGCCTTGCCCATGCCGGGCCATGCAAACATCGTCTCGGTGATCAGTGCGCCCGAGACGAGGCCGCCGAAGGAGAGGGCCAGGATCGTCAGCACCGGCGACAACGCATTGGCGAAGGCGTGCCGCCACAGGACGATCCGTTCCGAGGCGCCCTTGGCGCGGGCCGTTCGCACATAGTCCTGGCGCAGCGCCTCGATCATCGCGCCGCGCATGAAGCGGGTGTACCCGCCGAGCTGGACGAGCGCGAGCGTCAGCACCGGCAGCGCGAGATGGCGCACCTGCTCGGCCAGCGCGGTCGTCCACGGTGTGCCGGGCCGGACGTCGGCCATGCCGCCGGCCGGCAGCCAGCCGAGCTTTACGGCAAACAGGGTGATCAGCAGCAACGCCAGCCAGAAGGGCGGGGCGGAGATGCCGCCGAAGCACAGGAGGTTGATCAGGTAGTCGGCCCGGCTGCGCGGATGGGCGGCGGCCCACATGCCGAGCGGCAGGGCGATCGCGACCGAGAGGACGAAGGCGATGCCGGCGAGGAGCAGCGTGTTGAGAAGGCGCGGCCACAGGACGGTCAGGACCGGCTGGCCGAAGGAGCGGGAGTAGCCGAAATTGCCCTGCAGCGCCTGCAGCAGCCAGGCGAGGTATCGCTCGAACAGGGGCTTGTCGAGACCGTAGGCGGCGCGCAGGCGGGCCGCGTCCTGGCTGGTCATGGTCGGGTCGCCGGCGATCATCATGTCTATCGGATCGCCGGGCATCAGGCCGATCAGCAGGTAGACGACGAGGCTCATGAGCAGGAGCGTTACGGCGGTCTGGACGCCGCGCGCGACGAAATACCGGCTCACCGGCTCTCCCAGCGCCACTGTTCGACCCACAAGGTCGAGCTGTTGAGCGTGCCGGTCGGCGTCACGCCCTTGAGCGGCTTGGGGATCACGAAGGGGTCGACGCGGAAGAACAGTGGGAGAGACGGCAGGTCGTCCGCTGCCAGCTTCTGTATCTCGGCGAACAGGGCACGTCGCTTGGCGACGTCAAGTTCGCGCTCGGCGGCGTCCAGGGCCTTGTCCATTTCGGGATTTGCGTACCCCGGATAGTTCTGGCCGCTCCAGCCGTTGGCGGCCGACGGGATTTCCTTGGAATGAAGCGACGAGCGCGGCACGCCCTCGGGCCGCTGCACCCAGGCATACATGCCGAGGCCGCTGTAGGTCCGCTTGCCCATCGCCTCGAAGAAGATGCGCGGCGGCTCGGCCTTGAGGCGCACTTCGATGCCGACCTGTCGGAGCTGGCTCTGGATGACCTGAGCCACCAGTTCGCGCACGCGGTTGCCGGCGGTCGTGCCGAGCTCGATCGACAGCTTCTCGCCGGCCGCGGTATGGCGGACGTTGTTGCGGACGGTCGAAAAGCCCGCCTCGTCCAGCAGCTTGCGGGCGGCCGCGGGGTCGTAGCCGTACTGGCGCGCCGCCGGGCTGAACATCGGATCGAGTTCGCTGATCCCGCCATGGGCGATCGGCTGCTTGCCCTCGAACAGTTTCTCGGAAATGGCCCGGCGGTCGATGGCCAGCAGCATCGCCTGGCGCACGCGCCGGTCGGCCAGCAGCTTGTTGTCGAGGTTGACGTCAATGTGCTCCCAGATCAGCGCCGGCTTGTAGACGACATTATACTTGTCCTTGTGGCGCTTCTCGAAGGCGATGGCCTGGTCGAGCGACAGGCCGAGTTCGCCCAGCACGTAGTCGACGCTACCCGAGAGCAGATTGGCCTCGAGGGCCGCCGTGTTCTCTATGATTCGCACGGTGATGCGCTTGAAGTGCGGCTTCTCGCCCGTCCAGGTCGGATTCTGCTCCAGCACGACCCGGCTGCCGGGCACGATCTCGGTGAGACGGAAGGGACCGAAGGCGAGGGCGGGATTGGTGGATTGCGTGTCGTAGGCGGTCCTGTTGCGATACTCGGCCGGATTGGCGTCGAAGATCGGCTTCTCGATATGCGCCGGCAGCAGCTGCAGGCCGATGCTGTTGTAGTCGAAGGTGACGCGGTCGATCGTCATGGTGAAGTGACGATCGTCCTTCACGTCGAGCTTGATGATCCGCTTGTAACCCTCTGAGGAAGCGACCCCCGACAGCGGGTGCTTGCCGACCTCCAGGGTGAAGGCGACGTCCTTTGCGGAGACCGGCATGCCGTCGCCCCAGCGCATGTCTCGCAGTTCGACGTCGATTTCCATGCCCTTCTTGCCATCGGCAAGATCGATCACTCGGGCCTTGCCGTTCTCGATGGTCGGCAATTCCGTGCAGACGAGGCAGACCAGCTTCCAGTCCGCGTCGTAGGCGGTGACCGGTCGCGCCGTCATGTTGGCGATCAGCGATTTGGCCAGCATGGAGCTGATGATCGGGTTCCATGTGCCCGGCATCTGCGTCATGGCGACGACCAACTCGTCCTTCGCGGTGGCGGGAGAGGCGAGGGCGCCGAGCGCGAGGATGAAAGAGAGGAGACGGCGGATCATGTCCGCCGCACCGTAGCAAAGAGCCGGCTAGCGGCCCAGCGCGCGAGACGGCGGGCGGCCGCCGTGGCTGGCCGACCACTTCTCCGGCGCCTCGAGGAAGGCGCGAGTCTCGGTCAGGCCCATCTCGTCGAAATACTTGTGCTTCTCGGCGGCTTCCAGCGCGTCCCACCAGGTGGCCAGCGCATGCAGCTTCACGCCCGCCGCGGCCAGCATCTCGATGCTCTGCGGGAAGATGCCGTAGTGGAAGACCACGAAGCAGTCCGTGACCTTGGCCTCGGCCTTCTTCAGGGCCTCGATGAAGACCAGCTTGCTGCCGCCGTCGGTCGCGAGGTCCTCGACCAGCAGCACGCGCTTGCCAGGCTTCAGCTCACCCTCGATCTGCGCCATGCGCCCGAAACCCTTGGGCTGCTTGCGCACGTAGATCATGGGCTTCTTGGAGAGGGCCGCCAGGAAGGCGGCGAACGGGATGCCGGCGGTCTCGCCGCCGGCCACCACGTCGATCTTGTTCCAGCCGATCGCCTTTTCGATCGCCTTGTGGGCGTGGGCCATGATCTTGGCCCTGGCCTCCGGAAACGAAATGATCTTGCGGCAATCGATGTAGACCGGGCTCGCCCGGCCCGATGTGAAGATGTACGGATTGTCGGGACGACAATGGATGGCCTCGATCTCCAACAGGAGACGGGCCGTGTCCCGCGCTTCCGGCGTGCCGCCGGCGCGATCCGAATTCGCTTTTGCAGTCAACTTCTTGGCGGCCTTGGTTACGGGCACGGTTTCAGTCGACTTGGCCTTCCTCTTCGTCGCCATGCTGCTAATTTCCCCCAACGCCGCTTGCGACAAAATGACGGCCGTGTGTTTAGCCTCCATGTACCAGACCGGCAAGGGCGCGGCGGGCATTCTGGCGAGAAGATGGCGGATTTTTAGTCGGTTTCCGGGTGAAACTTGTGCCGCGTGACGGCGATGGGCAGTCGCCACCCTCGGTAAATCGACATCAGCCTGAGGAAAAGGCACACGCCGGCGCCGGCGAGGGCGGTCGGAAATGGCGGCAGGCCGATCCAGGAGCCGACGGCGACCGTCCCGGCGCCCGCGAGGGCTGCCACCGCATAGAGTTCGGAGCGTAGGACTGTGGGCACCTGCAGGGTCAGCACGTCGCGCGCCCCGCCGCCGCCGATGCAGGTCACCGTGCCCAGCATGGCTGCCATCAGGGGGTCGAGCCCGTAGAGCAGGGCCTTCTCGGTGCCGGTGACGGCGAAGAGGCAGAGGCCCGCTGCGTCGAACAGGAGGACCGGGGTGCGCAACCGGTCGATCAGGTCCGACGCGAAGAAGCCCAGCACGCCCGCCGCCGCTGTTGCCGCGAGATAGCGCCAGTCCACGATGGCCGCCGGCGGCACGGCCCCGATCAACAGGTCGCGCGCCAGCCCGCCGGCAACCCCGGCCAGCCAAGCCAACACCAGGACCCCGAACAGGTCCAGTTGCCTGCGCACGCCCCGCGTGGCGCCGCTGATGGCGAACACGAAGGTGGCGGCCAGATCCATGGCATCGAACAACATGACTTCAGACTACAGCGATTGCCGTGCGCCGCCGAGGTGCCAAAGTGCGCTAAGGAGCCCGCATGACCGAGTCCACCGTCCCATCCAGCGCCTTCCGCCGCTTCGTTCACGCCCGTATGCGTTTGCTGATCGCGCTGACGGTGGGTCTCGTCCTGTTCCTCGTGCTGCCGCAGGACATGCGATTCGCCACCCGGGCGCTGCTGGCGTGGGACCTGACGGCGCTTGCCTATATCGCGATGACGCTGGTCATGATCGCGAGGTCGACGGTGGATACGTGCTACGCCCGCGCGGCCTTCTATGACGAGGGCGACTGGATCATCCTGCTGGTGATCGTCGTCAGCGCCAGCGCGAGCTTTGCCACGATCTTCTCGGAACTCGCGGTCCTCAAGTCGCCCCACGGCCCCCTGTGGCACGCCCTTGTGCTGACGGGCGCAACCGTCGCCCTGTCCTGGACGTTCACCCACCTCGTGTTCACCCTGCACTACGCCAACATCTACTACCGGCCGGACGATGACGGACCCGGGGGCCTGGAATTCCCGGGCGACCGCCCGCCGGACTACCGGGATTTCCTCTATTACTCCTTCGTGATCGGCTGTGCGTCGCAGACCGGCGATGTCGGCACGGTTTCGCCGGCGATGCGTCGCGTCACACTCGTCCACGGCATCGTTTCCTTCGTATTCAATACGGCGATCCTTGCCCTCACCATCAATGTCGGAGCGAGCCTGCTGTCATGAGCACCAAACGATCTGATCTCGGCACCGGCAGGGACCTGCTCGCGCTCGCCCTGCTCGTCGGCATCTGCCTCGGCGTCGGAGGGCTTGGCGGCGCGGTGACCAACACCAGCGTAACCACCTGGTATTCGACACTTGCCAAGCCGTCGTTCAATCCGCCGAACTGGGTGTTCGGCCCGGTCTGGACCGCGCTGTATGTGATGATGGGCGTCGCGGCCTGGCGGGTCTGGCGCGCGGCCGACGGCGACACGGCGCGCGGGCCGCTCGCGGTCTTCGCCCTGCAACTGGCGGTCAACCTGGGCTGGAGCGTCGCCTTCTTCGGGCTCCGCGACCCGGGTCTCGCGGTCGCGGTGATCCTCGTGCTCGACCTGCTGGTGCTCGCGACGGCGCTCCTGTTCCGGCGGATCGACGGTCTCGCCGCGCTGCTTCTGGTGCCGTACCTCGCCTGGATCGCCTTCGCGACGGTGCTCAACATCGCGATCTGGCGTCTGAACTAGTGCTCGGTCGGGTGATCGGCGGGGGTGTCGTGTTTGCTGATGTCGCCGCCGTCGTCAGCCTTCAGCTCCATGAACACCGCCGATGAAGCGATGGTCATGACGCCCAGAATGAAAAAGGCCCATTGCACGCCGTAGATCATCGCGCCGGCATGGCTGTGCATCCCGACGGGCACGAACATCGCGGCGATCAGGGAGGCGCCGGCCACGCCGAAGCTGATCGACAGCTGCTGGCCGGTCGACGCGATGGTGCTGGCGCCACTGGTTTGCGGCCCCGAGACGTCGGCGTACACCAGCGTGTTCATGCTGGTGTACTGCATCGAGGTGAACAGGCCGAGGACGAAGGCCTGCAGCACGATGCGCCAGATCGGCGTCTCGGCGCCCACCGTGGCAAAGGACATGATGAGCAGGCCGACGACGATCGTGTTGAACACCAGCACGTTGCGATAGCCGAAGCGGGCGAGGATCGCGGGCATGAAGCTCTTGAGTCCGATCGATGCGATGGCCTGCGGCAGCACCAGCAGGCCGGACTGGATCGGCGAGAAGCCGAGCCCGATCTGGTAGAGCAGCGGGAACAGGAACGGGATGCCGCCCAGGCCCAGCCGGGTGAAGAACCCGCCGTTGACCGTCGCCCGGAAGGTTCGGATCCGGAACAGGCTGAGATTGAGCAGCGGGAACTCCGTCAGCATGGCGCGGATACCGTAGCCCGCCAGCATCGCGGCCGAGACCGCCAGAAGGACGACGATCTCCTGGCCGGAAAGTGTGTTGTCGCCGAACACCTCGAGGACATAGGAGAGCAGGGCGATGCCACCGCCGAACAGGACCAGCCCCAATACGTCGAGCGGATGGGTCTTCTGCTCGCGATAGTCGGGCAGGTAGCGGCCGACGAAGTAAAGGCCGACGAGTCCCACCGGGATGTTGACGAAAAAGACCACGCTCCAGTGGAGCCAGTGGACGATCGCACCGCCCGCCACCGGACCGATCATGGGGCCGATCAGGCTGGGAATGGCGACGAAGCTCATGGCCCTCACCAGATCGGCCTTGCCGTAGGTACGGGCGAGGGTCATGCGGCCGACGGGCATCATCATGGCCCCGCCCACTCCCTGCAGCACGCGGCAGGCGACCAGCATCTCGATGCTCGTCGCCAGGCCGCAGAGCAGCGATCCGAGGCAGAAAACGGCGATCGCCGCCACGAAGACTCGTCGCGTACCGAACCGGTCCGCCATCCAGCCGCTCACCGGAATGAAGACCGCCAGGCTCAACGTGTAGCTCGCCAGAACGGACTTCACGTTCAGCGGGGTCACATCCATTGCCAACGCGATGGCCGGCACGGCAGTGTTCAGGATGGTCGTGTCGAGCGACTGCATGAAGAACGCGACGGCGACCAGCCATGGCAGCAACCGTTTGATGCTGTCGTCGGGGGGAGGGGGCGTGGGCGCGCTCATGTCGGGTTTTCCGCAGTCTGGCCCCTGACCGGCGGCGTACGCAATGGACCACTTCGTATAGGGTGGGCCAGGGAGGCCTGCATGTACCGGGTTCTGGTTTCAGGAATCGTTCTCATCTGGGCGATGAGCGCCGGGGCGCAGACGCGGCTGGCCAATCCCGCGTCGGTCAACTGCACGCAGCAGGGCGGCATTCTGACCATCGACCGAAGGCCCGACGGCGGAGAATTCGGTGTCTGCGTCTTCGCGGACAATTATCAGTGCGAGGAATGGGCGTTGTTTCGAGGCGAATGCCCCAAGACCGGGCTCAGGGTGACGGGGTTCGCCACTGCTGCAGGCCGTTACTGCGCGATCACCGGCGGCCGCTACTCGGTCGTCTCGCCCCCTGGCGCGACGACGGAGATTGGAACCTGCGGTCTCGCGAGCGGCATCGTCTGCGACGCCGATGCTTACTACGCCGGATCTTGCGGGCGTTGACGCCCGAGGCGCCCGTTGGACGAATCGGGGCGCGGCCTTGCGCCGTCCGCGCCCTGGTCAGCGACGGCTAGCGAGCCGGCGTCGTGTAGGTCGTGGTCGTCGTCGTTGGGGAATAGGGATCGGTCGAGACAGTCGTCGTGCGTTGGGTCGTCGTCGACGCCGGAACCTCCACCACGCGTTCGCTACGCACAGAACAACCGGCCACAGCGGTACCGACCAGCGCTACGAGAACGATAGACTTCATCATGGCGGCTCCTTTGCCTGCAATGGATGAACCGCAACGGGAGCGGCAGGAGTCGGTTGCGCAGTGGGCGCCCGGGCCACTGTGCGGCGGCGACGCGTTGCGGATGGGCCACAGTCGCCGCTAGGGTAGGGCATGCTTTCCGACCACAGTCCCGAGTTCGACGCGATCATCATCGGTGCCGGCATGTCCGGCCTCTTCCAGCTCTACCGTCTTCGCGAGCTCGGCCTGAAAGTCCGAGTCTTCGAGTCTGGTACCGGTGTCGGCGGCACGTGGTATTGGAACCGCTACCCCGGAGCGCGCTTCGATTCCGAGAGCTATTCCTATGGCTATTCCTTCTCGCAGGAACTCCTGGACGAGTGGGACTGGACCGAGCATTTCTCGCCCCAGCCCGAGACGCTGCGTTACCTCAACCATGTCGCCGACAAGTTCGACCTTCGCCGCGACATCCAGTTCCGCAGCAAGGTCGTGTCTGCCCACTGGCAGGAGGAAACCCGGAGTTGGCGGGTTACCCTGGAGGAGGGCAGCCAGCACACCGCGCGCTTCCTGATCACCGCCATCGGCCCCCTGTCGGCCTTCACTATGCCGCGTATCGAGGGCGTCGACAGCTTCGAGGGCCAGAGCTGCCATACGGCGCGCTGGCCGCACGAGCCGGTGAGCTTCGAGGGCAAGCGCGTGGCGGTGATCGGCACCGGCGCGACGGGGGTGCAGACCATCCAGGAGGTCGCCAAGACCGCGAAGCACCTGACCGTCTTCCAGCGCACGCCCAACTGGTGTGCGCCGCTGCACAACCGGAAGATCGATGCTGGCGAGATGGCGCGCATCCGGGCCGACTATCCCGAGATCTTCCGGCGCTGTCAGGAGACCTTTGCCTGCTTCCTCCATACCGCCGACCCGCGGGGCACCTTCG
This sequence comes from Reyranella sp., assembly GCA_046296475.1. Taxonomy (GTDB): domain Bacteria; phylum Pseudomonadota; class Alphaproteobacteria; order Reyranellales; family Reyranellaceae; genus Reyranella. The sequence goes on from JBKBLH010000044.1 coordinate 10,523, forward strand.
AGGTCACACCGGAGGAGCGCGAGGCTTTCTTCGAAAAGCTCTATGGCGAACCCGGGTTCGGGATCTGGGTCGGGAATTTCAACGACATACTGACAAACAAGGATGCGAATGCGCTGATTTCAGACTTCGTCGCGCGCAAGATCAGGAGCCGGGTCAAGGACCCTGCGGTCGCCGAGAAACTCATTCCGAAGAATCATGGCTTCGGCACCCGTCGCGTCCCGCTCGAGACCCGCTACTACGAGGTCTACAATCAGCCCAACGTCGAGTTGGTCGATCTAGCCGAGACGCCGATCGAGAGGGTCACGCCCGCCGGCATCCGGACGAGCGCCTGCGACTACGACTTCGACATGATCATTTACGCCACGGGCTTCGATGCTCTGACGGGCGCCTTCGACCGGATCGACATTCGCGGCGTCGCGGGGGAGAAGCTCAAGGACAAGTGGGCCGGCGGCGCGGAGACCTTCGTCGGCATGTCGGTGGAGGGCTTCCCCAACATGCTGATGTTGCTGGGACCGCATACTGCGCTGGGTAACATTCCGCGCAGCATCGAGTACAATGTCGAATGGGTGACCGACCTGCTGCGCTTCATGCGCGACCGCGGCCTGACCCGCATCGACGCCCGGCCCGACGGTGTGAAGGGCTGGATGAAGACGGTCCACGAGGCGTCGGCCGGTCTACTCTCCAACGACGTCAATTCTTGGTTCACGGGCGTGAATACGAATGTCGAGGGCAAGCAAACCCGGCGCATCTCGCGCTACAGCGGCAGCGCGCCGGCCTATCGCGCCCGTTGCGACGAAGTTGCCGCGGCGGACTACGGGGAAATGGACCTGAGCTAGTCAGCGGCGGAACCAGCCGACCACGGTGGCCCTGATCCGCGGCGAGGTGAAGGGGAGCGCCAGCCAGGCGAGCAGCAGGAACTCCATCTGCATGTCCGGGCGAATGAACGGGATCATGCCGAGCCCGATGAGGGCCATCACGAGATGGCGGTGTATCCGACGCGCCGGCATCCACGGAGCGAGCGCTCGGTTCACCCGTTCCAGTTGTTCCTTGTCCATCTTTGCCCGTGACACTGTTCGTCGATCGAATGGAATCTGTCGGACCTCTCCTCTGATGGCCAGCCCCTACATCGCGGTTCGAAAACATACGGAACTAGTGTAGAACGCTGACATCACTGCCTGCGAGGCACTGGCTCAAGGAAGGATCTGAAACGTGAACGCTCTCCGCACGCTCGCACTGGCGTTGACGCTGGCCTTGGGATTGAGCGTTTCGGTACAGGCGCAGGCGCCGGCCGTTCCGCCCGCAGGCCTCTCGAAGCAGCAGTTCGATTCGCTTGTCGATGCGATCAGCAATTCCGTCACCGAGAAGCTCAAGGCCGAGAGCACGCACGCGCCGGCCCCTGCAGCGGCGCCCGCTCCGGCGCCTGCCGCATCCGAATCGAAGGCAAAATCCAAGGCGCCACCGCCGCCCAAGATCGTAAGGGTCGAGCCGAAGGCGGGGCCCGATCCGTTTGCCGCCTTCATCGACGGCACGATGAAGGTCGCCCATGCGCTTCCCTCGCTCGGAACCGAACTGGCGCGCATTCCCGGCCTTCTCGATCAGCAGGCGGCAGGTGGACGCAGCGCGTCGACCTTCCTCCTGCTCCTCCTCGCCGTTGGCGTGGTCGCCGTCGCCGCCGAAGCCATCCTGCGACTTCTGCTTCACCGGTTCAGGGCGCAGCTCGCGGCGGGCGCCATACCCCAAGGCGGCATGCGGTCGATCGCCAACCTCGCGGGTATCGCCCTGCTGGACGGGCTGGGGGTGGCGGCCGTTTGGCTGATCTGCAACGCGGCCACCGGGGCCTGGTTCACGGGAACGACGGGGCAGGACAAGCTGGCGGCCGCCGTGCTGGCCGGCATCTTCTCCTGGCGACTCTACATCCTGCTGTTTCGCGTCATCCTGCAGCCCGAACTGGCGAGCGCGCGCCTCAGTGCGGTCGACGATCGCGAGGCGAAGGCCATGTACCTGCGCATCTCGGCAGTGATGCTGGTCATCGTTCTCATGCGCATCCTGGGGCAGATTCTGATCGCCATTCGCACACCGGCTGACGCGATCGCGGCCTTCCAGGTCGTGGGCGGCGGCCTCTATCTGGCGGTGTTCCTCTGGCTGGCGTATCGGTCGCGTGTCGCCGCGCAGCAATGGTTCGGCGGGTTGGGGGAGCTGGCCCCGGTGATCGGTGGCCTGGGCCGCCGGTGGATTCCCATCGCGCCGCTGTTCTTCATCGCGCTGGGCGTGACTCTGATCTACGGAGCCGTCTCGGGGGCGGTGCACGTCGGATCGGCAATGGTTCTGACGCTGAACCTGGTGGTCGGCGTGCTGATCTTCGAGACGCTGATGCAGGCCGTCGTCCGGCGCCTCGACTCCAAGCTGGCCGGCCGCACGCCGGCCAGCTCGACGCCGAAGCTGCCTGACGTCGTGGCGCGCTGCATTCGCGTCGCGGTTCTGATCGGTGTCGCCGTGATGATCGCGGAGAGCTGGGTCGTGAACGTGTTCGGCCTGGTCAACGTCAGCGAGTGGGAGCAGCTCACGAGTTCATCGCGCACGGCCGGCGTCACTCTGTTCGTGGCCTTCGTCGCGTGGGAGCTCTTCAAGTACATGACCGACCCCTATATGGGGCCGAAGACCAAGGATGCCGCGCAGGCGATCGCCGATGGCGATGCGGCGGCCGGGCCGGCCTCGCGGCTCAGCACCATGATGCCGCTGATGCGCCGCACCGCGGCCGTGCTGATCATTCTGGTCGCCGTCATGGTCGCCCTGCAGGATTTCGGCATCAACATCACCCCGCTGATCGCCGGCGCCTCGGTGTTCGGCATCGCGATTTCGTTCGGCAGCCAGACGCTCGTCAAGGACATCGTGTCGGGCCTGTTCTACCTGTCCGACGATGCTTTCCGGGTTGGCGAGTACATCGACTGCGGCAAGGCCAAGGGCACGGTGGAGGGCTTCACCCTGCGCTCGATCAAGCTGCGCCACCAGAACGGGCAGGTGCATACGATCCCGTTCGGTCAGCTCGGCCAGATCACCAACTTCAGCCGCGACTGGATCACCACCAAGTTCAACCTGCGCTTTGCCCGCGACACCGATATCGAAAAGCTGCGCAAGGCCTCCAAGAAGATCGGCACCGACATGATGGAGGTGCCGGCCATAGCCGACCAGATCCTCGCGCCCTTCAAGATGCAGGGTGTCGCCGACATCACGGGCAATGCAATCGTCGTGCGGTTCAAGTTCACGGCCCGGCCGGGCAACCCGGCAGCCATCCAGCGGGAGGCCATGAAGCGCATGTTCAGCACCTTCCCGGCGATGGGCTTCGAATTCGCCAAGGAGGGGGCGAACGTCGTGGTGAACACCGGACCGGCGTCGAACGACCTGGGCGGCGAAGGACTACCGCCCACCTCCGCGCCGAGTTCGGCGCCTGCGACCGTGCCGGCGGCGGCGGGCTGACGGCTTTTCATCGGGGCTGTAACCTCAGTCCGGTTGCGGCGGTCGGCGAGTTCAGGCAAATGCGCCTCCCGAATCTCTCGAGAGGGCATCGATGGCGACCGAAGAAGTGCGTTCAGAATCCGTGCGTGACCCCCGCGGCCTGCGGCCGATCCCCCGGTTCATCTTCGCGTCGCGATGGCTTCAGCTCCCGCTCTATCTCGGACTCATCGTGGCGCAGGTCGTCTATGTCTTCCTGTTCCTGAAGGAACTCCTGCACCTCGTCGTCGAAAGCCCCAGCGTCACCGAATTGCAGGCCATGCTGATCGTGCTGGGCCTGATCGACGTGGTCATGATCTCCAACCTGCTGATCATGGTCATCGTGGGCGGCTACGAGACTTTCGTGTCCCGCATGGAGTTGAACCGCCATCCCGACCAGCCGGAGTGGCTGAGCCACGTCAATGCGAGCGTGCTGAAGATCAAGCTCGCGATGGCGATCATCGGCATCTCGTCGATCCACCTGCTTCGGACCTTCATCGAGGCCGGCAGCCTCGGCAAGCCGGACGCCGCCTATACCGAGGCCGGCATCATGTGGCAGGCCATCATCCACGCCCTGTTCATCCTCTCGGCCGTGGGCATTGCCGTGGTCGACCGCATCTCTCAGCCACCCGGCAATCATCACTGACCGCCCCGGCCTCGTGCAGCTTCCTCCCGCCCACGCGTCGCTAGCGGGAGGAAAAGCAGACTACTGCGCCGCGCCGCCGGCCCAGGGCGACATGACCTCGTTCATGCCGGTCAGTTCGCCCGTCTTCGGATCGCGCACGATGCAGGACGGGTTGGCGAAGCCCAGCGGCGAGACCGGATTGTCGACCTCGACCATCGGCAGCTTGGCCGCGATGGCCTTCTTCACGTCGTCGGGCAGGTCGCGGTTTACCCGGATCGGGCCGACGCCGGAAATGTCGACCCGCGGCTGGTGGAAAGCGGCTTCCACGTCCATGCCGCGGTCGATCAGCATCAGCGAGAGCTGAGAGACGGCAGGCACGATGCGCCGCCCCCCCGAGGCGCCGATGCAAAACCAGGGTTGGCCATCCCTGACCACGACCACTGGGCAGATATTGCAAAGCGGCTTCTTGCCCGGCGCTATCGAGTTCGGCCGGTTGGGCTCCGGGTCGAACCACAGCATGCCGTTGTTCATGGTGATGCCTGTCTTGGGCAGCATCACGCACGAGCCGAACAGGCTCATCAGGGTCTGCGTCAGCGCCACCATGTTGCCCTCGGAGTCGGCGGCGCAGAAATGCGTGGTGCAGGTGTCGGTCGGCTTGTCGCCCAGTGTCTTCAATCGCTCGTCATAGGCCCTGTGCATGCCTTCGGCGATGGCGGCGAAGAACTCCGCGTCGGGCGCCCCCTTACCCTTCGTCGCCGCGCCCGCGAGTTCAATCGCGCGGCGCAGCGTGGGGCCGGCGGTGAGGCCGCCGGCGACGTTGATGGTGACGCCGTTATGCTCGAAGGCGAGGGGATCGACGATCCTGGCCTCGTAGCTGGCGAGATCCTCGTAGGAGATCTTCGAGCCGCCGGCCTGCAGGTCGGTGGCGATGTCGCGAGCGAGGCTGCCTTCGTAGTATTCGCGCGGGCCGCCCTCGGCCAGGCGCCGCATCGTTTCGCCCAGGTTGCCGAGCTTGATATAGCGGCGGGTTCCGGCCCAGTCGCTGGCCGGGACGCGGCCGTCGTCGCAGAGGTAACTGGCCTTGGACGCGGGAAACCTTTCGAGATGCCTCGCGCCATTGGCGATCATGACCTGCATGTACCAATCGAGTTCCATGCCTCGCTGGGCCAGTTCGACGCCGGGCTGCAGTACTTCCTTCCAGGCGACCGTGCCGAAGCGCTCCAGCGCCTTGGCGAGGCCCGCGACCATGCCGGGTACGGCGATCGAGTGGTAGCCGACCTCGTTGCGCTGCTCCTTGATGTCGGGCCAGGCGAAGGGATTGGCCGGACCGGGACCGACGATTTCGTAGACCGACGGATCCAGCTTCCTGGCCGATATGGGTCCGTAGTCGACCGTCCAGGCGCGGCCCTCCCGGGCGCTCCAGATGGTCATGAAGCCGACGCCGCCGATGCCACTCATCCAGGGCTCGAGGGCACCGATCGCCATGCCGGTGGCGACCGCCGCGTCGATGGCATTGCCGCCCTTGCGCAGGATCGAGGCGCCGACTTCGGCCGCCTTCACGTTCTGGGCAACGACCACGCCCTTGCCGCGAACCGCATGCTTGGTGAATTTCAGTTGCCGTGTCAGCGATTCGCTCATCGGTGCTCCTCAAATGATGGGAGAACTGTAGCGGGGCCTCTTTTGGCCACAAAGCCTGTTAAACTGCAGGGCGGACCGGCGGAAAGATCGTGGGTGTGGCTGAACTGAACCAGATCGATCTGCAGGCGCTCGCCAGAGGCGACAAACGCACATGGGATGCGTTCGTGATGGCCGCCGCGCCCTTGATCAATGCGGTCGTCCGCCGGACCCTTAGTGCCTACCGGTTGAACGAAGAGGATGTCATGGACGCCGCTCAGGACGTCTTCGTCCGCCTGTGTGCCCAGGACTTCAGGCTGTTGAAAACCTACGATCCGGCCCGCGCGGGGCTCCCGACATGGCTCTCCGTGGTTTCTCGATCCTGCGCCATCGACCATCTGCGGCGCCGGCGCCAGGCCACCGAAGCGATCGACGACGTGCCGGAGGCTTTTCTGGGGGTCGAGGATCGCCATGTGGAGAAGCTCAGGATTCCCGACGGCCTCTTGACCGCCCGTCAGGTGCTCGTCCTGAAATACCTCTATGATGACGAGCGCGACGTCGCGGAGGTGGCACGGCTGCTATCGGTCGATGCGCAAACCATCCGGAGTACCCATCACAAGGCCTTGCTGCGGCTGCGTGCGCATTTCCGCGAGGAAGGTTCCGGCGGTGGGGGATGAACCGCCGTGTATTGGCGTAGTATGAGCAGGAGCGACCGATGACCACCCCGCAGACCCCGAGGAGCGACAAGGAGCTGTGGCGAAGCCTCGCCATCGAGCCTCCGGTTGCCCCTGTCTCCGGCCCTGCTGCGGTGAGCGAACTGGAACTTGCCGCGTGGCTCGAAGGCCGCCTGACCGAGGAAGCCGCCCGGCCGGTCGAGGCAGCCGTGTCGGCGGACCCGGCGCTGCGGCGCGCCGCACTCGACCTTGCGGATATTCTGGGCAAACCGCTGCCGGCCCCGCCCGACCGTTTGGTCGTGCGTGCCCAGGCGCTGGTCGGCTTCGAGGCGGAGGGCCGAGCGCCTTCGGCCGGATTCCTCCGGGGATGGCTGTTCGGTCGTGGGCGTTACGCGCTCCAGCAGGGTGTCATGGCGGTGGCAGCCGTGCTCATCGCGACCGGCGGCTTCATGGTGGGAGGTGGTCTGAGCGAATCTCTCGCCCGGCAAGGCGAAGGCTATTCGGCGACCGGCGCGGAAAGCACGACCAGCATCGCCTCGAACGAGGTCAGCGAGTTCTTCGCCGGCGACGGCATCTGACATGACCTCGCGACCGATCCAGATACTGCTCGGCCTCTCGCTTCTGTTGAACGCATTCGTACTGGCGGGCTTCATCTACCGCAGCTGGATCTCTCCGCCCTCGGACCTGCACGGGATGCCGCCCCCACCGCGCGGTGCGCCTGGCGCACCCGGGCAACCCGGAGGTCCACGCCTCAATCCGGTGGAGATGGTGGTGCGTGATCTCGACCTCGATGCCAGCCAGCGCAAGGTCATGCAGGAGCTGTTCGACGAATATTCGAAGGAGCGACGCGAACGCCTGCAGGCGATCGCGCGACTGCGCGAGCAGACGAGCCTGGAGATTTCCCGCACGCCCCGCGACATGGCGAAGATCGACTCCCTCGTCGACCAGGTCAGTCAGTTGCGCGCCGAGCAGCAGAAGGAGACGCTGCGGACGCTGACCCAACTCGAACCCAGCCTGCAGCCCGGTCAACGCGAACGCCTGCAGAGGTTGCTCATCGACCGCGTCGCGTCGCCGCCGCCACCACCGCCGCCACATCGCCTGCCTGGCGGGGGGCCGCCGCGTCCGCCGCAATAGGAGGCTGTCATGAGCACACGCCTGGGGCGTCGAGGTTTCGTGGGAGGCGCCGGCGCCCTGTCCGCCGGTTTGGCAAGTGGATTCTGGTCGGCGGCGCCGGCGCGCGCGGCCGCAGCGATGGGGTTCGACGAGGCGCGGCATCTCCTGTCGCGTGCCTCTTTCGGGGCGACACCGGCGGAGATCCGTGCGCTCGAATTGCTCGACTACACCGCAGCGATCGATGGTCTGCTCACAAACCCGCGTCGCGAGGCGACCACGCCTGCGCCCGCCTGGGTCGGGATGGGACCGGAGGAACTGCAGAGGTTTCAAAAGGCCGCCCAGGCGCAACGGAAACAAGGTGTCGACGGCAAGAAGCTCGAGGTCATGCTGCCGGTCCGCGAACAGGGCCGTGAATTGAGGAACTGGTGGGTCGAGGAGATGATCATGACCGACCAGCCGCTGGTCGAGCGCATGACCCTGTTCTGGCACGGGCACTTCACCTCCTCGCTGATGAAGGTGCGCTATCCGTCCGCCTTGTTCCGCCAGAACGCCCTGTTCCGACGCGAGGCGCTGGGCAACTATGCGAGCCTTCTGAGGGCGGTCGCGCGGGATCCGGCGATGCTGATCTATCTCGACGGCAGGGGATCGGTGGCGCGCCAGCCCAACGAGAATTTCGCCCGTGAACTGCTCGAGCTCTTCACGCTGGGCGAGGGCCGGTTCGGCGAAGCCGACATCAAGGCGGCGGCGCGCGCGTTTACCGGCTGGAGCGTCGATCGCCAGTCGGGCCAGTTCGTCGTGCATCCGGACCGGCACGACGATGGCCAGAAAACCTTCCTCGGCAAGTCCGGCCGCTTCGGCGGCGACGACATCCTGACGATCCTCCTGGCACACCCGCGCGCCGCCGAGATGATCGTCGAGAAACTGTGGCGCGAGTTCGTGTCCCTGAAGCCCGATCCCGCCGAAGTGCAGCGCCTGGCGGCCGCATTCCGCCAGGGTGGCTACGAGATCAAACCGCTTATGCGGGCGCTCCTTCTGTCGGCAGCCTTCCGCGACCCAGCCAACCGCGGCGGACTCATCAAGTCGCCGGTCGACCTCATCGTCGGCTCGGTCCGGGTCCTCGGCCTCCCTGTCCCGGAGAAAACCGGATTGGTCCGCATGCTGCAGGGCCTGGGGCAGGTGCCGTTCGATCCGCCGAACGTGAAGGGATGGGCCGGCGGTGAAAGCTGGATATCGACCTACACGCTGCTGCTGCGCCAGCAGTTCCTGCGGCGCATGATCGAGGCGACCAGCGTGGCGCCGATGGAATCAGGTATGCGCATGGCCAGCCGGCCCGACCGGCGCGCCGACCGCCGCGAGCAGCTTCCCGACCCGGGAACGATGCAGACGATGGAGCCGCCGCGTCCCGTCGAAGGCCGAAGCCTGCGTAATGCTGGCAATGAGGTGCGTCTCGGCCCGACCCTCGCGGGCGTCGATGGCGCCGTGCTGCTCCGAACGCTGCTGCCGCGCCCGCCCGTCGATGGCGTCGATTTCCGCGCCACCGCCGGCGCGATCGTGGCGGCGGCGATGCTCGATACCGCCTATCAGTTGAAGTGAGGAGGGTGCCGTGGGCCGTATTCTCCTGCTGGTCGAACTGAAGGGCGGCAACGACGGGCTGAACACACTCGTTCCCTATGCCGATCCCCGATACCGCGAACTGCGCGCCGGCATCGGCGTTCCGCGCGACAGAGTCGTGCAGCTCGACGAGAGGGTCGGCTTGCACGAAAAGCTCGCGCCGCTGATGGATGCCTGGAAGGCGCGCGACCTCGCGATCGTGCAGGGCGTCGGCTATCCCTATCCAAACCGATCTCACTTTCGCTCGATCGAGATCTGGGACACCGCCTCCGCCGCATCCCAGACACTGAGCGAGGGCTGGGTCGCCCAGGCCTTCAGGGGGGCGACGCTCGCCAAAGGCATCGGTGTCGACTGTATCGTGGCCGATACCAACGCCCTGCCGGCGACAGGCCCCTCGCTACGCACCATCGTGATGCAGGAGGCCGAGAATTTCCTGCGCCAGGCCGATGCCCTTGCCACGGCATGGCCGACGGCCGACGGCGGAAATCCTGCGCTGCGTCACCTGCTGGCGGTGCGGCAGGAGATCAACGCTGCGGCCGCCGGCCTGCGTGATCGGCTGCGCGACGCGCCGGCGCCGGCCGAATCCTATCCGCAGGAGCTTCTGCTGGGCCGCCAGCTCGACCTCGCCACGCGTGTACTTTCCGCCAGGGTGCCCGTGGTGGCGATCAAGGTGGCCCTCGGCGGCTTCGATACACACGCGAACCAGACGCCAACGCACGAGCGCCTGCTGGCATCTCTGGCGTCCAATCTCGCGGTCCTGCGCCGCAATCTCATTGCTGCGGACCGGTGGAAGGACGTGGTCGTGATGACCTATTCGGAGTTTGGACGGCGTGCCAAGCAGAACGCCAGCGGCGGTACGGATCACGGCACGTCGGCCCCGCAGTTCATCATGGGCGGTGGCGTGAGGGGTGGGCTTCACGGCGTTTACCCGTCGCTGTCCGATCTCCAGGACGGCGACCTCAGGCACACGGTGGACTTCCGCAACGTGTTCGCAACGCTGGCCCGCGGCTGCTGGGGCCAGCCGTACGACTTCGGACTGCGCCAGCCACAGAGGCTCGACTTCCTCGCTTAGTGGATCGTGGAAAGGCCTCGTCCCAGCAGTTCGTCGCGCACGGACCCGCGGTCGGCCTCGATGCGGATGTACCAGATGAGCAGCGCGGCAATGATCTTGATGATCACCGGAACCACGATATAGACGAAGATCAACGCCGTCCCGCTGTACAGCCCTTGGGACGGATTGAACCCCAGCAGCGCGGCTACGGGTAGGGAGCCGGCCGCGCCGATAGCCGTCGCCAGCTTGGTCGACAGCGCCCACAGGCCGAAATAGGCGCCTGTATCGCCCTTCGTGTCCTTGCCTTCGTCGGAGTTGATGATGTCGGCCAGGACCGACGGCGGCAGGCCGTAGTCGGCCCCGATGCCGAGACCGGTGATGATGGCGATCGGCATGAACCAGATGAAGTCGCCGGCGCCGAGGAAGACGCCGAACGTCATCGCCACGGCCGTCAGGACCATGGCGATGAACCACGCGGCCGTCTTGCTGTAGCGCCGAGACAGCAGCATCCAGAGCGGCACGCTGGCGGCGGCGGCGCCGAAATAGACCAGCAGGATGATGCCGGCCTGCAGCTTGTTCCCCTTCAGCACATGCTCGACGTAGAAGAGCATCACCGAGACCGCGACGCCCAGGGCGGCGCCGTTGACGATGAACACGAGCAGAAGCCGGCGGAACAGCCTGTTCTTCAGCGGCGCGAAAAACGGGATCAACGTCTTTACCGTGGCGCTTCGCTCCATGTTTCGGGTCGGCCGCGCAAGCCACGGCATCAGGCCCGTCAGCCAGTCGCGGAAGTACCGGACATGGATCTCGGGATTCTCACGCACGACCGGGGGATGGACCGACGGCGGAGACCACAGCAGCGTCGGCAGGGAGAACAGTACGGCGATGGGGATGAAGATCAGCCCCATGTAGACGTAGCCGGCATGCTCGCCCATCTGGGCGGTGAAGTAGGTGGGAAGCACGACCGCCAGGGTCATGCCCAGCAGCCCGAAGACCTCGCGGCCGACCGTGACCCTGGTTCGCTCGTTGTAGTCGTCGGTCAGCTCCGCTCCGTGCGCGTGATAGCTGATCGAGACGCCGGCATAGCCGAGATGCACCACGAAAAGCGCGACGAACAGCCAGGTCGCCAGCCATCCGGGATGGATGAACAGGGACTCCGGCGGGTGAAACAGCATGTAGAAGCCGCCGATCAGCAACGGCAGCATCAGGCCGACGAAGGTGAGGCGACCGCGCGGCCCGCGATGGGTGAACTTGTCGCTGATCAGGCCGATGACCGGATCCTGGATCGCGTCGATCACGCGTGTCGTGATGAAGATCAAGCCCATGATGCCGAGCGGCACCTTGAGCACTTCGCCGTAGAAGTGGCTGACGTTGAGCACCACCGGCAGGGCCGCCATGTTGAGCGGCAGCTGATTCGTGGAGTAGGCGACGAGACGGTCGAAACGCAGTCTTATGGACGTGTTCGAGCCGAGGCCGGACTTGGGCGCATGCACGCGGATTTTGCCTTCCTGTTCGGCTCACCTTTCACCGGCGGCCTTATGGTTGCCGACAGTTATATATGCCTGAAGTGTGCCTGCAAAACGTCCGTGCGGCGTGTGGAGAAGCCTGCGGCACAATAGGCAAGGTAATAGCGCCACATTCGGCGGAAGCGTTCGTCGAAGCCCATGCGCCCCACCTGATCGGCCACCCCGTCGAAGCGGCGCAGCCAGGTCTCGAGCGTGCGGGCATAGTCCAGTCCGAAACTGTAGAGTTCGGCCACCTTGAGGCCGGCCTGCCGGCACTGCTCGCGCAGGCTGTCGGGAGACAGGAGCATGCCTCCGGGAAAAACGTAGGTCTGGATGAAATCGGGGTGCTTGCGATAGCGCTCGAAGAAATCATCGGCGATCACGATGGCCTGCACGATGGCCGAGCCGCCGGGCACCACATGACGCTTCAGCGTCGCGAAATAGTCGGGCCAATAGCGTTCGCCGACCGCCTCGATCATCTCGATCGACACGATGTGATCGTAGCGACCTTCGATGTCGCGATAGTCGCGAAACTGGAGGTCGACCCTGTCCGCAAGCCCGGCTTTCTCGAGGCGGGCGCGGGCATAGTCGAGCTGCTCCTTCGAGATGGTGACCCCGGTGACCCGCATGCCGCGCCGGGCCGCCACCTCGGCGAAGCCACCCCAGCCGCATCCGATCTCGAGGATGCTGTCACCCTGGCGGGCGCCGAGTTGCGACAGGATGCGCTCGTACTTGGCGATCTGGGCGGCCTCGAGTGGCTTCTCCGCCTCGCCCTCATACAGGGCGGAGGAGTAGGTCATCGAGGGGTCGAGCCACAGGCCGTAGAACTCGTTGCCAAGGTCGTAGTGCGCATGGATGTTCTTCTTCGATCCCTCGCGGGTGTTCTCGTGCCGGCGGTGCAGGAACTTGAGCAGCAGCCCGTGAAAGAAGTTGGTTCGCGTGATCTTGCCCAGCGACTGTTCGTTGGCGAGCAGCAGGCCGATCAGGGCCGGCAGGTCGGGAGAATCGCAGAAGCCCTCCATGTAGGCTTCGGCGAATCCCATGTCGCCGTCGAGCAGGACCCGGCGGAAGAAGCGCCAGTCCCGAACGTCGATCTCGGCATGGGGCGATGCGTCGGCCCTGCCGAAGGTGCGGAGGTTGCCGTCGGGGAGTCGCACGCTCAGGCGACCGACGGACAGACGTTCCAGGGATTTCAGGACAAACCGGGCAGCGAAGGTCATGCGGTCCGAGGGGAAGTCAGCGGGTCACGAGCTCCGACGGCGGTGCTGGCTTGGCGTAAAATCTCGCCCGCTTCCGCCACAGATGCAAGGCCTGCCAATGGATCCGGATTACGACGCCCAGGGTCATGGTCGGGTTTGCGAGAAACCGCCGCAGCACACCACGATCGTCCAGCGGCTCGCGCCGCCCGCCGACCGAGGTGGCAAGCATCAGACCCAGGGAGTCGTGGTAATTTACGTCGACGTGGGCGCGCTCGGCGTCGAGCCGGAAGCGGAAGCGATAGCCGCCCTCGATCGGCAGGAAGGGCGAGACGTGGAACACCTTGCGGCCTTCGAGCCATTGGTCGGGCTCGATCGGCGCACGATCCTCATGGTGGACGAGGTAGCAATGGCTTTCGCCGAAGGTGTTGTTGACCTCGCACAGCACGGCGCGGAGCGCCCCGTTGCGGTCGCGGCAAAACCAGAAGCTGACCGGATTGAATACGTAACCCAGCATGCGCGGCATGGTCATCAGCACGACCTCGCCGTCACAAAGGTCTGCGACGGCATGCCGCCGGAGGATTTCCTTCAGCCAGGCCTCAAGATCTGACCCGTCCCGCGCGCCGTGGTCGGCGCGCCGGAAGGAGACGGCGCCGCGGCGGTCGAGCTTCAGCCAGCGGCCGGCGGCGCTTTCCAGCGAAGCGATACCGAGGCAGAGATAGCCAACCTTGTAACGGAACGCGTTCTCGCGCGGCCTGAGCCGCCGATGGACGACGGTGGCGTCGACGATTGAATGGGAGGAGACGCCGCTCACGTCGTCTCCGTCGCGACCCGCGCCGCGACCGGGATCGGCAGAGGCGGCAGGGCCGGCCGGTCGGCGACGACGCGCGGCGGATCGCCGATCCGGCGATGCTCGTCGGGCCGCGGCCAGGGACGATGGACGCCCAGTTGCTCGGCAACGTCGAGGCCGGCCGAAAGCGCATCCTCGTGGAAGCCGTACCCGCAGTAGCTGCCGCAGAAGTAGGTGTCGCGGACGCCCTGGATGAGGTGCAGGTCGCGCTGAGCGCGGATGGCCGCTGAGTCGTACATCGGATGCTCGAACCAGAAGCGGGAATGCGCCGTCTCCGGCGCGGGGACACGACCGGGATTCACCGACACGAAGAGCGGCGCGCTGTCGGGCAGGTTCTGCAGACGGTTCATCCAGTATGTCACGCTGACGTTGCTGTCTCGGCTGCGGCTGTCGGCAACGTAATTCCAGCTCGCCCAAACGTTGCGGCGCTTCGGCATCAGGCTCTCGTCGGCATGCAGCCACACCTGGTTCTTGGAGTAGGCAAAACGGCCCAGCAGGTCGCGCTCCCTCTCGTCGGCGTCGACGAGAAGGGAAAGCGCCTGGTCGGCATGGCAGGCGAGCACGACCCGGTCGAAGCGATCCCAGTGACCGCCCGCGTCACGTACCTCCACGCCCTGGGCGGTGCGGCGGACCGCACTGGCCGGCGTCGCCAGTCGCGCGCGGGCGCGCAGCGGCGCGACGATCCGCTCGACGTAGGAACGGCTGCCGCCGCTCACCGTTCGCCACTGCAGTTGTTTGCCGATCGAGAGGAGTCCGTGATTGTTGAAGAAGCGCGCGAACGTCTGGGCCGGATAGTCGAGCATGCGTCCGGTCGGCGTCGACCAGATGCACGCCGCCATCGGCATCAGATAGCGCTCGCGAAAGGCGGCGCCGAAGCCGGCCTGCTCGATGAAGTCGCCGATGGTGAAGTCGAGATCCTCGGCCTTGTCGAGAAGCTGCGGCGCCATGCGGTTGAAGCGCAGGATGTCGTGCGTCATGCGCAGGAAGGAGGGGCGGGCGAGATTGCGGCGCTGGGCGGCGTAACCGGCGAAAGAACTCGCATACTCGAACCCACCGTCATCGAGGCTCACGGCAAAGGACATGTCCGACGGTTCGGTCGGTACGCCGAGGTGGTCGAACAGGGCCACGAGGTTGGGATAGTTGCGCTCGTTGAAGACGATGAACCCGACATCGACGGGCAGGCGACCCTGCTTGGTCGGTGCTTCGACCGTGCAGGAGTGCCCGCCGAAGCGGTTTTCCCGTTCGTAGACGACCACGTCGTGGCTGCGGCTGAGAAGCCAGGCGGCTCCGAGGCCGGACACGCCGGCGCCGATGACGGCGATTTTCATTTCAGAAGGCTCCCCTGGATGCTTCTACGCTGGTTTCTTGATGGATTGGAAGGCGGCCAATGCCCGGTCGCGGGCGGCGCCGTGCTCGACGATCGGCGCCGGGTACACTTTGGCCGGCACGGCGGCCGTCCACGGCCGATGGATCGTGGCGGGCGGCAGGTGCGCGAGTTCGGGTACCCAATGCCGGACATAGTCGCCGCCGGGATCGAATTTCTCCCCCTGGAGGACAGGATTGAAGACGCGAAAGTAGGGGGCGGCATCGGCGCCGCAGCCGGCGACCCATTGCCAGCCGGTCGCGTTGTTCGCGAGGTCGGCGTCGACCAGCGTGTCCCAGAACCAGCGCTCTCCCTGGCGCCAGTCGATCAAAAGGTCCTTCGTCAGGAAGGACGCGGCGATCATGCGCACGCGATTGTGCATCCAGCCGGTCGCCCAGAGCTCACGCATTCCGGCATCGACGATGGGATAGCCGGTCCGACCGTCTTGCCAGGCGGCCAGCGCTTGGTCCGGATCGGCCCACGGAAACGCATCGAACTCGGGCCGGAAGTTGCGTTGCGCCAGGTCGCCGTTGTGGAAAATCAGGTGATAGGCGAATTCGCGCCAGCCGACTTCCGACAGAAATTTCTCGGTTGCGGCCGAGGCGCCTCGCGTCGTCGCGGCCTGCCAGATCTGGCGGGGCGATAGTTCACCGAAGGCCAGATGAGGAGAAAGGCGGGACGTCCCTGCCACCGCCGGGAGGTCGCGAGCGTCGCGATAATCCTCGAGCGCCTCGTCGAGGAATCGCGTGAGCCTCCGCTTGGCGCCATCCTCGCCGGGCGTCCAGGCGGCGCGTATTCCACCGGACCAGTCGGGAGAGGTCGGCAACAAGCGCCAGGAAGCGAGCGCGTCGCTGGCCGGCCACGATTCCGGAGCGGCCAGGTTATTCGGGGCGTGGAGCGGCGTAGCGGGTGGCGGGGCTGCGCGGCACGCCCGCCAGAAGGGCGTGAACACCTTGAACGAGCCGCCGCTCTGGCTCGTGATCTCCCAGGGTTCGAACAGAAGGTTGCCCTTGAAACTCTCGACAGCGAGGCCACGGTCGGACAATTCCTTCTTAAGGCGCGTATCCCGCTCGCGGGTGCCGCGATCGTAGGCCCGATTCCAGAAAATCGACGCCGCGCCACATTCCTTTGCGAGCTCACCCAGCACCCTGCCGGCCGGCCCGCGACGCAGGATCAGTCGCGATCCCAGTCGGCGCAGGGACGAGTCGAGGGCGTGCAAGCTGTGGTGCAGCCACCATCGCGACGCGCCGCCTGGAGGCCGGATGCCGTCGGTTTCCCAGTCCAGTACGAAAACCGGCACGATATCGTGACCAGACTCCAGTGCCTTGCTGAGCGCGGGATTGTCCGAAAGGCGAAGGTCGTTGCGGAACCAGACGATCGAAACCGACATGTGCGGCATACGCATCTGTCGGGCGAACGGATGACCGGCCGCGACCGGGTCAGGAGCGCGGGCAGTTGGGCAACGGCCGCATCTCGAGGCGCTGGAGATCGGCAGTGACCGTGATCAGCCCGGTATCGACGGTGAGGCGGTCCAGGACGCCGTTCTCGAATACCTGGGCCGTCACGGAAAAGAGGGGGCGCTGCGCCTGGTCGCGACCGCGGGTGAAAGTCATGAACACCGGCCACGATTTACCCTTGGGCGTGACGACCGGCTTGTCCGTCGGCCGCGGCGCCCGCAAGCGGCCATCTTCCAGCTGCGTCACGTCGATCAGGAATCCGTCCCCCATCACCTCCGGATCGAACATGAGTGCGGGAAAAGAAGCGGCGTTGGCGCGCAGACGCTCGGTGAGGTGATCGATGGCGGCCACCGGCATCAGCGTCGCGAAAGGCAGGAAAAACTGAGATGACTGGCCGCCGGCCGTCGCGATTTCGGCGCGTAGCTCGCCTTGCGCGCGCTGGACCCGACCCTTCGTCTCGCGCTTGTTGCCGTTCTGAACCTGCGTGGTCTGGTAGCGAAGGCTGTTGCCGCTGCGGGGCTCCTCGGCATCGAGCCTCGAGGACAGACTCATCTTCCATGAGGCGGTGAGCGCGATCTCCGTCGCGATGTCGCGCTTGAGGTGCCAGCCGGCGCAATCCTGCGAAAGATCGTGGATGGCGGATCCGATGCGGGGCGCGTTCGCGGCCGCGCCAAGTCGCAGCACGTACTCCGCCCGATGCGGTTGCATCTGCGCAAGGGCAGCCTGCGGTCCGCACAGGAAGGCGACAAGGACGAAACACACAAGACGATGCATCGCGCCACCTTGCGTATGGGCCTGTAGCGGGTCAATCGTGCTTCGCATGAAATTACGAGAGATCGTGGCGGGATTCTGGCGGCGCTGTATCCGGAGGGGCTCATGAACCGATTTGAGTTCATGTGCGCGGGAGAGCGGCTCGAAGCCCTGCCGATGGGCGCCTTGCACTGGCCGGCCGCGCGCCTGCTGGCGGTGGCCGATCTCCATCTCGAGAAGGGCTCGTCCTACGCGGTAAATGCCCGCAAGTTGCTGCCGCGCTACGACACCCGGCAGACCCTGGGGGCGCTGGGGGCGCTGATCGACGCCGTGCAGCCGCGCACCGTCGTTTGCCTGGGCGACTCTTTCCATGATCGTGCAGCAGTCGAGCGCATTCCGGATCGGGAGCGCAGGGAAATCGAGCGGCTCGCCTCACGGACGCGCTTCGTCTGGATCGCCGGCAATCACGATCCCGCGCCGCCGCCATCCGGTTGGGGAGAGGTCGCGGAGAAGATCGTGGCGGGGTCGCTGGTCTTCCGGCATGAGGCTCTCTTCGGGCCGGCCGAAGGTGAAGTATCGGGCCACTACCATCCCGTCGCGGCACTCACGGTGAGGGGACGCGGCCTGCGCCGCCGCTGCTTCCTCACCGACGGCAGCCGGCTCATCCTCCCGGCATTCGGTGCCTATGCCGGCGGACTCAATGCGCTCGACCCGGCGATCGCGCAGCTCTTTCCGCGCGACTACGACGCGTTGGTGGTCGGGCGCGATGCCGTGCGCCGACTGTCGTGGCGCCAGCTCCGGCCGGATCGGGCGGCATGGCGATGATCGTGGCCAGCCAGTCGCGCGGAATGTAACGCAAGGGCCGAAGAAGCCGCGGTCCGCTGGCGGGCGCGGATGCGTGACACGCACCAAATCACTCGTGCGCGCGAAACAGGCGAAACAATGACCCGGGCTTCCGCAATTCGCAGGAAACCCGCGCCCACGACACTGGTGCCATCGAAGGTGGCATCGGGCGCCGCTCGAACGCTCCGAACTGCTGCCACCGCGATGCTGGCCGAACTCAGTGAGGAGGACGACGTCATGGCGAAGATCAGGGGCACCAACCTCGACGACGAGCGGTTCGGCACGGCTGCAAACGACATTCTCTACGGCTTTGCCGGAGAAGATTCGCTGTACGGGGACGCGGGGAATGACGTTCTCATCGGCGGCTCTGGCGCCGATACGATGTGGGGCGGCGCGGGCAACGACACCTACCTCGTCGACGATGCGGGCGACCAGGTCGTGGAGCAGGCGGACGAGGGCATCGATCTCGTCAATAGCCGCGTGAGCTACGTGCTCGGAGCCAATGTCGAGAAGCTTACGCTGCTGGGCAAGGGCGACCTCGCGGGGACGGGCAACGATCTCGACAATGCGCTGACCGGCAACGACGGAGACAACCTGCTCGATGGCGGGAATGGCAACGACAGGATCGACGGCGGCGGCGGGGACGACACGCTGGTCGGCGGCGCCGGTGCCGACATCCTGATCGGCGGTGCCGGTGCCGACACGATGTCCGGCGGGACGGGGGATGATACCTACTTCGTCGGCGATGCAGGCGACCAGGTCGTGGAGCAGGCGGCCGAGGGCATCGATCTCGTCAATAGCCGCGTGAGCTACGTGCTCGGAGCCAATGTCGAGAAGCTTACGCTGCTGGGCAAGGGCGACCTCGCGGGGACGGGCAACGA
>JBKBLH010000045.1:0-24840 GCA_046296475.1 Reyranella sp.
GGCGCAGTCGAAGGACCTCTCTTCCGACGCACGATGGTCGAAACGAAAAGAGGTCCTTCGACTACGCTGCGCTCCGCTCAGGACGACGGGAATTTTCTTGATGTCATCTAACCCACCAGTTCCTCGACCGTCGCGATCAGGCGGGCGATGTCGGTGGGGGTGCTGAGACGATGGTCGCCGCCCTTGATGAAGGTGGTGACGACTTCCGGCGCGTCGAGATGCTTCGCGATCTGCAGCGAGTATTCCCAAGGCACGTCGGGATCGCTCTGGCCGTGCAGCAGCCGTACCGGACAGGGCAGCGCCAGCGGCTTGTCGAGCAGCAGGTGGTTGCGGCCCTCCTCGATCAGCTTCCAGGTGAAGACCGACGGTTCGGGCGAGTATTGCGACGGGCGTTCGAGCCGGCCGTCGCGCTCCAGGATCGCGCGATCCTCGGGCGAGAGGCCCTTCAGCAGCATGCGTTCGGTGAAGTCCGGCGCGGCCGCGATCAGCACGAGGCCGGCCAGCCGCTCGGGCCGCGCGCGCGCCGCCAGCAACGCCAGCCAGCCGCCCATGCTGGAGCCGACCAGCACCAGCTTGCCGGTGGTGAGTTGATCGATTGCCGCGAGCGAATCGTCGAGCCACCGGCCGATCGTGCCGTCCTCGAAGCGGCCCGACGACTGGCCATGGCCGAGATAGTCGAAACGCAGGAAGGCACGGCCCGTCCTCTCGGCCCAGGCTTCGAGCGCCACCGCCTTGGTCCCGGTCATGTCGGACCGGAAGCCGCCGAGGAAGACGACCGTCGGCGCCCGTCCTTCCGTCGTTGCATAAGCGATGGTGTTGCCGTCGTCGCGCCGCAGCCGCTCGACTCTACCCACGTCGGTCCTCCCGTGTTACCTGCTGCCTCCCGTTGATGTAGCCAAAAGCCACGCCCGTGTCCGCGCCCACCCTGCTTCAGATCGTTCCGTCCCTGGCCGGTGGCGGCCTGGCCCGCGCCACGCTCGAGGCGGCGCAGGCGGTCATCGCGGCGGGCGGCTCGGCGATCGTGGCCTCGCCCGGCGGCAGCATGGTTCCCGACCTGCTGAGGCTGCGCGCGAGCCATATCGAAATTCCGTCCGCGTCTCATCCGCTGTGGGGACGCCTGACCCTGCCGGCCAAGCTTGCGTCGGGTCTGCGCGACGCGAAGGTCGACGTCATCCAGGCGCGCTCGCCCGCTGCGGGCTGGGTTGCGCGGGCCCTCGCGCGCCGACTCGGCGTGAAGTGGATCGCGACCCTGCACCGGCCCTTCCTCGCCACCGATGTCGCGGGACGCTTCGTCGAGGCGCGTCAAACTCGGGCCGATGCGGTGATCGCCGTCTCGCAGCATGTCGCGCGCGATGCGCTGGAGCGTTTCCCGACCCTGCAGGACCGGCTGGAGGTCATCACCCCCGGCATCAACTTCGACCGCTTCGATCCGGCGATCGTGCGCGCCGACCGGCTGATCCGGCTGGCGGGCGAGTTGCGCGTGCCCGACGGCAGTCATCTCGTCCTCTGCCCCGGCCGCTTCGGCGAGGACAACGGCCAGAAGATCCTGGTCGAGGCGATCCGGCGCCTGGAACGGGACGACGTGTTCTGCCTGCTGCTGGGCTCGACCGGCGCGGCGACCGCGTTCGAGAAGGAGCTCGAACGCACGATCGAGGCGGCACAGCTCAACGGCCGCGTCCAGATCGGACCCTATGTCGACGACATGCCGGCCGCCTACATGCTGGCCGACGTCGTCGTGTCGACCGGCGGCGCACGGCAGGGCTTCAGTCGGACCCTGGTCGAAGCCCAGGCGATGGGACGCCCCGTGGTCGCCGAGGATGGCGGCGGTGCCGCCGAGACGATCAGGCCCGACGGCGTCACCGGCTGGCTGGCCCCTTCCGGCGATCCCGCGGCGCTGGCCGAGGCCCTGCAGGCCGCCCTGTCGCTGTCGGTCGGCCGACGGGCCGAACTGGCCCGGACGGCGCAGGAGCATGTGCGCACCAACTACGGCCTCGCACAGGCTAACCAGCTTCTGCTGGCGCTCTATCATCGTCTGACGGACCGCCGACCTTGACTCAGGCCTGCCCGGCAACTATCTCCGGGCCCATGGAATGCCGGTTTTTCACCGCTCCTGCCGTTATCACCACCGTCCGAACTTGAATCGGCCGGGCGCGCGCACTCGTGCGGCTTCCCGGCCTGCCGCTGCCGACCCGATTGAGTCGGCGGATGGATTGCGTTCGGAATTTCGTTAGCTGGTGACTTCAATGATCAACGTTTCCCTGCCGGACGGTTCGGTCCGGTCCTTCGACAAGCCTGTCAGCGGCGCCGAGATCGCCGCCTCGATCGGGCCCGGCCTCGCCAAGGCGGCCCTCGCGCTCCGCGTCGACGGCAGGATGGTCGACCTCGCCCATGTCGTCGATCGCGATGCCAAGATCGGCATCGTGACGTCGCGCGACCCCGATGCGCTGGAGCTGCTGCGCCACGACGCGGCGCACGTGCTGGCCCAGGCGGTGCAGGAGCTCTACCCCGGCACGCAGATCACGTTCGGCCCATCGACGGAGGACGGCTTCTACTACGACTTCGTGCGCGACCAGCCCTTCTCGCCGGAGGACTTCGCGAAGATCGAGCAGCGCATGGCCGAGATCGTCGACCGCGACCTGCCGATCGAGCGCTCGGTGTGGGATCGCGCCCGGATCAAGGACTACTTCGTCCAGCACGGCGAGAAGTTCAAGGCGGAGTGGGCCGACGAGCTGCCGAAGGACGAGGAGATCTCGGTCTACCGGCAGGGCGACTGGCTCGACATGTGCCTCGGGCCGCACCTGCCCTCGACGGGCAAGCTCGGCAAGGCCTTCAAGCTCACGAAGGTGTCGGGCGCCTACTGGCGCGGCGACAGGAACAACGCCCAGCTGCAGCGCATCTACGGCACGGTCTTCTTCTCGGACAAGGACCTGAAGGCCTACCTGCACCGCATCGAGGAGGCCGAGAAGCGCGACCATCGCCGCATCGGCCGCGAGATGGGCCTCTTCCATCAGCAGGAAGAGGCCGCGGGCATGGTGTTCTGGCACCCCAAGGGCTGGACGTTCTGGCGCACGCTGGAGAGCTATCTCCGGCGCAAGCTGGATGCCGGCGGCTACCAGGAAGTGAAGACGCCGCAGCTGGTCGACCGCAAGCTGTGGGAGGCTTCGGGCCACTGGGAGAAGTTCCGCGAGAACATGTATCTCAGCGAGAACGAGGAAGGCCTGCGCGAATTCCTCGCCGACGACGACAAGCGCATCTTCGCGCTGAAGCCGATGAACTGCCCCTGCCACGTGCAGATCTTCAACCAGGGGCTCCGCAGCTACCGCGAACTGCCGCTGCGCATGGCCGAGTTCGGTTCGTGCCATCGCTTCGAGCCCTCGGGCGCGCTGCACGGCATCATGCGCGTGCGCAACTTCACGCAGGACGATGCCCACATCTTCTGCAGCGAGGAGCAGATCGAGAGCGAGACGATCCGCTTCTGCGAGTTGCTGGGCTCGATCTACAAGGATCTGGGCTTTCCGGACTACTTCGTGAAGTTCTCGGACCGTCCGCCGGTGCGCGCCGGGTCCGACGCGGTGTGGGACCAGGCCGAGGGCGCGCTGAAGGCGGCGTCCAAGGCGGCCGGGCTCGAGCTCCAGCTCAATCCCGGCGAGGGCGCCTTCTACGGGCCCAAGCTCGAGTTCGTGCTGCGCGACGCGATCGGCCGCGACTGGCAGTGCGGCACCCTGCAGGTCGATTTCGTGCTGCCCGAGCGGCTGGACGCGAGCTACGTGGCCGAGGACGGCTCGCGCAAGCGACCCGTCATGCTGCACCGCGCCATCTTCGGCAGCTTCGAGCGGATCATCGGAATCCTGATCGAGAACTATGCCGGCCGCTTCCCGCTCTGGCTGGCGCCGACACAAGCGGTTGTGGTCACGGTCGTGAACGACGCCGACGGCTATGCCGAGGAGGTCGCAGCCGCCCTTCGCACGGCGGGCATGCGGGTCGACACCGACCTGCGCAACGAGAAGATCAACTACAAGGTCCGCGAGCATTCGCTGGCCCACGTGCCGCTGATCCTCGCGGTCGGCCGGCGCGACATGGAAGCCCGCACGGTGGCGATCCGCCGGCTGGGTTCGGAAAAGCAGGAGGTCCTTGAACTCGGGGCCGCCGTCACTACACTTTCAAACGAGGCCCGGCCGCCATTCTAGGGCGGTCCGGTCCCTATACCCGCCCCTAAGCCGGGGCTTCAACACAGGAGAAAGACATAGCAAGACCTGCCCAACAGACTGCGCCCACCCGCGAGGGTCCGCGCGTCAACAACGAGATCCGCGCGGCGCAAGTCCGGCTGATCGACGAGAACGGCGAAATGGTCGGCGTCGTCAGCACACGCGAGGCCATCGAGATGGCCGAAGAGGCAAACCTCGACCTGATCGAGATTTCGCCCAATGCCGTCCCGCCGGTCGCCAAGATTTCCGACTACGGCAAGTACAAGTACGAGGCCCAGAAGAAGGCCCACGAGGCGCGCAAGCACCAGAAGGTCATCGAAGTCAAAGAGATCAAGATGCGTCCGAACATCGACGATCACGACTACGAAGTGAAGATGCGTGCCATGAAGCGGTTCATCGAGGAAGGCGACAAGGTGAAGGTCACCCTGCGTTTCCGCGGCCGCGAGATGGTGCACGCCAATCTCGGCATGGAAGTGCTGAACCGCGTACGCGGCGAGATGGACGAGCACACCAAGATCGAGTCGATGCCGCGCATGGAAGGCCGGCAGATGATCATGGTACTGGCGCCCAAGTAAGTACCGGGTAAGCACCCCTAGAGCGTGCGTACCGGCGCCGAACAGGCGGCCCCTACTTGTTCGGGGGCCGCTGCCGCAGCGTCACCGTTCCGGCGGTACGCTGTTCGTCGGGGTCGAAGCGCCCCGAGACCGGAACATGATCGTCCGGCCAGGTCACGCTGTAGACGGTTTCACCGGCAAACGACATCGATCCCTCGCTCTTGGCGGACCGCCAGTAGTCGCAGCGCACCGCGTCGCCCGGGTCGATCTGCTGCGCGAGGCAGAACTGGTGCAGCACGTAGGGGATGAAGCGCGCCTGCCCGCCTTCGGGAGAGGTGGCCACGTTCAGCCGGAAGGACGAGGGCGAGGGCTGCCGGTTGCAGCGCTCGCGCGCCACGATCCGGGACGTGCCGGGCATGCGCATCTGCAACGCTTCGAGTTCGGCCTTCAAGGCGTCGAGGGCGCGCGCACGCGCGGCATCGGTGAAGTCGGTGGCAACCAGCGCCGCCTCGTAGCGGCCGATTGCGTCCGCGACCTCGGCTTCCGGATACCCCGCCCGCGCGAGGTCGCGGGACCAGGACAGGGTTTCGAGCGCCCGCACGACCATTTCGCCGCCGAGCCCCGAACTCTCGCCCCACTCGCCCAGCACGTTGGCCGGGGTCCAGCAATACTTCAGGAGATTGTAGCCCCCGGCCTCGACCGGCAGGGCCCGGGTCTTCTGGATGCCGATCGACTTCGCGACCACCGTCTTCATGAGCAGGTATTGCACGGCGGGATTGGCCCGTGCCTTCTCGGAACTCGGCAGTGCCGTGAGCGGTGTCGCCGCGGCCACCGCATTGGTCGGCGGCGCTGGCGGTTCCTTCCCAAGGGAGGAGACGGGCGGCCCCTGCAACTGGGCCCAGGCCGGCATCGCGGCCAGGAGCGGCAGGACAACGAGGGCTGCAATCTTCATCGTGCCGGGATCCTCGGGGAAATCGAGGCGAAGGATGGTAGGCTTCGCCCGTGAGCCAACGCTTCTGTCTCCTCATCGTTGCGGCCGTCCTCGGGATCGGCGCGACCGCCAGCGCCCAGACGACCGCACCGGCGCCATCGCAAGGCGCAGCGCCGCACCCCGGACAGACGCCGAACGTCGAGGCCGCGCGCCTCCTCTCGGACTTCAAGAATTTTGGGCCGCACCGCGCCTTCGTCGTGTCGCCCGACGGACGGGCGAGCTGGTGGGCCGGCGCGGGCGGCCCCGACCCGACGCACGCCATAAGCTCCGCCCTCAAGCGCTGCCTGGAGCGCACCAAGCAGGAATGCACGCTCCACATCGTGAACAACTACACGGTGACCGGACACGACTGGCGCGAACTGGTGCCGGCGCGTTCCGTCGGCGCGGCCGATATCGGTCGGCTGCGGCCGCAACCCTACTGGTCGATGCGCGGACCGCAGCTCGCCACCGGGCTGCTGGTGTGGAGCCACGGATACAGCGCCGGCCGGAACTCGACCGACAGCGCACCGCAGCCGTGGGTCGGCCACTTCACGCGCGCGGGTTACGACCTCTATCGCTTCGATCGCGAATGGATCGCCGACTGGGCGAGCGACGCCACCGCGCTGGCCGACGCCGTC
This sequence comes from Reyranella sp., assembly GCA_046296475.1. Classification (GTDB taxonomy): domain Bacteria; phylum Pseudomonadota; class Alphaproteobacteria; order Reyranellales; family Reyranellaceae; genus Reyranella. Next base: position 6,368 of record JBKBLH010000045.1, read on the forward strand.
GCCAGGGCGAAGGCCATGGGCTACCGGAGGGTCATCCTCGCCGGCCAGTCGGCCGGCGCCTGGGTGTCGCTGGCGGCATTGCAGCGCGGCGCCGCGGCCGACGGCGTGATCTCGATCGCGGCGGCTCATCACGGCGTGGTCGAAAAGATGCGCGACCAGACCCGCGCACGCTCGGAGTGGCAGCACATGCTCGAAGGCATCAGGCGCGGTCCGCGCCTCGTCGTGGTGAACTTCGCCGACGATGCCTATGACGTCGGCGGCCGCATGGACGATGCCCGGTCGATCTTCGCCCGGACGGGCATCGAGGCCGACCTCATCGACGCGCCCGAAGGCTTCAAGGGCCACAACGCCGCCGACTCCGCCTTCGCCCGCAAGTTCGGCGCCTGCATCGCGGCCTTCATCGAGACGGGGAAGAAGCAGTCGCCCTGCTGAAGTCTGAACTGTCAATGGAGCGCGCCACTCCAGTGGCGCTCCTGCTTCGTCGATCAGCAAGACATGAGCGCAACTGGAGTTGCGCGCTCCGATAAGACAATCATCCCGTGCTCCTACGGCATGTACGATCCGCCGTTGACGTGCAGCACCTGGCCCGTGATGGCATCCGAATCGTTGGAGGCGAGGAAGACGGCACTGCGGGCGATCTGCTCGGGGGAGAGCAGCTTGCCGCCCAGCGGGATGTTGGCGCGGGCCATCTCGACCAGCTCGGCGTCGGTGTTGCCGTAGCGCGGCTGGGCGGTGTCGGTGGTGCCGGGCGCGATCGCGTTGACCCGGATGCCGTGCGGCGCCAGTTCGAGCGCCATCGCCCGCGTCATCGAGACGACGCCGCCCTTGCTCGCGCTGTAGTGGACGCCGCGCACGGCGCCGCGGATCGCCTGCGAGGAGAGGTTGATGATCGAACCGCCCTTCCGCCCGGCGCCGATCAGGGCCCGGGCGACGGCGATGGCCGCGAAGCAGCCGGCCTTCAGGTTGATGTCCATCAGATAGTCCCAGTCGCTCTCCTTCATCTCGAGCAGCGGCACCCGCGGATAGACGCCGGCATTGTTCACCAGGATGTCGGGCGCCCCCAGCACCTGCACCGTTTCGGCGACCATCGCCTCGATCTCGGCGACCCTGGAGACGTCGGTTCGCAGCAGGTGGGCCCGGCGGCCCGCCTGGGCGATGTCGCGCGCCACCGCCTCGGCGCCCGCCCGGTCGTCGAGCCAGCTTACCGCCACGTCGGCCCCCTCGGCCGCCAGCGCCCGCGCGATCGCCGCCCCGATGCCCTGCTGGGCCCCGGTCACCAGAGCCACCTTCCCTGCCAGTTTCATGCGAAAATCCCCGTCGATTGGCCCTTCGGCCCGATCCCGGCATGCTTGCACGTATCGGGCCGCCTCTGTATAAGCCGCGTTCCTTCGGGCGGCTTGGCCAATAAGGGCATTGCCTCGGCTGCTTCGTAAGGACTTTCCGGCGGTCTGCCAACGCAGGGGGCCGGGACCGGCGCGCAAGCGCTAACCCTTTGAAAAGGAACAAAAATGCCCAAGATGAAGACCAAGAGCGCGGCCAAGAAGCGTTTTCGCTTCACCGCGTCCGGCAAGGTGAAACATGGGGTCGTGGGCAAGCGCCACGGCATGAGCAAGCGGGGCAACCGCTTCCTCCGTCAGGCGACCGGCATGGTCATCGTGTCCGAGCCCGATACCCGCATCCTGAAGCGCAACTTCTTCCCGTACGAGAGGTAGACCATGGCACGCGTCAAGCGGGGCGTGGCTGCACACGCTCGTCACAAGAAGGTCCTGAAGCTCGCCAAGGGTTATCGCGGCCGCTCCAAGGTGGCGTTCCGCGTCGCCATCGAGAAGGTCGAGAAGGGCCTTCAGTACGCCTATCGCGACCGCCGCAACAAGAAGCGCGCGTTCCGTGGCCTCTGGATCCAGCGCATCAACGCGGCGACCCGCGAGCATGGCATGACCTACTCGCAGTTCATGAACGGCATCCTCAAGGCCGGGATCGAAATGGACCGCAAGGTCATGGCCGATCTCGCCGCGCGGGAGCCGGCAGCGTTCAAGGCTTTGGTCGACCAGGCCCAGGCCGCCCTCAAGTAGTCTTCCGCGCGTCGCGCGCGGCTGGCAGAGATCGCAAAGAGGGAGCCTGGACCACAGGCTCCCTTTTTTCGTGTTCGGTTTCGAGAGTGGGAAAGATGGACGATCTTTCGACGATTCGCAGCGCGGCGCTCGACGCCGTCCAGGCCGCCGCCGACCTCGGCGCGCTGGAAGCCGCCCGCGTGGCCGCGCTCGGCAAGAAGGGCAGCGTCACCGGGCTGATGAAGACGCTAGGCGGGCTCGCGCCCGAGCAGCGCAAGGAATTCGGCGCGCGTGTGAACCAGCTCAAGGGCGAGATCGAAGCCGCGCTCGAGGCCCGCAAGGGCTCGCTCAGCGCCTCCGCGCTCGAAGCCCGGCTCGCGGCGGAGAAGATCGACGTCACCCTGCCGGTGCGGCCCGAGGGACAGGGCACCTTGCACCCGATCGGCCAGGTGATGGACGAGCTCGCCGCGATCTTCGGCGAGATGGGTTTCACCTGGGCCGACGGTCCCGACATCGAGGACGACTGGCACAACTTCACCGCCCTCAACATCCCGCCCGACCATCCGGCGCGCCAGATGCAGGACACGTTCTCCCTGCCGTCGCGTGCCGCCGCCACGCCGATGGTGCTGCGCACTCACACCTCGCCGGTGCAGGCACGCACCATGCTGAACAAGGACGTGCAGAAGCGCCTGGCCGACGGCGGCTCGCTGCGCATCATCGTGCCCGGCCGCACCTTCCGCATCGACAGCGACGCCACGCACACGCCGATGTTCCATCAGGTCGAGGGCCTGGTGATCGACCGCACGACGCACATGGGCCATCTCAAGGGCTGCCTGGTCGATTTCTGCCGCGCCTTCTTCGAGGTCGACGACCTGCCGCTGCGCTTCCGCCCCTCCTACTTCCCCTTCACCGAACCGTCGGCCGAGGTCGACATCGGCTGCACCTGGAAGGGCGGCGAGCTCAGGATCGGCGCCGGCGATTCGTGGCTGGAGATCCTGGGCTCCGGCATGGTCCATCCCAACGTGATCGCCAATTGCGGCCTCGATCCCGCCGTCTACCAGGGCTTCGCCTTCGGCATGGGCATCGATCGCATCGCCATGCTGAAGTACGGCATCCCCGACCTGCGCGCCTTCTTCGACGCCGACCTGCGCTGGCTGCGCCATTACGGCTTCTCGGCTCTGGAGGCCGTGAAATGAAGTTCACCCTGTCCTGGCTCAAGGAGCATCTCGACACGACCGCGACTCTCGGCGAGGTGCGCGACGCGCTGACCATGCTCGGCCTCGAGGTCGAGGGCATCACCGACCCGGCCGAGGCGCTCAAGGGCTTCGTCGTGGGCTACGTGGTCGAGGCGGTGCAGCATCCCAATGCCGACCGCCTGAGGGTCTGCAAGGTCGACACCGGCGCCGGCATCGTCCAGGTCGTGTGCGGCGCGCCCAACGCGCGCACCGGCATGAAGGGCATCTTCGCGCCGCCGGGCAGCTACATCCCCGGCACCGACCTGCACCTCAAGGCCGGCAAGATCCGCGGCGAGGAGTCGAACGGCATGCTCTGCTCCTCGCGCGAGCTGCAGCTGGGCGACGACCATAGCGGCATCATCGACCTGTCGGCCGAGAGCGTGACCGGCATGGCCGCGGCCGAGGCGCTGGGCCTCGGCGATGCGGTGATCGAGATCAAGGTGACGCCCAATCGCGGCGATTGCCTCGGCGTCCACGGCATCGCGCGCGACCTCGCCGCCGCCGGCCTCGGCACCCTGAAGCCTGTAAAGGCCGATCCTATCAAGGGCACCTACGCGAGCCCGATCAAGTGGACGCATGGCTACGAGGCGAAGCCCGACAGCCCGTGCGCCATCGTGGTCGGCCGCCATTTCCGCGGCGTGAAGAACGGACCCTCGCCCGACTGGCTGCAGCGCCGGCTGAAGGCGATCGGCCTGCGCCCGATCTCGGCGCTGGTCGACATCACGAACCTCGTGACCTTCGACCTCAACCGGCCGCTGCACGTGTTCGATGCGGCGAAGCTCTCCGGCGACCTGGTCATGCGCCAGGCGCGCGAGGGCGAGCAGATCCTGGCTCTCGACGGCAAGACCTACACGCTCGATCCCGCGGTGTCGGTGATCGCCGATTCGAAGGCGGTGCATGGCATCGGCGGCATCATGGGCGGCGAGGAGACCGGCGTTCAGGAGAGCACCACCGAAGTTTTCCTCGAGGCCGCCTACTTCCAGCCGATCGGCATCGCGGCCTCCGGCCGCAAGCTCGGCATCCTGTCCGACGCGCGCTACCGCAACGAGCGCGGCATCGATCCTGAATCCTGCTGGTGGGGCGCCGAGGTCGCGACGCGGCTGATCCTCGACCTGTGCGGCGGCGAGTGCAGCGAGCTGGTGTCGAGCGGCGTCATGCCGAACTGGCAGCGCCGCTACGAGCTGCGCGCCGATCGCGTGAAGACGCTGACCGGCATCGACGTGCCGGGCGCGGAGACCGCCGCCATCCTGAAGAAGCTCGGCTTCGAGGTGAGCGGCAGCGGCCCGTGGACCGCCGCCGTGCCGTCGTGGCGCCCCGACATCGTGGGCGAGGCCGACCTCGTGGAAGAAGTCACGCGCGTGTTCGGCTTCGACAACATCCCGACCACCTCGCTGCCGAGCCTGTCGGCCACGTCGAAGCCGGCGCGCGATGCAATGCAGCGACGCACGCCGCAGGCGCGCCGGGCGCTGGCGGCGCGCGGCCTGAACGAGGCGGTGACCTGGTCGTTCCTGCCGCTGAAGAAGGCCGAGCGTTTCGGCGGCGGCGGTGCCGACGTGCGCCTGCTCAACTCGATCGACGCGACGCTCGACACGATGCGGCCCTCGATCCTCCCCAACCTGATCGACGCGGCGTCGCGCAACGAGGCGCGCGGCCTCGCCGATCCGGCACTGTTCGAGGTCGGCCCGCAATACAAGGATGCGACGCCGCAGGGCCAGCGCACCGTCGCCGCCGGCATCCGCCATCACGCGGCGGTGCCGCGCAACTGGGCCGGCCCCGCGCGCACCGTCGACGCTTTCGACGCCAAGGCCGATGCGCTGGCGGTGCTGGCCGCCATCGGCGCCCCGGACACGCTCTCGTCGCAGCCGGGCGCGCCGGACTGGTACCACCCCGGCCGCTCCGGATCGCTGAAGCTCGGCGACCGGGTGATGGCCTATTTCGGCGAGCTGCATCCCGGGATCGTCGCCGAGGCCGACCTCAAGGGTCCCGTGGCCGCCTTCGAGGTGTTCCTCGATGCGCCGCCGCTGCCCAAGGCGAAGGCCACCAAGGCGCGGCCGAAGCTGGTCCTGTCGCCGTTCCAGCCGGTCGAGCGCGACTTCGCGTTCCTCGTGGAGGCCGGCGTCGAGGCCGAGAAGCTGGTGCGCGCAGCGCGCAACGCCGACAAGGCGCTGATCGCGGGCGCGCGCGTGTTCGACGTCTATGCCGGCAAGGGCGTACCCGAGGGCCAGAAGTCGCTCGCGATCGCGGTGACCCTGCAGCCCATGGAGCGCACCTTGACCGATGCGGAGATCGAGGCCGTGTGTAACAAGATCGTGGCCCAGGTGACGAAGGTCACGGGCGCTGTACTGCGTGGCTAATACAAAAACGTTGTCATCCCGAGCGAAGCGAGGGACCTTTGGTCGGTCTCGCCAAGGGTCCCTCGCTGCGCTCGGGATGACAGCTTTTCTCGAACAAGCGTAGATGCGTCAGAACACATGACCGACCTTTCGTTGATCCGTAACTTCTCGATCATCGCCCATATCGACCACGGCAAGAGCACGCTGGCCGACCGGCTGCTGCTGGCCTGCGGGGCGGTGACGGAGCGCGAGTTCCAGGACCAGATGCTCGATTCGATGGACATCGAGCGCGAGCGCGGCATCACCATCAAGGCGCAGACCGTGCGCCTCGACTACAAGGCGCAGGACGGCAGGACCTACGTGCTGAACCTGATGGACACGCCGGGCCATGTCGACTTCGCCTACGAGGTCAGCCGCTCGCTGGCCGCCTGCGAGGGCTCGCTGCTGGTGGTCGACGCCAGCCAGGGCGTCGAGGCGCAGACCTTGGCCAATGCCTATCACGCGATCGACGCCAACCACGAGATCATCCCGGTCCTGAACAAGATCGACCTGCCGTCGGCCGACCCCGAGCGGGTCAGCCGCGAGATCGAGGATGTGGTCGGCATCGACACGTCGGACGCGGTCAAGGTCTCGGCCAAGACCGGCCTCGGCATCGACGACCTGCTCGAGGCTATGGTCAAGCGCCTGCCGCCGCCCAAGGGCGACCGCGACGCGCCGCTGAAGGCCCTGCTGGTCGACAGCTGGTACGACCCGTATCTCGGCGTCGTGACCCTGGTGCGCGTGCAGGACGGCGTGCTGCGCCGGGGCATGAAGATCCGCATGATGGCGGCGGCCGCGGCCTACGATCTCGACAAGGTCGGCGTGTTCAAGCCCAAGCCCACCGACGTGGCCGAGCTCGGCCCGGGCGAGATCGGCTTCATCATCGCCGGCATCAAGACCATCGCCGACTGCAAGGTCGGCGACACGATCACCGACGACCGCAAGCCCGCCTCGGAAATGCTCTCGGGCTTCAAGCCCAGCGTCCCGGTGGTGTTCTGCGGCCTGTTCCCGGCCGACGCCGCCGAGTTCGAGACGCTGCGCGAATCGCTCGCCAAGCTGCGCCTCAACGATTCCTCGTTCCACTTCGAGGCCGAGACCAGCGCCGCCCTGGGCTTCGGCTTCCGCTGCGGCTTCCTCGGCCTCCTGCATCTCGAGATCGTGCAGGAGCGGCTGGAGCGCGAGTTCAACCTCGACCTCGTCACGACGGCCCCCTCGGTCGTCTACAAGGTCAAGATGGTCGACGGCACGTCGATGGAGCTGCACAACCCGGCCGATTATCCCGACCCGATGAAGATCGAGTCGATGGAAGAGCCGTGGATCAAGGCCACGATCATCACGCCCGACGAGCATCTGGGCTCCGTGCTGACGCTCTGCCAGGAGCGGCGCGGCCAGCAGATGGAGCTCACCTATGCCGGCACGCGCGCCATGGCGGTCTACCGCCTGCCGCTGAACGAGGTCGTGTTCGACTTCTACGACCGGCTGAAGTCGATGACGCGCGGCTATGCCAGCTTCGACTACGAGATGGGCGGCTACGAGGAGAGCGAGCTGGTGAAGCTCGCCATCCTGGTGAACGCCGAGCCGGTCGATGCGCTGAGTATGATCGTGCACAAGAACGCCGCCGAGAGCCGCGGCCGCCAGCTCTGCGAGCGGCTGAAGGACCTGATCCCGCGCCAGCTCTTCAAGATCGCCATCCAGGCCGCGATCGGCGGCCGCGTGATCGCCCGCGAGACGATCAGCCCGATGCGCAAGGACGTGCTGGCCAAGTGCTACGGCGGCGACATCAGCCGCAAGAAGAAGCTCCTGGAGAAGCAGAAGAAGGGCAAGAAGCGCATGCGGCAGATCGGCGAGGTCGAGATCCCGCAATCCGCCTTCATCGCCGCGCTGAAGATGGACAACCGGTAGGGTCTTCCGTCTCGAAGCGTCCCCCTACCTCATCCTGAGGAGCGGCCGCAGGCCGCGTCTCGAAGGATGGGCAACAGGCGAGATGCGCGTTCCCATCCTTCGAGACGCCGTGCTTCGCACGTCTCCTCAGGATGAGGTTGGTGGTGGTGTTCGAGCGTACTCGGAATGACCCTGGCTATCGCCAGCCGACGATCACAGGAGCCCCCCACGCCGCCGGCGCGGGCGCGAGCCCATCAGGACGCCGGGATCCGGACGCCCGAGCTCGCGGCGGCCGATCCAGAGCAGGACGCCCCCCAGCACCAGGAAGGCCGGCACCGCCGGCAAGCCGAGCAGCGGCCGCATCATCCAGGTCCACAGGACGCCCGAGAGATGGCGCCGCGCCGAGGTCTGCGTGTTGCCGAGCGAGCCCGGGTCGAGATGCGCCCACAGGCTGCCGAAGGTCGAGAACGGATAGCGGCCCTGCGACCACCAGGTCAGCAGGTCATGCACGATCACTGCGACGGCCAGGGCCAGAAACAGCCAGCCCAGGGCCCGAAACACGACCATTACTCCCCCAAGCGCCGGTCAAGAACCGCTTGGACCCTAGCCAAGCGGCCCGCGACGGGGAAGGACGTTGCCCAATCCATCCACCGCGCTATAAGAGCGGCCGACCGCGCATGCCGGACAGGTGGCCGAGCGGTTTAAGGCACACGCTTGGAAAGCGTGCGTGGTGTAACAGCCACCGCGGGTTCGAATCCCGCCCTGTCCGCCAGCGAGGCAAACAAACTTTTCTCCGGCGTCTGTGAACTCGCCGGAAGCCATTAATTGGCCGGCCAATTCGCCTCCGTTTCGATTCATCAGATACTCGATAGCGCCTTACCTCATGGATGGAGTGAGGACTTCGGCGCCGTTTTCTCCACCGCCATTTCGAGGAGTGTCGATTTACTCCCGAGTAAGATCCCGATATTTTTGGCCGTGGATTTAGTTTTCTAGACGGACATCTAGTTTTTAGATGTCGGAGTAGAAGCGGTGGCGGCCGTCATGACCGAACATCTTGAAGCGCTGCCAGCGATCGACGCAAACGAGCTCCAGACGATCGAGGTGGGCGAGACCGCCGATTGCTTCTGGTCAGGTCCGCGAGGCGTGGTCGGCGGCAACGGCACAATCTACGGCGTTTCGCCGGGCCGCTTGGGCCTTGAATACGAGCTGAGCCGCGCGATGCCACCGCCACTTCACGTCTATTACAACGACAGCATCGAAATTAGCCTGGTCAAGGATGTTCGCCCCGAGAAACCGACGCAATGGTGGCTGGAATGCCCTGACTGCTCGCGCTCCCGCCGCTCCCTGTATTTCGATGGCCTCTGGTTGTGTCGCGTCTGCCACGGTCTGCAATACGCCAGTCAGCGCATGGGACCGGCGCGTCTGATCGCGCAGGAGATGAAAGTAACCGCCAAAATAGCCGCGGGACGCCCCAAGGGAATGCACCAGAGAACCTATCGCGCGCTGGTGGCCAGGAGCCGCGATCTCAAGCGACGCCTCGAAGTAGCCAATTACCCTGTCCCCAACGTGGAAGTAATGTTCCGCAGCACGTTTAAATGGGGAACGCGCCGACGCAGCAAACCCGGTGACAGAACGTTTGCGCGGACTTCCTGACAGACCGAACTCATGTCCTTGACCGGATGTGATTGCCATTATTGATAGTGCCAGCGCAGAACCTTGCTTTCCTTGAGGTCCTTCAGGATCACACCGCGCGGCTGCTTGCCGTCGATGATCGCCTCGACCAGATCGGGCGCCAGGAAAGCTAAGGGCAGGTGACGCGTGATGTAACTGACCCTGCAGCCCTCGTGGCGAGCAATGTCATGTGCTGATCGTGCAGTTCCAGATTCGAGTAGTTCACGCCAGTGGTTTGTGCGCGCGACCGCCCGGATAAGTGCCTTGTCTAGATGTGAGGCGTTTTTAGCGCGACCGTCGAGACTTACGATCGACTTTCCACTTGCGGTTCTCTTCAGTTGAGCCGGCACGGTAATGGTGTTTGATTTCAGTGCGGCCCTGGTCTTGCGGTCGAGAGCTGCGACCGCTTCAACGCCGAGCGTTAACAGGACCTCATCGACCTTCACCTGAACTCCGGTGACCATTGCCCTGACGCGAAGCGCCGTCTCGGACGACGTAAGCAGCGACCAGCGTGCAGCTTGCGCCTGAGGAAGTCGCCGCTGCAGCTCGGCCACGACAAGCTCTTCAATCGCTGCAGCAGGGACACGGGTGACGGAGCCGGGCTCATTTTCGCCGCCACGGTCGAGCGCTTGGCTAAAATAGTACCGATAGAGCTGACCGTTGGCCTTGCGCGTATAGCCCGGGCTCATTCGGTTGCCGCGGTCGTCTCTCATCAGGCCCGTCAGCATGTGCCCAGGCGTCGATGCCTTTGTCCGTTTGCTCTTCTTGCGATTGCTGCCGATTGCCTTCTGGACCTTGTCCCAGAGCGCCTTGGGCACGATGGCGGAGTGCTGGCCCGGGTTAGCAACGCCCTTGTGTAAGATGATCCCACGATAAAGTTCGTTCTGCAGCAGGTGATAGAGAGCGCCGCGACCAAAAGGCTTGCCACCGTATTTATTGCCGCGTCGCGACACCTTCGCCTTGCTGACAACGCCCTTCTTCTTCAGGTCATCGACAAGGGCCGAGACACACCCCAATGCCAGGTAGCGGCGGAAGATCAGACGGACATGCGCGGCCTCTGAATCTTCGACCTTCAGCTGGCGGTTGGCCACCGCGTAGCCCATCGGGACGGTTCCCCCCATCCACATGCCCTTGCGCTTCGAGGCTGCGATCTTGTCACGGATGCGCTCGCCCGTGACCTCGCGCTCAAACTGAGCAAAGGACAGCAGCACATTCAGGGTGAGCCGCCCCATCGAGCTGGTGGTGTTGAACTGCTGGGTTATCGACACAAAGGACGCACCATGGCCGTCCAGGATCTCGACGATCTTTGCAAAGTCGGCCAGCGAGCGCGTCAGCCGATCGACCTTGTAGACGACTACGATGTCGATCAGGCCCTGTTTGAGGTCGGCCATTAGACGCTTCACCGCGGGCCGCTCCATGGTGCCGCCAGAGAAGCCGCCGTCGTCGTAGGCGGTCTTCACCAATTGCCAGCCCTCATGGGCCTGGCTCTCAATATAGGCCTCACAGGCCTCTCGCTGGGCATCCAGGGAGTTGAATGCCTGTTCCAGACCCTCTTCAGTCGATTTGCGGGTGTAGACAGCACAGCGACGCACAGCGGGGGTCATTGGCGGCGCTCCCGGAAACCGAAAAAGACCGGCCCCGACCATCGACTGCCGGTGATGAGGTTGGCGATCTCCGACAGCGAGCCGTAGCGCTTGCCCTTGTATTCAAAGCCCTCGTCCATGACGCCCACCCGATGGGCCACGCCCTTCCACTCCCGGGTCAGTATGGTGCCCGCCTTCAGACCGTAGTTGGGCAAGGGGGTGTAAGCAGGGTCTTTCCGGAAGGAGGTATCCAGCCGGCGCAGGCGGCGTCGGGTCTCGACCCTGAGACCGCCATAGGCCCGGACCTGCAGCTCGTAGGCCAAATGGCGGCGCAGCAGGTCGGCGCTCTGATAATCGGGCGGCGTGCCGAGACGGGTCAGCCAGCGTTTGCGGAGATCCTCCAGTCCGAGATGGGCCAGTTCCACGATCTCGGCCTCGAGCTTCTTCTTCTGGTCGGTTCGCATGTCGCGACTCACCCCGCGATCCGGTGGATTCGGGTTCCGTCGGTCTTCTCCGATGTAACCGCCAGCTTCCTCCTTTTTCAGCGGCCCGGCCATCGCGCCACAGATGCTGTGCTGCTGCCAGCTGAGCGCCTTGCAGAGCTGGGCGATGGTTGCGCCCTGCGGCCGACGCAGCAGCTTTTCCAGCATGGCCAGTTTGGTGTGTGACCTAGCGGGCTTCTTGCCGGCGGTAGATTTGACCGGTGCGACTTGACCCACAGCGGCTTTCTTCGGCTTCGTCATCGTCATCGTCAGTCCTTGCGTTGATGCCGGCATGTTCCGGCAACGCAGGGACGCTCCGTTTCGTCTTCTTCTCAACTCGAAGTGCAGCTCATGAAGTTGCGAAGGTGCTGCGCAGACGATACTTCCGTTGCTTCACTTTATCGCCGCCAGAGGAGTCGCTTCCGCACCTATGCAGGGCCGGCTTTATGAAGATCTCGCGCCAGCGTCACGATCCGGTCTGACCAGGCGACCGTGGTCGTCCAGTTCGCGGGTACCGCCTCGTAGCCGTATCGCGCCCCGGCCAGCTGGCCGGCAACGGCGCCCACCGTATCGGCGTCATCGCCTAGGTTTACAGCCAGCAGGATCGCGTCCCTGAAGCTGACGGTCGAATCCACCGCCCAAAGGGCTGCCTCAAGTGTGTCGACCACGTAGCCGGTCGACTTGATCTGCGCGCGCTGCCGGCCTTTCCAGGATTGCTTCGCGAGCTTCTTGATCTTGGGCTTCTTTAACGCAAGGCCTTCAACGGTGATCGCCGCTTGCCAGCTCGTGCCATTGATCAATTGCACGATGATGTGCGTCATGAGCTGGCAGGCCTCAAGGCACTCCGGTGAGGCGTGCGTCGTCCGGCTCTGAAGAGGCTAGCATACGCGGACGGCGCCAATTTCCTGTTCCTTCTCGCAATTTCCCTGTTCGGTAGAAACTAATTCCCTGTTCCGCGACGGCCGAAATCAGGGCTGGGAGCAATGAATGCCAGAGCCTCCGCGCTTTCTACGGCGCGACGTCGTCGCGGACTCCCGAAATTCCCTGTTATTTTGCCTATTAGCAGGGAATTACCGTGGAGAATGGTTCGCGGCGGACTGCGCCCACCGCCATCTATTTCGATAAAGCCCAACAATACAGGCTTCATCGATATCTTCAGCGATCCTACCCACCACTCTACCCACCTATATCGAAGCGCTAAGGCGGCATATGCCGGAGTGTCTCGGGGTGAAGAGGCCACGTGCCTACCCTCAGCGCGTGGTGCCGCCAGTCACGGTGAGTTGCGGCCCCCTGCAGGGCTCCGGCGCTGGCCGGGTCTCGATACCGGACGCGCCGATCCACCGCATCGGCGGGCGACCGACCGGCGACGGACTCCCATCCCTTCGGTCCGGCGATCCGATCGGCGGCAGTTTCCAACCCGGCGTTGTCGGCCAGGCGGAAGGGCTCCGCCCGGTGCAGGCGGGCAACGTGGGGCAGCTCTCGCATTCGGAGCTGGTGGCTGTTCGGACTGCGGCGCGCCATGACGTGTCTCCGGTTGGCTGCGGCCCCACGCCCCGCCGCCCGGTTATGTCTCGTGCGAGTCCTATAGGCGGTCGATGCCGATGAGGACTCAGTCCCGGAGCATGGCTCGATGCTAAAGCCGCAGGTCGTCCGCAGCTTGCGTTGCTGGCTACACCATGGATAGGGGCTTCGGCACGGGCAGAAGCGCCTCCATTCGGGACAGGCGCGCCCGAAGCTCCGCCTGCCGATTTGTCGAGACGGTGATCGTCTCTCAATTCCTAAGGCACGGACTTGTCAGCGTCGATTGCAGCAAGCATTCGACCCATCTCTTCTACAATCGTGGTGTTGTCGTAGGGTTTGGAGAAGAATCTCGACCCGGACGGAAGCTGACTCTCATCCAGGATTTGCCTCCCGGAGGCCACGATCAGATGAATCGGCGGCCAGCGGTTCCGGATGTAATGGGCCAGCTTCACGCCGTCGATTGTGCCGGGCATTTCAATGTCAGTGAAAACCAGTTTCACGTCCGCCCGGTTTTCCAGGATGGCAATGGCCTCATCGGCGTTCGAGGCACCGACGCCTTCGTAACCAGCCGTCGCAACGAGATCGAGGGCGCTCATCAGAATGAGTTGGTTGTCTTCGACGACCAATACGACGGTGCCGCTGGTGGGCGGGGGTGCGCTCTGGGCCATCAGATCGTCTGCCCCGCCCCATCAGTCGCAAGCTCCGCGTGGGAAATCGAGACGACCGTGCCCGGGTGTGCGTCGGAAACCTCGACTTCCGCTTCGAGACGCTTTGCCAGGGCCTCGACGATGTTTGTGCCGAGGCCCGGCTTGCCACTGTACGGTTCGGTGAGCATTCCGATCCCGTTGTCGCTGACCGACAGCGTCCAGTTCGGCCCCTGCGAGCTATACTGAACAATGATCTTCCCGGCGCGATGCCCTGGGAACGCATGTTTGAGGGCGTTGATCACCAGCTCAGTGACCACCAGCCCCAAACTGACTGAAATGTCCGCATTCGTCGCACTATCGTCGACGACAACCTCGATCGACTGTGCCTTAGGGTCGAGGATCATCGACGCGCCGAGGCTCTTGCACAACTGGGTGAGATAGGTGCGAATCTCGACTTCGCCCAACCGTGATGCCGCGAGATGCTTCTGCACGGCAGCAATGGACATCAGCCGGCTATGGGCATCGTGGAGATGTCCACGGGTTTCGTCCGACTGCACCTTACGCGCGCTCTGCATGAGGATGCTGGCAATGATCTGGAGACTGTTTGCGACGCGGTGCTGAACTTCCTGCAGGAGGATGGCCTTCTCGCGCAGGAGGTTGTCCTTGAGCTTTTCGCTGGCCCGGGCCTCGGTTACATCAGCCACCGCGAGGAGCAGACGGATCTGCTCCTTGTCGATGTAATCGAGCTTGCGCGCGTTCATTACGAGCAACCTGGGTGCCTGTCCCTCGCGTTTCAGCTCGAACTCATAGGCCTGAACTTCCGCCGCCCCCGAGGCAGTGCCTTCAAGCAGAGAGGTAAGCTGAGGCACGTTCCATTCGCCTCGCCCCAGTCCGGAAAACTGGCTCTTGGGGACGCTTGCGGGTTCGAGCTGGAAGGCGCGACAGAAAGAGGCGCTGGCCGCAATTACGCGCAAGTCACCGTCGAGCAGTATAAGTGGGGTGTTGGAGGAAGCGATCACCGCCAGCATGAGGCTGAGCGCGGTGGCTTCCGGATCCAGACTACGCATCTCGGCCATAAGGCATGCTCCGCTTTGGGTTCGCGTCGACGCGCCGACCCCAAGATTAAACAGGCGATGCCGGAGGCAGGGTAACGTCTTGCAATGCAACCGAGCGTGAAAGGTTCCCGGCGGGGTTATTCGCAACATTGAGCGCCAATTCAGGAATGGACCTCGAATCAGCACTAGCAACTCGCATCTTAACTGAGCCTTACCCTCTCCAGGCCCACCACGGCAAGGATAGACGGGAGCATGTCGCGCGACGCCCACTACACTTTATGTATTTTTTTGAGGACATCAGGGCCCGAGCCCAATAAGTCCTTGCGCGCCCCGCCCCGTCGCCGAGGACACTCATCTCATGAACGACATCACCCCCGAGAACGAACTTTCCGAGCGCATTTCCGCCGCGGCGCTCGCAATCGAGGACAAGGTCATCGCGTGGCGGCGCGACATTCACGAGCATCCGGAGCTTTCCTATCAGGAGACGCGCACCGCCGCGCTCGCCGCCGCGCACCTGGAGAAGCTCGGCTACGAGGTGAGGACGGGCGTCGGGATCACCGGCGTCGTGGGCGTGCTGAAGGGCGGCAGGCCCGGCGGCGTGGTGGCACTGCGGGCCGACATGGATGCGCTGCCGGTCGAGGAGAAGGTCGACCTGCCCTTCGCCTCCCGGGCCACGGCGCAGTATCTCGGCCAGACCGTGCCGGTGATGCATGCCTGCGGCCACGATTGCCACGTCGCCATCCTGATGGGGGTGGCCGAGATCCTGGCCGGCCTGAAGGACGAGATCCCGGGCACGGTGAAGCTGATCTTCCAGCCCAACGAGGAAGGCTCCAACGACGGCCGTCCGAGCGGCGCCCAGGCGATGATCGACGACGGCTGCCTGCAGAACCCGGCGCCGTCCGCCGTGTTCGGCCTGCACGTCACCTCGGGCATCCGCTCGGGCGTGATCGCGCTGCGTCCCGGCGGGCTGATGGCGAGCGCCGATCGCCTCAAGATCGACGTCGAGGGCCGGCAGACGCACGGCTCGCAGCCGTGGCGCGGCATCGATCCCGTCGTCACCTCGGCCCAGATCATCCTGGCGCTGCAGACCATCGTCAGCCGCCAACTCGATCCCACCCTCTCGCCGGCGGTGATCTCGGTCTCGACCATCCATGGCGGCGTGCGCAACAACATCCTGCCCGATTCGGTCGCCATGGAAGGCACCATCCGCACCCACGACGAGGGCGTGCGCGCCGAGATCCGCAAGCGCATCGACAGGACCGCCAGCGCCATCGCCGAGGCCGCCGGCGCCAGGGCCACCGTCACGGTCTTCGACGGCGTGCCGGTGACCTACAACGATCCGCCGCTCACCGACTGGGGCACCGGCAGCCTGAAGGACGGCCTCGACCCCCAGCGCGTCACCGAGGTGCGCCCGGTGATGGGCGCCGAGGATTTCTCCTATCTCGCCCAGGTCGTGCCCGGCATGTTCTTCTTCCTGGGCGTGGTGCCGCCGGACGTCGACCCGCTGCAGGCGCCGGCCAACCATTCGCCGCTCTTCCGCGTCCACGAGCCCGCGCTCAAGTACGGCGTGCGCGCGCTCAGCTATCTCGCGATCGACTATCTCAGGCGCAAGTAGCAAGCGGGGCGGAGAACCATCGTCCTCCCCATTCAAATGCAGGGCTGTCGCATTGAACAAGGATCCTTCGCTGCGCTCAGGATGACACCTGTTTTTGGAGTCAACGTACTGCGAAAATCCCAACAAAAGTGTCATCCCGAACGAAGTGAGGGATCCTTAGTTCATATGCGATAGCCTGCATTTGACTGAGGAAGAGAGTCGTCGGCGCCTACGTCTTCGCGTAGGCGATGCTCATGGTCTCGGCGACGCAGGCCGGGCGCTCCTGGCCCTCGATCTCGACGGTCCACTGGTAGGTCATGCGGATGCCGCCGTCCTTCATCTCGTCGGCGGCGAGCAGTTTCTGGCGGCCGCGGATGCGCGCACCGACCTGCACGGGGCTGGTGTAGCGCACCTTGTTCGAGCCGTAGTTGATGCCGTTGCGCATGTTCTCGATCCTGAGAACGTCCTTGCCGAAGGTGGAGATCACGGAGAAGGTGAGATTGCCGTGCGCGATGGTCTTGCCGTCCGGCATGTCGGTCTTGCAGCGCTCGACATCGACATGGATCCACTGATGGTCGCCGCTGGCCTCGGCGAAGGTGTTGATGCGTTCCTGCGTGATCTCCAGCCAGTCGCTGACCCCCAGCTCCTGACCGACCAGCGCCTTCATCGCCTGCGGGCTCTCGACGATTCGCTTTGCCATGATGTCCTCCCTGATCAGCCGCCGATGGCGGCCTTGATACGGTCGACCGCGGCATCGGGCGCGGTGAGCACCGGTGTCTTTACCGCGGCGCCGACGGCCGCCAGCGCCCGCGAGGTCGAGAAGTGCGCGAGCATGATGGCGTCGCAGTGCGCGAGCTCCGGCGCCCGCGCGGCGATCAGCGTGTTGTGCCGCTCGGCGTCGCCCTTGCGCAGCGCGTCCATCGCCCCTTCCACCACGATAGTCTCCAGCGTCGCCTGGGCCCGTGCCTCGCCGACGAACTGCTCGAATTCCTCCGTCATGGTCAGCACCGACGGCGCGAAGGTCGCGAGCATGCCGATCCGCCGGCCCCGGCCGATCGCCTCCCGGAACATCGCCTCGTTGGGCTTCAGCACCGGCATCGGCAGTTCCCTTGCCATGCGCTCGATCGCCGGCCCGAAGGCCGAGCAGGTGACGAGGATCGCCTCGGCCCCGATGCGATGCGCATAGCCGCCCAGCTCGACGAAGCGCTCGAACATGCGCGGCGTCAGGTCGTGGTCCTTGGCGCGATCGATCGACAGCGAGGCGTCGAGCAGGTCGATGGCCTCGGCCTCGGGCCAGCGCGTGGCGAAGGCGCGCTGGATGGGTTCCACGGCGACGGGCGTGCCGTGCAGGAGGACGATGCGGGGCTTCTTCGACATGCGGCCGGTCTTTCGAGAGGAGGGCGTCTTCGGGAATCAGGAATGCTTCAGGCGCGAGACCAGGCCGCCATCGGCATAGGCCTTCGCCGCTTCGGGCGAGGCCAGCAATGCCATCCACGCGGCGGCCCCTTCGGCGTTGGCGGCATCAGCGAAGATGGCGGCGTCGAAGGTGGAGACGGTCTGGACCTCCGGCGGAAACGGGCCGGCGACGGCGACGCCGGGGACCGACATCAGCTCGCTCACCTGCTGGATCGCGATCTCGGCCTCGCCGCTCGCGACCTTCTCGCCGGTGAAGCCCATCGGGATCGTGACGGCGCGCGCATTGACCTCGGCGGCAATGCCCAGCCGCTCGACCAGACCGGTGAAGTAGATGCCGCTTGCGCCCGCCTTGGAGTAGGCGACCGCCCGCGCAGACACCAGCGCCCGCTTGAACGCCTCGACCGTCGAGACGTCGGGCTTCGGCGCGCCCTCGCGGACACCGACGCCCAGGATCGAATCGGCGAGGCAGACGCGGGTCTCGGGACGCACGATGCGGTCGGCGCAGAGCTGGTCCATGGCGCCGTCGATGGCGATGATGACGTCGGCACGCTGGCCTTCGGCGATCGACTTCATGAGCGCCGTGGTCGGCCGCCAGTCGATCTCCAGGCGATGGGACGATGCGGCCTCGAAGGCCGGTTTCAGCCAGCGATTAACGGCCACCTCGAGGGCGAGGCCGCTCATGACGGCGACGGACGACGGCGATGCCACTGGACCTCACTCCCCACACGACGGACGCCGCCACCATAGCGCGGTGCAGCCATGGACGGCGGCAAAATATGCTATCCGTGTCGCAAGATCGCGAAGACCAGGAGGAAATCAGTGAGCTTTCGTGCCTCGGGCCATAGCTGGCGTCTGTACTGCGGAACGAACGTCCTCGAGGGTTCCCTCAAGGAGGTCGCCGCCCGCGCCGGCGCCAAGCGCGCCTTCGTCATCTGCTCGCCGTCGATCAACGCGCGAACCGACAC
>JBKBLH010000046.1:0-24113 GCA_046296475.1 Reyranella sp.
GTGGGACACAGATGCCGTCGGCATCACGGACTATGTCGAGGATGCTGGCGCCATCGCCGGCCCCGACAACGAGCCGCAGCGCTGGCACATGATGCGGACACGGCATGTCTGGGGGCCGGTGCGACACCTCCAGAACGGCTGGCGGATGCTGCGGGGACGCTGAGGGGCGGCGGTCTTCCCGCGGCCGTCAGGCCGCAGGTTTCGCGATCTTCATCTGCTCGTCGAGATCGTCGGCAATGAAGTGTCGCACGACCTCGTCGAGGTCCTTGTCGGTCTCGAAGCCCAGGCGACGGGCACGCGCCGAATCGATTCCCTGGGGCCAGCCGTCGCAGATCCTCTGGATCGCCGGATCGTGCCGCCACACGACCTTGCCGACCTTGCGGTTGCCGGCATGCCGGCCGACCGCCTGCTCGAGCTCCCTGGCCGTCACGTTGATGCCGTTGAGCAGCAGCGTGCGGCCCGGACCGAAGGCGTCCGGCGGCAGATCGTGCAGGCGCATGAACGCGTCGACCGTCTTGCGCGGGCTGAGGACCACCATGACGGTCTCGGGTGTCACAGGACAGACGACGTCGACACCCGTCAGCGGCTCGCGCAGCACCGAACTCGCCCAGGTCGAGGCCGCCTTGTTGGGCAGGCCGGTGCGCACGCAGATTGTCGGCAGCCTGACGGCGGTGCCGCGCAGGAACCCCTTGCGCGTATAGTCACGGACCAGGAACTCGCCGATCGACTTCTGGGCACCGTAGGAGGTCTGGGGCGTCAGGGGCGTGTCATCGGTGACCGCAGGAGGAAGATCGCCGCCGAAGGCGGCAAGCGAGCTGGTGAACACGACGCGGGGATTGGTGCCGAGCGCCCGACAGGCTTCGAGGACGTTCCGGGTGCCGTCGAGGTTTACCCGGTAGCCGAGGTCGAAATCGGCCTCGGCGCCGGCACTGACCACAGCGGCAAAATGAAACACCGTCGATGCCCCCTGGACGATCGACTGCACGGTCGCGAAGTTGGAGATGTCGCCCGCGACGGTCTTGACCCTCGGATCGTCGAGGCCGGGACCCTCGGCATTCGTGACGTCGAACAGCAACAGCTCCCGAATTCCCTGTGGTTGCCCGGAAGCATTCGCGATTTCGCCCTGCTGCAATAGGCGCCGAGCGAGCTTCTTGCCGAGGAAGCCCGCGCCGCCGGTGATGACCACCTTCATGTCGTTTCCGCCCGAATTCGTTGAATGCGGACGAAAGTGTGCACAGAACGCCGTCTGCAGTCTATGTTTGGACGACATGGCAGGCCCCAGCGACATCTACGCGTTCAAGGACGCTCTCATCGTCCTGGGAACGGCGGCTGTCGTGGCTCCTGTCGTGCAGCGCCTCAGGATCAGCCCGGTCCTCGGTTTCCTGGTCGTGGGCGCCGCGCTCGGCCCACATGGGCTTGGCCGTCTCGCCGACTACTCCCGTGCCATCGACTGGCTGACCGTCACCGGCGAGAGGCAGATCGCCTTCATCGCCGATCTCGGCATCGTCTTCCTGCTCTTCTTCATCGGCCTCGAACTGTCGATGCGCCGCCTGATCACCATGCGGCGCCTCGTCTTCGGGCTGGGCGGCCTGCAGGTCGTGCTCTCGGCCATCGTCATCAGCCTGGCGGCTTTCTGGCTCGGCCAGCCCGCTGCCGCCGCGCTCATCATCGGTACCTGCCTGGCCCTGTCGTCGACCGCGATCGTGATGGAGCTGCTGTCCGGCCAGCGCCGGATGATGTCGACCACGGGCCGGACCAGCTTCGCGATCCTTTTGGCGCAGGACCTGGCCGTGGTCCCGCTCCTCTTCCTGCTCAGCGCTCTCGGAGGATCTTCAGAAGGCTCGATCCTGCAGGGCGTCGTCGTCGCAATGGTGGAAGCGCTGCTGGCGGTCGCGGTGATCGCGGTGGTTGGCAGGGTGGTTCTAAAGCCGCTTTTCCGCCTGGCCGCCAGCACCGACAATCCGGAATTCTTCATGGCGGCGACCCTGCTGATCGCGGTCGGATCGGGGGTAATCGCGGCCTATGCCGGCCTCTCGATGGCGCTGGGTGCCTTCATCGCCGGGCTGCTTCTGGCAGAGACCGAATACCGGCGTGCCGTCGAGGCGATGATCGATCCCTTTCGCGGCCTTCTGCTCGGCGTCTTCTTCTTTTCGGTCGGCATGCACATCGACCTTAGCTTCATCTGGCGCGAACCCATGATCGTGGTCGGCGGCTTCGTGGCGATGATGGTGCTCAAGACGATTATCCTCGTCCCGCTGTGCCGCCTGTTCGGCGTGCCGTGGGCCGCCGGCGTCGAGACGAGCCTGCTGCTGGCGCCGGGCGGTGAGTTTGCCTTCATCGGCATTGGGCTCGCCGCGCAATTCGGCCTGGTCGAGTCCGGGATCGCCGCGGGCGTCCTGGCGGTCGTATCGCTGACCATGGCGTCCCTCCCCTTCGTGTCGCTCTTCGCTCGCCGCGTCGCACGGCGCGTGGCGGAGCAGACCACGAGCGACGCTCCGGCGACGCAGCTGCCACCCTCGGACCACGCCCGGCGCGTGATCGTGGTCGGCCACGGGCGGGTGGGCCAGCTCGTCTGCGAACAGCTCGAGAAGCACGGGATTTCATACATCGCGGCCGACCGCGACGCGGCCCGCGTCGAGCGCTGGCGGAAACTCGGCCGGCCGGTCTATTTCGGCGACGCGTCCAACGCGCTGTTCCTGCAGCGGTGCGGGATCGACGAGGCGACGGGCGTGATCGTGACGCTCGACACGGCCGCGGTCGACGATGTGGTACGCGCCGTGAGAGCCCGACGGCCGGACGTGATGATCATTGCCCGCGCACATGATGCCGAGCATGCCCGCCATCTCTACACGCTGGCCGTCACCGATGCCGTTCCGGAGACGATCGAGGCGAGCCTTCAGCTTGCCGAGTCGGCCCTGGTCGGTCTCGGCGTACCGATGGGCCAGGTCATTGCCTCGATCCACGAGCGACGCGAATCGGTGAGAGCGGAGTTGCAGGCGGCCGCCGGCGGCACGGCGCCGATGACCGAGCGGATCCGCCGCACCCGGCGCGAAAAGGCGGCCAAGCCGTGAAGGTCGTCAGCTGGAACCTGCTGCGTCTCACGGGCGCCGCCGTCGAGGACGTCGCGAAGCTGATCGATATCCAGAAACCCGACATACTCCTGATGCAGGAGGCCACGCAGCACATCGAGGCCCTGCCGGGGCTGGTCGGCGGCCATTTCCACCGGCTGTCGTGGCTCGGCCGGATCCACGGGCTCGCCGTCTGGAGCCCGACCCATTTCCCCCGCCCGGTGGCCCTGTCGCTGCCCGCGTCGCGGCTGCCCGGAAGGCTGCCGCGGCGGCGCGCGCAGATCGTTCAGCTGGGCGAGATCACCTTCGCCAACGTCCACCTCTCGCACGGCCAGCTGCTCAACCGCCGCCAGCTCGCCCGCATCGCCGCGGCGCTGCAGGGCAAGCCCTCGGCCATCATCGGCGACTACAATGCCGTAGGCCCGGTCTACCTGCCCGGCTTCGCCGATGTCGGCCCGCGCGAGCCCACTCACCTTTCCGGCAATGTCATGCCGGTCCGCCTCGACCGCTGCCTCGCCCACAGGCTCGTCTGCAGCATGGCCGACGCACTGGATTTCGGCCCTTCCGACCACCGGCCGATCAGGCTCGAACTGCGAGTCGCCGACAGCACCGAGCCTGCGGAGGGGCCGTTGCCGACCCCCAGAGCACGGCCGCGAGGCTTCTACAGGTAGGGCTGCAGCAGCCGTGCCGCGCTGTTGCGCAGCCGGATCGGCAACGGATCGGCATCGATTTCCGCAAGGGTTAGGCAGTGCTGCGGCTTCTTGGATTCGACGATCTGGCGCGCGAAGGCCGGGTCGTGGAGTTCGACGTTCAGCTCGAAGTTCAGGCGGAAGCTGCGCGTGTCCCAGTTGGCGCTGCCGATGAACGACCACGAATCGTCGATCGTCATGAGCTTGGAGTGGTCGAACGGCGCCGGCATCATCCAGACGCGGCAGCCTGCCTCGATCAGCGGTCGCAGCGGCACGCGCCGCGCCCAGTCGAGGATCGCGTGATTGGAGTTCTCGGGCAGCAGGATGTCGACCGTGATGCCGCGCATCGCGGCCAGGCCCAGCGCCATTGTAAGAGGTTCGCCCGGCAGGAAGTACGGCGTCACCACGCGGATCGATTCGCGCGCGCAGGAAATGGCATGCAGGGTCACGAACTCGATCTGCTCCATGTCCTCGTCGGGACCGGAGGGCACGACGCGCGCCAACACCGTCCCGACCGGGTCGAGCCGCGGAAACCAGGCGTCGTCGAGTTGCTCGCCCGTCGTGAACTGCCAGTCGTCGGCAAAGGCATCGGTTAGCTGCTCGACGACCGGGCCCTCGATGCGGAAATGCGTGTCGCGCACCGGATGGGCCGGGTTCCCGGCAACGACGTTTTCCGCTCCGATGTTGAGCCCGCCGGTGAAGGCCACACGACCGTCGATGACCAGCAGCTTGCGGTGATTGCGAAGGTTCACGAACGGCATGCGCCAGGGGAAATACGAGTGCAGAAAGCGCGCGACCGGAACGCCGGCCTTGCGCAGCCGGTCGTAGGTCCCCGACCAGAAGTAACCGCCGCCGACGCCGTCGATCAGCACGCGCACCTTCACGCCCCGCTGCTGGGCCTGGCTCAGCGCCTCATGGAACTTCGCGCCGGCCGAATCGTCGCGGAAGATGTAGCTGCAGAGCCCGACGCTCGTCTTTGCCGCAGCGATCGCCTCGAGCATGCGGGGATAGGCCTCGTCCCCGCTGTGCAGCATCTCGACGAGGTTGCCCGGTTTCGACGGCAGGCCCGTAAGCCGCCCGACCGCGTATTCCAGCGGCGTCAGGGAGTCCCGCGTCACGGCGGCCGTAGCGCCGGCCCCGGCGAGCGGCAGGTGTTGTCGTTTCAACCTCTGGGCACGCCGCTTGACGCGGTTGATGCCCATGATCGCGTAGAGCAGCCCCCCCAGGAAGGGCGAGAGCCAGGCGATGCCGATCCATGAAACCGCGGCGCCCACGCTGCGCTTGTAGAGCAGGACATGGACCGTGACGGCGACCGCAAGTGTCACGTGGGCCACAGCGGCCGCCGTACCGACCAGCGCCGCTACATTGTCATCGAGAGTCACTTCACCCGTTCCCCCGGCCCGTGCAACGCGGCTGGTCGAAGGATCGTTCTAGCGGTGGCCAAGGCCCAACACCATGCGCTTGGCGTCTGCTTGGGGGGGGGGGGATGGCAATGACCCGCTACTTGTTCACGTCGACGACCACGCGACCGCGGACTTCGCCCTTGAGTATCCTGGGGGCCAGAGACATCAGGTCGCTCAGGCCTGCCTCGCTCACAGTACTGTCGAGCTTGTCGAGTGGCAGGTCGCTGCCCAGACGTCGCCACGCCTCCTCGCGCGGGGCCTTCGGCAGCATCACCGAGTCGATGCCGTAGACCGACACACCGCGCAGGATGAAGGGCAGGATGGAGCCGGGGAACGACGGGCCGGCGGCAAGGCCGCAGACCGCCGCCGCGCCGCCGTACTTCACCTGGGCCAGCGCCCGGGCGAACATCACGCCGGACACGGTGTCGACGACGCCTGCGAAGCGCTCACTGAGCAACGGCCGGTCCGGCGCCTCGGTCAGTTCCTTGCGGTCCATGATTGTCGCGGCGCCGAGCGACTTGAGGTATTCGCCTTCCTGCGGCCGGCCGGTCGCCGCGACGACTGCATAGCCGAGCTTCGCCAGGATCGCGACGGCGACCGAGCCGACCCCGCCGGCTGCCCCAGTGACAAGGATCTCGCCCTTCGCCGGATCGATCCCATGCTTCTCGAGAGCCATAACGCAGAGCATGGAGGTGTAGCCCGCCGTGCCGATCGCCATGGCGCGCCTGGTCGTGAGGGACTCCGGCAACTTGACCAGCCAGTCACCCTTGACGCGTGCCTTCGTGGCGTAGCCGCCCCAATGCAGCTCGCCGACGCGGTAGCCGTTCAGCACGACCTTGTCGCCCGCCTTGAATGCTGGGTTCTCGGATGTCTCGACGGTACCGGCAAAGTCGATGCCGCCGACATGGGGCCAGGTCTTGACCAATCCGCCCCCGGACGTCAGCACGAGGCCGTCCTTGTAGTTGAGCGTCGAATAGTCGATGGCCACGACGACGTCCCCCGCCGGCAGCCTGTCCTCGGCCAGTGTTTCGATGGCGCCGCTGACCTTTCGGTCGGCACCCTGAGTCAAGACAAGCGCGCGGAATGTCATGGAGGCTCCCAATCGGTTTGACGCCGCTCTGTAGCAAGACCGCCAAGCCTCAAACAGTCTCGGCGCACACTCCGTTTCGCTGCCCATTCGCCACGGCGTCAACCTCCGGCCCTCCATTATCCACAAGACAGCTGGGGCCATGAGATGCTTGCCAAGCAATGGGGCGGCCCCCAACTCTGCAGCCATGCCATCCTTTTTCACCCTTCTGCCCCATCGCAGTGTGATCTCCGTCGCGGGCGCCGACCGCGCCGAGTTCCTGCAGGGGCTCATCTCCAACGACACGAAGAAGGTATCGCCGGATCATGCCATTTGGGCCGCGCTGCTCACGCCGCAGGGACGGTTCCTCAACGACATGTTCGTGGCCGATGCCGGCAACGACACGTTCTTCCTTGAGACCGAGCGAGAGAGGGCGCCAGCGCTCGCGAAGAAGCTCAAAATGTACACGCTGCGCTCCAAGGTCACCGTCGAGGATTTGGGAACTGCCTTCGATGTGGCCGTCGCTTTCGGCGACGCTCCGTCAAAGGCATTCGACGTCGAGGGATCGGTTTCGTACGCCGACCCCCGACTCGAGACGTTGGGCGTCCGCGTGCTCGCCCCGGCAGGACAGGCCGCTGCGCTCCTGGCCGCTCGTGGCTTACTCGAAGCGCCATTGGCCGCATATGACGCGTTGCGCCTACCGCTCGGTGTGCCCGACGGCAGCCGCGATCTTCAGGTCGAGAAGGCGCTGCTGCTCGAGAATGGATTCGACGAGCTGAACGGCGTGGACTGGAAGAAGGGCTGCTACATGGGCCAGGAGCTGACGGCCCGCACCAAGTACCGCGCCCTGATCAAGAAGCGCCTCTTCCCCGTCAGGGTCGAGGGCGCTTTGCCGGAGCCGGGCACGCCGGTCCTTCGCGATGGCGAGGAGGTGGGCGAACTGCGTTCCGGCACGGGCGATCGCGCGCTGGCGATGCTGCGGCTCGACGCGGTACGCGGCGGTGGCACCGCACTCACGGCCGCCGGCGCGCGCATCCTGCCGGAAACCCCACCGTGGATGCGCTTGCCGGATCAGACGGCCTCTGGCGACTAGGGCGCACGCGCCTTAAGGTCTCTCGGCGCCGTCCGCGCGAGGAGAAGACCGTGAAGCTCATCAATCCCAATCCGTTCACGACGCGGCCGGAAATCGTCGGCACGTTCGGCGTCGTCACCTCCACGCACTGGATCGCGACGGCGGTGGGCATGGGAATCCTCGAACGGGGCGGCAACGCCTTCGATGCGGCGGTGGCCACGGCGTTCACCCTGCAGGTGGTCGAGCCTCATCTCTGCGGCCCCGGTGGCGACGCGCCGCTGATCCTGCACGACGTGCGCCGCGGCAAGACCGAGGTCGTCTGCGGCCAGGGGCCGATGCCGGCGGGCGCAACCATCGCCCACTACAAGGGCCTCGGCCTCGACCTCATTCCCGGCACTGGGCTGCTCCCGGCCTGCATCCCGGGCACCTTCGATGCCTACATGCTGGTTCTGCGCGATTACGGCACGATGCGGCTGGCCGATGTTCTGTCGCCGGCCATCAGCTACTGGCTGAACGGCCATCCCATCGTGGAACGCGCGACCGCGACGATCGCCACGGTGGCGGAGCAGTTTCGCAACCATTGGAAGACGTCGGCCGCGGTATTCCTGCCGGGTGGCGACGTGCCAAAGCCTGCCTCGCTGTTCCGCAACATCACGCTGGGCAACACCTACGCCCGCATCCTCAAGGAGGCGGAAGCCGGTGGCGGTGGCCGCGAGGCGGAGATCGAGCGCGCGCGAAAGGCGTGGAACCAAGGCTTCGTTGCCGAGGCGATCGACGATTTCTGCCGCACCCAGGCGGTGATGGACGTCTCCGGCCGACCCAACAAGGGAGTCCTGACCGGCCAGGACATGGCGAAGTGGCAGGCCACGGTCGAGGCGCCGCTCACCTACGACTACGGCCGGTACACGGTTTGCAAGGCCCATACATGGACGCAAGGCCCGGTGGTCCTGCAGCAGCTTGCCCTGCTCAAGGGCTTCGACCTCGACGGCATGGACCCCACCAGCCCGGACTTCATCCACCTGCAGGTCGAATGCCTGAAGCTCGCCTACGCCGACCGCGAGGCCTTCTACGGCGACCCGGCTTTCGTCGACGTGCCGATCGAGACGCTCCTCTCGGACGCCTACAACGCCGACCGCCGCGCGCTGATCGATCCAGCCCATGCGTCCATGGAGCAGCGTCCCGGCACGGTCGACGGCTTCGGTGGCGTCGTGAAGCTGCGCCGCGCCGACGGCGTCCGTCTGGGCGTGGCGTCGAGCGGCGCGGGCGAGCCGACGGTCGGCCGCGTCGGCCAGACCAATGGCGACACGGTGCATTTCGACATCATCGACAAGGACGGCAACATGATCTCGGCCACGCCCTCGGGCGGCTGGCTGCAGAGCTCTCCCGTCATCCCCGAACTGGGCTTTCCGCTCGGCACGCGCGGCCAGATGTTCTGGCTGGAGGAAAGCCTTCCCGGGTCGCTGGCGCCAGGCAAGCGGCCGCGCAGCACCCTCACGCCCACCCTCGCCCATCGCGACGGCCAGCCCTACATGGTCTGGGGCTCGCCGGGCGGCGACCAGCAGGATCAATGGATCACCCAGCACTTCCTGCGCCACGTCCATTGCGACATGAACCTGCAGGAGGCGATCGACGCGCCGGCCTGGCACAGCGAGCACTTCCCCTCCTCCTTCTGGCCACGCACCGCGCGACCGGGCGTTCTGGTGCTGGAAGGCCGCATTCCCCGGGAGACCGTGGACGAACTCCGAAAGCGCGGGCACGAGGTCGAGGTGAACGACGACTGGTCCGAAGGCCGTCTCACCGCTGCAACGCGCGACGATCCGTGGCGCAGGGCCGCCGCCAATCCGCGCGGCATGCAGGGCTACGCGGCGGGCCGATGACGGGACTTCAACCAACCCGGTGCCCGCACACAGGCTGGTGAAGCGCTCCTGGAGCGGCGCGGAATGGCGGTGACTTCGAAGACGGCGTCGTCCATGCCGTCGGCGGCATGGGCCTGATTCCCGGCCTGCCACTTGCGATCCTTCATGCGCATCGCGTGCCCCGGGCGAAACGCTCGCCTCCGGCGCGAACGGGCCGCTCGCGAGCTCAGTTCGGGAGCGAAGTATCCGCGAGAGCGAAAGCCGGGACGCCGCTGGTGAGTGTCATCACGCGTTCTTCGACCAGGAGTTGGGACACGGCGAGGAAGTGCACGAGTTCGTCGTCGCCCAGACGCTGGGCCTCGTCGATCATCTCGCGTACGCCATGCCACACCCGAAACAACGCCGCTGCCCGCTTCTTTTCGGATAGTGGCGTACGACCGCGCCGCCGCCGAATATTCGGTTCGACGACAATCTCGAAGACATTCGTCATGTTTCCCCGCCGCTTCGCGCCTGAGACGCTTCTCCCACTCCCCGGCCGACCGCCGGTTGCCCCAGCCTACCGCAAATGCAGTGCCAGACGAGGCAATCCGGCGCGAGTTTTCATCCGACCTTTCGTGGGTCTCCGCTTCAGGTGCGTTCGCCGACCGGCAGGCCCGACGGATCGACCTGCGGCTCCTTGCGCAGGGTCACCGACTCGGGTGCCTCGGTCTCGGGCAAGGGCTTGCTGGGGTCCACGGGGCGGACCATTGCCACGACGCGCTTGGGTCCCTTGCCGGCGTCGTCGGCGTCGAGACGGCGCCAACCGTGCCTTTCCCAGTACTTGATGTCCTGCGGCAGAGCCAGCGTGTATAGCATCCTGCAGCCGCGGCTTTCGGCTATCCTGGCGCAGCGGTCGATGAGGAGCTGGCCGATGTCGTTGCCGCGGAATCGCTTCATCACCGCCAGCCTCTCCGGCATGGCGAAGGACTGGAACCAGCGCAGCCGAACCGCGCCTACCGGCTCGTCACCCAGGTAAGCGATGAGGTGGGTGGCGCCGAAGTCGTGCCCGTCGAACTCCTCCGAATACGGCACGTCCTGCTCGCCGATGAAGCAGGCGGCGCGAACTGCGAAGGCCTGAAGAGAGTCTTCCATCTTCATGGCCGACTTTACGGTGACGGCCTGGCCGCCGATCGAACGTGTGATGTCGCTCATTTGTCCCACTCCCCTCAGCTCGCGCGCCGTTCGGTCCATTCCGCGTGCGGACAGGACGCTCCCCGCTCCATCGACTCTTCCAGGATGCCCGGCATGTCCAGCCTGTCCTCCGGACGGTTCAGCACCATCGGGTCGGTCAGCACGGTCGGGGCATCCGGGCCGACCTCGAGATCGCAGGCAAACGCGCCGTACTCGTGGTCGGAGAAGTGGAAGACCTTGTCGTCGACCTTGCGGAAGCCGTCCTTCTCGAAGATCGGCCAAAGCCGCTTCTGGCCGTGCAGGTAGGCCTTGGGGTAGCCCTTCTTGCGGCAAAACTCCTTGGCCCATCGCACGAACGGCAGGAAGAGGCCATACGACCGGTAGCGCTTCAGGATGATGGCGCGCTCTAGCTTGGCGAAGCCCGCGAACCAGCGGACGCGGATCGACGCCGCCGGTTCGCCGTCGACGTACAGGATCAGGTGACTGGCCGTGTAGTCGTTGCCGTCATACTCCTCCCAGTATGGGCACTCCTGCTCGCCCATGAAGACGGCGGCGCGCAGCATGAAGCACTGCATCATCTCGTCCGACGTCGATGCGAGCTTGATCGTGATCTCGGGCCGGTTACTCGGACCCGCCGTTTCCTGTTCGCTCATCTCAATCCCCTTCGGTCAATACGCCGTTGTCATTCCGAAACCGTCGCCCTCCGGCTGAAACGATCGGAAGATTCTGTGAAATCTGCCCAAGCACATCGGTGACGATCGGGGGTGTCATGCCTTTGGCGCCCCGCCGGATGGCCGTCGCCGAGACCTTGTCGCGGCGCAGGATGCACCATGGGTATATCCAGCCACACTCGTCGCAGATCTGGCGCACCAGCATCCCGCCGAAATCCGTGCCGTGGAGCGTGTGAAGCCGCACGCCTGGGTGACGCCGCTTGATCTCGGCGATCACCCCCTGGAAACCCTTGGCATAGTAAGTCTCGGGATAGACGGCGACCTCGGCCTTTCCGGACATCCCGGCTTCGGCCAGCGCCAGCTCGATCAGGGCCACGCGCGTTTCCGGCGGCAGGAAGACGTTTCCCGTGGGAAAATAGTCGACGTTGGAATCGGCCTTGTCGGTCTTTTCGTAGACTTGGAACCCATCCTTCAGGTGACCGACACGAAGCTCGCCCTTGCGGAACGCGTCGACGTGCAGCTTGGGAACCAGCACCGGATGGATGATCACCTTGTCCAGTCGGCGCTCCTCGATCGCCGTCCGGATGATTGCAAGGTGCGTATTGTGGAACGGGTTGAACGTGCCGAAATAGAGGCCGATGCCGCCCTTGGGCGCCACAACCGACCGAACGTCCGACAGGAACCCCACCAGGAACAGCGCTCCGCCGAGGCCGAAGCCCAGCATGAGGAATCCCTCGCGCGCCCCCGGAACCCCCGCCGTCCCCAAGGCCGCCAGGCTGACGTTCACCAGGATTCCGACCAAGGTGTTGCGGTTGGCATCGCCCACGCCCCGCGCGACGAGGAATCCGGCGAGATACTGCGTTCCCTGTGACGCCAGGGTCGTGACGAGCGCTGCGCCGGCTACACCGCCGACGGACGCCATCCCGAACTGGTTGAGCGCACCCCCCCATAACATCAGCCAGAACATCACCAGGTTGAACGCCAACTGCGGGATGAACCGCCCGAACCGGCCGGCCGTGACGAAGCCGAACTGGTCGTTTGCCCACAACTCGGCCTTGTTACTGAGCTTGGCGTAGCTCGGCAGGAATAACCCAACGAAGATTGACACGCAGATCAGGACGGGGTTAGCCCAACTGCTGTGCGCAAACGCATAGCTGACGTATGTTAAAAGTCCGCCAAATGCCGCCATCTGCGTCGACGGACTCCGCAGATATCGGCTGATTTTGCCAGCGCGAGCCGCCTTACGCGTTGATTTTCCTGCAGAATCACTGGCAGCCACGGGCAGCACTCCTGTCTCGATGCGAGCGTCGATTCCGATACATACAACCGAAAAATTGGGCCGCGAATATGCGAACTGGCGGCGCCCGATCGTCCCGCGCGGCTGGAAGAGCGGTCTAACCCTCTAAAAGCAACAGAGAAAACGACATTTCACCGATAATGGTATAGGGTGAGGACAATACGCCGCCTGATATGCGTTGGCGCAACTCTTACAGCACCGATTGTTACAATGGTCACGATCCCACCCCGCAAGAACAAGGTGCCGAACATTCTCGGCGACTGGGACGACGTGCGCTTCTTTCTGGCCGTTGCGAAAACCGGAAGCTTCAGCGCCGCGGCCACCCAGCTGAACACCAAGCAGACGACCGTCGGTCGCCGCATCCAGGCGCTGGAGCGCCGCCTCGGCGCCAAGCTGTTCGACCGCCACCGCCACGGCATGGAGGTGACTCCGGCCGCCCGCGGCGTGCTCGCACAGGCCGAATCGATGATGTCGAATGCCACGGCGATCGAACGGCACCTCGCCGGCCTCGACCGCGAGATGGCGGGAATCGTTCGCATTGCCGCGACCGAAGGCATTGCTGCACACTGGCTCGTCCCACGCCTCGGCGTGCTGCGCCGGACGCATCCCGACATCATCGTCCAGGTGATTGCGGGCGATCAGGTCCTCGACCTCGCCACCCGGCAGGCCGACCTTGCCATCCGTTTCTTCCGCCCGACCTCCAACCAGCTGGTCGCGGCGCGGGTCGGCCAGGTCAACATGTCGATTTTCGCCGCGCCCTCCTACATCGAGCAATACGGACTGCCGCAAAAGCTCGAGGACATGCGCGATCACCACATCGTCGACCACACGACCCTGCACAGCCTGCCCGCCATGAAGCCGTGGAGCGAAGTGGTCGAGCGCAGCACCTCGGTGGTTCTGCGCACCAACTCCTCCTACGCCGCCATGGAAGCGGTCCAAACGGGATACGGGATCTCGGTATTCCCGGACTACATCGCCAAATCGTCGAACCTTGTCGCCGCGCCGATCGATCTCAGGATCGTCCGCGACATCTGGCTGGTCAGCCACGAGGAAACCAACAAGGGCGCGCGCATCCGCACCGTAATCGACTATGTACGTGAACAGTTCCGGCAGGACGAACGCGAGTGGTTCTCCACCACGCCGCGCAGCCGGTCGATGGCGGCCGCCTAGAGAGCAGCCTTCAGCCTGTTGCAGATCGCCTCGATCTCGCCCCTGTCGCCCGGCTTGTAGGTCCAGTTCAGCTTGACCTGATCGCCCGGAAAGCGCGGCAGGATGTGCACGTGCAAATGGGGCACGCTCTGGCCGGCGCCCACACCGTTCGACTGCAGGAGGTTCACCCCGCTCGGCTCGAGCGCGGTCATCGCCGCCCTCGCGACCCGTTGCGCCGTCCTGGCGACCGCGGCCAGGACTTCCGGCGGAATGACGTCGATGGTCGGCCAATGGCCCTTGGCCACCGCCAGCGCGTGACCCGGATTGACCGGGTTGATGTCCATGAACGCGATGGTCGCCTCGTCCTCGAACAGCTTGAAGCAGGGGAGCGTCCCCGCCACGATCTTGCAGAAGATGCAGCTTTCGTCGATCGGCAGGCTAATCACGGTCTCTCCAGGGCAACACCCAGTTCACGCAGTCTCTGGAACGGCTGCATCCCGGGCGCCAGCGCTAGATCAAGACCCAGCCGGGCGAGCCTGGCAAGGCCGTCCCGACCGAACCGGTCGCGCAGCGACTGGACGATCCAGCCCTCGCTCTGGCGGTGCCGCACCACCGCGAGCCGCCCCTCCGCCGCCAGGAACTCCCGATGCGCCTCCAGCGCGCCCATCAGTCGATCCAACCCCGCCCCGCTGCGCGAGGACGCGGCCAGCACTTTCACCGGCCAGTCGCCGCCGTTCGCGGTGGCGAGCGAAAGGGCGCCGGCCACGTCGGCCCGCGCGCGTTCGGCCGGCGCGCCAATGTCCGCCTTGGTCACGACGACGAGGTGCGGGATCTCGACGATGCCCGCCTTCATGAACTGCAGCGAATCGCCCGACCCGGGCTGAACGCAGAACAGGACCGTGTCGGCCACCCCCGCCACGTCGGTCTCGGACTGACCCACGCCGACCGTCTCGATCAGCACCCGATCGAACAGCGCCCGCATGACGACCATTGCCGCCACCGTCTGGTCCGCCAGCCCACCCAGGCGGTCGCGGGCCGCCATCGAGCGCACGAAGCTGCCCTCATCAGCACCATCATGGGCGATGCGCACACGGTCGCCGAGCAGCGCTCCGCCACTCGTCCGCGACGACGGGTCGACCGCGATCACGCCGACGGTCCGGCCGGCCCGTCGCCAGGCCGCGACTATCGCGGCGCACAGGGAGGATTTTCCGACGCCCGGCGGACCGGTGACCCCCACGACGTGAGCGCGCGGCTCGCGCCACGCGGCGTCGAGGAGCGTCTGCGAGGTCTCGCTCTCGGGATCGCGCTCCAGGCCGGCGAGGGCGGCGGCCAGCGCCCGTTTGCCCTCCGTGCGGAGCGCCGCCAGCGTCATTCCGTCTTGAGCGGGCCGCCCAGCGCCGCCTGCGCCGCCGCCAGCCGCGCGATCGGCACGCGGTAGGGCGAACAGGAGACGTAGTCGAGGCCGGCCTTGTGGCAGAAAAAGACCGAGGCCGGATCGCCGCCATGCTCGCCGCAGATGCCGAGCTTCAGGCTGTTGCGCACCTTGCGGCCGCGTTCGGTCGCGATCTCGATCAACTCGCCCACGCCCTCGGTGTCGAGCGAGGCGAACGGGTCGTGCTCGAAGATTCCGCGCTGCTGGTACTTCTCGAGGAACGAGGCCGAGTCGTCGCGGCTGAGGCCGAAGGTGGTCTGCGTCAGGTCGTTGGTGCCGAAGGAGAAGAACTCGGCCGACTCCGCGATATCCCCGGCGCGCAGCGCCGCGCGCGGCAGCTCGATCATGGTGCCGACCAGATACTCGAGCTTCTCGCCCGACGAGGCGCTTACTTCGTCGGCGACCTGGTCGATCACGACCTTCATCAGGTCGAATTCCTTTCTGGTCGCGACCAGCGGGATCATGATCTCCGGGATGACGGTCTTGCCGGCCTTCTTCTGGACTTCCGCCACGGCCTCGAAGATGGCGCGGGCCTGCATCTCGTAGATTTCCGGATAGGAGATGCCGAGGCGCACGCCGCGATGGCCGAGCATGGGATTGAACTCGTGCAGCTTGTTGGCACGCTCCTCGATCTCCTTTGCCTCGACCCCGAGGTCCTTCGCGACCACCTCCATTTCCTCCTGCGTCTTCGGCAGGAATTCGTGCAGCGGCGGATCGAGCAGGCGAATGGTGACGGGCAGACCCGCCATGATCTCGAACAGCTCGACGAAATCCTGCCGCTGCATCGGCTGGATCTTGGCCAGCGCGGCGCGACGGCTCTTCTCGTCGTCGGCGAGGATCATCTCGCGCACCGCCACGATCCGGTCGCCTTCGAAGAACATGTGCTCGGTGCGGCAAAGACCGATGCCCTCGGCGCCGAACTTGCGCGCCTGTGCGGCGTCGGTCGGGGTTTCGGCGTTGGTGCGTATGCCGAGCTTGCGGAACTCGTCGGCCCACTCCATGAGCTGGGCGAAGTCGCCGCTGAGTTCGGGCTGCACGGTCGGAACGACACCCAGCATGATCTCGCCGGTGGCGCCATCGAGTGTGATGGTGTCGCCGGTCTTCACGACCGTGCCACGCACGCTGAGCGTGCGGGCCTTGCCGTCGATGCGCACATCGCCGGCGCCCGCGACGCAGGGCTTGCCCATGCCGCGCGCGACCACGGCGGCGTGGCTGGTCATGCCGCCGGTCGAGGTCAGGATGCCCTCCGCGGCGTGCATGCCGTGGATGTCTTCGGGGCTGGTCTCGCGGCGGACCAGGATCACCTTCTCTCCCGCGCGCGCCTGCTTCTCGGCATCGTCGGCGGTGAACACGACCTTGCCCGAGGCCGCACCCGGCGAGGCCGGCAGCCCCTTGGCGATCACCTTGCGGGAGGCCTTGGGATCGAGCGTCGGATGCAGGAGCTGGTCGAGCGAGGCCGGGACGATGCGGGCCACGGCCTCGCGCTTGTCGATCAGACCCTCGTGCACCATGTCGACGGCAATCTTGAGCGCGGCCTTGGCGGTGCGCTTCCCGTTGCGAGTCTGCAGCATGTAGAGCTTGCCGCGCTGGACCGTGAACTCGATGTCCTGCATGTCATGATAGTGCTGCTCGAGCCGCTGGCGCACGCTGTCGAGCTGCTTGAACACTTCCGGCATGACCTCTTCCATGGCCGGCGCGTCGGACTTCTGGGCAAGCTTGCCCTGCACGGTGAGGTGCTGCGGTGTGCGGATGCCGGCGACCACGTCCTCGCCCTGGGCGTTCACCAGATACTCGCCGTAGAACAGGTTGGTGCCTGTCGAGGGATCGCGCGTGAAGGCGACGCCCGTGGCGCAGTCCTCGCCCATGTTGCCAAACACCATGGCCTGGACGTTGACCGCCGTGCCCCAGCTCTCGGGGATCGAATGCAGGCGCCGGTAGGTGATCGCGCGCTGGTTCATCCACGATTCGAACACCGCGCCGACGGCGCCCCAGAGCTGCTCGCGCGGCTCCTGGGGAAACGGCTTTCCGGTGCGCTTCTCGACCAGCTTCTTGTATTCGCCCACGACCGCGCGCCAGTCGTCGGCCTTGAGGTCGGTGTCCATGGAGACGCCGAGATCCTCCTTCTTGATCTCCAGCGCCTCCTCGAAATAGTGGTGGCCGACGTCGAGCACGACGTTGGAGTACATCTGGATGAAGCGGCGGTAGCTGTCCCAGGCGAAGCGCTCGTCGCCCGACGACTTGGCGAGGCCCAGCACCGTCTTGTCGTTGAGGCCGAGGTTCAGCACCGTGTCCATCATGCCCGGCATCGAGGCCCGCGCCCCGGACCGGACCGACACCAGCAGCGGATTGGTCGCGTCGCCAAATTGCGTACCGACGACCGTCTCGACCTGGGACAGCGCCTTCTCGACCTCGTCCTTCAGCTCGGGCGGATAGGTCTTCCTGTTGTCGTAGAAGTAGGTGCAGACTTCGGTGGTGATGGTGAAGCCCGGCGGAACGGGCAAGCCGAGGCTCGACATTTCGGCCAGGTTGGCGCCTTTGCCGCCCAGCAGGTTGCGCATGTCGGCCCGGCCCTCGGCCTTGCCGTCCCCGAAACTATAGACCCACTTGGCCATTGTTAGCCCTCGATCTTCGAAAAGTCGGCCACCGCATCCATGGTGGCACGAATCTGGTTGAGTAGCTTCAGCCTGTTCAGACGAACCTCCGGCCTGTCCGTCACGTTCACCGTGACCTTGTCGAACAGGGCGTCGATCGGCCCGCGCAGCCCGGCGAACGCAGCCATTGCGCCCGCGAAATCCTCGGCGGCGAGTGCCGGCTTAACTGCGCGCGCCACATGATCCAAGGCGGAAGCAACGCTTTTCTCCTCCGCTTGTTCCAGCAGGGCTGCGTCCGGCGCGCCGGCGATCTTCGCCGCGAGACCCTTGTCCTTCTTCTCCTCGGCGCGAACGATGTTGGCGGCGCGCCCGTAGGCAGTAAGCAGGTTGCGGCCAGCCTCGGTGCCGAGGAACGCCTGCAGCGCCTCCACCCGGGCGAGCAGCCGCACGAGATCGTCCTCGCCCCCCAGTGAGACCACCGCATCGACGACGTCGTGGCGAACGCCCTTTTCGCGCATCTGCACCTTCAGGCGCTCGGCGAAGAAGGCGAGCAGGTCGTCGGCCTTGAGGAACGGCCTGAGCGGCAGACGCAGCTTGTTCTCGACAACGATGCGGATGACGCCGAGCGCCGCTCGACGCAGCGCGAAGGGATCCCGCGAGCCCGTTGGCTTCTCGCCAATCGACCAGAACGAGGTCAGCGCATCGAGCTTGTCGGCCAGCGCAACGGCGATCGAGACCGGCGCAGTCGGACAACGGTCATTGGGACCGGCCGGCGTGTAGTGATCGCCGATCGCGTCGGCGACGGAAGCCGGCAGCTGCTCGCCCAGCGCGTAGTAGCGCCCCATGACGCCCTGCAGCTCGGGGAATTCGCCCACCATGCCAGTGACCAGATCGGCCTTGCAGAGCCGCGCCGCCTGCTCGACCTGCCCCGCGTCAGCACCGGGAAGAACCTTCGCGATCTCGCCGGCCAGCGCGACGATGCGCTCGACCCGCTCGGCTTGTGTTCCGAGCTTGGCGTGAAACACGATCTGCTTCAGCGCCGGTAGCCGGCTTTCCAGGGTGGTCTTGCGGTCCTGGTCCCAGAAGAACTTGGCATCGGCCAGGCGGCCACGCAGCACGCGCTCGTTGCCGGCGACGATCGTCTTGCCGCCGTCGCGCGCGACGTTGTTCGCGACCACGACGAAGCGATCGGCCAGCTTGCCATCGGTGCCCGACGTCGTGAAGAAGCGCAGGTGCACCTTCATCGAGACGATCAGCACCTCTGGCGGCACGTCCATGAACTGCTGGTCGATGGCGCCTAGCATCGGCACGGGCCATTCGGTCAGGCCGGCCACTTCATCGAGCAGGCCCTCGTCCGCATTCAGCGTGACCTGAACATCGCCGCAGAGCTTGCGCGCGCCGTCGAGGATGATCGCCTTACGCTCGGCAGCATCCAGGATCACATGCGCCGCGCGCAGCTTCGCAACGTAGTCGGCAAAGCCCGAGACCTCGAACGTACCTGTCGAGAGGAAGCGATGGCCGCGCGTCGTGGCGCCAAAGGCGATCGGCGCCATCTGACCGCCCGGCGACACCTCGCCCTTCAGCACCTTGCCGTCGAACAGTGCGACGATGGACTGAAGCGGCCGCACCCACTGCATGGTGCTGCTGCCCCATTTCATGGATTTGGGCCACGGCAGCGCCTTCAGCGCGGCATCGATCACGGCCCCAAGCGCGTCGGCCGTCGGGCCGCCCTTCTTCGTGACCACGGCAAACCAGAACTCGCCCTTGCCGGTGTCACGCTTCTCGGCCTGATCGAGCGAGGCCAGCCCCGCGCCCTTCAGGAAGCCCTGCACCGCCTGGTCGGGCGCGCCGACGCGAGGGCCACGCTTCTCCTCGCTGACATCGTCGCGCATGGCCGGAATGCCGTCGATCACCAGCGCCAGGCGCCGCGGCGTCACGAAGGCCTGCGCCTTCTCGAAGCCGATGCCGGCCCCTTTCAGCCCATCGCAGATCAGTCGCTTCAGATCATCGGCCGCCCGCGTCTGCATGCGCGCGGGAATCTCTTCGGAGAGAAGTTCGAGGAGCAACTCGGCCATCTCAAGCGGCCTCTTTCTGCGTCGCCAGCCACGTCTCGCAGCAGGCCTTGGCGAGTTCGCGGACACGCAGGATGTAGCTCTGGCGCTCGGCGACGCTGATCACGCCGCGGGCGTCGAGCAGGTTGAAGGCATGGGACGCCTTGATGCACTGCTCGTAGGCAGGCAATGGCAGTTTCTTCTCGACGAGCCGGCCGCATTCCTTCTCGGCATCGGCGAAGTGACGGAACAGCATCTCGGTATCTGCGTGCTCGAAATTGTAGGCCGACTGCTCCCGCTCGTTCTGCAGGAACACGTCGCCATAGGTCAGCGGCACGTCGGAATCAGCGCGATTGTACGGCAGCTCATAGACCGACTTCTTGTCGAACAGGTACATGGCCAGCCGCTCGAGCCCGTAGGTGATCTCGCCGGCGACGAGATCGACCTCGATGCCGCCCACCTGCTGGAAGTAGGTGAACTGCGTGATCTCCATGCCGTCGCACCAGACTTCCCAGCCGAGCCCCCAGGCGCCCAGGGTCGGGCTCTCCCAGTCGTCCTCGACGAAGCGGATGTCGTGCAGTGTCGTGTCGATGCCGATGGCCTGCAGCGAGCCCAGATAGCGCTCGAGGATGTCGGGCGGCGACGGCTTCAGGATGGCCTGGAACTGATAGTAGTGCTGCAGCCGCATCGGGTTCTCGCCATAGCGGCCATCACCCGGACGCCGCGACGGCTGCACGTAGGCCGCGTACCAGGGCTTCGGCCCGAGCGCGCGCAGGGTCGTCGCCGTGTGGAAGGTACCGGCGCCCATCTCCATGTCGAACGGCTGGAGGATCAGGCAGCCCTGCGCCGCCCAGTAATCCTGCAGGGTCAGAATCAGTTCCTGAAAGCACGTCGGCTTCCCGCGTGCTGCTGAGGGGTTCGACACCGGTATTCCCCGAAGCTCCAAAGGCCTTTTATTTCCGCAACTTACGGCGGTTTTTGCGGTGCGGCAAAATAGGTTCCACCCCCCACCCGGTCAAGGCTGGCGGCCTGCTGCGGCCTTATGGCCGGGGACGGCCGCACTGGCCGCACTTTTCTGCAGTGGTCGAAATGTAGGCACCGCAACCGGCGCACTGCACCGTATCCTCGATGACGACGGGCTTGCGGGGCGGCGCCTCGGGTGGCACCGGAGCCGGCGGCGCCGGTGGCGGACGCTGCGGCAGATCGTTGCCGGTGAAACGGTCGAAAAGACCCTTCCAGTGCCGGAAACTCCTGTAAATGCCGTAGAGGGCCAGGCCGAACAGCGCAATCTTGAGCAGGAATCCCATGCGGCCTTTTGCGGTTCCTGCAGAACCCGGTCAAGCCGGCTATAGGTAGGCGATGAGTGCGACGGAGGATCGGCCGCTCGACCTGTTCGTGGTCGGGGGCGGCATCAATGGAGCGGGAATCGCCTGCGACGCGGCGGGACGGGCGCTGACGGTCGGTCTCTGCGAAATGAACGATTTCGCCAGCGCGACCTCCTCGAAGGCGACCAAGCTGATCCATGGCGGCCTGCGCTACCTGGAAACCTACGAGTTCCGCCTGGTCCGCGAGGCGCTGCAGGAGCGCGAGGTGCTGCTGGCCAAGGCGCCGCATCTCTCCTGGCCGCTTCGCTTCGTGCTGCCCTACGAGCCGCACCTGCGGCCGCGCTGGATGCTGCGGCTCGGTCTCTGGCTCTACGACCATCTCGACTGGCACATGACCTTGCCCAAGTCGGTCCAGGTCGACCTGCCGCGGTCTAAGTTCGGGGCCGGCCTCAAGCCCAGCTTCGAGAAGGGGTTCGTCTATTCCGACGCCTGGGTCGACGACGCCCGTCTCGTGATCTCGAACCTGAAGTCGGCGCGCGAGATGGGGGCTGCGATCTACGCCCGCCATCGCTGCGTCTCGGCCCGACGCACCGACGACGGCAAGCTGTGGAAGATCGAGTTGCAGGGCCCGGCAGGTGCGCCCGTCCATCTCCAGGCGCGCGCCCTCGTGAACGCCGCCGGCCCGTGGGTGAAGCACTTCCTCGACGAACAGACCGAGATCAAGACGCCCAAGCGCGTGCGCCTCGTGAAGGGCAGCCACATCGTGGTTCCCAAGCTCTACGACGGCGACCACGCCTTCATCCTTCAGAACAGCGACAACCGCATCGTCTTCGTCATTCCCTACGAGCGCGAGTTCTCGCTGATCGGCACCACCGACATCGCGGTCGAGGAAGGCGAGCATCCGGTCTGCTCGCCCGAGGAGATCGTCTATCTCTGCGATCTCGCCAGCCGCTACATGGCAAGGCCGGTTCGGCCCGAGGACGTGGTCTGGACCTATTCGGGCGTCCGGCCGCTGTTCGACGACGGCGACGACAACCCCTCGAAGGTGACGCGCGACTATCATCTGGAAGTCGACGGCTCGCCGCAGGGCAAGGCCCCCATCCTCTCGGTGTTCGGGGGCAAGATCACGACCTACCGCCGACTGGCCGAGCATGCACTGCGGGACCTCGGCCCCTATTTCCCACGGATGGGCGGCCCCTGGACCGATGGTCGCGCCGTCTACGACGGCGAAATGGCCGACGCGCCGACCTTCGAGGAAGCATTCGACAGGTTCGTGGCCGGCGCAGCCGCTGCCAAGCCCGGCCTGCCGAAGGCGCTGGTGCGCATCCTCGCGCGGCGCCATGGCTCGGGCCTCGACGACCTGCTGGAGAACGTGAAGACCGTGGCCGACCTCGGCCGCCATTTCGGCGGCTCGCTCTACGAGGTCGAGGTGCGCCACCTCGTGCGTGACGAATGGGCCGTCGAGGCCGAGGATGTGCTGTGGCGGCGTACCAAGGAAGGCCTGCACATGACGGCGGAAGAACGCGAGGCATTCGCGCGTTGGCTGGCAGGGCAGCGGCTGAACTTCACATAACTTAGTGTCGGCGCGCGGGGACGCTCGACGCTCTCGGTCCGTACTTTGGGAACCACACTTTTCACGGCGAGGTTTCCGATGTCGATCCGTCCCCTGGTCCTGCCCAGCGCTCTCGCCCTCGCGGCGGGCATTGTCTTCTCCACCCCTGCCTCGGCCTTCGACCTGTTCGGCGGCGACCGGGCCGTTGAACTCGCGCAAGCGAACCCTTCGGCACCTGCACCGACGCAAGCGGCCCCCCGCGGCGAGCGCGCCCACCGGGCCGAAAAGACCGAAAGGAGCTTCTCACCCAGGTCGATGTGCCTCGACATGGCCGCTCGCCGCGTCGGTGACCGTGCCTACCTCAAGGCCCGCCTGGAGCTGAAGCCCGACCAGATGACCGCCTGGAATGCCTTCGAGAAGGCGGCCGACGAGGCCAGCGCCAAGTCGATGGCCCGCTGTCAGACCCTGCCGACCGAGATGAAGGAGCGCCCGACCTATCTCGATCGTCTCACGATGCAGGAAGACGCCATGAAGGCTCGCGTCGCCACGATCGAGGCCGTCAAGCCGTCGTTGACCGCTCTCGTGGCCGTCCTGACGCCCGAGCAGAAGGCCCTCCTCGACCGTCCTCGGCCCGGCATCGCCCATCACGCGCACATGGGGATGGGCATGGGCGGTCCCGGGCCGCGCTAGGAGTCTACCAGTCGCTGTGGCGGACGATCTTCATCAGCTCGTCCGCCATGGTGAGGGCGGTGAGGACGCCGGTCTTCGGATTGTCCGGCATCGCCCGGCCCAGCCGCTCGAGCTTCAGCTCGCCTGAATCGGAGACGACCTCCAGCTTGCTGGCATTGGTTCCGGGCGGCAGGGTCGGATCGGCCACCAGCTCGATTTCCGTCTTGTCGAGACCCGCCCCACAGAGCGCCACCGTGACCGCCAGATTGGCGTTCTTGGGGTAGAGCCGGCCCGCATCGGCCGGTGAGCCGCGGAAGATCACGGTCGGTTCCTTGATCGACGGCAGGTCGAATTCGGTCTCGGCCGGCGTTCCGGTCCAGGCGTGCGGCGGCTTGATCGAGATGTACTTCACCCGCTCCAGCTCGCCCAACCGCATGGCGAGCAGCCCGTCCAGTCCGGCGATGGCGCCTGCCGGCAGACGCAGGCGCG
The DNA here is from genome assembly GCA_046296475.1 of Reyranella sp. Classification (GTDB taxonomy): domain Bacteria; phylum Pseudomonadota; class Alphaproteobacteria; order Reyranellales; family Reyranellaceae; genus Reyranella. Next base: position 23,551 of record JBKBLH010000046.1, read on the forward strand.
CGCCACCCTTCTCCGCCGCCTTCACGTGCTTCTTCCACAGCGCCGGATCGCCGTAGGCGCCGGTGGCGATCACCATGAAGTCGATACCCTTCTTCAGGATGGACTCGCCCCAGTCGCGAACCGCCTGCTGGCTCGCCGCCTCGACCACGACGTCGGGCCTGAGCTTCAGCAATGCCTTCAGGTCATCGACGACCGCGACCTTCTTGCCGAGCTTCTTCTGGGTGGCCGCCACCCTGCCCTTGCGCACCAGGACACCCACGATGTCGATCGGCGGCTTCTTCTCGCGAAACACGTCGAACAGCATCTGGCTGATGGCGCCGTAGCCGATCAGCGCGATTTTCAGCCGCTTTTCCTTCGCCATCTGCTCCCCCGGACCCGATTCACGGCGCGACTATAGCGGTCAGGCGCGGCCCTTGCGACCCATCGGGGTGGCGGCTATAACCCCGGCCTCGCCGCGGGCCGGAGTCCGCAAATCCTGACGGAGCGTAGCTCAGCCTGGTAGAGCACTAGCTTCGGGAGCTAGGGGCCGGAGGTTCGAATCCTCTCGCTCCGACCAATCGGCG
>JBKBLH010000047.1:0-22250 GCA_046296475.1 Reyranella sp.
CCCGGCCTCGCCGCGGGCCGGAGTCCGCAAATCCTGACGGAGCGTAGCTCAGCCTGGTAGAGCACTAGCTTCGGGAGCTAGGGGCCGGAGGTTCGAATCCTCTCGCTCCGACCAATCGGCGAGGCGGATGCCAATGGCATCGGCCACGAGAGAACGGCGGACCTCTGGGTCCGCCGTTTTCGTTTCGGGTCGCGCTATTTCTTCAGAATGGCGATGTCGGAGACGGGGCCGCCGAGGCCCTCGATCTTCGCCACCTGGGTCGCCTTGCCGGTCGCCAGGTCGATAGACCAGAGCTGGTCGCCGGTCATCGCCCAGCCCTCGTTCTTCGTGCCGTCCGACCAGATGTCGAACGCGACGACGTCGACCTTGGGGCCCAGCGCGCCCACCGTGTTGAGGACGCCGTCATTCGGCGGCGCCTGCTTGACCAGAGCGCCCGTCGTGGTGTCGACGTTGAGGAGCGTCGTCTCCTTCGTGCCCTTGACGGAGTTCGTATAGGCCCCGGCCATCACCTTCGGAGCCTTGCCCTTGTTGGAGTCGGCGTCGGCATACTTCAGGCTGCCATCCTTGATGACCTTGCCATCGTCGACGTTGACGCGAAGGCTGGTGCCGTCGCTGCCGATCACGCGCAGCCGGTCGGCGACCGGATTGAAGTCGACGGTCGCGGCGGTGCCGACCGGCAGCATCGTCTCGAGCTTCGACTTCCTCGTGGCCTTGCCGTCCATGGCGATGGTGTAGATCGTGCCATCGGCGGCCAGCGCGTAGAGCATCCCGTCGGCCGGCCGCACGTCGATGCCGACCAGGGGACCCGCGACGCCTTCGACCTTCATCTTCTTCGTCGCCTTCTTGGCCGAGGTGTCGACGATGGCGATCGTGTCGTTTCCTATCAGGGCGGCGAAATCCGCCGCTTGTGCCGTGCCCGCCAAGGTCACAAGGGCCGTCGAGGCCGCCAGGATTGCCTTCACCGTCATGGATCTCTCCTTCCGTTGCAGACCCATCAGCGGGTCATGCAGCGGTTACCGGCCAGCCGGTGCGATTGGATGCGGGCGCGCAAAATAAATCGAGATCGGACGCTGGATGCATCCAAATGCCGTTTTCCGAAGTATTCTCGAACGACTCGAATGGCTTCTACCGGCGAGAACGACCGAGGGAAGGAACGGCAGGAACCGATGGCGGAAGACCCGTCCTCCGATCGATCTGAGCTCGAAGCCGGTGTCTCGGCCGCGATCGTCCGCTGCGCAGCCGGCGAGCAGTCCGCGCTGCGCGTCATCTACGATCTCGAGGCGGCCCGCATGGTGGGCGTGGCAATGCGCATCCTGCGGCGCCGCGATCTCGCCGAGGAGGCGACACACGACGCCTTCATGCGCATCTGGCGCAGCGCGCGCAGCTTCGATCCCTCGCGCGGCACGGCGCGCGCCTGGATCTACACGATCGTCCGAAACCAGGCTTTGACGATCCTGCGCGACGAAGGACGCTTCGGCGCCGACGAGCCGACCGACGACGAGATGCCGGAGCCCCATTCGGCATTGGCGCGGCTGCCGGAGTCCAACGCCCTGCGCCACTGTCTCGAACAACTCGATACCGGCCGTCGCAGCGCCATCGTCCTGGCCTATGTGCACGGCTTCAGTCACGGCGAACTTGCGGGGCGCCTCGGCGTCCCTCTGGGCACCATCAAGAGCTGGATTCGCCGCGGCCTCGTCTCCCTGCAGGAGTGCCTGGGATGACGACCGACCGCGACGAGAGAATTCACGCCGCCGAATTCGTGCTGGGCCTGCTTGACCCCGAGACGCATGCCGCGGCCGAGCGCCGACTCTCCTCCGATCCCGCCTTCTCACGCGAGGTCGCTGCCTGGCAGAAGCACTTCGCGGCGTTCGACGATACCGCGGATCCGGTCGTGCCGGCCGAGGAGCTGTGGCGCCGGATCGAGGCGGGCATGGGCGGGACGATGACCGCGCCACGGGTCGAGTCGGCCGGCCTGCTCCCTCGGCTCTGGAACAGCCTGGGCGCGCTGCGGATCGCGGCGCTGTCGGGGCTCACCGCTGCTCTGGCCCTCGCGGTCATCACCACCGTGACCGTGCAGCACGCGCAGGAGGTTGCGGCGCGCAAGCCGGTCTATGTCGCCATCCTGGTCGACGATGCGACGCGCCAGGCCGGCGCCATCGTGAACGCCTTCTCCGACGGTCGGGTCGAGATGATCCCGCTGGTCGACATGACCGTGCCGGCCGGTCGCGCTCTGCAGGTCTGGACCCTGTGGAATCGCGAAATCGGGCCGCGATCGGTCGGCCTGCTCGACCGCGCCCGCGCGACGCCGCTCGATCTCGAACGGCTGCCGACCACGGCGGCCGACCAGCTCTTCGAGATCACGCTGGAACCGGCCGGCGGTTCGCCGACCGGCCGCCCGACCGGCCCCATCCTCTACAAGGGCACGACGGCGCGCACGCTGTAGCCGCTCTCAGCCGACCAGCGCACGGACGATGGCGATGCGCTGGCACCGGCCACCGGAGAATGCGTGCGGATGCAGCCCCGCGCGGCGTTCCGGCGGCACGCCTTGAACTCGTCCGGCGAACCGAAACGTGCAGATCACATGCAGTAGGCTTGTGCTGCGACGACCGCGTTCAGGCCCTGCATTTCTTGTGGCGACAGCGTCGACGGGTTGAGCAGGTTGCCACTCACGCTCACCGACTGGTTGGACTTGCGCAGGCCGAGGACGGCGTTTGCGCGCTGGTCGGCCGGGATGCGCCCGATAATGCACTGGCACATCTTCTCGGAGGCCGTGACCAGGCATTCCTTCATGAGTTCGTCGGCACGGGAAGCGGACGAAAAGCCCACCGTCAGAGCGAGAACGGCAAATCCGGCGGCGATGATGCGCATGCAAGTCTCCATGGATGGCGCGCATCCTACACCGCCTATCACGTCACCAGCCAGTTCCTCAGCAGCCCGAACAGCCCGGTCAGAAAGAGGATCGAAAGGGCGACGTTGCGGTAAAGCCGCTCGCTGGCGAGCCCGTGGAACAGCCGCCCGCCGGCCCAGGCACCCAGCACCATGACCGGGAACAGCACGACGGCCCGCACCAGCGCGTCGATGCCGGCGACGCCCGTGGCCAGCACGATGACGATCAGGAGGAACTGGGTCAGGAAGTAATAAGTGACGATGTTGGCGCGGTTGACCTGCGGTGGATCGTTGCCCGACAGCAGATAGAGCAGCACCGGCGGTCCGCCGACGCTGGTCGTGGCCATCATCGCGCCCGAGACGCCGCCCACGATCACCGTCGCCACGGTCGAGCGCGGGCCGGTGTACTTCCAGCCGGTCCACATCAGAAGAACGAAGGCCACGATCACCGCCGACACCGCGGTCACGATCGTGTTCTTGTCGACGCTCGCCAGCAGCCAGACGCCCGCCGGCATCGCCAGGCAGGCGGCGACGCTCATTGGCGTCAGCACCTTCCAGTCGGCGTGCCGCCGGACCTGCGGAAAGAGTTGCAGCGACACCACCAGTTCGATGGCGACCACCGTCACCACCATCTCGGCCGAGCCGAACAGGATGGCGAAGATCGGCGCCATAAGCATCGCCGAGCCGAAGCCCGCGAACCCGCGCATGAGCCCCGCGATCAGCGTCACGCCGAGCGCGGTCCACAGACCGGTCTCGGCGAACAGGGACTGGATATGGGGAATCATGGGGCGGCCTGCCCGCCAAGCCAGCCCGATGCCTTCAGCGTTTGGACTGACCCTCGCCCGTCTTGTCGCGCAGGCGACACATGCCGCGCAGCCAGCGGTCGCGGTCGAGCTTGCGTGTCATGTACTCCTTCACTTCGGGATGGGGCAGGATCAGGAAGCGCTCCTCGTCCATCGCCTCTATCACCGTCTGCGCCACCGCATCGGTGTTGATCACTCCGTCGACCGACGCCGCGGTCGCCCCGGCCATGCGCAGCATGTTGGTGTCGACGGCCTGCGGGCACAGCACCGAGACCCTGATACCGCGGTCGCCGTACTGGATGGAAAGATGCTCGGCCAACGCCACGGCCGCGTTCTTGGTGACGCCGTAGGGCGCCGAGCCCATCGACGCCAGCAGGCCGGCCGCACTCGCGGTATTGAGCAGATAGCCCTCGCCGCGCTTCAGCATCTGCGGCACCAGCGCCCGCGCGGCATAGACGTGCGCCATGACATGGATGGCCCAGGAATCGGCCCAGTCCTTGTCGGTCGCATCCTCGTGGCCGCCGCGGCCAATGCCGGCGTTGGAGAAGAAGACGTCGATCTCGCCATACTTCGTCTCCGCCTCGGCGATCAGGCGCTTGACCTCGGACTCCTGGCCGATGTCGCCCGCCACCGCGAGCGCGCCGATGTCCTTGGCCACCTTGTCGAGACGGCCGGCATCCATGTCGGCCACGACGAGCCCCTTGGCGCCTTCTTTGGCATAGCGCCGCGCGATCGCCTCGCCGATGCCGCCCGCCGCGCCGGTGACGACGCAGACCTTGCCCTTGACCTTCATGTCAGCCCCACGATTGTTCGATCAGTTCGATGTACTGCGCCCTGGTCGGCTGGCGCGGCGTCGACATATGGCAATGGTCGCCCAGGGCGCCATCGGCGATCTTCTCGATCGTATCCTGCGCCAGGCCTGCCGCCCCGAGGCCTTTCGGGATGCCCAGCCGCTCGTTGAGCGCCGACACGGCATTGGCCACGCCGTCGGCACTGGCCTCGCTCTCGGGAAGTCCCATCACCTGCGCCACCCGCTTGAACTTGTCGCCGACCGCCGGCTCGTTGAAGCGCAGCACCGCCGGCAGATAGATCGCGTTCAGCGTGCCGTGGTGCAGGCGATACTCCTTGAGGCCGCCCGTCGGATGCGAGAGCGCATGCACGGCGCCCAGCCCCTTCTGGAAGACCATGGCGCCTTCCATCGCCGCCACCGCCATGTTGTAGCGCGCCTCGCGGTCCTGCCCATCCTTCGTGGCGCGCTCGACATACTTCCAGGCCTTCTCCAGCCCATCGAGCGCAATCGAATCGGCTGGCGGATTGAAGACGTTGGCGAGGTAGCACTCGATATTGTGCGTGAACGCGTCCATCCCGGTGCCGGCCGTGAGATGCGGCGGCAGGCTCATCGTGAGTTCGGGATCGATCAGGGCCAGCCGCGGGATCAGGTACGGGCTGCCGATCGCGAGCTTGCGGCCGGAGTCCATGATGATGACGCCGCCGCGGCTCACCTCGCTGCCGGTGCCAGAGGTGGTCGGGATCGCCACCATGGGCGCCACCGCCGGCGTGATCTTGCCCGCCCCGCCCTCGACGAAGGAATAGGCCTGCAAGGACGGTCCGGGATGCGTCGCCATCAGCGCCACGGCCTTGGCCAGGTCCATCGGCGAGCCACCGCCGATGGCGATGATGCCGTCGCAGCCCTCCTCCTTGTAGACTTTGAGCGCGTCGCGCATCGCCGCTTCGGTCGGATTCTCCGGCGTCTCGTCGTAGATCGTGATCGGCATGTTGCCGGGCAGCTGCTCCTTGACCTTGGCCCACAGGCCCGCGGCAACGACGCCCTTGTCGGTTACGATCAGGGGGCGGCGCATGCCCATGAGCTGCAGTTCCTGCTCCAGCAGCGTGAGCGCGCCGAAGTCGAACTGGATGCGGGTCAGGTAGGTGATAAGGGCCATCCGGCAATTCCTCTCGATTTTGCCCGCAGCCTACGCGAGAACCTGCGCATGAGCGACACCCTCGTCCTGCGCGCCGCGAACGTCGACGATGCTGCGAGCATCGCTGCCGTCATCGCGGCGTCCTTCGCGCAGTACCGCGGCAGGCTCGTGCCGGAATCCGGCGCGTTCCGGGAAACCGCGGCAACCATCACGGCCGAACTCGACCGCGGCGCCGGCGCGATCGTCGCGGAGCGGAACGGCGAGATGCTGGGATGCGTGCTCGTCGAGGAAAAGGAGGGCGACCTCTACTTCGGCCGCCTCTCGGTTCTGCCGTCTGCGCGCGGCCGGGGCCTCGCGCGGAAACTGATCGAGGCGGTCGAGACCGAGGCGCGGCGCCGCGGCCTCGCCGGCGTCCGGCTGGGTGTACGGGTCGTGCTGACCGACAACCAGCGCCTGTTCCTGGCCCTCGGCTACAGCGAGACCTCGCGGGAAGCCCATCCGGGCTTCGACCACCCGACCTCGATCAACATGCGGAAGGCGTTGACCTGAGCGACGACGGGAAACACTCGCAGACCGCGCACGACGCGACCGATTGACCGTGGAGCAACCGGGGGCGCCGTCTGCTAGTCTGGGGGACATGAGCAGCCGCAACCCCCTCACCGGTCCGTCCGTCTGGCACGGCAAGGACATCAAGAATTCCACGCGCTGGATCCGCACGCTGACGCCGGACGGCGTCGACGAACTCGACGCCGCACTGAAGGGCCTGCGCGGCATGCCATGGTCGGAGATCACGCGCGCCGACGTCTACCTGCCGACCCTCGACGAGCTGTTCGACGACATTGCCGACGAGCTGGAGAATGGCAGCGGTATCGTGAAGCTGCGCGGCATTCCGGTGGACCGCTACAGCGAGGAGGATCTGCGGCGCCTCTACTTCGCCATCGGCGCTCATATCGGCACGCCCGTGTTCCAGAACCGCAGCGGCGAACTGATGCGCGCCATCCGCGACGAGGGCGCCCATGTCGGCCCCACTTACGGCGAGACCACAGACGAAAAGGGCTCGACCTTTCTCTCTTCTTACGCCCGCACGCTGACCAATGGCGCCCTGCGCTTCCACACGGACCGCACCGACGTGGTCGGCCTGCTGTGCGTGCGCCAGGCGCGCGCCGGCGGCGTCAGCAAGCTCGCCTCGACGCCCGCCATCCACAACGCGATGCTGGAGCGCCGGCCCGACCTGCTCGAACTGCTGTTCCAGGATTACTGGCGCAGCCGCTTCGGCGAGGAAGGGACCAAGAAGGACGGTGAGGCGACCACGCGCGAGACCGCCTATCCGCTGCCGATCTTCGGCCTGCGCGACGGCAAGTTCACCTCTCACTATTCGCTGACCTTCATCGAGGCGGCGCAGATGGCGCCCGGTGTGCCGAAGCTCACCGATGCCCAGCGCGAGGCGATCGACGTGCTGATGCAGACCGCCGAGGAACTCTGCTTCGAGATGACTCTCGAGCCCGGCGACCTGCAGCTGATCAACAGCCACGTCACCTACCATGGCCGCACGCCGTTCGAGGACGACGCCGCGACCGGCCACGACCGCCTGCTGCTGCGGCTCTGGCTCACCATGCGCAACAACCGGCCGCTGCCGCATGGCCACGAGATCCTTTGGCAGGAAATCGAAGCCGGCCGCCCGCGCGGTGGCATTCGCCAGATCGAACTCTGATCATTGCCGGCGTGCCCCACTCCAGAATCGAGCCACAACCAATTAGTTGACTAGGAAACCGGTTCAGGATAGTTTCCTTGTCAACCAATGACATCCGATCTCGAGACCCACCTCGGCTACTGGCTGCGCTTCGTGTCCAACCACGTCTCGCATGCCTTCGGCCTCAAGCTTCAGGCGCGGGACGTGACCGTTGCCGAGTGGGTCGTGCTGCGCGAGCTGTTCGACCTGCGCGATATCCCGCCCAGCGTGCTGGCCGACCGGCTGGGCATGACCCGCGGCGCCATCTCGAAGCTTGCCGACCGGCTGGCCGCCAAGGAACTCATCGAGCGCACCCCATCCACCCAGGACCGTCGCCAGCAGACGCTGTCGCTGACGGTGTCCGGACGAAAGCTGGTTCCCGCGCTTTCGGCGCTGGCCGATCGCAACGACGCTGAATTCTTCGGTCACTTGAAACCCTCCGAGCACGCGGCCCTGGAGAAGATGCTCAGGGACATCGTGCGTCGCCACGACCTCAAGACCATTCCCACCGAATAGGACCGCCCGATGGACATAAGCGTGATCGAAGACTGCACCCGGGCTTCCCACGAGGAACGCATCACCTTCGGCGAGGTGGTGGGACGCCTGATCGCGGCCGGCGTCGAGCGCTATCATGTAGACCTCGTGTGCGGGGAATCGATCTACTTCATGCCCGATGGTCAGTACCATCGCGTGAGCTACGAGGCGATCGACGCCCGCCCTGCCGACGCCTTCTCCGCCGATGGCGTGAATGCAGTCGTGCGCTCGATCCAGGCCGGAAAGACCAAGTACCTGACCTTCTGTCGCCAGATCATGGACGCGGGCTGCGTCGGATATCTCGTGTCGATGCAGGGGCGGCGCGCCGTGTACTACGGCCGCAGCGGCGAGACCTATGTCGAGCCCTTCCCGCCGTCCGCCGGCTAGCGCTTCCGGCGCAGGCGGCCGACGAGCAACGGTCTCTAGTCGATGATCGCGGCTTGCACCATGCTGCGAAACTGATTGCGCAGCGCAATCCGGTCGGGATCGCTCACCTGGACCATGTAGATGGCGGTCAGATCGTTCTTCGGATCGACCCAGAAGAGCGTTCCGGCATTGCCGGCCCAGCCATATTCCCCGACCGAGCCGGGCAGCGCCGCCTCGCCTGTCATCATTCTGACCTCGAAGCCCAGGCCGAAACCCAGCCCGGGCGGCCGCCCCGATCGCGTGCCGATATGGTCGGCCGTCATGAAGGCCAGGGTCTGCTTGCCGATCAGGCGCTTGCCGTTCAGTTCCCCGCCGTTCGCCAGCATGGCGGCGAAGCGCAGGTAGTCGGCCATCGTGGAGGTGAGCCCGCCACCACCGGATTCATACTTCGCGCCGTCGTCGACCTTGAAGCGCGGCGTCATCGGCTGACCGCCGGGACGCGGCCCGGGCTGGGCAGCCCGCGCCACCTTGGCGGCCGGCACCTGAAACTGCGTGTCGACCATGCCGAGCGGCTTGAAGATCCGTTCCGAGAGCGACTCGCCCAGGGTCCTTCCATCCACGACCTCGATGAGACGCCCCAGCACGTCGGTCGAGACGCCGTATTCCCAACGGGCGCCGGGCGAGAAGCGCAGCGGCAGGGTCGAGAGCTTGGCGACGAATTCCTGGTTGCTCATCGACCGGTCGCCGATCTTTGCCGCAACGTAGGCCTGGTTCACCAGCGATGAACCGCGGCCCCCGTAGATAAGCCCGGACGTATGGCGCAGCAGGTCCTGGACCGTCATCGGCCGCTCCGGATCGGACAGCAGCAGCGAGTGCGTTCCGTCGGCGCCGACCTTCTCCTGCGCGACCTTCATCTTGCCCATCTCGGGCAGGAACCTGGACACCGGATCGCTGACTTGCAGACGCCCCTCCTCCACCATCTGCATGACCGCGACGCTGACGATCGGCTTGGTCATCGAATAGATGCGGAAGATCGAATCGGACTTCATCGGATCGGGCGACGCCGCCGGATCGCGCTTGCCGAGCGTCGACACCCAGGCGACCTTGCCGCGCCGCGCCACCAGCATGACCGCGCCCGGCACGAGGCCATCGTCGACATGCTTCTGCGTCGCCGCCTCGATGCGCTTGAGCTGGGCCGATGACAGACCGACATCCTCGGGCTTAGCGGCCATCGGCAACGCCCACTCCTGGGCGTTTGCCGGACCCGCCGCTACAAGCAATGCGAGCCCCACGGCCGCGACGGCAACTCTCTTCATGACGTTTTCCCCCGGGGTTGGTTACCAGGAGCATACGCCGCTGGGTGCGCGCCACTCCAGTCGCCCGATTAAGGATCCTTCGCTGCGCTCAGGATGACACACTTGTCGTGGTGGGCGCATTGCGCCGATTCAAAAGCCGGTGTCATCCTGAGCGCAGCGAAGGATCCTTGTCCTGTACCTGAAGGCATGACGCGCCACCGCGCCCCCAGCGTCATGATCGCCCCTCGAGCAGGGGCCGCTCGCGTTGGAAGAGATCGATGACGGCGTCCATGACGGCACGAACCCGAGGCAGGGCGCGCAGGTCTCGATGGACCAGCAGCCACTGGTCGGCGAAGACGTCGGGGATGATGCCGCCGACCCGGCGCAGCAGCGGGTCGGGGTCGGCGAGATGGCAGGGCAGCACGGCGAGGCCGGCGCCGGTTCGCGCCGCCTCATGGAGCACCAGCCAGTTGTTGCCGCGGACCTCGGGACGGCGGCCGCCGCGAAGGGCGAGCAGCCAGCTCTGGCCCTGCATGCGGAGATGATCGTCGTCGAAGCCGACCCACGGCAACGCCGCCAGCGCGGCCGGTGAGGACTTCTTCACCGGGAAGTCACGCGCGGCATAGACGGCATAGGCCAGCCGTCCCAGCTTTCGGGCGACGATGCCGTCCAGTTCGGGGACCTCCTCGCGAATCAGCAGGTCGGCCTCGCGGCGCGACAGGTTGGCGAGCGTATGGCTCGAGGCGATCTCGAACTCTATCTGGCGCAGCTTGCTTCGAAGTTCGGCCGAATAGCGTGCAATCAGCGCGGCCGTCGCCTCCTCGGCCGACAGGCGCACCGTGCCTCTCACCGTGTCGCTCAGTCCGGCGCTGCGGCGGTGGATCGAGTGCGCCGCCTTCTCCATGGCTTCGGTGTCGGCCAGCAGTTCCTCGCCCGCCCCGGTCGGCACGAAGCGGTCGGGGAGCCGATCGAACAGGCGTGCGCCGATCTGCTTCTCCAATGCCTGCACGCGGCGCGAGACGGTCGGATGGCTGACGCCCAGCGCCTTGGCCGCCGTCGTCAGCGTGCCGCCACGGGCCAGCGCGAGGAAGATGCGGAGATCGTCCCAGTTCCTGTCCATGTTCAGAATTGTACAGGGGGCTTTCCGAAATGTGGACTGACGAATACGGGTGTTCGTCCTAGCATCGCGCCATGCACATCGAACCCCGCCTCCTCGTCTTCACCAAGGGCGTGCGTGCCCGTATTGCCGCGACGGTCGCCGTCGGCCTCCTGGGGGTGGGCTTCGGCATCGCCCGACTCGGCCTCCTGGGCTGGCTGATCGGCCAGATCTTCGTCGGACGGCCGGTGCAGGACCTGTTGCTGCCGATATTGCTGATCGCCTTGGTCATGGTACTGCGCGGCGTGGCCGAGCACTGGCGCGCCGTGCTGGCGCACGAGACGGCGGCGCGGGTCCAGAAGGTGCTGCGCCGCACCCTCTACGACAAGGTCGCTTCCCTCGGCCCGGCGACGGTCGGCCGCCAGCGCTCGGGCGGCCTCACCCTCTCCATGATCGACGGCGTCGAGCAGCTCGAGACCTATTTCGGGCAGTTCCTGCCGCAGTTCCTGATCGCGCTGCTGACGCCGATCCTGATCTTTGTCGTGATCTCCTTCATCGACCTGCCGGTGGCGCTTGTCATGCTGGGCTTCGCGCTGGTGGCGCTGTTCGCGCCCGCCCTCTGGCACAAATGGGACGTGCGCGCCTCGATCGCGCGCATGACTGCCTACAAGGCGTTCGCCGCCGAGTTCCTCGATTCTATCCAGGGCCTCGCCACCCTGAAGGCCTTCGGCCAGGGCAAGGCGCGGGCCGACAAGCTCGAGGTCGAGGCGCGCGATCTGTTCCGCCGCACCATGTGGGTGCTCGGCACCAACTCGCTGGCGCGCGGCATCACCGACACGTCGATCGCGGGCGGCGCGGCCGCGGCGCTGATCTACGGCGCGTCGCGCGTGGAATCCGGCGCGATGACGCTGACGGCGCTGCTGGTCATCCTGATGCTGGGCATCGAGATTTTCCGGCCGATGCGCGAACTGCGCTCTGTGCTGCACCAGGGCATGGTCGGGCTCTCGGCGGCACAGGGCATCTACCGCATCCTGGACGATCAGCCGTCGGTGACCGATCCGGCACCGGCTCGCCTCGACGGGCTGCTGGCCCCGACCATCGCCTTCGAGGATGTGCGCTTCGCCTATCCCGGCACGCGCCGCACCGTGCACGAACGGCTGAACTTCAAGGCGGCCGCCGGCGAGCGGCTCGGCCTCGTCGGCTCCTCGGGCGGCGGCAAGTCGTCGATCGTGCGCCTGCTGCTGCGCTTCTACGATCCCGACCAGGGCCGCATCCTGCTGGGCGGTCACGACCTGCGCACCCTCTCCTTCGCGCAGATCCGCTCGCTGATCTCGGTGGTGAACCAGGACACGTTCCTGTTCCACGGCACGGTCGAGGAGAATATCCGCCTCGGCCGGCCCGGCGCTTCGCGCGAGGAGCTGGTGGAGGCGGCACGGGCCGCCAACATCCACGACTTCATCGAGAGCCTGCCGCAGGGCTACGCGACGATCATCGGCGAGAAGGGAATCAAGCTCTCGGGTGGCCAGCGCCAGCGCGTCGCCATCGCCCGGGCGCTCCTGCGCGACACGCCGATCCTGGTGCTCGACGAGGCGCTGTCCGCCGTCGATGCCGAGAACGAGGCGGTGATCCAGGAAGCACTCGACCGGCTGATGCAGGGCCGCACGACGCTCATCCTCGCGCACCGCCTGTCGAGTGTCATCGATTGCGACCGCATCCTCGTCCTCGACCGCGGTCACGTCGCCGAGGAAGGCAAGCATGCCGCGCTGATGGGCCAGGGCGGCGTCTATGCGCAGCTCATGGCCGAGCAGGCGCGCGAGCAGCAGGCCGGCGTCACGCTCGACACGCTGGCGGCGCCGCAGCGTGCCGAGACGATGGCCAGCACGTCTGGCGGCGCGGTCAAGCCCGTCACAGAAGGCATCATCAAGGCCGAGGGTCTCACCTGGTACCAGGTCGTGGTGGCACTGATGAAGGTCATCATGCCGTGGAAGGGCAAGCTGACCGCGACCTTCCTGCTGGGCGTGGCGCGCGTCGTCTCGTTCATCGGCATCGGCGTGCTCTCGGCGCTGATCGTGCTGGCCCTCAAGAACCACCAGCCCTATGGCGGCCTCGCTATCGCGCTCGCCATCCTCGCGCCGGTCTCGGGCATCCTGCACTGGTTCGAATCCTGGCTGGCGCACGACATGGCCTTCCGCCTGCTGGCCGAGATGCGCATCGATGCCTTCCGCAAGCTCGACGCGCTGGCGCCCGCCTATCTCACGCGCCGCCGCACCGGCGATCTCATGGCGCTGGCCACACACGACATCGAGCTGGTCGAGTATTTCTTCGCCCACACGGTGGCCCCCGCCTTCGTGGCGATCCTCATTCCCGCCGCCGTGGTGATCGCGCTCGCCACCGCCAGCGGCTGGCTGGCGATCACCTTGGTCCCGTTCCTCCTCGCCGTCGGCCTAAGCCCCTTCCTGATGCGCAAGCGGGTGGACCGCCTGGGCAGCCAGGCGCGCGAGGCGGCCGGTGAACTCGGCGCCTTCGCCGTCGATTCGGTGCAGGGGCTGGGCGAGATCGTGGCCAACCAGCAGGAGCGCGCGCGCGGCGACCGGCTCGACGAGCTGTCCCAGCGCCATATCGCCCTGCGCCTGCCCTTTTTCAGCGAACTCACGCTGCAGCACGCGATCCTCGAGGTGCTGACGGGTCTGGGCGGCCTTGCCATCGTCGTCGTCGGCGCCGTCCTCGCATCGCGCGGTGCGCTCGATCCCGGCCTGCTGCCGCTGATGACGATCCTCGCCATGTCGGCCTTCCTGCCGGTGTCGGAGATCGCGCAGATCGGCCGCCAGCTCGCCGACACGCTGGGCGCGACCCGGCGCGTCTACGCGCTGGCCAACGAGCCGATCCCCGTCCGCGACGGGCCCGGCGTCCCCGCGGCGCGCGGCGCGGCGGCGCTCGCACTGGAGCAGGTCAACTTCACCTATCCCGGCCAGACGCGGCGAGCCCTCTCCGACGTGAGCTTCACCATTCCGGCCGGCAAGACGGTGGCGCTGGTCGGCACGTCGGGTGCGGGCAAGACCACGACGGCGCAGCTCCTGATGCGCTTCTGGGATCCCGACTCGGGCCGCATCACGCTGAACGGCGCGGACCTGCGCGACTACAAGCTCGATGAGCTGCGCAGCCTGGTGGCGCTGGTGGCGCAGGACACCTACCTGTTCAACGACACGCTGCGCGCCAACATCCTGATCGCGCGCCCCGAAGCGACGGAAGCCGAGCTGCTCGCCGCGATCGAACATGCGTCGCTGGGCGAGCTGGTCGCCGCACTGCCGCAGGGCCTCGAGTCCCCGGTCGGCGAGCGCGGCACCAGCCTGAGCGGCGGCCAGCGCCAGCGGGTCGCCATCGCACGCGCCTTCCTGAAGGACGCGCCGATCCTGATCCTCGACGAGGCGACATCGCATCTCGACGCGGTGAACGAACAGGCGGTACGGCGGGCCCTCGACGTGCTGAAGGCCGACCGCACGACGATCGTCATCGCGCATCGCCTCTCGACCGTGCGCGATGCCGACCTGATCGTGGTGCTCGACGAGGGCCGCATGGCGGAAAGCGGCACTCACGGCGAACTGGTTTCGCGCGGCGGCCTTTATGCACGACTCGTGTCGCGCCAGCTTGCGTCCGTCTACGCGCCGGCTGCACAGTGAGGAGATGAAGCGACAGCTCCATCTCAACCTCTTCATCCAGAGCCGGGGCCATCACGAGGCGTCGTGGCGGCATCCCGACTCCTCAGCCCTCGCGCTGACCGACATCGAGTACTTTCGCGACCTCGCGCGCCGCGCCGAGACCGGCCTGTTCGATTCGATCTTCCTGGCCGATCAGCTGGCGCTGGCCGACACCGTGGCCCACGCCGCGAGCACCTGGCTGGAGCCAATCACCGCGCTCGCCGCGATTGCCGGTTCCACCGAACGGATCGGCCTCATCGCCACCGCATCGACCACCTATTCCGAGCCGTTCAATCTCGCGCGGCAGTTCGGCTCGCTCGACCATATCAGCGGCGGCCGGGTCGGCTGGAACATCGTGACCTCATGGCTCGCGCCGGCCGCGCGCAACTTCGGCGGCGCGGGTTTGGTGAGCCACGACGAACGCTACGAACGCGGCGAGGAGTTCGTACAGGTCACCAAGGCGCTCTGGGACAGCTGGGCCGACGATGCCGTGCTCGACGATCGCGCGAGCGGCCAGTATGCGCGGGCCGATCGCATCAGGCCGATCAACCACGAGGGCAAATACTATCGCGTCGCCGGCCCGCTCAACATGCCGCGCGGACCGCAGGGCCGGCCGGTGTTCGTCCAGGCGGGTTCCTCCGACACCGGACGGCGCTTCGCCGCCCGCCACGCCGAGGCGGTCTTCACCGCGCAGATGGAAAAGACCACCGCCCAGGAATTCTATGCCGACCTCAAGAAGCTCGCGGCGGCGGAAGGCCGTCCGTCCGAGCAGGTCCTGATCCTGCCCGGCCTCAGCCCGGTGATCGCCTCGACCGAAACGGAGGCGAAGAGACTCGCGAACGAGTTGAACGAACTCACTGACCCCGAAGTCGGGCGCAAGCGGCTGAGTGGCCGGTTCGGTGGCCACGATTTCTCGCACCTGCCGCTCGACCGCCCGCTGACGCCC
The DNA here is from genome assembly GCA_046296475.1 of Reyranella sp. Lineage (GTDB taxonomy): Bacteria > Pseudomonadota > Alphaproteobacteria > Reyranellales > Reyranellaceae > Reyranella. The sequence continues at coordinate 15,273 of JBKBLH010000047.1, forward strand.
GAGGATTTCCCCGATCCCGGCACGGTCCAGGCCGCACGCAGCCGCACCGAGGTGATCGTCGGACTGGTCCGCCGCGAGAGGTTCACCCTACGCCAGCTGCTCGCCTATCTCGCAGGCGCGCGCGGCCACTTCACGACAGCCGGCACGCCCGAGCAGATCGCCGACCTGATCGAAGACTGGTTCGACGACGGCGCCGCCGACGGCTTCAATCTCATGCCTCCGTTGCTGCCCTCGATGCTCGATATATTCACCGCCGAGGTCGTCCCCATCCTCCAGAAGCGCGGGCTGTTCCGGGTCGCCTACGAAGGCACCACCTTGCGCGATCATTTTGGCTTGCCCCGCCCCACGGCTTCGGCATCCTGAGGCCTCGGAGACGGGGGATATCAAGAATGTTCAGTCACGTGACCATCGGTAGCAACGATGTGGGCAGGGCCAGGCCCTTCTACGACGCCTTACTGCAACCGCTCGGCCTGGTGCGGCATATGGATTATCCCCACGCCGTGGGCTACGGGCCGGCGGAGGGGCGGCCACAACTCTGGATCCTGAGTCCGATCGACAAGAGGGCTGCCTCGGTCGGAAACGGGATCACGATCGGCCTCGAGGCGCCCGATCGCAGCGCCGTCGATGCCGCATACAAGGCGGCGCTGGCCGCGGGCGGCAAAGACGAGGGCGCTCCCGGCCTTCGCGCGCACTATCATCCCAACTACTATGGCGCCTATCTGCGCGACCTCGACGGCAACAAGATCTGCGTCGTTTGCCACCGCAAGCCCTAGCGCCACCTGATCAACCGTGGGAGCAGGTCATGACTGAGCAGCTGAAGGTCTTCTGGCAACCCGGTTGAACGAGTTGCCTGAGACTCAAAGAGTTTCTATCGATCCGTGGGATCGACTTCGTTTCCATCAACGTCCTCGAAGACCCGGCCGGCCTGGCGGAGCTGCAGGCGCTGGGCGCGCGTTCCGTTCCGGTCCTGTCACGCGGCAGCCGCTTCATCTTCGGCCAGAGCACGCGGGAGATCGTCGACTTCCTCGGTTTGCAGGAGAAATCCGGCCCCGAGCTTTCGCCCGCCGAACTCCAGGCGCGCCTCGACAAATTCATGACCGCGGCCATCGGCCTGCTGCCGCTCATGCCGGAAGAGAAGCTCCATGTTCACGTACCGGGGCGCCCACGCAGTTATCGCGCGCTCGCCTTCCATCTGTTCCGGGTGGTCGATGCCTTTCTGGATGCCGAGCAGGGCGAAACCCTGGTGCAGGCGTCGTTCCGTGAAGAGCCGGCAGCCGACGCCGACACGGCTTCGTTGACGGCCTATGGCGTCGCGGTGCGGGAGCGCTTCCGCGCCTGGTGGTCCCACGGCGACACCGGGCCTGCGCGCCTGCTCCCGACCTACTACGGCGCGCAGAGCCTGCATGACCTGCTGGAGCGCACGACCTGGCATTCCGGTCAGCACGTCCGCCAGTGGATGATGCTCCTGGACCGGGAGGGCGTGAGGCACGGCCGGCCGCTCCGGGAGGCCGATTTCGAACGCCTGCCGATGCCCCGGAACGTCTGGGACGGATAGAGCGCAACCCCGGCGGCCGGGGGGCGTTATCTACCGGACATTTCCATGACCATCGGAGGACGACATGCGCGTTACCAGCCACGCCAATGGCAAGGATTTGAGCAAGGAAATCGCTGCTCTCAAGGCGCAGCTCGAGGAACTCACGGACTCCATGAGCGGTACGGGCCATTCCATGGTGGCCCGGGGCGAGGAGGCTCTCGAAGAGACGCTGAAGTCCGCCCGCGAGTTGATCGCCAAGTACGGCGACACCGCCAAGGCGCTCGCCGAAGACACGATGAGCCTCAAGAACAAGGCGGCCGACAAGCTGGTCGAGCAGACCGAGGCTCGCCCGCTCACGACGCTAGCCGCCATCGCCGGCATTGGCTTCCTCGCAGGCTGGCTTTGTCGTCGGCAGTAGCCGGCGGCCAGGTCGTTCTGCCCGGCCCGCTCCGACGAAGAGCCCTTCGATGATCGGCCCCCTGCTCCGGGTCGCGGCCAGTTCGGTCGCGGCCCGTTCGCTGCGGACGGCCGCGCAGGATGCGATGGCCAGCGCCCTCCTCTCCTTGGGCGCGGCACTTGCAATCGGTATGGGCGCGATCTTCCTGTCCTTTGCGGCCTATGCCTTCCTCGAGAGCCGCCTCGATCCCGCGGGCGCTTCCGCGATCGTCGGTCTGTTCTGGCTGATGGCCGGCGGCGGCTATTTCGCCGCCACCCGACGCCGCCGCACCTGAACCGGTGTCACCGAGGCGAGCGGCGGCTTGACGGCCAGCCGCTCGCTGACCGGCCGGTCTTCCGACAGAAGGACCTCCAGCCAGCGCAGGGACGGCAGATGCGCGGCGACGGTGCTCACCAGGATCAACAGCGGGACGGCCACGATCGCGCCCACGGCCCCCCACATCCAACCAAGGAAGGCGACGCCGGCGAAGACCGCGACGGTGTTGAGCGCGCATCGGCGACTGACGAAGGTCGGCGTGATGAGCTGGGACTCGACGAAATGGATGGCCGCCAGGATCGCCGGCGCCAACAGCATGTGCACCCAGTCGTCATAGGTGAGGAGCGCCACGAAGGCCACCAGGCCGATGGCCACCGGTGGCCCGATGAACGGCACGAATGAAGCGAGGCCTACCAACACACCCCACAGGATCGGATTGGGAAACCCCAGCAGCGCGAGCACGATCGTCGAGATCAACGCGACCAGCGAATAGATTATCACCAGCGCGAACAGGTAGGTCCCCACGCGATCGTTGATGTCGCGCATGACGCGCGCGATCCTCACCCGCGTCGTGAAGTTGATCGGCACCCGCAGTATCTGCCTCTTGTGGTCGTTGCGATGAGCCAGAATCATGAACGAGAGCACGGTCGCGTAGCCGATCTGCAGCAGTACCGCCGGCGTTGTACTCATCAGTTGCGAGATCAGAGACTGCTCCCGCACGACGACTTGTGCCGGCGGCTCTTCGCGCGACGCGACCTGCGGTTGCGGCACCTGGGTGGCCTGCTCGACGCGCTCGGTGAGTTGCTTCACGAAGGCCAGCGACTCGCGCAGTCCCTGGAGCTTCCGTTCCAGCGTGTGGGTCAGGTAAGGCGCCTGCTCCGCCCAACTGGACACCGCGGGCGCGGAAATCACCAGCAGGCCGGCGACCACCACCGCAAGCAGGGAGACGGACGCACCCGCCGCCGCGGTCGGGGGAAGCCGCAGGCGTTCGAACTTCTTCGCGACCGGTGTCAGGATCAAAGCGAGGACGATGGCGGCAGCAGTGGGGATGAGAAAGTCGCGCGCCAGATAGGCCACGACACCGACCGTGCAAACCGCCAGGACGATCAATGGACGGCGTATAGCCGACCCGCCCCGCAGATGGACGGTCGGAACCCGCAGGACTGAATTTTGGGACACGGAACCTCGCTGATCCGCAATAACGCCCATTTGAAGAGCCAGTTCCCGTGCGTTCCTCCCTGCGGGACGGGGTGTTTGCCCAACCGAGCACGCCGACTCTAGGCTCGACGCCGCATGCCGACATACGCCGACACCGTCCCCGTGATGGAACGCCACCGTTTCGACGTGGACTCCCTCGACCGCTACTTTCGCGAGAAGCTCGACGGTTATCGCGGTGGTCTCGAAGTCCGGCAGTTCGACTCCGGTCACTCCAACCCGACCTTCTTCGTCGCCGCCGACATGGCGGAAGGTCGCCGGGACTTCGTGCTGCGCAAGAAGCCGCCCGGTCAACTGGTCGCCTCGGCGCATCAGGTAGATCGCGAGTTCCGCGTAATCTCCGCCCTGGCCGCGACAGACATTCCGGTGGCGCCGGCCCGGCTGCTCTGCAGCGACGACTCCGTCATCGGCCAGATGTTCTATGTCATGGAGGCCGTGCCGGGCCGCATCCTGGTGAACCCGGCGATGCCCGACCAGAGTCCGACCGAGCGGACCGCCATCTTCGATTCGATGAACGAGGTTCTCGCCCGGCTGCACAAGGTCGATCCCGTGCAGGTCGGGCTCGGCGACTACGGTCGCAGCGGACAGTACATCGCCCGCCAGATCTCGCGCTGGAGCCGGCAGTACGCCGAACTCAAGACGGAGGACATCCCGGCCATGGACAGGCTCTCGTCCTGGTTGCCGGAGAACATCCCCGACGATGGCGATCCCACCACCATCGTCCATGGCGACTACCGGTTGGGCAACCTGATCGTCCATCCGACCGAGCCGAGGATCGTGGCCGTGCTCGACTGGGAACTGTCGACGCTCGGACACCCGTTGTGCGACGTCGCCTACAACTGCCTCGGCTACCACCTGAAGGAGCCGCCGCACGGCTTCGCCACGGTCGACTTTGCCGCGCTGGGACTTCCCACCGAACGCGACTATGTCGCCGCCTACTGCCGGCGGACCGGACGCGCGTCGATCCCCGACTGGAACTACTACCTCGCCTTCTCCCTGTTCCGCCTCGCCGCCATCGCGCAGGGCGTCTACCGCCGCGGCCTGCAGGGCAATTCGTCCAATCCCGAATCCATCAAGATGAGCAAGTCCGCACGAGAACGGGCCGAGCTCGCCTGGAGTCTGGTGTCGTAACGAGAAACGTCGAGGAGGAAACGGGAATGACGATGAGAAAGATCGGTCGACGCACTTCGATCCTGATGAGCGGCGCGGCACTCGTTGCTCCGCTGGCGCCGAGCGTCCGCGCCCAGCAGACCGGCCTGCCCGACAAGCCGCTGAAGATCCTCGTCGGCTTCCCTGCGGGCGGCGGGACCGACGTGATGGCACGTCTGCTCGCCGAGCCGCTGAAGCAACGTACCGGCCGCAACGTGATCATCGAGAACAAGGCCGGCGCCTCGGGCACGATCGCGGCGGCGGACCTCAAGAACGCGCCCAGCGACGGAACGACCATCGCCTACGTGCCGTCGGCGACCATCGTGCAGAAGCTCACCATGCCGGGCGTACCGTTCGATCCATTGACCGACCTCGCCCCGATCACCCTCGCCGGGACGGTTCAGACGGCCTTCTGCGTGTCGCCGACCATCGGTGTCGGCACCCTCAAGGAATATGTCGAGTGGCTGAAGAAGAACCCGACCCGGGCCTCCTTCGGCACGACGGCGCTCGGCTCCTTCACGCACTTCTTCGGCGTCATGGCCGGCAAGGCGGTCGGCATACCGCTCGAGCCGGTACCCTATCGCGGCGCCGCGCCGCTGGTCGCCGACCTGCAGGGCGGCCATATCGCCGCCGGCTGCGGCGGCATCACCGACTTTCTCGAGCACCACCGCGCCGGCAAGGTCAAGGTGATCTTCACGTCGGGCGTCAAGCCGACGACGTCGGCCCCCGACATCCCGACCATCACCCAGCTCGGCTATCCGCAGCTCTCGATCCTCGGCTGGTACGTCTTCTTCGCGCCGCCCAGGACGTCCGCCCCGCTGATCGACGCGTGGGGCAAGGAACTGAAGGCGGTCCTGGCGATTCCCGAAATCCAAAGCAGGCTGGTCGGGCTAGGCCTCGACGTCGAGACGTCGACGCCCGCCCAGGTCACCGAGCGGATGACGGTCGACCTCGCGCGCTGGAAGACGATCATCGATTCGATCGGCTATAAGCCTCAGGGTTGACCCAACGGAGGCGAGCGCATGCCGATCCTGAAGCGGCCCGATGCCGAGATCCATTACGAGGTCCACGGCAGCGGCTTTCCGCTGCTGCTCTACGCACCGGGCGGCCTGCGTTCATCGATCGAGTTCTGGGGGCCCGGCGCCGATGGCGTGCCGCGTCCCTGGATGGATCCACGGGTCGCGCTCTCCGACAGGTTCACCGTGATCGCGATGGACCAGCGGAATGCCGGCAAGTCGGTGGCGGACGTGAAGGCCGACCATGGCTGGCACACCTTCGCCGCCGACCACCTCGCGCTGATCGACCATCTGGGCTTCGGGCGCTTCGCGGTGATGGGCGGGTGCATCGGCGGCAGCTACTGCTTCGAGGCGATCGAGCAGGCGCCGGACCGAGTCGCCGCCGCCGTGCTGCAGAATCCGATCGGGCTTTGGGAGAACCGCGATACTTGGGATGCGGCCGTGCAGGGCTACGCCGAGACCGTGCGGGTGCGCGATCCCTCGATCTCTGAGGCCACGATCCAGAGCTTCGGCCGGAACATGTTCGGCCCGGACTTCGTCTTCTCGGTAACGCGCGACTTCGTCAGGAACTGCAGGACGCCATTGCTGCTGCAGCCGGGGAACGACAAGCCGCACCCTGCCCATACCAGCAACGAGATCGCCGCGCTCGCGCCCGACATCGAGATCCAGAAGGATTGGCGCGGGCCGCAGTTCCTGCAAGAATCGATATCGCGCGTCCGCGCTTTCCTCGAGAAGCACACACGATGATGAAGAGACTGACGATCCTGCTCACCGGCCTACTCATGATGACCGGGGCGGCGGCGACGGCCCAGGCCCAGGAAGTGTGGGGCGCCGTCGCGACCGACAACGAACGGCTGTTCGGCGTGTCGGCCGGCATGGCGACCCGCGAGGCGGCCGAGACCTCGGCCCTGGCCGAATGCGGGCCGCTGGAATGCAAGGTTCGGATGACCGCGCAACAGCGGTGCATTGCCTACGCCCACAGCGACAATGGGCAGGCGTCGGGCTACGGCGCCGCTCCCACGAGACAGGCCGCCGAGCAGTCAGCCTGGAACGAGTGCAACGCCCGGGTGCCCAGCAACTCGTGCACCATCCGCAGCGCACGCTGCTTCGAGTAGATTTCCGGGCCGTTCAGCCGGGCGGCAGCGAATTCTCGGCAAGCCACTTTCGCGCCTCGTGAAGGCTTTGAAAAACCTTCACCGGGCGCAGGCCGGCGGTGAGCCGAGCGAACGTTTCGGCATTGTCGGCCGCCTGGCCCGGACTGACGACGAAGGCAACGGGGCCTCGTGGCTTGCCGTCGTTCCGTGAGACGAGAGCAGCGATGGCCTCGACTCCGGCCATATCCATCGGGGCGG
>JBKBLH010000048.1:0-17705 GCA_046296475.1 Reyranella sp.
TTGAATCATGATTGCGCCACTGGAGTGGCGCGCTCCCCCGACTTGAGGAGTGTTTAGCAATGGCCAAGCCCAAGGTTCTCATTTCCGACGAACTATCCCCGCGTGCCGTCGAGATCTTCTCGGAGCGCGGCTGCGACGTCGATTTCAAGCCGGGCCTGAAGCCCGCCGAGCTGCGCGAGATCGTCGGCAACTACGAAGGCCTGGCGATCCGCTCGGCCACCAAGGTCACCGCCGAGGTCCTGGCCGTGGCCAAGAAGCTCAAGGTCGTCGGCCGCGCCGGCATCGGCGTCGACAATGTCGACATCAAGGCCGCGACCGCGCACGGCGTCGTCGTGATGAACACGCCCTTCGGCAATGCGATCACGACGGCTGAGCACGCCATCGCCCTGATGTTCGCCGTGGCCCGCCAGGTGCCGGAGGCCAATGCCAGCACCCAGGCCGGCAAGTGGGAAAAGAACAAGTTCATGGGCACCGAGCTCAGCTTCAAGACGCTGGGCCTGATCGGTTGCGGCAACATCGGCTCGATCGTCGCCGAGCGCGCCATCGGCCTCAAGATGCGCGTCGTGGCCTACGACCCGTTCCTCAGTGACCAGCGCGCTACCGAACTGGGCGTCGAGAAGGCGACCCTGGAGCAGGTGCTGGCGCGGGCCGATTTCATTACCGTGCACACGCCGCTCACCGAGCAGACGAAGAACATCCTCTCCCGCGCCAACCTGATGAAGACCAAGAAGGGCGTGCGCATCGTCAACTGCGCGCGCGGCGGCCTGGTCGACGAGCTGGCGGTCCGCGACCTGCTGGTCTCGGGCCACATCGCGGGTGCGGGCTTCGACGTGTTCGTCGAAGAGCCGGCCAAGTCCAACGTCCTGTTCGGCGCGCCGAACCTCGTCTGCACGCCGCATCTCGGCGCCTCGACGGTGGAGGCGCAGGAGAACGTGGCCCTGCAGGTCGCCGAGCAGATGGCCGACTACCTGCTGACGGGTGCCGTCACCAACTCGCTCAACATGCCGAACGTCTCGGCCGAGGACGCGCCCAAGCTGGCGCCGTTCCTCGACCTCGCCGAGAAGCTGGGTTCGTTCGCCGGCCAGCTCACCGACACCGACATCAAGGCGGTCTCGATCGAATACGAGGGCCAGGTGGCGAGACTCAACGTCAAGCCGCTGACCCAGGTGGCTCTGATGGGCGTGCTGCGCCCGCAGCTCACCTCGGTCAACATGGTCAATGCGCCGGTCATCGCCCGCGAGCGCGGCATCGAGGTGGCGGAGGTCAAGCACGAGCGCGAGACCGACTATAATTCGATGATCCGCCTCTCGGTCACGACCGAGAAGTACACGCGCTCGGTGACGGGCACGCTGTTCGGCGGCAAGCATCCGCGCATCGTCGAGATCAAGGGCATCGAGATCGACGCCGAGTTCGCGCCGCACATGCTCTACATCACCAACGACGACAAGCCGGGCTTCATCGGCCGCCTGGGCACGCTGCTGGGCGAGGGCAAGGTCAACATCGCCACCTTCCACCTCGGCCGCGACAAGCCGGGTGGATCGGCCATCGCGCTGGTCCAGGTCGACCAGCCGATCTCCGCCGAGCTGATGGGCAGGATCAGCGGAATCGAAGGCGTTGTGCAGGCGAAGTCTCTGGGCTTCTGATCCGGCATGCCGCCGGCTCGCACCACGGCATACCGCGCGGTCGCGGCCTTCGTGATCGCGCCGATGACGCCGGCGGCGATCCTGGCGGCTGTAATGCTCGCCGCCGGGAGCGATGCGCAGACATTGGGCTATGCGGCGTTTGCCGGATACATCTCCTATCCGTTCGCGCTGCTGGTCGGGCTACCGGCCTATCTGGTGTTGCGTCGCCGGCAATGGGACGGGCTCCGGGCCTATCTGTTCCTGGGGCTTGCGCTGGGAATGTCGTTCGTGGCGCTCTTTGCCGCGGTGGTAGGCTTCGAAGGCGAGCGCACCGAGCCCGCCTGGCTGACCCTGCTTGCCAACCTGGCCCATCTGTTGCCGTTCGTGCTGGCCTGTTCGCTGGCGTCCACTCTGGTCTTCTGGCTGATCGTTCGCCCCGATCTTCATCGGCCATAGGACCCGGCGCTTGCGGCCGAAGCCTTCGGCGACCTCATGCGGCCATGAGAAGATGTCCGTCGTGCGCCGCCGAGTGCGGACGGTAACGTCTGCGCCCCTGAAACGAGGAGGCGCATTCATGGCCCGTATCAGCGAGATCGAGGAGGATGGCGGCGATCCGATCCTCAAGGCCGCTTTCGACAAGCAGCGCGAGATGTTCGGCGGTCTCCTGAACCCGACCAAGGTGATGGCGCACTGCCCGCCGATCCTGCGCGCCGCCGGCATGCTGGGGCAGTCGATCGAGGAATCGGGCCTGCTGCCGAAGGGACTGCCGGCGCTGCTCTACGTGCGCGTCGCGACGATCAACGGTTGCCCGTTCTGAATCGACATCAATTCCAGCCGTGTGCTGGAAACGACGGAAGGCGGGATGGAGAAGCTGGCCGAGGTCACGGCCTGGCGCGAGAGCACGTTGTTCAGCGAGGCCGAGCGGCTGGCTCTCGAGTATGCGGAGCGGATCACCTACACCGACCGCAAGGTCGACGATGCGCTGGTCGATGATCTCAAGAAACACTACAGCGAGGCACAGATCGTCGAACTGACGGCGGCGATCGCGATGGAGAACTTCCGCTCGAAGTTCAATCCTGCCCTCGGCATCGAGGCCCAGGGCTTTTGTATGGTGCCCAGGCGAGGTTAGACTGGCCACCGCGAAAGACGTCGGAGGAAACGATGAGCGAGACCGTCCGCTATATGGATCGCACGCGGGACTACTATCGTGCGCTCGGCTATCCGTCCGACTATGTCTGGTCGCGATTCGACACCGTGCCGTTCGCGCCTCTCGCCAAGCCCTTGTCCGAGGCCAGGGTCGGTCTCGTCACGACGGCAAGTCCGCCCGACCTTGGCAATCGCGATGCGTCCGGCAAGCGGCAGGTCTGGTCGGATGCGGTGTCGCCGGCTCCGGCCAGGCTCTTCACCGGCAACCTCGCCTGGGACAAGGAATCGACCCATACCGACGACCGGGCCAGCTTCCTGCCGATCGAGGCCGTCCAGCACTGGGCGTCGGATGGCCTGGTCGGCGGGCTGGCAGCGCGCTTCCTTGGCGTGCCCACCGAGTACAGCCAGCGCAAGACGATGGAGATCGATGCGCCGCAGGTCCTGGCGCGATTGCGCGCCGACGGAGCCGACGCGGCGCTGCTGTCGCCGCTTTGACCCGTCTGCCACCAAACCGTGAGTTTGGTCGCCCGTCATCTCGAAGCCAACGGAATGCCGACGGTGATCGTCGGATCCGCCCTCGACATCGTCGAGTATTGCGGCGTGCCGCGGTTCCTGTTCACGGACTTTCCATTGGGCAACCCGTGTGGTCCGCCATGGCGGCAGGACCTGCAGCGCACGATCGTGGGGCAGGCGCTGTCACTCCTGCGCGACGCCGCTGTGCCGCGCACCACGCGACGGTCCGAGGTGCTTTGGCCGTCCGACGACGACTGGCGCCCGCGCTATGGGCGTGTGGCGCCCGAGGATGTCGAGCGCCTCAGGGCATTGGGCGAGCAGAGACGCCGCGCGCAGGCCGAGGCCCGGACGAAGGAGTAGCGCCGTCCGCGACGACTACTCCATCTGGACGTTGAGCTCGCGCAGCTTCTTGCCCCAGAAGGCGTGCTCTTCGGCGACGAACCTGGTGAACTGCGCGCGGGTCCGGTCGGGCGGCATTTCCAGCCCGTCGCGCGCCAGCGCCTCCTGCCACTTGGGATTCTTCATCGCTTCCTTGGTCGCCTTGTCGATCTTGTCGAGGATGTCGGCCGGTGTCTTGGCGGGGGCGAACAAGCCCTGCCAGCTGGTGACAACGACGTCGATTCCCTGTTCCTTCAGGGTCGGGACGTCCGGCAATGAGCTGACGCGCTTGTTGCCTGTCACCGCCAGTGCCTTGAGGTTGCCGCCCTTGACCTGCGAGACCGCCGGCGGCAGCGACGAGAAATTCATGGTGATTTGACCGTTGATCACGTCGGCCACCGCGGGCCCCGTGCCCTTGTAGGGCACGTGCGTGATCTTGATGCCGGCCGCTTCCGCGAAGAGCGCGCCGGCCAGGTGGTTGTTGCCTCCCACGCCCGACGACGAGAAGGTCAGTTTCTCGGGATCCTTCTTGGCCAGCGCCACCAGCTCGGCCGCATTCTTCACCGGCACCTTGTTCCCGACGACCAGCACGTACTGGTAGTCCGTGATCTGGCAGATCGGTGCCAGCGACGCGAGGGTGTCGATCATGCCCTTCTGCACGTACGGATTGATGATCACGTTGGTGCCGACGGCGACGAACAGGGTCTGTCCGTCCGGCTTGGCGTTCGCGACAGCGCGCAGGCCGATCGAGCCGGCCGCACCGCCCTTGTTCTCGATGATGATCTGCTGCCCGATGACCGGCGTCATCACATGCGCCAGCTCGCGGGCGTTGATGTCGGTGCTGCCGCCGGCGGCGTAGCCGACCACGAAGGTGACGGGACCGGCCGGCCAGTTGGCCTGGGCCCGGGACGCGGACGGCAGCAGCAGGGACGAGCCGCCAAGGGCCAGGGCGTGACGCCGGGTGATGGGAAACATCTTCTTCCTCCTGGGCGGGCACGGTTCATCCGCGCCGCGCAACCTCAGTTTGTCGGGACCTTGAGGCCAATTCCGTCGGGCGGCAAGCGGGACTCAGTTCTTCCCGGCGACGTACTTGCCGGCGCCATCGCCCGCGAGCTTGCCCAGCACCGCGCCGGAGACCAGACCGGTGCCGCCCGGGTAGTTGTGATAGAACAGCCCGCCCACCAGCTCGCCCGCCGCGAACAGCCCGGGGATGACGTGGCCGTCGGTGCTCTCGACCTCGCCCTCGTTGCTGATCTTCAGGCCGCCGAAGGTGAAGGTGAGGCCACAGGTCACGGCATAGGCCTCGAACGGCGCCTGGTCGATCGTGTTGGCCCAGTTGCTCTTGGGCACCGCGAGGCCGCGCGTGCCGCGGCCATCCTTGATCGCCGGGTTGAACGTCACGTCGGTCATGACGGCCGCGTTCCATTCCTTGATGGTCTTCAGGAACTGCTCCTGGTTCACACCCTCGAGCTTGGTCGCCAGCTCCTCGATCGTGTCGGCGCGCACCTTGGTCATGCGCTTGATGCGGTACTCGTCGCGCAGCTTGTCCAGCACCTTGGAGTCGAAGATCTGCCACGCGAACTGCTGCGGCTGGGCCAGGATCACGGCGCCGTACTTGGCGTAGGTGTAGTTGCGGAAGTCTGCGCCCTCGTCGACGAAGCGCAGGCCGTTGGCATTGACCATGATGCCGAGCGGATAGGAATGCTTCTGGAAGTTGTCGCCCACGTCGAGGTCGCCGAACTCCGGCGCGTTCATGTCCCAGCCGACGGCATGCCCGCCTGACCAGTTGCCGTGTGGCTTGGCGCCGATCGCCAGCGCCATGTTGATGCCGGCGCCGGTGTTGAATCGCGTGCCGCGCACCTTGGCGAGATCCCAGGTCGGCCCGAGGTAGCGCGTGCGCATCTCGGCGTTGCTCTCGAAGCCGCCGCAGGCCAGCACGACCGCCTTGGCGCCGATCTTCACCTTGCGGCCCTTGTGGCGGGCGATCACGCCGCGCACCACGCCATCCTCTTCGATCAGGGACACGGCCGCCGTCTCGTAGTGGATCGGGATGCCGGCCTTGATTGCGGCCTTGTGCTCGAGGTCGACCAGGCCCGGCCCGCCGCCCCAGGCCTCGACCGCGAGGCCACCCCAGAACTTGTACTTGCCGTTCACCTTGAAGGCCTGGCGGCCGTAGGAGGGCTGGAAGCGGACGCCCTTGGAGCGCATCCACTTCATGGTCTCGAAGCTGCGGCCGATCAGGATGTCGGTCAGCTCGGGGTCGCAGCGATAGTTGGTCACCCGGCCCATGTCGTCGAGATATTCGTCGGCAGAGTAGCTGCCGAAGTCGACGTCACGCTTCTCGTCCTCGGTGAGGTCGTAGAGCTGCACCAGGTCGTCGACGCCGTGGAAGACCACGCGCATGGCGCCGGCCGTATAGGTGCTGTTGCCGCCGCGCTCGGCCTCGGGGGCCGCCTCCAGCATGGCCACCGAGGCGCCCGTCTCGCGCGCCGCGAGAGCCGCACAGGCGGCCGCGTTTCCCGCACCCACCACCAACACATCGACCTGAAAATCGTCCACGCCTCGCTCCTCGATTCCGGCACCAGAATTGCAGTACAATAGGCCCAATGGGTGATCGTTTCGACCGTCTTGCGACCCGGCACGCCAATGTCGAGGTCCTGCTGCGCCGTCCCGGCATCGGGCACAATAACGGGCCGACCTTCGACATGTCCTGGGGGGCCTGGGTGTGGCGCCGCGCCGCCGCCAAGGCGTGGAAGTCGCCCAGCCCGGAAGTCGCGAAAATGCGTGTCCGGCGGGCGGAACGCCTCGGTATCACCTACAAGGAACTGACCGCAGCACTGATGAACACCGGCGCCAATCTGGGGGCCGCCGTGCTGCCGCTGTCGCTGGCCGCCCGGGTGCGCCGCGGGCCCAACCGCGAGATCATCGTCGAGCCCCGCAATTCGGTGGCTGCGCTGGTCGCGAAGTTCGGCGGCCGGCTGTTTCTGCTGGGCGATATCGATGCGGTGCCCGGCCTCGCCGACGAGGAGCGCGCGGAGTTCCTGTCGATCGTCAACCGCGCCTTCGACGGGAAGGTGGAGGCGGTCGGCTGGGGCCACGACGGCAAGGCGATCCGCACGATGCTCAAGGCCAATGCCGTCCCGCATCAGGAAGCGTTCCTGGTCGGTGCCGGTGTGGGCCATCAGATTCTGGGCGAGGCCGCGGGCCTGCCGTTCACCAAGGATATCGACACGTGGCTCAGCCCCTCGGGCTGAGGTATCTGATGGGGCATGACCCCATCGTTTGAACCGCCCCTGAAGGGCGTCCGCGTCGTCGAACTCACCCACACCATCCTGGGACCGTCCTGCGGCATGATCCTGGCCGACCTCGGGGCCGAGGTGATCAAGGTCGAGCCGGTCGACGGCGACCGCACGCGCAAGCTGCGCGGCTTCGGCGCCGGCTTCTTCGGCTACTTCAACCGCAACAAGAAGAGCCTGGCGCTCGACGCCGATTCGCCCGAGGGCCGCAAGGTTCTGGTGAAGCTGCTCGAGAAGGCCGACGTGCTGATCGAGAACTTCGCGCCGGGCTCGATGGCCAAGCGAAAGCTGGGGCCTGCGGATCTCGAGAAGATCAACCCGCGCCTCGTCTATTGCGCGCTGAAGGGCTTCCTGCCCGGCCCCTACGAGAAGCGCCCGGCGCTTGACGAGGTGGTGCAGATGATGGGCGGGCTGGCCTACATGACCGGCCCCTCGGGGCGGCCGCTGCGCGCCGGCACCTCGGTGATCGACATCGTGGGCGGCATGTTCGGCGCCTTTGGAACCGTCCTGGCCCTGAAACAGCGCGACCGCACGGGGAAGGGCGGTCTGGTCGAGAGCGCGCTCTTCGAATCGGTCGTCTTCCTGATGGGCCAGCATCTCGCGATCACGGCGATCAACGGCGCCGCACCGCCGCCGATGCCGGAGCGGGTGAGCTCGTGGGCGATCTACGAGATCTTCAACACCTCTGACGGGCTGCAGGTCTTCGTCGGCATCACCAGCGACGGCCAGTGGAAGCGATTCTGCGAGTTCTTCGGGCAGTCCGAACTGGCGGCCGACCCGAAGCTCGCGACCAACAACCTGCGCATCGAGGCGCGGCCGTGGCTGGTGCCGAAGGTCGCCGAAGTGTTCAAGGGCTACACCAAGGAGGCGCTGGAGCAGATGTGTCTCGACGCCGACATCTCGTTCGCGCCGGTCGCCCGGCCGCAGGACCTGTTCGACCATCCGCATCTGCTGGCCAACGGCTCGCTGGCGCCGACGACCCTGCCGGGCGGCGTGCAGACCCAGCTGCCGCTGCTGCCGTTCCAGATGATGGGCTGGCGGCCGCCGCTGGTCTCCAACCCGCCGGAGATCGGCCAGCACAATGACGAGGTGCTGGAGGCATTGGGCTATGGCCTCGCCGAGGTCGGCAGGTTGAAGGAGGCGGGCACGCTCGGCCCGCGCTAGGTCGGCCTCCGATCCCGCGTGGAAAACGCCAGGTTTTTGAGCGAATTCCGGCAATTGAACGCAACGAACGAAACAAACGAAATAAATGATTCGGAAAGGGGCTCCTCCGCCGCGCGGTGACCGGGGGAGCCTGTTCTGGCAGGCCGGGAAGTAGGAAACCGTCCCAGGCTGGGGGTAATCGCCGAGGAACATATCTAGAACTTGTGTCAAGAACATTAGTTCCATCAGGGGGTTATTTGTTTCGTTGCCGAGTGGAACAAAATAGGTACATTGGCGCTACCAGACGTTCGAACCCGCTGCGGACTTATCCGCATTGCCGCTCCTGACAGGGGCATGGGAAGAAGGAGAGAGCCAATGTCGGCGATGCTCAAGGTGGTCGAAAAAGAAGGCATGGAAAACAAGAACAAGGCGCTGGATGCCGCTCTCGCCCAGATCGAGCGTGCCTTCGGCAAGGGTTCCATCATGAAGCTCGGCCAGCGCGAGGCGCTGGAGATCGAGGCGATCTCGACCGGCTCGCTGGGCCTCGACATCGCGCTGGGCATCGGCGGCCTGCCCAAGGGCCGCATCATCGAAATCTACGGGCCGGAAAGCTCGGGCAAGACGACGCTCGCGCTGCATGTCATCGCCGAGGCGCAGAAGAAGGGCGGTTCCTGCGCCTTCGTCGACGCCGAGCATGCGCTCGATCCGGGCTATGCCAAGAAGCTGGGCGTCGACATCGGCAACCTGCTGATCTCGCAGCCCGACGCCGGGGAGCAGGCACTCGAGATCGCCGACACGCTGGTGCGTTCCGGCGCCATCGACGTGCTGGTGGTCGACTCGGTCGCCGCCCTCGTGCCGCGCGCCGAGCTCGAAGGCGAGATGGGCGATTCGCTGCCCGGCCTGCATGCCCGCCTGATGAGCCAGGCGCTGCGCAAGCTCACCGCCTCGATCTCCAAGTCGAACACGCTGGTGATCTTCATCAACCAGATCCGCATGAAGATCGGCGTCATGTTCGGCAGCCCCGAGACGACCACGGGCGGCAATGCGCTGAAGTTCTACGCCTCGGTCCGCCTCGACATCCGCCGCATCGGCGCGCTCAAGGACAAGGACGAGGTCGTCGGCAACGCCACGCGCGTCAAGGTGGTGAAGAACAAGGTGGCGCCGCCGTTCAAGGTCGTCGAGTTCGACATCATGTACGGCGAGGGCGTCTCCAAGAGCGGCGAGTTGATCGACCTCGGCGAGAAGGCTGGCGTCGTCGAGAAGTCGGGCTCCTGGTACTCCTACGACGGCACCCGCATCGGCCAGGGCCGCGAGAACGCCAAGAACTACCTCAAGGAGCACCCCGAGGTCGCCAATGCGATCGAGAACAAGGTGCGTGCCAACGCCGGCATCCTCGCCAACGCCCTGATGGACGGCGGCAAGGAAGAGGACGACGACGAGGAATAGCGGACCCCGATCCCCTGTCTCCGGGTCCCTAAGGGCGGTGCCACACCCCACGCGTGGCACCGCCCATTTTCTTTGGGCGCCAGAGGCACCCAAAGAAAATGGGCGGGGCAGGCGGCAGCGCCTTCATAGGCGCGGGAGCCTGCACAGCGCAGAAAGAATCTGAACGCCGACACCACCTCAAGAGCGCTTTGCAGACATCCCCTTCAGGAACTTTTGAATCCACTCCGGCCCCGTCCGCCGCGCACCGGCCTTCGGCCGCGTCTTCGCCCAATCCATCAGCAGCGCCAGCGGAAACCACTCCTCGCGCTCGTCCTGCAGGCCGCGAGCGGCGAGCGACACTTTCGGCACCGGCACCGGCGTCACGCCCTCCTGCTCGGGCCCGGCACAGAGTTCGGGCGGCGAGGTGACGAGGTACTCGCGGCAGACGAGCGGCCGGTCCGGGTGGATGGAGCAGCTTTCCTCCTCGAGGAAGGGGCAGGGGATGCCCAGCGCGAAATAGGCGGTCGACAGCTCCCGATCGGGCCGGCCCTTGCGTTCCTTGAGGCCGGCGGCCGCCAGTGTGGCTTCGGCGGCAGCGAACCGGCCTTCCAGCACCGCACGCCGTTCGGCGGGCAGGGCCGCGACCGTCACCAGCAACCGTTCAGCCTCCGTGCGCGAGATCGGCACGAGTTGGCGGCAGCACGCGCCGCAACCCTTGCGGCAGGAGATCGACTTGCCGGCCTCGGCCGCCGCGACGACGGCGTTCACCAGCCCCTGCAGGGCCGGGACGATGTCGGCCGCAGGCACCGGCCCGCTCGGTACGGTGAGCGGATGAGCGATCCGGAGGTCGCCCACGGAGAGGCGAAGAGTGGCGGTAGAATGGGCCTCGGGGGCCATTTCCCTGGGTTCCCTGTTCTGGACTTGGCGGGCGGGCGCACGCTACAAGGCCGGCATGCAAAGCGTCAGCGAAATCCGTCGTACCTTCCTGGAATACTTCCGCAAGAACGGCCATGAGGTCGTCGAGTCGAGCCCTCTGGTGCCTCGCAACGACCCGACGCTGATGTTCACCAACGCCGGCATGGTGCAGTTCAAGAACGTCTTCACCGGGCTCGAGACGCGCGCCTACTCGCGGGCGGCGACCTCGCAGAAGTGCGTCCGGGCCGGCGGCAAGCACAACGATCTCGAGAATGTGGGCTACACGGCCCGCCATCACACCTTCTTCGAGATGCTGGGCAACTTCTCGTTCGGCGACTACTTCAAGGAGCACGCGATCGAGCTGGCCTGGAACCTGCTCACGAAGGATTTCGGCCTGCCCAAGGAAAAGCTTCTGGTCACGGTCTACCACACCGACGACGAGGCGGCCGGCCACTGGAAGAAGATCGCGGGCCTGTCCGACGACAGGATCATCCGCATCCCGACCTCGGACAATTTCTGGGCGATGGGCGACACCGGTCCCTGCGGCCCGTGCTCCGAGATCTTCTACGACCATGGCGAGGGCATCCCCGGCGGACCGCCGGGCAGCCCGGAACAGGACGGCGACCGGTTCATCGAGATCTGGAACCTGGTTTTCATGCAGTTCGAGCAGGTGACAAAGGAAGAGCGCATCGCGCTGCCCAAGCCGTCGATCGACACGGGGATGGGCCTGGAGCGCCTCGCGGCCGTGCTGCAGCACAAGCACAACAACTACGACATCGACCTGTTCCGCGCCCTGATCGAGGCGGTGGCGCACGAGACCGGCGTCGATCCCGACGGGAAGCAGGGCGCCTCGCACAAGGTCATCGCCGATCATCTGCGCGCGACCTCTTTCCTGATCGCCGACGGCGTGTTGCCCTCCAACGAGGGCCGCGGCTACGTGCTGCGCCGGATCATGCGCCGCGCCATGCGTCACGCCCATATCCTGGGGGCGCAGGATCCCGTCATCTTCAAGCTGGTACCGACCCTGGTTCGCGAGATGGGGGACGCCTATCCCGAACTGTCGCGCGCCCAGCCGCTGATCACCGAGACGCTGAAGCTCGAGGAGACCCGCTTCAAGAAGACGCTGGGCACCGGCCTGAAGCTGCTCGAGGACGAGACACGGGAGCTCGCCGCCGGCGGCACGCTGAAGGGCGAGGTCGCGTTCAAGCTCTACGACACCTATGGCTTCCCGCTCGACCTCACGCAGGACGTGCTGCGCGCGCGCGACGTCAAGGTCGACACCGACGGCTTCGAGAAGTCGATGGACGAGCAGCGCGCCAAGGCTCGGGCCGCCTGGGCGGGCTCCGGCGAGACGGCGGACCAGGCGATCTGGTTCGACGTGCGCCAGAAGGCCGGCGCCACCGAGTTCCTGGGCTACGACACCGAGCGCGCCGAGGGGCAGATCAAGGCGATCTTGCTCGACGGCAAGGAAGTCCAGTCGCTGAAGGCCGGCCAGACCGGCTGGATCGTGACCAACCAGACGCCGTTCTATGCGGAGTCGGGCGGCCAGCAGGGCGATGCCGGCCGGCTGGTGAGCGGCGCCAACGAGGCGTCCGTCGCCGACGTCCAGAAGATGGTGGGCGACCTGCATGCTCATCACGCCAAGGTCGAGAAGGGCGAGCTAAGGGTCGGCGACGACCTGGTCATGACCATCGACCCGGTCCGCCGCGCCCAGCTGCGTGCGCATCATTCGGCCACCCATCTGCTGCACGAGGCGCTGCGCCGCCATCTCGGCAAGCACGTGACGCAGAAGGGGTCGCTGGTCGCGCCCGACCGGCTGCGCTTCGACATCAGCCACACCAAGGCGATCTCGGCCGAAGAGCTGCGCCGCATCGAGGACGAGGTCAACGACCGTATCCGCCACAATTCGGCGGTCGAGACGCGCCTGATGACGCCGGACGAGGCGATCGCCGCCGGCGCCATGGCGCTGTTCGGCGAGAAGTACGGCGACGAGGTGCGGGTGCTGTCGATGGGCGGCGACGCCGACGTGCCGGGCGGCGAAAGGTATTCGGTCGAGCTTTGCGGCGGCACGCATGCGAGGCGGACCGGCGACATCGGCCTGTTCAAGATCGTGGGCGAGGGTGCGGTCGCGGCCGGTGTCCGCCGCATCGAGGCGCTGGCCGGCAATGCGGCCGAGGCCTTCGTCCGCCACCAGGCCGACCTGCTGGCCGAGGCTGCGGCGACGCTGAAAGTCCGGCCCGAGGACCTGCCGGCCCGCCTGGCGGCCCTGGTCGAAGGGCAGAAGAAGATCGAGCGTGAACTGTCCGACGCCCGAAAGGCGCTGGCGCTGGCCGGTGGCGGCTCGGGCGGCGGGTCCGCGGCCGACGAGGTGCGGGAGGTCGGCGGCGTGAAGCTGATCGGCCGCGTGCTGAACGGCGTGCCGGGCAAGGACCTCAAGGGCATGGCCGACGAGTTCAAGAAGAAGCTGGGCTCCGGCGTGGTGGCGCTGATCGGCGTCGAGGACGGCAAGGCTTCGGCGGTCGTCGGCGTGACCGAGGATCTCGCCAGGACCCACAGCGCGGTCGAGCTCGTGAAGGCGGGCGTGGCCGCGCTCGGCGGCAAGGGCGGCGGCGGCCGGCCCGACATGGCGCAGGGCGGCGGTCCCGACGGGACCAGGGCCTCCGATGCGCTGAAGGCGATCGAGGCGGCGCTGGCCGGAACCGCATGAAGCTCGCGATCGCACTGGTGCTGGTGCTGGCGGCGACGTCGGCGTGTGCGCCGAAGGACTTCTCCAAGGATGGCGCCGACGCGGAGCAGTTCAGCAAGGACGAATCGCTGTGCCGGCGCCAGGTCCGCGCGAGAGCGCAGCAGGAGCGCGACATCGACGACCAGCGGCGGGCGACCTTCTCGGCCGAGCGCGAGCGCTACGGCCAGCAGGGTCTCTACTCCGACATGGCCAACCAGGGGTACAAGTACGGTTTCGAGCGCATGATGGCGAACTGCATGGAAGCCCGGGGCTGGACGCCGAAGCAGAACGGGCCGCTCCCCATGCCGAAGCTCACCTGGTGACATGGACGCCCTGACCGTTTTCCTTCTCTATCTGGCCTGCGGCGCGGCGACGTTCCCCCTCACCATCATGCTGGTGCGCGGCGTAGTCTCCGTGGCGGCGCCGGCGCGCGCCACGGCCGCTTTTCACCAGCGGCTGGACAGCGCCACGGGCTGGTCGATCACCGTCTGGATCCTGGGCGTATTCGTCTTCTATGCGACGGCCATCCTGATGGAGCGACAGAAGCCCTGCGAGGAGCAGCGGACCAACCAGCTCACCTACGAGTGCAAGAAGTTCCTGGGCGCCACCAAGTAGGGCCGCGCCATTTCGACGGCACCATCCAGAGGCCGCGCGCTGCGAATTCCA
Source organism: Reyranella sp. (assembly GCA_046296475.1). Taxonomy (GTDB): domain Bacteria; phylum Pseudomonadota; class Alphaproteobacteria; order Reyranellales; family Reyranellaceae; genus Reyranella. The sequence goes on from JBKBLH010000048.1 coordinate 13,830, forward strand.
CGAGGACGCCGAGCAGCACTAGGATGAAGGCGTTCACCGGGACGGCATACATGTGGCTGGGCAGCGCCAGGATCGCCTGGGCGAGGAAGAGGCCGAGGAAGGCGAGCGACATGGCCTCGATCGGCAGGCCCTGCGGAAACCCCACCCGCCGCCACAGGCCGAGCCCCGTAGCCGCCAGCAGGTGGACGAGACCGATCGCCAGCACGACCCCGAAGGGCGGGCCGGGATGCAGCGTCGGAACGACCAGCAGCTGCAACGCCTTCTCCCAATAGATGCGCGCCACCTCGACCGGATCCTCCGCGATGCGCGACAGGTAGAGCCGCCACATCATCCGGAAATACTCGGGCGAGCAGAAGACGAGCCCGGCCTGGTTGGCCAGGGCCTCGCCATAGTCGTCGTCGTAGCGGATGCCCCACCTGTTCTCGACGAAGCCGAGGCCGAGATAGAGCGTGTGCGATAGGCCGTGCGTCTGCAGCCGTTCGGCCGGCGCCATCGGGAAAGCGGCATCGCGTGCCATCGTGGCCCATCTGGGGGCGAGCAGGGCGGCCACGGCCAGCAGCACGACGAGCGCTGGCCGCGCGACGGCGCGCAGCCCGCGCGGCCGTTGCAGCCATGTCGTCGCCGCCACCGCGCCCAGGGTCAATGCGAATCCCATCAGGCCGATCGACTCCCGCACCAGGGTCGCGACGGCGAGCGCCAGGATCCCGCCGCCGATCCAGGCCCGGCCGCTGCGCGTCGCGATGGCGAGCGGCAGCAGGCCGGCCAGGCTCACCATGCCGATGAAGGCCCAGTGGGGCGAGGTGCCCATCCAGCCGAGGAACTCCGCCGGCCCGAGAGCCAGCAGCACGATCGAGGTGATCCAGGCCCGCAGCGAGAACAGCAGCCCCGCCAGGGCGACGAGCCCGATCGTGTTGAGCAACGTGCTGAGGCGCGCCACGTCGACCAGGGTTGCCCGCTTGCCCGTGATCGCCGCCCAGGCGTTGAGCAGCAGGGCATGGCCCGGATCGTCGGCGATGGCGCGCTCGGAGATCGGGATCAGGCGGCCCTCTTCGCACACCGCCAGCCATGCGCCGCGCTCGACGGTGCACTGGCTGCTGTCGAGCCAGACGTTGGTGGCGCGCCAGTCGGACGGCATGATGTCGGGCAGGTAGCCGTATCGCCGGACATCCTCGAAGGTCCGGGCGAACGGCCCCCACACCAGCCCCGCCACGCAGGCGGCGAAAGCCAGCCATTTCAACGCCGATCTCATCCGCTCCTAACGACTCCCCCCAAGAGGACCCGAACATCCCCGACCGGACCGTGAATGCCAAGCGATTGCGCGTTAGACTGGATCGATGTCGATCGGACGGTACTCGGCGGTCCTGGCGATGCTGGCCCTCGTGCCCGGTTGCGAAACGCGGGCGGAACGCGAGGCGGCGTTCGACGGCCAGCTTCGCGCGATGGCGGGCTCGCCCGAGGCCGGGCTGCTGGGCAGCATGGGCCGCATCCCCGACAGCACCTATCAGCTCGAGGACGGGACGAAGATCCTGCAATGGCGGTGGGACACGTCGTACATCGATCCGGGCATGCCGCCGATGTACCAGCGCTTCGGCGGCTGGGGATGGGGCTGGGGCGGCGGCTTCTGGGTCCCGATGGGCGGCTTCCCGCCGACGCTGGTGCGCCAGAGCTGCATCGTCGAATGGACGCTCGTCTCGGGATCGGCGCAAGGCTACCGCTGGCAGGGCGCGGGCTGCCAGAAGGTCACGCCCTGACATGAGAAAGGCCGGCCGTCCTTCGACGAAGGTCCGGCCGGCCTCTTGCGGGCGAGGGACTACCAGTAGGTCGGGACGCCGTAGTACTTGTCGACCTGGCGCCCGTAGTCCGGCGTCCAGCTGAAGCTCTCGGCGTCGTCGTAGGTCGGAGCGCCTTCCAGGACCTTGCGGTCGAGCGCCACGACATAGCCGCCCAGGCGCTCGTCGTACTTCAGCGTCGACCACGGCAGCGGATGGTGCTTCTCGCCGATCCCGAGGAAGCCGCCGAACGACATGACCGCGTAGATGGCGCGTCCGCTGACCTTGTCGATCATGATGTCCTCGACGCTGCCGAGCCTGTCGCCCTGGAGGTTGTAGACATCGGTGCCGGTGACGCGCTCGGCAGCGATCAGGTTCCGCGGCGTCAGGGTAAGGTCGGTCATCGCTCTCTCCTGTTCGATGGTGGGTGCCTGAGGAACGCAGGCTCGCCCCGCCAGTTGCGGGAGGTCGCGAAGACGTCACATTCCGGCGCGTCTCATTCGGCCGACTTGCGTAACCGCTCGCTGACGGCGGCGACCATCGCCTCGTAGGAGGAGAGATCGCGGGTGGCGCCGGCACGCGGCAGGGCGCTGTAGCGCTGGCGCCCGCAGTCCGTCAGGCGGGCGACGCCGGCATCGATCTCGACAAGGGCCAGCGACTTCAGGCGCATGAGGTCCCGCGGCGCGAGGTCCTTCAACGGCGAAATGCCCAAGGCAACACGGCGCAGGGTCACTTCCTCGTTGGGACTGAGTGGAGCATCCAGGCTGCGTGACATCGTCTTCCCCTTGCACAACTAGAGGCCGATTCCCGCCTGCAGGGCAAGCGGAACAGGCCGCATCCGCGGTGCGGTTTCTTCTTTGGAGGTTAACTAGCGTACAGAATCGGCAATCGCGTGACGCCGCCTGTGACATTGCTGCGACCGCCGGGGATTACGTCGCGATCTCAGCGCCCGATGTTTCAGGCCCGTGAATGCGCGTGGAAGACCTTGCTGTCGATTCGCCAGCCGTCGTCGCGCCGGACCATCACGAAGAAATCCGTGTAGCGCGTGCCGCGCCAGTCGAGCGCTTCCAGCCGCGCCATCGCGGCGCCGCCGGCCGTGTCGATGCCCACGATGCGGGCCTGAAGGGCGGGAGCCGGGCCGCCCTTGGCGACGGCATCGCAGAACTCGCCGAGATTCCAGGTCACCGGCTTGCCGCCATAGCTGCCGCTCACACGGGCGCCCTCGGCGAAGGCCGAGCGCAGCAGGACGATGTCGCCCGTCCGCGCCCCGTCGATGTAGCGCTGCAGCGTCTCCGCGATGGCGCCGGGAATGGCAAAGCTTTGTGTCTCGTCACTATGGGTCATGTCTGCCTCCTCTGATGGGCGGCTACAATCGGCCGGTTCCGGCTGGCATGTCCTTGCGTTCATGCCTCCGGTGGCTGCATTAAATGGCATGACATTGCGCGAATCCGGGGTGAGGAGCCGACAAGTGCCAAACGACGAACTGGACGCCATAGACCGGCGAATCCTGGCGACGCTGCAGGCCGACGGGCGACTGAGCAACGTCGACCTCGCCGGGAAGGTCGGCCTCTCGCCGTCGCCCTGCCTGCGCCGGGTCAACCGGCTGGAGCACGAGGGTTACGTGGAAGGCTATCGCGCGGTGCTGGGCCGCAAGCGCGTCGGGCTCGGCCTCACCGTCTTCGTCGGCGTGAAGATCGAGGGCCATGCCGACGATCGCGCCACGACCTTCGAGGAGGAGATCGTCGCCTGTCCGGAAGTCGTCGCCTGTCACATGGTCGCCGGCGACGCCGACTATCTGCTCGAAGTCACCGTGCCCGACCTCGATGCCTATCAGCGCTTCCTGGTGGCCAGGCTCCTGAACCTGCCGCTGGTTCGCGAAGTGAAGAGCACCATCGCGATCCAGACCCTGAAGGCGGGCGGCGCGCTGCCGCTGGCGCATCTGTCGCCGTAGAGATTACTTCGCCTCGTCTCTACAAATCACCTCACCCTGAGCGACCGTCGTGTTGGTCAAGCGTTTGCCCATGGTTTTCTGTCCCTGAGGATTGCGTTGAGGATGGTTACGAGCTTGCGCATGCAGGCGACGATGGCGACCTTTGCCGGCTTTCCG
>JBKBLH010000049.1:0-15242 GCA_046296475.1 Reyranella sp.
CGGCCTCGCCTGACCTCACCCAATACATAGCCTCCAGGCAGATCCTGCCTTCGAGCACCCTGCTCTCTGCATTCAACTACCGCCGAAGACCCATAACTTCACAACCTCTCCAGTGGCGCTCGTGTCATGCGTATCGACAACATATGAGCACCACTGGAGTGGCGCGCTCCAAAGACTACCGCCCGAACCGGTTCCACTTGCCGTCGTTGCCGCGCATCAGGACGAATTCCTTGCCCTTCCTGGCTGGATCTTCCCGCGGCGTACAGGCGATCGAGATCCAGGCCTCGAAGTCCCAGCGCGCCGAGCAGCTCTCGGTCGCGCAAGGCAGCTCGAATTCGGCCTCGGTCGCGAGCCCGTCGCCAGCTGGCATGTGAATCGAGAGTGTGCCGCGGGCAGGCTGAAGCGAGCAGGCGACCGTCAGGAACCGTGTCTTGTCGGAGGCCCAGACGGGCGAGCCGTGGACCGTGAACAGCCGGCCCGTGCGCTTCATCACCAGCGTGTAGGCGAAATCGTCGAAACCCGGCGTGCGCACGACGTAGAAGCGGCCGGGGTCGTCGAAGCGCTCGTAGAGATACTGGTAGCCCGCGTCGCCGTAGGGACAGTCCTGCAACTCAACCGCCCTGCCGTCATCCACCGCAAGCCGGAGCCGGTCGCCCTGACGTGAGACGTTGGGCACGTCCACCCGCAGGCGCGGCGCTTCCTGTGGCCACTCGAATTTTTCACTTTCGCTTTCATAGGCAGGATTGAGCGCACCCTTCGGCACGCAATTCTTCGGCGCCTCACCCACGGCCTGCGCGAACGCAGGACAAGGAAGCAACAGAGTGGCGAGACACAGCAGACGGACGAGCATGCGCAGTCCTCCCATCGAATTCTCGAGCATCGTCTCCAGGTTGACGGAGCGCCCTGTTGGCTTGCTCTCTCGCCGCATGGTAGTTCTGCGACGCCAGCCAGTCAGTTCGGCCGAGGGGTCGCTTTCCAGGATTCGTCTAGGAGCTGTTCCCAGAGGCGCTCGATATGAGGATTCCCTTCATCGAACGCGCGTGCCATCGCGACATCGGCAATTGCCTCGTCGATCAATCCCAGACGCCTGAGAAGCTGGCCTCGGCCTGCGTAGGCGATCGGGTTCGTCGGATTGAGATCGATGGATCGATTGAAGTCGGGCAAGGCCATCTGGTCTTCGCAAAGCATAGAGTACAGCGCAGCGCGATTGACGTAGGCTCGATCGAAATTCGGATTCAAGCGAACGGCCTCGTCCAGATCGCTCAATGCTTTTGCGTGCTGCTGCGCCAGCATATACCCGATGGCACGACTGACAAGCGCTTCGACCTTGTAATGTGCTTTTGATTCCAGGGCCGTTGCGACGACCGTGCAGGCCTCGATGAAGCGGTCATCGGGTGAGGGTGGGCCTGAGGCGATCTCGAGGGCTTCTTTGAAGGTCATGAGCCGATAGCGTTAAGTTGTTCTTCCTTTCGTCAATCTACCATTGGTTGCATTCTCATCAGCCTCCTTTGTCGAAGATCAGCCAACGTGCGATGACCCGAGCAACGTCTCCAGGCTGACTGAACGCAACGTGGCCTCGGCGATCTCGTCGATCTCGGTCAGTACCCGTTGCAAAGCGGCGCCGATCTCGGTGTCCTCCCCTGGCTCCTTGGCACGGTTGCCGGGCGCAGGCTCGAACAGCGCGACGATGTCCATCAACGTGATGCGCCGGCGGTTGCCGGTGAAGCGATAGCCGCCCGAGGCGCCTCGGCCGCCCTGCACGAATCCGGCGGCGGAAAGAGTGCCCAGAACCTTGGCGAGCGAATGGGTCGAGACGCCGAAGCGTTCGCCGAGTTCGGCGGCCGAGAGCGTACGGGTGGGGTCGCGCGCCAATTCCAGCGTCGCGTAAAGGCCGAGCCGGGTCGCCGTCTGGAGCTTCACGACAACTCCTTGTCGAGCTGCAGCGACGGGCCGGCCGTCATGCCCTGGGCGCGGAAGAATGACAGGATCAGATGATCCTTGCGATCGACCAGGGTGCGCATATGGGTGACGCCCTGCGCTTTGAAGCGCGCGGCCAACGCCTCGAACAGCGCACTGCCCGCCCCCTTCTGCCGCTGCCTGGGATCGACCTGGATGGCGAACACCCAGCCGGCCGGCGGTTGTCCGAATTCCCAGGCGCGCACCTCGCCGGCGATGAAACCGACCAGCGCGCCCGTGGACGTCTCGGCCACGAGGAAGTGCCGCTCCGGCGGGCCGCCGGCGTAGCGGGCCAGCATGTCCTGCCAGTAGACCGCCTTCGCCTGCCCGGTGAGGCGGGCATCGAGCGCGGATATTGCAGACAGGTCGGCCGGCTCGGCGGGGCGGATCGCAATCATTCGGAGCGACAGAATGCGCTTGCACCGGGAAAAGTAAATAGGTAATTCAGCACCGAATTACAGAATTAGGGAACGCCAATGGACTCCGCCGCCGCGCCCATCGACTTCCGCACCGATCCCTCCCGTTACAAGCACTGGAAGCTCTCGTTCGAGAACGGCGTCGCCTACCTCACCATGGACGTGAACGAGGAGGGCGGCCTGAAGCCCGGCTACAAGCTGAAGCTCAATTCCTACGATCTCGGCGTCGACATCGAACTGGCCGACGCCGTGCAGCGGCTGCGCTTCGAGCATCCGGAAGTCGGTGCGGTCGTCATCCGCTCGCAGCGCGACCGCATCTTCTGCTCGGGCGCCAACATCAACATGCTCGGCCTCTCGACCCACGATCACAAGGTGAACTTCTGCAAGTTCACCAACGAGACGCGCCTCGCCATCGAAGACGCCAGCACGCAGTCCGGCCAGACCTACATCTGCTCGATCAACGGCATCGCCGCGGGCGGCGGCTACGAGCTGGCGCTGGCCTGCGAGAAGATCCTGCTGGCCGACGACGGATCGAGCGCGGTGTCGCTGCCCGAACTACCGCTGCTGGCGGTGCTGCCGGGCACCGGCGGCCTCACCCGCCTGGTCGACAAGCGCATGGTGCGCCGTGACCATGCCGACTTCTTCTGCACCACCGCCGAGGGCATGCGCGGCAAGCGCGCGCGCGAGTGGCGCCTGGTCGACCAGCTCATCCCGCCCTCCAAGCTTGCCGAGCAGACTCAGAAGATCGCCGAGGAGCTTGCCGCCGGGTCACCTCGCCCAAGAGACGCCAAAGGCATCGCGCTGCCGACCGTCGAGCGCCAGATTGACGGCGACACTCTGCGCTACGCGAACCTCACCGTCGAAATCGACCGCGAGGGCCGCTCGGCGAAGTTCCGCCTCAACGGCCCCTCCTCCGCACCTCCAACCGATGTGCACGCGACCGGCGCGTCGTTCTGGCCGCTGGCGCTGGCCCGCGAGTTCGACGATGCGATGATGCATCTGCGCCTCAATGAGACCGAAATCGGCACCTGGGTGCTGACCAGCCAGGGCGATGCTGCGCTGGTAGAGGCTTATGACGCGGTGCTGGCGGCGAAGGCCGACGACTGGCTGGTCCACGAGATCGTGCTCTACTGGAAGCGCACCTTGAAGCGGCTCGACGTGAGTTCCCGTAGCCTGATCGCCCTGATCGAGCCTGGCTCCTGCTTCACCGGCACCCTGCTCGAAGTCGCCCTGGCCGCCGACCGCTCCTACATGCTGGACGGCGTGTTCGAGGGCTCGAACTCGCCGGCGGCAACCATCCGGCTCACCGGCATGAACTTCGGGCCCTATCCGATGGGCAATGGGCTGACGCGCCTCGCGACGCGCTTCCTGCACGACCCATCGCAGGTCGAAGCGTTGAAGGACGAGATCGGCGAGGCGCTGGACGCCGCCGCGGCCGAGGAAGCCGGCCTCGTCACCTTTGCGCCCGACGACATAGACTGGGAGGACGAGGTCCGCCTCGCCATCGAGGAACGCGCCGGCTTCTCACCCGACGGGCTGATCGGCATGGAGGCGAACCTGCGCTTCCCCGGCCCCGAGACGATGGAGACCAAGATCTTCGCCCGCCTCTCGGCCTGGCAGAACTGGATCTTCCAGCGCCCCAACGCGACCGGCCCGGAGGGCGCGCTGAAGCTTTATGGCACCGGCAAGCAGAGCAAGTACGACCGCAAGCGGGCGTGAAATGACCGAATCCACCCGACCTCATCCTGAGGAGCGCTCCGCAGGAGCGCGTCTCGAAGGATGGGCAACAGACTAAGTGCTCGTTCCCACCCTTCGAGACGGCGCTTCGCGCCTCCTCAGGGTGAGGTGATCTCCGGCAAGCAGAATCGAAGGAGGCAGACATGGCCATCGACTACAGCCAGCTCATTCCCAACAACGTCGATCTTTCCTCGGACCGTCGCCTCCAGCGGGCGCTGGAGAACTGGCAGCCGCGCTTCCTCGACTGGTGGAAGGACATGGGGCCCGACGGCACCTCGGCCTTCGACGTCTATCTGCGCACCGCCGTCTCCACCGATGCGAACGGCTGGGCCAACTTCGGCTATGTGAAGATGCCGGAGTATCGCTGGGGCATCTTCCTGGCCGACCGCGACCCCGATCGCCAGATCGCCTTCGGCGACAACAAGGGCAAGCCCGCCTGGCAGGACGTGCCCGGCGAAATGCGCTCGACGCTGCGGCGTCTGATCGTCACCCAGGGCGACACGGAGCCCGCTTCGGTCGAGCAGCAGCGCCTGCTCGGCAAGACCGCGCCCTCGCTCTACGACCTGCGCAACCTGTTCCAGATCAATGTCGAGGAAGGCCGGCATCTCTGGGCGATGGTGTATCTGCTGCACGCCTATTTCGGCCGCGACGGCCGCGAGGAGGCGGAGGCGATGCTGGAGCGCCACTCGGGCGATCCCGACAAGCCGCGCATCCTCGGCGCCTTCAACGAGGCGACGCCCGACTGGCTGAGCTTCTTCATGTTCACCTACTTCACCGATCGCGACGGCAAGTACCAGCTCGCGTCGTTGGCCGAGTCCGGCTTCGACCCGCTGGCCCGCTCGTGCCGCTTCATGCTGACCGAGGAAGCCCACCACATGTTCGTGGGCGAGACCGGGGTCGGGCGCATCCTCCAGCGGACCTGCGAGCTGATGAAGGAGCACAGGACCGACGACGTGCGCAGCCTGGGCGCGATCGATCTGCCAACCATCCAGAAGTATCTCAACTTCCACTTCTCGGTGTCGCTCGACCTGTTCGGGCAGGAGGCCTCGACCAACGCGGCCAACTACTACACGCAGGGCGTAAAGGGCCGCTTCCTCGAGACCCGCATCGACGACGACCATCTGCTCACCAATGCGACCTACGAGATCGACACGGTCGAGGACGGCCGTATCGTGAAGAAGTCTGTGCCTGCCCTGCAGGCGCTGAACGAGCGCCTGCGCCAGGACTATATCGACGACTGCGCCAAGGGCGTGCTGCGCTGGAACAAGACCATCGAGCGGGCCGGCATCGACTTCGAAATGACCCTGCCGCACCGCGCCTTCGACCGGCAAATCGGCGCCTTTGCCGGCCTGCGTGTCTCGCCCGAGGGCAAGGTCCTCTCCGAGGCCGAGTGGAACGCCAACAAGGACCGGTGGCTGCCGACCGACGAGGACCGCGCCTACGTCACCTCCCTGATGGGCGCCGCCGTCACCCAGCCCGGCAAGTTCGCCCACTGGATCGCCCCGCCGGCGCGCGGCATCAACAACCAGCCGGCCGATTTCGAGTACGTGCGCTTCAACTAGGCCGCAGACGAAATGACCCGCCTGCGCTTGGGGTCGCAGGCGGGCCGGACCTCCGGTGTGGGCGGAGGCAGGGAGGCCGTCCTGGGTCGACGGCGAACTTCAGAATGACTCGACCCGGCCCGCCCGGGTTGTGACCACCTTGTGGCTTGCGTGCGCGGCGTGGCCTGGGGCACGTTGCGCCGCCGGAGAAATGGCGCCCGCGAGGTCATCCGTCTTGAATCCCCTCCAGTTCGCCGCGATCGCCTTCGTCTGCATCATCGTCAGCGCGGTCGGTGGCGCCCTGCTGCGTCCTCGTCTGCCCGAACATCACGTGAGCGGCGATTCGAAGGACGTGATCAAGCTCTCGATCGCGCTGGTCGCCACGATGTCCGCCCTGGTGCTCGCGCTTTTATTCGCCTCGACACGCACCTCCTTCGAACACAGCAGTGCCCTGGTGAGCCGCCTGACATCCGACATCGCCGAACTCGACCGTGTTCTGAAGCACTACGGTCCGGAAGCGGAGCCGGTGCGCGCGGCCCTGCGCGCCGAGATACCGCCGATGATCGACTCGATCTGGCGCGACGAAGCCAGGGCGCGCGGTGTGAAGCTCGACGAAGGCAAGACCCCCGACGAACAAGTGCTCTACATGCTGCAGGATCTGCAACCGATCAGCGCCAGGCAGCGGGCCCTGCATGCCCGCGCCATCCAGATCAGCACCGACCTGCAGCAGACCCTGCTCGCCCTCTTCGCACAGCCCACAGACTCCATCTCCAACACGTTCCTCGTGGTTCTGATCGTCTGGTTGATGTTCATCTTCGGCATCTTCAGCATGTCGGCGCCGGCCAATCCGACGATGCTCGTCGTGATCGCGATTTGCGTCCTCTCGGCATCCGCCGCCTTCTATCTGATCCTGGAACTCGGCATGCCGTTCGGCGGATTGATGCAGCTCTCCAGCGAACCGCTGCGCAACGCGCTGAAGTAGGCGCCCATGGCCGACGCGGTCGCGGCGCTTGCTCGCGAAAATGCCGTCAGAGCGCCGCTGTCGCCGGCAGCGGAGACGACGCAGCCGCGGCAACCGTCGGGTAGACGATGTCGCCCTCGCCGTCTCCTGCAGCCAGGCGCAGGCCGCGTTCGATGTCGCGCCTCACGCGATCGCGCAGATCGCCGAATGCCAACGTGATGCCCTTCGACTTCAGCTCCCGTTCGAGGTCGACGAGCAGGTCGCACGCCATGAGGTCGACATCGTGAATCGCCGCCCCATCGATCACGACACGGCGCACCGGATGCGGTGCGGCGGCGATGCGCGCCTCGATGCGCTCCCGGAACAGCTCGCAATTGGCGAAGAACAGCGGCGCCGAGAAGCGATAGACCAGCAGGCCCGGCACCATGGCGGCGTCGGCGCGATAGGCTGGGTCGTGCCAGCCACCGTCGGGTGTGCGGCCGAGGGCGGCGTCGGCCGGAAAGGCCAGTGCGCGGAGCAGCAGGACCAGCGAAAAGACGACGCCGACCAGGATTCCGTCCATGACTCCCAGCACGACGACGCCCGCCATCGTCAGCAGCGCCGCGGCAAGGTCGCTGCCGCGAAAGCGCCAGAGCCGGCTGAACTCGCCCGGGTCGCAGAGGCCCCAGGCGGAGGCGATCAGGACGCCGCCCAGAGCCGCCGTCGGGAGATAATAGAGCAGGTCGCCCATCCACAAGGTGACCCCGGCCACGATGGCGGCCGCGACGACCATGGTGACTTGCGTCCGACTGCCGGCCGCTTCGGCGACGGCGGTGCGCGTGTCGCTGGCGCTGATCGGCAGCCCCTGGGTCAGGCCCGAGACGAGGTTGGCCGTCCCGATCCCGAGCAGTTCCTGGTCGGCATCGACGCGGGTGCCGTGTCGCGCGCCGAAGGCGCGGGCCGTGATCATCGTATCGGAGAAGGACAGGAGCGCGGCGACCAGCGCCACCGGCAGGAGCGCGTCGAAATCCGCCAGCGACAGGAGCGGAAGCGACAAGTCGGGAAGCCCCGTCGGGATACGGCCGATCAGGGTGACGCCGTGCCGCTCCAGGCCCAACAGAACAACGGCCAGCACGGAGCCCGTCAGGGCGACCACCGCTCCCGGTACGCGCGGTGCGAAGCGGCGACAGATCAGGATGATCGCGAAGCACGAGGCACCGATCGCCAGGGAGGCGATGTTCGTATCGCCCAGCCTGCGGGCCGTGGCGACGAACTGGTCGAACGTCGTCTCGCCCTCGATCTTGAAGCCCAGCACCTTTGGAATCTGCGCTCCCACGATCACCAAGGCGAGCCCGTGCATGAACCCCGTGATCACCGGCCTGGAGAGGAAGTTGGCAACGAAGCCCAGCCGCAGCACGCCGGACAGCAGGCAGATGAGGCCGACCATGATGCCGAGCCCGGCGGCGAGCAGCGCCAGCCTGAGCGGATCACCGAGCGCGAGCGGCGCCACCGCGACCGCGACGATCGCCGCCATCGCGGTGTCGGGTCCCACGACGAGATGGCGGGAGCTGCCGAACAGGGCATAGGCGAGCAGCGGCAGGATGCTCCCATAGAGACCGGCCATCGGAAGGCCGGCCAGCTCGCCGTAGGCCAGGCCCACCGGCACCATGACCGCGCCGAGCGTCAACCCTGCCGCCAGGTCGCGCGGCAGAAACGATGCCTCGTAGCTGCGCAACGTCGCCAGGCCCGGCATCCAGCGCCACATGCTCATTCGACCTCTCCCCCCGCCCGATCCTAGGCGGTGGGGCCGCGATTTCACAGGCGCGTTTCCCTGCTCGTTGAGCACCCTCCGTCTTCGCCCGGACGCAACCCTCGGGGCGCCGCCCTGTTGCAGTGCGGGTGTTTCAGGAGACAGCGATGAAGACGGTGAGCCGGTCCTATGACAGCTACGCGCAGGCACGCGCGGCGGTGAATGCGATCGAGAGGGCCGGCATCCCGCCGTCCTCCGTCAGCCTGATCGCCAACAGGCACGTCAGCCCAGAGTACGAGACTGCGGAGTCCGTCGGAGACGCTGCCGCCGGCGCCGGCGTTGGCGGCGTGGTGGGTGGAGGCGTCGGGCTCCTGGCAGGCCTCGGCCTGCTCGCCATCCCCGGCCTCGGCCCCGTGGTGGCGGCGGGCTGGTTGGCGGCTATGGCGGTGGGCACGGCAGCGGGGGTCGCCACGGGCGGCCTCGTGGGTGCCCTGATCGGCGCCGGCGTGGACGAGGAGGAAGCAGCGGTTCTCTCCGAATCGATCCGCCGGGGCGGCACGCTGGTCACCGTCCGCGTACCGGACGACGAGGTGGGCCGCGTGGAAGGTCTGTTGTCGATCCATCGACCCGTCGACGTCCGAGCGCGGGCGGCGGGATGGCGTCAAGAGGGGTGGCGAACCTTCGACCCGGCCGCACCCACCTATCGGCCCAGTGAGACCGACATCGAGCGGATGCGCCGTGAATGGCGGGACGAAGGGATGGGCAAGCAGGCCTGATTTCGATCCGTCCGGCTAGAGCAATCCGCCGGCGAGCATGTCGAAGCGGGTGCGGATCTCCGAGGCGCTGGGGGGCTTGTCCGCTTCTATCTCGGGGAATTCCCTGGACAGATCGGCGCGGTCGAACTCGTCGAGATGGAGGTCGGCCGCCAAATGATCGTCAGGAAGGGCATTCAGGGCGTTGTGCAGGTGGAAAAGATGCCAGTGCGCGGGCCCGGCGATCGCTCCCGATTCGACGTGAGCCAGCCGCTCCCTGAAGCGCTCCAGGACCTTCTTGCGTGCTTCCGACATATCGACCTCCTTGGCAGCGTTCACACGGGAGGGTCGAGCATACTGCAGGTCACCAAAGCAGTGCAGCGACAAAAGAAGTCGATTCGATGTAACGCTCCCGCCCCACCTTGCGTTGCGCCGGGCCCGAGGAAACCTGCGACACGGGTTCTGCGTTGATCAGGTACGAACAAAAGGAGCCTTGATCATGCAGAAGCTCAATACAGCTCTGGTCATTGGCGGCCTCGTCCTGATGCCGCTGTCCGCCATGGGCCAGAACCTCGCTTCGGCCCCTGCGGCGGCGCCGACCGTCGATCGCCTGGTCTTCATGGGCAGCGATGCGAGCCGCGTCCCCGAGTCCGCCATGGAGACGGTGCGTGCGGCGGCCGACGCTGCAAGACAGTCGCCCGTCCGAATCCAGGGCCGCGCCGACTACGCGAATGCCGTGAAGCAGGAGCTGATTCGCCAGGGTGCGCCTGCGGGATCGATCAGCGTGACTGCGAAGCCCATCGAACCGCTGCCCAAGGCCGTCGACGGCGTCACCGTGCCGAGTGACCGAGGGGTCGTCCTGCGGTTCTAGAAAAGACCTGCAGAGACAACGAGAAGCCCGCCTTGGTTGGGGCGGGCTTTTCTTGGATGCGACGTAACGAATGAAAGCCCGCCCCGACTTTCGCCAGGACGGGCTCCTGCAACCCCTCGGGGGAGAGGGACAGTTCACTGAACCGTCGAAGGCTGCAACCGAACAACGTAACGACCGGTAATAGGTTGCCGAGAAAATTCAATCGGCCGATACGCGACCTTCCCGATCGACCCTGAGCACCACTTCCGTGTTTCCTCTCATGGCCCGCGCCCGCCAGGTTCCATCCGGACCGGTCACGACGTTCCTCACCGACTTGTAGCCGTCCGCCTCGATGGCGCTCCTGGCGAAACTAGCCCCTTCGAGATCGTCGGCAGGAGACGGCAACGCAGCCGCAGCGGATTCGGCCGATGTCGTCAGCACCGCAGGCGGCCTTTCCCGGATCAGCAGCGGAACCGGCGCCTGCCGGACCTCAACCAGGGGCCTAGCGGAAGTTTCGACGCCGGGCGTCGGACCGGCCGACGCGGTATCGGAGGCCGTGGCGGCCTTGGCGGAACCCTGGAAGGGAGCTCCATCGGGCAGAGGGGCGACCACATGAGCGCCAACCACGGCCGCAACGAGCGCCGCGGAAGCCACAACGAAAACAACGCCTTGCTTCATGAGAGACTCATCCGGTTCTTGCGGCCCGACAACGTCGCACGACCCGGAAGCGTTGCGATTCGCCCCGCCGATCAGTATCGAAGGACCCGCAGATCTCTTCCGGGTCCCGACATGGCGCTTCCCTCAGGCATCTCCTTCTCGACCGCCCATGCGGTCCAGCTGCCGGCCCGCTTCAATGCCGCCGTGCCGTTCATCGACCGTCACCTGGCGGAAGGCCGAGGCGCGAAGGCCGCCATCCTGACGCGCGAGGAAAAGGTGACCTACGCCGAGCTCGCGGAGCGCGTGAACCGCACGGGCAACGTGCTGCTCGCCCAAGGGATGTCGCCTGGCGACCGCCTGTTGATGGTGGTGAAGGACTGTCCGGCCTTCTTCTATCTGTTCTGGGGAGCCATCAAGGCAGGCATCGTGCCCGTGCCGCCCAACACGCTGCTGCGCGCCCCGGACTATGCCTACATGATCGAGGATTCGGGCTGCAGGCTCGTCGTCTACTCCTCCGAGTTCGCGGGGGAAATCGAGCCCGCCCTGAAGCAGCTCGGCGACAAGGCGCCGGAGGCGATGACGGTCGACGCCTTCCTGGCGGAGATGACAAAATCGCCGCCCACGCTCGAGGCCCGGCTCGCCGCGCCGGAGGACGATTGCTTCTGGCTCTATTCGTCG
The DNA here is from genome assembly GCA_046296475.1 of Reyranella sp. GTDB lineage: Bacteria > Pseudomonadota > Alphaproteobacteria > Reyranellales > Reyranellaceae > Reyranella. The sequence continues at coordinate 11,278 of JBKBLH010000049.1, forward strand.
GGCTCGACCGGGCGGCCCAAGGGCGCGGTCCATGCCCAGCGCGACATGGTGGTGACGAGCGAACTCTACGGCGTGCGCGTGCTGGGGGTCACCGAGCGGGACGTCTGCTATTCCGCCGCGAAGCTCTTCTTCGCCTACGGCCTCGGCAACGGCATGACCTTTCCGCTGTGGGTCGGCGGCACCGCCGTGCTCGACGATCGCCGCCCGACGCCGGACACGACCTTCACCAACATCGAGACCTTCAGGCCGACGATCTTCTACGGCGTGCCGACATTGTATGCCGCGCAGCTCGCCGCCCTCGAAACCGGCAAGCGCGACCTCTCCAGCCTGCGCGCCTGCGTCTCGGCCGGCGAGGCCCTGCCCGCCGACATGTTCCGCCGCTGGCAGGAGCAGACCGGGACGATCATCCTGGACGGCATCGGCTCGACCGAGGCGCTGCACATCTTCATCGGCAACCGGCTCGACGATTTCCGTCCGGGCACCAGCGGCAAGCCGGTACCCGGCTACGAGGTCCGCATCCTCGACGAGAACGGCGATCCCGTGCCGAAGGGCGAGAGCGGCCGTCTGTGGATCCGGGCGGAATCGGCTGCAAAGTATTACTGGAACAAGCCGGAAAAGACGGCCGAGACGATGGTGAACGGCTGGCTGAACACCGGCGACACCTACCGCGAGGACGAGGACGGGTATTTCATCTACGAGGGCCGCAGCGACGACATGCTGAAGGTCGGCGGCATCTGGTGCTCGCCGGTCGAGATCGAGAACTGCCTGGTGGGACATCCCGCGATCCTCGAAGCCGCCGTCGTCGGGCAGAGCGACGAACAGGGGCTGATCAAGCCCAGGGCGATCGTCGTCCTGAAGCAGCCCGGGGAGGCCGGCGCCGCCCTCACCGATGCGCTGATGGCCCACTGCAAGAAGACGCTGGCGCCCTACAAGTATCCCCGCTGGGTCGAATACGTCGACGAGCTGCCCAAGACCGCGACCGGCAAGATCCAGCGCTTCAAGCTGCGGGGCTGACGCGGGGCGCGGCATGCAGAATGTCGCGATCCGTCCGGTCGAGGCAGAATACCTCGACGCCTGCTATGCGATCTCGCTGGCGACCGGACTGGCCGGCGGCGACGCCTCGCCTCTCTACGGCGATCCGCGGATGATGGGGCACATCTACATCGCGCCCTATGTACGCCTCTCACCGGACCTCACGTTCGTCGCCGAGGACGCGCACGGCGTCGCCGGCTTCGTGGCCGGCGCGATAGACACCATTGCCTGGGAACGTCGGCTGGAGCTCGACTGGTGGCCCTCCCTACGGCGGGAATATGCCGACCCGCTCGGCGTGCCGCCCGACCGGCAGACCGCGGATCAGCGGCGCGCATCGATGATCCATCACCCCGTCCCGACGCCGGCCGGAATCGCGACAAGGTACCCGGCGCACCTGCACCTCAACCTGCTGCCGCGCCTTCAGCGCCGTCGTGTCGGATCGCTTCTCCTCGAAAAGTGGCTGGCCGCGGCCCGTCGGCGTGGCGCCTCATCGTTTCATGTCGGCGTCAACCGTATGAATACCGGCGCCGTGGCATTCTGGGGCAGGCAGGGTTTCCAGCCGCTCGCCCCGCAGGAAGCCGCTGAAAGTCGGACCTGCTGGATGGGGCGAGACGCGCCGAAGGCCGCGGCAACCGCCCATTAAGCGATTGTTGGACCCTGCTTTTTCCGCTCTTATAGCCGCCAAGGGAAAACAGGGAGCGACGGCTCATGAAGAACAGATTGTTTGGGACCGCAACACTTGCGGCGGCGATGGCGTTCGGCCTGCCGGCGATGGCGCAGAGCCCGATCAAGATCGGCTTCGTCAGCACCTTTTCCGGGCCACAGGCCGCGATCGGCGAGGACATGCGCCGCTCGGTCGAGCTCGCCAAGGAACATCTCGGCGGCAAGATGGGCGGCAAGCCCTTCGAGATCATCTACGAGGACGATCAGTTCAAGCCCGACGTAGGCAAGGCGCGCTCCGAGAAGCTCGTCCAGCAGGACAAGGTGAACTTCATCGCCGGCTACATCTGGTCGAACGTGCTGCTGGCCTCCTACAAGACCGTGGTCGACGAGGGCGACACGATCCTGGTCTCGGCCAATGCCGGCCCGTCGCAGATCGCGGGCGAGCTCTGCAACAAGAACTTCTTCTCGACCTCGTGGCAGAACGACCAGACGCCGATGGCGATGGGCGAGTATCTAAACACCAAGGGCGTGAAGAGCCTCTATCTGATCGGCCCGAACTACGCCGCCGGCAAGGACATGCTCGCGGGCGTCAAGCGCACCTACAAGGGCAAGATCGTCAGCGAGGACTACACCAAGTGGCCCGACCAGCTCGACTTCTCGGCCGAGCTGACCAAGGTCGCCGCCGCCAAGCCGGACGGCATCTTCATCTTCTATCCCGGCGCGCACGGCGTCCAGTTCGTGAAGCAGTGGGCGCAGTCCGGCCTCAACAAGACCGTGCCGCTCTACCAGGTGTTCTCGATCGACGCGATCACCCTGCCGCAGCAGGGCGACCTCGCGCTGGGCACCCTGGGTGCCCAGGAATGGGTCAACGACCTGCCGAACGACGCCAACAAGAAGTACGTCGCCGACTTCAAGAAGAAGCACGGCACCTATCCGTCCTACTACGGCGCCCAGAGCTACGACGCGATCATGCTGATGGCCTCGGCCGCCGAGGCGCTGAAGGGCGACCTGTCCAGCAAGGACAAGGTACGTGCCGAGATGAAGAAGGCCAACTTCAAGTCGGTGCGCGGCGGCTTCAAGTACGGCAACAACAACTTCCCGATCCAGAACTTCTACATCCAGGAAACCGTCAAGGACCCGCAGGGCATGATGACGGTGAAGACCATCGCCACCGCCGTGAAGGATGCGGTCGATCCCTTCGCGGCCAAGTGCCCGATGAAGTGAGGATCATGTTCCTCCCCGGATGACTGGGGAGGAAAAGACTTCTGGGAGCGCGGCGACGCGCTCCCGTTTCGTTTGAGGGCGTGACGGATCGATGGAATATCTGCTGCTCCAGGTGCTGAACGGCGTGCAGCTCGGCCTGCTGATGTTCCTGCTCGCCGCCGGCCTGACGCTGACGCTCGGCATCATGGACCTGGTCAACCTGGCGCACGGCTCGCTCTACATGATGGGCGCCTACATCGCCTGGACCCTGATCGGCATAACCGACTCGTTCGTATTGGGCGCCTTGCTGGCGCTGCCGGCGATCTTCCTGCTGGGCGTCGCCGTCGAGATCGTGGTGATCCGCAAGCTCTACGCGCGCGACCACCTCACCCAGGTGCTGGCGACCTTCGGCCTGATCCTGTTCTTCAACGAACTCGTGCGGGCGCTCTGGGGGCCGGGCGGCAAGAGCATCGCGGTGCCGGGCTTCCTGAACCGCACCATCGAGATCCTGCCGGGCGTGCCCTACCCGGCCTACCGCTTCGCGATCATCGTCGTGGGCGCGCTCGTGGCGATCCTGCTGGCCTGGCTGGTGGCACGCACGCGGCTCGGCATGCTGATCCGGGCCGGCGCCTCCAACCGCCGTATGATCGGTGCGCTGGGGGTCAACATCGAGCTCCTGTTCAGCCTGGTGTTCGGCCTGGGCGCCGTGTTCGCCGGTCTCGCCGGCCTGATGGCCGCCCCCATCGCCTCGGTGCGGATCGGCATGGGCGACGACATCCTGATTCTCGCCCTCGTCATCATCGTCATCGGCGGCATCGGCTCGATCAAGGGCGCCTTCATCGCCGCCATGGTGGTCGGCCAGATCGACATCGTGGGCCGCGCCTTCCTGCCCGACATCCTCAAGACCTTCATGAGCTCCAGCGCCGCCTCGAGCGCCGCGCCGGCGATCTCTCAGGTGCTGGTCTACGTGCTGATGGCGGTGGTGCTGGTGTGGCGGCCGACCGGCCTGTTCGGCCAGCGCACATGATGGTTTCGCACCTTTGCCTCAATGGAGCGCGCCACTCCAG
>JBKBLH010000050.1:0-13045 GCA_046296475.1 Reyranella sp.
CCAGTCGGGTCTGACGGTCCAGGAAGTGACGGACCTGCGTCGCAAGATCAGGGCAGCCGGCGCGAGCTACAAGGTCACGAAGAATCGGCTCACGCTCCGTGCCCTCGAGGGTACGGCCTTCACGGCGCTCGGTCCCATGTTCACGGGGCCGACTGCCATCGCCTATTCCAAGGATCCGGTCGCGGCGGCGAAAGTCATCGCGTCCTACGCCAAGGACAACGAAAAGCTGACCATCGTCGGCGGTTCTCTGGGTGGAGAAACTCTGGACGTCGCCGGCGTCCAGGCTCTCGCCACCCTGCCGTCCCTCGATGCTCTGCGCGGCAAGATCATCGGCCTCCTGCAGGCTCCGGCGACCAAGGTCGCTGGCGTTCTGGTGGCGCCGGCCGGTCAGCTCGCTCGTGTGTTCGGGGCCTATGGAGCCACGGAAGACGGCGCGAAGGCGGCGTAAGTCATCGTCATCGACATCACGTTATCGAAGTTCGGGTTATAGGAGACTAAAATGGCTAATCTCGAGAAGCTGGTCGAAGAACTGTCGGCCCTGACGGTCCTCGAGGCCGCTCAGCTCAGCAAGCTGCTGGAAGAGAAGTGGGGCGTCAGCGCCGCCGCTCCGGTTGCCGTCGCCGCCGTCGGTGGCGCCGCCGCTGCGCCGGCCGCCGAGGCGAAGGACGAGTTCACCGTCGTTCTCGCCGCCGCCGGCGACAAGAAGATCAACGTCATCAAGGCGGTCCGCGAGATCACCGGTCTCGGCCTCAAGGAAGCCAAGGACCTGGTCGAAGCCGCGCCGAAGCCGATCAAGGAAGGCGTGCCGAAGGCCGACGCCGACAAGCTCAAGGCGAAGCTCGAGGCCGAGGGCGCCAAGGTCGAGCTCAAGTAGGACCTTCTACCGGCCGGGCCGGCTTCCTTCGGGAGGCCGGCCCGTTCGGGCCTCTTTTCCGAACGGACTTCCCCGCGGGGTCCGTTCCGACAAGTGGCCCTCTGCGACGGATGGGGCGAACGGCTGGCGGGCCGGGAGCTCCGAGAAAGCAGCGGGTGTTTATCACCGCCCTTGAACCTTCGAGGACGCAGGATGGCCACGGCCTTCAATACGCGCAAACGGATTCGTCGTTTCTTCGGCCACATCGAATCGGTGGCGCCGATGCCGAACCTCATCGAGGTCCAGAAGAGTTCCTACGAGAACTTCCTGCAGCGCACGACGCCGGCGGCGAAGCGCACGCAGTCGGGGCTCCAGGAGGTCTTCCGCGGGGTTTTCCCGATCAAGGACTTCGCCGAGCGGGCCAGCCTCGAGTTCGTGAAGTACGAGTTCGAGGAGCCCAAGTACGACGTCGAGGAATGCCAGCAGCGCGGCATCACCTATGCCGCACCGCTGAAGGTCACGCTGCAGCTGGTGGTCTGGGACATCGACGAGGAGGCCGGCTCGCGCTCCATCCGCGATATCAAGGAGCAGGACGTCTACATGGGCGACATGCCGCTCATGACCGACAACGGCACCTTCATCGTGAATGGCACGGAGCGGGTGATCGTCTCGCAGATGCACCGCTCGCCGGGCGTCTTCTTCGATCACGACAAGGGCAAGACCCACAGCTCGGGCAAATACCTGTTCGCCGCTCGCATCATCCCCTATCGCGGCTCCTGGCTCGACTTCGAGTTCGACGCCAAGGACCTGATCCATGTCCGCATCGACCGTCGCCGCAAGATCCCGGTGACGACGCTGCTGCTGGCGCTCGACAACGACGCCACCTGGAAGAAGCGCACGGCCGCCATCGCCAAGGGGCAGACGCTCGACCCGTCGGAGGCCCAGGGCATGTCGCCGGAGGAGATCCTCTCGGCGTTCTACGGGCAGGTCGTCTACACGCGTGAGAAGGACGGCTGGAACACGCCGTTCGAGGCCGAGTCGATGCGCGGCGTGAAGCTGACGCACGACCTGGTGAACGGCAAGACCGGCAAGTCGGTCGCCGACGCCGGCACCAAGATGACGCCCCGCCTGCTCAACAAGCTCAAGGAAGCGGGCCTGAAGGAAATCCGCGTCTCGGCCGAAGAGCTGATCGGCCGCTACGCCGCGCTCGACGTCATCAACGAGAAGACGGGCGAGATCTACGTCGAGGCCGGCCAGGAGATTACCGAGGCCGTGCTCGAGCTGTTCGACGAGAACGGCATCGACCTGCTGCCGACACTCGCCATCGACCACGTCAACGTCGGCCCATACATCCGCAACACGCTGGCCGCGGACAAGAACTCGAACCGCGAAGAAGCGCTGCTCGACATCTACCGGGTCATGCGCCCGGGCGAGCCGCCGACGCTCGAGCAGGCCGAGACCCTGTTCCAGGGCCTGCTGTTCGACATCGACCGCTACGACCTGTCGCCGGTCGGCCGCGTGAAGATGAACATGCGCCTCGATTTCGAGGGTGTGCCCGACACCCAGCGCACGCTCCGCCGCGAAGACATCCTGGCGGTGGTGCGCGTGCTGCACGGCCTCAAGGACGGTCGCGGCGAGATCGACGACATCGACCATCTCGGCAATCGCCGCGTCCGCTCGGTCGGCGAGCTGATGGAGAACCAGTACCGCGTCGGCCTGCTGCGCATGGAGCGGGCGATCCGCGAGCGCATGAGCTCGATCGACATCGACACCGTGATGCCGCACGACCTGATCAACGCCAAGCCGGCGGCGGCGGCGGTGCGCGAGTTCTTCGGCTCCTCGCAGCTCTCGCAGTTCATGGACCAGACCAACCCGCTGTCGGAAGTGACCCACAAGCGTCGTCTCTCGGCGCTTGGACCGGGCGGCCTGACCCGCGAGCGTGCCGGCTTCGAGGTGCGCGACGTGCATCCGACGCACTACGGCCGCATCTGCCCGATCGAGACGCCCGAAGGCCCGAACATCGGCCTCATCAACTCGCTGGCGACCTATGCGCGTGTGAACCAGTACGGCTTCATCGAAAGCCCCTACCGCAAGGTGGTGGCCGGTCGCGTGACCGACGAGGTGGTCTATCTGTCCGCGATGGAGGAAGGCCGCTACACGGTCGCCCAGGCCAACGCCGAGATCGACGCCAAGGGCAAGTTCGTGTCCGAGCTGGTGCAATGCCGCAAGGGTGGCGAGTACATCCTCGGCCGTCCCGAGACGATCGACTTCGTCGACGTCTCGCCCAAGCAGATCGTCTCGGTCGCCGCGGCGCTCATCCCGTTCCTCGAGAACGACGATGCCAACCGCGCGCTGATGGGCTCGAACATGCAGCGCCAGGCCGTGCCGCTCATCCAGGCCGAATCGCCGCTGGTCGGCACCGGCATGGAGGAGGTGGTCGCCCGCGACTCCGGCGTCGCCATCTCGGCCCGCCGGACCGGCATCGTCGACCAGGTCGACGCCATGCGTATCGTCGTGCGCGCCACTGACGATATCGGCCCGAACCGTCCCGCGGTCGACATTTACAATCTGCTGAAGTTCCAGCGTTCCAACCAGAGCACCTGCATCACCCAGAAGCCGCTCGTCCGCGTCGGCGACCACGTGAAGAAGGGCGACATCGTGGCCGACGGGCCGTCGACGCAGAACGGCGAGCTGGCACTCGGCCGCAACGTGCTCGTCGCGTTCATGCCGTGGAACGGCTACAACTTCGAGGACTCGATCCTTCTCTCCGAGCGCATCGTGCGCGATGACGTCTTCACCTCGATCCACATCGAGGAGTTCGAGGTCATGGCCCGCGACACCAAGCTCGGCCAGGAGGAGATCAGCCGCGACATCCCGAACGTCGGCGAGGAAGCCCTCAAGAACCTCGACGAGGCGGGCATCGTGTATATCGGCGCCGAGGTGAAGGCGGGCGACATCCTGGTCGGCAAGGTGACGCCGAAGGGCGAGAGCCCGATGACGCCGGAAGAGAAGCTGCTGCGCGCCATCTTTGGCGAGAAGGCCGCCGACGTCCGCGACACCTCGCTGAAGGTGCCGCCGGGCGTCGAGGGCACGGTCGTCGAGGTCCGCGTGTTCAACCGCCGCGGCGTCGACAAGGACGAGCGTGCGCTGGCGATCGAGCGCGACGAGATCGAGCGTCTCGCCAAGGACCGTGACGACGAAAAGGCCATCCTCGAGCGCAGCTTCTACAGCCAGCTCCAGGAAATGCTGCTGAACCAGGTCGTCGCCGGCGGGCTCAAGGGCCTGAAGCCGGGCACGAAGATCGTCGACACGGTGCTGGGCGAGTACACGCCCGGCCAGTGGCGCCAGATCGCCGTCAAGGCGGACAAGAAGCAGGCCGAGATCGAGGCGCTGAACAAGCAGTTCGACGAATCGATGAAGCGCCTGCAGGACCGCTTCGACAGCAAGGTCGACAAGCTGCAGCGCGGAGACGAGCTGCCGCCGGGCGTGATGAAGATGGTGAAGGTCTTCGTCGCGACGAAGCGCAAGCTGCAGCCGGGCGACAAGATGGCCGGCCGTCACGGCAACAAGGGCGTCATCTCGCGCATTATGCCGCTGGAGGACATGCCGTACCTCGAGGAGGGCGGCCCGGTCGACATCGTGCTGAACCCGCTCGGCGTGCCGTCGCGCATGAATGTCGGTCAGATCCTCGAAACCCATCTCGGCTGGGCCGCGTCGGGCCTCGGCAGGAAGATCGGCAAGATGCTCGAGGACGCGCGCGAGGTGTCGGTGGCGCAGATCAAGAAGCAGCTGCGCGAGATCTACGGCGAGAAGGCCTTCAAGGCCGATATCGCCGACCTCGGCGACGAGCAGACGATCGAGCTCGCCCGCAACCTGAGCAAGGGCGTGCCCTTCGCGTCGCCGGTGTTCGACGGTGCGCACGAGCCCGACATCGTCGAGATGCTGGAGATGGCCGGGCTCGACCGCTCGGGCCAGGTCACCCTGATCGACGGCCGCACGGGCGAGCCGTTCGATCGCAAGGTCACCGTCGGCTACATCTACATGCTGAAGCTGCACCATCTCGTGGACGACAAGATCCATGCGCGCTCGATCGGACCGTACAGCCTGGTCACCCAGCAGCCGCTGGGCGGCAAGGCGCAGTTCGGCGGACAGCGCTTCGGCGAGATGGAGGTGTGGGCACTGGAAGCCTATGGCGCCGCCTACACGCTGCAGGAGATCCTCACCGTCAAGTCGGACGACGTGGCCGGCCGCACCAAGGTCTACGAGGCCATCGTGCGCGGCGACGACACGTTCGAGGCGGGCATCCCCGAATCCTTCAACGTGCTGGTCAAGGAGCTGCGCTCCCTCGGCCTCAACGTCGAACTGAACCAGTCGATCACCTGAGGGTGATCGACCTCCCGATTTCGCGAATTACGTCCACAGAACAGTAGGACAACGATGACCGACCTTATCAACGTACTGGGCCAGCCGCAGGGCACTCCCACCTTCGACGAGATCCGCATCTCGATCGCCAGCCCCGAGCGCATCCGCACCTGGAGCCACGGCGAGATCAAGAAGCCGGAAACCATCAACTACCGCACCTTCAAGCCGGAGCGTGACGGCCTGTTCTGCGCCCGCATCTTCGGGCCGATCAAGGACTACGAGTGCCTGTGCGGCAAGTACAAGCGCATGAAGTTCCGCGGCATCACCTGCGAGAAGTGCGGCGTCGAGGTGACCCTCACCAAGGTGCGGCGCGAGCGCATGGGCCACATCGAGCTGGCCTCGCCGGTCGCGCACATCTGGTTCCTGAAGTCGCTGCCGAGCCGTATCGGACTGCTGCTCGACATGACGCTGCGCGACCTCGAGCGCATCCTCTATTTCGAGAACTACGTCGTCAGCAATCCCGGGCTGACGCCGCTCAAGTATCGTGAGCTGCTGAACGAGGAGCAGTACCTCAACGCGCTCGACGAGTACGGCGAGGGCTCCTTCGAGGCCGAAATCGGCGCCGAGGCGATCCGCGGCATGCTGCAGGCGATCGACCTCAACGAGGAGCGTCCGCGCCTGCGCGAGGAGCTGCGCGAGACGACGTCCGAGGCCAAGCGCAAGAAACTCGTGAAGCGCCTCAAGCTCTGCGAGAACTTCATCGAGTCCGGCGCCCGTCCGGAATGGATGATCCTCGAACTGGTGCCGGTGATCCCGCCCGAGCTGCGTCCGCTGGTGCCGCTCGACGGCGGCCGCTTCGCGACGTCGGACCTCAACGACCTGTACCGCCGCGTCATCAACCGCAACAACCGCCTGAAGCGGCTGATGGAGCTGCGCGCGCCCGACATCATCGTGCGCAACGAGAAGCGCATGCTGCAGGAATCGGTCGATGCCCTGTTCGACAACGGCCGTCGCGGCCGCGTCATCACCGGCGCCAACAAGCGTCCGCTGAAGTCGCTCAGCGACATGCTGAAGGGCAAGCAGGGACGCTTCCGCCAGAACCTGCTGGGCAAGCGCGTCGACTACTCCGGCCGTTCGGTCATCGTGGTCGGTCCCGAGCTCAAGCTGCACCAGTGCGGCCTGCCGAAGAAGATGGCGCTCGAGCTGTTCAAGCCGTTCATCTACTCGCGCCTGCAGAACTACGGCATGGCCAACACGATCAAGGCCGCCAAGCGCATGGTCGAGAAGGAGCGGCCGGAAGTCTGGGACATCCTCGAGGAGGTGATCCGCGAGCATCCCGTGCTGCTGAACCGCGCGCCGACGCTGCACCGCCTGGGCATCCAGGCGTTCGAGCCGGTGCTCATCGAGGGCAAGGCGATCCAGCTCCATCCGCTGGTCTGCACCGCCTTCAACGCCGACTTCGACGGCGACCAGATGGCAGTGCACGTTCCGCTGTCGCTGGAGGCCCAGCTCGAGGCGCGCGTGCTGATGATGTCGACCAACAACATCCTGTCGCCGGCGTCGGGCAAGCCGATCATCGTGCCGTCGCAGGATATCGTGCTCGGCATCTACTACATCACGCTGGAGCGCGAGGGCGAGGCGGGCGAAGGCTCGCTGTTCTCCGAGATCGGCGAGCTCGAGCACGCGCTTCACAGCCGCACGCTCTCGATGCATGCGCGCATCAAGATGCGTCTGGAGGCCTACGACGACAAGGGCGTGTTCGCCAGCCGCGTCGTCGAGACCACGCCGGGCCGGGTGCTGCTGGCGCAGATCCTGCCCAAGCACGAGAACCTGCCGTTCTCGCTGATCAACCGCCTGCTGACCAAGAAGGACCTGCAGAACGTCATCGACTCCGTCTACCGCCACTGCGGCCAGAAGGAGACGGTGATCTTCGCCGACCGTCTGATGGGTCTCGGCTTCTACCACGCCTGCCGCGCCGGCATTTCGTTCGGCAAGGACGACCTCGTCATCCCGTCGGCGAAGGTCAAGCTGGTCGCCCAGACCAACAAGGAGGTGAAGGAGTACGAGCAGCAGTACCAGGACGGCCTGATCACCTCGGGTGAGAAGTACAACAAGGTCGTCGACGCCTGGTCGCGCTGCTCGGACCGGGTCGCCGAGGAAATGATGAAGGGCATCTCGACGCCGCAGCCGGGCCGTCCGGTCAACGCGGTGTGGATGATGGCGCATTCCGGCGCGCGCGGCTCCGCCACGCAGATGAAGCAGCTGGCGGGCATGCGCGGCCTCATGACCAAGCCATCGGGCGAGATCATCGAGACGCCGATCCTGTCGAACTTCAAGGAAGGCCTCTCGGTGCTGGAGTACTTCAACTCCACCCACGGCGCCCGCAAGGGACTGGCCGACACGGCGCTCAAGACGGCGAACTCGGGCTACCTGACCCGCCGTCTGGTCGACGTGGCGCAGGACTGCATCATCATCGAGGACGATTGCGGCACTGAACGCGGCCTCACGATGCGTGCGGTCGTCGATGGTGGCGACGTGATCGAGCCGCTCTCGGAGCGGGTCCTCGGCCGCACTGCGCTGGACGACATCGTCGATCCGCTGACCGGCGAGGTGATCAGCAAGGCCGGCGAGCTCATCGACGAGGTCAAGGTCGAGCTGATCGACAAGGCCGGCATCGAGGAGATCCGGATCCGGTCGGTGCTGACCTGCGACACCAAGATCGGCGTCTGCGGCAAGTGCTACGGTCGCGACCTGGCGCGCGGCACGCCGGTGAACATCGGCGAGGCGGTTGGCGTCATTGCCGCCCAGTCGATCGGCGAGCCGGGCACGCAGCTCACGATGCGTACCTTCCACATCGGCGGCGCCGCGCAGCGTGGCGCGGAGCAGTCGAACATCGAGGCGAGTCACGACGGCACCGTGCAGGTGCGCAACCGCAACGTCGTCATCAACAGCGCGGGCGTTCCGGTCGTGATGGGCCGCAACACCGAGATCGTGCTGATCGATGGCGCCCAGCGCGAGCGGGCCAAGCATCGCGTGCCTTACGGCGCGCGCCTGCTGGTCGACAGCGACACGGTCGTCTCCAAGGGCCAGAAGCTCGCCGAGTGGGATCCGTACACCCTGCCAATCATCACCGAGAAGGCGGGTAAGGCGGTCTATGTCGATCTCGTCGAGGGCGTGTCGATGCGCGAGGTGATCGACGATTCCACGGGCATCTCCAACAGGGTCGTGGTCGACTGGAAGGGCCAGCCGCGCGGTGGCGACCTGCGTCCGCGAATCGCGATCCACGACGCCGACGGCAACCCGATCATGCTGGCCAATGGCCAGGAGGCAAGGTACCTGCTGTCGCTCGACTCCGTTCTTTCGGTCGAGAACGGCCAGGACGTCAATGCCGGCGACATCCTTGCGCGTATCCCGCGCGAGGGCGGCAAGAACCGCGACATCACGGGCGGTCTGCCGCGCGTGGCGGAGCTGTTCGAAGCGCGCAAGCCCAAGGATTTCGCGATCATCTGCGACATCTCGGGCCGCATCGAGTTCGGCAAGGACTACAAGAGCAAGCGCCGCATCCTGATCGTGCCGGAAGGCGAGGGAGCGGAGCCGGTCGAGTACCTGATCCCGAAGGGCAAGCGCATCGCGGTCCAGGAAGGCGACTTCGTGGAGCGTGGCGACCTGCTGATCGACGGCAATCCGGTCCCGCACGACATCCTGCGCGTGCTGGGCATCGAGAAGCTGGCCGAGTACCTCGTGAACGAGATCCAGGAGGTCTATCGACTGCAGGGCGTGAAGATCAACGACAAGCACATCGAGACGATCGCGCGTCAGATGCTGCAGAAGGTCGAGATCACCGACGCCGGCGACACGACCTTCCTGATCGGCGAACAGGTCGACAAGGCGGAGTTCGAGGTCGAGAATGCCAAGATCCTGGCGGAGAAGCTCCGGCCGGCCAAGGCCGACCCGGTGCTGCTGGGCATCACCAAGGCCTCGCTGCAGACCAAGTCGTTCATCTCGGCGGCCTCCTTCCAGGAGACCACCCGCGTGCTGACCGAGGCCGCCGTCAGCGGCCGTGTCGACAGCCTGCAGGGGCTGAAGGAGAACGTCATCGTCGGCCGCCTGATCCCGGCCGGCACGGGCGGGGTGGTGAATCGCCTGAAGGCAATCGCCGCGCAGCGCGACCGGGCGATCCTGGCCGCCGGCGTCGAGGGCGAGGACCAGCCGGTCCCGACGCTGGAGGAAGAGCGCGCGGCCGACTGATCGGTCGTCGAGCGAGAAAAAGGAAAAGGCCGTCCCCGGAAGGGGGCGGCCTTCTTCAATTGTGGCGAAAGCGCCGGGTTGCCACCAGATGTGGTTGTTCGAATCTTGCGCGCCGCGCCGCATGCGAGTCAGGAACGAGTCGGATTCGGGCCGTTCCGAAATAACCAACGATATCAATGCGAAAAGCGCCGTAGCGCGCTTGACGCCTAGGAACGGCGGCCATATAAGCGCGCCACCTCGTCGGAGGGGCTGGTGGTTGGCGGAAGCCAAGACGCAGCCTGACGCCGAGGACCGCTACAAGTCAGGCCACCAGGCCACAGAGATATCAGTTCGCGCGGGGCAGTGCGTTAGCCGCTATGCCCGCGCATGTGCTTTGTGCCTGTGCGTCGATGTTGGGCGGACCCGAGACGGCGTTAAGGAAACCGGAAATCAATGCCGACTATTAACCAGTTGATCCGCAAGCAGCGCCACGGCCTGAAGGCCCACAACAAGGTGCCGGCGCTCGAGGCTTGCCCGCAGAAGCGCGGCGTGTGCACCCGCGTCTATACGACGACGCCGAAGAAGCCGAATTCGGCGCTGCGCAAGGTCGCCAAGGTGCGCCTCACCAACGCCTACGAGGTGGTGAGCTACATCCCGGGCGAGGGTCACAATCTGCAGGAGCACTCGGTGGTCATGATCCGCGGTGGCCGCGTGAAGGACCTTCCGGGCGTTCGTTATCACATCATTCGCGGCACCCTCGATACTCAGGGTGTCAAGGACCGCAAGCAGCGCCGTTCGAAGTACGGCGCGAAGCGTCCGAAGTAGGGCGAGGGAGGAAAGCATGTCCCGTCGTCGCGCAGCAGAAAAGCGTGAAGTCCTGCCGGACGCCAAGTTCGGCGATATCGTTCTCAGCAAGTTCATGAACACGCTGATGGAGCGTGGCAAGAAGTCGGTTGCCGAGCGCATCGTCTACGGTGCACTCGACGAAGTAGAAGCCAAGCTCAAGCAGGATCCGGTGCCGGCCTTCCACGAGGCGCTGGAGAACGTGAAGCCGGCGGTCGAGGTCCGTTCGCGCCGCGTCGGCGGCGCCACCTACCAGGTTCCCGTCGAGGTTCGCCCGGAGCGCCGCCAGGCGCTGGCGATCCGCTGGATCATCCAGGCCGCCCGCGACCGGTCGGGCCACAGCATGACCGAGAAGCTCTCTGCCGAGCTGCTCGACGCCTTCAACCGTCGCGGCAACGCGGTGAAGAAGCGCGAGGACACCCACAAGATGGCCGACGCCAACAAGGCGTTCGCTCACTACCGCTGGTAAGCGACCTCCAGGCCCCTTCCTAGAAAGCCCAGTTCCATGGCTCGCACTACCCCCATCGCGCACTATCGCAACATCGGCATCATGGCGCACATCGATGCCGGCAAGACGACGACGACCGAGCGCATCCTCTACTACACCGGCAAGTCGCATAAGATCGGCGAAGTCCATGACGGCGCCGCGACCATGGACTGGATGGAGCAGGAGCAGGAGCGCGGCATCACCATCACGTCTGCCGCGACGACTTGCTTCTGGCGCGTCGAGTCGGGTCCGTACAAGGACGTCAGCTATCGCGTGAACATCATCGACACGCCCGGCCACGTCGACTTCACGATCGAGGTCGAGCGTTCCCTTCGCGTGCTCGACGGTGCAGTCTGCGTCTTCGACTCGGTGGCCGGCGTCGAGCCGCAGTCCGAGACGGTGTGGCGCCAGGCCGACAAGTACGGCGTGCCGCGCATCTGCTTCGTCAACAAGATGGACCGCACGGGCGCGAACTTCTATCGCACCGTCGACATGATCGTGGACCGTCTCGGCGCCAAGCCGCTGGTGACGCAGCTCCCGATCGGTTCCGAGGGCGAGTACAAGGGGCTGGTCGACCTCGTTTCCAACAAGGCCATCATCTGGCTGGAAGAGACGCTCGGCGCCAAGTTCGAGATCGTCGAGATCCCGGCCGACATGCAGGAAAAGGCGGCGGAATACCGCGCCAAGCTCCTCGACATGGCGGTCGAGCAGGACGATGCCGCCATGGAGAAGTTCCTCGACGGAGAGGAGCCGGATTACGACACCCTGATCAAGTGCATCCGCAAGGGCACGATCAACTACGCGTTCGTTCCCGTGCTGTGCGGCTCGGCGTTCAAGAACAAGGGCGTGCAGCCCATGCTCGACGCCGTCGTGAACTATCTGCCGGCCCCGAACGACGTCGCCGACGTCAAGGGCGTGAAGATGGGCACGGAAGAGCCGATCACACTGCCGTCGAGCGACGATGCGCCCCTGTCGGCGCTGGCGTTCAAGATCATGACCGACCCGTTCGTGGGTTCGCTGACCTTCGCGCGCGTCTACTCGGGCGTGCTCGAGTCGGGCACCGGCGTGCTGAACAGCACGAAGGACCGCAAGGAGCGTATCGGCCGCATGCTGCTCATGCATGCCAACAACCGTGAAGACGTGAAGGAAGCACGCGCGGGCGACATCATCGCCCTGGCCGGCCTCAAGAGCGTCACCACCGGTGATACGCTGTGCCTGCCCGAGCATGCCGTCATTCTCGAGCGTATGGATTTCCCCGAGCCCGTCATCGAGCTTGCCATCGAGCCGAAGTCGAAGGCCGACCAGGAGAAGCTCGGCCAGGCGCTGGGCCGGCTGGTCCAGGAGGATCCGACCTTCCGCGTCTCGACGGATGCCGAGACGGGTCAGACCGTCATCAAGGGCATGGGCGAGCTCCATCTCGAGATCAAGGTCGACATCCTGCGCCGGACCTACAAGGTCGAGGCCAATGTCGGCGCTCCGCAGGTGGCCTATCGCGAGACGCTGGGCCGCAAGGCTGAGATCGACTACACGCACAAGAAGCAGTCGGGTGGTTCGGGTCAGTTCGCCCGCGTCAAGCTGATCTTCGAGCCGGGTGAGCCGGGCACGGGCTATTCGTTCGAGAACAAGATCGTCGGTGGCGCGATTCCCAAGGAATTCATCCCGGGCGTCGAGAAGGGCCTCGAGGCTTCGCGCGAGACTGGCGTGCTTGCCGGCTTCCCGGTGATCGACTTCAAGGTGACGCTGGTCGACGGTAATTATCACGACGTCGACTCGAGCGTACTGGCCTTCGAAATCGCCGCACGCGCGGCGTTCAAGGAAGGCCTCGCCAAGGCCCAGTGCAAGCTGCTGGAGCCCATCATGAAGGTCGAGGTGGTGACGCCGGACGACTACATGGGCGACTGTATCGGCGACCTGAACAGCCGCCGTGGCCAGATCCAGGGCATGAATGCCCGGGGTAATGCGCAGGTCATCGACGCGATGGTCCCGCTGGCCAACATGTTCGGCTACGTGAACACCCTGCGGTCGATGACCCAGGGACGCGCGGCCTACTCCATGACGTTCGATCATTACGCAGCCGTGCCGCAGGCGGTGGCCGACGAAGTCGTCGCCAAGCTCGCAGGCTGATCAACACCAAAGCTGAATAGGGACTAAGACCATGTCGAAGGCGAAGTTTGAGCGGAACAAGCCGCACTGCAACATCGGAACGATCGGTCACGTGGACCATGGGAAGACGTCGCTGACGGCGGCGATCACGAAGATCCTGGCGAAGACGG
>JBKBLH010000051.1:0-11501 GCA_046296475.1 Reyranella sp.
TCGTCCGCCGATGATGCGCGCCCGCGGAACGGTCCTGAACCTGTGGCGGCAGATCGGGCCGCGGTTCCTGCCTTTCGCCGATGCCGCGAGCATCGAGGTTCCGATCGCCCGCCTGATCCGATTGTCGCTGTTCCAGATTTCCGTCGGCATGGCGACCGCGCTGCTGGTCGGGACGCTCAACCGGGTGATGATCGTCGAACTGGCGGTTCCGGCCTCTCTCGTCGCTGTCATGGTGGCGCTGCCTCTTCTCTTCGCGCCCTTCCGTGCCCTGGTCGGCTTCCGCTCGGACAACCATGTCTCGGCCCTTGGCTGGCGGCGAGTGCCCTATATCTGGATGGGTTCCCTGCTGCAGTTCGGCGGCCTCGCCATCATGCCCTTCGCCTTGCTCGTCCTGTCCGGCGACGGCGAAGGACCGATCTGGGTCGGCCAGCTTGGTGCGGCGCTCGCCTTCCTTCTGGTCGGCGCCGGCCTGCAGATCACCCAGACGGCGGGCCTCGCCCTTGCCACCGATATCACCCGCGACGAGGCCCGTCCGCGGGTTGTCGCGCTCATGTATCTCATGCTGCTGGTCGGCATGCTGATCAGCGGCGCGGCTTTCGGATTCCTGCTCTCCGACTTCAGCGCCATGCGCCTGATCCAGGTGATCCAGGGCGCTGCGGTTGTCACCATCGTCCTCAATGTCATCGCGCTTTGGAAGCAGGAACCCCGCGATCCCGGCCGCAACCGTGCCCGGACGGAGGAGCCCCGGTTTTCAGTGGCCTGGGCCGGGCTCATGGCGCAGCCGCGTGCGCGTCGCTACCTCGTGGCGGTCGCGCTCGGCACCGCGGCCTTCAATATGCAGGACATCATCCTCGAGCCCTATGGCGGCGAGGTCATGGGTCTCAGCGTGGCGGCCACGACAGCTCTGACCGTTCTGGTCGCCCTTGGAGCCATCGTCGCCTTCGCGCTGTCGGCCCGGCTGCTGGTGCGCGGCTTCGATCCGGCCCGGCTCTCGGCGCTCGGCGTCGTCATCGGGATCTGTGCCTTCACGGCCGTCATCATGGCCTCGCCCCTCGGGTCGAACGGCCTCTTCCGCACCGGCGCCACCCTCATCGGCTTTGGCGGCGGCCTGTTCGCGGTCGGCACGCTCACGGTCGCGATGACCCTCGACCGCCACGGCAACAACGGCCTCGCCCTCGGGGCCTGGGGCGCGGTGCAGGCGAGCGCTGCGGGACTTGCCATCGCCTTCGGCGGAATTCTCCGCGACGTGACCAATGCCCTCGCCGCGAGCGGCGCGCTGGGCCCGGCTCTCACCGGTCCGTCGATCGGCTACGGGGCGGTCTATCACGTCGAGCTCTTCCTCCTCTTCGTCACCCTGATCGCGCTCGGACCGCTGGTTGGACGAAACACTCAAGCCGTGCCTGCCGATAGCCCAAGCCTGCCGACGTTCGGCCTCTCGCAGTTCCCCCGATAGGCCCAAGACCAATCCTCAAAGCCCGTGGAGGCAACGATGATCACTGGAATAGAAGAGAAAGGCATCGATCTGGCGATGCTCTGCCTGTGGGCCTTCACGATCTTCTTCGTGGGCCTGATCTTCTACCTGCAGCGCGAGAGCAAGCGCGAAGGCTATCCGCTCATCGAGTCGGCCGGAGACCGCCCGCGCCGTGCCTCCATCATCGGCTGGCCGGCACCGCCACCGCCCAAGACCTACCATCTGAACGGTGGCGAGACCGTCACGGTCGCCGATGGACGTCCGGATCTGCGACCCATCGCGGCGAAGCCCATGGCCAAGTTCCCTGGCGCTCCGCTGATTCCGACGGGCGATCCGCTCGCCGACGGCGTCGGACCGGCCGCCTATGCCGAACGCGCCGACGTTCCCGACAAGCTCTTCTCCGGCGAGCCGCGCATCCTGCCGCTGCGGGCCGCGCCCGCCTTTCACATCGCCGACCGTGATCCGGACCCGCGCGGCATGGCCGTGATCGCGGGAGACCGCGAGAACGTCGGAACCATCGTCGATGTCTGGATCGATCGGGCCGAATACGTCATCCGCTACCTCGAGGCCGAGATCCCCGGTGCGGGCGTCCCGCGCCGCGTGATGATCCCGATGGGCTTCGCGAGGGTCAACGGCCGGCGTCGCCGGGTCGAGATCAGCGCCATCTTCGGCAAGCACTTTCCGGGCATTCCCGCGATCCAGAACCCCGACCGGATCACGCTCCTCGAGGAGGACCGGATCATGGGCTACTTCGGCGGCGGCACCCTCTACGCCTCGCCCCAGCGTGCGGAGCCGCTCGTATGAGTGACGATTTCGATTTCGAACCGATCCCGGGGCTGCCAGCCGTTCCGCCGCAGGGCGAGCGTATTCTCTGGCAGGGCCAGCCCGATTGGTGGGCCCTGGCCATCAAGGCATTCCACATCCGCAAGGTCGCGATCTATTTCGCGATCCTGGTCGCCTGGCGCGGCGCCGCGGCATACAGCGAGGGGCTGTCTCTGACGGCCGCGTCCCGTCACATGCTCTGGATCGCCCTGCTCGGCGCGGCCTGCATGGGGGTGCTCTCGCTGCTCGCCTACGCCTATGCGCGCAGCACGATCTACACGGTCACGACGCGTCGCATCGTCATCCGCTCGGGTGTCGCGTTGCCGGTGACGATCAACGTCCCCTTCGCCCAGATCGAGGCGGCCGCCGTGAAGGTCCGTTCCGACGGGATCGGCGACATCCCCGTCCGCCTGCTGAAGGGCAACCGCATCGCGGCGCTCGCCCTCTGGCCGAACTGGCGACCGTGGCGGTTCACCCGCCCGGAGCCGATGCTCCGCTGCATCCGTGACGCAGAGACGGTGGCCGGCCTCCTCGCCGGAGCCCTGTCCGGCGCCCCGGTGCAGCCGCAGCCGATCCTCGCAAAATCAGTCCCGCAACCTGTCGGATCGGCCATGCCGACGCCGGCGGCGACCTGAGGAGATCACCATGACCGCAGCAAACCATCCCGATTTTCGGTTCCGGACATGGCCCATTACGGCGGCCTGGACCGTGGTTGCCTTTGCGGTCCTGGCTGCCGCCTTCGGTCGCTACGCCGGCGTTGGAACCCTGTCGGTTCCGGCCTCGCCAGCGGTCCAGGCGCAGGAGTTTCTGTTCACCGATACCCGGGACGGCTCGATCACGGTTCTGACCGCCGCTGATCGTCAAACCGTCCTGGTTGTTCCGCTCGGAGAGGGCGGATTCATGCGCGGTGTCATGCGCGGGCTCGCCCGTGACCGAAAGATGAGGGGGCTCGGCCCGGACCAGCCGTTCCGTATCGAACGGCGGCAGAACGGGATGGTCATTCTCATCGACCTCGCGACCGGACGCGAAATCGCGCTCGGATCCTTCGGCCCAACGAACCTGGAGGCGTTCTCCCGACTCCTCCAAAACAAGGAAGGTTCATCATGAGACAAAACGGGAAAAACGGGGAAATGCAGTTCGATGTGCCCTGCACGATCGATCTGGAGAATACGCCTGAGAGCCTGCACGCCTATGTCGACATCGGATCGGTCGAGATCCGCCCCGGCGACCGCGTGCTGGTCCATAACGCGCCCTCCACCATCGCTTTCGGCGAACGGCGCATCATCGAGAGCACGGCGACGGTGATCCGCGCAGGCGCGCTGACGCGTCTCGCCACGAAGATCGCGGCCTATCTCGAACTGACGGAACTGTATGAGGTCGGCTTCGCGCCGGCGGGAGGCGAGTCATGACACCCGAAGGCGGCACACGCGCGACCTTTTCCACCGACATCGCCAAGGAAGACGCGCTGCTCAGCCCGCGCTTCTACACCACCGATCACGCCGCGATGGACAAGATCGACATCAGTTCGGTGCGGGCCGAATGGGATGAACTGCTGGCGGAGATGCGGCGTGATCCCAATCGCGGCCATTTCAAGCGGGAAGGCGGCTTCGACTTCGATCTCGAATCCCTGCCGGAAGACCTCCGCGGAGAGTTCCTCGACTTCATGGTCAGTTCCCTGACGGCGGAATTTTCCGGCTGCGTCCTCTACTCCGAGATCAAGAAGCGGATTCAGAACAAGGATATCCGCGAGCTCTTCACCTTCATGGCGCGCGACGAGTCGCGTCATGCCGGCTTCATCAATGAGTCGCTGAAGGATTTTGGCGTCGGCGTCGATCTCGGGTTCCTGACGCGGGAGAAGAAGTACACCTACTTCAAGCCGAAGTTCATCTTCTACGCGACCTACCTGTCCGAGAAGATCGGCTACGCCCGCTACATCACCATCCACCGCCTGTTCGAGCGGGACCCGGAGCGCCGCTTCCATCCGATCTTCAAGTGGTTCGAGAACTGGTGCAACGACGAGTTCCGCCATGGCGAAGCCTTCGCCCTGATCATGCGGGCGAACCCGAAGCTGCTCACCGGCGGGAACCGGCTGTGGATCCGGTTCTTCCTGCTCGCCGTCTACGCGACCATGTATGTGCGCGACCACATGCGGCCGGCCTTCCACCGCCAGCTCGGCATCTCGCCCTCCGACTACGACTACAAGGTGTTCCGGATCACGTCGGAGATCTCGAAGCAGGTCTTTCCCTTCACGCTCGACATCGATCATCCGGCCTTCAAGCCGGGGCTCGACAAGCTGCTGGCCATCGTCCAGGCGACGGATGCGGCCAAGGAGCGGGGCGGGATCGTGGGCGGGCTCCAGCGGGCCTGGCTTGGCCTGCGCGGCGCGGCCACCTTCCTGCGCCTCTACACATTGCCTGTCGTTCCCAACGATCTGCCGGCCCAGGTGCGGCTGGCGCCAGCCTGGTAGGAGCGGACATTGGTCGAGATCGCTCTCCCCGTCCTGATCACCGTCCTGCTGTGGTGGTTCAGCACGGGAGCGATTCTCTATATCGACGGCTTGCCACGCCGGACTCATCGCTGGAGTTTCGGCGTGGCCACCTGTCTTGCGGTGGCTGCCCTCGGTGTCATCTGGCACACGGCGGGCGAGGCCACCACGACGGCGGCCTATGCCGCCTTCGTCGCCGTGATCGTCCTGTGGGGCTGGAACGAACTGGCCTTTCTCACGGGCACGATCGTCGGATCGCGTCGTGAGCCCTGTCCGCCCGACGCGGCGGGGTGGGATCGCTTCCGTCTCGCCACCGCCGCCATCATCGACCACGAGATCGCCATCGCGATCTCGGGGCTTGCGGTCGCGTTGCTCACCTGGGATGCCGCCAACCAGGTCGCCCTTTGGACATTCGCTGTCCTGTGGGTGATGCGCCTCAGTTCCAAGCTCAACATTTTCCTCGGCGCCCCCAACATCCCGGATGCGTTCCTGCCGGCTCATCTTCGCTATCTGTCGACCTATTTCCGACGCCGCCCGATGAACGCGCTTCTGCCGCTGTCCGTCACGGCGTCGACGGTGGTGCTGGTTCTGATGGTCGTCCGGGCTACCGAGCCGACGGCCACGCCCTTCCAGTCGCTCGCACTTCTTCTGCCGGCCAGCATGCTGGCGCTGGCGATCCTTGAGCACTGGCTCATGTTCCTGCCCATTCCACCCACCCTGTTGTGGAAGTGGGGGCTCGCTTCGCACCAGCGGCAGGCCGCGGACCTGTCCGGTCCGGATGGTGCGATGCTGCGCTCCTGGGAAGCGCCGATGATCGGCGCAGTGGATGCGGGAGCGCTGAGAGGCGTTCTCGATCAGGTCGCCATCGGCCAGTTCGGCCAGGTGATCAGCGTGAGCGGCACCAGCCGCTCGGAAGACGGCTGGATCCGTTTTGTTGTCGAGAACGGCCGCACCGAGTTGCGTCCGGTCGCGGCGAGCCGGTTCCAACCCGCATTTGTCACGGCCGTCGGCCGCGACTTCGATGCAGTGAAACTTGGCAAGGCATTGGCCGCCTGCGCGGCATAATCCGTGGAACCACGGAAAGGGAGGACATCATGACCGACGACCTGGGCTATGCGACCCGCACAGACTCCCTGTCCCTGGAATCCGCTCACGGGTCTGCGCCGCCTGAAGGCTCCGTGTCCCGCTGTCCCTATGCCGGTGCCTTCGCCCGGCGCAATGCCCGGCCGATCGACCATGAGGCCTATTTCACCGGGGAGCTCGACCGGCTGCGCCTTGAGGGCCGCTACCGGGTTTTCGCCAATCTCGAGCGCCATGTCGGCAACTTCCCCCATGCCACCCACCGCGGCGCCCGGCGCCAGCGCGAGGTGACGGTCTGGTGTTCCAACGACTATCTCGGCATGGGCCAGAACCCCTCCGTCCTGCAGGCCATGCACGAGGCGCTCGATCGGTGCGGGGCGGGGGCCGGCGGCACCCGCAACATCTCGGGGACGAACCACTATCATGTGCTGCTGGAGCGCGAGTTGGCCGATCTCCATGGCAAGGAAGCGGCCCTGCTTTTCACCTCAGGCTATGTCTCCAACTGGGCGACGCTCTCAACCCTCGCCTCGCAGATCCCCGATTGTGTGGTGCTGTCTGACGCCGGCAATCACGCCTCGATGATCGAGGGGGTCCGCCATTCCCGTGCCCCGAAGAAGGTGTTCCGGCACAATGATCCGCGGGACCTGGAGCGCTGCCTGTCCGAACTCGACCCCTCGGTGCCGAAACTGGTCGCCTTCGAGTCCGTCTATTCGATGGACGGCGACATCGCGCCGATCGCCGAGATCTGCGACGTCGCCGACGCCTTTGGCGCCATGACCTATCTGGATGAGGTTCACGCCGTCGGCCTCTATGGCCCGCGCGGCGGCGGCATTGCGGAGCGGGACGGGGTCAGCCATCGGCTGACCGTCATCGAGGGGACGCTCGGCAAGGCCTTCGGGGTCGTCGGTGGCTATATTGCCGCCTCTGATGCGCTGTGCGACTTCGTTCGTAGCTTCGCCTCGGGCTTCATCTTCACCACATCGCTGCCCCCGGCAGCAGCGGCCGGCGCCACGGCGGCGATCGCCCATCTGAAGGAGAGCAGCGCCGAGCGTGACCTGCATCAGGACCGTGTCGCGTCGGTTCGCCGCCGGTTGCGCAAGGCGGATATCCCGATCCTCGACAATCCGAGCCACATCGTTCCCGTCATGGTTGGCGATCCTGTTCGCTGCAAGGCCATGAGCGACATGCTTCTCGAGGAATTCGGCATCTACGTGCAGCCGATCAACTATCCGACCGTGCCCCGCGGCACCGAGCGGCTGCGCATCACCCCCTCGCCGCTGCACTCCGACGCCGATATCGAGCATCTGGTCCGCTCGCTGAAGGCGGTGTGGAAGGCGACCTCGAAAGTGATGGCCTGACGATCGCGGCGAAAAGAAAAGGGGGCCCGCCGGGCCCCCTTTTTTGCGTGTCTCATCGAGTGGAAGAACGCGGAGCAGGCTTACTGCGACCGCTGGCCCTCTGCATTGAACTGCTTCAGATAGGCGATGAGGTTGGTGATCTGCGTCTCGTCACGCAGCCCGGTGAACACCATGCGCGTACCTGGCGTCACCTCGCGCGGGTTGCGGATGTAGACGCGGAAATTCTCCTCGTCCCACGTCTTGTCCAGCGAACGGTAGGCCGGCGAGTAATTGAAGTTGGGGAAGGACCCGGCTTTCCGGCCGAACAGTCCATTCAGCGGCGGGCCGACCCCGACGCGCGCAGTCGGTCCCACCTGGTGGCAGGCACGGCACTGGGTGAACACCCGCTCACCGGCTGCTGCATCCTGCGCCTGCGCCTGGGTTAAGGGCGCAATCACGGCCAGCGCTGCCATTGCGATCATGCGAACGTTGAATGCCATGGGGATGTTCCTCTTTGGGGGCGATGCTTCCAGGGCCCGCCGGATATTGTTGAAACCTTGCTTATACGATCGCATGCGCCTCTTGGATCGCTGCCGGCAGGAATCCGATAGACGCCGATGGACCGCGGTCACTCGGCCGCCCGGATCCGCGCGGCGACGGGCATCTGCGTCACGCCCCGGGGTACCGGAACGAAGACGCGTTGGATGAACGCTGCGATGGTTTCGGCATCCAGACCGGCCTCGCGATACATGCCAGCCGGCGCATCCTGCGCCTGGAACCGGTCGGGCAGATTGAGGCTGCGAACCTTGAGGCCCCGATCCAGCAGCGACTCCCCCGCCATCCATTGCAGGACATGGGCTCCGAAGCCGCCGGCTGACCCGTCCTCCACGGTCAGCAGCATCTCATGCCCGCGGGCGAGGCGCGCGATCAGGGCTGTGTCGAGGGGCTTGGCGAAACGCGCATCCGCCACGGTGACGGAAATCCCCCGGGAGGTGAGGGTCTCGGCGGCGGCGAGGCACTCGGACAGCCGCGTGCCGAAGGACAGGATGGCGACGTCCGTGCCATCGCGGAGGATGCGCCCCTTGCCGATGGGCAGCGGCACGCCGCGCTCCGGCATTTCGACGCCGACGCCGTCTCCCCGCGGATAGCGAAAGGCGATCGGGCCGTTGTTATGGGCTGCAGCGGTTGCCACCATGTGCACCAGCTCGGCTTCGTCGGCCGCGGCCATTACCACCATGTTGGGGACGCAGGTGAGCGCGGCCACGTCGAAGGCGCCGACATGGGTCGGTCCGTCGGCGCCGACCAGTCCCGCCCGGTCGATCGCGAAGCGCACGGGCAGGCCCTGCAGCGCCACGTCATGGATGATCTGGTCGTAGCCGCGCTGCAGGAAGGTCGAGTAGATCGCGACGAAGGGCTTCAGCCCCTGGCAGCTCAGCCCGGCCGCGAAGGTCACCGCGTGCTGCTCGGCGATGCCGACATCGAAACACCGTTCAGGGAACGTACGTGCGAAGAGGTCGAGGCCGGTGCCTGTGGGCATGGCGGCGGTGATCGCCACGATGCTCGGATCGCCGTGAGCCTCGGCTACCAGGCTTTCGGCGAAGACCTTCGTGTAGCTCGGCGCGTTGGACTTGGCCTTGGCCTGCGCGCCCGTCGCCACATCGAACTTGACCACGCCGTGATACTTGTCCACGGCGCATTCGGCCGGTTCGTATCCCTTGCCCTTTTCGGTGATGACGTGGATCAGGACGGGGCCTTTGCCGGCCCGCTTGACGTTCTCCAGGACCGGCAGCAGCTGGTCAAGATTGTGGCCGTCGATGGGGCCGATATGCAGGAAGCCCAGTTCCTCGAACAGCGTCCCCCCCGTGACGTAGCCGCGTGCATGTTCCATGGCCCGGGTGACCGCCGTGTCGATGGTCGGGCCCAGCCGGCGGGTGACGCTTTTGCCGCGCTCACGCAGGCGCAGATAGGCGGGGCTTGAGATCATCCGCGCGAGATACGACGACATGGCGCCCACGGAGGGCGATATCGACATCTCGTTGTCATTGAGGATGACGATCAGGCGGGACCCCAGCGCACCGGCATTGTTCAGTGCCTCATAGGCCATTCCGCCTGACAGGGCCCCGTCGCCGATCACGCAGACGACGTTGTAGTCGTCGCCGGTCAGGTCGCGCGCGATTGCAAATCCGAGCCCCGCCGAGATGGAGGTGGAGGCATGGGCGGCCCCGAACGGGTCGTATTCGCTCTCGGCCCGCCGGGTGAAACCGGACAGGCCGTCCTTCTGGCGCAAGGTGTGGATGCGGTCGCGCCGGCCCGTCAGGATCTTATGCGGATAGCATTGATGCCCGACATCCCAGATGATCTTGTCGCGCGGTGTGTCGAAGACGTGATGCAGCGCCACCGTCAACTCTACGACACCAAGACCGGCCCCCAGATGGCCGCCGGTGACGGAGACGGCGTCGATCGTCGCGGCCCGTACGTCGCTCGCCAGTTGCCGCAAGGCGGCCCTGTCCAGAGCGCGAATGTCCTGAGGAGAGCTAAGGCTGTCGAGTGTCGGAGTCGGTATCATGGCGCGCTCCCTCGTGTGCATGACAGCACCGGAGTGTCAGAATATATTGACACTATATGATGTCAAACAAGATTGTCGCGACCGTGCTCCTCCTTGTTCCCGCATCGGGCGGCAGGCGATCCTCTCTTGTTCTTGGAGCGGCATTGATGGGCCGAGGAAAGCCGCCGGAGAACGGGCGTCACGGGGCAGGCGCGTCCTCGAAGCCCTGCATCGCCCGATCCCGTCATGGGTGCTCGCCATGACGGGATCATCGGCCAGGACCTCAGGGGCGGCATCCCGGCCAATCGGCCCTTAAGGCTGCGTGTGAAAGCCCTCGCCGCAGCCCCGGCGGGTCATTGCGCCACCATCCCGGCCTTCGCCGCCACGTCCTTCCAGAGCGCGATCTGGGCCGCGACCTTCCGCGTCATTTCCTCCGGCGTGCTGGCGCTCGGGTAGCCGCCGAGCCCGGCAAGGCGCGCACGCACCTCGGGCGATTCGACGGCCTGGCGGATGGCCGCGTTGAGACGGTCGACGACCGGCCTCGGCGTGTTCTGCGGGGCGGCAAAGCCGATCCAGGCCATCATCTCGAGGCCGGGCGAAACGCTTTCCGAGAGCGTGGGAACGGCCGGCGTGGCGTCCCACCGACGCGGCCCGGTGACCGCGAGCGCGCGCAGCTTGCCGGCTTCGATGGTCGAGAGGACGCCGGCGCCGGGAGCGATGATGAAGTCGACGCTGTTGCCGAGCACTCCGGTGATGGAGCCTGAATCGCCCCGATAGGGCACGTGGACGAACTTCACCCCGAGGGCGCTCGACATCAGTTCGAGCCCCATGTGATGGCCGGTTCCAACGCCCGCCGTCCCGGCGGTCAGCACGCCGGGCCTGGCGCGCGCCTCGGCCACCAGGTCCTGGATTGTCTTGAAGCGCGACGCCTCGTTGACGACGAGGAAGAAGGGAAAGTCGGTGACCATCGACAGGAACTGGAAATCGGCCACCGGATCGAAATTCAGAGTCTTGATCAGCGCCGGAGAGATGGCGTGGGCCGTCGTCAGGAGAACGATGGTGTAGCCGTCCGCATCCGACCGCGCTGCGGCCTGCGAGGCAATGTTGCCGCCGGCGCCGGGGCGCGCCTCGACGATGAGGCTCTGCCCCAGCGTCTTGCGCATCTCTTCGGCCATGATGCGCGCGACGATGTCGGCATTGCCGCCGGCCGCGAACCCATGAAGGATTCGGATGGGGCGGTTCGGAAAGTCGTTGGCGACAGCAGGCGAGGCCATTGCGACAAGGCCCATGAGCAGGGCCACCAGGGTTCTCTTCATCGTTTCCTCCAGTGTGCGTTCTTCTTGATTTCGAATTCCGCGCCGAGCCTCGATGGACCCCGGACGCGACGGGAGAACCGGCCGGATCAGGCCAGTTCCGCAGGCACTGCAATGCCAAGTTTGCCGGCCAGGGCCGTGAGCCTTGCCGCCGTTCCCTTCGCGATCGGAATCCCCGAGACGAGGCGGCGGTCACGCTCGCCATTGCCGCGCTCCCCGGGCAGGAGAACGGCCGGCGTTCCGGCGGCCGGCGGCAGGGCCTTCACAGCCGCCCCAAGCGCGCTGACGTCCTCGGCGAAATGTCCGGCAGCCCCGAAGGCCTCGGGGTCCAGCGCCACCACGACGCCGTTCCCGCCGGGTTCCTTGCTCCCGTTGAGCGCCAGCGCGATCAGGGGATTGCCGACCAGCACGCTGGCGAGCACCTCGATCATCAGCGACAGACCGGTGC
>JBKBLH010000052.1:0-11357 GCA_046296475.1 Reyranella sp.
CTTACTGGATGACGATTTCGACGCGGCGGTTCTGCGGCTCGCGGACGTTCGGGCCGGTCTGCACCAGCAGGCCCTGCTCGCCACGGCCCACCACCGCGATCGCGGTCGCCGGCACGCCCTCGCGCACCAGCGCGTCCTTGACGGCGTTCGCGCGACGCAGCGACAGCGCCATGTTGTAGGCCGGCGCGCCCGACGTGTCGGTGTGACCCGTCGCCGTGATCCGCGCATTGCCCTTCGCCTTGTAGGCGCCGGCAGCCTGCTTGATCGTGTTCAGAGCCTGCGCCGACAGGTTGGCGCGATCCCAGTCGAAGAACACCATGAACGACGGCGGCGCAACCATCGGCGGCGGCGGCGGCGGAGCGGCCGGAGCCGAACCGAACTTCAGCTGCAGGCCCAGCATGATGCTGAAGTTGTTGTTCGTCCAACCCACGCCGTTAACCTGCGGGTTCGTCGTGCCGTAGTAGCGGCCGTCCAGGTTCACCCGGAAGTTCGTGTCGGCGTTCCAGCCGAGACCGATGATGCCCTGATAGGCGAAAACCGTGCTCGACAGCGACGTGTTGCCGTCAACCAGCCCAAGACCCGCACCGGCACCGATGTACGGCGTGATCACCGAACCCGGCATGAAGTCGTACAGCAGGTTCGCCATGATGCCCAGCTGACCGACCTGGTTGTTCACCGCCGTGCCAGGCACCCCGACGTTCGTCGGGTTCCAGCGATAGATGCCTTCCAGCTCGACGCGCGGACCAACGAAGTCGTAACCGATCACGCCACCGGCCATCCAGCCCAGCTGCGGGGTCACGCTCACCGTCGGGAACGCCGGAATGTTCGTGTTCGCCGTGAAGTTCGTCAGCCAGTTGATGCCGCCCTCGGCACCAATGTAGATGCCCGGCTGCGGGGCCTGCGCCTGCGCAGCCACCGGCAGCGCGACAATGGCGGCGGCCGCCAGAAGAGCCTTCTTCATGAGTTCTTCCCCTCGTTCTTGCTACTTGCGGACTGAAACTGAATTTCGAAGTTCGTCGGCAGACTGACTTAAATCACCAACATCGCGAAATATACACACCACCGCTGGTGCAGTGCAACCAGCGGCGCCGGGCCTCGCCGACTCGCCCGAAACCTGTGACCCGGACGCAACAGTGCAGCGTATCCGGGCCCCGCGCCCGCCGTCGGAGAGGGCTGCGGAGACCAGGCACGCAGACTAGATGTAGTGGTTCGGCCTGACACCGCGGTTGACCGGAATGGAAGATGCGCCGACGGGGAAGTCCGGCGCGCCGCGCTCCGCCGGACAGGTTCAGGGGCTTTGGGGAGGTGTGGGCGTCGGTCCTGTCGGAGGACCTTGAGAAAGGTCCGGGATCCGGCATGATCGGAGCAGCCACAGGCTCGACCACCAGTGCTAGTGGCGCGCGTCCCCAGATGTGAAGACTTTGGTTTAACGTGGCGGCGTAAGTGAAACTGGCTGCCGGCGCGGGCAGCCCTTCGCTTTCGCGATGCAGATGGGCAGCATCGTCCGGCTTTTCACCGCGTCGCTTTGGGCGGTAAATCGCCATTCAGGAAAATTGGAGGAGATTTGCCATGGGCCAGTACAGCAAGGTCGAGACCGACGGCCACCTGATGATCGTCACGATCAACCGTCCGGAAGTCTACAACGCCTGCCACCCCATGGCGAACCAGGAGATGGTCGAGGCCTTCGACGAGTTCCAGGCCAACCCGGACCTCTGGGTCGCCATCATCACCGGCGCCGGCGACAAGGCCTTCTGCGCCGGCAACGACCTCAAGTACCATGCCGAGATCCAGGCCAAGACCGGCAAGCGCCCGGTCCATCCGGCCAAGGGCTTCGGCGGCCTGGCCAACCGCTTCGATCTCGACAAGCCGGTGATCGCGGCGGTGAACGGCATCGCCATGGGCGGCGGCTTCGAGATCGCACTGGCCTGCGACATCATCATCGCCTCCGACCAGGCCAAGTTCGCCCTGCCGGAGCCGCGCGTCGGCCTGGCGGCTGGCGCCGGCGGCATGCAGCGCCTCAGCCGCATGATCCCGCTCAAGAAGGCCATGGGGATGATGCTGACCGGCCGCCATGTCGGCGCCAGGGAAGGCTACGAGATGGGCTTCGTCACCGAGGTGGTGCCGCACGCCGAGCTGATGGCCGCAGCGAAGAAGTGGGCCGCCCAGATCCTCGAATGCTCGCCGATGTCGATCCGCGCCACCAAGCAGGTCGTGATGCGTTCGCTCGACCAGCCGTCGCTCGAGATCGGCATGCGCAACCAGACCTACCCCGCCTTCGTCGCCATGGCGCACAGCGAGGACACGGTCGAGGGCCCGAAGGCCTTCGCCGAGAAGCGCAAGCCCAACTGGAAGGGACGTTAGTCGGGGAGGCTTCCCGGCGATCGCCGCGCGACCCGGTCCCCTGTCCGGCCGCCAGAAGCCTCGTCGAAGAGGCAGGTGCTGGTCCGTGGGACCGGCTCAGCGCCCACGCGCATTGTCGTGGTCCCAATCGAGTTCGAAGCGGTCGCCCGCGGCCTTGATGTAGGCCGCG
The DNA here is from genome assembly GCA_046296475.1 of Reyranella sp. GTDB lineage: Bacteria > Pseudomonadota > Alphaproteobacteria > Reyranellales > Reyranellaceae > Reyranella. The sequence goes on from JBKBLH010000052.1 coordinate 2,531, forward strand.
TGCGGCGAGCCGAAATGGGCCGGCATCAGCAGTGCCCCCTGCTCCACGCAATCGGCCAGCAGGGTGTGGCGCGACTGGCGGGCGAGTTCGCGGTCCTCGCAGAACACGCTGTTCCATCTCCACAGCGGCACCTGCACCGGATTGTGCAGCGCGTCGCCGGCGAAGATCGCGCGCTTGCCGCGCGAGTCGAGGTCGACGCGGATCTGCCCCGGCGTGTGGCCCGGCGCGGGCTTCAGCGTCAGGCAGCCGCACATCGCATGCACGCCCGACACGAACTCGGCCTTCCTCGCCTCGACGATGGGCAGCACCGAGTCGTTGTAGGTGTTGACCTGGTAGACTTCGGTATCCGCCTCCTTCGCGAGCGCCGACCAGTGGTCGTGGTCGGTGCGCGACATCACGTACTTCGCGTTGGGGAAGGTCGGCACCCACTTGCCGTTCTCCAGCCGCGTGTTCCAGCCGACGTGATCGACATGCAGGTGCGTGCACATCACGAAGTCGATCTCCTCCGGCTGCACGCCCGCCTCGCGGAGCCGCTCGAGATATTGCGTGTTCAGCATGTCGAAGCGCGGCATCCCCGGCCGCGGCTTGTGGTTGCCGCTGCAGGCGTCGACCAGGATGGTGTACTTGCCGGTGCGCAGCAGCCAGGAATGGATCGAGGTCATCAGCCGCCCGCTCTCGGGCTGGAAATAGGTCGGCGCCAGCCAATGCTGTTCGGCCTTGAAGGCCTCGGCATCGAACTCCGGGAAGAAATCCTTGGCCGGAAAGCCCGGCCCCATCTGTTCTTCGATGCGGGTTACACGGACGTCGCCGATGTGACGGTCTTGCATGTTTCGTACCCCCCTGCTTTCACCGGACTCTGGACGCAGCAACGCGCCGCATCAACCGTTACACCGGCGTACGGACGACGAGTTCGGTGCGTAGGGGACGCCCAGCATGTCTGCGTCTCGACCGAGAACGTGACGCCGATCTGCACGATCGAGCCGGCGGCCGCATTTTCTTGGTGCGACCTCGGCACAGGATGATGGGAATCCAGTCATGATCTGGCCCCATCCACATGTGTATCGTATAGTAGTCCAATACACATCGATCGAAGCCGGTCATGCGCACCAACATCGACATCGACGACAAGCTGATGGCCGACGCCCAGAAGGCCTCCGGGCTCGCCACCAAAAAGGAGACCGTTGAACAGGCGCTGCGCCTGATGGTCAAGCTGCGTCGGCAGCAGGAGGTCGGCGCCGCTTTCGGCAAGTACCCCTGGCGAGGTAACCTTGCCCGCAGCCGTGCCGGCCGAGGGGTCGCTTGATCGTCGTCGACAGCAGCGTCTGGATTGACTTCCTGAATGGCCGCGAGGCCCCTCATGTAAGCCGGCTTCGCACGATGCTCGGTGTCGAGGAGATTGTCGTTGGTGATTTGATGCTTTGTGAAGTCCTGCAAGGATTGAAGGACGAGCGCGCAGCCAGAAGCGTCGAGGCGCTCCTGCGGCGCTTCGACATCGTCGCGATGGGCGGTGCAGAGATCGCGGTGGCCGCAGCGCGCAATTTTCGCACGCTACGGAAACGCGGCATCACGGTGCGCACCACAATAGACCTGCTGATCGGAGCCTGGTGCATCGAGAACCGGGTGGCGCTGCTGCACAACGACAACGACTTCCGCCCGATGGCCCGCCACCTCGGTCTGATCGAAGTCCCGCTGGCGGCCTAGACGGGCCGCTTCACCTTCCCTTGAACTTCGCCTTCCGCTTTTCGAGGAAGGCGCTCAGGCCCTCGAAATGGTCCTCGGTCGCGGCGCAGGCGGCCAGGCCCTCGGCCTCGCGGTGCGAATGCTCGTCCCAGCTGTTGTCGAACGAATTGCGGATCAGCTTCTTGGCGACGCCCAGCGCGTAGGTCGGACCGTCGGCCAGCTTGCGCGCCATCTTCTCGGTCTCGGCGGCCAGCTGATCCTTGGGCACGACCCAGTTCAGGATGTTGTTGTCCTTGGCCTCCTGCGCCGAAAAGCGCTCGCCCAGCAGGGCGATCTCCAGCGCCTTCCGCTCGCCCACCACCCGCGGCAGGAAGTAGGTCGCGCCGCCATCGGCGCTGAGGCCGATATGGCGATAGGCCAGGGTGAAGAACGAATCGTCGGAGGCGATGGCCAGGTCGCAATTCAGGATCAGCGACAGGCCGAAGCCCGCGGCGGCGCCCTGCACCGAGGCCAGGACAGGCTTGTTCATGCGCCGGATCTGGTAGATCGCCTGGTGCGCCTTGACGACCCGCATCTCGAAGCCCGCGAGATGGGCCTCCTTGTCCTCGGTCAGCGACTTGTGGAAGCCGCGAATGTCGCCGCCCGCCATGAAATGCGTGCCGGCGCCGCGGATCACGACGCAGCGCACCGCCGGGTCCTTCTCGAACTTCGCGCTGTGCTCGATCAGCAGGTCGCGCATCTCCATCGACAGGGCGTTCAGCGATTCCGGGCGATTGAGCGTCATCCAGCCGATACCGTCTTTGACTTCGGCGAGAACGTGCGGTGCGGACATGGGGCAATTTCCTCAGGCGTTTATTGGAGAACGCCCCGAGGTTAACCCGTCGCGCGGTGCGGTGCGAAAGGAATGATGCCGGCGCCGATCAGGCAGACGAGCGCGGCGGCGATCCCGAGGAACGCCGCTGCCCCGTAGGCGAGGACCGACTTCAGAACGCGTCGGCAGGCAGCGCCATCAGTGTCGACGCTCCGGCCTTGATCTGGTGGTTGAGCGACACGGTCTGCGGCAGCACGCGGGCCATGAAGAAGCGCGCGGTCGCGATCTTGGCCTCGTAGAAGCCGTTGTCGTTGCCGGCCGCCAGCCCCTTGTGGGCGGCGACGACGATGCGGTTCCACATGTAGGCCATCGCCGTCAGCGCCATCAGGCGCAGCAGGTCGGTGGCGGCGCCGCCGGCCTCGTCGGGGTTCTTCATCGCGTTCTGCATCAGGAAGAGCGCCGAGTCCTGGACGCGGCCCATCGCCTTCTCGAGCGGCTCGACGAACTCCTTCATCTTCTCGTCGGCCTTGTGCTGGGCGATGAAGCCGCCGATCTCGCCGAGCAGGCGCTGGGCGGCGCGGCCACCCTTCATCGGCAGCTTGCGGCCGACCAGGTCGAGCGCCTGGATGCCGTTGGTGCCTTCGTAGAGCTGGGTGATGCGCGCGTCGCGCACGAGTTGCTCGACGCCGTTCTCGCGGATGAAGCCGTGGCCGCCCCAGGTCTGCACCGCGAGGTTGGCGCACTCGCTGCCCATATCGGTGAAGTAGGCCTTGATGATCGGCGTCAGCATCTGGATCAGATCGTCGGCCGCCTCGCGCGTCGCCGCGTCGGGATGCGAATGCGCCTCGTCGATCAGCATGCCGACCCACAGCGACAGCGCCCGGGCGCCCTCGGTGAAGGACTTCTGGATCATCAGCATGCGGCGCACGTCGGGATGCACGATGATGGGATCGGCAGGGCCGCCCGCGTTCTTCGGCCCCGTGAGCGAACGGCCCTGCAACCGGTCGCGCGCATAGGCGACGGCGCTCTGGTAGGCCGTCTCGGCGATGCCGAGGCCCTGCATCCCGACGCCGAGGCGTGCGGCGTTCATCATGACGAACATCGCCGTCATGCCCTTGTTGGCTTCGCCGACCAGCCAGCCGGTGGCGCCGTCGAGGTTCATGACGCAGGTCGCGTTGGCCTTGATGCCCATCTTGTGCTCGAGGGCGCCGCAGCGGATGCCGTTGCGCTCGCCGACCGAGCCGTCGGCCTTGGGCAGGAACTTCGGCACGATGAACAGCGAGATGCCCTTGGTGCCGCCCGGCGCATCCGGCAGCCGCGCCAGCACGAGATGAACGATGTTCTCGGTGAGATCATGCTCGCCGGCCGAGATGAAGATCTTGGTGCCGGTTATGCTGTAGCTGCCGTCGGCCTGCGGCTCGGCCTTGGTCCGCAGCATGCCGAGGTCGGTGCCGCAATGGGGCTCGGTGAGGCACATCGTGCCAGACCAGGTGCCGTCGGCCAGCTTCGGCAGGTAGCGCTTCTTCAGCTCGTCCGCGCCGTGGCGCGATAGCGCCTCGTAGGCGCCGTGGCTGAGGCCCGGATACATCGCGAAAGCCTGGTTCGAGGCCGTGAACATCTCCTGCAGCGCGAAGCCCACCGTCGCCGGCAGCCCCTGCCCGCCATACTCGGGATCGCAGGTGATTCCCGTCCAGCCGCCTTCGGCGAACTGCCTGTAGGCTTCCTTGAAGCCCTTGGGCGTGCGCACGACGCCGTTCTCATAGTGGCAGCCTTCCTCGTCGCCGGTGCGGTTCAGCGGGAACAGCACGTTCTCGCAGAGCTTGGCGGCTTCCTCGACGATGGCGTGGATCGTGTCGGGGGTCGCGTCCTCATAGCCCGGCAGTTTGGCGAGCTTCGACACGTCGATCACTTCGTTCAGAACGAACTGGATGTCCTTGATCGGGGCCTTGTAGACGGCCATGGCTTCCTCCTCGGTCGCTGTTTCCTTAGTCGCTTTCCTGATCGATGCCGCGCTGCTTTAGCTCGGCACTCACTTGCGCTTCGACGTCCCTGAATTCGCCGATATGCTGGTCGAGATCGGCGCGCTTGCGCTCGAGGTCGGCAATGTGCAGCTGGCAGCGCCGCAGCAGTTCGCGCAGCTGCTGCAGGCCGGTGCGGTCGACCTGGTAGAGGTCGAGCAGTTCGCGGATCTCCGCCAGCGAGAACCCGAGGCGCTTGCCGCGCAGGATCCAGCCGAGTCGCGTGCGATCGCCGGCGGTGTAGAGACGGGTGGTGCCGTGCCGGCGCGGCTTGATCAGCCCCTCATCCTCGTAGAAGCGGATCGTGCGCGGCGTTATCGCAAACTCGCGCGACAGTTCGGCGATGCTGTAGATGCGCTGGGCGTCTCGCGGCGCCGGCGTCTTGGCCGAAGGAATGGCGGCGACTGACATGATGGAGGTGATTTAGTTGACGTTTACGTAAACGTCAACTCTCCTTTACGTGGAGCGGCATTCACGGAAGCGCTGCCGAAGTCGCTCCTATTGAATTGGCATGGGCAAGCTGGCATGCCGGGCGGCCGCTTCCATCGAGCGCGTTCGCAGAAGGATTCCAGATGCCGATATACCAGCTGAACGACCGCGTGCCGGTGATTCCGGCCTCCTGCTACATCGCGGAAGGCGTCACCATCATCGGGTCCGTGGTCCTGGGCGAACGGGTGAGCATCTGGCCGGGCGCCGTGCTGCGCGGCGACAACGAGCCGATCGTCATCGGCGACGACAGCAACGTCCAGGAGCTGAGCGTCCTGCACACCGATCCCGGCGCGCCGCTCACCATCGGCCGCAACGTGACGGTCGGACACCAGGTCATGCTGCACGGCTGCACGATCGGCGACGGCTCGCTGATCGGCATCCAGTCGGTCGTGCTCAACCGGTCGGTGATCGGCAAGGATTGCCTGGTCGGCGCCGGCTCGGTCGTGACCGAGGGCAAGAGCTTCCCCGACCGCTCGATGATCCTCGGCGCGCCGGCCAAGGTGGTGCGCGAACTGAGCGAGGAAAACGCGTCGCGGCTGGCGATGAGCGCAGAGAGCTACGTGAAGCGCAGCCAGGACTACAAGAAGAACCTGAAGCGCATCGGCTGAGATCATGCTGGCGTCACTCGACCATCTAGTCGTCGGCGGTTCGGCCGACGTCTACGAAACGCTGCTGGGGCGCCGGGCGGTGGATGGGCGTCTGCGCACAGACAATGTCGCGGTGCGTTTCGAGCCACGAGGATCGGGCCTGCGATCGATGGTGTTCGCAACGCCGGACCTCGCCAAGGCAGCGACGCTCCTCGAGCGGCGTGCGCTCCCGGCGACGAGAACGGATGCGGGACTGGCGTTCCTCGGCCATGGCGTCGCGATCGGCGTCGTTGCGAAGCCGGACGAAGCTCCTTCGCCGCTCACAACTGACATTGGCGCAGCCGTCTCCAGCCTCGATCATGTCGTCGTGCGAACGCCCAACCCCGAACGGGCCATCGCCTTCTATGCCGGCCGCCTGGGCCTCGACCTGCGGCTCGACCGCAGCAACCCCAAGTGGGGCGCGCGGCTGCTGTTCTTCCGTTGCGGCGACCTGGTGGTCGAGATCGCCCACGACCTGAAGAAGGGCGTGTCTGACGAACCGGACCATCTCTGGGGCCTGTCCTGGCGCGTGCCCGACATCGCGGCCGCCCAGGCCCGGCTGAAGGCCGCCGGCGTCGACGTCACAGAGCCGCGCGACGGCCGACGGCCGGGCAGCCAGGTCTGCACCGTGAAGAACGGAACAGAAGGGGTGCCGACGATCCTGATCGGTGGCGTCGGTCGCTGGCAGGGAGGCTGAGCAGCCGCCGCATATGCGCCTCCTCCTCGCGATCCTGCTTCCCGTCCTCGCCGCCGCCTGTACGACGCCGCCGACGAGCAAGCCGGTCGTGCAGGCGAAGGACTTGCCGCCGCTCGGTCCCTGCCCCGCATCGTCCTGGAAACCCGAAGCGCCGCCCCCGTCGTCGAGCGCCAGGATCTCGATGGTTCTGCTGGCGGTCGGCGAATGGGGCCGCTTCGGCAAGCAGGTCATCACCTACTCGAAGGACGGACCGCCCCGGACCGAACAGAGCGGTATCAAGGAGCGCGAGGCGCCGCAGCGCATCGCCGACTACTGGGCCGCGGTCGACAAGACATTGAGCGGTGTTGACGACGTGCCGTGGTCGGCCGCCTTCATCTCCTGGGACATCGAGAGCGCCGGCGTGCCGCGCGACCTGTTCTGCCCCAGCCAGCGCCACACGATCTACGTCGAACGAATCGTCGAGCGGGCGAGGAAGCCCGGCGCGGCGTTCGTCCCGCACGAACCCGACACCTATGCGCCCAGGGTCGGCGACCTCGTGTGCGTGTCGCGCGAGGACAGCGGCACGACGCTGCAAAACCTGAATCGCGGAGCAGGACATTGCGACATCGTGGTCGACGTCCAGCCGGGCCACCTCTCCGCGATCGGCGGGAATGTAGGAGACTCGGTGACCCGGAGCGTCTTTCCACTGGACGCGACCGGTATTTTGTCGCCCATATCCGGGCGACCCGTCTTCGCGGTCATCGAAAACCGGCTGCCCTGAAGGAAGGACTATGTCTTCGCTGTACGACTACATCATCGTCGGTGCCGGCTCGGCCGGTTGCGCGCTCGCCGCGCGACTCGCGTGGGAACGGCCCAAACTTCGCATCCTGGTGCTCGAGGCCGGGGGTCCCGACAAGTCGTTCATGCTGAAGATGCCCGCCGGTTTCGCTTCGCTGGGCGAGAAGAACCCTTACAACTGGCACTACGAGACGACGCCGCAGAAGCACTGCAACGACCGCCGCATGTACTGGCCGCGCGGCAAGACGCTGGGCGGCTCCTCCGCGATCAATGCGATGCTCTACATCCGAGGCCACGCCTCGGACTACGACCATTGGCGCCAGCTCGGCAACGAGGGCTGGTCCTATGAGGACGTGCTGCCCTACTTCAAGAAGGCAGAGAACAACGAGCGCGGCGCCGACGACTTCCACGGCACGGGCGGCCCCTTGAACGTCGCCGACCAGGTCGATCCCAGCAGGCTCAACGAGGCCTTCCTCAAGGCATGCGAGCAGGCGGGACACAGGCGCAATCCGGACTTCAACGGCGCCGAGCAGGAAGGTGTCGGCCTCTACCAGGTGACGCAAAAGGACAAGCAGCGCTGGAGCGCGGCGAGCGCCTACCTGCGTCCGGCGGTCGCCAACAGCGGCGCCCATCTCGAGGTGATCACCGGCGCGCTCACCGAGCGCATCATCTTCGACCAGAACCGCGCCATGGGCGTGCGCTACACGCTGAACGGCCGCGACGAGGTCGCGCGCGTGACCCGCGAGATCATCCTGTGCGGCGGCGCCGTCAACTCGCCGCAGCTCCTGATGCTGTCGGGCGTCGGCCCGGCCGATCACCTGAAGTCGATCGGAATCCGGCCGCTGCACGATCTGCCCGGCGTCGGCGGCAACCTGCAGGACCATCTCGACGCCGCGCTTCTGCAGTTCTGCAGGACGCGCGACACGTACGATCGCGCCAACAAGCTGGCCTCGCTCTACCAGTACGTCGTGAACAAGAAGGGCCCCGGCACCTCGCCTATCGCCGAATCGGGCGGCTTCCTGCGCACACGTTCCGAACTGGCGGCGCCCGACATCCAGCTGCATTTCCTGCCCGTTCTGGTCATGGACCACGGCCGGACGCGTCTGAACAAGGACGGCTACAGCCTGCACGTCTGCGCGCTCCGGCCCGAGAGCAAGGGCACGATCCGGCTGCGCAGCAAGGATCCGAAGGAGCACCCGCTGATCGATGCGAACTATCTCAGCGAGCGCCGCGACCTCGACACGCTGATCGCCGGCGTGAAGATGGGCCGGGACATCCTCGCCCAGTCGGGTCTCGATCCCTATCGCGCGGACGAGCTGGCGCCGGGGCCGGCGGCGAAGACGGATGCCGAGATCGAGCAGTGGATCCGCGCCAAGTGCGAGACGATCTATCACCCGGTCGGCACCTGCAAGATGGGCCCGGCCAGCGATCCCATGGCGGTGGTCGACGACAAGCTGCTGGTGCACGGTGTCGAGGGTCTGCGCGTGGTCGACGCCTCGGTAATGCCGACCCTGATCGGCGGCAACACCAACGCGCCCACCATGATGATCGCCGAGCGCACCGCCGCGATCATGCACGCGGCGGGGATGACGAACTGAGCCGGCCGGCCCGACTCAGGCGATCGCGATCTTCATGACGAGATCGTTGTAGTCGAAGTCGCTGCCCTGGCTCGCGAGCAGGTCCTCGAAGCCGAACATGTTCTGGCCGTAGGTCCGGATGTGATCCTTCC
>JBKBLH010000053.1:0-9286 GCA_046296475.1 Reyranella sp.
AGCCCGCGGCGAAGCCGACGGCCAGCCCGACCAGCCCCACGGCGACGGCCGTAAGACCAGACATGCATCCTCCCTCAGGGGCCGGAAGATGCCCCTTGTCGTGCCGCTCCGCTCAGGCGGGTCGGCACAAGGCGGTCTTGCTGCCGCCCTGACAGAAAATATTGTACACGACGCGGATGACCTGTCGAACATCCTCGTTGGCGAGGCTGTAATAGACGGTCGTTCCGTCCCGCCGCGTCGTCACCAATTCGTCGTAGCGCAGTCGGGCCAGTTGCTGCGATACGGTCGGCTGGCGCATCGACAGGATCGCTTCCAGTTCGCCGACCGAGCGCTCGCGCTCCGAGATGAGACAGAGAAGAAGCAATCGGCCTTCATGAGCGAGCGCCTTGAGGAAGTCGCTCGCGTCGCGCGCATTGCGCATCAGCTCCTCGAGCTCGGCCGAATATTCCGGCCCGTTCCTCAGCTGGTCCTCGATCGAGGCAGGAACAATCGAATTGGTCATCCCGGGCGCCCCCCCGCTCGTCCGGGCGTCGGGGCTGGTCCGGTCTGGTTGCGATGGTCGTTGATCATCTTGCTCAACAACCCCCAAAAGGTGGCGGCGTCAATGAAGCCGATCAGCCGGCCGATCTCGCGCCCTTCGTCAGCGAGCACGAAGGTTGGCGAATAGAGGACCGGCACTTTCAGCACGATGCGCGGGTCCTCGCGGCGATCCATGTCGATCCGGCGCAGCGGCGCAAGCCGCCCCTCCTCGGAGGCGAGATAGGCCGGGCCGACGTCCCGGTTCCAGCGCAGGCAATAGGGACAGCCGGCGCGTTCGAACATCAGCAGTTCGAGGGCTGCGGCGGAGCGATGGGCTCCGCCGCAGACCATCAGCGACAGGACGACGAGCCAGACCAGCCGTCTCACGCGTCACGCTCCATCAGGGCTGGTTCACCGGCGACTGGCGGTCGAACAGATAGGCCATGACGTCCTTGATCTGGTCGATCGTGAGCACCTTCTGCGACCCGAAACGCGGCATGTTCGAGCAGGCCACCACCGCCTGGGAATTGTAGATCTTGATGTACGTGTCACGGATCACCTCGGGATCGTAGTTTCGATCACGCCCATAGCCGGCGAGGCTCGGCCCGAGGGTGCCGTAGCTCACCTCCTTGGGATCCATCTGGTGGCAGGCGTAGCAGTTGCCGCCGGCGACCGTTCCCGGCCCATCGGAGAACTGAAAGCCGCGGCCGTTATTGGCCACCCGGAACCCCTTGCGCCAGTCGCCGAGGAAGTTGCCGTCGGGAGGCATCACCACCGCGGTGCGTTCGCGCGCCTGGATGGCGTCGGCTTCCGCAGCCGAGACCTGGTTGCGGCGCTCGGTGCAGGCCCGCTGCGTGTCGTCGAGCTGAGCCCGCGCCTGCCATTCCGGCGACACCCGCGTGAACATGGCGCGCATCAGCGCATCCACTTTGGCAGGATCGGCGGGCGGGCGGTCCTGTGCCGTCACGGAGGTGACGGACAGCACCAGCCCGCAGACCATCGCCAGTCGAAGGGACTTCGAGAAGGTTCGGAACATGACGGCCTCCGCTTAGCGCTTGATGGAGGGAACGGTGATCTCACCGCCCGCCGCCTGGACATTGAGGAACATGTGGAGAGCGGTCAGGCCGTCCGATGCATAGGCGGGCTCGGGCCAGCGCTGCTGGCGGAAGCAATCCCACAGCCGGTGTTGCATGGTCCGTAGTGCGCTCTGCGAGACGCGGTAGGTCGGCCAGGATCCCATGGTTTCCTGCGCCTGCTTGCCGGGCGTCGAAAAGTCGGGAAGGCCCTGCAGGCGGATGCGCTTGCCGGGCTCGGCGTGGCAGGTGGCGCAGGAGAAGTCCATGGCGCCGGCGCGGCGGTAGAACATCGCTTCGCCGATGGCTGTCATCTCGCGCTCGCGGGGATGCGAGGTCTGCGGCTGGATGCGCATGCCATTCGACTTGTTGGCGATGAAGGCGACGAGGTCCTCCATGTCGGAGGCTCGGCCGGGACCGGAGAAGCGGCGGCGGATGACGTCGGCTGTATCGAGTCCCTGGATCTTCTCCATGCACCACAGGAGCCGCTGTTCGAGATCCATGACCTTGTCGGCGTCGGCGAAGAATCGCGGCAGTTTGGCGTAGGCGCCCTCGAGCTTGCCCGGCCCCTCTCCGAGATCGCAGGTCTCGAGCGAGACGTTCTTCGTGCCGCGGGCCTGGGCCCACAGAACCTCTCCGCGATCCACCGCCAGATAGCCGGGATTGGCCATCGGATCGTTGATCATGGCGCGGTAGCGTTCGATCTCCCGCTCGCTGTCGTCCTGCGCCTGTGCCATCACGCCGGCAATTCCGGCGACCGTGACGGCAGCGGCCACCAGGGCAAGCAGAGCCCGTTTACGACTCATCGCACTTCCTCCTTTGCGTTCTCCCGGTCGCCCTCTGACGGAGCGATCCATGTGGCATCGTTTCGGGCTTTACATTCACGAAAAACGATATACCAATATGACCAAGCTTGCAGTCGTCGCGCTGCGGCGTCAAGAAGAAGATGGAGCGGTTCCGCAAGAGAGCCGCCCTGGTCGGGAAACACGAAAGGAGGCCCCCATGGCGGGTCCAATCGTCCATCAGACGAGGCGCAGCGTGCTGCGTTTCGCGGCTCTCGCGGCCGCCGCATCTGTCATCGCGCCGGGTCTTGCCCACGCCGATGCCAAGGCCGTCGAGGCCGAACTCAAGAAGCTCTACGACGGCAAGACGATGGCCGAAGGCCGCGTCAAGCTCGACGTGCCGCAGATCGCCGAGAACGGTCTGGTCGTCCCGATCACCGTCGACGTCGAAAGCCCGATGACGGAACAGAATTACGTGAAGGCGGTGCATGTCTTCGCCGACGGCAACCCGCTGCCCGGCGTGCTCACCTTCCGCTTCACGCCCATGTCCGGCCGGGCCTCGGCATCGACCCGCATGCGGCTCGCCCAGACCCAGAACATCATCGCGGTTGCCGAGATGTCGGACGGATCGCTGTTCACGACGAAAGCCGAGGTGAAGGTCACCATCGGCGGCTGTGGCGGCTGAGGGAGGATCAGAACCATGACCACGCGACCCACTCCCCGTGTCCGCGTTCCCGGCAATATCAAGGCCGGTGACGTCGTCGAGGTGAAGACGCTGATCTCGCACGAGATGGAGAGCGGCCAGCGCCGCAGCTCCGACGGCAAGCCGATCCCGCGCAAGATCATCAATCGCTTCACCGCGACCTTCAACGGCAAGCCGGTGTTCGAAGCCGACTGGCATGCGGCGATCTCGGCCAATCCCTACCAGTCCTTCTTCTTCAAGCCGACCGAGAACGGCGAGCTGAAGATGGTGTGGAAGGACGACGATGGCTCCGAGTACACGTCGACCAGCCGCATCGCGGTGAGCTGATCGGACGACTGCGGGCGCCGCATGGCGCCCGTGGTCCACCGCTTCCCAACGACAGGACAGAACGATGATCTCGCGCAGGCAATTCCTGCAGGCGACGGCGGCTGCCCATGCCCTGACGCTTGCGTCGGGGCTTGGGTCCCTCGGCCGCGCCGCCGCGCAGCAGCGTCTCACAGAGCAGGACATCCTGCGCTTCGAGCCGCTCGGGCAGGTGACGATCCTTCACGTCACGGACATTCACGCGCAGCTCATGCCGGTCTATTTCCGCGAGCCGTCGATCAATCTCGGCGTCGGCGACGCCAAGGGCAAGCCGCCGCATCTCACCGACAAGGCCTTCCGCGACTACTTCAAGATCGCCGCCGGCTCCCCTGAAGCGCACGCCCTGACAGCCGACGATTTCACCCAGCTCGCCCGCAACTATGGTCGCATGGGCGGCATGGACAGGATCGCCCGGCTGGTGCAAGCCGTCCGCGCCGAGCGCGGCGACAACCGCGTGCTGCTGCTCGACGGCGGTGACACCTGGCAGGGCTCATGGTCGTCGCTGCAAACCAAGGGCCAGGACATGGTGACCGCCATGGAGGCCCTCGGCGTCGACGCCATGACGTCGCATTGGGAGTTCACCCTCGGCCAGGAGCGGGTGAAGGAGATCACCGAGAAGTCGAAGATCGCCTTCCTGGCGCAGAACGTCCGCAGCATCGAATGGCAGGAGCCGGTCTACGAGGCGCGGAAGATGTTCGAGAAGGGCGGCGCCAAGGTCGCCGTCATCGGCCAGGCCCTGCCGCGCACCGGCATCGCCAATCCGCGCTGGATGTTCCCGGACCTCGAGTTCGGCATCCGCGAGGACGACCTGCGCAAGCAGGTGGACGAAGCGCGCGCCGAAGGCGCCGATGTCGTGGTTCTGCTGTCGCACAACGGCTTCGATGTCGACGCCAAGCTGGCGGGACGCGTCAACGGGATCGACGTTATCCTCACCGCCCATACCCATGACGCCATGCCCGGCGTCGTCACGGTCGGAAAGACCATCCTCATCGGGTCAGGCTCGCACGGCAAGTTCGTGTCGCGTCTCGACCTCGACATCCGCGACAAGAAGGTGGCGGGCTACAGGTTCAAGCTGATGCCGGTCTTCACCGACGCCATCCAGCCCGATGCGGCGATGACATCGCTAGTCGAGACCGTCCGCAAGCCCTTTGCCGCCGACCTCGCCCGCGAGATCGGAAGGACGGAGAGCCTTCTCTACCGCCGTGGCAATTTCAACGGCACCTTTGACGACCTCATAGCCCAGGCCATGCTCGCCGAGCGCGACGCGGAGATCGCTCTGTCGCCCGGCTTCCGCTGGGGGGGCACGCTGCTGCCGGGCGATCCCATCACCTTCGAGGCGATCTCCAACGCCACCGCCATCACCTATCCGGCCTGCTACCGGATGCAGATGACCGGCGCGCAGCTGAAGGAGGTTCTCGAGGATGTCGCCGACAACATCTTCCACCCTGACCCCTACTTCCAGGGCGGTGGCGACATGGTGCGGGTCGGCGGCGTGGGCTACGCCATCGACATCTCGGCCTCGATGGGGCGCCGCATTTCCGACCTCACACTTCTGAAGACGGGCCAGCCGCTGGAAGCATCGAAGTCCTACACCGTCGCCGGCTGGGCCAGCGTCAATCAGGGTACGCAGGGGCCGCCGATCTGGGAGGTCGTGCAGGCGCACGTTGCCCGGCTGAAGACGGTCCGCATCGACCCCAACTCCGCCGTGAAGGTAACCGGAGCATGAAGAGGATCCCCCGTCCAGAGGAGGCGCGCATGACCAGCGAAGCCACCAGTCTCAACAGGCGCAGGTTTCTCGGCGCCGCCGGTCTCGCCGGCGCCAGCATTGCTGCCGGTTCGCTTCCCGCCACAGCCGCACCGCCCGCCGCTCCCGATCCGCTCATCACCGAGCCGCAGGACTGGGCGCGGACGCTCGGCGACGGCGTCCAGGCGCGCCCCTATGGCAGCCCTTCGCAGTTCGAGAAGCACGTCGTGCGCCGCGACGTCGAATGGCTCACGGCCAGCCGCGAGTCCTCGGTGAACTTCACACCCCTGCATGAGCTCGACGGCATCATCACGCCCTCGGGTCTGTGCTTCGAGCGCCATCACGGCGGCATTGCCGAGATCGACCCGGCCAAGTACCGCCTGATGATCAACGGCCTCGTCGACAAGCCGCTGGTCTTCTCCGTGGAGGACCTGAAGCGCTTCCCCGGCCGCCAGAACCACGCCTACTTCCTCGAATGCGCGGCCAATTCGGGCATGGAATGGCGCGGCGCCCAGCTGAACGGCTGCCAGTTCACACATGGCATGGTGCACAACGTCTGGTACACGGGCGTTCCACTGAAGACCCTGCTGGACGAGGCCGGCGTCAAGACGAACGCCAAATGGCTTCTCGCCGAGGGCGGCGATTCCTCCAGCATGACCCGCTCCATCCCGCTGGAGAAGGCGCTGAAGGACTGCCTGGTCGTATGGAAGATGAACGGCGAGATGCTGCGGCCCGAACAGGGCTATCCGGTGCGGCTGGTGGTGCCCGGATGGGAAGGCAACATGTGGATCAAGTGGCTGCGCCGCATCGAGGTCGGCGACATGCCCTGGCACCAGCGCGAGGAGACCTCGAAATACACCGACCTTCTCGCCGACGGGCGCTCGCGCCGCTTCACCTTCGTCATGGACGCCAAGTCCGTTGTCACGAACCCCTCGCCGCAGGCGCCGCTGAAGCACAAGGGCGCGAACGTCCTGACGGGCCTCGCCTGGTCGGGCCGCGGCAAGATCCGCCGGGTGGACGTCTCCATCGACGGCGGTCGCAACTGGCAGACGGCGCGCATTGACGGACCGGTGCTGCCGATGTCGCTGACCCGCTTCTACGTCGACTTCGACTGGAACGGTCAGGAACTGATGATCCAGTCCCGCGCCATGGACGAGACCGGCTACGTCCAGCCCAGCAAGGACGAGCTGCGCAAGGTTCGTGGGGTCAATTCCATCTACCACAACAACGGCATCCAGACCTGGCTGGTGCGTCCGAACGGGGAGACCGAAAATGTTGAGATCGGTTAAGCTCCTCACGGCGCTGACGATTTTGGCGGGTCTGTCGGGCGCAAGCCTGGTCCTGGCCCAGCAGCGCCCGCAGCCTCAGTCGCAACCCGCCGCCCCGGCAGCCGCGGCGACCCCGAACAAGGTCGGCCTCGGCCGCGAGGCCCATCCCGCCGAGGTCGCCGCCTGGGCCATCGCCGTCCGTCCGGACGGGCAGGGCCTGCCGCCCGGGCGGGGGACGGTGAAGCATGGCGAAGAGGTCTATCAGGCCCAGTGCGCCGCCTGCCACGGCGAGTTCGGCGAGGGCGCCGGGCGCTGGCCGGTCCTGGCCGGCGGGCGCGGATCGCTCCGCGGTGAGAATCCGGAGAAGACGATTGGCTCGTTCTGGCCCTATCTGTCGACGACATTCGACTACGTGCGCCGGGCCATGCCCTATGGCAATGCGCAGTCGCTCTCCAACGACGACGTCTATGCGCTGACCGCCTACATCCTGTTCCTCAACGACATTGTTCCTGAGAGCTTCGAGTTGACGCGCGAGAATTTCACCTCGGTGCGACTACCCAATGTCGACAACTTCTACGACGACGACCGGGAGACGACCGAGCGCGCCTTCTGGAACCCCAATCCCTGCATGACGAACTGCCGGCAAACGCCGCCGCAGGTCACGGGGCGCGCCCGCGTGATCGACGTGACGCCGGAAGGCCGCAGCGGTCCGAGGGTGGAATGAGCAGGAGCCAGCGGTCCCCCGCGCTGGCCTTGACGGCCCTGGCCTGCGCCGTCGCGCTGCCCGCCCGGGCGGGCGATGCGGCGCTCGGCGAATATCTGGCCTCGGAATGTGTCACATGCCACCAGGTCTCGGGTCAGCAGGTCGGCGGGATCCCGGCGATCATCGGCCTGCCTCAGGACGCCTTCGTCGCGCTGATGGACAGCTACAAGCGCCGCGAACGGGACAATCAGGTGATGCAGGCCATGGCCGCGCGGCTGACGGCCGAGGAAGTGGCGGCGCTCGCCGCCTATTTCGGCAGCCTGCGTCCGCGCGGACATTAGGTCAGGGTCAACCCAGAGGCAGATGGAGAGAACCATGTCGGACATCGATCGCAGGGTGCTTCTCGGTGGCGCGGTTCTGGCGTCCGCGGCTGTTGCCTCGCCAGCGGGGGCGACGCCGATGCTGCAGTTCTCCGACCTGAAGAAGGAGGCCGACGTCGCCTGCCTCTACCATTGCGACTACGGCGACCCGCCGCGCTTCGTTCAGATGCTGACCAACATCGGCAACCATTATTCGGCCTACGGCGCCGATCCCTTCGCCGTCCAACTGGCGATCGTGACACACGGTCCGGGCGTCAAGTTCTTCCTCGAAAGTCTCGAGGGGACAAGCTGGCGTGACGAGGCCATGGTGCCTCAGATCTTCGACCGCGTGCTCGCCCAGGCGAAGAATGGCCTGAAGGTCTATCTCTGCGACATCACCTTCCAGCGCCTCAACCTTGACAGAACCAAGGTCAGAAAGGCGGACTTCATAGCCTTCGTCCCTTCGGGCGTCGCCACCGTGGCGGCCTTGCAGGGCAAGGGTTTCGCCTATCTCAAGGTCGGATGACCATCCGGCATAAGCCGGGCCAACCGGCATACAACAACAACGGGAGGAGCTGACATGACGATGAACCGCAGAAAATTCCTGGCTACGGGATCGGCCGTCGCCACCATGGCCCTCGCCGCGCCCGCTCTCGGACAGGCCAAACCGAGAGTCGTCGTCGTGGGCGGCGGCCCCGGCGGCGTCACCGCCGCCAAGTATATCGCGAAGGACAGTCAGGGCGGCATCGACGTCGTCCTCGTCGAGCCCCAGCGCCAGTTCACCACCTGCTTCCATTCCAACCTCTATCTCGGCGGCTACCGCTCCTTCGAGTCCATCACCCACGCTTACGACAAGGTCTCCGCTGCCCATGGCTTCCGGATGAACCACCAGATGGCCAGCCGCGTCGATCGGGAGAAGAAGGAAGTCGTCCTCGCCGACGGATCAAGGCTCGGCTTCGACCGCCTCGTCCTGTCTCCAGGCATCGACCTGAAGTACGACTCCGTTCCCGGCTGGGGCCGCGAGCACGAGGAGACCATGCCGCATGCCTGGCGGGCCGGACCGCAGACCCAGCTTCTCAAGGCGAGGCTCGACGCCGTGCCAGACGGCGGCGTCATCGTCATGATCGCCCCGCCCAATCCCTACCGCTGCCCTCCCGGCCCCTATGAGCGGGTCTCGATGATGGCGCACCTCCTGAAGGCTTCGGGCAGGCGTCGCGCCAAGATCATCGTCCTCGACCCCAAGGAGAGCTTCTCCAAGCAGGGCCTGTTCCAGGAGGGCTGGGAGAAGCACTATCCGGGCATGGTCGAGTGGATCGGACCCAAAGTGCACGATGGCATCAAGTCGGTCGATCCGAAGACCGGCACGGTGGTGACCGGCTTCGAGACCTACGAGAAGGCGGCGCTCGTCAATGTCATCCCGGCGCAGATGGCCGGAGCGATCGCCCGCGACGCGGGCCTCGCCAACGCCTCCGGCTTCTGCCCGATCGATCCGACGAACATGAAATCGGCCAGCGACCCGAACATCTACGTCCTGGGCGATGCCTGCATCGCCGGTGACATGCCGAAGTCGGGCTTCTCGGCCAACAGCCAGGCCAAGGTGGCAGCGCTCATGGTCCGCGGCGAACTCGTCAACGCCCGCACCTTCCCGGCGCGTTATGCCAATACCTGCTGGAGCCTCATCGAGACCGACGACACCGTGAAGGTCGGCGGGCGCTACGAGGCGAAGGACGGCAAGATCGCCGCCGTGGAGACCTTCATCTCCAAGACCGGCG
>JBKBLH010000054.1:0-6429 GCA_046296475.1 Reyranella sp.
GCGATGTTCTCGCCGGAGCGGCGGATCATGTCCTTGATGCGGCCGACGATGTAGTGAAAGCCCCGCTCGTCCTTGCGAAAGAGATCGCCGGTGCGGAACCAGCCGCCGTCGCGGAAGCTGTGGCGATTGGCCTCCGGCTTGTTCCAGTAGCCCTTCAGGATGCCGGGTCCGCGGATCCACAGCTCGCCGATCTCGCCGGCGGGGACTTCCTTGCCGTCCTCGTCGCGGATCGTCGCCTCGCGGAACGGCGAGGGAATGCCGCAGGTGCCGCTGCCGACCATGGAGGTCGCGCCGTAGGGCGTGTAGAGGGCCGACCCCACCTCCGTCATGCCGAAGCTCTCGCGGGCGATGACGCCGAAGCGGGCCTCGAGCTCGGTGTGCATGTTCTTCCGAAGGCCGAAGACGGAGGCGATCTTCAGAGGAAGCGTCGCGTCGTCGGGGCGCGGCGGTTGCTTGAGGACGATTTGCGGGAAGATGCAGTACTCGATGCCGTACTTGCGGATCCAGTCGAGGAAGTTGGTGCCCGAGGCCTTGGCGGCGACGAACAGGGTTCCGCGCAGGCGCATGGCCATCAGCAGGAGCCACTGGGGGTCCATGTAGTAGAAGGGCTGGGCCGCGAGCACGTTCCTGACGACGCCGTTGGCCCGCATGGCGGCAACCCGCGACAGGGTGAGCCAGTAACGGTGGCTGAGCATGCAGCCCTTGGGAAAACCGGTCGTTCCCGAGGTGTACTGGATGTTGATGAGGTCATCGAGACCCGGTTCCCTCGCCGGCCTGAAATCGTCAGCGGCCGTCTGCGACAGCGTCGCCCACGAATGGCCCGACGATGCGGCCCCCACGACGACGGGATCGGAAAGGGCGGCGAAGCCGGCGAGTTCCGGGGCGGACCGGATCTCCTCCAGGATGCTCGCTTCGGTCACCAGCATGCGGGCTCCGCTGTCGTCGAGCACATAGGCGACCTCGCGCGGCGTGTAGCGCACGTTGATCGGCACCATGATGGCGCCGAGCCGGGCCAGCGCGAGCCAGGTCAGCGGGAAGGCGCCGATGTTCGGCAGCATGACGCCGACCCGGTCGCCGAAGGCGATGCCGAGCCCGGCAAGGCCCGCCGCCAGCGCCCGTGTCCGTGCTGCCATCTCGCGATAGGTGATGGTCTCCCCGCCGTCGAAGAAGCTCGCCGCGACGGCGTCGCCCATCTCGTCGGCGAGTTCGTCGATGAAGGCGCCGAGATTGGCGGGAAACGGCAGCGCCTCGACGGCGGCGCGCAGGCTGCGGGCCTCTTCCAGTTCGTCGTCGATCATGATGCATCCACTTTCAGGCGTTTCAGGCCCCGGCTGCGCATGATCTCCGCCAGCCCGAGGCCGACGACGGACATGCCCACCATGACGCAGGCGGCCGCTGCGACCGTCGGGTCGAGGCGAAGGTTGAGGTCGTTCCAGATGCGCAGCGGCAGGGTTTCGAGGGCTCCCGAGACGAACATCGTGATGATCAGGTCGTCGAAGGAGGCGAAGAAGGCGAACATCGAGCCGGCGATCATCGCCGGGCGCAGCGCCGGCAGTGTGACGAGCCGGAAGGTCGTGAACGGGCCCGCGCCGAGCACCCGGGCGGCGCGCTCCACCGTCTCGTCGAGATTGCGAAGGGCAGCGGCAACGACCACGACGACATAGGGCACGGCCACGACGCTATGGGCGAGGACAAGGGTCGTCAGGCTCTCCAGCCATTTCAGGCGGGCGAAGACCATGAACATGCCGAGAGCGATGACGATCCCGGGAACCACCAGCGGGGCGATGGACAGACCATAGAGATAGTTCGCACCGGGAAGCCGGTAGCGGACGATGGCGATGGCTGCTGCGGTGCCGACGACGACGGAGACGACCGTCACCATGACCGCCACCTTGAGGCTCAGCCAGAGCGCCCCACTCCACGAAGGGTCGGTGAAGAGCGCCTGGTACCAGCGGGTCGACCATCTCTGCGGCGGAAACGAGAGGATCTCCGACTCGTTCAGCGACAGCGGCACGAGGAAGATCAGAGGGAAGAGCAGGAACAGCACCACGGCGCCGAACCAGGCGGTCAGCAGGACGCGCGTCAGCCGGTCGGTCATCGCGCGCTCCCGTAGAGATTGCGGTCGGGAACCAGCCAGCGGAGCACCGCGACAGCGACGATTGTGGTGAGCAGCAGGACGAGCGCCATGACCGAGGCGGTCGTCCAGTCATTGTTCTGATTCACCTGCACGTCGATGAGATTGGCGATGGTCCGGTGGCGAGGCCCGCCCAGCAGCGCCGGGGTGATGTAGAAGCCGAGTGACAGGATGAAGAGCAGCATGGTCGCCGCGACGATGCCGGGCGTCGTCATCGGCAAGAACACATGCCAGAAGGCACGGAACGGGGACGCGCCCAGAACCCGCGCCGCGCGGACGAGGCCGGGGTCGAGTTCGGTCATCACCGCGACCAGCGTCAGGATGGCTACCGGCAGGAGGATCTGCACCATGCCGAGGTGCACCGCGAGCGGGGTGAACATGAAGCGGGTGGGACCCTCGGTGATCCCCAGCCAGATGAGGGACGCGTTCAGGATGCCCTCTCGCCCCAGCACCAGTGACCAAGTGTAGGTGCGCACCAGGACGCTGGTCCAGAATGGCAGCAGGATCAGCGCCAGCAGCAGCCCCCGGCGGCGTTCGGGCTGCATGGCGATGAAGCAGGCCGCGGGATAGCCAAGGACCAGGCACCAGAACGTCACCGTGGCGCTGAGCTTCAGGGTGTTGAGGAAGACGATCGAAAAGACCGGCGACGTCGCGAGCCAGTTGATGCCCGTCATGGCACCTCCGGCTCCGGCGAAGGAGACGCGCATGATCTCGAGGAAAGGCACGACGAAGAAGATCGCGAAGAGCAGCACCAGCGGCAACGCGAGTGCCGGCGCAATCCAGCGGGTGCTGAGTGTCACGGAGCGAGCCTCTCGACCAGGTGTTGATCAGCGCAGCAGCCAGGCGGCCCAGCGCTCGGTCAGCTTGGCCCGATGCTCCGACCAGAACTCGGGGCTGAAGCGGTACTGCGCGGCCAGATTGTCCGGGTGGATCGGCAACTGACGGGCGACTTCGGGAGCAAGCCGTTCGACCAGGCCCGGGATGAAGCCGGGATAGGGCGCTTCCTTCACGAACTCCGCGCCCTTCTCCGGGTCGAGGCGGGTCGTCATGTAGCGCATGGCCTCGCGCGGATGCTTGGCCCCCTTGGGGACAGCCCAGTAGGAGAGTTGCAGGGCGCCGCCGCTCCAGGAAATCTCGACGGGCTTGCCCTCGCGCTTGAGCGGCGTCACGCGGCCGTTCCAGACGGTGCCCATGACGGCCTCGCCGTCGAGGAGAAGCTGGACCTGCTGCGCGCCGGTCGTCCACCAGGTGGCGACGTGGGGCTTGATCTGGTCGAGCTTCTTGAAGGCCCGGTCGACGTCGAGGGGATAGAGCTTGTCCTTGTCGACGCCGTCGGCGATGAGGGCGAATTCGAGATTGTGCATCGGCCCGTCCTGCAGGGAACGCGGGCCCGGGAATGTCTTCACGTCCCAGAAGTCGGACCACGAGTTCGGCGCCCGTCCGCGGAACTTGTCGGTGCGGTAGGCCATGACGGTCGAGAAGGTCGATGTCACCATGCCGAACTTCTGGCGGGCGATCGCGGGGAGCTTGGCCTGCGGGTCGACGATCGACCAGTCGATCTCGGTGAGCCAGTTGTTGCGGGTGGCCTCCACCATGTCGGCGGAGCCCATTTCGGTGAGATCCCACTCCATGTTGCCGGTCTCGACCATGGCCTTTAGCTTTGCGAGGGAGACGGGAGCCGTGGCACGGATGGCGATGCCCGTCTGCGCAGTAAAGGGCTTCTCGTAGAGCCGCTCGATCGTGCGGGCGAGGCTGCCGCCGGAGCCGTTGACCGTGATGGTCACGTTCTGGGCGCCTGCCGGACGGATTGCGGGAGCTGCGAAAGCCGCAGCGGCGACGGCAAACTTCCCGAGGTCTCGCCGATTCATCTGGGTCATCTATGCCTCCTGTCGATCCTGTGAGGTGCGGGGTCAGCTGTTGAGGAACACGGCCTTGTCGGTGCTGAAATCGAGGTCGGCGGTCTCGCCGAGCGCCAGGGGCTGGTGTCCCTGGACGCGCTGCTCCTGGATGACGAGCCGGCCGAACTCCGGGCTTTCGGCGACATAGCGGAAGGTACCGCCGTGAAAGGCCACATCGACCACCGTGCAGGAGATGCTGGTGCCCGCCATGCCGCCGTTCGCCCGGGAGAAGTGCTCGGGCCGCAGCGCGATCTTGCCGCTCCAGCCGTCGGCGGGCAGCCGGGCGTCAGAGACGGGGAAGGACCGGCTGCCGAGCGTGAGCGTCCCGCCTGCGACACGGCCGGGGAGGATGTTCGTCTCGCCGACGAATTTCGCCACGAAAGTGTTCTGCGGCTGGTCGTAGATGGCGGCAGGCGTGCCGATCTGCTCGATCCGCCCCTCGCTCATCACCACGATGCGGTCCGACATGGCGAGGGCCTCGCCCTGGTCGTGGGTGACATAGATCACAGTGCAGCCGATGCGCCTCTGCACCTGCCTGATCTCGTCCTGCATGGCCTCGCGCAGCTTCAGATCGAGCGCGCCGAGCGGCTCGTCCATCAGCAGGACGCGCGGCTCGAAGACGACGGCACGGGCAAAGGCCACGCGCTGCCTCTGACCGCCCGAAAGTTCGTGCGGCTTGCGGTCGCCGAACCCCTCGAGGCGGACCATGGCAAGCGCGGCCTCGGCCAGCTCGTTGCGGCGGGAGAGCGCCACGCCGCGCATCCGCAGGGGAAAGCCGACATTGTCCCTGACGTTCATGTGCGGGAAGAGCGAATAGCTCTGGAAAACCATGCCGACGTTGCGCTTCTCGCTCGGCAAGCGGGTGATCGAGACGCCGTCGATGGTGACCTCTCCCGCCGTCGGGTCGATGAAGCCGGCGAGGATGTTGAGGGCCGTCGTCTTTCCCGACCCGGACGGGCCCAGGAAGGTCACGAACTCGCCGGCCGCCACGTCGAGGCTGAAGTCCGCCAGCGCCACGACATCGCCATAGTGCTTGGTAATGCGCGAAAAAGACAGCGGCGAACCGGCCGTTCCTGCACCTGCGTCCGGGGGATGTGATATGGAAGGTTGCATGGCGGCTTCTGAAACTGATATCAACGTCAGTATTGGAAAGGATCCGGATGGTGTCAAGGGCTGGCAGATCGACCAAGACAGTTCAGGAGCGCGACATTTCGCCCGCTTCGGGAGCAGTGGGTTTCACGCTCTCCGATGTGCTGCGTGCCGAGATCGAGGGTGCGGGCAAGATGCCGCGGTCTGAGGCGACGCGGCAGAAATTCCTCGTGGCCGCCGCCGAGCTCATCCAGGAATCGGGGTTCAATGACCTGAAAGTGGCCGACATCTGCAAGCGGGCGGGTTTCGCACACGGCACTTTCTATCTGCACTGGAACGATCGCCGGGCCGTCGCCCACGACGTACTGTCGTCGTTCATGAAGGCCATTCGCCTGCATCGCCCCCAGCGACAGCCGGGCCAGACCTTCTTCGAGCGGCTGATCGTCGGCACAGCCTACTACATCGAGGTCTACCGGCGGAACATCGGCCTGATGCGCTGCCAGGGCCAGTTGGCCGACCAGCTCGAGGAATTTGCGCAGCTCGGCCTCCAGTCCAATCTCGCCCTCGCGAGGCGCATCGTCCGCGCGGTCGAGCGGGAAGCGCCGTCGGGGCGGACGCTCAGCGAGACCGCCATGCTGACCACGGCACTCGGCTGCATCGCCATGGTCGACAAGCTCCTGCACGACATGTTCGTCCGCGGCCTCGACACGGGGCTCGATGCGGCGGACCTCGCGGAGGTGATATCCCTGTCGTGGCACCGCGCGCTGCTCGGACGGGATCCGTAACCGCCGTCGCAACCCGGACGCTGCTCCTCGCAGCGACACGCCCGAGCGGCGACCCCCGCCTCAGAGCCTCAGGAACGCCTTGGCGTTGTCGTGGAGCCACAGGCGCTTGACCGATTCATCGATCGGCAGGGCCTCGACCTCGGCCACGGCCCGGCCGATCGGTCCGAGCGGATAGGCGCTGCCGAAGATGATGCGGTCCTTGAGGATGGTGCGACCATATTGCAGCAGGGGCTCGTAGCCGGAGCCGTCGACTGTCAGGTATTTCGGCCTCACCGCCACCAGTCCGATCCTGACGTTCGGGTGGCGCCAGGCGACGCCGATCAGTTCATGGACCCAGGGAAACCCCGGCGGCGAGGCGCAGACCCTCAATTCCGGGAAGTCGACCATCACCTCGTCGAGAAGCATGGGGTGGCCGTATTTCATGTAGGTCGAGGTGGCGAAGTTGATCGAGCAATGGATATTCACGGGCACGTCGAGCTCGATGCATTTCGCATAGAGCGGATACATCTTCCGGTCGTTGATC
>JBKBLH010000055.1:0-5492 GCA_046296475.1 Reyranella sp.
GAGGACGCCTACATCCTCATCCACGAGAAGAAGCTCGCTGGCCTCCAGGCCATGCTGCCGGTTCTCGAGGCCGTCGTGCAGACCGGCAAGCCGCTGATCATCGTCGCCGAGGACGTCGAGGGCGAGGCTCTCGCCACCCTCGTCGTCAACAAGCTGCGTGGCGGACTGAAGGTTGCCGCCGTGAAGGCTCCGGGCTTCGGCGATCGCCGCAAGGCCATGCTTGAGGACATCGCCATCCTCACCGGCGGCCAGGTCATCTCCGAAGACCTCGGCATCAAGCTGGAGAGCGTGACGCTCGCCATGCTCGGCCGCGCCAAGAAGGTGCTGATCGAGAAGGAGAAGACCACTGTCGTCGACGGCGCCGGCAAGAAAAAGGACATCGAGGCCCGCATCACCCAGATCAAGGCGCAGATCGAGGAGACCACCTCGGACTACGACCGCGAGAAGCTGCAGGAGCGTCTGGCGAAGCTCGCCGGCGGTGTTGCGGTGATCAAGGTCGGCGGCTCGACCGAGGTCGAGGTGAAGGAGAAGAAGGACCGCGTTGACGACGCTCTCAACGCGACCCGCGCGGCCGTGCTCGAGGGCATCGTCCCCGGCGGCGGCATCGCTCTCCTGCGCGCCAAGTCCGCTGTCGCCAAGCTGAAGTCGGAGAACGCCGAGGTTCAGGCCGGCATCAATATCGTCCTGAAGGCGCTGGAGTCTCCGGTCCGCCAGATCGCCGAGAACGCCGGTGTCGAGGGCTCGATCGTCGTCGGCAAGGTGCTCGAGAACAAGTCGGCCACCTTCGGCTTCAACGCCCAGACCGAAGAGTATGTCGACATGTTCGAGGCCGGCATCGTCGACCCGATGAAGGTCGTGCGCACCGCTCTCCAGAACGCCGCTTCGGTGTCCTCGCTGCTCATCACCACGGGTGCGATGATCGCCGAGTCGCCGAAGAAGGACTCCGGCGCTCCCGCGATGCCGGGCGGCGGCGGCATGGGCGGCATGGACTTCTAAAGTCCATAAAGGCCACCCATCACCTCAAGTGGCACGAGCCGGGCAAGCCCGGCACGTGCGGGCGGCATGGACTTTCAAGTCCCGCCACGAGCCACCATTCGCATACGGAAGGGGCGCCCTCGGGCGCCCCTTTTGTTTTGCCTTTGGAGAAAGTGCTGTTCTGCCGGGTCACAAGACTGGCGTCTCTGCGGCAAAGCTCGCCCTTGACCTTTCACGGAAGTGCATCAGTCTCTTCTCCAGCGACCCAATGAGCCCATCCATAAGGGCCGACAGTCGCCAGAGGAGACGTCCCATGACTGAGACCACTGCTTCGGCGCCGCCGAAGTCCGATCGTCGTCGCTTCCTTGCTCTCGCAGGCGCGACCGCCGCGGCCACCGTCGCCGCCCCCAACGTGTCCAACGCCCAGACCGTTTCGCTGCGCTTCCAGTCGACCTGGCCGCAGCGCGACATCTTCCACGAATTCTGCAACGACTACGCCACGCGCGTGAACGCCATGTCCGGCGGCCGCCTGCGTCTCGAGGTCCTCGCGGCCGGGGCGGTGGTGCCGGCGTTCCAGCTCCAGGATGCGGTCCATGCCGGCATCCTCGACGGCGGCCACGGCGTCACGGCCTACTGGTTCGGCAAGAACAAGGCCTATTCGCTGTTCGGCACCCCGCCGTCCTATGGCTGGGATGCGCACAACTTCCTTGCCTGGATGAACTACGGCGGCGGCTACGATCTCTACAACGAGCTCCTGTCGCAGATCACCCGGGTCAACGTCGTCGGCTTCCTCACCGGGCCGATGCCCTGCCAGCCGTTCGGCTGGTTCAAGCGGGAACTGACGCAGGCGAGCGAGTTGCGCGGGCTGAAGTATCGCACGGTCGGTCTTGCCGCCGACCTGTTCAACGAAATGGGCGCGGCCGTCACCATCCTGCCCGGTGGTGAAATCGTCCCGGCTCTGGAGCGCGGCCTCATCGACGGCGCCGAGTTCAACAATCCGAGCTCGGACTCGATCCTCGGCTTTGCCGACGTGTCGAAGGTCTACATGATGCAGAGCTATCACCAGGCGGCGGAAGCCTTCGAGGTGATCTTCAACAAGACCAAGTTCGACGCCATGTCGAACGAACAGAAGGCGATCCTGAAATACTCGGCCGAGTCCGCCTCCTCCGATATGTACTGGAAGGCGCTCGACCGCTACTCGAAGGACCTCGCCATCCTGCGGACGCGCGGCGTCAACGTGATCAAGACCCCCGACGCCATCCTCAAGGCGCAGCTGGAGGCCTGGGACAAGGTGGTGAACCGGCTCTCGGCCGAGAACGCCTTCTTCAAGAAGGTCATCGACAGCCAGCGGGCCTGGGTGCAGCGCACGGTGGGCTTCGAGCGCATCAACACGCCCTCGCGCGATATGGCGTTCAACCACTTCTTCGGCGCCTCCTGACGCCGACGCAAGCGAAGGCGGCGGTGTTGTCACCGCCGCCTTCATGACGCCGGCGGATAGCCACCGCCGTCCCTTCCGGCCTGTCCCGCGGACCTGCTCGATGGCGCCAAACCCGCTCTTTCTCTCGATGCTGCTCGGCGGCTGGGCCCTGACGCTCGCCGCCATCGCCTGGGTCATGGTCCGGCGCACCGGCAGCGACAGGCTGATGGCGCTTCTCTTCGCCGTCGACGAGGTCTCCACCATCATCGGCAAGGCGGCCGCCTGGGCCATCGTCGCGCTGACCGCCGCCATCTGCTACGAGGTCTTCTCGCGCTACATCCTGCAGGCCCCGACCATGTGGGCCTTCGACGTCAGCTACATGCTCTATGGCGTGCTGTTCATGCTCGCCGGCCCCTATGCGCTGGCCCGCAACGGCCATGTGCGCGGCGACTTCCTCTATCGTGCGTGGGCGCCGCGGACCCAGGCCCGACTCGATCTCCTGCTCTATTTCGTCTTCTACTTTCCCGGGATCCTGGCGCTCTGCTACGCCGGCTTCACCTTCGCCAATTTCTCCTGGTTCATCTTCGAACGCTCGGCCAATTCGCCGAACGGGCCCTATGTCTTCCCCTTCAAGTCGCTCATCCCGCTGGTTGGCGGGCTGATGGTCATCCAGGGGCTTGCCGAGGTCGTGCGCTGCATCCTGTGCATTCGCACCGGCGAGTGGCCGCAGCGCCTGCACGACGTGGAGGAGACCGAGAAGATCATTCTGGAACAGGCCGAGGCGGCCAAGTCGAAAGGGGTCGCCTGATGTTCGGCATCACCATCGGCAATCCCGAACTCGGCGTCCTGATGCTCGTCCTGTTCGTCATCTTCATCATGCTGGGCTTTCCCATCGCCTTCACGCTGATGGCGCTGGGCGTCATGTTCGGCTACGCGGCGCAGGGCGACATCGTCTTCGCGCTGGTGGTGCAGCGCACCTATTCGGTGATGACCAACGACGTGCTGGTCGCCATCCCGCTGTTCATCTTCATGGGCTACATCATCGAGCGGGCGAACATCCTCGACCGGCTGTTCAATTCGGTGCAGCTCGCCATCGGCGGACTTCCCGGGTCGCTCGCGGTGACGACGCTGATCACCTGCACGATCTTCGCGACCGCCACCGGCATCGTCGGCGCGGTGGTCACCCTGATGGGGCTTCTCGCCTTCCCGGCCATGCTGCGGGCGGGCTACGACGAGAGGCTTTCGGCGGGCGTCGTCTGCGCCGGCGGCTGCCTCGGCATCCTCATCCCGCCGAGCGTAATGCTCATCCTCTACGGCGCGACCGCCGGCGTCTCGGTGCCGAAGCTCTATGCCGGCGCCTTCTTTCCGGGCCTGCTGCTCGCCACCCTCTACGTTCTCTACGTCATCGGCCGCTGCATGCTGAACCCGGCGCTCGCGCCGAAGATGCCCAAGGAGCAGCGCATGCCGCTGGGCTTCGATTTCGACAAGGACAAGCGGTCGCTGGTCAAATATGTCGCGATCGTCGTGCTGGCCGTTCCGGTCGCCTATGCAGTGGTCTACGGGCTGGAATGGGTGCTGAATGCGTTCCGGGCCTTGACGACGCCGGCCGGCATCACGCCGCGCGAGATCGACTATTCCGTGCCGGACAAGCTGCCCCACGTCATCCTCGGGGCCGGGGCCATCGGCTTCGTGCTGCTCCTGATCCTCGGCAAGGCGGTGTTCAAGGAACTCGCCCGCAGCTTCTTCCCGCTGACGCTGCTCATCATGTCGGTGCTGGGCGCGATCTTCTTCGGCATTGCCACGCCAACGGAAGCCGCCGCCGTCGGCGCGCTCGGCTCGGTGCTGCTCGCCGCCGCCTACCGGTCCATCACCTTCGTCAAGCTCAAGGAATCGGTGTTCCTCACGGCCCGCACCTCGGCGATGGTGTGCTGGCTCTTCGTCGGCTCGTTCATCTTCTCGTCGATCTTCGCCATTCTGGGCGGCCACGAGCCGATCAAGGCCTTCGTCGCCATGCTCAACCTGTCGCCGACGATGTTCATGATCCTGGCGCAGATCATCATCTTCATCCTCGGCTGGCCGCTCGAATGGACCGAGATCATTGTGATCTTCGTGCCGATCTTCCTACCGCTGCTGGACACGTTCAAAATCGATCCGCTGTTCTTCGGTATCCTGATCGCCCTGAACATCCAGACCTCGTTCCTGTCGCCGCCCGTGGCCATGGCGCCCTTCTACCTGAAGGGCGTCGCGCCGGCACACGTCACGATCAACCAGATCTTCGCCGGCGTGATGCCCTTCATCTTCATCGTCGTGGCCTGCATGGCGGTGGTCTATATCTTCCCCGGCATCGCGCTTTGGCTGCCGTCGGTGCTTTATCGCTGATCCCTCTCAGCCGCAGGACGCGCCGCGCACGATGCCGTGCTCGTCCAGCCCGAAGGTGAGCCGGTTCGGGCGGAAGTCGCGGGTGCAGATGGCGCAGTAGCGGACGATGACGCCGCGCGGGGCGCGGAACCGGGCGCTGACCGTCGCCTGCGGCAGGCCGACGAGCCGGCGCGCGACCGGCAGGACGCGTCGGCAATGGCGCATCGCCGCCTGAAACGCGGCGGCCGACGACGGTCCGGAGGCAGCTGGCTGAGCCATGGCGGCGGCGGGAAGGCCGGCCGTCAGCGGGGCGATGAACAAGGCCCCGGCGAGGGCTGCGGACAGAATGGCAATGCGCATGAGGCTCTCCTGATGTCGGGCCGGCAGCCTGGCACCGGAACGTGGCCTCAAGATGCCGGCAGGTTCTGATCCGATCCGGGGATGGTGCTCTCGCCCTGCCGTTCGTCCGAAACAATGCGCCCGTCGACGAGATGGACGCGCCGGTCCATGCGGTCGGCAAGGTCCATCGCGTGGGTGACCGCGACCACCGTGCGGCCGTCCCGGTCCACGAGCTCGCGCAGGATCTGGAACACCTGTTCCGAGGACTTCGAATCGAGGCTTCCGGTCGGCTCGTCGGCGAGGATGACGGGCGGATCATTGGCAAGCGCGCGCGCGACGGCGACGCGCTGGCGCTGCCCGCCGGACAACTGGTCGGGCCGCTTGGCGAGGTGATCCTTGAGAC
>JBKBLH010000056.1:0-608 GCA_046296475.1 Reyranella sp.
CCGGGGAAGAGTGCCCAGTGCGGCGCGTAGTCGAGGAAGTCCTTGGCGTCGAACAGCAGCCGGCCCCAGGTGGGGATGTCCGGCGGGAAGCCGAGGCCGAGAAAGGACAGCGTCGATTCCGCGATGATCGCCGCCGCCACATCGATGGTCGCGGCGACGATGACCGGTCCCATGGCGTTGGGCAGGATGTGGCGGACCACCTGGCGCGTCTTGGAGGCGCCAAGGGCGTGCGCCGCCTCGACGAACTCCTTCTCGCGCAGCGACAGGAACTGCGCCCGCACGAGCCGCGCCACCGGCATCCATCTGAGGCCGCCGATGACGACGACGATCAGGATGAACACCCCCATCTCGACGCCGAAGACATCCTTCAGCGCGTCG
Organism: Reyranella sp.; assembly: GCA_046296475.1. Taxonomy (GTDB): domain Bacteria; phylum Pseudomonadota; class Alphaproteobacteria; order Reyranellales; family Reyranellaceae; genus Reyranella. Next base: position 379 of record JBKBLH010000056.1, read on the forward strand.
CGGAACAGGTAGATGATGAGCAGCAGGAGCGGGAGCTGCGGCAGCGACAGGAAGAGATCCGTGACCCACATCAGCGCCGTGTCGACGCTGCCGCGTGAGATGCCCGCGATCGCCCCGATGATGACGCCGACGATGATGGCGACGAGCATGGCGGCAAGACCCACCGCGAGCGAGATGCGCCCGCCATAGATCATGCGCGCCAGAAGGTCCTGCCCGAGGTCGTCGGTGCC
>JBKBLH010000056.1:618-5433 GCA_046296475.1 Reyranella sp.
AGCCCGCGAGGGCCCCTGCAGGCGGGCGGTGAAATCGATGTCGTTGATCGACACCGGCCACAACCAGGGGCCGACGATCACGGCAGCGATGATGGTCAGCAGCGCCACGCTGCTGGCCACCGCCAGCTTGTGCCGGCGGAACTTGCGCCAGGCGTCGACCCACGGCGAGACATGCTCGGCGGTGACGACGGCTCCGATCTCGGCCACCGCCGGATCAGCGGAAGGCGATGCGGGGGTCGAGCCAGCCATAGAGGACATCTGCAATCAGGTTGAAGGTCACGACGAGACAGGCGAAGACGAAGGTCACCGCCATGATGACAGGGGTATCGTTGGCGAGGATGGCGCTGATCAGCAGCGAGCCGATTCCGGGGATGCGGAAGATCTGCTCGGTGACGATGGCGCCGCCGAAGACGGTCGGCATCTGCAGCGCGACGAGCGTGACCACAGGGATCAGCGCGTTGCGCACCACATGCTTGACGATGACGGTCTTCTCGCCGAGCCCCTTGGCGCGGGCCGTGGTGACGAAGTCGAGACGGATCACGTCGAGCACCGCCGAACGCACATAGCGAGTATAGGACGCCGCCTGGAACAGGCCGAGCACCATGACCGGCATGATCGCCTGGCGGATCTGCTCCCAATACCAGCGCCAGCCCGTCGCCGCGATATCGGTGCGATAGACGAAGGGCAGCCAGTCCAGCCAGATCGAGAAGACGAGGATGAACAGGAGGCCCGTGAAGAAGGTCGGCAGCGAGAAGCCGATGAAGGCGAAGGTGTTGGCGATCTGGTCGAAGATCGAATAGGGCCGCGTCGCCGCATAGATGCCGACCGGCAGGGCGACAGCCAGCGCCAGGATCTGCGAGGAGCCGATGACGAAGATCGTCGCCGGCAACCGCTGCATGATCAGGGTGTCGACATTGACGCGGCTGGCGAAGGAGAAGCCCCAGTCGCCCTGCATCATCGCCGACAGCCAGCGGACGTAGCGGATGTAGACCGGATCATCGATGCCGAACTTCTCCCGAAGTGCGAGACGCACCTCGGGAGGGATGTTCGGGTTGGTGGCCATCTCCTCGAAGGGATCGCCGGGGGCCAGCGCCAGCACCGTGAAGAGCACGACGCTGATGCCAAGCAGGCTCGGAAGGGCGATCAGCAATCGCCGGACGAGATAAGTACCCATGGAGTCTGTGCCTGGTTCCTCTTGAGCGGGACCTGACGCCGGCTGGCGTCAGGGCCGGAACCATGCGTTCAGCATCCACAGATCCAGATCCCAGCCGCTGGGCTGGACGACCAGGTTGTTGCTGGAGGCCGCCATGCGGGTGCGGGCCAGAACCGGAACGATGATGTTCTCGCCGCAGAAGATGTCGTTCATCCGGATGAACAACGCCGTCCGCTTGGCGGGGTCGAGCGAGTTCTGCGCCTCCTTGAAGGCGTCATCGGCCTCCTTGCTGGCAAAGCGCGAGATGTTGCGGCCCTGCCACTTGTTCTCCTTGTTGGCGATCTCCCACGAGACCAACTGCATCATGAACCGCTCGGGGTCCGGCTGCAGCATGGTGGTCGTGTACATCTGCATGTCGCAATAGAACTTCGAATAGGTATCCGGGTTCGCGACGTCCGAGGAGAAGTAGACGGAGGCGGTCACCGACTTCAGTTCGATGTCGATGCCGGCGCGCTGGGCGGCCTGCTTGATGATCGCCTGGGTCTTCTGGCGCGGTGCGTTAATGGACGTTTGGTAGACGAACTTCAGCTTCTTGCCGTCCTTGGCGCGAATGCCGTCGGCGCCGCGCACCCAGCCCGCATCATCGAGGATCTTGTTCGCTTTCTCGATATTGAACTCGTACTTCATGTTCGGCGAGACAAAGCGGGGCGGAGCATTGACGAAATTGCCCGTCGCCCGGCCGCCGCGGCCGTAGATGAACTTCTGCACCGAATCGCGGTCGATCAGCAGATTGATCGCCTTGCGCACCGCCGGGTCCGTCAGCGTCGGGTGCTTGGTTTTCACGCTCGAACGCTCGCCGTCGACCTCAGTCCACGGATCGGTCGTGTTCAGCATGATGAACTCGATATTGCCGCTGGACACAGGAACGGCCTTGCCGCGACCGCCGCGCTCCATGCGCAGGAGAATCTCGTCCTCCACCTGCATGTTCCAGGCGTAGTCATATTCGCCCGTCTGGATGACCGCGCGGGCCGCCGAGACAGCGTCGCCGCCGCCCTTGATCTCGAGCGTGTCGAAGTGGGGCCGGTTGGCGACGTGATACTCGGTGTTGCGCTCGCCGCGGAGCATGTCGCCCGGCTTGAAGTCGACGAACTTGTAGGCGCCAGTGCCGACCGGCTTGAGGTTGGCCGGAGCGTCGCGGGAGGCGGCGCCCTTGTACGGCTCGAAGACGTGCTTCGGCAGGATCATACCGGCGGCGCCAACGAAGGCGTCGGCCCAGAACGGGGTCGGCTTCGCGAAAGTGATCTTGATCGTCAGGTCGTTGACCTTCTCGACCTTGATGTCCTTGTAGGTGCCGATGGTCGTGGCGGCGGTCGCCGAGTCGGCGGCATAGGCTGCCGTGAACAGGCAGTCGTCGGCGGTGAAGGGCTTGCCGTCGTGCCACTTCACGCCGGGCTTCAGCTTCCAGGTGACCGAGAGACCATCGGCGGAGACGCCACCGTTCTCGCGGCTCGGAATCTCGGCGGCAAGGAACGGAATGAGTTCGCCTTCGGTGTTCCAGCCGGCAAGCGGCTCGTAGAAGACGCGGGAGCCTTCCTGGTCCTTGGTGCCGATGGCGAAATGCGGGTTGAGCAGGGTCGGGGCCTGCCAGAGGAGGATCTTCAGCGGGCCACCGCCGCCGGCCTTGGTCGGCTTGTAGGGGGTGGTCGTCTGGGCCTGGGCCACGCCGTGGAAGTCGAGGATATGCCAGGACGTGGGCGCGGCGACGCCGACAGCCAGCATGCGTTGCACAAAGTCTCGGCGGGAGAGCTTTCCCTTCTTCACTTCGGCAACAAGGCCGTGGATTTCTGTCTCTTTCATCGCAAACACTCCTCGCAAACGAGCTGGGCGAGCCACTCTGGTCGGGCCGGGTTTTTGGATCCCGGCTCACGAAGCGGGGATCGGAGCGTTTTCGGATCAGGAAGTCAACGCGGATTTGCGTGATCTCCACGGTCTCGCCGCCTTCTGACCGTCATGCGGGCACGATGCCGGCGACGGTGCAGCGTTCTGCCGCAGCTTCGGGCAATTCGCCAACACCTGCCCTGCCCCTGCCGTTGGGGAAGAAATTTTGTCCCCGATTCCCCCGCCGACAGCAGACGATGTCTACTCGGCAGCCTGACGCGGCTCGACCAGGAATCCTCCCGACTGGCGCGCCCAGAGCCCGGCATAGAGCCCGCCGCGGGCGAGGAGCGCGTCGTGGGTCCCCTCCTCCACGATGCGGCCCTGATCGATCACCACCAACCGGTCCATGATCTTCAGGGTCGACAGGCGGTGAGCGATGGCGATGACGGTCTTGCCGCTCATCAGGTCGCCGAGACTCTCCTGGATCGCCGCCTCCACCTCGCTGTCGAGGGCGGCCGTCGCCTCGTCGAGGATGAGGATCGGCGCGTCCTTGAGGATGACGCGCGCGATGGCGATGCGCTGGCGCTGGCCGCCGGACAGCTTGACGCCGCGCTCGCCGACATGGGCGTCGTAGCCCTCCCGGCCGTTGATGTCCCTGAGGGCCGGGATGAAGGCGTCGGCATGGGCCCGCGCGGCTGCGGTCTCCATCATCGACTCGCTGGCCTCGGCCTTTCCGTACATGATGTTGTCGCGGATGGACCGGTGCAGCAGCGAAGTGTCCTGCGTGACCACCGAGATCGCCTGCCTGAGGCTCTCCTGCCTGACGGCCTGCACGTCCTGCCCGTCGACCCGGATCGCGCCCGTCTCCACGTCGTGGAAGCGCAGCAGCAGGCTGACGAGGGTCGACTTGCCGGCGCCCGAGCGACCGACGAGGCCCACCTTCTCGCCTGGCTTCACGGTGAGCGACAGGTCGCGGATCACCGGCAGGTCGGCCCGGCCGTAGCCGAAGGTGACATGGTCGAAGACAATCTCGCCGCCGGCGACGGCGAGCGGGCGGGCGCCCGGCTCGTCCTGCATGGCGAGCGGGCGGGCGATCGACCCCATGCTCTCCTGCACGACGCCGACGTTCTCGAAAATGCCCTGGATCTCCATGGCGACCCAACCGGACATGGCGATGATCTGCACGGTCAGCGGCAGCACCATCGCCACCGTTCCGATCTCGATGCTGCCGGCCTGCCACAGCAGAACGGTCAGCGTTCCGGCTCCGGCCAGCAGCGCCGCGTTCAGCGCGTTGAGCAGCACGAAGAACAGCGTGTTGATCCGGTGTTGGGCGAGGAAGGCGCCGTTGAGGTCCAGCATGCTGTCGCGGATGTAGCGGTCCTCGTCGGTGGTGCGGGCGAAGAGCTTGACGGTGAGGATGTTGGTGTAGCTGTCCACCACCTTGCCGGTGACCGCCGAGCGCTTGGCGGAGGCCGCCCGCGAGCGGTCCTTCATGCCCGGGATGCACAGCACGAGCAGGGCGACGTAGAGACAGAACCAGGCGAGGATCGGCAGGGCCAGCCGCCAGTCCTGCGCCATCATCAGGCTGATCGAGGCGACGCCGTAGAACAGGATGTGCAGGACGGAGCGCATCAGCGCGAGCGTCGTCTCGCGCACGGCGCCACCCGCCTGCATCACGTGGTTGGCGATGCGCCCGGCGAAATCGTTCTGGAAGAAGCCGAGCGACTGGCGGATGACGTGGTGGTGGCTCTGCCACCGCGTCAGGGTGTTGAGCGGCGCGGAGA
>JBKBLH010000057.1:0-5165 GCA_046296475.1 Reyranella sp.
GGGCCGTGGGGCGCGGAGCGAACTGTGGCGCTTTGTCCTGGTCAATATGCTCGCCCTCGTGCAGGTGTGGATCGTTAGTGTCGGATTGGCGCGCTGGTTGTTCCCCGCCTCGGGTTTCACGTTTCACGCCGATACCGTGGCGCATGTGATCGGCGTGCTCTTCCCGGTCCTGACCAGCTATGTCGGCCATAAGCGCTTCTCTTTCGCCAAGTAGTTGAAACCATGGAGCCACTCGCCGGAATGATTGGCTGTAGAGACCCGACTCAAGGCATTGGTTGAGAAGGACATGCGCGCCAGCATACGTTGGATCGCCGAGCGTGACGTTGGCGAAGCGAGAACTCAGGATATCCGCGGAGCTGACGGGCAAGCGCATCGCATCGGGCGCACACCAGTCTGATGCGCGTCAAAGCCTACCTTCTCAACCATCCCCGACCGGAACCCATTCAAGGATGAACCAGCACCTCAGAGCCCTCGAATCGGAAGCGATCGGCATCCTCCGCGAAGCAGCGGCGGCCTCGCCGCGCGCGGTGCTGCTCTATTCGATCGGCAAGGATTCCTCGGTGCTTCTGCACCTCGCCTTGAAGGCCTTCGCGCCGGCGCCGCTGCCCCTTCCGCTGCTGCACGTCGATACGCGCTACAAGTTCCGGGAAATGATCGCCTTCCGCGACCGCATCGCCGCCGAGAAGCCGGTCCGGCTGATCACCTGGACCAACGAGAAGGCGCTCGCCGAAGGTATGAACCCCTTCGACCATGACGCCTCGGTCTACACCGCCGCGATGAAGACGGTGGCGTTGCGCGCGGCGCTCGACCACCACGGCTTCGACATCGCCATCGGCGGCGCCCGGCGCGACGAGGAACGATCACGCGCCAAGGAGCGCGTCTTCTCCCTGCGCGAGAAGGGCCATGTCTGGGACCCGCGCAACCAGCGTCCGGAGTTCTTCGGCCTCTACAACACCGCCCTTGAACCGGGCACGAGCCTGCGCTGCTTTCCCCTGTCCAACTGGACCGAAATGGACGTCTGGCGCTACATCGAGGCGGAAAACATCGACATCGTGCCGCTCTACTTCGCCATGCCGAGACCCGTCGTCAGCCGCGGCGGCCAGTGGATCATGGTCGACGATGCCCGTTTCCGGCTGGCCCCCGACGAGGCGATCCGCACAGAGACGGTGCGCTTCCGCACGCTCGGCTGCTACCCGCTGAGCGCCGCCATCGAATCCGCTGCAACGACCGTGGCCGCGATCATTGAGGAACTCGCCACGGCACGACGGTCGGAGCGGGTCGGCCGCGTCATCGACCATGTCGGATCGAGCATGGAGGACAAGAAGCGCGAGGGCTATTTCTGATGACCGCGCCTCTGCCTTCCTCCGCGCGCAAGCGCCTGCGCTTCACCACCTGCGGCGCCGTCGACGACGGCAAGAGCACGCTGATCGGGCGGCTTCTCTACGATTCCGGCAGCATCTACGACGACCAGATCGAGGAAATCCGCCGGGCCACCATCAGCACCGACGGGCTCGATTTCGCCTTCGTCGTCGACGGGCTGAAGGCCGAGCGCGAGCAGGGCATCACCATCGACGTCGCCTACCGCTATTTCGCGACCGCCGGGCGCGCCTTCCTCATCGCCGATGCGCCGGGCCATGAGCAGTACACCCGCAACCAGGCGGCCGCGGCGTCGCAGTCGGACGTCGCCGTGCTCGTCGTCTCCGCCGTCGACGGTATCCGCGCCCAGACCCGCCGGCACCTGACCATCGCGGCACTCTTCGGCATCCGCGCCGTCATCGTCGCCGTCAACAAGATGGACGCCGTGGCGTTCGGCGAGCCGCGCTTCGACGTGCTGGCCGCGGAAATCACGGCGCTCGCCCGCCTCCTGGGCGTGACGGTGGCCGGCATCGTGCCGGCGGCGGCGCGTGCGGGCGACAACGTGGTCACGCCCTCCACCGCCATGCCCTGGTATCGCGGGCCGACGCTGCTGGCGCTTCTTGAATCCTGCGACGTCGATCGCGAGGGTCCTCATGAGGCACGGCTGCCGGTGCAGACCACCGGCCGGCTATCGGGCGGCGGGCGCGTCTCCCTCGGAACACTCGCCTCGGGCACACTGGCGGTCGGGGACACGCTCTGCGGCGATCCCACCCTGCCCGCCCGCGTCGCCCGTCTGTGGCGGGCGGGCGTCGCGGTGAGCGCCGCCGCAGCCGGTGACGCGGTCGCTATCGAGCTGACGCCGGAACTCGACATCGGCCGGGGCAGCATCCTGATGCGGCCGGCGGAGTTCCTGCAGCCGGCGCTGCAGGTGCGCGCGCGGCTCGTCTGGCTCGACCAGGCGCCGCTCGTGGCGGGGCGCGACTACGATTGCCAGATCGCCACGCAGAAGGTGGTGGCCGGCGTGTCGCGGATCGAGGGCATCGTCGACCTCGACACGGCGCTGACGGTTCCCGGAGCCGAACAGGTGGCGTTCAACGAGATCGCCGATACGCTGCTGTCCTTCGCCCAGCCGGCGACTGTGGCGACACAGGAACCCGCCCTCGGCCGGTTCATTCTGGTGGACCGGCAATCGCGGCGCACCGTGGCGGCCGGCACCGTCACGACGGTGGTGCGTCACACGGGCGACCTGCCCTGGCAGGCTATCGCCGTGACGCCGCAGGCCCGCGCCAGGGCCAAGCTGCAGACACCTCTGGTCGTGTGGTTCACCGGCCTGTCCGGCGCCGGCAAGAGCACGATCTGCGACCTGCTCGACCGGCGCCTGCACGCCCTCGGCCGCCACACGACGGTGCTCGACGGCGACAACCTGCGCCATGGGCTCAATGCCGATCTCGGCTTCTCCGCCGCCGACCGTGTCGAGAACATGCGCCGCGTCGCCAACGTCGCAGCCCTCATGGCCGACGCCGGGCTGATCGTGCTGGTCTCGCTGATCTCGCCCTACCGCGCGGAGCGCCAGCGGGCGCGCGAGGTCATCGGGGCGGAACGCTTCGTCGAGGTCTTCGTCGATGCGCCCATCGAGGTCTGCATGGCGCGCGATCCGAAGGGACACTACGCCCGGGCGGCGGCCGGGAGCCTTGCCAACTTCACCGGCGTCTCATCGGTTTACGAACCGCCCGAGGCACCGGATGTGCATGTGGCAAGCGACCGGATGCAGGCCGAGGAGGCTGTCCAACTCATTCTTGAGCGGCTCGACAGAGAACGCCCGACAGCAGGATGATGCTGCGGGTGACTATCGCAGCAGCCGACGCAATCGAGCCACCAGTTTTCCGGCGATCGTCTTGCCCCGCCACACGCTGTAGCTCAGAGAGCGAAGCGGTCCGATGGTCATGGCCCGTCGGGCACGCGAGCGACGCCTGTAGGTATTGAGCACCGTATCCATGTTGTCTTGAATCTCATTCGGAACCGGAATCTGGCGCAGCCCGCGGAAGACGATCTGGTGCTCGAAGAAGCCACGGTGGATGTCGTCGAGATGGTAGGTGCTGAAGCTAACGAGGCTTTCGATGGAAGCCGGGGTTAGTTCCTGGCCCCAGTCGCGGTTGAAATCGGTCATCTCGATTCCCACCATTTCGTCGGAGTCGGTGACAACATGATATTGCTTCGCATCGTAGCCGAGGCGCGTCAGAAAATCGCCATCGATCGTCGTGCCGACCTTGACCCGCTTCTTCGGCGACAGAACCATCAGCGGATGCATATGAAAGGCTCGAACAAACATCAGGTCGCGCCCGAGGCGCCAATAGACCTGCGAGGGCCACGCGTTGAGGAACCGCCCGGACAGCCAGTCGTGCGCCTTGGCCATGGGATGCAGGGCTTGCAGTGACTGGGTGACCAGTTCGCGGTTCGGAATGGCCGGGTCTTCCGGCGCCATTCCGATCCGCGCCGAGAGATAAGGCTCCATCTGCTGCAGTGACGTTCGGAGCCCAACCACCATGACGGCGCTGTAGCGTTGGTCAGCCAGATCTTGAAGGCGACGGAACGAGCCATCCGACCAGAAGCTGTCAGGGGTCAGGAACACGTAGTAGGTGGAATTGCGAGTGACGAAGCGTGAGTTCATGCCGAGCACATAGGCGTCCGACATGGCCTTATGTGCCGAACTGAAATCCACCAGACCGTCGATGAGAAGGACTTCCGTTCTTACGATCGCCTTGAGTCGTCGGAACGATTCGTGAACCTCAAGTAACTTGCAGTCGACTCGCGTCGTTAGGATCAGAAAGACAGCGTCCGAACGCCCTGCATAGTGCCCGAGGTTGCCCTTCGTGAGCATCAGCGGCAGGCAGACATCAAGGAACAATTCCAGATACTTGCGCCCCCAGACCGGAACGAGGAAGAGATATCTGGCGGCGTCGTCCTTCGCGGGCATTGCAGGTTCCGGGCAAGGCGATTGAACGACCCGCTCTTGGCCAGATGCATCTGGCGCTCAAACGGATGACAATCAGATCACTATCAATGTCTTATCCCGGAGGCCAGAAGGATTCTTGGAGCGCCGTCGCGTCAGCTACAGCGCCCCCGACCGGGGTACATGACCCTGCGTAGGTTTGACAGGGCCGGAACGGGGCGAGTACATGCGGCTCGCTGATCCCCCAAACGCCGCACCGCGACACAGGTCCAATGCCAACCGAAGGACTGAAGCGTTTCGCCCGGGCCGTCAGGCTCGCCTTCGTGCTCGGCTGGGCTGACGCCTTGCAGCGGTATGCCCGATCAGTCATCGGGCATCTGTGGATCACCATACATCTGCTGATTTTCACGGTTCTGGTCGGCGTGACCTTCGCGGGAATTTTCGGACAGGATCCTCGCCGATACCTGCCCTATTTTGCAGTCAGCTATGTGGGATGGACCTTCCTGTCGAATATGCTGATCGAGACGACCGGCGCGATGATCGCCGCGACGGGCAACATCCGGGACCGCGGGCATGACCCGCTGATCTTCGTCCTGGTTCCGATGGCGCGCGGTCTGATCACCATGGCTCATACGGTCATCGTACCCATCATCACGCTGGCGCTGTTCTGGCCTGTGCCGCTCTCCAACATCGTGATGGCACTGCCGGGCGCCATACTTTTCTTTCTGGTCTGTCTGGCGATCTGCCTGCCGGTTGCCGTGGCCGCCACGCGCTATCGCGATATTCGGCTAATCCTCGAGGCACTTCTGCTCGGCATATTCCTGATGACGCCGATCCTCTGGGAGCCTTCGACGCTGAA
>JBKBLH010000058.1:0-4013 GCA_046296475.1 Reyranella sp.
GCGGTCGCCCGCTGCGGCGGGCTGTCCCACGCGCCGAAATTGCGCGAGTTGTGGCAGAAGGTGCAGTTGACGCCGAGACCTTCCGACATGTGGATCATCAGGCCATAGGTCAGTTCGGCGTCCTGGATGGTGCGGGGATTGCCCGTCGCCAGCGCCGTCGGCGTGACCACCCGGATATCTCCGGCATAGGACAGGAGCTGGGAGAAGGGGTCGTTCGGCAACGACGTCGACCCCACGGCGCGGGCGGCGAAGTTCTGTCCCTGCCGGCTGGCCGTGAAGCCGCCGGCGCCGCGCGGACCGGAATCCAGCTTGAAGGTCGCCTGCGGTTGCGCATTGCCGCGGTGGCACGTGTAACAGGTCACCCCGGTCTCCCCGACATGGTTCTTCCAGTCGGTATTGAGAGAGCGGGTCATGACCAGCATCTGTCGCGCGACGCGATACTGGTACTTGGACTCGTCGGCCATGTTGTCGAGGTTATGGCAGTAGGCGCAGCTCTGATCCGGCGGCGCCACCCACTCGGTCATGGACGCCATGAGCCGGATGAACTCGCCCTCGCTGAGATCGCCCAGGACCTTGACGTTCTGGTAGATCGTCGACGCGCGGGGACCCGTCGGGTCAGCGGCGGGCTGGGCTTCGGGAGGCTGATTGGCAGCCTCCCGCATTTCCAGGGTCCGCGGATTGGCGACCGAGCCCATGGAGGTTCCACGGTATCCATTCTGCTCGGCGGCCGGGGGAGGCCGTTCGCAGCCGGCGAGGACCAGGGTTGCCCCCAGAACCAGGGCTGTCAGGCAGGTGCTGGCGGATCTCATCGCGTGGCTCCCGGCAGTGTCAGGGGATCGACGGCGGGCGTGTAGGGAAGAGGGTAGACCGGCGCGAAGTCGTGCTTGACGGCCCAGAGGTACCAGTTGTCGACCACGGTTCCCGTCAGCAGGATGCCGATGCCACCGGTCAGCGGCGTCAGGACGGCGAACCACCAGGCCCAGCGATGGATCGATTCCATGGTGGCATTGAAGCCCATGGTCCAGCGCCAGAAGAGGGCGGCGCGCTCGGACGCGGTTCCGCGGTCGACGATCTGCTCGATCTCACGCTCGCCGCCGTAGCGGGAGACGGCGAGGATCGTGGCCCCGTGCATGGCGAACAGCAGCGCCGACCCGTAGAGGAAGGCGATCGAGAGCGCGTGGAACGGGTTGTAGAAGAGGTTGCCGTAGCGGATCGAGAAGGCGGCCGTCCAGTCGAGATGGGGGAAGATTCCGAAGGGCACGCCTTCGCTCCATGAGCCCATCAGGATCGGCCGGAAGAACCCGAGCACGAGGACCAGCCAGATCGCCGAGGCGAAGGCCCAGGCGACGTGGGTGCCGAGGCCGAGGGCGCGTGCCCGCCGGTAGGTTCGCACCCACCACAGGATCAGCGAGAGCGTCATGAAGAAGCCGGCCATCAGCCACCACCCGCCTTCCGCGAGTGGCGGGTATGACAGGCCGTATTTCGGTGCCGGTGGCTCGAGCGCCAGCCAGAACAGCTGGCGGGCGAACTGGATGGGATCCCAGTTCACCGAGGCCCACATGTTGAGGCCGATAATCTCGAAGGCGATGATGCCGCACAGCAGCGACGCGCTGCCAAACCAGCCGAGATAGATGGGTCCGATCTGCGCGTCGCCGATCTTTCCAAGCCAGTAGTTGTGCTTGATCGTCTTGCCGCGGCTGTAGATGCCGCCGTCGATCGGCGGGCCGGTATCGTCAGGCCCACGGACCTGAACCCGGGTGAAGATGTTCTGGTAGTCGATCGCGAAACTCACGATACCCTCCTCAGCGCCAGATCGGCAGTTCGAGCCACCAGTTCCACCACTCGGGCCAGCCGAGGGTCCAGAACGGGCCGGAGATGACAATGCAGACCGCGCTCCAGAAGACCGCGGACAGGGCCAGGAACAGGCCGAGGCGATGGATGCCGATCGTGCCGATCGAGTAGCCGATGATGTCGCGGAAGAAGGCGTTCTCGTGCTCCGGCGTCTTCACCACCTCGCCCTTCGGCGGGTTGGTCGCAGACAGGACCAGGGCGCCATGGAGCGATAGCGCCAGCGTCGTGGTGAAGAAGAAGGTCACCGCGATCATGTGGGCCGGATTGTAGTGGAAGTGCAGGTACTGGTAGCCGACGTTGGACACCCAATCGAGGTGGCTGAAGATCCCGTACGGAAAGCCGTGGCCCCAGGCGCCCATCAGGAAGGGGCGGATCACGACGAGGGTCACATAGGCGAAGATCGCCATGCCGAATGCGACCGGGACGTGCAGTCCCATGCCGAGCTTGCGCGCAATCTCGACCTCGCGCAGCGCCCACGACACGAAGGCGCCGATCGCACAGATGGTGATGATCTGCCAGAGGCCGCCTTCCGCCAGCGGGGCGAGGCCAAGGCCGTATTTCAGGTCCGGCGGCGCGATGCTGATCTTCCAGATATTCCAGGTGTCGCCGAGCGATGCGCCCCAGAAGATGAGACCAACTCCGACAAACGAGAAGAAGATCGTCGTGACGCCGAAGAATCCGACGTAGAAGGGACCGACCCAGAAATCGAAGAGATCCCCCCCGACCAGCGTGCCGCCGCGGACACGATATTTCGCCTCAAAGCTCAGCATGGCCATGATCGGCCTCCTATCGGCTGCGCACGTTATTCTCAGTGGTGCAGGGTGACCGGGGTCACCGGCGAACCGATCGCCGGGACGATCGGGCGTCGGTGGCCCCGGGTCTTTCGCGTCAGGTGCCGGTGATCGTGAACGGCAGGCCGGCGACCGTGGTCGTCGGAACCGAAATCACGTCTGCACGGGGCGCCGGGCGGGCGCGCGGTCCCTCGAGCCAGTTGAAGCGATCGGTGCTGAGCAGGATGAAGTGAATCAGCAGAGCGAGCGCGAACAGGAACGTGAACAGCGCGACGAGGACCCGCCGTGGATCGAAGATCAGCCAAATTTTCCACATGAGTTGGTCCTCCGTCAGCCGATGAGCGTCTGGGCCGCGACCGTCGCACCGTCGATCATCGACTGCGCGTAGCCGCGGGGGCCGGGGAGCCACGGACGCCACTGCCACGCCAAGACATGGGCGATGATCGCGACGATCGTGAATCCAGCGAATCCCTGGACGAAGTACCTGTGGAACTCTTGAGCTTCCTCCTCAGTGAGGCCCGATAGGGTCTCTTTGTCAGCCATGATGGACTACTCCTCGTTTCGGCCTTGAAGGCCGTCGCCGTGCCTTCCGGCACGGCAAGGTTGACGCCGGCGCAGGAGCGCAGGCGGCTTCTCGCCCGGTTGCCCGAGCGACTCGAACCGTCAGCCCATGAAGGCGAACGGAATTGCGGATGCCGCTGCAGTTCGGGCCTCGGCGAAGACGGAACCGCCCCTGCGCCCGGCCGCCAGCGCCGTGCGGTCCCGCATCAGGCGGGATGCGCAGGCGACGAAGAGAAAGATGGGAAAGGACAGCAGCATCAGCAGCCGGAATTCGATCCGGTCCATCCGGCGTGACCGGGGCTGTGCGTGGCTGCGAACGAGATCGCTCATGATCGTATCTCCCTGACGGGACGGGCACCTGGCCGTCCTTCTGTCTTGGCTGCACTGTTCGTCGTTGCCGCCTGTGGCGGCCCTGCTTAGGCACTCAGTTCGGCGGTCGGCTCAGGTTGCCGGCAGCGCGCGTGACCGATTCCGGCTTGACCTCACCGGTGCCGGTGCTGCGGGCATCGCGTTCGGCGACGTCGCGCAGACGCTTGGCGGCGGAAATGCGCACGAGCACGGGATGGGTCTCGACGACGGCGTCGAGCAGCGCCTTGGCCTCGTTGCTCCACGGCAATTCGTCCTCGATGCGGGAGGGCGTCGCCTCGATCTTGTCGAGCTCGGTGGCCAGGGGCAGAATGTGAAAGAGTGCGTCGAACAGCGCGTTGCAGACCTCCTGGAGGAGGTAGGTCGCGCCCGCATAGCCCATGAAGGGCGTGCCGGTATGGCGTCTGATGATGGCGCCGGGGAACGAGGCGGGAATATAGACCG
>JBKBLH010000059.1:0-3956 GCA_046296475.1 Reyranella sp.
GGGGACGACGTTCCGCGCCGTGATCGACATCGCGGGGGAAGGCTTCGCGGTTGTCGAAGGTGCGGTCGGGAACGCCGCGCGGCTGGTCCGGTACATCAGGCATGGCGCTTGTCTCCGGCTGGCTGTCTCCGGACCAACCGCCCTTGCGCCGGGTTGTTCCCTCAGGTCCGCCCTCGGGGGCAGCGCGAGGCGCCCAAGCGTCAATCGTAGTGCAGTTCCGATGCCTTGCCCCGGAACACGTAGTAGCTGAACACCGTGTAGCCGATGATCATCGGCAGCACGAACAGCGCGCCGAACAGGATGATCAGCAGGCTCTCCGGTGCGCTCGCTGCCTGCCAGATGGTGAGCCGCTCAGGAATCACATAAGGGTAGAACGAGTAGGCGAGCCCCAGGAAACCGAGGGCGAAGAGACCGACCGCGCCGAGAAACGGCACGAGGTCGAGCGAATGGTCGGCCCTCGGCATGCGCGCGAGAAAGACCCACAGTCCCGCGAAGAGCGCTGCCGTCATCAGCGGAATCGGCACGAGACCGATGATGTTGGGGAAGGTGAACCAGCGCTCGAAGATGCGGTCGGAGACGAGCGGCGTCGCGACCGAGACGACGAGGATGCCAATAGCGGTGAGGATCAAAGCCACCCGCGCCCAGCGCACCGCCCGCCGCTGCAGATCGCCCTCGGTCTTGGCGATCAGCCAGGTGGCGCCGACGAAGGCATAGGCCGCCGCAAGGCCGAAGGCGGCCAGCAGGGCGAAGATTTCCGCCTCAACGCCCGGGCGAAACCCCATGACATAGCGGCCCAGCATGTAGCCCTGGGTGAGCGAAGCGAGGCTTGAGCCGGCGACGAAGGCGACGTCCCACCAGTTCTGGTGATGCTGCTGCGCCTTGACGCGGAACTCGAACGCCACCCCGCGCAGCGTCAGGCCGAGGAGCATCAACGCGACCGGCAGGTAGAGTGCGGTAAGGACGATGCCGTGGGCGGCAGGGAAGGCCACCAGAAGCAGGCCGATGCCGAGCACCAGCCAGGTCTCGTTGGCGTCCCAGAAGGGGCCGATGGTCGCCACCATCCGGTCCCGATCAGGCCGGTCGACCCCCGCCATCAGCATGCCGACCCCGAGGTCGTAACCGTCAAGGATGACATAGGCCAGGATGGAGATACCCATCAGGGCGGCGAAGATCAGGGGCAGGGTGTGTCCGTCCAGCATGGGGGCCTCTGGAGCTGTTGGGTCAGGCGACCTTGACGGCTGGATCGGCGGGACCGTCGGTCGGTCCCGCAGGCTCGGTGCGCGCCACATAGCCCTTGCCCGCAAGATGGAAGAGCACCGAGACATAGGCCGCGATGAGCAGCGCATAGATGGTCAGATACATGGCGAGCGTCGAGCCGATCATGCCGGCGGAGACCCGCGAGGCGGCCTGCGCGGTCGTCAGGACACCCGTTACCAGCCAGGGCTGGCGGCCGATCTCTGTGACGTACCATCCGGACAGCGTCGCGATCCAACCCGAGAAGGTCATCGCCACGAGCATCCATGCGAGCGGCCGGTTCAGGCCGCCTCGCCGCCATATCTGGTAGCCGCCGAGCCACGACACGGCGAGCATGAGGACGCCGACCCCCACCATGATGCGGAAGGCGAAGAAGACAGGCGCCACGGGCGGGTGGTTGCGGGTGCCGTCGGCTGCGATGAAGTCGTTCAGGCCCGGCACGACGCCATCCGCCTGATGCTTGAGGATGAGGCTGGCGCCGTTCGGCACGGCGATCTCGAAGTCGTTCCGCCGCTCCCGCTCGTTGGGGATGGCGAATAGCACCAGCGGCACGTTCCCGCGCGTCTCCCAGTTTGCCTCCATGGCGGCGACCTTGGCGGGCTGGTGCTCGAGCGTGTTGAGACCATGCAGGTCGCCGACGAAGATCTGGATCGGGATCAGCAGGGCCGCCACGGCGACGCCCGTCCTCACGCCGATCATCACGTCCTCGGTCCGCTGGTCCTTGAGCCAGCGCCAGGCCGACAGGCCGGCGACCAGGAAGGCGGCCGTGAGCCCCGAGGCGACCAGCATGTGCGTCAGCCGGTAGGGCATGGAGGGATTGAAGAGGATCGCCCACCAGTCGACGGCATGGGCGACGCCGTCGCGCATCTCGAAGCCGACGGGCGTGTGCATCCACGAGTTGAGGGCGAGAATCCAGAAGGCGGACATGGTCGTGCCGAACGCCACCAGGATGGTCGCGCCGGTGTGAACCCAGTCGGGCACGCGGCGGAAGCCGAAGAGCATGATCCCGAGGAAGGTCGCCTCGAGGAAGAAGGCCGTCAGCACCTCATAGGCGAGCAGGGGGCCGGCGATATTGCCGACCTTCTCCATGAAGCCCGGCCAGTTGGTGCCGAACTGGAAGCTCATGGTGATGCCCGACACCACCCCGAGCGCGAAGGACAGGGCGAAGACCTTCACGAAGAAGAAGTAGGCGTCCATGAAGGCCTGCCGCCCCGTGGCCCGGAAACGCAGCTTGAAGAACAGCAGGATCCAGCCGAGCGCGATGGTGATCGTCGGGAACAGGATGTGAAAGGAGATGTTGGCGCCGAACTGGATGCGGGCCAGCAGGATCGGGTCCATCGGTCAAATCTCCTTGCGGGATTTCGCGCGCCCGCCGGGCAGGGCGAGCAGGCGGTCCTTCATGTCGAGGACGCGCACCACCTTCGAGCCGAGCGAGAGCAACTGGATGAGCCGCTCCGTCTCGAGCCGCTGAACGTCCGCATACCAACCCGTCATGAGCTCGATAAGTTCATGCATCTCGCGCATCCGGGCCTGCGCGTGGCGCTCGGCCTCCGAGTCCGGCGATTGCATGATGAGTTCGCGCAGCATGGACAGCGTCGGGTCGATCTCCCGCTTCTTGCGTTCCTCGACCAGCGTCCGGACGATGACGTAGATGTCGTCGGGCGTTGAGAAGAACTCGCGCCGGTCACCGGGGACAGGTTTCTGGCGCAGCAGGTTCCAACTCTGCAACTCCTTGAGCCCCATCGACACGTTGGAGCGGGAGATGCCGAGGCGCTCGACGATCTCGTCGGCGCAGAGGGGCTTCTGGGCGATGAACAGCACGGCGTAGATCTGGCCGACCGTGCGGTTGATGCCCCAGCGGCTGCCCATCTCGCCAAAATGAAGAACGAACGCCTCGCACAACGGGGGAAGGTGCATCGAGCGAACCCTACGGATATTCCGAGATTTCAGGAATTACTAAAAACTCAGAACGCCATTGGCAAGTCCGCCGACCCCGGATTCGCCCTGTCTCACCAGGATGTGAACCGCCCATGGCATGTCCGGCAGAACGTGCTGTCGAGGCGTCCCCCTATCTCATCGGCCTTGGAATGGTCCGTGAAGGTTCGGCCTGCGTATCCAAGACAACAGCAGCCGAAGGGCGCGGGAAGAAATTCGCACGCCGCCCAGCAAAACAATCCGGCGGCCGGTCACCGGCCCCGGCCATGCCTCTCGATCGTCAGGAGAACGGACGTGCCCGCACCGCGCATCATCATCGTCGCCTATGGAGTGACCTTTCTCGCCTTCCTGCTGATCGATCTCGTCTGGCTGTTCTCGGCGGGCGTGCCGATGTTCCGGGCGGTTGTCGGCGACATCATTCTCGAACAGGCGCGGCTCGCCCCTGCCATCCTCTTCTACCTGATGTTCCCGGTCGGCATTCTCTATTTCGCCAGCCTTCCGGCCCTCGCTGCGCGGTCGCTGGCGACGGCCGCGATCCGCGGCGCCGCCTTCGGCTTCTTCGCTTACGCCACCTACGAGCTGACCAACCACGCCACATTGCGCGTGTGGAGCTGGAGCCTGGTCGTCGTCGATACGATCTGGGGGGCTCTTCTGACCGCGACGTCGGCGGTGCTGGGCGTCGCCGCCGCGAGATGGTTCAACGCTCGCGTGCGCCGGTAGAGGCGGCGTGACGGTAGAGGTCGCTGGCGCGGTTGAGATGATCTGTC
>JBKBLH010000060.1:0-3943 GCA_046296475.1 Reyranella sp.
CCCACCCCGATCCCGACGCCCTGAAGGTGGTGCTGGAACTGATGGGCTTTACCGCCGTCGCGCGCCATCGCTCGAAGAACGTCACGCTCTATCGCCAGGGCGACGTGAACTACATCGTCAACGCCGAGCCGGATTCCTTCGCGGCCGGCTTTGCCGCCGAGCACGGCCCCTGCGCCTGCGCCATGGCCTTCCGGGTGAAGGACGCCAAATTCGCCTATGAGCGCGCCATCGCACTCGGCGCCGAGCCCTATGTCGGCAAGGTCGGCCCGATGGAACTCTCCATCCCCGCGGTGAAGGGCATCGGCGGCTCGCTGCTCTATTTCGTCGACCGCTACGGCGACAAGGGCTCCATCTACGACGTCGACTTCGTCTGGACCGGCGCGCACGACGCGCACCCCGAGCCCGCGGGGCTCTACTACCTCGATCACCTCACTCACAACGTCTATCGCGGCCGCATGGATTTCTGGGCCGGCTGGTACGAGAAGCTCTTCAACTTCCGCGAAATCCGCTTCTTCAACATCGAGGGCAAGCTGACCGGGCTCATGTCCCGCGCCCTCACCAGCCCCTGCGGCAAGATCCGCATCCCGATCAACGAGAGCCTCGATGACAAGAGCCAGATCGAGGAGTATCTCGCACTCTACAAGGGCGAGGGTATCCAGCACATCGCCTGCGGCTCGCGCGACATCTACGCGACGGTCGAGGCCCTGCGCGCCAACGGCCTCCCCTTCATGCCCTCGCCGCCCGTCACCTACTACGAGAAGGTCGATGCCCGCGTCCCAGGCCACGGCGAGCCCGTCGACCGCATGCAGGCCAACGGTATCCTCATCGACGGTGAGGGCGCGGTCGCGGTGGGCGAGAAGGAGGGGCGCATGTCGCGCGTGCTGCTGCAGATATTCTCCGGCACGGTGCTCGGGCCGATCTTCTTCGAATTCATCCAGCGCAAGGGCGACGACGGCTTCGGCGAGGGCAATTTCCGCGCGCTGTTCGAGTCGATCGAGGAAGACCAGATCCGCCGCGGCGTGATTGGCGGCAAGGCCGCCTGAGGGGAGTTGAGCCAGTCGACAGATGCCAAGACTTCCGCCATCCATAGCGGATGACGGAAGTCTTGAGCTCTCAGGATCACACATGCTCTTCCTTCGCCTCGCGGAACAAATCGTCTTCGACTGGCGACGTCGCGCGTTCCTGATGCTGCTCTTTGCCGCGATGCTGGCGAAGACCGGGCTCTGGCTGATTCCCAACATCGGCGATGGACTAAGGATCGCGCAGGACCCCTTCGCGCAGACGATCCAAGAGCCGTCCGCTCAGTACATCATGTCGAGTTGGCTCGCGCCGTTCATCGCGTGGCTCCTTGGTGCGCGAACCGAGGCACCCTTCCTCCTCGTCTATCTCGGCTACGTCCTCGGCTTTCTCGCTCTTGTTGTGACGCTCGCCTTTGCCGAACTCGAGGAACGGGAGGCACGCATCGCTCTTGTCGTCTTCGCCGCCCTGCCGGTATCCGCCTCCGGCCTGTTCTGGATCAGCCATGACGGCCTGACGTTCCTGCTGATCGTCACGGCCTTGGCCCTGCGCAGGCGACCGGCACTCGCCGCTCTCGTCGGCATGGCGCTCGGCATGCAACATTTCGAACAGGCGTTTATAGGCTTCGCTGCACTTGGCCTCGCCAGCGTCTCGACGCCGAGCTTTGGCGGCCAAGCTCCCGTCTCCGGTCGCTTCTCACTGGCCGTTCTCGCGGGCATCGTCACGGGCAAGTTGGCCCTCCTCGGAATCTTCCACCTGGTAGGGCTGGCGCCGCAGGGGCGCCTCACATGGCTTCTCGACCGTCTACCCATGCTGGCTGGCCAATTCTGGTTCCATGCCCACCAAGTCGTCTGGGCTGGGCTGGGCGTCGGCTGGCTGGTGGCGCTTCGCTATGCCGACCGCGGTCGGGCGGCGATTCCCTTCTTCGCGGCCCTGGGCGGCCTTATGATCGTGCTGGTCATCTCCGAGGACCAGACCCGCGTCTTCGCGGCTGTCACCCTGCCGCTCCTCTATGCCTTTTGGCTGAGCGAGCCGAGCTTTCTCCGCCAGCTGGCGCGCCGCGAGGGCGCGGCCCTATTGGTCGTCTGGTTGCTCGTCCCCTGGGCCTGGACCTGGGGCGGCGTACCAACATGGTCGGCCCTGCCCTACGATCTTGCACTCCTTGGCAACCGCCTTTTCGGCTGGCCAAACGTGCCACCCACTTCCGCCCTTGGCGAGTGGCCATTTGCTGCCGGCCGCTGAGCCGGCAGTAGGTCACGCCGCCAACCGCCCCTCTATGACGGCATGGCAGGCGACAGTCCCGAACTCGTCCGAGATCGAGGCTGGCACTTCCGTCCGGCAGCGCCCGTTCGCCAACGGACAGCGCGGGTTGAAAGGGCAACCCGATGGAGGCGTGATCGGGTTCGGAATCTCGCCGAGCACCGGCTTGCGCGGTCGCCCCGTCATGTCGAGGTCGGGCACGGCGTCGAGCAGCATGCGCGTGTAGGGATGGCGCGGCGCGGAAAAGAGCTGGCGACCGGGGGCGACCTCGACGAGACGGCCGAGATACATCACGCCGATCCGCGTCGCCATGTGCCGGACGACGGCAAGGTTGTGCGAGATGAACAGATAGGTCAGGCCGAATTCGTCCTGCAGATCGCGCATCAGGTTGAGGATCTGCGCCTGCACCGACACGTCGAGCGCCGAGGTCGGCTCGTCGCAAACGATGAATTCGGGCCGCGAGGCAAGCGCCCGGGCGATGGCGACGCGCTGGCGCTGGCCGCCTGAGAACTCGTGCGGGTATTTCGTGCCGTCGGCAGGATCGAGGCCGACTGTCCTCAGGAGCCGGCCGACCTCCGCCTCGATCTCCCGGGCGTCGCTCATCAGGCCGAAGGCGCGGATCGGCTCGGCGATGATGCGGTCCACCCGCCAGCGCGGATTGAGCGAGGCATAGGGCGACTGGAAGATCATCTGGATCGTGGACCGCACCGCCTTCAGGCGGGACGCATCATCCTTGCGGGCCATATCGACGCCGTCGATGACGACCGAGCCCGCCGAGGGCTCGAGCAGACCGACCACCATATTGGCGACAGTCGACTTGCCGGAGCCGGATTCGCCCACCAGCGCGAAGGTCTCGCGCCGGCCGATGGTGAAGGACACGTCCTGCACGGCGCGCAGCAGGCGGCGCTCCTCGCGCTCAAGCATACGGTTGAGCCAGGGCTTCGACACGTCGAAGATCCGCGACAGATTGCGGACGGTGACGAGGGGCTCGCTCATGCCGCCTTCTCCGCGTCATTGGCGTAGAGCCAGCAGGCGACACGCGTCGATCCGACGGGCATGGGCTCCGGCCGCTCCGTGAGGCAGCGGTCGAAGACCTTCGGGCAGCGCGGGTTGAAGGCGCAGCCGGACGGAATCGCCGTCAGCCGCGGCATCGAGCCGGGGATCTGCACCAGCCGGTCGGCGGTGGCGTCGAGCGCGGGGATCGAGCCCATCAGCCCCTCGGTGTAGGGATGGCGGGCGCGCTTGATGACGTCCTGCACCGGGCCGATTTCGGCGATCCGTCCGGCATACATGACAGCGACGCGGTCGGCCGTCTCGGCGATCACTCCCATGTCGTGGGTGATCAGCATGACCGCAGTGCCGTGGTCCTTGCAGAGGCTCTTCAGGAGCGAGATGATCTGCGCCTGCACGGAGACATCCAGCGCCGTCGTCGGCTCGTCGGCGATGACGAGTTCCGGCTCGGCGCAGAGCGCCAGCGCCAGCACGACGCGCTGCCGCATGCCGCCCGAGAACTGGTGTGGATAGGCGTCGATGCGCCTGTCGGGGGCCGGAATGCCGACCTCGGTCAGGAGGTCGATGGCGCGCGATCGCGCCTGGCTGCCGGTCATGCTGGTGTGGGTCTGGATGGTCTCGATAAGCTGCTCGCCCACCGTGTAGAGCGGGTTCA
>JBKBLH010000061.1:0-3879 GCA_046296475.1 Reyranella sp.
GGAAGCGATCGACCGGGCGCGGGATGACGGGCACCGCGCCATCATCCTCGTCGGCGATGAGCCCTATTACCGGCGCTTTGGCTTCGCGACCGCGAAGATGGAGCGCCTGTGGATGCCGGGACCGGTGGAGCGGTCGCGGTTTCTCGGGATGGAACTGGTTCCCGGCGCACTGGACGGCGCGCGGGGGCTGGTCAGCCCGACGGGTGCCGAGGCGCCGCGCTGGCAAGGTCTGGAACTTGCCGAAGCCTGGCGCATTGCTGCCTGAGGAAGCGATGCGTGCCGGTCACAGTTCCTCAATCTGTGACCGGCATGCTCTCGACCGGGACGCGACGCAAGGCTAGAGTTCGTCGACGCATCGGGAGCACCACATGATCCGCCAGTTCGCCATCGGCCTCGTCGCAGCGACCGCCGTCTTCGCGGTTGAGGCCGCCGTGCATCAGGCCGAGGCGCAGCAGCGCCGCCGGGCCGTTCCCGAGGTGCGCGTTTCGCGCCCGAGCTGGCTGATCACCCCGAAGGTGTCCTTCCCCGGCGACCGTCTGAGTTCCCGCCCGGACATGCTCTTCGCGCCCTACACGTCGAACGGCGACTTCGTCGCCATGTCGTCGACGATGCGCGGCAAGCCGGGTCGTGACCGGTTCTGGGGTGCTCCTGCCTATACGGTCAACTGGCCCTGGCCGGCAGCCTTCTACGCCGGAAACTGATCCCACGCGGTAGTCTGTTCGCCGGACGTTGCGCGGCCGGCGTGTATAAGACCCTTGTCTTGCTCGCCATGGGCGCGCGGAGCGGCTACATCTCCTCCGAAGATCAGTCCCCATAGAAGGGATTTCCGGGATGGACGATACTGACCGCCGCATTCTTTCGGTCCTGCAGACCGACGCCTCGCTATCGATCGCGGAGATCGCCTCGCGATCCGGCCTGTCGACGACGCCGGCGTGGAAACGCATCCAGAAGCTGGAGGCCGAAGGGATCATCAAGGGGCGCGTGGCGCTGCTCGACCCGAAGAAGCTCGGCCTCGGGCTCACCGTCTTCGTTTCAGTCGAGACGGCCGACCATTCGGAGGGCTGGCTCGCCCGTTTCGCCGAGGTCGTCTCCGCCATGCCGGAGGTGATGGAATTCTATCGGATGGCCGGTGACGTCGACTACATGCTGCGGGTGGTCGTTGCGGACATGGACGCCTATGATGCCTTCTACAAGCGGCTGATCTCGCAGATGCCGCTGAAGAACGTCACCTCGCGCTTCGCCATGGAACGAATCAAGCAGACGACCGCCCTGCCGATCCAGATGGGCAAACCCTGATCATGCTCGAGAAGCTCACGCCGGCGACGATGCCGGCGCCCTTCGCCAAGTACTCCCATGCGGTCGTGGTGCCGGCCGGAACCCGCATGCTGTTCTGCTCCGGACAGCTCGGCCTTGCCGCGGACGGCGTGATCCCGGAGAGCGCCGAGGCGCAGGCCGATCTCTGCTTTGCCGCGATCGGCCATATGCTCGCGGCCGCCGGCATGGACATGGGCGACATCGTCCGCATCAATGCCTTCGTCACGGAGCGGGCCCACATGGCCGGCTACATGGCCTCGCGCGACCGCCATGTCGCCAGCCCGCCGCCAGCCTCGACGCTGATGATCGTGTCGGGGTTTACCAGGCCCGAATTCAAGGTCGAGGTCGAGGTGGTGGCCGCCAGGGCCGGCTGACGCCATCGAAGCGGGGAGGCGCGATCATGCTGCCGAAACAGCTCTGGACCGAAATGACCACCGAGGAGTTCCGCTGCTCCGACACATCGCTTTGGATCGCCGTGCTGCCGATCGCGGCGGTTGAGCAGCACGGACCGCATCTCGCCGTCGCCGTCGACACGGTGATCGCCGAGGGCAATGTGCAGGCGGTACGCGACATCCTGCCGAGGGGCCTGCCGGTGACCTTCCTGCCGACGGTCTGGATGGGCAAGTCGGACGAGCACATCGCGTTTCCCGGCACCCTCACCATTTCCGCCGAAACGCAGATCCGCCTCCTGAACGAGATTGGCGACAGCGTCGCGCGGGCGGGGGTGAAGAAGCTCGTCCTTGCCAATTCCCACGGCGGCAATGTCGCGACCATGGAGATCGTCGCGCGCGATCTTCGCCGCCGCCACGGCATGTTCGTGGTCCAGTGCTCCTGGCATCGACTCGGCTCGCCTGCCGGCCTGTTCTCCGAGGCGGAGCAGACGCACGGCATCCATGGCGGCGAGATCGAAACCTCGCAGATGCTGCATTTCCGCCGCGACCTCGTGCACATGGCCAAGGCGCGCGACTTCGTCTCCGCCGCCGCGGTGATGGAGCAGCGTTACCGGCACTTGAGGGCGACGCAGCGCGTCTCCTTCGGCTGGATGAGCGAGGACCTGTCCACGGCCGGGGCGATAGGCAATGCGGCAGCGGCGACGCCGGCGAGCGGCCGGGAGCAGACCGAGTTCACGGCCAGGGCCTTCGTCGAGCTTCTGCAGGACGTCCACGCCTTCCCGGTGGACCTTCTGGGGACGGCGACGCTCGCCTGAGGCGGGCCTGCCGCGATCAGTGCAGGAAGGGCAGGTATTTGCCGAGGAAGTTGCCGGGGGCCAGCAGCGCGCCGGCCCAGATGAAGGCCGAGAGGACATTGGCGATCTGGAACTTCCACTGCGACATGGCCAGCATGCCGGCGACCAGCGGCACGGCGGCGCGCAGGGGCCCCGAGAACCGGCCGATGAAGATGGCCCAGACGCCCCATTTCTCGAAGAAGGCATGGCCCTTGGGCAGCATGTCGGGGTGTCGCGACAGCGGCCAGATCGTCGCGATGCGGTCCTTGAAATAGTAGCCGAACCAGTAGGAGACTGCGTCTCCCAACGTTGCACCCATCGCAGCGGCGAGGAGGATCGGCCAGAACGGGATGCCGGCCGAGCCGATCAGCGGGCCGAAGGCGACGATCATCGCCCAGGCCGGCACGATCAGTGACAGCACGGCGAGCGATTCGGCGAAGCACAGTGCGAAGATGATGGCGGGAGCCCAGGCCTGGTTGGCTTTGACGAACTCGATGACCGGGGTGACGTAGGCTTCCATGCATCTCACGCTGGGGAAAGAAAGGTCCGAGAGCCAAGACGATCGTGCCCCTGCGGTCAAGCCGGCGGCGGTGGACAATCGCCGCGGGGCGTCGACGGCCCTCTTGTGCGGCGATAAAGGAGGGGGCGAGGGCTTGCTGGAGGGCGACGCGATGGACATCGACATGTTGCGGGCGAATGCGCACCGCGTCCTTGACGACGCGACCATTCCGGAACTGCCGAACCACTACCGCGGCAAGGTGCGCGACAACTACGACCTCGCCGACGGCAGCCGCGTCATCATCGCCACGGACCGGATCAGCGCCTTCGACCGCATTCTTGCGGCGATCCCGTTCAAGGGCGAGGTGCTGACGCAGACTGCGCGCTACTGGTTCGAGCAGACGGCGGACATCTGCCCGAACCACGTCATCGCCTATCCGGACCCCAACGTGGTGGTCGGACAGCGCCTCGACATCCTCCCCGTCGAGATCGTGGTGCGCGACTATCTCGCCGGCACGACGGGAACCTCGGTCCTGACGCTCTACAGGAAGGGCCAGCGGCAGATGTACGGCATCACCCTGCCGGACGGGCTGAGGGACAACCAGCGTCTGCCCGAGCCGATCATCACGCCGACGTCGAAGGCCTTCGACGGGGGGCACGACGAACCGCTGTCCCCGGATCAGATCCTCGATCAGAAGCTCGTTACGCCCGAACAGTGGCAGACGCTGACCGACTACGCCTTCGCGCTCTTCGCTCGGGGCCAGAAGCTCGCCGCCCAGCGCGGGCTGATCCTCGTCGACACCAAATACGAGTTCGGCACCGACCGCGACGGCCGCATCGTG
>JBKBLH010000062.1:0-3243 GCA_046296475.1 Reyranella sp.
TCGTCTATCCGTCCCACGGGGTGGGCCAGATCGTCTCCATCGAGGAGCAGGACATTGCCGGCTTCAAGCTCGAACTGTTTGTCATCACCTTCGAGAAGGACAAGATGACCCTTCGGGTTCCCACCGCCAAGATCGCACAGGTCGGCATGCGCAAGCTTGCCGAGCCCGATCTGATGGCGAGGGCCATGGAGGTTCTCAAGGGTCGCGCCCGCATCAAGCGCACCATGTGGTCCCGCCGCGCCCAGGAATACGAAGCGAAGATCAATTCCGGCGATCTCATCGCCATCTCCGAGGTCGTCCGCGATCTCTTCCGCTCCGACGCCCAGCCCGAGCAGTCCTATTCGGAGCGTCAGCTCTACGAACAGGCCCTCGACCGCATGGCGCGTGAACTCGCCGCCGTCGAGCGTGTCGTCGAGGCCGAAGCCGTGAAGCTGATCGAAGCGCAGCTCGCCAAGGGTCCGCGCCGCGGTCCCGCCAAGGCGGAGGCCGAGGAGGCCGAGGAGAGCGACGAGCCGGAAGTCGAAGCCGCCTGATAAGGCGCGGCCGCAGTCCGGCCTTCCGATCAAGACCAGTGGAAACCCGGCCTCGCGCCGGGTTTTCTTTTTGTCGCCCGCGCTGTCTCAGAACAACCCGTGAGTCCAACCCGCAGGACCACCATCAACTCTGCGGCAGAAGGTCGCAAAACCGAGGCGCTGAGGGTGGTTTGCGGTTGATCCGCATGGCCAACACGGTCGTAATCCCTCCGGATTGCCAAGAGCAGGATCACCTGCCGCACCGATCCCTGGGAGATTCGGCATGGCACAGGGTTCCGGCGTAGCGCCGCATCTGGCGAAAGCCGCGAAGGATGCGCCCTTCCTCGACCGCGAGGAGGAACACGCCCTGGCCGTCCGCTGGAAGGATCGCGACGACGAGGTGGCCCTTCACCGGCTGGCCCAGGCGCATATGCGCCTCGTCTTCGCCATCGCCTCACGCTTCCGCCACTATGGCCTGTCCATGGCCGACCTCATCCAGGAGGGCCATGTCGGCCTCCTGGAAGCGGCCGCGCGCTTCGAGCCGGAGCGCGAGGTGCGCTTCTCCACCTATGCGACATGGTGGATCCGCGCCTCGATCCAGGACTTCATCCTGCGCAACTGGTCGATCGTGCGCGGCGGTACCTCCTCGGCGCAGAAGGCGCTGTTCTTCAACCTGCGCCGGCTACGGGCGCAGCTGTCGCAGACCATGGGCGCAGGCGTCGGCTCCGCCACCATTCACCGGCATATCGCCGAGGCTGTCGGCGTGTCGCAGGCCGACGTCGCCGTCATGGATGCCCGCATTTCGGGCTCCGACCTGTCGCTCAATGCCCCGAGCCACGAAGGGGACGACGGGGGTTCGGCCCAACGACTCGATCATCTCGCCGATGTGGCGCCCCTGCCGGACGAGGTGGTGGGCGAGGCCATCGACAGCGACCGGCGCGTCGTCTGGCTGCGCAAGGCGCTGCATGTCCTGTCGGAAAGGGAACTCGGCATCATCCGGGAGCGTCGTCTGAGCGACGAGACGGCGACGCTCGAGGCGCTCGGCGAAAAGCTCGGCATTTCCAAGGAGCGCGTCCGGCAGATCGAGAGCCGCGCCATGGAGAAGCTGCGTCGGGCGCTGCTCGACGAGCATCCGCCCGGCGCGGCGATGCTCTGAGGCGCCTCAGTCGTCCAGGGGACGGGCCTCTTCCGGCAGCATGATCGGAATGCCCTCGCGGATGGGGTAGACGAGCTTCGCGCCGCGCGAGATCAGTTCACCCGCCTCCGCGTCATAGTCCAGCGGACCCTTGGTGACCGGGCAGACCAGCACCTCGAGCAGGCGCGGATCGACGGTTCCCGGCCGCGTCGGCGGAACGGCGGTCCTCGGTTCTGCGGCGGGCTGTGATGGTTCGGACATGGTGGTGCGATCCCTCGAAGGAGCGTCTGTGGACTGATCTAGC
This sequence comes from Reyranella sp., assembly GCA_046296475.1. GTDB lineage: Bacteria > Pseudomonadota > Alphaproteobacteria > Reyranellales > Reyranellaceae > Reyranella. The sequence goes on from JBKBLH010000062.1 coordinate 1,952, forward strand.
CTGCCGACGCCGCGCGCGCCAGCCGCTCAGTTCAACGGTGGCTTGACGTCGGCCGACTTGTCCTTGGCCAGCGCCACCTCGGTGACGGCCACCAGCAGGGCGGCCCGGGTCTTCAGGTCGGGCGCCTCCAGCAGGGCCTGCTTCTCCTTCAGCCCCCAGGGCGACATCATGCAGAGGGCGTTGACGAGGATTTCGGTCGGCGCGCGCTGGATGCCGTCCCAGTCGGCCTCCATGTCGTTGACGTCGAGAAACTCACGAAGTGTCTTCAGGAGACCCTCCCGGTCGACGTCATCCTCGCCAACACGCGGCTCGAAATCCCCGGCAAAGGGCTCGAAATCGACCTTGCACTGCCGGTAGGCCGTGGTCGCCGCCAGTTCCTCGACGATGCGGAAGCGGGAAACACCGGTCAGGCTGAGCATGTAGCGCCCGTCACCCGACTCGGCGATCTGCGTGATGCGGCCGACGCAACCGATCGTGGACAGGGCCGGCCGCTTGGCATCCTCGTCGGCCGGCACCGGCTGCACCATGCCCACCAGCCGATGCCCCGCCAGGAAGGAATCGTCGATCATGGCGAGGTAGCGCGGTTCGAAGATGTTGAGCGGCAGTTGGCCGCGCGGCAGCAGCAGGGCTCCCGGCAGCGGAAACACCGGGATGACGTCCGGCAGGTCGGCCGGGCCGCGATAGGTGACGTTGGTTCCCATGGTCTTCAGCTCCGTGGCGCCACGACAGGGATCAATCCTGTCATCTAGGGGCGCCGATGGCGGCTGCCAGCCCCGGACCGTGTCAAATCAGCGTGCGGCGGAATGATACTCCGGATTGGGCCGCATGTCGGTGGCGGACGCCATGCGATTCGACATGTTGTAGAAGGCGGCGGTGGCCGAAATGTCCCAGATGTCGCGGTCGGAGAAGCCCACCTTGCGCAACGCCTCGCGATCTGGATCGTCGACCGTCCAGGGCGCTTCTGTCAGCTTCACGGAAAAATCCAGCATGGCCCGCTGGCGCGCATCAAGCCGGGCGGCGCGGTAGTTCATGACCATCAGTTCGCCCAGTTCCGGGTCGCCGGAGAGCTGGCGGACCGCCGCGCCGTGGGCGGTGAGGCAGTAGTAGCAGCGGTTCACCGAGGACACGGCGACAGCGATCATCTCGCGCTCCAGCTTGCTGAGGCCCGAGGGCGCCAGCATCAGGTCGTTGTACATCGCCGCGAAGGCCTTCAGCTTGGCGAGGTCGTGCGCATAGGCGAGCAGCACGTTCGGCACATAGCCGATCTTGTCGCGGCATTTCTGGAAATAGGC
>JBKBLH010000063.1:0-2679 GCA_046296475.1 Reyranella sp.
CCGCAAGCTCGTCCTGCCGGTCCCCGTCTCCGGTCTCGCCCGGTTCGCCATCAAGGGTATCTGGCGCGACTTCTCCAACGAGGGGCCTGACCCTACCGTGGTCATCCTGAAGGCCCGCGCGAAGATCGCGAAGAGGACCACCGAGCATCGCCTGACCAATGATGCATCCTTCCCGCTCCCGGAGACCGTCCAGCATGTCGAATTGGAAGTGCTGTATCCGAGTGACCACGTACGCATCCGGTGAAGGCCGCGGCCGTGAGTCATTGACGCAGCAGAGAGCCGGTCAGGCGGCGGCGCGTTGGTGCGAGTGTCGACGCCAGTACCAGGGGAGCAGGTCGTCGATGCGTTTGGCAGGATGATCCTGGAGGCGGGCGAGCATGTCGGCGAGCCAGGCGAGCGGATCGACGTCGTTGAGCTTGGCGGTTTCGATCAGGGTGTAGATGGCGGCGGCCCGTCGTCCGCCTTCATCGGAACCGGCGAAGGTCCAGTTGCGCCGGCCAGTCGCGATCGGGCGCATGGCGCGCTCGGCGGCGTTGTTGCTCATGCACAGCCGGCCATCTTCGAGGAAGCGGCCGAGAGCGGGCCAGGCATTGAGGCTGTAGGCGATGGCCTTGGCGGTCTTGCCATTGGGTGAGACCCTGGTGTGCTGCTCGCGCAGCCACTGCCCCAGAGCCTCGACCAGAGGCTTGCTGCGTTCCTGGCGGACACGATGGCGGTCTGCGGGGGAGGCGCCGTTGATCTCGCGCTCGATGGCAAACAGGGCATCGATGCGGGCCACGGCCTCTATGCCGATCGGCGCCTTGTTGAGCCGCGCCAGGTCGAAGAAGTAGCGCCGCGCATGGGCCCAGCAGGCGACCTCGACGATCGGCCCCGGCTGCCGGCCCGGCTCGTAGAGCCGATTGAAGCCGCTATAGGCGTCGGCCTGCATCAATCCCTGCCAGCCGGCCAAGTGCGCCTCGGGATGCGCGCGGCCGCGATCGGGCGAGTAGAAGTACATGGCCGCGGGCGGAGCGGGCCCGGCGAACGGCCGATCGTCGCGGACGTAGACCCATAGTCGACCGGTACGGGTCTTGCCGACATCGAGCACTGGCACGGTCGTGTCGTCGACGTGGAGGCGCTCCGCTGCAAAGACATGAGTGCCGATCGCCTCGACCAGCGGCATCAGCGTCGCCGCCGATGCACCGACCCAGTCGGCCAACGTCGACACGTCGAGCTCGATGCCTTCGCGCGCGAAGGTCGCACTCTGGCGGGTCAGAGGCAGGTGCAGTCCGTACTTGCCGAACAGCACGTGCGCCAGCAACGCCGGACCGGCACGGCCGCGCGCAATGGGGTGCGAGGGTGCCGGCGGCTGCGTGATCTGCTCGCAGCTCCGGCACGAGTACTTCTCGCGCACATGCTGGATCACCTTCCACTGGCGCGGCACCAGCTCCAGGCTCTCGGTCACATCCTCGCCGAGCTTGTGCAGTGTCCCGCCGCAGCAAGGGCACGCCGCCGGCACAGGATAGACGATGCGCTCGCGCGGCAGATGGTCGGGCAGAGGGCGCCGCGCCGGCTTGCGGCGCTCGAAGGATTGCACCTTTACACCTTGAGGGGCGGCGATCTCTGCCTTGGTCTCGGCCTGGGCCTGGTCCTCTTCGAGTTCGAACAGCTGCAGCTCGAGCTGCTCGAGCAGCGCGCGCCGTTCCGACGACTGACCGAACTGATCGTGGCGCAACCTGGCAATCGTCAGCCTGAGCTTCTCCAACTCGGCGCGATGGACCGCTCGCTCGGCCAGCAGCATCGCCTTCAGCGTCGCAACGTCGTCCGGCAGAGAGGGATCGGCGGCTGGCTTCACATCGCCATTAGCGGTACGGCCGCCGATCGATGCAACGACTTACGCCACGCCGAGTCGCGATGCCGCACTCATCCTGCTGTCTGTGGCCGCCACGTGTGCTGCGGCAGGCGCCAGTCGATGCCTTCCAGCAGATAGCCCAACTGCGCCGGCGTAATCGTCACCGCCTCGCCCTCCGTTCTCGGCCACACGAACCGGCCACGATCCAGGCGCTTGGCGAACAGGCACATCCCCTGGCCGTCGTGCCACAGGATCTTCACCAGCCCGCCGCGCTTGCCCCGGAAGACGAAGAGGTGACCGCAGTGCGGGTCGCGCTTCAGCGTCTCCTGCACCAGCAGCGCCAGGCCATCGAAGCCGCGCCGCATATCCGTCGGGCCGCTCGCCAACCAGACCTGCGTCGCCGACGACAGGCCGATCATCGGCCCAGCGCGCGAAGAACCCGGCCCAGCGCCGCCTCGTCAACGGCTGCATCGACGCGCAACCGAACTCCGCCGCCAAGCTCGATCTCGATCGATCCCCCGACCCCGGGCGTCGATCTCTTCTCCGCCGACACCGTCACCGGCAGGAAGCTCACCCTGCGGCCGGTGGCCTGGCGCAGCTGTCGCCGCCAGTGATGCAGCAGGTTCGGGTGTACGTCGTGACGCTGGGCCACCGCCGTCACCATCGCCCCAGGTTGCAAGCTCTCCTCGACGATCCGCGACTTCTCCGCCGCGGACCATCGACGACGCCGCTCGGGGCTGGTCAGAACCGTTACTGTCGACATTTACGCGCCCGCCAACTTGCCAGTTAACGTGCTCACTTCTCACGCCGCCGATCTCACGAAAAGGTGGCCCTCACCGGACGCGTAC
>JBKBLH010000064.1:0-2634 GCA_046296475.1 Reyranella sp.
TCTACGCCGCGCCGCGGCTCCTTCCGGAGCCGGCGGATGCGCTTGCCGCGCTGAATCGTATGTTCGCCTCGCCAACCCTGCGCAGCGGAGTCATCGCCTGGTGGCTGACCATCCTGGTCGTCCTGCTCGCCGTGTTCCGAGACCGCCTGCCCATCCGATACGAGGTCTGGCGCCTGAGCCATGCCATCGGCGCGATTGCCATCGCCGTGTTCGGCACGCACCACACGCTGACGGTGGGGACCTTCAGCGCAGATCGCTGGCTTGCCGTTTTCTGGGTCGCGGCAACGGCGACCGCCATCGGCTCAGTGGTGCACGTCTATGTGATCCACCCGCTGATGCAGTTGCGGTCGCCCTACCGCGTCGTCTCGAACCGCAAGATCGCCGACGGCATATGGGAGGTGGCGGTCGAACCCGAGCGTGGGTCGGCGCCACCGTTCGCGGCGGGGCAGTTCGTGTGGCTCAACCTCGGCCCTTCGGCCTTCAGCCTGACCGAGCACCCCTTCTCCATCAGTTCCGCGCCGCACGCCCTGCCGCGGATCGAGTTCGCCATCAAGCAGAGTGGCGACTTCACCAACCGGATCGGCGACATCGCGGTCGGCACGCGCGCCTATCTGGACGGGCCGCATGGCACCTTCACGCTGAACGGCCGGGAGTCAGGGCCCGTGCTGTTCATCGCCGGCGGCGTTGGCTTTGCGCCCGTGATGGGCATGCTGCGGCAACTCCGTGCGGAACGATGTTCCCATCCCGTACGACTGATCTACGCCAATCGCGTCGAGACCCAGATCCTGTACCGGGACGAGATCGATGCCCTGAGGCATGTCCTCGATTTTGACGTGATCCACGTCCTGTCAGAGCCGCCGTCCGGATGGAGCGGCCCTGTCGGCCAACTGACACCGGACGTTCTCGGCCGGTGCCTCGACACTCTCGAAGACAAGCCCTGGCTGGTCCTCGTCTGCGGCCCGCCCGCCATGATGACCAGCGTGGAGCGGAGCCTCGTGGCCCGCGGCGTTCCACGCGCCCGGATCATCCTGGAACGGTTCAAGTATGAATGAGGCCGTCGAACACTGTGGCCCGGAGACAGACCGGTTGTGCGTGTCTGACTTCACGACCGTCTTGACCTGCTGCAGGCTGGTCTATGCCCCTGGAATCCCGATGCAATTTGCGCGACGACGTCGAGGCGGGCACGCACTTGCCAATGGCGGTATCCGACATCATTCTGGGCCCGAAGAAGCGGGTCGGTTCAAGACGCAGGAGATGCGCCATGTTCAAGAAAATCCTCGTGCCCGTCGACATCCACGAGCCTGAAGTCGCAGCACCCGGCGTGATGGCCGCGACCGAACTTGCGAAGACCTATAGTGGCGAGATCAGGCTTGTGCACGTGCGCGCGATCCTGCCGGCAGGCTCGCTCGAATCTGTTCCACACGATTACTATCAGAAGCTTGAGGCTCATTCGAACGCCGGCCTGGCGGCGGTGGTCAAGACTGTGGCGCTGCCGGCCGACCGCGTCTCGACGGCAAGCCGCATGGGCTCGGTCCATGACGAGGTGCTCGATGAGGCGAAGTCCTGGGGAGCAGACCTCATCGTTGTCGGCGCGCACCGACGCTCGATGGCAAGCTACCTCCTCGGCTCTTCCGCGGCCGCCATCGCCCGCCACGCCACGTGCGCCGTGCTGATCGTGCGCAGCGACAAGGCAGCGACGCTGTTTAGTTGACGGCGTGGACGTCTGATCCGGTCCCCTTCTTCGGACCGCCGGAAAGGTGCAGTTCGTGGGGCTGCACGGGCAGCGTGCCGCTGCCTGAGTGTCGCAGTCGGAACCGAAACGGCCGCACCTCGACGGTCGAGATGCGGGACTTCGCCGATGAGGCCTACTGGCGGCGTTTTCCGTCGGTGCCGAACTGCTTCAGATAGGCGATCAGGTCGGCGATCTGGGTCTCGCTGCGAATGCCCGCAAAGACCATGCGGGTGCCGGGGGTGACGGCGCGCGGGTTGCGGATGTAGGTGGTGAAATTCTCGGGCGACCAGACCTTGGCGGAAACCTCCGGGGTCTTGTAGGCCGGCGAATAGTTGAAGCCCGCCACCGAGCCGGCGGTGCGGCCGAACAGGCCGTTGAGCTGCGGCCCCACGAGATTGCGGGCGGTCTCTCCGACCTGATGGCAGGCGCGGCACTGCGTAAAGACGCGCTCGCCTGCAGCCGGGTCTCCTGCGGCGGGTGCAGGGGCGGCCGCTGCGGACGCCGCCGGGGTCGGCGCCGGCGCCTGGGCCAGCAGGGGCGTGCCAAGGGCACTGGTCGCAACAAGAGCGGCGATGGCTGCGATGCGCATGGTCGGTTCCTTCGGGGATGGCACCCGGACGACCGTGCGAGGCCGTCCGGGTCGGGGGGAGCGGGCGTGCCGCGTTCAGGACGTCGTGGTCGGTAGGATCAGGTGAACATGTCGGCGGTGATGCCGGCATACCAGCCCATGTTCTCCTCCTGCGTCTGCTTGCGCAGATCGGCCGTCTCGCCGGTCTTGGAGATGAAGGTCTCCACAGCAGCGATCTTGCCGTCCTTCGCCTCGTAGCGCCCGCCGACCTTCACGGTGTCGTCGGTCTCGATGAGGCTCCAGCAGGTATTGGCATAACGCGCCGGGAAGGTGC